>CAVZJE010000018.1:0-450661 GCA_963775545.1 uncultured Alphaproteobacteria bacterium
CTTATCAGTCACCGGTCGAGTGGTTGCGGGCAGCGGCTAGATATTCAGCCGTTCGCAGAATCGAGCCCCAGGCCCCGCATCATGAATTCGACGAGGCCGTCCGTATACTGATCGTCGGAGAGGTCTTTCGGTAGCGACCAGCCGCGGAGCGCGATCAGCGTCGGAAGGAAGGTCACGATGTTGGTCAAGAGGCCGCGCTTGGCCTTGGGCAGGCGGTCGCGGCCAAGCCCCTCGGCGACTAGCTCCTCGAACTGGTTGATCCAGCCCTGCACGCGGGCGAGCAGACCGTGCAGCGAACGGCGATCGAGGTTATGGCTCTCGTGATAGACGAGCAGGATCGTGCTGCTCTGTTCGATCATCACCCGCGTGACGCCGCGCAACGCTTCGCGGAGGCGGGCGGCGGGATCGCCCGTCGCCGCCACCGCCCTTTCCATGCTCTCGATGTACTCGGCGACGACACGGTCGCAAACGAGAAACAGAATGTCTTCCTTTGAACGCACGTAGTTGTAGATCGTGCCCTGCGTGAGGCCGGCCGCGCGGCCGATGTCGCGGACGGTCGTCGCGTGAAAACCCTTCTCCTGAAAAACCTCGAGCGCGGCGCGGATCAGTTGATCGCGTCGGTCGCGAATGAGTTCGGGGTCTTTGGTGTTGGTGCCGATGGAGCGGGCCGCATTGGCGCGCACGGTTGCTGCTTTCATTGTTTATCGCAGTTCTCTTCGCGGTTTCTTGGCCTGAATCGCGCCCGGCGTCCAAGCGATTTTCGAAGGCGCGCCGTTGTTGACATTGATGGCCGTTTGGAATTGACTGAGCGCTCAGTCAGAACCAAAAATATATACGGGAGGGTGGGATGTTTGGGAAGAGGCTTTACGGTCTGCTGTGCGCGGCTGCTCTTTTTTGCGCGTGCTCGGGTCAGGCGCGGACCGAAGAGCCGGGGATCACGGCCGATACGATCGCCATTGGAGCCTTTGGCCCAATCACCGGCCCGGCCGCTTATATCGGCCTCGCTGGCCGCGACGGCGCTAATCTGGCGATCAAGGAAATCAATGCCGCCGGCGGTATCAACGGCCGCAAGCTGTCGATGACCTTCGAGGATGATGGGCACTCGCCGACCAAGGCGCTTGCCGCGGCGAAGAAGCTCATCGATCAGGATCATGTGTTCATGATCTTCTGCGTTGCCGGCAGCAACGGCACCTTAGGCACGATCGACTTTGTGCGCGAAAACGGTCGCGTAATGTATGTGTCCTTTGCGTCGGCGCCCGGCGTGACCTGGCCCTTCGCGCGTAACATGTTCCGCGGTGGCACGACCGAAGTGCCTCGCTATGGCGAACTCTATGCCGAATATCTGCACGACTATCTGAAGGCGACAAAGATCGCGATTCTCAACGGCCGCGAGGAATATCCGAAGAATGAGGGTGATGCGCTGACGGCCCAGTTGAAGAACTGGTACCAGGTCGCGCCAGTCAAGCGCGCCGAATTCAATATCGGCGACAAAGATTTCACGCCGCAACTGCTGGAAATCCAGGGCGCCAATCCGCAGGTCATCGCGATTTTCGGCAATCCGGCGGAAGCCGCGATTGCCATGCGCCAGGCCAAGGAGCTTGGGATGAACGAGCAATTCTTCCTGGGCACCACTATGGTCGACCAGAGCCTGCTGAACATCGCCAAACGGGCGGCGGAAGGTGCGAGCGGCTTTGCGCTGCTCCCGCTGCTCCCTTCGTCGTCGAATCCGGAGATGAAAGCCTGGGTGGCGAAATGGAAGCAGGAATATCCCGACCTGCCGGCCGGGCGCCCAAACGTCTTTGACGTCCTCTCCTATACCGACATGTATGTGGTGGCGAATGCGCTCAAGCGCGCCGGCAAGGATCTTACGACCGACAAGTTTATCGACGCGCTCGAAGCCACGCATGACTATCGAGCCGGCGCGATCGCTTCGCCGATCACGTTCACCAAGAAGCATCACATCGGCAATCTGCGCTTGCAGGCCATGCAGGTGAAGAACGGCGAATGGGAACCGGTCGCCTTCGAGGGCAAGCGCGAGAGCGACATTCTCAAACGCTACCAGTGACGTGATGGACGGGGAGTTGAGGCGGGCCTCATGACCTGGCGGATCATCCTCCAGCTTGCGTTGTCGGGTTTGAGCATCGGCAGCATCTATGCACTGGTCGGGCTTGCGCTGGTGCTGCCGTTCAAGGCGAGTGGCATCGTCAACTTCGCGCAAGGCGAGATGGTCACATTCGGTGCTTATCTCGCCTTGATCCTCTCTGGTTTCGGATTGCCTTATCTCGCGGTAGTGCCGCTTGTCCTCGTCGGCGCCGCGATGTTCGGAATGGCGATCGAGCGATTGTTGATCCGGCCGATCGCAAACCAGCCGGAGTTCACGCTGGTCATCGTCACGTTTGCGATCGGCTTCATCGTCAAAGCCGCGATCCGCCTGCATTGGCAAGACAATACGTTTTCGATCGACGCGCCCTTTGTCGGGCCGCCTTTGGTGTTTAGCGGGCTGCGGCTCAATCCGGCCTATCTCGTCTTTATCCTCAGCACCATTGTGGTCGTTGCCGTGCTGTTTCTCTTTTTTAGCTACAGCAAATTTGGCAAGGCCATGCGCGCAACCGCGCTCGATCCGATCGCGGCAAAGCTCATGGGCGTCCGCGTCGGCTCAGTCTTCTCGGCGGCTTGGGCGCTCTCCACCATGCTCGGCGCTTTTGTGGGCCTACTGCTCGCGCCGGTGATCGGAATCAATCCCGAGATCGGCAATCTCATTCTCAAGGGACTGGTCGCAGCTGTCATCGGCGGCTTCTCGAGCCTCGGCGGCGCGGTCGCCGGCGGCCTTCTGCTCGGCCTGCTCGAAACTTATGCCGGGGCTTTCTTCGGCGCGACGTTCAAGAATCTGGTGCCGTTCGGCGTGCTCATTCTGCTGTTGCTACTTCGGCCGCAGGGGCTTGCCGGCGCTTCCAGCACGAGACGGGTATAACGATGCGCGTGCGCGCTCTGCTCGTGGCTCTTGGCGTTGCGCTGCTGTCGGCGTTGCCGCTGATCGCCACCGGCTATTACCTCTATCTCGTTGAACTCGCGATGATCAACGTCATCGTCGCGATCGGCCTCAACCTGCTCAGCGGCAACTGCGGACAGATATCGCTTTGCAATGCCTCGTTCATGGCGATCGGCGCGTATTGTACAGCGCTGTGTACAAGCCGCCTCGGATTGCCGACGCTGATCGCCTTGCCGGCGAGCGTTGTGATATCGGCGCTCCTCGGAGCTGCACTCGGCTATCCGGCACGGCGGTTGTCGGGGCTTTATCTCGCATTGGCCACGCTCGGCTTCCTGGAACTGGTCAGCACCGGGATCGAAGAATTTCCCGACTACACCGGCGGAATTCGAGGGCTCAAGGTAGCGCGGCCACAAATCTTTGGCTTCAGCTTCCACTCAGACGTCTCGCTTTATTTCTTCGTGCTCGTTCTGACCGCCGGCGCGGTCGTCGTCGGATTTAACATCCAACGCTCACGCTATGGCCGCGCGTTCGACGCCGTGCGGCAAAGCCCGTATGCGGCGCAAGCGATCGGAGTTCCAGTCGCCCGGGTCAAGTTGATCGCGTTCGCGCTCAATGCGGCCTTTGCCGGATTTGCCGGCGGCTTGCTGGCCGGTGTAGTGGGCTTCATCGATCCGCCGGAATTCGGCATCCTGGCTTCGATCCAGCAAATTACGTTCATCGTAGTCGGCGGGGTTGGTTCGATCGCCGGTTCGATTGCAGGGGCGGTGTTGCTCACGGCATTGCCGGAAGCGCTGCGCGGCGTGCAGGAATATAGCGAACTGATCTACGGCTTCATCTTGCTCGGCACGCTGCTGTTCCTACCACGGGGATTGGTCGGTATCGCCGCGCGGCTTGAAGCACTGCGATCGACGAAACCAGCAGCCGAGGAGGCGGGCTATGGCGCTCCTTGAGGTCGATACGCTTTCCGTTCGCTTCGGTGGCGTCGCGGCCGTCACCGCCGTATCGCTCGCAGTCAACGCTGGCGAAATACACGGCATTATTGGCCCGAACGGCGCCGGCAAGACCTCGGTCATCAACGCAGTCACCGGCATGGTGATCCCGCAATCGGGATCGATCCGTTTCGCGGAAAGGGAGATTGCCGGTTTCGCGCCGCACGTGATCTCCTCCTTCGGGCTTGGACGCACGTTCCAGCATGTGGAATTGTTCGGTGACCGCAGCGTCTTCGACAACGTATTGACGGGGTTCTATCGGCATCAGCCGTATGGTTTGCTGGCCGCGGCCGTTCGGTTCGGCAAGGTGGCGGAATCGGAACGACAGACGCGCGACCGGGCCCGCGCGCTGCTCGAAGCCTTCGGCCTTGTGGCCTACGCCGATGTTCATGCCGGCCTACTACCATTCGGCATCCAGAAGCGGGTCGATATTGCCCGTGCACTTGCAGCTGAACCAAAGCTGCTGCTGCTCGATGAGCCGGTCTCTGGGATGAGCGAGGCCGAGGCGGAAGCTGCCGTAACGACAATGCGCAAGCTTGCCCGCGAGCACGGCATTACGCTCGTCGTGGTCGAGCACAATATGCACGTGCTGATGAACCTGGCCGAGCGTGTCACGGTGCTCAATCAGGGGCGGCTGCTCGCCAGGGGAACGCCCGCCGAGATACAGGCCAACGCCACTGTCATCGAGGCCTATCTGGGAGACGCGGCATGACGCTGCGGCTGACCAATTTAACGGCGGGCTACGGACGGGTCCGCGTGGTGCGCGACGTCAATCTCGAGATCGGGGAGGGGCAGATCGTCGGGCTGCTCGGCGCTAATGGCGCCGGAAAGACGACCCTGATGCGGGCAGTGTCGGGTCTTGCGACCCTCCAGGCCGGGAGCATCGAATTTGCCAGCCGCGATGTCACTCGATGGTCGTCGGACAAGCGCGTCGCGCTTGGCCTGATTCAGGTGCCACAGGGCCGTCATCTATTTGGCGAGATGAGCGTGCGCGAAAACCTGGAGATGGGCGCTTATCTTGTTCCGGGCCATGCCGCACAGGCGCGCATGCAGGAGGTGTTCTCACTGTTTCCGATCCTGCACGAACGTGAACGGCAGCCGGCCGCGTTGCTGTCCGGCGGCGAGCAGCAGATGTTGGCGGTTGGACGCGCGCTCATGTCCGGGCCGCGGTGTCTTTTGCTCGACGAGCCTTCGCTCGGGCTTGCGCCCAAGGCATTCGACCTGATTATCGATGTCATCAGGCGGATCAATCACAGCGGCACCACTGTTTTTATCGCTGAGCAAAACGCGCGCAAGGTGCTCCGCATCGCTCATTACTGTTACGTGCTGGAGAACGGCCGCATCGCTACCGAAGGCGAGAGCGCGGCGCTCCTAGCCGATGATCGCATTCAACGTTCCTATCTCGGAGTTTCCTACCCATGAAAATCATCGACGTGCACTCGCATTGGGGCACCGAACGCGGCTACCCGCTGCAAACTCCGGCCGAGCGGGAGCAGCAGAAGGCAACCTGGAATTCGAAGGTGAATTATCAAACCGAGGCCGAGATGGCGAAGTATTTCCGCGACAGCGGCGTGCAGGCCATTCTCGATTTCGGCTTTTCCAAGTTCCTGCCGATAGAAGAGATGGAGGCGTTGCATGACTACGCCTTCGCGACGGAAGCCGCCCATCGGGACGTCATCCTCGGCCACTGGCTTCACATCGATCCTCTCCGTTCGGGCGAAGCTGGGTTGAAGGAGCTGCGCCGCTGCATCGACAAGCGCGTTGGCTTTCTCGGGCTTGGCGTATCCGCCTCGCTGAGCCCGCCGGCCAGCGATCCGATCTACGATCCGCTCTACAAGCTTTGTATCGACGCGAATATTCCGGTGCTGATCTTCGTCGGTACCACCGGGCTTGGCGCCGGCCTACCCGGTGGTGGCGGCGTCATCCTCGATGATTGCCATCCCCGCCATCTCGACCGCGTGGCAGCCACCTATCCCGAACTCAAGATTGTCGCCGCACGCCCGGGATGGCCGTGGCAAGCCGAGGTGATCGCCGTGCTGATGCACAAGCGGAATATCTGGTACGAGCTGCACGGCTGGTCACCGAAATATCACACCGCGGATCTGCGGCACGAGATTCCGCGCCGGCTCAAGGACCGCATCATGTTCGGTGCCGACTATCCGCTGCTCAGCTACGAACGGCTGATCGGCGACTGGAAGGCGCAAGGCTACCCGGAAGATGTCCTGGGGGGTATCTTCCATCGCAACGCGACCGCTTTCTTTGAGAGCCTGAAGACATGAATCTCGATCTTGCCGGAAAGTGCGCCATCGTCGGCGGCGCCAGCCAGGGTATCGGTTATGGTATCGCGCATCTGTTGGCGAGTGAGGGCGCGCGGGTTGCCATCACCGCGAGGCGGGAGAGGGACTTGCGCACCGCGGCGGAAAAAATGGCGGCCGAGACTGGCGCGGAGATCCTGCCGGTACAGGCCGACTGTCGTCTGGCCGCCGATTGCGATCGCGTCGTCAAGACGGTCGGCGATGCCTTCGGCCGCATCGATATTCTCGTCAACAATGACGGCGCGCCACCGCTTGGCGATCTCTCAAGCTTCGACGACGCAGCTTGGCAAAAGGCTATGGAACAGAACTTCATGTATGTCGCCCGCATGTGCCGTGGCGTGCTGCCGATCATGCAGGAGAGAGGCGGCAGTATCCTCAACATCACCGCAATTTCGGCCATTCAACCGATTCCGCGTTTCGGTCTGTCGGTCGCGAGCTGGGGCGCCGTGATCGGCTATGCCAAGACGCTGGCGCTAGAGGTCGCGCGCTTCAGCATCAACGTCAACACTATCTGTCCCGGCTATGTCGACACACAGCGGCTGGAGAAGGTGTTCTCCACTGGCGACAAGCCAGCGCGGCAGATGCGCAGCGAGCTGGAGCGTGAAGTGCCGCTCGGGCGTATCGGCAGCGTCAGCGATATCGCAAGCCTCGTTGCTCTGCTCGTATCTCCGCGCGGCAGCTACATCACCGGCACCGTCATTCCGGTCGATGGCGGGCTGTTCCGGGCCGTCCGTTGAGGGAGGAAGTCATGGCCTACGTCAATATGCTGCCCAGCGAACTGGCCGCGGAATACGCTCGTGAAAAGCTCTGGATGCAGAAAACGGTCTTCGACATCCTCGCCGAACAGGCCGCCGCATATCCCGACCGTATCGCGATCAAGGATCACAAAGGGGCCGTCAGCTATGGCGGGCTAAAGGACAGGATCGAGCGGGCCGCGCAATTCTATCGCTCAATTGGTGTTAGGCGCGGCGACGTCGTCACGATCCAGCTTCCCAATCGCATCGATTTCGCTGTCGCTTTCATCGCGCTCGAGCTGCTAGGCGCAATCGCCAACAAGGTCAATCCAGATTTTCGCGCGCGCGAGCTCGACTACATGTTGAAGTTCTCCGGTAGTTCGGCCTATGTGTTCCCGAAGGAGTGGAAGGATTTCGACTACGCCGGTATGGCGCGGGGCCTGCAACAGTCGAATCCGGACTTGAAGCGGCTAATCGTCGCCGGCGGGCCGGTTGAAGGCATGCACGATTTCGACGCCGGTGTCGCCGCCAGCGCGCCGATCTCAGTTGCCGACCGCGTGCACATGGATCCCAATGAAGTGTGCCGGATGTGTTTCACCTCGGGCACGACGGGTAATCCGAAATGCGCGCTGCACAGTTTCAATACCACGCTCTACGCGGTCGAGCTGCTCAACACCGACATGGAAGTGACGGAGCGCGAGGTGTTTCTGGCATTCCTGCCCCTTGGTCTGAACTGGGGATACATCACGTTGCTTCAGAGCATCCTGGCCGGCGCGAGGTTGGTGCTGATGGAACGCTTCAATCCGCGCGCCGCGCTCGAACTGATCCAGCACGAGCGCGTGACTTACATCCCGACCGCGCCGGCAGGCTTGGTCGGCATGCTCAACGCTCCTGGCGCCGAAACGTTCGACGTCTCATCCTTGCGTGTCGTCATCACCGGTGGCGCCTCGGCGGCGGTAGAGACGATCCGCGAGTACCAGAAGCGCATGAAGGGTCATCTGATCGAGCTTTACGGGATGCTAGAGGCCGGCTTTCAGACCTATACGCGGTTTAGCGACGATCCGGAGAAGGTCAACGGCACCATCGGCCGGCCGGTGCGTGCCATGGAGCTGCGCATTGTCGATACCGATTGGAAAGACGTTAGGCGCGGCGAGGTCGGGGAACTGGCTTCACGTGGCCCGTCGATCCATCTCGGCTATCACAATAATCTAGACGCCAATGCGCAGGCGTTCAACCGGGAGGGCTGGTTCCGGACCGGCGACCTCGGACGCGTCGTCGACGCCGACGGCAATGTGCAGATCACCGGCCGTAGCAAGGAGATCATCAACCGCGGCGGCAAGAAATTCTTCCCGCGCGAGGTCGAGGAGATCCTCTACGCCCACCCGCAGGTGCTGCACGTCGCCATGATCGGCATGCCCGACGTTCGCCTTGGCGAACGCAATTGCCTTTGCGTTGTTCCCAAGGGCGACAAGGTCCCGACGCTCGACGAATTCGTCGCCTTCCTGCGCGATCAGGTTGCCGACTACAAGCTTCCGGAATCAGTCGAGAAGTTCGGCGAATTGCCGATGACGGGCAGCGGCAAGATCCAGCGCCACGTATTGCGCGATCTGGTCTTGCAACGACATGCGATAAGGACAAGCCATTGAGGCACCACGCCTGAAAATCCTTTTGAAGGACACGGGTAATGCTTAAGAAAACCCAACAAGAGATCAATTGCGATGCTTGCGATGGAAGGGGATTTCCCACCGTCGCCCAGCCGGCGCAGCCAGGCCGGCAAATCTATCCTCCTCCATGCAAGAAATGCGGCGGCAAGGGCCGCCTGAGAGATGTGCCAATACACCCGAAAGATAGAACATAGCGCTTGTTCAGGTATTGACGTGGCGGCTGCAAAAAAATGTGGTCGGTGATCGCGCTGATAAGAAGAGGCTGGAAACGGAAAAATGGAGTCAGTCCGCGGACTGATGAGGAAATTGCCGAAAGCTTATCAGTTGCGTTAGCACCGGTTGCCTTTTGCGGCTGCATTGGACGAGGGCGCTGACGACGAGCAGCGTTCATGGGTCCGTAGCGACGCGACCCAAATTCAGCGATCAGGGAGCCCGGTCGCCACTACCGCTGGCCGGTTTTCCGCGTGCTTCTTCTTTAACATACTGATATATAAGGTTTTATCTAATTTTGGCTATTTACGCTCAGCAAGCAATTGGTTTGCAAATTCTGCCAATTGGCAGTATATTGACCGCCAATTGGCAGAGGTAAAACTGTGCCCCACGTAGCCATTCAACCACCCATAGATCCGGCGGTGGTCCAACCGCCGAACCTTTCAGACGCTCAAACTCGCGGGCAGCTCACGCCGGCCGCGGTCGACGGAATGGTTCGCCTGGCCGAGATCTGGCGCCTGACTGGGCCAGAGGTTTGCGCACTACTCGGCGATGTGTCGGAGCGGACGTGGTTCAGAATGAAAAAAGGGCAGTGGTCAGGAATATTGTCACAAGACGCGCTGACCAGGATCAGCGTACTCGTGGGGATATTCAAGGGACTTCGGCTTCTGTTTTCTGAGCCCCTATCGGATGAATGGATACGGTTAGCTAACAAGGGATCGCTCTACGGCGGTCGTCGTCCACTCGACACCGTTATCGAAGGCGGAATTCCGAAGATGTTGGAAGTGCGTCGCCACGTTGACGCCCTGCGCGGTGGCTTGTGAATGCTTGTGCCGCCCACGCTCAACTTGTCTCAGCGCGACACCGTGCGCTTGATTTCAACTGGTCGGCTCAAGGATCCAGTACTAATGCCGCTCGCAGCAAACCACGGCGCGTTGGAAGACCTTGCTGCGTTGGAAAGTGCCACCAACGGCCGCCTCGTTGCGCAGGAAGCTGGCCTTCCCGAACTCGATACCCGCGAGCTAGTGTTTGGTCGAGCCGGCTTTACGTTCATCAATGCCGCTTTCACGCATACACGCCCCGGCGGAAACAGATTTAATGACGAAGCACGTGGCGCTTGGTATTGCGGCCTCGATGCTGAGACAGCGATTGATGAGGTTTCTTATCATCTGACCCGTGAACTTGAAGCCGTCAGCCGTTTTGAAAACACTACCGATTACGCTGAGTTGATTGCCGACTTCTTTGGCGGGTTCCACGATCTGCGTGCGGTCGACGGGGAGGGGCACCTGGTTCTGCATAAAGACCCCGCGATCGCTTACCCGGCGGGGCAGAGTCTGGCTCGAAAATTGCGGATCGATCATTCAAGCAATGGAATCGTCTATCCTTCCGTTCGGCATGTAGATGGCGCCTGTCTCGCCTGTTTTCGGCCCGATCTTGTGCAGAATTTGCGTCAAGGCAGCATTTGGCGTCTTGAGTGGCTGGGTACCCCGACTCCCGCTGTCACGCGTCAAGGTCAATAGTGCTCGGTTGCTATGCGGCGCCGGACTCGAGCGCTCGCTATGTCACATAGAATTGCTGCTGCATCCGCATTTTTCATCGGTCGTGTTAAGATCTTAAATGGTGGGACCTAAAATCGTGCGCCAAGGGCGTATATCGTCATCGGGATTGCTATTCAGTCGCATACAGGATTGTAGCGCCGAAAACGGGTTGTACGATGACTCGGGCGTGCGAGTGATCGCTATGGGATGCTAGAATCCGTCAATCAGACCCGTCGGAGGAGGTCATAATGAAGCGGATTGCGACGGGACCTGGAATGCAGATGACACCCAGACCACCGATACGAATGTCGCCTTGCTGGCTCGGTCCGTCCATGGATCGCAGCAAACCGGCGGTATCCTTCAAATCGTGCTCTACTTACGAGGCGTCGGAACGACCGGGTTGAAACTCGAAACCTTCATTGAAGGAGCGACTGGAATTGGCGTTGATGACAATATTCGATCCGCGTACCAGTTCATTTCGCAGAATTACGTACCCGGCGACGAGATCTTTCTGTTCGGATTCTCACGTGGGGCATTTACTGCCCGCAGCCTTGCCGGCCTAATCACGGCTTGTGGCATCTTGTTCCGTGAGTCCCTCAACGCACTACCAGACGCTTGGATTTATTATCGCAGTCCGAAGCCCCATTCACCGGCAGCTTTTGCCGCAAAATATAACTTGCGCTGCCACGTCGATGCCCAAATCACCTTCCTTGGGGTGTGGGATACTGTAGGAAGCCTGGGCATTCCGGGCAGCTTACTCGCGGCTAGCAACAAGGAGAAATTTGCGTTTCACGATACGAGCCCATCTCCTCTCGTGAAACGCGCTGTGCAGGCCCTTGCGATCGACGAGCACCGACACGACTTCATACCGACGTTTTGGACAGGCGATGTCCCGCCGGGTGTGACCATACAGCAAGTATGGTTCGCCGGAGCTCACTCGGATATAGGCGGCGGTTATAAGACGCGCAGTCTGGCTGACATTCCGCTTGTGTGGATGGCGAGACAGGCCGAAGCGGCAGGTCTCGCGCTCGATTGGAAATGTCTACCGGACCCGTCCATGCTTGACGCCACCGCTCCCGCCCATGATTCATCGTCGGGTTTGTTTGCGCTTGACCGTTATCATCCAACCTTGCGTGAAGTTGGGATGAAACAGTGCGCTGTAAAGCTCAACGAGAGCCTATACGAAGCGCTGGACGAGAATGGAAAACCGGTTTCGACTATCAACGAAAACGTTCACCGGAGCGTTTTGTCGCGCTACGCTGGCTCTGCTCGGGTGTGCTCCGACGACAACTAGGGCACTAACCGACTTCGGGATTGAAAAGTACCGTTGGCCACGGTAAAGCACCTCAAGTTCTCGGCGCAAGTCGGAAGGCATTGAAAATGCTTGCATCTTCGCGCCCTCCGAGCGCACCAAAGGCAATAAGCCGTCGATATGAAGATCGGATTTGCGGTTCCTACTCCCGCATTGTTACCTACGGAGAGCTTTAGTTTTCGGTCCGCTTTTGTCTTGTCGATCATCGCCTCGCGAGAGGGTAGTGGCATAGCCCAGCGTAGCAATCGGGTGTAATTGCTGCGCCGCATATTTCGCCTGTTGTCACTTCCCGTCAGGCGTCTCGCGACGACCCTCCGAGTGACTCTGCAATTCGTTCGGAAGGCCTTCGCGAAGCTCATTCAAGCCGGTGGGGTCGCTAGCAGGTCCTTCATACGCTTTCGCGAAGCCGGTGAGCGGCAAAGTGAAGCTGATTGGCTTTCCCTTGTCGAAGGCCTGGATCGCGAGACTCTGCCCCTTTTTCAGCTTCTCGATCAAATCGGCATCGGCTTTGTAATCCGCCATGCAACCATTTTTCGGCAGGCAGGCGACGTACGGCGCAAGCATTGCCTCTTTCTCGTCAATAACAACGCGGGCGCCCGGGATTAACGCCACTCCCAAGGGCAGGGTGACACGCAACAGCTTCGTATCGTCCCCCATGGGCTCTATCAGCAGGGCGATTGCGAGCTTTTGGCCTGATGCCAGATGGCCGTCTGCAGCGGTGAAGCAGACCTCGTTGGGCCCAATTTTAGAGGATTTTTCCGTCGGGTCCTTGGCGCAGTATCTGGCCCAGGGTGAAAAAATCATCTGCACCTGCTGCTGGCCGTTCTGCGCCGTCTCGGCCGGCGCCGCTTGCGCCGGTGAGACTAGCGGATTTGTTGGCGGCTGCTGGGCAAACGCGTGCGGCCCAATCGTGAGGGCGAGCGCAACAATTGCCAGCATGCCGACCCGGCTTGTCTTCGCCGTGGTCGACGCGGTCCGATTCATCATGAGAAGCAGTCCTCTGGTCCAAACCCGCGAACTGGAGCGCAAAGGCGTGCGCATCGCTGCGCACGCCTGCTTATTGCCGTTTCAGAGATAGCGACCGTACGAGTGCCATCTCTGCTCGTTTCATTCTCATCAAGGTCGAGGCAATCCGTCGGCGTGGCAGATGGCCGGATCGACGCCGCTGCCCTCGAAGTCGAGCGGTCCCTTAACCTCGTGCTTGTACCTGGCGAGAACATCGTAGCATGCCACCCGCTGGCCCGGCGGCCCCGAAAGCGGAGTACCGACGGGAATGTTCCGCTCCAGATCGCCGCCACACTGCCAATTAGCTGCGTCGTTGACATTACCCGAGCCGTTATACACCGCGGTTTGCGGGTAGGGGCACAACGGACGTGTCAGTGTTGTGGGTGAGCCGGGGATGAAGGCAGGCGCTGCCGTGTTACCGGTCCCGATTACTTGGTTCGGTGCAATATCCTTCTCGACCCAGTTGACGACCGCATTGAAGTCGGCGCCGTTCTGCGGCCACGGCCCGAGGCTACCGTGGTTCAGAATGCCGAGGCCGCAGTGACTCACCCCAGGAACATGGAACAGACGGTAGAACTTCTGGATGCCGCGGTACCGATCAGACGGATTGTGGTCAAACGCGTCCGCGGAAATCGCAGCAAACAGCCGATCTCGCTCTGCGTAACGCTCAGCCATCACGCGATAGTAGTTGATCACGCCGCGCGGCATGATGAGACCGTCGTTTGCACCTACGAACGTGATCATCTTTGCGCCGCTTGCCTTGAATGCATCAAGGTCGTCGAAGGTATCGGTCAGGTCGGCCACATTGTTCGACCCAGCCTGCGCGACGGCCGCGTAGGTTGTCACGGCGCCGGGAGGCTGTGTCGTCGAATTCAGCGCGACGTTTCCCCAGAAGCCGGGGTAAGAGCCCGGGAACGAGCCTGCGTTGTAGTAAGCCGGATTTTCCAGATCCCATCCAAACTGCACCGGTGCGAGCCCGAATGGCACGTTTCCATCCCAGAACGTGAAGTCGGTGCCGCGATCGATCGGGAACCAGATTCTCTCGCCGGAATCGTTGCGCGGGCCATCCCACATGACGTTCACTGCATTGGCTTCTGTCGGGGTCAGACAGTTCGGAGCCGCCGGCGCGCCCGGCTGACCGCAGACGTTGGCTTTTGCGTTGAACGTGCAGGTCCGCGGATCATCGATAATGCCGTCTTGCACATCGTCGTTTTTGTCGCACGCGGCGATCGCGGCGTTTTGCACGGCCGCCAGCTTTCCGGCCGGAATCACTTCCTGGGCGATATCGAACATCGCGATTTGGCCCCACATCTGCGCGGTCTGGAAACGCGTCCAGTACATCGCCGGCGCGCTCGCGAGAATGCCGTCCAATTCGCCGGCGAGCGTTTGAGCCAACGCATAGCCCTGATGACCGCCGGTCGAACAGCCGTTCCAGTAGTTGTAGAGCGGTGCCCGACCGTAATAGAGGTTGGCAACCTTCTTCGACCAAAGGATTTCCTGCTGAGGTCCGTTATAGACCCAGTCCGCGATATATTGCTTGTTGAGGTGGCCGAGGCTGAGCACGCCCTGGTCGCACGTATTGGTGGGATCGTCTGTTGGATTGCCGTGTCCGCCGTCGGTGCCGGATCCGACAAAGCCGTTGGCGACAGCGCCCGTCGCATTGACGTTGGTGTTGCCGGTGCAACCGCCGCCACCTTCACCTTCAGTGCGACCGTTCCAGTTGCCTTCCACTGTCGTAAAGTTCAAGGGTGGATTAACGGTAGCACCGGTTGTGCCGCCGTCCATCGAGTTGAGGGGTAGACCGACGTAGATGGTGATGTTCTGAGGCGTCGGATCGCTTGCCGGAGTGCTGCTGTAGCTCAACACCACCAGACAGTAAGCGACGGGGACTTTTGCCGAACTCGGAGCCGTGCCGGTGAAGTTGTTAAACTGCGGCCCGGGCGACGTATTGGCCGGCACGATCTGGGCGTTCGCGTATTTGATATTGCCGCCCAACAGTTTGGCCGGCAATTGCGAGCAGGCAACCGGTAGCGGTTTCTGTCGTTCAGCAGCCACACGGTTCGGAGCAGCAGCTATGCCGCCAACGATTGCGAATGCGGCGATCAACCATAGGCGTGCAACAGCCTTTATGCCCAGCATGAATTCCTCCCTCTTTGAATAGGCTTGACGCTTTTGAACGACTTGTCTGACGATCTTAGGGCCAGGAAGTTTGCAGCGAAACACCTATCGCATGACGAATTGCGCCCGCTGGACAAGGCTGCGCGTTTGGGATTGAATTTCAACGAGACTGGTTGGCGGATACCTCACCCTGAGACGGCGGTGACCTCATGTTTACCGATCTATCCAGCCGCGATGAACGCTTCGAGAAGTTTCTCAGCACATTCTATCAGCTCGCGCCTCACGCAAGAATAGAACTGAATGGCGGCCAGAGCGCATTTCGCTGGCACGGTACATTTGCGTCGGCACGCGGCTTCTCGTGGTGGGAGGTTGAGTCCGAGATCGACTGGACATGCCGGTTTGCACAGCAGAAGGAGAAACTCGGCCTCGTGCTGCCAAGTTCGGGAACCGTGAGTGCAAGAATTCGAAATCGAACTGTGGCAATCAACCGGGACTACGCGCTCGCGCTGAGCGTGCCGGATGTTCGCTCGATCTCATATTCCGGTCGCGACAAGCACGGGCACGTCACTCTCGAATTCGACGTAGCTGCCCTGCAAAAAACCCTTTCCGATATTTGCGAGGGCGCCACGCTGCAAAACAGTGAGCTTAGCCCGCAACTTGATCTTGCCAGTCCAGCAGGAAGAATGCTCAGAGCGCTGAGCGAGGCCGTCGGCGCCGGAATGCATGATGCGTCCATACGGTCTGAAAAATCGATGGCGCTGCTCGGCGAATCCATCCTGCGGCTGGTTTTTCTGAACTTCCCGCATGGCGTGAGTGATCGCCTGCGTCGTCATCAGATCGACGCCACGTCGCGCCAGATCACAGAGGCGATCGATTTCATGCGCGCCAACATGCATCAGCCGCTGATCCTGAGCGAAGTGGCGGAAGCATCAGGGATCAGCGTGCGATCGTTACAATATGGATTTCGCCGGTTTCGGAACATCACACCGCTCGCCTATTTGCGCGAGATCCGCCTTGAGGCGGTGCAGGCGGAATTGTCTTCGCCTCTGAATATGTTGTCGATCAAGGATGTGGCGCTGAAGTGGGGCTTTACACACATGGGACATTTTGCGGCGAGATATTGCGCAGTTTACGGCGAGACGCCTTCCGAAACGGCTCGATTGGGGAGAACCGAGGCCGCAAGGACCTTGCCAGGTAACGCGCGTGGCGAGGCGTAGCGAGCGTTCTGTCGGATGACCCCGTTTCCCATGGTCAAAGCGGACAAGTACAGGGCACTTTTCAAGCACTCGTTTCAAATCACTCGAACGCGCGGAGCCCGCGGATGAACGTGCCGGAACATGGAGTCCGTTCATGGCTGGTGGCCGCTTTGGACGAGAAAGATTTCGTGTCGCTTGCGGCCTACTTGCGTCCCGAGCTTTGAGGCCACCAGGGAGCACGCAGCGGATGCTAACGACGGTCGTTTTTGACCCATCAGCGACATCACGTTGCTCCAGCGGTTCGGCTTGACCGGCATCGCGCAACCGCTGCGTAATCACGCAAAGGAGAGCCCCCGGCGCTTGCGTCGAGGGCTCGCTTCTCTTGCCTTCAATATCGAGTTGCACGGAATGCGTCGGCATTCCACACAGCCCTTCGCTGCTTAGTTATTGCTTGCTTGCTTATCGTTGTTGTCGTCGTCGTGATCTGGTTTCACGCACGCAAAGCTCGCGGCGCTGGTCGTGCTACCCGTTCCCTTGTACTTGGCAAATTGCGGGTAAGGACAAAGCGGCCGCTGGAACGCGATGCCCTGCGCCGGAGTGTCGTTCACGTATTTCGTAGCCACTATCTTATCGGGCGCATCTCCCCTTTCGACCCATTGATCGAGAGCCGTGAGAATGTCGTCCGTCGCATCCGAGGGGTTCGGTCCATTCGGCGCACCGAGTTGACCGAAAGCATTTGCGCCGGGTCCGCCGCTGCAGTGCGCCATTCCCGGCACCATGAAGAGACGATAGAAGTCCCTGATGGCTTCGTGGCCGCCCAGTTCTTGCGCCACCGAATGAAGGTAGTTGATGTCGTTGACAGGTGAGATCGCGGTGTCGCCCCAGCCTACGTACTGGATTAATTTGCCGCCGTGGCGCTGGAAGGGGCGAAGATTTGGATCAGTCGAATTCAGGATCGCAGCCGTGCGAACGTCGGCCGCGTGAGCGTTTTCAGCCGGTGTATTGGTGGTCGGGGTCCACCCCGAGTTCGGAAACACGATGAACTTGAAGTAGTTGTCTCCGAACAGTTCCTGCAAGCCATTGGCCGGATTACCGGTATCGGTCAGCCATGCCGGCCAATTGGCTACGTTACTGGCCTCATCGCCGCCCACGCGGTAGCCCGGGAAGATGCCCGGAGGTCCCGAGAAGATCTTCTCGACCGCCTGAACCTTGTCCGCCGTCAGCGACAGCTTTGCAGGATTGAAGTTGCAGGCCAGCGGATTGTTCAGAAATTGATCCGTGCCGAGACCACCGTCGTGTCCCGCGCACTGCGCGAGCATGGAACTGCTGACGACGTTAAGATCGGCCTGGGTGAGGTCTCCACCGGAGACCGCGCCAAGCGCGTTCTGATTCCAAATGAACCCCGTCATCAAGTGGGTCCAGAAATTCGCTGGCGATCCTGCCACGATCCCATCGAAGTCCTGGGGGTACCGCTGCGCCTCCATCAAGGCTTCGCGCCCGCCATCGGAACAGCCGAGGAAGTAGGATCGACGTGCGCTGTTTGATTTGAACGCCATAATAACGTCTTTGGCGACGTCCGTTGTCTCCTTGAGTGATCGATATCCGAAATCGATCACCTTCTCAGGGTGCCCCAATGCCCACGATCCGTCGGTACCACCGGCCTCATGCCCATCGTCGGTCGCCGCTACGGCGTAACCTCGGCGAAGCGGCTCGGCCATGCTGGCGTAGCTGATTGATCCACAGAAACCGCCGCAACCCACTTGAGCATATTTCAGGATCCATCCCGACGCCGGAATCCACACCTCGAACTCGATGTGCGAGTCGCTGGTGGGCGTCGTAAATCCCGCCACCCGGCAGAATGCCGGCAATCCCGTGATTGATGAGGGCGGACTGGTCGGCGCAACAAATGTTCCAGCCGGGACATCCTGTGCGGTCGTTATCGTCGTGTGGGCGCGGTGCAAGTTGGCCAATTGCGCGCACGTTGACGACGCGGCGGCCGGGGATATCGAAAAAATTCCGATCGCGAGCGGCGCGGCCGTAGCCAGCAGATACTTTGAGACTTGGTGCCTGTTTCGTCGTTCAACCATAGTCGCCTCCCTGTTGCATCGCATCATTCCGAGCACTTTGTGCGCCCCGTTTCGGCCATGGTAGGTCAGTAGTTTGTTGGAGACTGTTATCGGTTTTACAATTTTGGTGTTACGATGCGGTCGCTCGACAATTGTTTGGTTGCGAGTGGATGGGCGGACGCGCTTTCAGCCGAGCAATTGCAGCGCGCGCACACCACCACCATCGTGCGCAGTTTTCAGCCTGGCAATTTCGTCTGCCACAAGGGTGATCCGTCCAATGTTTGGGTCGGCGTGATCGACGGATTGGTCAAGGCCACTAACCTATCCGAAACCGGAAAGCCTGTGACCTTTGCGACTTTCCCGGCCAATTGCTGGTTCGGAGAAGGTTCGCTACTCAAACAGGAGGCGCGCAAATACGACATCATTGCGTTGCGTGACTCCCGCGTTGCTTTGATGCCAGCAGTCACTTTTTTCTGGCTGCTGGACACGAGTATTGCTTTTAACCGCTTCATCATGAACCAGCTAAACGAGCGCCTCGGGCAATTCATGAGTGCGTTCGAGCATGACCGTTTGGACGACCGGGAAGCCCGCATCGCTCACGCTATTGCGAACATGTTACACCCGCAGCTTTATCCGAACCGAGAATATCGCATCGAAATCTCCAACGAAGAACTTGGTCACCTCGTTGGCGCATCGCGGCCATGTGTCAGCCAGTCTCTGCAAATCTTAGAGAAATCCGGCCTGATCGAGGTGGGGTACCGCACGATCACGGTGATCAATATTGAAGGCCTACGGAGTTTCGGGCGTGTGGCACGAACAAATTTCGGGCACTAGCGGCTCGCTCAGAAAGGGCTAGTGGCTGCGGACTGCCGTCTTAGCTTTCCAACAGGATTTGTTTTGCTGCGGTGCATGAGTCCGGAAGTGCCCGATTTTGTTGCAGAAGTCGGCTGCTGCCGATGGGGTCGGCCATTTCGTTAAGAGCGGCCGGCGTTGGTTCGCGCCGGCCCTGACGCCTCTACGCAACTCCAACGCTACGCGATGCACAGAGCCTGAGTGGGTGGCGGCCGCGCGACCAGGGTTGCGAGCCGTCTTAGGTTCTGAGCGATGGCGGCCGGAACAAACTCATCCTGGGCGCCTCGCGGGCCGCGCAGTCGAAGCCGACCGAGCCTCAGGATGCGCTTCAAGTGTGCGAACCGCATCTTGATCTTCTTGCGCTCACGTCGCGACTGCTCAAAACCCTGGTGCCAGCGAACGACCGGGCAACGTCTCGGGCATGCTCGTGGATGTCGCGCGGGATCTTGCGTGATGGTTCCTTTGGACAGCATTGGGGTTTGAGTGGGCACACATCACAGTCGAGCTTGCTTGCGCGATACAGAAGTGTCTTGGCCTCGTGCACTGTGCCGCTGGTCCCGAGCTGCTTTCCGCTTGGGCAGTGGTAGACGTCGCTTGTCGATCATATCGAAAGTCGCTGCGCGAGAAGGTGCCATCATCTCGCTTCGACTTGTCGAACACGGGGATATGTGGCGCGATGCCCTTCGTCTCGACCAACCAGTTCAGCATCGGAACTGCCCCATAAGCGGTATCGGCGACGATCCGATCCGGCTTGAGACCAAAGCGATCTTCTGTCCGTTCGATCATGGTCCTTGCCGCACCAACCTCGGCCTGCCGAATGGCGCGGGACGCTTCGACGTCAGCTATGACGCCGAACTTCACGTCGATGAGATAGTTGTCGGAGTAAGCGAAGAATGCTGGTCCTTTGTGGGCTCCGGTCCACTGGGCGGCAGGATCGGATGGCGAGACAAACTTCGGCACCACGTCGGTTGCTGCTCCCCACGCTTTATCATCGAGGGTCGCCAAATACTCCTTTACAGCGCGGCTTGACCTCGCAGGATCGCGATCCCTGCGCCAATCTTGACCCGCGATCGAGCGCTGCCTGTTGGCATCGGCCTTGATGAGGCTCGCATCGACGGCAAAACCTTCGCCTCCAACCAGACCGGCCGCGATGCACGCCTCGACGACCCGCTCGAATACGCGACGGAATACTTCTCCCTCACGGAAGCGCTCGTTGCGAGCACGCGAGAACGCCGAATGATCCGGGATAGCATCCTCTATGCCGAGCTTGCAGAACAAGGTTCACCTGCACTCGATCTTCCGTACCAAATGATCTTCAGGAACCGCGTCGCCAAGATGAAACTCGTAGAACAGCTGACCTTGGTCACTCTTCAGACGGCCCATCATGGATCGATCTCGCCGAGATTCGTGTCAGAAGAACGGAATCACGGTTCGTCGCCTATCTCAACCGACTTCTGCAACAAAATCGGCGGACATGGCCGGTCTGGATGGCGATGTCTGCTTTTGGGGCGGACGACGGCAAAGCACTGTTCGACTTCCGCTTATGATCCAAAAGCGGACCTCCGGGCATGCGTCGAGTTGTAAGCGTAGGGACTGCAGTTTCAATGCAATGCTTCAGAAGTCTGGCCTTTCTCACCTCCAAGTCATCGGTCTGCTACCACCCCAAGCGAATCGCGCCGTCATAGCGTTACGCCCCATGGTTGGCGCCCCCAAAAAAAAGCCCTGCCGTGAGGCAGGGCTTTCGAGGTTCTTGCGATCGATTGCCTTACGCGGTCGATCGCTTGATGCAGTCAGGATCAGGGTTGCTGCGGCTCGTTGCCGTTATTGAAGGTGAGCAGCGGCTGCCACGTTTTGCAGAAATGTTCGCTCGTGAAGGTGGTGTACGGATGCGGCCCTTGCGGTGCGAGCACGCCTGCTGGTGTGAGTGACTGGACCTGCGGACCGAGGAAGAAGTCGAACAACGGCCAAAACGGTGGTTGGGCATGGAACGACCGGAGGTCGACCAGGATGTTAAGGCTCGCGATGTTCGGATCGCCGGTCTTCACGAAGTTGGCCCAATAGGTCTTCATGTCGGTCGCCAGCGCCGCTTGCGCAGGCGTGAACGCCGAGCCGAAGTTGAAGATGTACTGGAGTTCGGCTGCGTGCTGCGAAGCCGTCGTGAAGCCCGAGCTGTTCGCGCCCGGTCCCGGCTTGCCGGCCGTGCTCGGCGCATTCGGATCGTTGAACTCGTAGGCAAAGACCGGGACGTGCCTGGACAGGTCGCTGTTCGAGTCAAATCCGTTACAGGCGAACACGAAGTCGGTGAAGATCTGCGAGAGCGCCTCGTCGACGTTGCCGCCCATAAAGTTGTTGTTGAGGCTGGGGATCGTCCCGGTCGTCTGCGGAACGAAGTTGTGGAAGTTGGCGATCGGATATTCGCCTGCCGCGGCCACCGAAGCGGCGACGACCGCCTCCGTGAAGGTGGAGGTCGGAGTCTGGTTGGACGGTGTGGCCGTCACGAGGGTCTGCATAAAGAAGGCGATCTCCTGCGCGTAGGTGCAGGTCGCCACGTTGGCGCTGAACTGCGGTGTCGCGCACAGAATGTTCGGGACCTGAAGGTCGAAGCTCGCCGGGCCGCCGGCGGCGATGACGTTCGCAGTGCTGCCAAAGGGAGCAGTGACCTGGCTGGGGAAGAAGTCCGGCTCGAACAGCCGGCCTTCGTTGGCGTTGGTGCCCTGAAGCACCGGCACATGGTTGAACTGGCCGGTCGAGAAGGCCGTATGGAGGTCAAGCGGCAGGATCTTCGTGCCGAAATTGGGCGCGATGCCGAAGCCGCCGAACACGCCTTCGTTCGCGAAGACTTGCGCGGCCGGCAATCCCTGGAGGCAGGCGAGAGTGGCGGTGCCGCCGCAGTCTTTCGCGGCGAACGTGTTGCTCAGGGTCTGGTAGGTCGCGAGCGATGGCACGTCATGATACATGTACCCGCCGCTCTCGATGATCGCGCCGCGGAACAGATCCCGCCCCGTGAGGCTCCTGACGGTGTTGGTGGAAGCAAGCTGCGACGAGACGCTGAGACCGCCGGCTGACTCACCGCCGATCGTCACCGCGTCCGGATCACCGCCGAAAGCCGCGATGTTGCGCTGGACCCAGGCCAGCGCGAATTGCTGGTCCATCAGACCGTAGTTGCCGGCGTCGCCGACGTTCTGGAAGGCGTTGGCCTGCGTCGTCGCCAGCACGCTGGCTGCGAGGAAGCCGAGGCTGCCGAGCCGGTAGTTGATCGTCACGACGATGATGTTGTTGTCGGCCACCATCACCGACGGGTCGTAGTCAGACCCGGCGCCGCTGACGAGCGCGCCGCCGTGAATCCAGACGAACACCGGCAGGCGGGACCTCGGATTGACGCTGGACGGCGTATAGACATTGAGGAACAGGCAATCCTCGTTATCGGTTGGGCGTCCCTGCGTGCAGGTGGGGCCGAAGGCTTTCGCGACGATCGATCCCTGGCCGGGATTGGGTGTCTGCGGCGGCTTCCAGCGCAATGTGGCGAGCGGCGCCTGGCCGTAGCGGATGCCGAGGAATCCGTTCACTCCGGTCGCCGGATCTGACGGCTGTTCCTGGAGATTCACGATGCCCGTATAGGTGCCGGTCGTCGTGGCGACGGGGGCCGTGAATCCGGCCGCATTCGCCACCGGCGCGCTAGCCAGGATGCAAGCGACGCTCATCGCGCCGATGACGCCAAGCCGGAAATGCCATAACTTCTTTTTCATGGGCCTCCCTCCCTTGTTTGTAAGGGCCGGCATTACCGGCCTGTTTCCGGCGAGCTTCTGTGGCGCCGGTCGTCGATTGCCGGCAGCCTTGCCGGCAACGCGAGGATGACGGCGATCCAATCTGCACGCAAGCAAATCCGCGGGAATTTTGACACTGGAAATTCCCTGTCGCGGAATGACCACAGGTGCCCTTGCGGATAGCCGTGATGCAAGCCGCAATCGACGTCACGAAATATGTGGCACAATAAAAGGTTTCGGCATGGGCGCGAGGCCAATTCCCCGATGGTGCCGTACAATAGCTTTCGCGGCAAAATGCCAAAGTTGGTGTCACTGCATGATGGTCGAAGCCGAAACCATGCTGCGGCAGACAACGAAGAGGACAAGACCGAGGTAGTTCCACAGCCGAAATCACCGGCAGCGTGGAAGAGGCGAGATATTGCGAGGCCGCAAACGAGTAAACTTGGCCAAGACTATCTTGCCCCCTTCACCTTTGACAGATATCGTTGCGTGTGGGCCTGATCTGACGCCTCTATCAATCGCATGCGACCTCGGAGTTGAAATGCCGGCGGAGGGAAAGCCGGTACTCACGCCGATCGAACAAGGAGCGGATTTCTAAGCTACCCACTATCACCAGGCGTTTAGTAAGCGTTGCGAAATGGCGTTCTTGCCGGAAAGGCGCGGTTGAAAATGCAATCGTTGTCGCCAAGAAACGGTTTGACATTTTTTGCTGTGAGTATCCGATCCGTTTGGCGTGGTCTTGCGGGCTCCCAGTTCTTGTATCGCGGATGCCGACCGATGGCGTTCGTGGGAAATCAAGGTAGCTGTGGCATATCCCTCCATCGCGCTTGTGCGCTCGTTTTCGCGTGTTGTGCTTTTTGCCTCCTGGTGTCGTGCAACTCGGCGACGGTTGGCAATAGTTCATCCGCTCCGGGCGACGTCGATGTCCTCGACAAGGTGCGATCGCTCGATATTTTGCCGCGTTATCCGACCCAGGCCGGCACCTCGACGACGTCCTCCGGCCCACGGGCCGAGCCGGTGGTCTTCCAGGGCGCCGAGGTCACGGATGTTGCCGCGCCGCGCCCGCAACCGGCAGCGAGCGGGAACGGCTTCGATCTCAATTTCGAAAATGCTCCGGTCGCGACCGTCGCCAAGGTGGTGCTCGGCGACATCATGCAAACCGGCTACACGATCGATCCGCGGGTTCAGGGCACCGTCAGCCTCGTCTCGGTACGGCCGGTGCCCAAATCGGACATCATCTTCGTGCTGGAAAATGCCCTTCGGATCAGCGGGGTGGTGCTGGTTCGCGACACATCAGGTTACCGTCTGACGCCGCTCGGCGACGCGGTCGGTGCGGGCCACGTCAATTCCGCGTCCAATACCGAGCCGGGATACGGCGTCTCGGTGGTTCCGCTGCAATATGTCTCGGCGCAGACGCTGCTCAAGATAATGGACAGTTTTGCAACCAAGCCCGGCGTGGTCCGCGCCGACGCCACCCGCAATCTGCTGTTGATTCAAGGCACCGGCCCGGAACGTCGCACCGCCGTCGAAACCGCGACGAGCTTCGATGTCGACTGGATGCGCGGGCAATCGATCGGCATCTTCCCGGTTTCCAACAGCGGACCCGAACCCATCATCGCCGAGCTCGAGAAGATCGTGGATTCCGGCGAAAACGGCCTGAACCAGAACCTGGTCAAGCTGCAGCCGGTTGCCCGGCTCAACGCGGTCATGGTCGTCACCAAGAAGGCCGCTCTGCTGCACACCGTTGAAAACTGGATCAAACGGCTCGATCGTTCCGACTCCACGAGGACCAGCGTTCACGTTTACAAAGTGAAGTATGGCGACGCGAAGCAGATCGCGCGCGTGCTGACCGACATGTTCGGCGGCGGGTCGTCCAGCAGCCTGCTCGACAGTCCCGATAATCAGATCGCGCCGGGTTCCGGCACCACGGCAAGCGCCAGCGATCGCCTTTCGCTCAACACCAACACCAACAACAATAGCGGAGCTAGCGGCAATAATTCCTCGTCGGGAGCGGGCAGCGGCTTCGGATCGCGGCAGAACTCGGGCTTCGGCGCCTCTGGCGGCGCAGCCGGAGGCAATCTCGGCCAGCTCGACAAGGGAATTGACTCCGGCTCACACGGACCGCCGCTCTTACAAAATGTCCGGATCACCCCCGACGTCGTCAACAATTCGCTTCTGATTTACGCCGATCAAGGCAACTACAGGATCATTAAATCGGCGCTGCGGCAGGTCGATCAACCGCAGCTGCAAGTCGCAATCAACGCCACGATCGCCGAAGTCGACCTCACCGACGAGCTCCAGTTCGGCGTTCAGTCCTTTCTGACCAGCCACGCTTTGGGACTAAGGCCCGATCAGGGGTCGCTTCTCAACACCACCTCGACAGTGGCGCCGACGCCGGTCACCGCGGCGACCACTGCCGCGGCCGCGACGACGGCGACGACCGCGGCCACGACAACGGCGGCCGCCACCGGAACGGTCGTCAACACCTTTATCAACCGCGCGTTCCCCGGATTCAATTTCCTGGTCGGCCAGGAGGCGCAACCCGCCATGATCCTGTCCGCCTTGCACAACGTCACCGGTGTGAAGGTGCTGTCCACGCCATCGCTGGTCGTCATCAACAACCAGTCGGCAACGCTTCAGGTCGGCAACCAGGTTCCGATCTCGACCGGCAGCGCGACCGTGCTGACCACCAGCAACACCGTTGTTAACACCGTCGACTATAAAAATACCGGCATCATCCTGCACGTTTCTCCCCGTGTCAGTGCCAACGGCAATGTGAGGCTCGATATCGAGCAGGAGATCAGCAACGTCGTGCCTTCAACCAATGCGGCCACGAATTTGACCCCGACCATCTCGGAGAGAAAGGTCAAAAGCTCGATTTCCATCGCCAACGGCCAGACCGTGCTGCTGGCCGGGCTGATTCAGGACCAGAAGAACGAGAACAAGAGCGGCATTCCGCTGCTGGATGAGCTTCAGGGAATAGGCAATGCGTTCTCGACCCAAGACAATACGAAGTCGCGCACCGAATTGATCATCTTCATCCGCCCCCAGATCATTCGCGACAGCATGGACGCCCATACCATCGCCGAGGAAATGCGCTCCAAGTTGCGTGGCGTCATCAGCGCGAGCACTCTCAAATGAGACGAGCGCTCAAAACGCTGAATGATGCGCTGCCGGCGTTCGCGCTGGTCCTTGCCTGCGCCACCAGCGCGAGCTGCTTCGCCGGAGAGCAATATCGAAACGACGAGCAGCCCGTCGTCGTGGCGTACGGCAATGCCCGGGCGGTGGGACGCCTCGGCTTCCGGTATGAAAATGGCTTCGGCGTGCCGCAGAATTATGTCGCGGCAGCCGATCTTTACCGGCGCGCGGCCGAGCAAGGCGACGCCTTCGCCCAAAGCCGATTGGGCCTCAGCTACGACAAGGGCCACGGCGTGCGGCAGGATTTCATCCTCGCCTACAAGTGGCTCGATCTCGCGGCAGCGAGGGCGTCGCGGCGCGAGCGCGACTTCTACTTGCGGCTTCGCGACGCCGTCGCCTCGAAGCTGTCGCGGGACGGAATTACCGAAGGCCAGAGGCTGGCTTTGACATGGGACGCGAACTGGGCGGCAGGGCGGCGCTGATGTGCCGCCGGTTGGCCTAGCGCACTCTTGACCGATTTACCAAGCGCCTAGGCCCGCTCTTGGCATGTGGATGCGCGCGAACAATCGGATGAATCGTGGGAGTTCTTCGGCAGCCGAGAACGCCACCTGGACCATATTGCACCCGGCGATTTGATGGGCTTTGCTTGCATCATGCGCTTAATATCATAATATCATCATAGGTTTCTCGGTACCTGGAACGTTCGGCTTGAGGCGCCTATGAGCGGCCGGCAGTCATCGCAGTTCGTCCATCATCTTCGGCAGTCCGGGCGCTTGAGGGTCCCCGAGACGGGCGACACGAATGCCTACGCCCAAGATCCGGAAGGCGTTTCGACTTCGCAAAAGAGACTGTGGGAAGTTATTGATTTACCGGCCGGTGAATTGGCGGATGAAGCGGCGCGCTTTTTCAAGCACGAGCGGGTGACGTTGCAAGAAATGCTGCAAGTCGAGCCGCTGGCTGAATCCTTCTCGTCACGATTTCTGCGCGATACGTTGATGTTTCCTTATCAGGCTGCCGACGGCAGCGCTGTGCTGGCGCTTGCCGATCCGACCGACCGGGCGGCGCAGCGCGCCGCCGAGATCGTGCTGCGGCGGGACGTCAGGATCACGGTTGCTTCGGTCGAAGATCTCAAGGTCGTGCTCGACCGCCGCCTCGGCGAAGACAGCGAAGCCGCAGATGCGGCGGGCCAGTTGCTTCCGCGCGAAGACGACATCGAGAGCCTGCGCGACCTTGCGAGCGGCGCGCCGGTGGTTCGCGCCGTCAACGATCTCCTGGAAAAAGCCGTCGAGCTGCGTGCGAGCGATATTCATATCGAGCCGTTTCAGTCCGGGCTCGTGGTTCGCATGCGTATCGACGGTCTGCTGCGGCCGGTGGCGGCGCCGGCCGGGGTACTGCCGCAGGCCGTGATTTCGCGCATCAAGATTATCGCCAATCTCAATATTGCCGAGCGGCGGTTGCCGCAGGACGGCGCCGCGCGGTTGCGCGTCGGCCGCGCCGACATCGATATCCGCGTCGCTATCATGCCGATGCAGCATGGGGAAAGCGCGGTGGTTCGTATCCTGCCAAAGGATCGCGGGCTGCTGGTGGTCGAGAAGCTCGGCTTCTCGCCGTCGGACGAGGTGAAGCTGCGGCGGCTGCTGAAGCTGCCGCACGGCATGATCGTCGTCACCGGGCCGACCGGCAGCGGCAAGACCACGACACTGGCAACGGTGCTGTCGATCCTCAACGAACCCGGCCGCAAGATCCTGACGGTCGAAGACCCCGTCGAATATGACCTGCCCGGCGTCAACCAGGCGCAGGTCAAGCCGGCGATCGGGCTGACCTTTGCCGCGGCGCTGCGGTCGTTTGTACGCCAGGATCCGGACGTGATCATGGTCGGCGAAATCCGCGACAACGAGACCGCGCATGTCGCGATCCACGCGGCGCTGACCGGGCATCTTGTTCTGACCACGCTGCATACGGAATCGGCGGCGGCAGCAGTGCCGCGCCTGCTCGATCTCGGCGTCGAGGGCTATCTGTTGCGTTCAACCCTGCGGGCGGTGGTGGCGCAGCGGCTGGTCCGGCATTTATGCGAGCGTTGCAAGACACTGAGGCCGCTCGTGGACGAGGACTTTGCCGAAGACCCGCGGCTGGCGGCGCTGGGCTTTCGTGCCGGCGAAGTCCTTCAGGCGCCGTGCGGTTGCGAACGCTGTAGCGGTACCGGCTATCGGGGCCGGTTGGGCGTGTTCGAGATACTCGAACTGTCGGACGAAATCCGGGCGCTGATCGGCGAAAAGACCGACGGCCTCAAGATCGACGACGCGGCGATCCGCGCCGGGATGACGACGATGGTCGGCGATGGCATCGCAAAGTGCCGCGCCGGGCTGACGTCGCCGGCGGAACTGCTTCGCGTCACCACTGTGCGGTGAGGTCAAGATCGTGCCGAATTTTCGTTACCGGGCCCTGACACAGAACGGCGAAGTCGTGCACGGCACGCTCTCGGCGCCGACGGTTGCCGAAGTCGCCCGCCGTATCGAATATCTTCGCCTGCTGCCGATCGAAACCGTCGAGGACAAGAAGGCTGCGGCCGCGCAGGACGGCTTCGGCTTGTTCGGCCGGCCAAGTGCGGCGGAGGTGACAACGTTTACGCGAGACCTGGCGCTGCTGCTGAAGGCAAGCGCGCGTCTGGACGACGCGCTCGAACTGCTCGCCAACGATGTCGACGTCGGCAAGCTCAGGCCCGTGGTTGCGCGCCTGCGCGCATCCGTCCTTGCCGGCGAGAGCTTTGCCAGCGCAATTGCGGCCTATCCATCGCTGTTCTCTCCGATGTATGTCGCCCTCGTCAAGGTTGGCGAGATATCCGGAACGCTCGATCAGGTGCTGGAGATGCTGGGCACTGAGCGAGCGAGATCGGAAGCGATGCGCCGCAAACTGACGGATGCCATGCAATACCCGGCCTTCGTGCTACTCGCCGCGGTTTGCGTCATGATGTTCTTCATCCTGTGTGTGCTGCCGCAGTTTTCTTCGGTGTTGCAGGATTTCGGCGCCAAGTCCGACAGCGCGCTCAGCGTCTTCATCCGCCTGTCGGAGTTTCTCCGTGCCAATGCGACGCCGGTCTTGCTCGGCGTTGCCTTTGTCATTGCAGGGACGTGGTGGCTGTTGCGCCGGCCAGCCACCCGCAGCGTGATTGTGTCGTTCGTCGCGAAAACCCCCGGCATCGCCAATATCTTTCGGTTCTATCGCACCAGCCTGTTCTGCCGGAATCTCGCCGTGCTGCTTGGCAGCGGCGTCAATCTCACCGCTACGTTGCGCATTCTGGTCGACATCATGGCGGTGACCGGAGACGTCACGGTCTGGACCACGGCTGCCGATCGCGTGCGCCACGGCGGCAAGCTGTCGGACGCGTTGCTGGCCTCGAGCAACATGCCGCCGATGGCGATCCGCATGCTGCGGCTCGGCGAGGAGACCGGCCAACTGCCGGTGCTGGCGGGCCGGGTTGCCGAATTCTACGAAGCGAAATTGCAGCGCAGCCTCGACCGTGTCGTCGCCATCGTCGGGCCGCTCGCGATCATCACCATCAGCACCGTGGTCGGAGGATTGATCGTATCGGTCATGACCGCGCTGCTGTCGGTCACCCAATTGGTCGGCTAACACAAGGATTGGATCGGATGCTGAAAGGTTGGACGGCGAGCAAGAAGCGCAAAGCGGGACCCGACGCCGGCCAGGCGGGATTTACCCTGATCGAGATGTTGGTCGTCATCACCATCATCGGCCTGATCATGGGTCTGATCGGTCCGCGCGTGCTCAATTATCTCAGCGAGTCCAAAGTCAAGGCGGCGCGGATTCAGTTGCAGAGTTTTGGCAGCGCGCTTGACCTGTTCTATCTCGATGCCGGCCGCTATCCGTCGACGTCGGAGGGCCTTGGTGCATTGGTGCAGCGGACGCCCGGCGTCGCGGCCTGGAACGGGCCTTACCTGAAGGGCGGCAGCCTGCCGAACGATCCCTGGAACCATCCTTATCTGTATCGCTCGCCGGGCGAACGCGCGCCCTATGAAATCATCTCCTACGGCTCGGATGGTCAGGAAGGCGGAAGTGGCATTGCGGCCGATATCTCCACCGAAAACCTGACAAGTGCGAAAAATGAATAGGGTTTCCGAACGCGGCTTTACGCTGCTTGAAATGATATGCGTGCTGGCGCTGGTCGCCATCATGGCGGCGGTGCTGCTGCCGTTCGTCCCGCATCACACCTCTCGTTCCCGCTTGCAGGGCTATGTGCTGCAGACCGCGGCTCTTTTGAAGGGAGATCGCAATGCCGCGATCCGGCGCGGAACGGGCGTGGCGACCCTCGTCGACACCGGCAGCCGCGTGATCCGGTCGGGCGCGACGCCGACATGATCCGGATTCCGGATGACGTTCATTTCGAGGCGCTGCTGCCGCGCACCTGCGACCAGCGCGAGGCGCTGTCGACGATCAGCTTCTTTGCCAGTCGGCATGTCGTGCGGTGGCGCAGTGGCGCTGACGCGCGCGGATGTCGGCTATGAAGTTCGTGTCAACTGGCTGACTGGAAGGATCGAAATTGTTTCGCGCAACACCGCCAACTGACGGCCGCACCGCCGGCTTCACGATCATCGAGGTGCTGGTTGCGCTTGCTGTCGTGGCCGTCTCGATCGTGGCGATCGGATCGGTGATGTCGACGAACGCGCGCGGCGTTCGCTCGCTGGAGCAGCATGTGACGCTGATGCAGACGGTGCGTTCGGTGATGGCGGCGGACGTGCCGCCGCGCGCGCAGATCGCCTTCGGCACGTCGAGCGGGCAGACCAACGGCCATCGCTGGAGGATCGACATCGGCCCGATGAGCGAGCAAGCGGATGCGTCGGGCGATACGCCCGCCTGGATTCCGGCACTCGTCAGAATCCAGGTGCGTTCCCCCTCTGGCGCCGTGATGGACGTCAGGACGGTTCGTCTGATGCACGGGCAGCCGCAATGAGGATATCGGCGAAGCAGCTAACGAACGAGAGCGGCTTTACGCTGATCGAAACCCTCGTGGCGCTGGCGCTGATGGGGCTCGTACTTTCGGCGCTCGCCAATCTCACCGCGCAGTGGCTTCCGAACTGGAACCGCGGTCTCGATCGCATTCAGCGCAGCGAGCAGATCGGGATCGCCTTGCAGCGAATTGCCGATGACCTTGCAGCGGCCCAAAGCGTGCCGGTCAGTCGCGGCGATAAGCCGCCGCCGCTGTTTGCGGGATCGGAGCAGTCGGTGACCTTTGTGCGCACGGCGCTTGGCCCGAACGCAGGTCTCGGGCTCGACGTGGTGCATCTGGGCGAGACGACCGATCAAGGCCGGGCTCGCAACGGTTCGCTCGCGAACGGCATTCCATCCATCGCCGCCAGGAGCGTCGCTTTCCGATCAGCTTCATTTCGGCGAGCCCGTGGTGCTATTGCGTGCGCCGTACCGGCTGTCCTTTGCCTATGCGGCCGAGGACCGTGCGTGGAAAAGCAGTTGGCGGGATTCCGACCGGCTGCCGGCAAAGATCAGGCTGACCGTGCGCGACGCCTCAAGCGAGCGCGTTCTCGCGATCTCGACGGTGACGTCCATTCACGTTCAGTCTTCCGCGCAAGGGGACTGCAAGCAGCCGGACGGACAGTGCGACGACAATAGCGCTGCTCAGACCAACCCGCCGGGGAAGGCGCAACAGGCTTCGCCTGCGGGTTCGCAGCAGGCGGGCAGCACCGGCGCAGCGCAAGGCAGTTCGCCATGAGACCGCCAATCAGGCCAATAGCGCAGTCCTCGGAGCGTGGCTTCGTCATCGTAGCCGTGCTGTGGATTCTGGTGGCGTTGTCGACGCTTGCGATGATCTTTTCAGTCTATCTGTCCAACTCTGCCCGCGCTTTGGGTGCGACCGATATCGGCGTTCAGAGCGAGGCGCTGGTGTCGGCCAGCCTGGAGCTCGCCGCCTATCAGTTGCTGTCGGCGGACGAAAAGGCCCGCCCGGCGCAGGGGTCGTTCCGGTTCCGGATGGACGATGCGGCGGTGCTCGCCACCTTCACCTCGGAAGCGGCGCGGGTCGACCTCAACAAGGCCTCGAAGGAAATGCTCGCCAATTTGTTCGAGGTGCTTGGTGCGGAAGGAAAGGTGGCGGAGGAAGTCGCCAATCGCATCGTCGGGTGGCGGACCCCGCCTAAACCGGGTGCGGCCAACGACGAAGAAGCGCTTTATCTCGCTTCGGGTCGCGCTTATTCGCCGCGACAAGCGCCGTTTGCCCATGTCAACGAGCTGAGTTTGGTGTTGGGCGTCTCGCCGGCCATGGTCGAGCGGGCTCTGCCTTACGTGACCGTCTTCAGCAAATCGGCCGATGTCGATGTTTTGCTGGCACCGCCGGAAGTGATTGCCGCGCTGCCGGGGATGACGCCGGAAGTTCTCAACGATTTTCTGAAGCAGCGGCCGTCCTTGCCGCGCGATCAGAAGGCGGTCGCGGCCGCGCTCGGTCCGGCGGTCAAGGCTGCCGGATCCTTGCCGGAGACCAAGGCCTTTCGTGTCCTGACGACGATACGGTTCGACAACGGCCGCGGAACCTCGACCGAAGCGGTCATCTTGTTGGCCAGCGCCGAGGGAAAGGACAAGGGCAAGGACGGCGCCAAGGACAACACTAGGCCAAGGACAAGAGCAACGACGGCGGCAAGGACAAAAAGACACACCAAGGACAACAACGACAGCGCCAAGGACAAAGAGCCTTACAGGATATTGTCGTGGCAGGACCAGGTGGAGAGCCTGACCCGGCCATCCAGACGGGCAGGCGGGTGATGACGATTTTATCGGAAGTGAGAGGCTTGTTCGATGAGTGGGTGGCGGCGGTCGCCGGTGCGGTCGATGCCGCGATCGGCCGATATGCGCGCCGGCCACGCATTGTGCTGGCTGGAGAAAGCACGGGCGTCCTGACCGCGAGGTTGCAATCGACGCCGAAGGGACAGCCGCTGGCTGATGTCTCATTTCGGATCGCCAACGGCCGGCCGAGCCCCGCTCTGCCGGCGGATTGGCAGGCAGCGTTCCGCGGCAGCCGGATCGAAACCCATCTCGCATCAGGGCAGGTCCTGTTTCGGCCGCTCGATTTTCCGAAGCAGGCGGTGGATTTCCTTGACGGCATGATCCGCACCCAGATCGACCGTCTGACGCCGTGGCCGGCGGACGATGCGGTATTCGGCTGGAGTGCGCCGTCGGAGACCGGTCAGGACAGAATTGAGCTGATGCTGGCTGCGACGTCGAAACAGGAGATCGAGCCACTGGTTCAGCTCGCAGCTAACCTCGGCGCGCAATCGCTCGTCGCATTTGCGAGCGCCGCCCGCCGCGGGCGAGTACACCTGCTGACATCAGGGTTTTCGACCGAACACTGGGCGGTGCTTCCGGTCGTGGGTTCGATACGCCACGTATCCTGCGCGCCGTCCTGCTGTCGGCCGGCGCTGCGGCTGCGGTCGCGCTGCTGGTCGGCGCCTATGTCGGCAACAGCCTTGATTCCGAGCAGCAGCAATTGACGCGCCGCATTTCGGAGCGGCGCGCCGCGCTGCGTCTTGGCCCCGGAGGAGACTCGGCGGTCGGGCTCCTCGCCAGGCGTAAACAGACGAGCCCGTCGAGCGTTGTCGTCCTGGAAGCGCTGTCGAAGGCGCTGCCCGACGGCACCTATGTCACCGAACTTCGGATCGACGGCGACAAGGTCCAGGTGGTCGGCATGACGCAGGACGCGCCGTCGTTGATTCGCCTGATCGAGAAATCGCCGCAGTTTGCCCGCGCGACATTCTTTGCGCCGACCACGCGCGCGCAGAACGAGCCGGGCGAGCGCTTTCACATCGAAGCCCGCATTACGCCGTTCTTTGGATCGAATACATGAACCCGGCTGCGTCACTGAAAAAACTGCTTGTCGGCTCGCCGATCGTGGCCGCAACCGCTTACGCCGCGCTGGTGATCGTGCTGTTGGCGATAGCCGTGAGCTCCCTGGTTGACATGCTCGGCCAGCGCGCATCGGTCTCGGCGGCGACAGCCATGCTGGAGCAACTGGAGGGCCGCAAGCCACTTGGTGCCGCCGCGCGATCGGGCGATGCGGCTGCGCCTGCAGGCTCGGCCTTTCTCGAGGGCGCGACGGTGACGGTTGCGGGCGCAGCGCTTTTGCAACGTGTCGCCGGCGCGGTGACAAAGGTCGGCGGCAATATGCTGTCGTCCCAGCTCGATCTGCAGGGCCCGCACGCCAAGGCCGGCTTCGTCAGCATGGTCGCAAATTGCGAACTCGAGCAGGCGGCGCTGCAATCCCTGCTTTACGATCTGGAAGCCGGCATGCCGTTCCTGTTCATCGACCAGCTCGACATTCAGGTGGCAACGGCAGGCGAGGGCAAGTTGCGGTTCCTGCTCGGCGTCTCCGGCCAATGGCAGGGTGCAAAATGACCGTGCGTAAATATGCCATCCGGATTCTGCTGCTCGCTTTGCCGCTATGCGCGGGCGTATCCGCCTCCGCGGCCATTTCCGATTCCTTGCTCGACGATCAGGCCGACAGCGCGAAGGCGAACGGTTCAGCCCCCTCGAACTGGAGTGAACCCGCCACGACCGTGGTCGAGGTGACCATTCCGCCGTCGAAGCCGGGCGCGCCGGCGGAGCGCATGTTGAGCGCCAATCCGCTGTGGGCGATGCCGATCAAGCAGTTTTCCGCCACCCGCGACCGCCCGATCTTCCTGCCATCGCGCCGGCCGCCGGCGCTGCCTGCTTCAACGGTGACGGTAGCGAAGGCGATCGTTCCGCCCAGGCCGAAGGAGCCCGAGCAGCCGCAGCTTTCCCTGGTCGGCACCATCTCGGGCGACGACGACAAGTTCGGCATCTTTATCGATCAATCGACCAAGGCCGTGCTTCGCCTGCGGGTCGGCGAAGAATTTCAGGGCTGGAAGCTGCAATCGGTTCAGGGCAGGGAAGCCGCGTTTCAAAAAAATCAGCTGAGCTTCGTTGTGGCATTGCCGCAGCCGGGCCTTTCACTACCTTCCATCGCCGTCCGCGAGGAAGCCCGACCGCCCGAGGATGGAAAGCTGTTGCCGGTCAACGTGCGTCCGCGCAACCGATAGGCTTCGGTCGAAATGCCGGCGCATCAGAAGCCATATTGCTGAAAAGCTGATGTCAGCAGCAGTCCCACGGCGAGAAACGGCCCGAACGACAGCGATGTCTGCCCTGTCAGCGCGCGTCCTGACAGTTGCATGATGCCGACGCAGGCCAATGCCGTCATCGTCGCAACCAGCAATACAAGCGGAATTCCTGCGATGCCCACCCAAATTCCTGCCGCGCCCAGGAATTTAACGTCGCCCAGTCCCAGCCCCTGGACTCCCCTGAACGAAAAATAAAGCCGCCGCAGCAACCAAAACGCCCCGCCAATCACGACGCCCTCGCCGACGGCTTCGATTGCCGCGGAAGAATCGCCGGCCATCGCGATCTTGACGAGGCCAAGTGCGGCAATCGCGAGATTAAGCCAATCGGGAATGATGCCGTCGCGGATATCGATCCAGGCGAGGATCGCGCATAGGGCGCACAGCAATGCAAGGGACAGTGGCGCAGCCATGGCGTTTCCCGATCGCGAAAGATCGGTCAACCTCTAGCAGAGAGTTGCAGCCGAGGAAAAGGCTCGGACCGACAGCTAGTTTAGCAGCTTTTGCAACGTGACCGCCTGCTGTTGGGAGTAAAGTGCGATGGCGGTGTGGCTATAGTCGAGATGGCTGCCGCTTTCGGCAATCTGTTGCAGGATCGCGTCGCCTTTGATGACGTGTAATCCAAGCCCTTCGGGGGCCGGAAAAATGCCCAGGACGACGTCGTGCGCCCGAACGATCGCTTTCAACGCCCAAACCTGGTCGTGGGAAGCGCCGATGAAATGGCGCGTTTGAGCTGCGAGTTCATGCAGCTCTTCAAACTCGGTCACCGCTTACTCCAACGCAACTAACTGCGCTAAAATGGCATGACATAATTACCGAAAGCTAAACTCCACGAACCAAAGTCGCCAAAAAGAGACCAGCTTGCGTGAGTGGAGTATGTGGCCGCTAGAGTTCGGAACCCTTGCAGACCTAGCCGTCGTACTGATCCGGCCCCATTGCCCACAGCCACTGGTCGTAGCCCGCGGCAAAGGTGCGGTTGGTCTGGGCTGGGTTGCGGTTGATGAGCGGCCGGAGGAACATCGGGTGCGTGGCGCTGCGCACCTCATGTTCGATGGTGAAGAGGTGCTTGCCGCTCGCGAGATCGACGATGTCGCGAAAGCGATATTGATAGGGATTGTCTTCGCTGAAGATGAGATTGCGATCGGCCAAGCGCGCGGTGCGGCCCCGAAAAATTCGTGATGTAGATCTGGACGTGGTGGCCGTCATATTCCGGTTGCGGCCGGTCGGTCTCGCGAAACACGAGATGCTGGTTCTTGCCGACCTGCACGGAGGCAATGTTTGCATCGCCATTGATAAATTGCGCCGGCATACCCATGATCTTCGGATAGAATTCGCAAATGCCCCTGGCGCTGCCCGTGGGCACATCGAACTCGACATAGGGGATGCCGAGCGTAATCCGTCCGAAGCGATCCGCATTCGGCTCAAAGCAGCGGACGCGATTGCCCCAGGGGCAGATCGCCTCGACATAGTCGTTGTGTTCCTTGAACGAAAACTTGGTGCCTTCGAGCTTCTTCGCAACGGACGTCAGCCGCTCGAGCAGCGCCTTGCGTCCGGAAATAACCAGCGCGGTATGGCCGCGCAGCACCTGCGCCTCGCCGCTTGGCAGGTGAAACTGGCTGCGGCCAACGTTCACCCACATGTTGTCGTCCGACGTCATCAGATAAGGATCGCGCGTCAGCCCCAATCCCGACACATAGAACAGCGTTGCCAAATGCTGATCCGGCACCTGAACATTGACGTGCTCGAGATGGATCGAGTTGCCGAGATCCTCGGTGGCGCGGTCGAATTGGTGCTGCATGGTGGCGGTCCTGAAATCAATTTCAGCGCATCATACGGCAGCGCCGCGCTCCGCGCCAACACCTCTCTCCGCCACCAATTTTCACCCCTTCGAAAAACCACCCATTACGAGGCGATTGAGGCGGCTGGCAAACGCCGCCGGATCTTCCGGCAGCTCGCCGTCGAGAATCTGCGCCTGTTCCAGCAGAAGGAAAGACAGATCGGCGGCGTTGTCGCCGGCTTGGGGGATCGCCGCGACCAGCGGATGGCGGAGGTTGATTTCCAGAATGGGCTTGGTGCCGACGCCGCGGCTTTGCTGCGCCAATAGCCGTTCAAGCTCGCGATCGGGACCGTGGCTGCCGGCGACCAGACAGGACGCGCTCGCGGTCAGGCGCTGCGAGGCGCGGACGTCGGCAACACGATCGCCAAGGTGCAGCTTGATCGCGGCGATGATGTTGGCTTCATCGGCCGCGGGCTTGCCCTCGTCCTTCTTGCTGTCGTCGAGCAGCGGGATCAGGGAAAAGTCGATATCGCCCTGGCTCAGCGACTTCAGCGGCTTGCCGTCGAAATCGAGCGGCGCCGACGTCCAGAAGGCGTCGACCGGATCGGTCAGCAGCAGAACCTCGATGCCGCGCGCGGTCGCCGATTCCAGCTTGGGATTGCTCTTTAACCGCTCGATGCTGTCGCCGGCCAGGAAGTAAATCTCGGTCTGGTTTGGCTTGAGGTCCGCGACATATTGCTTGAGCGTGCGCTTTTCGCCTGCCGTTGTCGTAAACCGCGACAGGGCCAGGAGCTTTTCGCGGCGCTCGAAATCCTCGTAAATGCCTTCCTTGATGATGGAGCCGAAGGCTTCCCAGACCTTGGCAAATTCTTCGGGCTGCTTGTCCGCGAGCGTCTCGAGTTCGCTGACGATCCGGCCGGTCACGGCCTTTCGAATCTGCACCAGTTGCGGATTGTTCTGCAACATCTCGCGCGAGAGATTGAGCGGCAGGTCCTCGCTGTCGATGACGCCGCGAATAAAGCGCAAGTAGGCCGGCAACAGGTCGGCATCGTCGGTGATGAACACCCGCCGAACATAAAGCTTCACCTTTCCCTTGCGCGCGGGGTCGAACAGGTCGAACGGCTTGGTCGAGGGCGCAAACAGCAGAACCGCGTAGGAGTAACGTCCCTCGGCGCGATAATGCAGCGTCATGGCCGGCTCGTCGAAGGCGCCGGCGATCGACTTGTAGGCCTCCTTGTAGTCTTCCGGCTTGAGTTCGGATTTCGGCCGCTGCCAGAGCGCACTCGCCGAATTGATCTGTTTCGCCTCGCCCTTGTCGTCGACCAGTTCGATCGGAAACTGGATATTGTCGGAATAGGCGCGGACAATGCGTTCGATCTCGTAAGCTTCGAGATATTTGGCCGCATCCTTCTTCAGATGCAGGACGATGTTCGTTCCGCGCCGGGGCGTTTGCGCATCGTCCTGGCCGGCCGGCGCAATTTCAAAACCGGATCCGCCTGCCGAGGACCACGTCCATGCCTCTTCGCCGCCGGCTCGTCGGCTGGTCACGACGATGCGCTCGGCAACCATGAAGGCCGAATAAAAGCCGACGCCGAATTGTCCGATCAGGCCGATGCCGTCCTTGGCTTCCTTCAGGCGCGACACGAAGGATTTGGTGCCGGAGCGGGCGATGGTGCCGAGATTGTCGATCAGCTCCTGCCGGTCCATGCCGATGCCGGTATCGGTGATGGTCAGCGTATTGGCGTTCTTGTCCGGAATGATGCGGATTTTCGGCAGCCTCGCCGTCACCGATCAGCGCAGGATTGGCGATCGCCTCATAACGCAGCTTGTCGCAGGCGTCCGATGCGTTCGAAATCAGTTCGCGCAGGAAAATATCGGTTTCCGAATAAACCGAATGCACCATCAGGTTCAGGAGTTCGGAAACCTCGGCCTGAAACGGCTGCGCTTCGACGGTGGGTTCAATCGTCGTCATTCTGTTAAACTCGCGAAAAGGTGCGGAAAGTGTCGGTATAGCGGCCCGGGATTCAAGATCAAGCTCGTTAGCTGCAAACGGGTCGAACGGCAGGCCGGTCTGAGGGGTTTTCTCGCAAAGGGCCCTGACAGGCTCGTGAGTGGACAACGCCAAGCCCGCAACGTCCTATACCGCGCGATAGTGTGCCGGTCATTTAACGCTTGAGGGGCAATGATGCGTATTCTTGTTTTGGCCGTGGGGCTGCTTTGCACGTCACTCGCGCAAGCCGCCGAACCCGTAAAAATCGGTATTACCACGATCCTGAGCGGCCCGATGGCTGACCGGGGACAGCAGGAGCAGTACGGCGCGGAGCTGGCGCTCGATCGGATCAACCAGGCCGGCGGCGTGCTCGGACGCCATGTCGAAGCCTTTTATGCCGACAATGCCTGCAAGCCCGACGTCGGCGTGCTTGCGACGAGGCGGCTGCTCGAGCAGGAGCACGTCCCTGTCATCATCGGCGCGCTGTGCACCCCGGTCACGCATGCCATCATGCCTGTGATGCAGCAGGCAATGGTGCCGCTCGTGATTGCGACCTCGGCGGGCCAGGATTTTGTTGATGCCTCCGGCCCGAACGGCAACGACTTTGCCTTCAAGACGATTCCGTCCGAAGTCGATATCATGCGCGGTCTCGCGCACTGGCTGAAATCCCAAGGCGTCGAATCGATTGCGGTCGTGGCCGACGACGGCGCGTTTCAGCATGCCAACGCCGTTGCCATCGCCAAGGCGGCGAAGGACGCCGGGATGACCGTGACCGCAGACGAAACGATTCCGAAAGACACCAAGGATTTTGGCCCGATATTCGACAAGCTCAAGAGCGGATCGCCCAGTGAGCTTGTGGCGATCCTCGGCCCTTCGACGGCAGGATTTTTCAAGGGCTACGAGGCCTCGGGGTGGAAAGTGCCGGTGACGGGCCGGTTCGACCTGGCCGGTGCGTTCGCGGCAGTGTCTCAAGCCTTCCGCGATGCGGGCGGCGCGTCGCAATTGACTGGCGTTGCCGTATTCACGCCCGCCTTGGACAGGCCCGAGGTGCAGGAGTTTGTCAACGCGTACAAAGCGCATTATGGGCTGGTGCCGACGCAGCGTTCGTTCTTCGTCTATGAAGCGACTTATCTCGTGGTCGATGCTATCCGCCAGGCCGGTTCCGATCGGCCCGAGGCGATCAAGCAGGCGCTGAAGACCACAACCATGCCGTCGCGGCTAGGTGGAAACTACGCGCCCGACGACCATAACCACGCCCACACGCCGTTACAGATCTTGGGATTGCGCGACGGCAAGCCGGCCGTGATTGCGACCGAGTAGCGCACGCGGCGCTTGCATTCAGGCGAGGCGCGCTGGCTGCCCTTCGCCCGGATGATCTTTTTTTCGCTCGCTTAGATAACCGACCAGCGACGTCTTGATGCTGGCGACATGCTCGCGCATCAGCATTTCCGCGCGCCAGGGTTCTCGCGCGACGACCGCTTCGAAGATGCGATGATGGTCGTCGTGCCGGCGGCGAACGTCGTGATATTCGAACACCACGATGTTGCGGGTCGACGACACCGGCACGTGGTGACAGATCCGGATCATTTCGCTCAGCATGCGATTGCCCGCAGCCGCGAGCAGCGCGTCGTGAAAGTCGCCGTTGATGTCGCGATAGATCGTGAGGTCGCCGGCCTCGAACGATCCGCGCTCGAGCAGTTTGTCGCCGGCTGCGAGCGCCCGCTCGATGATCTCTTTCTCCTGGTCGCCAAGCCCGCGCTCGGCCGCAAAGCGAACGGCGACGCCTTCCAGCGCGGCGCGGATGTCGTAGGCATCGACAATGGCCGGCAGCGGAAATTCGCGCACGGTGAAGCCGCGGTTTGGCGCGTAATCCAACAGTCCTTCGCCGGCGAGAGCCTGCAAGGCCGCGCGCACCGGGGTGCGCGATACCGAAAGCGTCTTTGAGAGCTGGACCTCGTTGAGCCGTTCGCCGGCGCTGACCGCGCCACCCAGAATGGCTTCGCGAACGCGGTCCATGACCGACAGCGCGCGGTTGCCGGCGCGCGTTCCGCCCGCGGATTCGTCCGTCGTCTGTTCAATCAAGTCGGCCATCGCGAGGGGTGCCCAACAATAAATATGTATACACTTAGGTTGAAACCTACATGCTTCGCGCTCAGAAATCCAGCATTTAAGCCACTCCAACGACAGACGAGCCACCGCTACAGAAGTACACTTCAACAAGTGTATGTAATTAGTATTAACTCATCACCGCTTTCGTCGAACCATGGCGTCAGTCAGTAGTAGGGTGTCAGGTCGATGGCGCAGGGCAATGCAGAGATCAGCGAAAACGCCATTGAGCTGATCACCGCGGATCGAAGCCCCCATTACGAGCCGTTCGGCTGGCATCACTGGCCCGAACATCCCTGGCTCGCTTACCAATTCCGTCGTGGCCTCGGTGAAAGCCAGGAGGGCGGCGGCAGCGTCAGCGAGATCATGCAGGCGGGATCGCGGATGATCCCCGGCGATCTCGAAAGCTGGCACACCGAATGGATGCGGATTGCCGATCGCAACTGGAAGCGGGGCCTCGCCGAAGAAACCGCGGGCCATATCCGCACCGCGATGAACTGTTTCCTGCGCGCCGCGGACTATTATCGTCAGGCCGAATTTCATCTCGATCCCGACGATGCGCGGCGGCTGCCGACCTTCGAAAAGATGGAAGCCTGCTCGCACAAGTTCATCTCCACCCTCAACCCGCCGGGCGAGGTGGTTGAGATCCCCTACGAACCGGGCAAGCCGATCTGCGGTTATTTCGTTCGCGCGCCATTTCCGGGAGAGAGGCTGCCGGTGTTGATCTGCATGGGCGGATTGGACTCCATCAAGGACGAGATGTGGTTCATGCAGGCCCATGGCTGCCTGCAACGCGGCATTTCCGTGCTGATGATCGACGGGCCGGGGCAGGGCGGCACGCTGCGGCGGCACAAGATCTACACCCGCCACGATAGTGAAGTTCCGATCGGCAAGTGCATCGACTGGCTGGAAAAGCGCGACGACGTCGACACCAAGCGCATCGCGGTGTGCGGTTCAAGCATGGGCGGTTATTATGCCGCGCGCGCCGCCTGCTATGAGCATCGGCTGGCCGCCGCCATTTCGCACGGCGCGATCTGGTCGGTGCATGACATGTGGGGCACCAAGGGCGACGATTTCGGTCTCGCCATGCATATCAGATGGGTGTTCGGCGCCAAATCGATGCGCGAGGCCCATGAATTGATGAAATCCTTCACGCTCAAGGGGCATCTGGAACACATGCGCTGTCCGTATCTGGTGCTGCATGGCGGCCACGATGTGCTCACCGTCACCGCGGCGCGTAGCACCTACGACTATGCCAAGGCGAACGGCGTCGATGCGACGCTGCGTATCCTTGATCCCGACGAAACCGGCGCTGAACATTGCCAGCACGATAATCCAACGATCGGTCAGGAAGTGCTGGCCGACTGGTTGGCCGATCGGCTCAATATCGACCAGCGTGCGCTGCTGAAGACTTCCTTCAATCCACTTGTTTGAGGCGTGCCATGAAATCAACCAGGAATTTGGGCGTCGATCATCCGAAAGCCGCTGTTGTCGCCATCGACCTGCATCGCGGTCATCTCGATATGGCGGTCGCGACCATGCCGACAACGCCGGACGTTGCCGCGCGCGTGATTTCCGCCAACAAGCGGCTGTTCGACTGGTGTCGCAGTGTCGGCATTCCCATCATCCATCAGGTGACGTCGTATCGCGATGCCGACGAAATCCGCGTCAACCCGTTCTGGCGCGCCGGCGCCGAAGACCCGACGTCCACGCGCAAGAACGCGATGCGGCACAATATCATTGGCGGTCCCGGCTGCACGGTGATGCCGCAACTGCTCGATTCCCGAGACTTCATCGTCAATACCAAGAAGCGCTACGACTGCTTCCTTGCAACCGACCTCGACTTCCTGCTGCGTTCTCACGGCATCAACACGCTATTGATCACCGGCGTGAACACCAATTCCTGCGTGCTCGCCACCACGACGGCGGCCAACGTTCGCGACTATGCGGTGATCGTGGTTGAAGACTGCGTCGACAGCATGGACGGGCCGGAGCTGCACGCGGCTGGTCTTGCCTGTATCCGCACCGCCTTCGGCTCGGTGATGGACACAGACGAAGTGATGGCGCTGGAAGGGCTTGCTGCCAGCAAGCCTAACGCCGCATGATCACTTGTTTTCCTAAAATCCAAAAAGAGACCCAGCCATGACCGGTCCCATGCTTCCGCGCGAACGTGCCGAATATTCTGCCATCGTCGACCGTCCGCCGCTGAAATTGCCGGGCGGCGCGCGCATGATTGTCTGGACCATCGTCAATCTGGAAGTCTGGGATATTTCGAAGCCGATGGCGCGACAGGTGTTGCCGGCGCCGACCGGTGTTCCCTTGCTCCCGGACGTGCCGAACTGGAGCTGGCACGAATACGGCATGCGGGTTGGCGTGTGGCGGTTCTTCGATCTCTACAAGAAACTGGGCATCGCACCGACGCTCTCGATCAATGCGCGCGTCTGCGAGGACTATCCGCGCGTGGCGCAACAGGCCAAGGACGCCGGCTGGGAGTTCATGGGCCACGCCTATGAGCAGGGACCGATACATAAAGAGGCCGATCAGAAAGCCATGATTGCGCGCTCGATGGGCGTGATCGAGAAGTTCACCGGCAAGCGGCCGGTTGGCTGGCTCGGGCCCGGCCTGACCGAGACGCTGGAGACGCCGGAAAATCTGGCTGAGGCCGGCGTCAAATATATCGGCGATTGGGTCTATGACGACGAGCCGACGGTGATCCGCACCGAAAAAGGCCCGCTGGTGACGCTGCCCTATACCGTCGAGTTGAACGACATTCCGATGATGCTGGTTCAACATCACGACAGCGACCATCTGCTCCGGCGTACCATCGACAGTTTCGATCGCCTTTATGCCGAGAGCAAGGATCGGCCGAAAATCATGTCGGTGGCGATCCATCCCTACATTTCCGGCCAACCATTCCGGATCAAATACCTCGAACAGATCTACGATTACGTGAACAAGCACGAAGGCGTGGTGCACTGGAACGGCGAGCAGATTCTCAACTGGTACCAGGGCCAGGCAGCGGGAGCGAAAAAGTGAGCGGGGAGGCGCCACGCGCGCTGCCGAAGGTGGCCGCGACCGAAGCGGCGATCGAAGGCGGCGGCACCTTTCCGGTTCGCCGCATCTATTGCGTCGGCCGCAACTATCTCGATCACATCAGGGAAATGAAGGAAGCCGACGAGCGCGACCCGCCGTTCTTCTTTCAGAAGCCGCGTGATGCGATCGTGCTGGATGGCGCGCGTATTCCCTATCCGCCATTTACCTCGGATTTCCAGTTCGAGGTCGAGCTTGTCGCCGCGCTCGGCAAGGGCGGGCGCGACATCGCCGTGGAACAGGCCAACAGCCTGATTTGGGGTTATGCGGTCGGCATCGATTTTACGCGCCGCGACCGCCAGCGCGATGCGCGCGACATGAAACTGCCTTGGGAAGCCGGCAAAAGTTTCGATGCGTCGGCGCCGTGCGGGCCAATCGCGCCAAAAGATCCCAGGCATTTTGAACGTTGCGTAATCACGCTTTCGGTCAATGGCGCCGAGCGTCAGCGCGGTGACACCGGCCAGATGATCTGGAGCGTTCCCGAAGTGATTGCGCAACTGTCGAAGCAGGTCACGCTTGAACCCGGCGACTTGATCTATACCGGTACGCCATCGGGCGTCGGTCCCGTCGTGCCGGGCGATCTGATCACGGGCCATATCGACGGACTGCCGTCGCTTACCATCACCATCACGTCACCAGAGAAATAGAAATGCTGCCGACCGAACGCCTTTCTTATTCGCCGATCACCGAGCGCCCGGCGCTGAAATTGCCTGACGGCAAGCGCATGGCGGTGTGGGTGATCGTCAATATCGAGGAATGGGATGCGAAGCAGCCGATGCCGCGCACGGTATTGACGCCGCCGGCCGGCGGCTCGCCGTCGCCCGACATCCCGAACTGGGCCTGGCACGAATACGGCAACCGCGTCGGGTTCTGGCGCCTCCTCAAGACCTTCGACGATTTCAAGATTCCGGGCGTACTCGCGATCAACGGCTCGGCGCTCGCGGCGTACCCTGCGATCGTCAATGCGGCGAAGGAACGTCACTGGGAATTCATGGGTCACGGCTTTACCCAGCGCAACATGCAGAAGGTCGAGAACGAGCGCGAGGACATCCGCAAGACCGCCGATGTCATTGCCAAGGCGACCGGCAAACGACCGCGCGGCTGGCTCGGCCCCGGTCTCACCGAGACCTGGGAGACGCCGGACCTCTTGAAGCAGGAGGGCTATGACTATGTCGCCGACTGGGTGCTCGACGACCAGCCGGTCTGGCTCAAGACCACAACGACGCCGATCGTCAATATTCCCTACACCCAGGAATGCAACGACGTCGCCATGATGCTGATCCAGCATCACAAGGCATCGGAATATCAGGACCGCGCGCTCGATCAGTTCGAGCAGATCTATGAGGATGCGGCCGATTCCGCGCGCGTCATGGCGCTGGTGATTCATCCTTACATCATGGGCGCGGCGCATCGGGCCAAATATTTCCGCCGCATCTTCGAGACGATCCGGCAAAAGTCCGACGTCGCCTTCATGACTGGCGAACAGATTCTCGACTGGTATCTCAAGACGGGACCGAAAGCGACCTAGTACCGCCGATCTGAAGTCCCTGCACTGCAAGCGGTGAGTTCGATCAGGGACTTCAGATCGATAAAGCGGTACTAGATTCAATAAGTTTTGCTAGTGCCCATAACTTTCCGAAGTTCGTGAAAGGTGGGTGCTGAGATGGAGCACGAACTTCGGAAAGTGCGCGCTAGGGCATGAATACCTTCCAGCTTCTCAACGGATTGACCTTCGCTGCGCTGCTGTTTGTGGTCGCGAGCGGCTTTACGTTGATCTTCGGGCTGCTGCGCATCGTCAATCTCGCTCATGGCGCGCTCTATCTGTTCGGCGGCTATGTCGGCTTTTCGATCGCGACCAGAACCGGCAGCTTCGCGCTTGGAGGTTTGGGCGCGATGGCGGCGATTGCGGCGGTCGGCTTCGTGCTCGATCAGGGTCTGTTGCGCTTCGTCCGACGGCGACGAACTGCGCCAGGTGCTGCTGACATTGGGCTTCGCGTTTGTGCTGAACGATATGGCGCTGGTGATCTGGGGCGGCGACAGCTTTACGGTACCGATCCCGCACGTGCTCAAGGGCGGCATGCGGGTGTTCGGCGTGTTTTACCCGACCTACCGGCTGTTCGTCCTGGCCACAGGCATTGTCGTGTTCGCCGCGCTCTGGGGCCTGCTCAATTATACCCGGCTCGGCGCGTTGATCCGCGCCGGCGTCGACGATGCCGAGATGGTCGAGGCTTCCGGCGTCAACATCCGCCGCGTCTTTCTCGTCACTTTCCTGCTCGGCTCGGCATTGGCGGGTCTCGGCGGATTGATGGGCGGCGCGTTCCTGTCGCTCTATCCTTCCGCTGACGCCGAAATTCTCGTGTTCAGCCTCGCCATCGTCATCATTGGTGGACGCGGCAGCCTGGTCGGCGTCGGCATCGGCAGTCTGCTGGTCGGGCTTCTCAATACGGTCGGGCAGGTGATGTTTCCCGAACTCGCGTATTTCGTGATCTTCGGGCCGATGGCGCTACTGCTCGCCTTCCGCCCGCTCGGCCTGTTCGGACGGGCGGCGACGTCATGACGCAAGCCGGATCACAGCCGTTGAAAATCGCCGGCATCACCGGCCGCGCGTTGGTCGTTGTCCTCATCGTGTTGGCGATTGCAGCCGCGCTGCCGCTCGTTCTGTCGACCTATCAGATCGGGCTCGCCACCGAGATGCTGATCTTCGGCATGCTCGCGATGTCGATCGATATCCTCGCGGGTTTCGCCGGGCGCACCTCGCTCGGCCACGGCGCGATCTTCGGCGTTTCCGGCTATGTCGTGGTCTATGCCTCCTCCCAGGCCGGCCTGCCGTGGGCGGCCGCTTTCGTGCTCGGGATGATTGCTGCAACCGCGGTTGCGGCTATTTTCGCGCTGCTCGCGGTGCGCACCTCCGGCGTCTATTTCCTGCTGCTGACGCTCGCGCTCGGCATGATCGTCTGGGGCATCTGCCTGCGCTGGACCCAAGTGACAGGCGGCGAGAACGGGATACGCGGCGACGTGCGGCCGGCGTTTCTGGTGGCGCACCGCTCCTTTTACTGGGCGGTGCTCGTGGCCACGGCGATCGTGAGCTACGCGATGTGGCGATTTGTCCGCTCGCCGTTCGGCTTGACGCTGCTCGGCATCCGCGACAGCGAGAGCCGCATGAAGAGCCTCGGCTACAACGTGCCGCTGCATCTGTTTGTGGGCTTTGCGGTATCCGGTTTCTTCGCCGGCGTCGCCGGCGCGCTCTACGCGATGTTCAACGATTTCGTCAGCCCTTCGACGGTGGCCCTGGAGCAATCGGTCGAGGGCGTGCTGATGATGATTGCCGGTGGCGTCGGCACGCTATTCGGCGGCTTCGTCGGGGCTGCTGCGATCCTCACGCTGGAGAACGTGGTCAGCTCCTATACCGAGCGCTGGCAAACCGTGCTCGGCCTGACCTTCATCGTGATCATGATTTGTGCGCCGGACGGCATTATCGGCACCCTGCGCGCCATTCTAGTGTACCGATTCCGAAGTTCGTCGCATATTTCGAAGCCACGTTTCGAACTTCGGAATCGAAAGGACACTAGCTAACTTATTGATCTAGTATGGCCTTGGTTCAGAAGTCCGCATAATCAGCCCGCGGCACAAACGATGCGGACTTCTGAACCGCCACACTAGCGCGCGGGAAAAGGCGGCAAGGAACGCTATAAGGGCAATCGATCGTTTTGAAAAGGGCATTGAAAATGGACCGCAGGCAATTCCTCAAGAACTCTACCGCCGCCGTCGCCGCAGCAGGCACGATGGCTGCACCATGGCGGCGTGCACGGGCACAGGCCGGCCCGCTCAAGGTTGGCCTGTTGACGCCACTCACCGGCGTGGTCGCCTCCGGCGGCAAGGAGATGGTCGAGGGCGTGCAGTTCTACCTCGAACACGTGAATTACCAGATTGCCGGCCGCAAGGTCGAACTCGTGATCGAGGACGATGCGTCCAATCCCGACACTGCGTTGCAAAAGGCGCGGCGTCTGGTCGAGCAGGGCAACTGCCACATGCTGATCGGGGACCTCCTGGCCAATACGGGCCTGGCGGTCGCCAATTACGTCAAGGGCACCGGCACGCCGTATTTCATTCCGATTATCGCCGCCGACGATCTGACGCAGCGCCACCGCATCAGGAACGTGATCCGCGTCGCCGGCTATTCCGCCAGCGCCTTCACCCATCCGTTCGGCGACTGGGCCCTGAAGCAGGGTTACAAGAAGATCGCAACGGTCAGCCAGGATTATACGTTCGGCCATGAGCAGTGCGGCGGTCTCGCCCAGGTGTTCACCGAAGGCGGCGGCGAAATCGTGCAGCAGTTCTGGCACCCGCTCAACACCGCCGACTTCAGCCCCTATCTCGGCCAGCTCGCGGATTTGAAGGTGGATGCGATCTTCGCGATGGAGACCGGCGCGGATGCCACGCGCTTCATCCAGCAATATGCAAACTTTGGCCTGAAGGGGAAGACGCCGCTATTGGGCGCGATGAACGCCACCGATCAATCCGTGATCCGCACGATCGGGGAGGAGTGCGACGGCATCATCGCGGCGGCCCATTTCGCGGAAGGCTCGGACAATCCGGTCACGCAGAAATTCACCAAAGATTACGAAGCGAAGTACGGCAAGATTCCCTCGCTCTACGGCTTCTCGATGTACTCCGGCATGATGTGGGTGGCCGAAGCGCTGGAAAAAATCGGCGGCAAGGCCGAGGACCGCGACGCCTTCATCGATGCCGTGCTCAAGACCGATCTCGTCGGCTCGCCGCTCGGCAAGACCGTCAAGCTCGACAGCTATGGCAACCCGATCTACGACGTTTCGATCCGCAAGGTCGTCAAGCGCGCCGACGGCAAATACTGGAACGTGCCGATCGCGAGCTATCCGAGTGTCTCGCAGTTCTGGAAGTACGATCCAGAGACCTATCTGAAGCAGCCGCCGTATTCGCGGACCTTCCAGGGGATCAAGAAAGCCTGATCAAGTCAGCACGGAATCCTTCGCGTTTGACGTAAACGGAAATTGTCGTGTCCGAACCGATCCTCTCGTTGTCCGATGTGGTCGTGGCGTTCGACGCCCTGCGCGCGGTCGACGGCGTCAGCCTCACCGTGCCGCAAGGCCAGCGCCGCGCCATCATTGGACCCAATGGCGCCGGCAAGACCACGCTGTTCAATGCCATCGCCGGCGCCTTGCCGCCAACGGCTGGCCGCATCGCGTTCGATGGTCACGACATCACCCGCCTGCCGCCGCATCGGCGCGCCCGGCTCGGGGTCTCCCGCACTTTCCAGATCACCAACCTGTTTCCGCGGCTTTCCGTGCGCGACAATATGGTGCTGGCGCTGCGCGGGCGGTCGTCGCGAAAGTTTTCGCTGTTCGGCAAGCCCGATGTCGACGCCACCGAAGGACCGCAAATCACCGCCGCGCTTGAAGCCGCGCGTATCGCGGGCCGCGCCGACGTCATGGTGATGGATTTATCCTATGGCGAACAGCGGCAGCTCGAGATTGCGCTGTCGCTTGTCACCGCGCCACGGCTGTTGTTGCTGGACGAGCCCGCCGCCGGTTTGTCTCCCTCGGAGCGCTCGATGGTTGCCGAAATCATCCGCTCGCTGGACAAGGATATCACCGTCGTGCTGATCGAGCACGACATGGATCTGGCGCTCGGCCTCGTCGATCGCGTCACTTGCATGTTCGAGGGCCGCGTGCTCGTGGAAGAGGCGCCCGACGATATCAGGCGCAACAAACAGGTTCAGGAAGTCTATCTGGGGCGGCCGCGTCATGCTTGAGGTCCGCGACCTGCACAGCGGTTATGGCGAGGCGCTGGTGGTCCGCGGCGTCTCGCTCGATGTCGCGCCCGGCGAGATCGTCGCCGTGCTTGGCCGCAATGGCATGGGCAAGACCACGCTCATCCGATCCATCATGGGGCTGACCCCGCCGCAGGTTCGCCTCGGTTCGATCACCTGGCGCGGCGAAAGCTTATTGGGTTTGCGGCCGCATGATATCGCTGCGCGCAAGATTGCGATCGTGCCGCAGGGGCGGCGGCTGTTTCCGTCGCTGACCGTGACCGAGCATCTGACGTTGCTCAAAGGCGCGCGCGCCAAAGCCGGCTGGACGTTGGAGCGCGTCTTCGGTCTCTTTCCCAGATTGGCCGAGCGGCGTCACCATCGCGGCGGGCAATTGTCCGGCGGCGAGCGCGGCATGCTCGCGGTCGGTCGCGCGCTGATGATCGACCCGGAGTTGATCTTGATGGACGAACCGTCCGAGGGGCTTGCGCCGGTCATGGTGCAGCATCTGGAAGGGATCGTGCTCGATCTCAAGCGCGAGGGGCTGTCGATCCTTCTGGTCGAACAAAATCTTTACAGCGCGCTGGCCGTGGCTGATCGTGTCTATGTTCTGGAGACCGGGCAGGTCGTGCATCAGGCCGATGCGGCGGCGCTGGCGCAGCAGACCGATTTGTTGTTCGCACGCCTCGGCGTGCAATAGGACAACGCGCCTACGGCGCTTACACGAAATCCGAATCGGTCAACTGAAAACGGTCGAAGCGCGGCGCGGCTTCGGTGGCGCAGTCGCGCAGTTGCACCAGGATCGGCGGCCGCAGCCATTCCGGCAGTGCAAATCCGGGCAGATGCGGCAGGCTCTTGTTGAGGCCGGCGTAGACAAAGACGCGATGCTTCCACAGACGACAGGCGGCGCGGATCAAGGTGCGGATATCGTCGGACGCAATGGTCGCTCCCGGCCGTGCCAAGAAACCGCACAGCAGGGTATGGCTGACGCTGCGCGTTTTTCGCGGAGACGAGATCAACAGGAGGTCCGGCGTCGCATGGATCGCGTAGTCGCAAACCGGATCGCTGATGCGCTCGAACAGTGTCGCGGCGTCCCAGTGCAGCCCGTTCTCGCTGGGCGGCGTCACAAAACCGGACAGCCGTTCGACTGCCTCATCTCTCGTCAGTGCCCTGATCGATCCTGAAAAGCGCAGGCGTGCGTTGCGAGCCCACCCCGGGCTGACGCCGACATGCACCGGCAGCAACAGAAATGGCTGCAGCCCCATAAGCCGAGCGTTGAGTGGGGCCGAGATCGGGTTCGGGAGACCGAGGATGATGCGGATATCTTTGGCTTCGCACAGGCGCTCGACCTCCTTGTAGAGACGGCGAACCAGTACCGGCGAACGGTAGGCTTTCAGGATGAAGAGATCGATGAGCTGGGTGGCGATCACGGGCGCGCCATCCAGATAGACCTTTTGGTGAAGCAGAACGATCTGGCCGATTTTCTTGCCGTCGTCGAACGCTGCGACAACCGCGCTACCCTGACCGAAGCCGCGCTCGTAGAGCCACTTCATCCGGGGCGGGGAAAAGACGACCGCTTTCGATCCGAACGCTTCTGTCGCGATGCGCGCCGTGCTTTCGAAATCGACGTCGTTCTCTTCCGAAACCGTGATCATCGAGCCCCACTGCGCCGGCGAGTCGCGCGTTTCCACTTCAGCATAGCCGAAAACAGCGCTCTTGCGTGAGCGGGCGCGAGCCCCCATCTCAACGGGCCGAAGGAATTGAACATGCTGGATTTTACCCAATACGGCTCGGGTGGGCTCAGTTCGGGTGCTGCGTCGGTGACGACCGCCGACGGCGATCAGCCGCTACTGGATGCCTATTCCAATGCGGTGATCGGTGTGACCGAGCGCGTCGGGCCCGCGGTGGTCCGCGTCGAAACCGGCTCCAGAACTCCCGGCGCAGCGGCGCGCGGCGGCCTCGGCTCCGGGATCGTGATCTCGCCGGATGGCCTGGTTCTGACCAACAGCCATGTGGTCGGATCGTCGCGGCAGATCCGCTTGCAGGACATCGAGGGCGTCGTCACCGATGCCCGCGTGCTCGGCGTCGATCCGGATACCGATCTTGCGCTGTTGCGCGCCGATGGCGCGCGGGATCTGCGCTACGCCTCGCTCGGCAACTCGCGCAATCTGCGCCGTGGCCAATTGGTCGTCGCGATCGGAAATCCGCTCGGCTTCGAATCGACCGTCACGGCGGGTGTGGTATCGGCGCTCGGGCGTTCGATCCGCTCGGTGAGCGGGCGGACCATCGAGGACGTCATCCAGACCGATGCGGCTCTCAACCCCGGCAATTCCGGCGGCCCGCTGGTGTCCTCGGCCGGCGAGGTCATCGGCATCAACACCGCGATCATCAGCGGCGCGCAAGGAATCTGCTTTGCGGTCGCGAGCAACACGGCGCAATTCGTGCTGTCGGAGATCATCCGCCATGGCTACGTCCGCCGCGCCTATATCGGGGTGTCCGGCCAGACGGCAGCCGTGCCGCGGCGGCATGCGGTGATCGCCGGCGTCGACAACAAGATGGGCGCGCTTCTGGCCCAGATCGAGCCCGATGGACCGGCCTCGCGCGCGGGAATGTTGCCGGGCGATGTCGTGATCCGGCTCGACGGCATCTCCGTCAACGGCGTTGACGACCTGATCCGCGTGCTCGACCGCGATCGGATCGGCCGCACGCTGAAAATGGTTCTCTTGCGGCTCGGTCGGTTGCGCGAGATCGACATTCACCCCGTGGAACGCAAGCCGTCGGGGCGGCAGGGTTCGGCGCCATAAGCGCAAAGGCCTTGCGGTCCGTCCGCGCAGGGCAGAGACCCGACGTTGTCCCGGCCCTTGCACCGCGCAATGCGGCCGTGGACAGCGGGTTCTTGGACTAATTTCGACTTCAAGCCAGCGCAGAAACTGTCTACCATTCAGGCAAATACGGCGGCGTCCGAGACATCCGATTCGTTAAATGGCGGCGCAAAACTCGGATTCGGAGGCAATCTCTGCTCAAGGGGCTTCTCACATTCGCTTTGACCCGGCGGCCGCTGGTCCTGTTGGGCCTGCTGCTATTCATTGGCGCCGGCACGTTCGCGTTTTCGCGGCTCAACATCGAGGCCTATCCCAATCCCGCGCCGGTGATTCTGGAAATCACGGCGCAGTCTCCCGGCCTCTCCGCGGAAGAGATGGAGCGCTACTTCACCATTCCGATCGAGGTCGGCCTTGCCGCGACACCCGGCGTCGATGTCATTCGCTCGACCTCGTTCTATGGCCTGTCCTTTGTCCGCGTCGTGTTCCAGTACAACGTCGATTACTATTTCGCGCTCACGCAGACAGCCATCAACCTTCAGCAGAACGTCAGCCTTCCCGGCAACGTGATACCCCAAATCCAGGCGACCAGCCTGGTCGGCGAAATCTACCGGTATGAGGTGGTCGGGCCACCGCACTTCGGGTTGAGCAACCTGCGCACCGTCCAGGATTGGATATTGCAGCGGCGGCTTCTTGCCGTCCCCGGTGTCGTGCAGGTCAATACCTGGGGCGGCACCACCAAGGAGTATGACGTCGAAGTCGATCCGCGAAAACTTGAAGCCTACGGCCTGACGCTGCCGCAAGTGATCAGCGCCATCGGCAACGCCAATGTCAACGTCGGCGGCCGCACCATCAATGTGGGCCAGCAATCGGTGAATGTTCGTGGCGTTGGGCTCATGGACAGCGGAGGCGCCGTCGATCTGACCCAGGGCTATAAAGTCCAGGACATCGAGAACGTCCTGCTTTCCGAGTCGCAAGGCTTGCCGCTGTTCGTGAAGGATGTTGCGAAGGTCACCGTGGGCTATGCGCCACGGCTAGGCAAGGCGGGTCGCGACCACTCGGAGGATGTTGTCGCGGCGATCGTCATCATGAATCGGACGCTGCATACCAATGACGTTGTTGCACGCGTGCGTTCGGAAATCGAGAAGATCAACACCGACGGAAGTCTTCCGCCCGGGGTGAAACTGGTTCCGTTCTACGACCGTACCGCCCTCGTCGGCGTCACCACGAGCACGGTGCTGCATAACCTCATTTTTGGCGTTTTGCTTATTTTCGCCGTCCAGTGGCTGTTTCTCGGCGACCTGCGCAGCGCCGTCATTGTCGGCGCCAACGTTCCCTTCGCCCTGTTCTTCAGCATCATCATCCTCGTGCTGCGCGGCGAAGACGCCAACCTGCTGTCGGTCGGCGCGGTCGACTTCGGCATCATTGTCGATTCTGCCGTCATTGTGGTCGAGAACGTTTATCGCAACCTTCAGTCCAGTCCGGAGAGGAAGCAAGAATTGCTGAATCAACTCGCCGAGAAACGGTGGGGCCCCGATCCGACAGATGCTGAAAGTCCATCAAGCAACCCGACATGGACTGAGCGGTTGCGGCTTATCCTGATCAGCGGTTTGCAGGTCGACAGAGCCGTGCTGTTCTCCACCGCGATCATTGTCGCGGCATTCATCCCGCTGTTCACCATGCAGGGGGTCGAAGGCCAGATCTTTGGCCCGATGGCGCGAACCTATGCCTATGCCCTGGTGGGAGCGCTCGCAGCGACGTTCACGGTGACACCGTGTCTGGCATCGCTGCTGCTGCCGGCGCATATCAGCGAGGTCGAGACCATCGTCGTGCGGGCGCTGCGCAGCGTCTACACTCCCGTACTGCGCTGGTCGCTGAACAACAGGCCGATCACGATTGCGGCTGGGCTGGTTTTCCTCGGTATCTGCGGATTCCTCGGTTCACGCCTCGGCAGCGAGTTCCTGCCGACGCTCGAAGAGGGGAACTTGTGGATTCGTGCGTCGATGCCGCCGACGCTGTCGCTCGAAGCGGGAATGCCGATCGTAAATCGGATACGGGAAATTCTGCTGCGCCATCCCGAAGTCATCACGGTGGTCTCGCAACATGGCCGTCCGGACAATGGCAGCGATGCGGCCGGCTTCTTCAATGCGGAGTTCTTCGTGCCGTTGAAACCATTCGACGAATGGCCGGCGGGATTGACCAAGGAGAAGCTTGTCGACGAACTGCAAGCGGAATTTTCCAGCGAATTCGTCGGCATCAATTTCAATTTCTCGCAGTATATCCAGGACAATGTCGAGGAAGGACTCTCGGGCGTCAAAGGCGCGAACTCCATCAAGATTGTCGGTCCCGACCTCGCTACTCTGGAGAAGATCGCCAAGGAGGCGATGGCCGAGATGGCTCAGGTCCCGGGAATCACCGATCTCGGTGCGTTCTGGGTGCTCGGGCAGCCCAATCTGAACATCCGGATCGATCGGGAGAAGGCGGCGCGTTATGGGCTCAACGTCGGTGACGCCAATAACGTCGTTCAGGCCGCTTTGGGCGGAACGGTAGCGACCACAATTCTGGAAGCGGAACGCCAGTTCGCCGTGGTGGTGCGGCTGGCGCCCGAATTTCGCAACAACATTGATGAGGTGAAAAATATCAAGGTCGGCGTTCAGACGCCTACTGGAATCGCACATATTCCTTTCAGCGATTTCGCCAACATCACCCTCGACACCGGCGCCTCCTATATCTTTCGCGAGCGCAACCAGCGCTTTGTACCGATCAAATTCAGCGTCAGGGGCCGCGACCTTGCCGGCGCCGTCGAGGAAGCTCAGCGGCGCATCACCCGCAATGTGAAGCTGCCGACGGGTTATCGCATTGACTGGGCCGGAGAGTTCGAGTGGCTGCAACAGGCCAAGAAACGGCTGGCCGTTATTTTACCCATTACATTCGTTCTGATCATGGTGCTGCTCTACGGGCTGTTCAATTCGTTCCGCGACAGCCTGTTGGCGCTGCTTGGGCTTCCTTTCGCGGTCAGCGGCGGCATTCTTGGATTGTATGTCTTCGGTTTGAACTTCAGTATCTCGGCCGCGATTGGATTTGTCTCGCTGTTCGGCGTGTCGGTCATGAGCGGTATTCTCATCATCCACGGTTATTATCGCGTGGCCGGCCAGGGTCTCGCTCCTGCCGAGGCCATGTTCCGCGCCGTCGACCAGCAGATGCGGCCAATTCTGATGATGACTCTCTCTGCCTGCATCGGCCTGCTTCCCGCCGCGCTCTCCACCGGTATCGGCAGCCAGGTGCAACGACCGCTCGCCACCGTGATCGTGGGCGGAATGCTGATCGGGCCGGTCTTGTTGCTGGTGGTTGTGCCGGCGCTGCAGAGCTATTTCCTCGGACGAGAGTCTTCCGATCAGCCGGAACAGCCGCAGAGAGAAGCCGAACAGACCTAGTACCCACTTTCCGAAGTTCGTGCTCCATCGCAGCACCCACCTTCACGAACTTCGGAAAGTCATGGGTACTAGCAAACATATTGAATCTAGTACCGCTTTATCGATCTGAAGTCCCTGATCGAGCTCGCCGCTTGCGGTGCAGGGACTTCAGATCGGCGGTACTGGTCGCGTTGTTCAAGACAGGCGAAATATTCCGTCGGCCGAAAACGCTGTTGAGACGAACAGCGGGCTTGTCACAACGAGTACAGCGCTTGTCACAATTGTACGAGATTGTCAGGTCCGCTTGTCTACGCTAAACACGGCGCGATTTGCCAAAGAGAGCTGTTCCAGTGCCTTTCCAGCCTGGCTTGCTCCGTGCGATTTCCCATCATCATCCCTGAGAGAAATTCTCAGCAAGCATGGGTGGAGACGCTGGCAAAATTTCCAGCATCGTCTTTGAAAGAGAAAGCATGGCGCGCAATATTCTGATTCTTGGGGCCTCCTATGGTTCCCTGCTGGGCACGAAGCTGCTGATGGCGGGTCACAACGTGACCCTCGTCTGCCGGAGGAAAACCGCAGAACTGATCAATCGCGACGGCACCGAAGTTCGCATCAAGCTTCGCGACGAGGCGGTGCACAGGGCGATCTTCTCGCGCGACCTGCCCGGGACGCTGAATGCGGTCACGCCCGGCGAGGTCGATGTCTCCCGCTACGATCTGGTCTGTCTTGCGATGCAGGAGCCGCAATACACCAACCACACGGTTCGGGTCCTGATGGTCAAAATCGCCGCGGCGAAGCTGCCTTGCCTTTCGATCATGAATATGCCGCCTTTGCCCTATCTCCAACGGATTCCGTCGCTGGCAGATATGGAACTGGAGGAGGCCTACACGAACGCGCAAGTCTGGGAGCGGTTTGAGCCGGGACTGGTGTCGCTCTGTTCGCCCGATCCGCAGGCGTTCCGTCCGCCGGAAGAGGCTGCGAATGTCCTTCATGTCGGCCTGCCGACGAACTTCAAGGCATCGATATTTGCGGACGAACGGCACAACAAGGTGCTGCGTGAGCTCGAAGCCGACATCGACGCGGTGACGCTGGATGGCCATGACGTTCCGGTCAAGCTCAAGGTGTTCGACTCGCTGTTTGTACCTCTGGCCAAGTGGTCGATGCTGCTGACCGGGAATTATCGCTGCATCACGCTGCACGATCCGCAGTCGATCCGCGATGCCGTGCACAGTGACCTGAAACTCTCACGGGCGATCTACGATCACGTTGACGGCGTCGCCCGGCGCCTCGGGGCCGACCCGCAGGATCAGGTTCCCTTCGAAAAATATGCCAAAGCGGCAGAAAGCCTTCTCAAACCCTCGTCGGCCGCCCGGGCGGTGGCCAGCGGAGCTCCTTTCATCGAGCGGGTCGACCTGCTGGTCAAGCTGATCTCGCATCAGTTGGGCGTTCCCAACGCGGAGATCGATCGCACGGTCGACATCGTGGATCAGAAGCTGAATGAGCGGATCGTGGTGGGTGGATCCGGCCAGTCATGATGGAAAGAAGCAGTTACGATTGCAGCGCCGCGAGCAGCTGATCCGGCTGTTCGACCATCATCATATGGCCGGCGCCTGGCAGCACCACCGTGCGGGCGTTCGGTGTCGCTGCGGCGAGCGTCTTGCCGGCCTTGGCAGGTGTCATCATGTCTCGTTCGCCCAGGATGAAGGTCACCGGCACCTTGATTTGCGCTGCCGCAACGAGCGCATTCTGGTAGCTGTTGCAGGCGTTGAGATCGCTGTAGAGCACGCCGGGAGCGCATCGTTGCAGCACGCGCTGAGCGCCCTGATGCATCCAAAGTCCGGGCGCGAGGCTGCCACCGAGTTCTGCCTTGAAGCCCAGCCCCCAGATCGAGACCATATCGATCGCCGAAGCGTCGTTGGCCTCGGCGGCCTTCAAAAGATCAGGTCCGACCGTCATTGTCGCGGCGGTCCCGATCAGGCTTAAGCCGGACACTTTGTCCGGATGCCGCGCCGCGGTCTCGAGCGCGATCAGCGAGCCCATGGAATGGCCGACAAGTCTGGCTTTCGATGCGCCGGCGGCGTCAAGCAACGCCGCGGTCCAGTTCGCCATGTCGCCGATGGTCGGCAGCGGCTGGCCCAGCGAGCGGCCGTGGCCGGGCAGGTCCGGCGCGAGCACCGCATGGCCGTGATGGGCGAACCAGCGACTATGCAGCGCCCAGGTCGAATGGTCGAAACCGGCGCCGTGCAGCAAAACAACTGCCGGCAACGACGGGTCGAATGGCCTGCCGCCGGTCGCGACGAAGGTATCGATCCCGTTTACGGAAAGCTGCATCGTTCAAACTTTCTGCGAAGCGCGCAGCGCCTGGCCGAGATCGTCGATGATATCTGACGCCGCCTCGATGCCGACGGATAGCCGCACCAATTCCTCGCCGATGCCGGCCTCCTGAAGTTGGGCGGCATCCATCTGCTGATGCGTGGTGCTGGCGGGATGGATCACGAGCGTCTTGGCGTCGCCGACATTGGCGAGATGGCTGATCAGCTTGAGCGCTTCGATGAACTTCTTGCCGGCGGCGCGGCCGCCCTTGATGCCGAAACTGACGATCGAACCGGCGCCGCGCGGCAGGAGTTTTTTCGCCAGCGCGTGATCGGGATGGCTTTCGAGTGCCGGATGCAGCACCCAATCGACCGCCTTGTTGGTGGCCAGGAATTCAAGCACCCCGAGCGTGTTGCTCATGTGCCGTTCCATGCGAACGCCGAGCGTCTCGATGCCTTGCAAGAGCTGGAAGGCGTTCATCGGCGACAGGCAAGCGCCGAAATCACGCAGCCCCTCGGTGCGGGCGCGCATGATGAAGGCAGCCTGGCCGAACTGCTCGTCGAAGACGATGCCGTGATAGCCGGCATAGGGTTCGGTCAGCACCGGAAATTTGCCGGAAGCGTGCCAGTCGAACCGGCCGCCGTCGACGATCACGCCGCCGATCGCAATGCCATGGCCGCCGAGCCATTTGGTTGCCGAGTTCATCACGATGTCGGCGCCAAGCTCGATCGGCCGGCTGAGAAATGGCGTAGCAAAGGTGTTGTCGATCAGAAGCGGAATTTTCGCCTCATGCGCGATTTGCGCGATAGCCGGAATATCCAGCACCTCTAGGCCGGGATTGCCGATGGTTTCGCCGATGACAAGTCGCGTGTTGGGGCGGATCGCGGCGCGGAACGCGTCGAGCGCGCGGGGCTTGACGAACGTGGTGGTGATGCCGAAGCGGGGTAGCGTGTGCGCCAGCAGGTTGATGCTACCGCCATAGAGCGAGGCGGAGGCTACGATATGGTCGCCGGCATTGAGCAGCGTGGCGATTGCCAGATGCAGCGCCGCCATGCCGCTCGCGGTCGCGATCGCGCCGACGCCCGCTTCAAGCGCCGCGATCCGTTCTTCCAGCACCGCCGTCGTCGGATTGGAAATGCGCGTATAGATATGGCCGGCGCGCTCCAGATTGAACAGCGCGGCTGCGTGATCGGAATCTTCAAAGACATAAGACGTGGTCTGGTAGATCGGCACGGCGCGAGCGCCGGTCGCGGGATCAGGCCGCTGACCAGCGTGCAGACTCAGGGTCTCAAAAGCGGGCGGCTTCGGTGCGGGCATGCAGATGCTCGTGCAATTGAAGAAAGATTTTAGACGTGCACGGGGGCGCGGACGCGCCCGGCATTGCCGAACACGCGCAGGTAACGCTCGACCTCGCTGGCTACGCCGGTGGCCTTTTCCGGATTGTCCGACAGCTTGACCGCGGGCCGGCCGTCGACGGAAGTGACCTTGCAGACGATCGAGATCGGATCGAGATCGACCGAACCGTTCGGCGTGCAGCCGACAAAGTCGTTGGTGAGATTGGTGCCCCAGCCGAAGCTGATGCGGACGCGGCCGGCGAAATGTTTGTGAATTTCCTCGATCAATTCGACGTCCATGGCGTCGGAAAACACCAGAAGCTTTTCCTTCGGATTTTGTCCCTTCTGCTTCCACCAGGTGATGATTTCTTCACCGGCGGCGATCGGCGGCGCGCTGTCGGGGCGAAAGCCGGTCCAGTCCGCAACCCATTCCGGCGCGTCGCGCAGAAAGGCCTTGGTGCCGAAGGCATCGGGCAGGGCAATCAGAAGGTTGCCGCCATAGGTGTGACGCCATTGATCGAGAATGCGGTAGGGCGCCCAGCGCAATTCGTTGTCATCGTTCGCCAGTGCGGCTGCGACCATCGGCAGTTCATGTGCGTTGGTGCCGATGGCCTCGAGATCGCTGTCCATGGCCAGCAGCACGTTGGAGGTGCCGGTGAAGGCCTCACCGAGCCCTTCCTTGACGGCTTCCACGCACCAGCGCTGCCACAGGAAGCCATGGCGCCGCCGCGTCCCGAAGTCCGACAGGCGCAAATCGTCGAGCTTCCGCAGCCGCTCGACCTTGCTCCAGAGCTTGGCTTTGGCGCGCGCATAAAGCACGTCGAGCGCAAATCGGCCCTGTCCCTTCGTCACTTGGCGCGAGCGCAGTTCGTTGAGAATGGAGAGCGCCGGAATTTCCCACATCGTGGTATGCGTCCACGGACCGTAGAAATTCAGTTCGTACTGGCCGTCGACCTTTTTGAGTTCGTATTCGGGAAGGCGGAAAGTCGTCAGGTAGTCGATGAAGTCCGGCGAAAACATCTGGGTCTTGCCGTAGAACGTATTACCGGCAAGCCAGATCAGCTCCTTCTTGCTGAAACGGATCGAACGGGCGTGGTCGAGCTGCGCCCGCAGTTCACCTTCGTCGATGACCTCGGCGAGCCGGACATGCTTGCTGCGGTTGATGACCGAAAAGGTCACCCGCTGGTCCGGGTAACAATCTCGGATCATTTGCACCATCAACAGCTTGTAGAAATCGGTATCCAGCAGGCTGCGCACGATCGGATCGAGCCGCCAGCCGTGATTGTAGGTCCGGGTTGCGATGTCTGTAACTGCCATAGCGGAAGTCTAGCCTGCGGGAAGCCGCCCAACCAGTGCGGTGGATTTGATATTCGCTTCAGTGTTTCTGCGGGTTCTCAGAACGAATATCAAATCAAAAACCGCAATTGTATCATATACTTGCTAGTGTCCCTTGGGTTTTGACATTCGTAAACGAACCCGGCCACGCATAGTACGAATGTCAGAACCGGGACACTAGTGGGTTTCAGCCCGCGCTCCCTTGCCGGATACGCATAATGACGTCCCGGACCCCGGTCCAGGCCGGCTTTTGCGGCGCAAATTGCTGCCGGAGATAGGTTACGAGCTCGGCGAGCTGGTCGTCGGCGAGGCTGTCCCTGAAGGCCGGCATATAGCCGAGATCGCTCGAAACCGGCTCCGTGATGCCATGCAGGATTACCTGGATCAGATTGTCGGGGGTGGCCGCGTGCAAATTGCTATTGAGCGCCAGCGACGGCCGGCTGCCGAACAAGGGCGGACCGCCGACTTGGTGACAGACAGCGCAAGCGCCCTCGTAAAAGCGCTGGCCGGCCGGCGAGGCCGCAACGATGCGCGTGCCGGTCGCGCTTTCGAGGCTTTCGACCAATGCCTTCTGGTTGGGTTTATTCGCGGCGGTCTCCTGGAAGGAGGCGAGGTAGACCGCCATGGCGCGGATATCTTCGTCCGGCAGCGCCTTGAGGTCTTTCACCACCGGCGCCATCGGGCCCGCGGCAACACCGTGGAAGTGGGAATTGCCGGTCCGCAGGTAGGCGAATAGTTCATCCTCGCTCCAGGGGATAGGCGCCTGCGAAAGCGAAGTCAGCGGCGGCGCTTCCCAGCCCTCGGCAAGACCACCTGCGAGATAAGCGTTGGTCTTTTCTGCTCCCAACGCATTACGCGGCGAATGGCAGGCGCTGCAATGGCCGAGGCCTTCAACGAGATACGCGCCACGATTCCACGCGGGCGATTGCGCCGGATCGGGCGTGAAAGTGGCGGAGCTATGGAACAGCGCATTCCAGCCCGCCAGCAGCGGACGCCAATTGAATGGAAAGGCAAGCGCGTGTTCGCGATTTTGGGTGCGCACCGGCGCCTGCGCCATCAGGAACGCGTAGAGCGCCTGTAAATCGGCATCGCTCGCCTTTGCAAAGTGCGTGTAGGGGAATGCCGGATAGAGATGGCGACCGTCGCGGTGAATGCCCTCGCGCATCGCGCGCTCGAAAGCCGGATACGACCAGTTGCCGATGCCGGTCTCGACGTCGGGTGTGATGTTAGTGCTGTAGATGATGCCGAACGGCGTCTCGAGCGGCCGGCCGCCGGTGTTGAAGGCACCGTTGATCGACGTGTGACAGGTCGCGCAGTCGCCGAGCGCAGCGAGTTGCCGGCCGCGCTCGATGGTGGCGGCCGAAAACACCGACGCGTCCGGCCGGGCGATCGGCGCGATCGATCGCCATGGCAGCAGCGCCGCGGCGACGCCGATGCCGCCGGCCACGACCGCGGCGGCGGTCGCAAGGACGCCGCGCCGCAGGGCGAACGGATTGGGCCAGCGGTTTGAATCCGCGAGCACGGGGCCTTTCGGCGCGGGGAGGGCGTCGTGGTGCGAGGTTCGCGCGCCGTGTAATCCCGCCAGGATGCGTTCGGGCGTAAACGGCGGTTCGCGGAAGCGGACGCCGGTGGCGTCAAAGATGGCATTCGCGATCGCGGCCGCGCTCGGGACCGACGCGGATTCGCCGACGCCGAGCGGCGGCTGATCGACCCTGGGCAGCATCAGCACGTCGATTTTTGGAATCTCCGGAAACTGGATGATGGGATAGGCGCCCCATTCGCGGCTCGCGATCGAACGGCCGCTGAACGAAACCTCCTCCATCAGTGCGCGGCTGGTCGACTGGATGACGTTGCCCTGAATTTGATGGCGCACGCCGTCCGGATTGATCATCAACCCGGAATCCTGGCCCGCGATCACCCGCGTCACGCTGACGTCGCCGGTTGCCTTGTTGACCGCGACGTCGGCAATCCAGGCCGACCACGCCGCGCCATAGCCGGGAAACTTGCTGTGGACGTAGAGCGCATAGGCAAAACCACGGCCGTGCGCGATGTCGCCTTCACCGCGCTCTTGCCTTACCGGGCGCGGTTTCCAGCCGGCGCGTTCGGCAACCGCCTCGATGAGGTCGATCGCGCGCTGGTCTTTCAAATAGCGCAGGCGATATTCGATCGGATCGACGCCTGCTTCAGCGGCGAGTTCGTCGATATAGGATTCATGCGCGAACGTATTCGGCAGCGCCGACACGCCGCGTAACCAGGATGCCCGCAGGATCGGCGGCATGTCATGCGCCACCACGCGCAAGTTCTCATAGTCATAGGGCGGGATCGCGGTGCGGTCGCCCATCTCGGAGACGAGGGGGACGGACGAGATCGTGCCGGTCAGAAGCAGCGCCAAAGTCGGCGCGAGATTGGAAGGATAGCGGGTCGCGAAATCATAACCCGCGACGCCGCCATCGGCATTCAATCCGCCCTTGACGTCGATCAGCTGCGCGGCGCCCTTCGGCTCCCAGACGTGCTCCTGCTCGCGCGTCAATTGCACGCGGACTGGACGCCCGACCGCGCGCGACAGCAGCACCGCGTCGGCGCAGACGTCATCCGCACAGTTGCGGCCATAGCAGCCCGCCGCTTCCATGCGGATGATTTCGATCTCGGATTCCGGCCGTTGCAGCAGCAGCGCCAGATCGCCGCGCAGAATATGCGGATTTTGCGAGCCGGACCATACGCGAACCTGCTCATCGCCGAAGTCAGCGACCGCGCAGGACGGGCCGATCGAGGCGTGCATCTGGTAGGGCCAGATATACGTACGCTCGATCGGCTTGGCCGCCTGCTTGAGCGCCGCATCAACATCGCCTTTGTCGATCAGGGTTCGCGGCGTCGACGGATTGGCGCGCAGCGCCGTCTCGATATCCCCGAGGTCCGGTAGCGTCGGCACCTTTTTCCAGACAAGCTTGAGCTGGGCTGCCGCCTTGATCGCATTTTCCTCGCGCTCGGCGACGACGCCGACGAAATCGGCGATCCGCACCACGGCAACAAGGCCGGGAATATCGCGCACCGAGGATTCATCGACGTCGAGGAGACTGGTGCCGACGAAATCGCCGCCATCGACGCCGGCATAGGGTGGGCGCACCACGCGGCCGTGAAGCATGCCGTGCACGCGAACGTCATGCACATAGACAAGCTCGCCGGTCGCCTTGGCCGCGAGATCGACGCGCGGCACCGACTGGCCGACGATACGATAGAAGTCGGTAGATTTGACCTTGACGTCATCGGCGAGTTCGAGGCGGATGATGTCATCGCCGATCAATTCGCCGTAGCTGATGCTGCGGTTATGGCCGCGCACGAGGCCGTCTTCGATCGCAAGTTCTTCGAGCGGGAGTTCGAGCCGCTCGGCCGCGCGCGCTAGCAGGAATTGCCGCGCTTGCGCCGCCGCCTTGCGCAACGGTACCGCCGAAACCTGGATGGTTTCGCTCGCAATCGTCGGGCCCTGATTGGGAACGCGCGAGGTATCGCCGAGCACCACGACGACGCGCGCAAAGGACACGTCCAGTTCTTCGGCGACAATTTGCCCGAGCGCGGTGCGAATGCCGGTGCCGAGATCGACATGGCCGTTAAAGGCCGTGACCGAACCGTCCGCAGTGATCCGGATGAAGGTTTCAAACTCGCTCTTCGCGGCCACCAGGGTGGAGCGCGTCACCTCCAACATCCCTGCGCGATGTTCGCGATCCTCCACGGAATCGGATGTGCCCATTAGCTCACCCATCAACCTTGGGTCTCCGCAGGCGAGCCTGCCGCCCGCATCACGGCGCGGACGATCTCGACATGCGCGCCGCAGCGGCAAAGATTGTAGCGCAACGCTTCCATCGCCTCGGTCTCGGTCGGATGCGGATTGCGCGCGAGAAGCGCCTTGGTCGTCATGATCATGCCGTTGAGGCAGTAGCCGCATTGCGCGGCCTGTTCGGCGATGAAGGCCTCTTGCACCGGATCCGGCGCCTGACGCGAACCGAGACCTTCGAGCGTGAGGATGTTACGGCCTACGCAGCCTTCGATCGGAATGACGCAGGAGCGCGCCGCCACGCCGTCGATCAGCACGGTGCAGGTGCCGCACTCACCGAGGCCGCAGCCATATTTCGGTCCGTTCAATTCGAGATCGTTGCGCAGCACATAGAGCAGGGCGGTATCCGGAGACGCGCCCACCTCATGGATCCGGCCGTTGACGTTCAGGCGGATCGTAACATGCGTCATGTGTGCGAAGCTTCCGGCGGGACCAAAGGCACTTCACGCGTTATCACAAAGGCTTTTCGAGAATAACGTTATGGCATAGCAAACGTGCAAGGTTCTAGACTCCGATTTGCCGAAGTTCGCAAGCTATCTGAGGCGAATTTTCCGATGCGAATGCAGGAACTTCAAATGGAGTTCTGGCACAAGCTTGAGTCTTCCAGTGCGGCTTCGGCGAGATGATTGCAAGTAGCCATTACGTCGAATGCGTCGAAATGATGTGGGACATTCAAATTCGCCGCGCTGCCGCCCAAACGCGCTTGACAGTCTTTTTCGATGCGCGCAAAATCATTCGTATACGAACGAAAATGGCTTCGTGCATGACGCCTGACGCGACGGCCGCCGACAAGATCCGCTGCGATGCGTGCCCCGTGATGTGTTACATCAAGCCGGGCGCGGCCGGTGCGTGCGACCGTTACGCCAATCACGACGGACAGTTGGTGCGCGTCGATCCGCATGTGGTTCTGGAGCGGACGGTGTCGCATGGCGGACGGCTGGTGCCATTCCAGGCCGGCGGCGACTGGGACGGCAAAATCGTCCACGAGCAGGATGTGTTCGTCACCGCGATCGGCGCCGGCACCACCTATCCCGATTACAAGCCCGCGCCCTTCATCGTGTCCTCGGAGATCGACGGCGTCGATATGGTCACGGTCGTGACCGAAGGTATCTTCAGCTATTGCGGCGTCAAGGTGAAGATCGATACCGACCGTTTCCTCGGGCCCGAGACTGCAACGGTGCGCGTGCAGGGCGAGGCGGTGGGGCATGTCACAACCGGTGAGTACGGCTCGCAGATGCTGTCGCTTGGCGGCGTTCATCATTTAACCGGCGGATCGAAGAAGGAAGGCCGCGTCACCTGCGACGCGCTCATGGACTTGAGCAACTGCAAGCCGGTCGAGCTGACGATCGACGGCGGCGCGACGGTCGTGGTGCAGGCCGGCTATCCGCCCATCGTCAACGGCGCGGCCGAGGAACGGATGCGGGTCGGGTGCGGTTCGGCGACAATCGGCATGTTCGCCAAGCAGTGGCACGGCAAGGTCGACGAGGTCGTGGTCGTCGACGATCACATCACCGGCGTGCTCTCCGAGCATCAGGCGGGCAAGGTGTTGGATATCGCCGATACCGGCATCAAGATGAAGGGACGGCGCTCGACACCCGGCCGCTATTTCCAGGTTGCCGAGCCCGGCACCGGCTGGGGCGGCACGCAAATATCAGACCCGTTGACGATTTTGGGGCCGTTCGATCCGAAGGTTGCCAAGCCCGGCACGACGCTATTGATGGTCTCGACGACGGGCGAACACGCCGCTTATTACGAACTCGACGAGGGTTTAAGGCCGGTCGAGAAGACCATGCCGGCGGACTTGAGGTTTTCGGTCGAGCGAATTCAGGAGAATTGCGAGCCGGCGCTGTGCACCGTGCTGTTCATGGGCGGTGCCGGCGGTTCGCTGCGCGCCGGCGTCACCGACAATCCGGTGCGACTGACGCGTTCGGTGAAGGACGCGCTGACGCGCGTCACGAGCGGCGGCGCGCCGGTCTACGTCTGGCCGGGCGGCGGCATTACTTTCATGGTCGATGTCACGCGGCTGCCGGCCGGCGCATTTGGTTACGTGCCGACGCCGGCATTGGTGGCGCCGATCGAGTTCACGATGCGATTGTCGGATTATGCCGCGCTCGGCGGCCATATGGATCATGTTCGCCCCTTGGCTTCGCTGAAGACCGACGAGGCGCGGTTGGTCACAGCGCCACGGCCGAAAGCGGGAGAGCGGTCATGACGCGGCAGCCGCAGGTCGGATGGTTGAAAGACGGCAAGCGCCTGCATTTGCAGGACGGCCCGATCGACCTGATCGTGGAGGCGGACGGATCTCGCGCAAATCTCGACGCGGCCTACGCCGCCGCGATCGGCCGCTTTACCGGCCTGCTCGACGAACTCTGTGATGAGTTGGCTTTGTTGCGAACGGCCGCCGATCCCAAGCGTTGCGCATTGCGAGGCATCGTCGCGCGGCGCATGCATGCGGCGGTTGAGCCCTTTGCGCACGATGATTTCATCACGCCGATGGCTGCGGTCGCCGGCAGCGTGGCGGAGGAAATTTTGGGCGCCATGGTGCAGGCCGCGCCGCTGAGACGCGCCTATGTCAATAACGGCGGCGACATCGCCTTGCATTTGACCGATGGCGAAACATTCACTGTCGGTCTGATCGACCGGCCTGACACGTTTGGGCTGATGCGAACGGCGGTGATCCGCGCCGGCGATCGCGCGCGTGGCATTGCGACCAGCGGCCGGCTCGGGCGCAGTTTCTCGCTCGGCATCGCCGATGCCGTGACCGTGCTGGCGGCAACCGCGGCCCAGGCCGACGCGGCGGCGACGATCATCGCCAATGCCGTCGATTTGCCCGGTCATCCCGCCGTTATCCGCTGTCCGGCGAACGAGCTTCAGCCGGACAGCGATCTCGGTTCACGGCTGGTGACGCGGGACGTCGGCTTTCTCGAGAAATCCGAGATTGCCGTCGCGCTGGAGGCCGGTGCGGCCACGGCCCGCCAATTGCTGGCGCGCGGCCTGATCGAAGCCGCGGTCTTACAATTATCTGGCGAAACGTGCGCCATCGGTGCGAAAAACTTGGATGCAAATGCCTTTCGGCGGCCGCTACGGCAGCTCAACGAAAGTATGATCCAGGCATGAGCATTCCACGGTTGCTGCCATCTGAGGAATAAGGTGCTTCCATGAGCGTAGTCATACGGAAGATTGTTACCGTCGTCGAAGAAACGTTGATGGAAATGGGGAAGGGCGTGAGCCCTCCGACGCGGCGGGCCGCCGCGATTGCGGTGATTGAAAACCCCTTTGCCGGGCGATATGTGGAAGATCTTTCCCCGTTGATTTCGATCGGCGAGGAGCTCGGTGAATTGCTGGCGAAAAAAGCAGTCGCGGCCTTAGGCATCGACGGCGCCAGGGCGCACAGCTACGGCAAGGCAGCGGCGGTCGGCGAAAATGGCGAACTGGAGCATGCGGCCGCGATTCTGCATCCAAAGATGGGGACGCCGGTGCGCAAGGCGTTAGGCAAAGGAGCGGCGCTGATCCCGTCGTCAAAGAAGCGCAGCGGCCCCGGCACCACGCTCGATATTCCGCTCGGCCACAAGGACGCGGCGTTTGTCAGGAGCCATTTCGACGGCATGGAGGTGCAGATCAACGATGCGCCGCGCGCCAATGAGATCATGGTCGCGCTGGCGGTCACCGACAGCGGCCGGCCTTTGCCGCGGGTTGGCGGCTTGACGGTGAGCGAGATCAAGGGCGAAGACGGGTTACGATAGTTTTATTGGATCGAAGCTGGAGGTTCGGTATGCAACGAAGAGTTTTATTGGGCGCGGCGCTGGCCTTGATCTTTACGGGTCTCACGCCAAGCGCTTTTGCGCAGAGCGGCGAAATCAAGATCGGCGAGATCAACAGCTATTCGCTGTTGCCGGCCTTCACCGAACCTTACCGCAAGGGCTGGCAGCTCGCGGTCGAGGAGGTCAATGCCGCGGGCGGCATCAACGGCAAGAAGCTGGTCGTCATCTCCAAGGATGATGGCGGCAAGCCGGCCGAGGCCCAGACCGCGGCCAACGAGCTGGTGTCGAGCGAGAACGTCTCGATGCTGGTCGGCACGTTCCTGTCCAACATCGGGCTCGCGGTCAGCGACTTCGCCAAACAGAAAAAGGTGTTTTTCCTTGCCGCCGAACCCCTGACGGATGCGATCACCTGGTCGAAGGGCAACCGCTACACCTTCCGTCTGCGTCCCTCCAACTATATGCAGGCAGCGATGCTGGTGGAAGCCGCCGCGAAACTGCCGGCCAAGCGTTGGGCGACGATTGCGCCGAACTATGAATACGGCCAGTCGGCGGTTGCGGTGTTCAAGAAGCTGATGTCGGAGAAGCGGCCGGACATTCAGTGGGTCGAGGAGCAGTGGCCGCCTCAAGGCAAGATCGACGCGGGTCCGGTGGTGCAGGCGGTTGCGGCAGCCAATCCCGACGCGATCCTCAACGTCGAATTCGGCGCCGATCTCGTCAAGCTGGTGCGCGAGGGTAACACGCGCGGCCTGTTCAAGGGTCGCGAGGTCGTGAGCTTCCTCACCGGCGAACCGGAATATCTCGATCCGCTCAAGGACGAAACGCCGGCAGGCTGGATCGTCACCGGCTATCCCTGGTATTCGATCAAGACGCCGGACCACGATGCGTTCCTGAAAGCCTATCAGGCCAAATACAACGACTATCCGCGGCTCGGATCGATCGTCGGTTATGAGACGATCAAGGCGGCGGCCGCCATCCTGACCAAGGCGAACTCGACCGATCCGGAGAAAATGATTGCGGCCGCCGAGGGACTGTCGCTGCCGTCTCCCTTTGGCGAGATCACCTTCCGCAAGATCGATCATCAGTCGACGCTGGGGGCCTTTGTCGGCAAGACCGCGCTCAAGGACGGAAAGGGCGTGATGGTCGATTCCGTCTATCGCAAGGGCTCCGACTATCAGCCGAGCGATGCTGAAGTCGAAAAGATGCGACCGAAGGAGTGAGGAGCTTCTTGCTATCCCTCCACCCGCGGGCGTAGCGAGTGGTGGGAAGGTCGACGTGAGCTGTAGGCGAACGTCGGGGTGGGGGGCCTCTCCACGCATTGCAGCCCCCACCCTGGCCTGCGCTTCGCTTCGGCCTTCCCTCCCCGCGCGTTCCGCGGGGGAGGGATAAGAAAGCAAACCCGCCCATGGCCTTTTACTTCGTTCAGTTCCTGACCGGGCTTGCCAGCGCCGCTTCGCTGTTTCTGGTCGCTTCAGGACTGTCGATCATCTTCGGCGTCACGCGGATCGTCAATTTCGCCCATGGTGCGTTCTATATGCTTGGCGCCTACGTGGCGTTCACGCTGACCGCGCGTTTTTCCGGCGCGCTCGGATTTTGGGGCGGCATTCTGGCCGCGTCGCTGATTGTGGCTGCGATCGGCGTCGTCGTCGAAATGCTGCTGCTGCGGCGGATCTATCACGTGCCCGAGCTGTTCCAGTTGCTGGCGACCTTCGGCCTGACGCTGATGGTTGAAGATCTCGTGGTGCTCACCTGGGGTCCGAACGATCTGGTCGGCCCGCGAGCGCCGGGCCTGAGAGGGGCGCTCGATTTCTTCGGTCAGAAAATTCCAAGCTACGACCTATTCCTGATTGTGTTGGGGCCGGCCGTACTCGGCCTGCTCTGGCTGGTGTTCCAGCGCACGCGCTGGGGTGTTCTTGTCCGCGCCGCGACGCAGGACCGCGACATGGTGGCAGCGCTCGGGGTGAACCAGAAATGGCTCTTCACATCCGTGTTTGCGCTCGGCGTGTTTCTGGCAGCACTTGCCGGAGCGCTGCAAATTCCACGCGACGCCGCGAACCACGCCATGGATTTGCGCGTCATCGTCGATGTTTTCGTCGTCGTGGTGATCGGCGGCCTCGGCAGCGTCGTCGGCGCCTTCGTTGCGGCGGTGCTCGTGTCCGAATTGAATGCCTTCGGCATTCTGATCTTTCCGAAGATTTCCATCATCCTGGTGTTTCTGGTGATGGCGGTCGTCCTGATCGTGCGGCCCTGGGGGCTGCTCGGCCGGGCGGAAGCCCCGGCCCGCCGCACGCCGGGATTGGCCGTCCATCCGTGGCGCATTTTGACCTCGAATGAACGCATCGCGGCCGCTGATCGCACTGCTGCTCGCCGCTTCGCTGCCGCTCTTTGCCGGCAATTACGCGCTCAACGTCGGCGCTGAGATTGCCATCTTCGTGATCTTTGCCGCCAGCCTGCATTTCCTGATGTCGGCCGGCGGGCTCGCCTCTTTTGGACACGCGGCCTATTTTGGCCTCGGCGCCTATGGCGTGGCCTTCGCGGCGAAGCTTGCGGGCCTGCCGATGATCGCGGCGCTTCTGCTCGGGCCCGTGCTCGGCCTGCTCGGCGCAGCCGTATTTGGTTTCTTCGCCGTTCAACTGTCCGGCGTCTATTTTGCGATGCTGACGCTCGCTTTCGCGCAGATCGTCTGGTCGATCGCCTTTCAGTGGGTCGACTTGACTGGCGGCGACAATGGCATTCTGGGCGTCTGGCCGGAGCATTGGGCGGCGAGTCCTTCGCATTTCTACTGGCTATCGCTCGCGGTTGCCGCGCTCGTGGTGGGCGCGCTTCGGATCGCGATGTTCTCGCCCTTCGGCTTTGCGTTGCGAGCAACCCGCGATTCGCCGCTGCGCGGCGAGGCTATCGGCATCAACGGCAAGCGTATCCAGTGGACGGCCTTTGTCATTGCCGGCCTCGCGGCCGGAATTGGCGGCGCGCTATTCGCTTATCTCAAGGGTAGCGTCTTTCCGGACGTCCTCGGCATTCCCCTGTCGGTCGATGCGCTGGTCATGGTGCTGCTCGGCGGCGTCGAGACCGTCTCGGGCGCGATCGTCGGCGCCATCGTCTACAAGGCGCTCTCGATCTGGCTGGTCAGCCAGACCGAGTGGTCGAAGCTCGTGCTGGGCGGCTTCATCGTTCTGGTCGTTGTGGCCTTTCCCAAGGGTATTGTCGGCACGGTGGAAGCCATTTGGCATCGCCGGCCGTCGTCGGTCAAAGCCGCTCTGCTTGCCTCGAAAGTCGAGACCGCCGAATGAGCAAAACTGCTCCCTTGTTGTTGGTCGAAGGGTTGAGCAAATCCTATGGTGGCGTGCACGCCGTGCGCGGCGTCTCGTTTGCGCTCCAAGCCGGTGAAATCCTCGCGCTGATCGGCCCGAACGGTGCGGGCAAGAGTACCTGCTTCAACATGCTCAATGGCCAGACCACGCCCGACGCCGGGCGGGTTCAACTGCTCGGCTGCGACTGCACCGGTTTGAAGCCGCGGGAGGTCTGGTGGCTCGGTGTCGGGCGCACGTTCCAGATTACAGCGACATTCCCGACCATGACGGTGCGCGAGAATGTTCAGGTGGCGCTGTCTTCGCACGACAGGAAGCTGTTCAACTTCTTTTCCTCGATGCCGCAATATGCGCAAGAAGAGGCCGATCGCCTGCTCGAGCTCGTCGGCATGGGCGGCTTCGCAAAACGCGCCTGCGGCGAGCTCGCTTACGGCGATCTGAAACGGCTGGAATTGGCGATTGCGCTCGCCAATCAGCCAAAACTGCTGCTGATGGACGAGCCGACCGCCGGCATGGCGCCGCGCGAACGGATCGAATTGATGCGGCTGACCGCCCAGATCGCCAGGGAGAAATCGATTGGCGTTCTCTTTACCGAACACGACATGGATGTCGTGTTCGAGCACGCCGACCGCATTCTGGTGCTCAATCGCGGCAGCTTGATCGCAGAGGGTTCGCCGGAAGAAGTGCGGCGCAACGCAGAGGTCCGCGCCATCTACCTCGGCGAAGGCCTGGTCTACGACGCGCGTCATCGGGAAGGGGTTTCGCCGTGAAACTCTCCGTCCAGGACCTCAACAGCCATTACGGCCCGGCGCACATTTTGTTCGACGTCGCGCTTGAGGTCGGCGAGGGTGAGGCGGTTGCGCTGTTGGGACGCAACGGCGCCGGAAAATCCACGACCTTTCGTTCGATCGTTGGTCTCGTCGCACGGCGTTCCGGCCGCATCCAGTTCGAGGGCCGCGAGATATCGAACCTGCCGACGCATGCAATCGTGCGCGGCGGGCTTGGTTATGTGCCCGAAGAACGGCGCATCTTCACCGATCTGACGGTTGAGGAAAATCTCGAAGTCGGCCGCCAGCCGCCACGGGAAAATGCGCCGCAATGGACGCGCGAGCGGCTGTTCGAGTTGTTTCCCAACCTCGCGGAGATGCGGGGCCGGCCGGGTGGGCGCATGAGCGGCGGCGAGCAGCAGATGCTCACCATCGCGAGGACATTGATGGGCAACCCGTCGCTGGTGCTGCTGGACGAACCGTCCGAAGGATTATCGCCCAAGATCGTGGAGCAGATGGTCGAAGCCATTCTGACCATGAAGAAGGAAGGCGTCAGCTTGCTCGTCTCCGAGCAAAACCTGCATTTCGCGCGGCTGATATCGGACCGCGCTTACATCATCGAGCGCGGCCGCATCTGCTTCTCCGGCACCATGGCCGAGCTCGATGCGCGTCCGGATATCCGCGACGCGCATCTGGCATTGTGAAGGCGGCGAATGAAACCGGCGCGAGGGCGGGGATGAGCAGGGAAATTCCACTGAGGCGCAGTGCGAAGCCGTCGCGGTCGCTTTACGTGCTCGACGAACAGATCGGCTTCATCCTGCGCCAGGTCTCGCAACGTCACACCGTGATCTTTGCCCGCGACATCGGGGCCGAGCTGACGCCGACGCAGTGGGCAGCACTTGCCAAACTCACCGAAACCGGGCCGTGTTCACAGAACCAGTTGGGTCGTTTGACCGCGATGGACGCCGCCACGATCAAGGGCGTGGTCGACCGCCTCACCGCGCGCGGCCTCACCGAGACCAGCGCCGACCCCGAGGACGGTCGGCGTCTGCGCGTCAGTCTGACGCGGGCAGGCCAGCAAATGGCCGAGAAAGTCGCGTCCAATGCGCTGGCAATTTCCAGGGAGACGTTGGCGCCGCTCGATTCCCGCGAGCGCGAGATGCTGGTGGCGCTGCTCGAAAAATTGCGGTGAGCGAGCCGCGCGGCGCTTTGGCATGCTTGACAGTCCGAGTCGCCCTGATATTTATGAGGCGTGGGGATTGCGATCTCCCCTTTCAGGCGACATGCCCAAGAATCGCGTCCGGTTCCCCAAGGGCGCAGCATGTCAACGATTCAGCCAGATTCTCCCGACACACGACGACGAAGAAACGCCCTTATCTGGGTGGTCTGCGTCCTTACAGCAATCGCCATTCTCGGCGGTTCCCTCTACGCCATTTTCGTTCCGGGTCTGTCGAGCGCGGTTCGGGAGCCGCCGGCAGCCGAGACGCTGGTCGCGACCTGGCTATTGCATCAAAGCGTTCCGGATGCCGCGAAGAAGGCCATCAATCCGCTAAAGGACGACCCCGCTAGCATTGCGGCAGGGCACGACCTTTACCGGGAGAAGTGCGAAACCTGCCACGCCTATGATGGGGGAGGCAAAACCACAATCGGTGGCAACCAGTATCCGCGTCCACCGGCACTTCGTTCGTTTGCAATCCAGGCAACTTCGGACGGCGAACTTTTCTATCATATCCGCAACGGCATTCGTAACACCGGCATGCCCGCCTGGAATCTGCCCGACCGTCAGACCTGGCAGCTCGTGAGCTACGTCCGGCACTTGCCGGAGGTAGCGCCGATGACGCCCGAGGCAGCCCCCGCGCTTCCAGCCGCACCGACGGCAGCGCCGCCGGATTACGGTCATTATATCGGCTCGGTCGCCTGCAAGGGATGCCATGAGGAGGTCTATGCGCGATGGAAGAAGACCCGCATGGCCAATGTTGTGCGCGATCCCCGCGAACATCCAGACGCCATCATCCCGGATCTCTCACAACCCAATCCGGTCTATAGTTTTACCAAGGACGACGTCGCCCTCGTTTACGGCAGCCGCTGGAAGCAGCGGTACTTCAAGAAGATCGGCGACGATTATTTCCCGCTTCCCGTCCAATGGGATGTCGCGCACAAAGTCTGGCGCAAGTATTTCGTCCCCAATGGCGGCGACTGGTGGGCGACCTTCTATCCGCCCGATAATTTCCAGCGTCCAACGGGGCCGCTCTGCGACGGTTGCCATTCGGTGAATTACGACATCAAGACCAAGACCGTCACCGAGTGGAATGTCGGCTGCGAGAGATGCCACGGTCCGGGCGAGGCGCACGCCAAAAAGCCGGTTCGCGATAACATCCTCAATCCGGGGCGCCTCGACTACGTTCACGCCAGCGACACCTGTATCCAGTGCCATTCGCAAGGTCAGCCCCTCAACAACCCAATTGAAGGCAAGTATTACGATTGGCCGGTCGGCTTTGATGTGGGCAAAAATCTCAAGGATTACTGGAAGCTTGAGGAGCACAAGCTCGGCGATCTTACCTTTACGCACTTTCCGGACGGCACCGCGCACAAGAACCGGATGCAGGGTAACGATTTCGCCCAAAGCTTGATGTATGCCCGCGGCGTCACCTGCTTTTCCTGCCACGATCCGCATGGCACCGAGAACGTTGCCATGGTGCGTAAACCCGGCAATGCGCTATGCCTGGATTGCCACGGCCCGAATGCGCAAGCCGGTCCGCATGCGCCCAGCGTCGAGGCCCATACCCATCACAAGGCGGGTAGTCCGGGCAATGAATGCATCGCCTGTCATATGCCGAAGATCGAAGAGACCATTTCCGACCAGAAAGTTCGCAGTCATACGTTCCATTTTGTTACGCCCGGCGAAACCGAGGCGTTGAAGATTCCCAACGCCTGCAATGTCTGCCACACTGACAAGTCAGTCGAGTGGGCGGAAACGGCGCTGGAGTCATGGCCGGATCGTTCGCCCTGGCGAATGTCGCGATGAGGTGAGGGTGGCCCTAAAATCCGATCAACCCGGAGGTCTGCGTCGGAGCTTGACCCGCTTTTCCGTCGGAACGGGCTGGGCCATCGTGACCGTGCTGTGTGTCTACGCGCAGCCCGCCGCGGCCTATCGGCCCTTCGACGGCACGGACGCGGGGGTCGCCGACCTCAACGAGGTCGAAATTGAGCTTCAGCCGTTCGGTTGGCAACGGACGGGATCGCAATCGGCCGCCGTCGCACCCTTCGTCGTCTACAATTACGGCTTCGCCGACCGCTGGGAGGCGGTGCTGCAGACCGAGATGTTATCGCCAATCACGGGGGGTGGCGAACCCAGCATCCAGGCCACCGGCGCGTTTCTCAAATACGTCGTCAAGCCCGGTGTGTTGCAGGGACAGTCCGGCGTCAGCATCGCCACCGAATTCGGACCGCTCTTGCCCGGCATCAACGCCGATCCCGGTGTGGGATTCAGTTGGGCGGGCATCGTTTCGCAGCGTTGGGATTGGGGCACAGCGCACTTCAACGTGGAAACCAATCTCACCCGCGACCATCAAGCCGAGGTGTTTCTAGACCTCATCCTCGAAGGGCCAATCACCTGGAAGGTGCGTCCGGTGTTTGAGACGTTCTATGACAAGGTATGGACCGAGAGCGAGAGTCGCTCGGTGCTCGTCGGCGCGATCTGGCAAGTCGACCATGATCTCGCGCTCGACGCCGCGTTTCGCTACGCGATCGTGGACGGTCATCCCGTCAACGAAATCCGCGCCGGCATCACTTTCGCATTCAAGGAGGAGGGCGACAAGACACCGATGAAGCCAGGCGTCACCTTTGGCAATTGGGGTCTTTCGCGATGAGCGGCCGGCCTGACTGATTTGCCGGGGAAATTCTCGAAAACCGTGTCGAGCCCTCCGGCGGGTGGATGGAGTTCATAATTCGAGAACGTAGGTCTTGGGGGCTTCCTTGGGGACGAAGATTTATAATGCTATGCCGAGGGTTGTTGTCGGTCTCGGACTTCTCCTCGCGCCGCTGGTGTTCGCGGCTGGCGATGCAGTCATCAATGCGATTGGCTCATTCTCGCCTGCCGTCGGCGGCCTCAATTTCATATCGCCAGCAATGGGCCAGAAGGGCTTGCTCGCGAACAAGCAGTCGGACGCACTCGATGCGTACCGCAGTGCTCTGAACACATTCGAGCTGATCCTGCGCCAGCGGCGCGTACAAATCAATTCAAGCCGGCAATTGCCGAACTTGCCGGGACAGGCACTTTACCTGGCACGGAACGATACGATCAGCGCGTACAAGGACCTCACCGACGCGCTTCCGTCCAAAATCGGAAAGCCCAACAAATTCGGAATCCCTCCGGCGTATTTTGACGCCGACAACGAGCAACTGCTCGACGAGTACAGGAAGCTTTTCGACGTGATGGATGCGCCGCCCGCCAATGCGCAAAAATCGGATACGCCATTCAAGGATGTCGCCGATTTGGGAATTGCGATTGCGCGAGCCAAAGGTCTCGATCCGGCGAACGCCGAAGCGGTAGGCCGTATCAGCCTGGGGATCTTCTTCGCCGAGACCAACGGTATACAGAACGCCGGGAACGCGCGTTCGAACAAGTACAAGGGAAGTTTGCAGACCGACCCATCCGAAGATCAAATCGGCCAAAAAAAGTGGTTCGCGATAAAGAAGACGATCACGTCCTTCGATCCTGCGCTCAGCGTTCGCGACGACAAGGAAGAGGCGCGGATAGGCAATCTCGATCATCGACTCAACCACTGGACCGCCGTACGGGACGGCTTGATGAGCACCCACGCCGACATCTTCCCGCAAGTGGCCGGACTCGGAAAAATACTGCCCGATCCGATCGATCAAATGAAGCTGTTCGAGCTGATGCAAATCATTCCCACTCCGACCAGGGCTGCGCTGAGGTCGGGCAACCTGCTCAACTTCAGAATTTCCGACCCGACGGTCATGGGATATCTGCGAAACAACAGTATTTTCGCCTTCGGACGGGCTGACAGGACGAAAACATCCGCAACCTTTCGGGAAATTCTTGATGCGATGTGGCTCTTCAATGCCAAATTTGAACAGGCGCGTTCCAAATTTGACGAGATCAAGGCGAGGAAGCCATAGGCTGCAGCCCTCAAAGGGCGCTACTCGCCGAATTGCCAATATATTTTCGGTAACTCCCGATTGAAAATCCCTGTTAATGTCGCCCTGTGCAACGGGGCGCGAACGAAAGTTCAATTTCGGGGAACGCAGGGATTGCAGTCGTGGGTTAAAAAAATCGTAAGCTTGGGCGTCGGCGTTCCCTGCCGCCGCGCGGTCATCGCTGCGATAACAGCGTTATTGCTTCTGCCGATCGAGGCCAGCGAGGCCAACTGGTTGACGGATGCTTTCAAGGGCTCGCCAAAGCACAGCAACGCCTCTGCGCACGTCGCGCCATCCAAGCGCGCGACATCAGCCAGGCGCGCTGCCTTGCCAAAACCCCATCATGTCAAGGTTGCTGCGCTCGGACCGCTGGGCCCCTCTGCTTTAAAGATGGTCCCATCGACATGCGAGCCTAAGAAATTCCGGATCGTGCTGGATGTGGGGCATACCGCCGAGTCGGAAGGTGCGACCAGCGCCCGCAACATCCCCGAGTTCACCTTCAATCTGCGCCTTGCACGACAGATCGAGGAGAAATTGAAGGCCGAAGGTTTTGTGGAGACCAGGCTGCTCGTGACCGAGGGCAAGGCGAAGCCCAGTCTCTTCAAGCGAGTTGCGGCGGCAAACGATTTGCAGGCAAATCTCTTCCTTTCGATCCACCATGACTCCGTGCCCAACAAATTGCTCGAGGATTGGGAATTCGAGGGCAAGAAGAGCCATTACAGCGACCGCTTCAGCGGTTACTCCGTCTTCGTCTCCCGCGACAACCCGGATTTCAAGACGAGCCTCTCATTCGCCGAAATGGTGGCTAAGGAAATGAAGGCGCGTGGCCTGCAATATGCTCTGCAATATACCTTGCCGATCATGGGGCATTACCAGCACCCGCTGCTGGACAAGGAAGCCGGCGTCTACAGCTACGATCAACTCGTGGTGCTGAGGAAAACCCGCATGCCCGCCGTCCTGCTGGAGGCAGGCTCCATCATCAACCGGGATGAAGAACTCAGGATGGAATCGCCGGAACGCAGGGACATCGTCAGCAGTGCTGTCGTTGCGGCCACGAAGGATTTCTGTGGTCCGCAGGAACCCTTCCTCGGTCCGCCCTGATGGTGCGGTGAAGACGTGGCCTCGCATCTCTTCCGGACGTTTGGCGGCCAATGCCGCCGGCAAGCTCATCGCTGCTGGCGTTGCCTTGATAAACGTCGTGCTGCCGGGCTTTGCTGTGGCGGGTTCCGCCTTGCCCAAAGGCTTCGTCTATTTGCGCGATATTGATCCTGCGATCGTGCAAGACATCCGCTATGCAGGATCTCATAACTTCGTGGGTCGACCCATCCGGGGGTACCTTGCACCGGAGTGTATCCTCAGCGAACCTGCGGCGAAGGCCCTCGAAGCCGTGCAGAAGAAGCTCACCGAGAAGAAGCTCTCGCTGATCGTCTGGGATTGCTATCGGCCGAAGCGGGCAGTCGATGATTTTCTTCACTGGAGCAAAGATCCCACGCGCTCCGAAATGAAGGCCGAATTCTATCCAAACACCGATAAGGAAAAGCTGTTCGCGCTCGGCTATCTCGCAACGCGATCGGCCCACTCGCGGGGCAGCACGGTGGATTTGGGGATTGTACCGGCGGCTTTCTCATCGGTGCCGAGGCCTGATCCCGCGCCGCCGCTCAAGGCATGCACGTCTCCAAAAGGCGAAAGGTTCGAGGATGGAACGATCGATTTTGGCACCGGCTATGACTGCCTGGACGCGTTGGCAAGTACGTCAAATGCTGGCGTAGGCGACACTGCACTGCGCAACCGCCAAATGCTGAAGTCCACCATGCTGGATGCAGGCTTTCGTCCCTACGCCAGGGAGTGGTGGCACTTCGAACTTGTCGATGAGCCATTTCGTGGCGATGGGTTTGACTTTGAGGTCTCTGCTTCGCCCTCCCAAGCAGAACGGTCCACGCACTGATGCCAACGCGTTCGCTGTCGTATGATCTGATGACGCGACGGCGTTCGCCTGTCCATCAATGCCCGACGATCTCAGGCACCCTTGTCGCGGGCGGCGTGTTGCGGCTGCGCTGCGTGCGCACGATGCCATCGATAATCGTCATGCCGACGCCGGGCAGGTCGCCGAGCCGGACGCTGTCGAGAAGGGTCTTGCCCGGCGAATGCTGCGCCTTGTCCATCAGCACGAAATCCGCTGCGCGGCCAACCTCGATCAAGCCGCAATCGAGCTGGCGCATCCGCGCGGTGTTGCCGGTGGCAAAGCAGAAGGCGATTTCGGCCGGCACCTCGCCGAGCGAGGACAGCATCGAGACCATGCGCAGGATGCCGAGCGGCTGCACGCCGGAGCCGGCCGGCGCATCGGTGCCAAGGATGACGCGGCTCAACTCGTTCATCTCGCGCGCGGTGCGCAACGTAAACAGCGCCGAGCGCTCATTGCCGTTATGCACGAGTTCGAGCCCGCGCTTGCAGCCCTCGCAAATGCAACGGATCTGATCGTCGGGCAGCGCCGTGTGGCCGCCATTGATGTGGCCAACGACGTCGGTGTCGGCCTCAAGCACGACGTCCTTGTCGATCAGGCCGGAGCCGGGAATCGAAGGCCCGCCGGTATGGATCGTGCTCTGGATGCCGTATTTGCGCGCCCATCCGACCATCTTGCGCGCGGTCGGTCCGTCCTTGACGCCGCCAAGCCCGACTTCGCCGAGCAGTTTGACGCCAGCCGCGGCCAATTCCTTGAAATCGTCTTCGACCATCTCGCATTCGATCACCGGCGCGCCCGCGTGAACCTTCACGCCACCGGGCCGCAACGTCCAGAACGCGCGCTGCGCGAAGATTGCCATCGCCTTCATTCCGACGATGTCGCGCGGCCGGCCGGGCATGTGAACCTCGCCGGCCGAAATCATGGTGGTGACGCCGCCATGCAGGTAACTGTCGATCCAGCCGATCTGATTTTGCCGCGGCGTCCAGTCGCCGGCGACGGGATGAACGTGGCTGTCGATCAATCCTGGCGCAACCGTAGTGCCGTTGGCATCGACGATCGTGGTCGCGCCCTCGGTGTTGAGATCCTTGAAGCGGCCGATCGCAGTGATCTTGCCGTTTTCGGCAACAATCGTGTCGGCATCCAGAATCGGTTTTTCCAGTGCGCCCGAGAGCATGAGACCGATGTTGCGTATGACAAGTTTGCCTGGGCCGGTTGTCTGGGGCGCATCGTGGGCCATCGTTTTATCCTTAACTCGTTATCGGGGCTGACAAGTAATACCGCGAACCGATCGCCACGTAAAAAATAATACAAACATAGCTCCGGGGGGAGAAGACCATGGCAAACATTGGTCGGCGTGGTTTTGTGAAGGGCGCAACGCTGGGTACGCTGGCCTTCTCGGTCGGCGGTGTTGAAGTCCTCATGACGCCCAACGAGGCGAGGGCGCGCAACGTTCCGTTCCGTCTGCTCGACTTCCATCAGGGCGAAACGCTCGAGGCTCTCGGCGAAACCCTGGTTCCGAAAGCGCGCGAAGCGGGTATCGCCCATTACATCGATCAGCAGTTGTCGGTTCCGCCGCAGGATTCCCTGCTTCAAGCCCGCATCTTCAATTTCCGTCCGCCATTTGCCGAGTTCTATCGAAACATGATCGTGACGATCGACGACAGCAGCCGGAAGTCGTTCGGCAAGGAATTCGCGCAACTGACGGCGAAGGATCAGCGCGAATTCGTCGACCGTATGCGGCAGAACAAGATCGAGGACTGGAAGGGAAAGCCAGCCGCGTTGGCCTATGCCGTGTTGCGCGCCGATGCCGTCGATGTCGTTTACGGCACGATGGAAGGCTATGAAGCGCTCGGCATTCCCTACATGGCCCACATCGCGCCGGAAAAGAGGTGGTGAGATGACCAACGAGAAAGTTGACATTGTCATCGTCGGTGCCGGTGCGTCGGGTTCGGTCTATGCCTCCGTGCTGGCGAAGGCCGGCAAGAAGGTCGTGCTGCTGGAGACCGGGCCTGATTGGGAGTTGTCCGATCTCATCAGTTCGGAAATCTGGGGCCGCCGGATCAAGCCCGCGGGTGCGCCGATCCTGCTCGAAGGCAAGAATCCAATGGCCTATGCCGCCCAAGGCGGCTGGGGCGTCGGTGGTGCGTCGCTGCATTATTACGCGAATTTTCCGAGGCTGCTGCCGACCGATTTCAGAATGAAGAGCGAGCACGGCCGAGGGCATGACTGGCCGATCGCTTATGAAGATGTCGCCCCATTCTACGAAAAGGTGGCGCGCGAGATCGGCGTATCCGGCGACGCCAAGGCGGAGGAACGGTGGCGGCCTGCGGGCGAGGCTTACCCGATGCCGCCGATGAAGACCTTCCGTAACGGCAACATCTGGATCAAGCCGCTGGAAGCCTCGGGTATTCCGATGGTGTCGGCGCCGGTCGGCATGAACTCTGTGGAGTTCAAGGGACGTCCCGCCTGCCTCTATGACGGCTGGTGTCATGTCGGCTGCCCGATCGGGGCGCTCGCCAATCCTCAAGTGACGTATCTCGGGGAGGCGCGAAAAGCGGGCGCGGAGGTTCGCGCCCTCTCGACGGTGACGCGCGTTCTCACCAATCAGGCGGGCACGCGGGTGACCGGCGTTGAATACTACGACGACAAGCATCAAAAGCAGACGCAGGAAGCAAGCATCGTGCTGCTTGCGTCGTGGTCGGCGCAAAATCCGCGGCTGTTGTTGAATTCAGCGACCGACAAGCATCAGAAGGGGTTGTCGAACGCCAGCGGGCTGGTCGGCCACTTCATGATGTCGCACACGGTGGCATCGACCTGGGCGCTGTTCGACGAGGATGTGCAGAACCAGATGGGCACGATCGCCGTGCAGTACATGTCCTATCAGCACTATCCCAAGACCAGCCAGAAGAGTGCATTCGGCAGCACGTTCTGGACGGCAGGGTTTGCGCTCAAGACGACCGACCTTGCCAATTCGCGTCACGACCTCTTCGGGACCGAACTCGACGACTACATGAAGCGCGCCGCGCGCAATCTCACCGGCATCAAGGCGTTCGGCGAGGAACTGCCGGCGATGGAAAATCGCGTCGAACTGGCCAGCGAGAAAGACGAGTTCGGCATGCCGCTCGGCAAGCTGACCCACACGTTCCAGGACGATGCGGTTGCGTTGTGGAATGCCAACCTGGAAGACGGCTTGAAGGTCGCAAAAGCGGCCGGTGCAAAGGAAGCATGGTCCAGCCGCGGCGCGATCCCAACCAGCCATCTGCTCGGCGGCACCATCATGGGCACGGGCGCCTCGAATTCGGTCGTCAACAGCTATGGCCAGAGCCACGAAATCCCAAACCTGTGGGTTGCTGGACCGGGCCTCTTCCCGACCGAAGGGGCGTCAAATCCGACCTATACGATTTTTGCTCTTTCGCAGCGCGGCGCTGAGCAGATGGTGTCGCAATGGGGGACGCTGACGAACTAGTGCCGCCTATTTGAAGTTCCTGCACCACAAGCGGCGAATTCGATCCAGGAACTTCAAATAGAAAAGCGGCACTAGAATCAATAGGTTTGCTAGTGCCCATAACTTTCCGAAGTTCGTGGAAGTGGGTGCAGCGATGGAGCACGAACTTCGGAAAGTGGGCACTAGCGGTCCGATTCTAACATTCGCATCCCGTCTCAGCGGCTACTTTTGCGAATGCTTCGCGCGGGGATGCAAACGCGTCGACGCAATGATCAGCGTCATAGCGCGAACCGGTAAACTCCGCGTGAGAAGTATTTGAAGCTTCGGCAAGGGTGAACCATCTCTGCCGTCAGGCCGTATTTCATAAAAGCGTCAGGCGAGGGGGAATAACGCTGCTTCTCTGTGAGTCTATTAAGGCCGGCATTTTGCTGGCCTTTTACATGACGTGGTAGCGCAGCCGGCGAAACGACGATGAAAGAAACGCAACGGGCACCAGACCGGATCGATCAGGAAATCCGCGCTGCGGATGCGCTGGAGCGCGCACGTTTGCTGCCTCCCGGCCCCGAACGCAACGAAGCGCTGAAGCTCGCGAGTCTGTTGCGGTGCACGGTTAACTCGTCCGGACCTGTGTTTGCCAAGCGGGGCCGGCCGCGGAAGTGAACGCGCGCCTGCGGATGCGGTCTGCGGTGTTACCTTCAGCAGCCTCTGCAAATGCCCTGGATCAGGCGATCGATCCTCGCGTTCTCCTGCATCAGGGCCCGATCAATCGACGATATCGATGAGGTCACATCGGCAGCCTGCGCATCCACAGCCTGCGGCTGACGATGACCGACGGGTGCCGACCACGGCCGCGTGGCAGTCTCACATCGAGCCAGCGTCGCGTTGGCGGTTGGAGACGGCGGCGTAGCATTGTCCAGCGCTTCAATCGGCATCCGGCAAACGGTCGGCCCGACGGCTTGTGCCGACACCGGGATTGCCGACGACAGCATCAGGACGGCAGTGATTGCAGGAAGTGCGAATCTGGTCATGGGTTATCTCCGGCGTGCGCTTCACTACGAGCGCTTCCGGAAAAAAAACTCACACTTGCGTTGCGATATTCCTTCGTCGTTCGGTCAATAACCGGTCGACGATGGCTATGAAGGGGGCGGATTGAATGCGCTTCGCGGAACCAGCCAGTTTGCTGCAGCGCCCGCTCCCGACAAGGACCCGCTCGCCGTGGCCAAGTCCAACACCTTGACGGGCAGTAAGACGCGATCACAATTCAGGATACCGTTGTGATTTCCGGGGTTGTGGCATACCGTTTGCTTCAAGAAACCGAACACGGCCGTGCACGTCGAAAAAGCCATTTGACGCTGCAAGCAAGCCGCAAAGATCATGAAGGGGAGTTGCTCACATGCCGACCAATCTGACGCGTCGCCAAGCTCTTGTTCTGCCTGCCGGCATTGCGGCGGGAAGCCTTATCGGCCGTTCCGCGCTGGCGGCGGAGCCGATCAAGATCGGCCTTGTGGCTGCGCTTTCCGGACCTTCCGCGAAATCCGGCGAGGGAATTACCCGCGGCCTTCAAATTGCGATCGATGAAATCAATGCCAAGGGCGGTCTGCTCGGGGGCCGCATGCTGGAGCTCGTCCGGCGCGACGACAAGTCGAACCCCGCCAAGGGCCAGACCGCGGCCCGCGAACTGCTCGACAAGGAGGGCGCCGTGATCCTCTACGGCGGCATCGATAGCCCGGTGTCGCTGGCTATCGTGCCGCTGGTGAATTCAGCCAAAGTGCCCTTCATGGGGGTATGGGCGGCGGCGACCAACATCACGCGCAACGGCGCCAATCCGAACTATGTCTTCCGCGTCTCGGCTGTGGACGCGCTGGTCGACCGCGCCTTGATCAAATACGCCATGACAAAGTTCAGCGCCAAGAAGCCCGGGTTGATGCTGGTCAACAATGGCTGGGGCGAGTCCAATCTTAAAGGGCTCACGGCGGCCGCAGAGGCGGCGGGCGTCAAGCTCGCCGGCGCAGAGAAATTCGACGACAAGGATCCTGATATGACGCCGCAATTGCAGCGGCTGCGGGAAGCCGGCGCCGACAGCATCATCCTTGTCGCCAATGCCGCGCCGGGGGCGCAGGTGATGAAGTCGTTGCAGAAGTCGGCCTGGGTGGCGCCTGTGGTTTCGCATTGGGGCATTTCAGGCGGACGTTTCCCCGAACTCGCAGGCTCCTGGGCCGGCAAGGTGCACTTCGTGCAGACCTACAGCTTCTTCGGACCGCAAAACGACGTCGGCAAGCGTGTGCTTGCGGAGATGATGGCGAAATACCCTGACGTCAAGGGACCTGGCGACGTCACGCCGCCGGTTGGCGTGGCCAATGCCTATGACGCCATGCAACTCACTGCGCTTGCGATCACGAAGGCCGGCTCGACCGAAGGTCCCAAGATGCGCGAAGGCTTGCTGAACATCGACAGCTATCATGGTCTGATCAAGAACTACGCAAAGCCCTTCACGGATGAGAACCATGACGCGTTGAATGAAAACGACTACGTCATGGTCCGCTATAACGGGGATCAGATCGAGCCCGTCACCGGCTAAAGATCAAGATGCTTGCGACAGCACTTGTCTCGGGGCTGAGCCTCGGCAGCATTTACGGTCTCATCGCGCTCGGCTTCACGCTGACCTTCGCCGTGTCCGGCACGGTGAATTTCGCGCAAGGTTCCTCCGTGATGCTGGGGGCGGTGATCTGCTACGCGGTCGCGATGGGGCTGCACTGGCCGATGCTGGTCGCAGTCCCGCTTGCGCTCGTGGCTTGCGCGATCTGGGGCCTGATCGTCGAGCGCATCGCAGTTCGGCCGTTTGTGGCACGCGGCAGCAACGCGTGGCTGATGGCGACCGTCGCGCTCGGCATCGTGCTCGACAACGTCGTGATGGTGCTGTTCGGCAAGGAACCGCGCGCGCTGCCGTCATCGCTCGCCGACGATCCATGGGTGGTCGGTAATGTCGGCATCTTTCCACTGCAGGTGCTGGTACCGATCGTCGGGTTGGGGCTGGCGCTTGCGGTTCACCTCGGCATGCGCCGGACGGGACTCGGATTGAAGCTGCGCGCCGCAGTCGAAAATCCGGACGCGGCGCGGCTGATGAGCATCGATGTGACGCGTCTTATCGCGCTTACCTATGCGGCCGCCGCGCTGCTGGCCGGGATCGGCGGCATCCTGATCGCGCCGCTTTATAACGTTGCCTACGACATGGGGACGTTGTTCGGCATCAAGGCCTTTGCAGTCGCCATTCTCGGCGGCCTGACCAATCCCTGGGGTGTCGTGATCGCCGGTCTCGCCTATGGTCTGGTGGAAGCCTGCGCCACGACCTGGCTCGGTTCGAGCAGCACCCAGATCGTAACCTTCTCTGCCGTGATTGCTGCTCTGGTACTGGCGCCATCGGGTCTGTTCGGCGGCCGGACCAAGGTGCGGGTATGAGAACCATCGCCATCGTCATTGCCGCGGCGTTGACGAGCATCGCGGTTGCCGCGGTCTGCCTGATGGCGCCGGGCTATTATGCCTACCTGCTTGGGATGCTCGCGACGACGGCGCTCGCAGGCATAGGCCTGAACGTGCTGCTTGGTCTTGCCGGCGAGGTGTCGCTCGGTCAAAGTGGGTTTGTGGCGCTCGGCGCTTATGGGGTTGGCATCCTCACCACCAAGGCCGGGTTGAATTTCTGGGAAGCACTGCCGCTTGCGGTCCTCGTGGTGGCAGCGATATCAGCGGCTCTCTCAATTCCAGCGCTTCGTGTCACCGGTCCCTATCTCGCCATGGTAACGATTGCGTTCGGGTTTATCGTCGAATCCGTTTCGATCGAGTGGAGCGATCTGACCGGCGGTTCAAGCGGTCTTGCCGGAATTCCGCCGCCGTTTGGCACTGGCGGCACGGCCTTGCTGGCGTGTGCGCTGTGTGTGGCGGCGCTTGTGCTGTTTCATTACCTCGCACGAAGCCCCATTGGTCTGGCGATGCAGGCCTTTGCCTCGGCGCCGGCCGCCGCGCGCGGCGTCGGGATCAGTCCGGTACCGGTACGCACAGCCGCCTTTGTGCTGGCCGCCGCCGCAGCCGGAGTTGCCGGCGGCTTGCAGGCCGCGCTGACCGGCTTCATCGCGCCAAGCTCGTTCCCGTTTTCGCAATCGATTCTGTTTCTTCTGGTGGTCGTCGTCGGCGGCGCCGGCCGCACGCTTGGGCCGCTGATCGGATCGGCAGTGGTCGTGTTGCTGCCGGAACTGCTGGCGGGTCTTGAGGAATATCGCCTGCTGGTGTTCGGCGCCGGACTCCTGATCGTGCTGTGGGCAGCGCCGGGCGGGATTGCGGGTGCGCTCGCGCACCTCATGCGGCCCCGAAAGTCCCTGACCGAAGCCAGGCCGGATATCGATTTCGCTTTGGCCCATATTACGGGTGCACGCGGAAGCCTGACTGCGGAAGGCGTGCGGGTAGCCTTTGGTGGCGTGGTCGCCGTCGCGGGTGTCGACATGATGGCGTCTCCCGGCCGTATCACCAGCGTGATCGGCCCCAACGGCGCCGGCAAGACCACGCTGCTCAATCTCGTCAGCGGGTTTCAGCGCGCCGATGCAGGAACGGTACGCGTCGGCAAGCAGGAGATTACCGGCTTTTCCGCCCACCACGTCGCGCGCGCAGGCGTTGCCCGCACGTTTCAGACGGCGCAGCCTTTCGCGAGCCTGAGTGTGCTCGACAATGTCCGCCTCGGCATTTTGCGCGGCGCGTGGCGCAGTGAAGCGCAGGCGAATCTGGCGCGCGCGCTGCTGGCATTGGTCGGTTACGCCGGATCGGAGACCAGACTGGCCGCCACGCTGCCGCATGTCGATCGCAGGCTGGTCGAGATTGCGAGGGCGCTCGGCACCGCGCCTGCTGTGCTGCTGCTTGACGAGCCGGCGGCAGGCCTCAGCGAAGCGGACACCGCCAGGCTTGGCAACCTTCTGCAGCGGCTCGCGCGGGCAGGCCTCGCCATCGTGCTCGTCGAGCACGACATGTCACTTGTGATGTCGATTTCGGATGAGATCGTGGTGCTCGACGCCGGACGCCGCATTGCGTCCGGGACGCCCGCGGTCGTGCGCAACGATCCTGCCGTCAAGACCGCTTATCTCGGCGCCACGATGTCGGTCGGACCGGCGGTCTCACGCACGGCCGGAGCGCCGGTGCTCGAGGTGGACGGGTTGAGCGCCGGCTATGGTCCGCTGGCCGTGCTCGACAATGTCAGCCTCAAGGTCGGTCGCGGCGAGGTGATTGCGCTGTTCGGGCCGAACGGCGCTGGCAAATCGACCCTGATGAAGGCCTTGAGCGGCTTGATCCGGCCCGTGACCGGGACCATCCGATTGGCCGGCAAAGATCTGACGTCGCTTTCGGCTCCGCTTGTAGCGCGATCCGGCCTGATCCTGGTGCCGGAAGGACGACAGGTGTTTCCGCAGTTGACGGTTGCGGAAAATCTTCGTCTCGGCGCGACGCGGCGCGACGATTTTGCCGCAAGCGAGATCGAGGACATGCTCGCAAGGTTTCCGCGTCTGCGCCCGCGTCTGCATACGGCGGCCGGTCTGCTCTCGGGCGGCGAGCAGCAGATGCTGGCCGTTGCACGCGGGCTGCTGGCTCGCCCCGAGGTTCTCCTGCTCGATGAGCCGTCGCTCGGGCTCGCGCCGGCTGTCGTTACCGAATTGTTCGAGCAGTTTACGCGGCTACGGGATGAAGGCATGACCTTGCTGATCGTGGATCAGATGGCGGATTATGCGCTCGCGATTGCCGACCGCGGCTATGTCCTCGGCGGCGGTCGCGTGGTAGCGGAAGGAAGTCCTGCGGAACTGCGCGGCGTCATGATCGACGACGCCTATCTTGGTTCTGCTTCGTGAATTGGATGAAGTGATGGATCTGATTGTCCGGGATGCGCGCATCTTGCGCGATGGCGAACTCGTCAACACTGATATTGCCGTTCGAGGGCAAGACGATTGCGGCCATCTCTCCGGCGTTGGCGGCCGATGGGCCTGAACTGAAGGCCGAAGGCTGTCTCGTCGTTCCCGGTCTGATCGAAACGCATATTCATCTCGACAAGACCTGCATCCTCGATCGCTGTCGTATCGAGGAGGGCACCGTAGCGGAGGCCGTTCGTGAAACGGCCGCTGCCAAGCGCGGCTTTACGGTCGAGGACGTCTATGCCCGAGGCCAACAAACGCTGGAGCGCTGCATCAAGCACGGCACGATGCGGATGCGCACCCATGTCGAACTCGACCCCGGCATCGGATTGATCGGGCTTGAGGGGGTCGAACAACTCGCGCGCGACTATGCCTGGGCCATCGACGTCGAAATATGCGTGTTTCCGCAGGAGGGGATGACCAACTATCCCGGCACCGAAGAACTGCTGATCGAGGGGCTGCGCCGCGGCGCGCGCACCATCGGCGCGGTGCCGTATTTCGACACCGACCCGCGCGCGCAGATCGATCGTATCTTTGCGATTGCCCGCGACTTCGACGCCGAAATCGACATGCATCTCGATCTCGCCGAGACCACGCAGAACATGCAGATCGAATATGTCTGCCGCAAGACCGAGGAGTTCGGCCGCGGCGGAAGGGTGGCCGTCGGTCACGTCACCCAGATGTCGCTGCTGCCGCCCGATCGTTTTGGCGAAATCGCCGCGCGATTGGCCAATGCCGGCGTCGCCGTGACGATTCTGCCCTCGACCGATCTGCACTTGATGGGCCGCAGCCACGATCACGCCGTGCCGCGCGGCGTCGTGCCGGCCGAACCCTTGCGCAAGGCTGGCGTGACCTGCTCGATTTCCACCAACAACATCCTCAATCCGTTCACGCCCTATGGCGACGGATCGCTGATCCGGATGGCGAACCTCTATGCCAATGTCTGCCATGTGTCGCGCCCGGCCGATCTCGCCGGATGCCTCGACATGATCACGGGCTCGGCGGCGAAGCTGATGCGGCTCAAGGATTACGGCATCAAGGTCGGTGCGCCGGCCGATCTCGTATGTCTTGACGCGACCAACCCCACGGACGCCGTCGCCACGCTGGCGCAGCCACTGTGGGGCTTCAAGCGCGGCCGCAAGTCGTTCACTCGACCGCGGGCGCATCTTCATCGTCACGCCCATTAAAGCTGCTTACGAAAACTACTCCGCCGCCTTGTTGGTTCTGGCGCCGAACATCCGGGTCGGTGCGGCGAAACCGCAAGACGTGCCGTCGGTGATCTTCACTTCGTCTTCCCAGGGAAGCCGGTAGGTGCCGGCGACCATGTCCTGCATGAAGGTGTAGGGACAATCCATCGCGCCACCCTTCACCGCGACGTAGCCGCGATGCCAGAGCTGGTAGATGTTGTTTTCGACGCCCCAGTTGATCCGCGCTTCGCGCACGAGATCGGGACGTACTTCGGCGGTGATGATTTCGTCGACGCGGCCGGTCGTGCCATGGGCAAGAATGCTGCCGTCGAAATTCACGATCATGCCTTCGCCCATCGAGTCGAACGAGCCGTCGGAGCCGCACATGCAGACGTTGGCGGTCACCATCAGATTCTGGAATGCGTTGGCCTGGTTGGTGAAGCGCCAGCTCTCCCGGATCGGGGCGGTGTATCCGGCGGTGCGGATCATGATTTCGGCGCCCTTGTAGGCGCATTCCCGCGCCATTTCCGGGAACATGCCGTCATGGCAGATGATCAGCGCGATCTTCGCGCCCTTCGGGCCTTCGATCACGGGAATGCCGATGTCGCCCGGCTCCCACGGCTCGACCGGAATCCAGGGGTGGAATTTGCGGTAGTAGAGTTTGATCTCGCCCTGATCGTCGATGATCAGGCCCGAATTGTAGGGGTTGCCGTCGGGGTTGAACTCCATGATCGAGAAACAGCCCCAGATATTGTTGTCGATGCAGGCTTTCTTGAAGGCCGCGACTTCCGGGCCATCGAGCCGGCACATGATCGCGGGATTGGTGTCCATCGACAGGCCGTGCAGCGAGTATTCCGGGAACACCACAAGATCCATGGTGCCGAGATTTCGGCGCGCCTTGCCGACCATATAGACGATCCGCTCGGTCTGAAGGGCGAGGTCGGCCCTGGTCACGACCACAGGCAGTTGAAGCTGCACCAGCCCGATCACCACGCCATTGGGCGATTTGTTAAGTCCGCCAAGCCCGTTCATGTCCCGCTCCCTGAAAGACCTGCGCCCTTCTGTTGGCGGGGCGCGCGAAAAACCACGGCAAGCAAATCGCATTTTGTGAGGGCAACAAAGATCATTTTTCAGGCGATCGGATGATCAAACCGAAGGCAGTGGCAGGTCTAGCCCGCGGCCCGACGCCTTCCGCCGCCATGAGAGGCGGCCTATAAAGCGGCAACAGGGAGTTAGCCGCAGCGGCCAACTCGAAGAAGAGAAGCCAACCCTATGGCGAATTTGACGAAAAGCTCCGAGAAAACCCTTCGCGTGGCGATTGCGGGGTTAGGTCCGATCGGGAAGGGAGCCGCCGAGGCGCTCGACCAGGGCATAGACGGGCTCTCGCTTGCTGCCGTGTCGGTGCAGAACCCCGAAAAGCACCGCAACTGGCTGGGCACGTTGAAGAACCCTCCGGCTGTCCTGCCGATCGAAGGGCTTTCCGATGTCGCCGATGTCGTCATCGAATGCGCGCCTGCGAAACTCCTGCGATCAATCGTGGCGCCATTCGTGGAACGGGGAAAAACCGCGATCGTGCTCAGCGCCGGCGCGTTGCTCGAGAACGAAGACCTGATCGAACTCGCGCGGCAAAACGGCGGGCAGATCGTGGTGCCGACCGGTGCACTGATTGGCCTCGATGCAGTGACGGCAGCCGCCGTCGGCGAAATCCACTCGGTCCGGATGGTGACGCGCAAGCCGGTTCGGGGTCTCGCGGGCGCACCGTTTCTGGTCGAGAACAACATCGACATTGAATCGATCAAGGAGCCGCTGAAGATTTTCGACGGCACGGCGCGCGAGGCCGCGAAAGGTTTTCCGGCTAACCTGAATGTCGCGGTCGCGTTGTCGCTTGCGGGCATAGGCCCCGACCGGACTCGGCTTGAAATCTGGGCCGATCCGGCGCTGACACGCAACGTGCATCGGGTCGAGGTCGATTCCGACTCGGCCCGGTTTTCAATGTCGATTGAGGGCATCCCCTCCGAAAATCCGAAGACCGGGCGTATCACCGCGCTATCGGTGATCGCGCTGTTGCGCAAGCAGCGCGCGGCGCTGCGCGTGGGGACCTGAACGAACCTGCTCTCTATTTCGTGCCGTAAGCGCGGTCGCCGGCATCGCCCAGTCCCGGCAGGATGAAGCCGTGGGCGTCCAGCTGCTCATCGATGGCGGCGAGCCAGATCGGCACGTCCGGGTGAATGCCGCGCATCCGCTCGATGCCTTCCGGCGCCGCGATCAGGCACACCAGTCTGATATCGTTGGCGCCGCGTTCCTTCAGGCGATCGACTGCGGCCACCGCGGTGTTGGCGGTCGCCAGCACCGGCGAGATCACGATGACTTGCCGCTCGTGCAGATCGCTCGGCGCCTTGAAGTAATATTCCACGGCAACGAACGTCTCGGGCTCGCGGTAAAGCCCGATATGGGCGACGCGCGCGTTCGGCACGAGATCGAGCATGCCTTCGGCGAAGGTCACTCCGGCGCGCAGCACCGGGGCAAATACCAGCTTCTTGCCGGCGATTTGCGGCGACTTCATATGGGCGAGCGGTGTTTCGATATCGACATCGGCAAGCGGCAAATCGCGGGTGACTTCGTAGCACAGGAGCATCCCGATTTCCTTGAGCAGCTCGCGAAAGGATTTGGTCGACGCATCCTTTTCGCGCAGCAGCGTCAGCTTGTGCTGCACCAGCGGGTGACTAACGATCGTGACGCCGTCCATGTTGCTGTCCTCTCTAGAACACAGTGCCGTCGCTGATGACCTTGACGGGCGGTGAAGCGTCAGCGCGGCGTTCGCGCGCCAGCCGCCGGCCGGCAGCCCAGGATCCGCCTTCGAGAACCTTGGCAAGTGGCAACGACACCGCATCAAGCCCAAGCCGCTTTCGTATTCCGTCGGCGAGGCGATCGAGCAGCGCCACCGTCAGCGCGCGCCATTCCACGACCAGCACTGCCGCGACTTCATGCTCGCGCTGCGCATCTGCCTCGTGACGAAATGCGAGCACGCCGGAATCGACGAACAATCCGCCGTTGCGATATTCGGCTAGTCCCGTGAGGCCGTCGATGTCGATAACCTCGATGCCTGCGGCTTGCAGCGGCTCGATCAGGGAATAGGCAAGCCATTGCGACAGCTTGTGCAGCGGTACCAGACCTGTGGTCGCATCATCTGTTACGAGTGCCGGATGCTTCCAGCAATCGCCGAGCGCGATACCGCCGAGCGTCAGCCGCGACGGCCAGATTGGTCCGAGCTGTTGCAACAATTCAGAGAGAATAACGGGGGCGAGAAGGCGGCCATTTTCCACGCGGGCCGCCAAGCGATCGAACAGCCCGCCGGGCCGCGGCGTGTCATGGCGGCCGAAAATCTCCGACTTCGAAGCCACGAGCTTGCCAAGGCTGCGCAAGAGATCGACGCGGCCTTGAAGGCCAACGAGAGGATTCTCGCCGGACACCTGCAAGCCGCGCTCAAGATCGGACAGCGTGAGATTGGCGAGAACGTCGGCGTCGGCGCGCAGTGGATCGCGCGGATTGGCCGAGAATGCGCCGCTTTCGAACATGCCAAGACTTGCGAGCCCAAGTCCTTCCGAACGGCCAATCGCGAGGCCACTTTTCGGATCGCGATAGCGCCAGGTGGGACCCGCGCCTGCATCGAGAAAGACTGAGACGATCGCAAGGTCGAATTCCGCCCGTGCGCGGGCGGAACGATCTTTCCATCGTGTCTGATCTGCGGTGGCGGCCCAGCGGTTGGCGTTGTTTGCGACGAAGTGCCGCCAGCGAGAGTGAAAAGGCACCTGGAAACTGGGATAAGCGTCGCGCGTGGTTTGCAGCACGAGGTCGACAACGCCATCCATTTTCTCAGGGTAGATCCGGAAGTTTGGAAGCTTGTCGTCCAGCGCCAGCGCCAGCATGCGATGGGCGCGCTCGCGAACAGCCGCCGCGCTCAGCAGCGTCAGCGCGGCCGACGCGTCGGAATCCGCCGGCAACCCGGCCGTCCTTGCTTCAGTATTTTTCAAGCGGGCGGCCGACCGAATTGAGGAGTTCGTCCGGCGGCGCCGGCTCGGCGCTGAAATAGCCGGCAGCCTTTTTCGCTGCGATCTCGACATGCGCATCGGGCGGGACCAGTTCGTCCGGGATCGGAACGCGTTCGACGATCTCGATGCCCTGGCCGGTCAGCGCATCGTGCTTCATGTCGCTCATGGAGACGAAACGGTCGATGCGCTTGAGGCCGAGCCAGTGGATGACGTCCGGCATCAATTGCTGGAAGCGCGCATCCTGCACGCCGGCCACGCATTCGGTGCGTTCGAAATATTGCGCAGCCGCGTCGCCGCCTTCCTGGCGCTTGCGCGCATTGTAGACCAGGAATTTCGTGACCTCGCCGAGCGCACGGCCTTCCTTGCGGTTATAGACGATGATGCCGAGCCCGCCTTCTTGTCCGGCGCGCGCGCACTCTTCGATGCCATGAAGCAGATAGGGACGGCAGGTGCAGATATCGGAGCCGAACACGTCGGAGCCGTTACACTCGTCGTGGACGCGGCAGGTGATCCTGGTGCGATGATCCGGCAGTTTGGTGACGTCGCCGAACAGATAGGCGGTCATGCCGCCGATCGGCGGCAGGAATACCTGCAAGTCCGGCCGCGTCACCAGCTCCGGAAACATGCCGGCAGTCTGTTCGAACAATTGCCGGCGCAGGTTGTTCTCGGTGGTCGCAAACCGCTGCGCCAGACCCGGCAGATACCAAACCGGGTCGATCGCAATCTTGACCACGGAGACGCTGCCGTTCTTGTGAACGAATTCGCCGTCGTGCTTCAGCCGTCCGGCGTCGATCGCGGCCTTGAGTTCGGGGAGATCAAGACGGGCACGGGTGATCGCGATGCTCGGCCTGACGTCGATGCCTTCGGCGATTTCCGCGGCGAAGTTTTCCGCCACCAGATGGCCCCAGGGATCGAGCGAGACGATGCGCTGCGGGTCGCTCCATTGCGGGAAGGGACCAACCGTCGCGGCCGGATGCGTGTTGGTGAGATCGGGGCGCCGGATCGGGTCGAGCGCGCCGGAGGAGACCGCAAGCGCGCGATAGACCGAATAGGAGCCGCCGTGGGAGCCGATGACATTGCGGTCGTGCGGGCGGGATACCGTGCCGATGATCGGACCGCGTTCGCGCGCGCTGGCCGCCCCCCATTGGATCGGGAAGTCGAGCTTGCCTCCCGGTGCCGGATGCGAGGTGATCCGGATATGGTCAACTCGGTTGGGAGGGGCCATCGCCATTATCCTTCAGACATGATTCGCCTAAGCTTTTCGGCTCCAAACTATAGCCTCAAATGGCGACGGCCCGCCTGAACAGACGGGCCTCGTCACCAACCATGAAAGCTGACACTGCAAAGCTACGACCGCAGCCGAACATAAAATATAGCGATCCCGCCGCCGAATACAACGGCGATTAAGTGCCGGTATTTCCTTGCAAATTCGGGTTCCAGACTTGCCAAACCGCGATGCCGCACTGCAAGCGCGCGGCCGGTTCACTGCGCCGGTTGCGTCACGCCTTCCTGTGGTTGCAGCGAAGACAATTGCCCGGTCGGCGTCCAGCCGCCGCCGAGCGCCTGAAACAGGCTGCTGGCCGCGAGCAGCTTGTTCAATCGCACCTGCGCCAACGCGTTTTCGTTGGTGAGGAGCGTTTGCTGGGTTTGCAGCACGGTGATGAGGTTGACCGTCCCTGCACGCAGCTGGGTTTCGGATACCTCGAACGCCTTGCGGGCGTTGGCCACAGCCTCAGTTTCGAGGCGCTCCTGCAACGTCGTTTGCGACAGCGCCACCAGCGCCTTCTCGACGTCAGAGAAGGCCGAAAGCACCGCCTTGCGATAGGCCTGCAAATTCTGCAATTGCACGCCCTTGGCCTGTTTCAACTGGCTCTCCAGCAGGAAACCGTCGAACAAAGGCTGCGTCAATCCCGCCGACAACGTGTAGAACCAGGCGCCCGGTCCGAACAGCGAGGCGAGCGCCGCGCTCTGTACGCCGGTTTGCGCAGTCAACTGAATCTGCGGGAAGAAGGCGGCACGCGCCGATTCCACGCTGAAGTTGGAAGACGCGAGCTGCGCCTCGGCCTGGCGAACGTCCGGCCTTTGGTTGAGCAATTCCGACGGCAGACCAGGCGTGACGCGAGGGATGGCGATCTGCGTCATTGTCCCGCCCTTCACGATGAAGTTGGCGGGCGCGCGTCCCACCAGCACGGCGAGCGCGGCGATATTCTGCCGCAGCGTGATCTCGAGCGGAGGAATCGCGGCGCGTTCGGTCGAGACCTGTGTCTCCTGTTGCGACAGGTCGAGTTGTGACGCCGTACCGCCGGCAAACTGCTGCTTGATCAGCGTCAGAATACGTTCGGCCGCCGCAAGGTTGCGGCGCGCGACGCGCAGTTCATCCTGCGCGGCCAGAACCTGGAAATAGGTGTTGGCGACGGTCACGATCGTCGTCAGCGTGACGACCTCGCGGTTATAGCGCTGCGCGGTCGCGGTCTCTTCGGCGGCGTGGAGCGTGGCGCGGTTCTTGCCCCAGAAATCGATCATGTAGCTCGCGGTGAGCCCGAGGCTGTATTGCTGGAAGGTCGTTCCGCCAATTCCGCCTCCAGTGGCAAACGAACCGGTGGAGTTGCAACTCTGCTCGGCATTGCCGGTTCCGGTGACGGACGGAAGCAGCGGAGCACCCTGGACTCCAACCTGCGCGTCGGCCTGAGCGATCTGGGCAATGGCGACGGCGATGTCGAGATTGTAGATCTGCGCCGCGTCCATCAGCGAGGTCAACTCGCTGGACTTGAAACCGCGCCACCAGTCGACCGCGGGAAGATGAGCGTCGGGAGCGGTGTGCCCGCCTTCACGATACGTCGCCGGCGTATCGAGATTGAGATCGGGTCGTTCGGTTCCAAGGATGCAGCCGGACAGAGCAGGGCCCAGCAACAAGGCGGAAATAGCCAGCGTCAGCTTGTTGGGGCCGCGTGAGGTCCGTGCAGAAACGTTACCGGTCATTGGAATGCCAACACCTACTCGCCGGGTTGCAGCCTGGTCTCGGGTGCGAGCGGTGTTGCGCCCCCCCTGAGACGTTGGCCCCACAGCCGGAATCGATCCATATACAGGTAGATTACCGGCGTTGAATAGAGCGTCATCACCTGACTGAGGATCAGTCCCCCGACAATTGCGATGCCGAGCGGTTGCCGAAGTTCGCCGCCCTCGCCAAGGCCGATAGCCAGCGGCAGGGCGCCGAGGAGGGCGGCCATCGTCGTCATCATGATCGGGCGGAAGCGAAGCAGGCACGCTTCGTAAATCGCGTCAACCGAACTCAAGCCGCGGCTGCGCTCGGCCTCGAGGGCAAAATCGATCATCATGATCGCATTCTTCTTCACAATTCCGATCAGCAGGATGACGCCGATGAGGGCCATGATGGTGAATTCGGTCTTGAACGCGATCAGCGCGAGCAGGGCGCCGACGCCCGCCGATGGCAGCGTCGACAGGATTGTCAACGGGTGGACGTAGCTCTCATAGAGCACCCCAAGCACGATGTAGATCGTGATCAGCGCGGCCAGAACCAGAACCGGCTGGTTTTCCAGCGAATCCTGAAAGGCCTTTGCCGTGCCCTGGAAGGTGCCGCGGATAGTGGCTGGCACGCCGATCCGGTTCATGGCCGCTTCGACCGAGGTGACGGCCGAACTCAACGAGCCGCCCGGCGGCAAATTGAAGGAAATTGTGTTTGCGACAAGGAGACCCTGATGGTTCACCGCCAGCGGCGTGGCGCCTTGCTTGAAATGCGCAACCGCCGACAGCGGAATCATGGTCTCGGCGTCGGTAGAGACCGCCGAACCGGTGGAGGCCACGCCCTTGCCGGTGGTGCCGATCGAATTGTTCGCGAGGTTTCGGGCAGCCTGCGTGTTGGCCGAGGTGGCGGAACTCGCCGCGTTCGTGCTGGCGGAAACGGTTCCGGCGACTGCATTGGTCGATTGCGATCCACCGACCGAGGCGCCCGACCTCGAGATCCAGACGTCTCTCAGCGTTTCCGGGTTTTGCCAGAATTGCGGCGCGACCTCCATGATCACGTGATACTGGTTGCGCGCGACGTAGATGGTCGACACCTGCCGCTGGCCGAACGCGTCGTAAAGGGTGTTGTCGACCTGGCTGACGGTGACCCCGAGTTGCGCGGCTGCGTCGCGGTCGATCACCAGATCGGATTCAAGGCCCTTGTTCTGCTGATCGCTGTTGACATCAGTCAGGTTGTGGTCGCCTTGCAGGGCGGCCGCGATTTTCGGTGTCCACTCGTTGAGCTCCTCGAATGTAGGCCCCTGCAAGGTAAACTGATATTGCGCATTGCTGGCGCGTCCGCCGATGCGAATATCCTGCACCGCCTGCAAAAACAGGGTTGCGCCTGGTATCACCGCCATTTCTTTCCGCAGCCGGCCAATGACGCCGTCTGCGGAAATCTTGCGTTCGCTGAGCGCCTTCAAGGAGACGAAGACAAAGCCCGAGTTGGTCGGGCCGCCACCGGTAAATCCAACTGCGGTTTCGACCGCAGGGTCGCTTTTGATGATGGTGATGAACTGCGTCAGCTTCTTCTGCATCAACTGGAAGGAAATGCTTTGATCCGCCTGGATCGAGCCGACGAGGCGGCCGGTGTCCTGCTGCGGGAAGAAGCCCTTTGGAATGATGACGTAAAGATAAGCCGTGAGTCCGATGGTAGTGAAAAAAATCAGTATGATGCTTAGCGGGTGCCGGAGCGCCCCGGTCAGCGTCTTGCGGTAGAAGGCCAGCATCGCTTCGAAAAAACGCTCGCTTATCCGATAAACCCTGCCGTGACCTTCGTTTGTCTTCCGCTTAAGCAGCACCGCGCACATCATCGGTGTCGTCGCGAGCGATATCGCGAGCGATATCATGATCGAAATCGAGATCACCATCGCGAATTCGCGGAACAGGCGGCCGATGATGCCGCCCATCATAAGGATCGGAATGAACACGGCTGTGAGCGAGATGCTCATCGACAGTACGGTAAATCCGACTTCGCTGGCTCCCTTGAGCGAGGCCTCCAGCGGAGACAGGCCTTCTTCGATGTGGCGGGTGATATTTTCGAGCACGACGATGGCGTCATCGACGACAAAGCCTGTTGCGACGGTGAGTGCCATCAGCGAAAGATTGTCGAGGCTGTAGCCGAGCAAATACATGGCAGCGAAGGTCGCGATCAGGGACACCGAGACCGCAACAACCGGAATCACCGTAGCGCGCAGGTCCCGCAGGAAGGCGAAGACCACAAGGATTACGAGCAGGACTGCAAGGACGAGAGTGCGTTCGACGTCGTGCAGGGAGGTGCGAATGGTGACGGAGCGATCGACGGCAATCCCGATGTCGATGGCCGGCGAAACTGACGCCCTGAGCTGGGGCAGCAGCGACTTTACCAGGTCGACGGTACTGATGATATTGGCGCCCGGCGCCCGATAGAGAATGATCAGGACCGCCGGCTTGCCGTTGGCGAGGCCGGCATTGCGGAGGTTCTCGACGGAGTCCGTTACTTCGCCGACATCGGAAAGGCGGACAGGCGCGCCGTTGCGATAGGCGACGATCAACGATTTGTAATCATCGGCCTTGGTGGCCTGGTCGTTGGCATAGACCTGGTAGCGCTGGTCGCCAACGTCGATGCCGCCTTTCGGACTATGCGCGTTGGCGCTGGATAGCGCAGCGCGCACGTCCTCGAGGCCGACGCCATATTTGAAGAGTGCCTGCGGAATGAGTTCAGCACGTACCGCAGGCAGCGAACTGCCGCCGACGACCACTTCGCCGATGCCGTCGACCTGCGACAGTTTCTGCGCCAGCACGGTTGACGCCGCGTCATAAAGGTCGCCGCGGGTCTGGGTATCCGATGTCAGGGCCAGGATCAGGATCGGCGCATCGGCCGGATTGGATTTTTTATAGGTCGGGTTGCTCCGCAGGCTGGTCGGCAGGTCGGCACGCGCGGCATTGATCGCGGCCTGCACGTCGCGCGCGGCGCCGTTGATGTCGCGGTTGAGGCCGAATTGAAGGGTAATGCGAACGCCGCCCACCGTGCTCGACGAGGTCATCTCGGTGACGTCGGCGATCTGCCCCAGGTGGCGCTCAAGCGGACTGGCAACGGTCGTTGCCACGTCCTGTGGGCTGCCACCCGGCAACGTGGCCCGGACCGAAATGGTAGGGAAATCGACCTGGGGCAGCGGCGAGACCGGCAACTTGAAAAAGGCCACCACGCCGGCCGCGGCAAGACCAAAGGTGAGCAACGTCGTTCCGATCGGCCGCCGAATGAATGGCGTTGAGGGACCCATCGATTTGCCCTCATTCCGCCGGCTGGGCGGCTTCGTCCGAACGCCCGGAAAACCGGATCGCCAGGCGGTCGAACCAGAGATAGATCACCGGCGTCGTGAACAGCGTCAGCAACTGGCTGACCAAAAGGCCGCCGACGATGGAGATGCCGAGCGGATGGCGCAGCTCGGAGCCCGCGCCGGTGCCGAGCATTAGCGGCAACGCGCCGAGGACCGCGGCCATGGTCGTCATCAGAATCGGACGGAAGCGCAGCAGGCAGGCTTGATAGATGGCGTCGCGGGGCGATTTACCCTGATGGCGTTCGGCGTCGAGGGCGAAATCGATCATCATGATCGCATTCTTCTTCACGATACCGATGAGGAGAATAATGCCGATGATGGCGACGATGGTGAGGTCGTCACCGGCGATCATCAGCGCCAGCAGCGCGCCGATTCCGGCCGACGGAAGCGTCGACAAAATCGTGATCGGATGAATGAAGCTCTCATAGAGAACGCCGAGCACGATGTAGACGGTGACGATCGCCGCCAAAATCAGGAAAAGCTGGTTGGAAAGCGAGGATTGAAACGCGAGCGCTGCGCCCTGGAAGCTGGTGATGACGCTGGCCGGCAAGCCGATATCGACCTGCGCCTGCTTGATCGCGTTTACCGCAGCGCCGAGCGAAGCTCCTGGAGCAAGGTTGAAGGACACCGTGGCTGAGGGAAACTGCCCGAGATGCGATACCTGCAATGGCGCAGTTTCCTGCCGGAACTTGGCTAGCGTCGCGAGCGGCACCGGCGTGGAGCCTACCGACGAGGGAAGATAGATGTCCGACAACGATTGCAGGGACGTTTGCAGATTCGGATCGGCCTCGAGGATGACGCGATACTGGTTGGAGTTGGTGAAGATCGTCGAAACGATGCGCTGGCCATAGGAGTCGTAGAGCGCGTTGTCGACGGTCGCCGGCGTGATGCCGAAGCGCGCCGCCTGGTCGCGGTCGATTTCCACGAAGACCGACAGGCCCTGGTCGGAAATGTCGCTGGCGACATCGCCAAGCTCCGGCAGCGTCCTGAGCTTATCGACGAGTTTCGGGGTCCACTCCGAAAGCTGCACGGGATCGGAGTCCTGCAGGATGAACTGGTACTGCGTCTTGGAGACCGTGCCTTCGATGGTGAGGTCCTGAACTGGCTGCATATACAATGTGATGCCGGTGAGCGGGGCGATATTGCTCTGAATACGCCGCATCACGGTCGAGATGTTGGACTTCCGTTGGTCATAAGGCTTGAGATTGATCAGAATTCGCCCGCTATTGAGCGTGGTATTGGTCCCATCCACGCCGATAAAGGAAGAAAGGCTGACGACGTCGGGATCCTTCAGGATGATGGAAGCGAGTTGCTGCTGGCGTTCTGCCATCGCTGCATAGGACACCGATTGCGGTGCTTCCGAAATCGCCTGGATCACGCCGGTATCCTGAAGCGGAAAGAACCCCTTCGGAATCATGACATAAAGTAGCGCCGTCAAAACGAAAGTGGCGAGCGCGACCACCAGGGTAATCGGTTGATGGTCCAGCACCCAGGTGAGGGCGTGACCGTACATCTCGATGATCCAGTCGAACGCTTCGCGGCTGCGGCGCTGGAAGGCATTTTCCTGGTTTTGGGATTCGGGTTTGAGCAGCTTGGCGCAAGCCATCGGGACCAGCGTAAGCGAAACCACCGCCGAGATCAGGATCGTCACCGAAAGCGTGATCGCGAATTCGCGGAACAGGCGGCCGACCACGTCGCCCATGAACAACAGCGGGATCAGCACGGCTATCAGCGAGACCGTCAGCGAAATGATGGTAAAGCCGATCTGCTCGGAGCCCTTGAGCGCGGCCTGCAACGGCGTGTCGCCTTCCTCGAGATAGCGGGAAATGTTCTCGACCACGACAATGGCGTCGTCGACCACAAAGCCGGTGGCAATCGTCAGCGCCATCAAGGACAGATTGTTCAGGCTGAAGCCGAGCAGGTACATGGCGCCGAGGGTGCCGACCAGCGACAGCGGGACCGACAGGCTCGGGATCAGCGTTGCGCGGGCGTTGCGCAGGAATACGAAAATCACCAGCACCACGAGGATCACGGCAAGCGTCAGCTCGAATTCGACGTCCTCAACCGAAGCGCGGATGGTGACGGTGCGGTCGGTCAGGATGTTGAGGTCGATGGCTGCCGGCAGCGAGGCCTGCAACTGCGGCAGCAACCCCTTGATGCCCTCGACCACGGCGATGACGTTGGCGCCCGGCTGGCGCTGGATGTTGAGGATGATGGCCGGCGTCTCGTTCATCCAGGCGCCGAGCTTGTCGTTTTCCGCGCCATCGATGACGTCGCCGACGTCGCTAAGGCGAACCGGCGAGCCATTCTTGTAGGCGACGATCAGTGTGCGATAGTCGCTCGCATTCCTGATCTGGTCGTTGGCGTTGATGGTGTAGGCGCGCATCGGGCCGTCGAAGTTTCCCTTCGGCGTATTGGTGTTGGCGTTGCCGAGGGTCGTGCGCAGATCGTCGATGTTGAGCCCGTAGGCGGCAAGCTTGCGGATGTCGGCCTGGATGCGCACCGCCGGTCGCTGGCCGCCGCTCAAACTGACGAGGCCGACGCCGGGAAGCTGCGAGATCTTTTGCGCCAGACGCGTGTTAACGAAATCCTGGACCTCCGTCAGCTTCATGGTTTTCGATGTCAGGCCGAGGGTGAGGATCGGCGCGTCAGCGGGGTTGACCTTGGCGTAGATCGGCGGCGCGGGAAGGTCGGCCGGCAGCAGATTGCCGGCAGCATTGATCGCCGCCTGCACTTCCTGCTCGGCGACGTCGAGAGAGATCGTCAATCCGAACTGCAACGTAATGACCGATGCGCCCGCCGAACTGATCGAGCTCATCTGGTTGAGGTTCGGCATTTGCCCGAACTGCACTTCCAGCGGCGCGGTGACGGACGAGGTCATCACATCCGGGCTCGCGCCGGGATAGAAGGTCTGCACCTGAATGGTCGGATAGTCGACCTCGGGCAGCGCCGCCACCGGGAGGAAGCGGAACGCCAGCATGCCGGACAGCATGATGGCGATCATCAAAAGGGTAGTTGCGACCGGCCGTAAAATGAACGGCTGCGATGGACTCATTGTTTTTGTCCGCCGTCCTGTTTTTGCCCGCCGTCCGAACGCCGCCGTTTGCCGCCGCCCGATTTATCGGGTTCGGCCGGTGTCTGGGCCGGGTTGGTTTGAGTCGGGTTGTTCTCGGAGCGAATGACGATCTTGGCGCCATCCCGGAGCTTGTCGGCGCCGTCGATGACAATGCGGTCTCCGGGCGCAAGCCCGGAAAGAACCTCCACGCGCTCTCCGGCGGTGACGCCAAGCTTCACCGGCCGGACCGATACCGTGCTGTCGGAGTTGACGAGGTAGACGAAGGTGCCGGGTGCGCCGCGCTGGATGCCCGCCGTCGACATCGTCGTGGCGTCCTTGTGCGTATCGAGCAGCAGGCGGATGTTGACGAACTGGTTCGGGAAAAGCAGCCGTTCATCGTTGGAGAAGTTCGCCCGCAGCCTGATCGTCCCGGTCGTCGGATCGATCTGGCTGTCGAAGGTTTCCGTCGATCCTTCCTCGATCTTGGTGGACGCAGAGCGATTGAGCGCGGTTGCAGGCAACACCGCGCCGGCGTTCAGGCGTGCGGCGATCGCCTGCAGATTGTCCTCAGGCACGGTGAACAGGACGCTGATCGGTTGCAACTGTGTGATGACGACGAGACCGTTGGTGTCGCCGGGCGTCACGTAGTTGCCCTGGTCGACCTGACGTATCCCGACGCGGCCGTCGAGCGGCGACACGATCCGGCAGTAGGCCAGGTTGACCTCGGCGGATTTCACCGCAGCCTTGTCGGCTTCCACCGTGCCCTGGTTCTGGGCCACGAGCGCAATCTGCGTATCCAGCGTCTGATGCGGCACCGCGTTCTGCGCGGCGAGGCCCTGATACCGCGCGAGGTCCACCTGCGCGCCCTTGAGCATGGCCTCGTCGCGAGCCAAATTCCCCTTGGCCTGCGCGAGTGCTGCTTCATAAGGCCGTGGATCGATTTCGGCGATCAACTCGCCTTTCTTGACCTCGATGCCTTCCGTGAAATCGATCTTCATCAGGTAGCCGCTGATTTGCGTTCGCACCGTCACGGTTGCGAGCGACGTCACGGTGCCCAGCGCGTTGATGTTGACGTCGATATCGGCTTTGCTGACCACTTCGGGGACGATCGACATCGGCCCCGCGTTGCGGCCGCCGCCGCCCGGTTGCGGAGCGGTGCCATGCCGCGTCCACCAGATGACGCCGCCGACCACCAGCAGGATCAGGATGACCGTCAGGATGAACCGGCCGCGTGACCGCGGCTTGGCGGGCTGCGCAGGACCAATCGAGGGTGCCTCCGGGAAGTTCTTAATCGGTTGGTTCATGAACCTGCTATCAGATGAGAAGGAAGGGTGAGTGCGGCGATCTTCCGCCATTTGTCGCAGGAACCGCCTCCAGGGCCCGCTGGCAACCTTATTTGAACGTTCCCGCCTAGCGTTGTCGCATTAACAATCAGAAAGAATTGCACTTTTTGTCCAGACCGCGACTGCAGGGCAACAATCAAGAATGTCGTCTGGGCCCTGTAGGTGGTTCAAAGACCGGGAGGGTGATCTGGCCCAAACGGGTTATTGTTATCTGATCCGCGGGCCGCGACAAGGCCGTGCCACCGGCGAATCTGGCGGGCAGGGCTTTTCACCGGAGGTTATCAGGCCATTTTCGAACGGTCGGTGCCGCGGTTTGAAAAACATGGCGTTGGAAGCGGATCGCCCGCCTCAGGCGGCTGCATCCAGCAGTCTGAATGAGCCTCGGATCAGCGCCTTCCGACCCTTCGCCGTGATAGCCGGCGCGCGGTCGCTCATGGTCGCAAGGCCGAGCGCGACAAGATCGTCGAGAGCCAGGCGGCTCGAGGCAGATAGCCCGGCAACGGGCGAGCGAAGGGCTTTCAACGCCTCCCATTGATCCGGCCTCAGATCGAAATCGCTGTCGTCGTTCATGCTGACTCGATTTTGCAGGTTGCGATGCGCTGCTCTCTACCGCAGATGCGTGAATCCGGTGCGACCACAATGCGTCTGCAATTCGTTCGTGAATGCAACTTTTCTTAAATCGCTCTGGGCTGGAAACGGCGGAAAGCGCTAGCGCCGCCCATTTGAAGTTCCTGCAACACGAGCGGCAAATTCCGTCCAGGAACTTCAAATGGAAAGCGGCCCTAGAAACATATATTTGCTAGTGGTCCTTTGATTCTAACATTCGCAAAAGTGGCCGCTGTGAAGGGGATGCGAATGTTAGAATCGGACCGCTAGGTAACGTGGCTGTCACATCCACGTGTCAATGGACGGCGTCGGCCATCGCGAATCAGATGGACGCGATGTTGGAGGTTGTTTGGCTGGTGCGGCGGTTCAGAAGTCCGCGTCATTTGTGCCGCGGCCTCGTCATGCGGACTTCTGAACCAAAGCCGCACCAGATAAATAGGTTTGCTAGTGTCCTTTCGATTCCGAAGTTCGAACCGTGGCTCCGAATGATGATGCGAACTTCGGAATCGGGACACTAGCCCGGATGAACGCACCGAAGGTGATTGCGTCGACAAAATCGCCCGGCAACGGTTTGAAGTTGAAGGGGCTGGGCGTCGTCGTCAGCCTCGTCATCACGGCGATTGCGATCTTCGCGCTGACGCACACGCTGAAAAGCATCGACACCAACGAAGTATTCGCCGTGATCAGGCACACGGACATGTCCCTGATCGTGCTGGCTGCGGCGCTGGTGATCGTCTCCTATGTCAGCTTGACGTTTTACGATGTGCTGGCGCTTCGGACGATCGGCCGCACCGAAATCCCTTATCGGATCGCGGCCCTTGCGAGTTTTACCAGTTACCCGATCGCGCACGGCATCGGCGCGGTTTCGCTGATCTCGCCGGTGATCCGCTATCGGGTCTATTCGTTTCACGGCCTTCGTGCGTTTGATGTCGTCAACATCTGCTTTCTGACCGGGCTCACCTATTGGCTCGGCAATTTGACTGCGCTTGGGATTGGACTGTTCTTTGCGCCCGATGCGATCAGTCTGGTCGATTTCCTGTCGCCCAAGGTCAATCAATGGCTCGCCGCTGCACTGCTTCTGGGGGTCACGGGTTTTCTGGTTTGGTGCTGGTTTCCGCGCAACATCGGAACCAGGCGTTGGCCGGTCCGGCTTCCATCGGGACCGTTGGTGCTGTTGCAGATCGTGATCGGGGTTTTCGATCTCGGTGCTGCGGCGCTTGCGATGTATGTGCTGATTCCCGCAGGACCGAATATCGGGATATTCCCGATCATGGCTGTTTTCATTGCAGCGACGTTACTGGGATTTGCAAGTCACACGCCGGCCGGAATCGGTGTCTTCGACGCAACGTTCCTGATCGGGCTGGGCAATGGAGACAAGGAGCCGCTGGTGGCGGCGCTGCTGATGTTCCGCCTGATGTATCACTTTCTGCCCTTTATATTTGCGCTTGGCGTGTTCGGCCTTGTCGAGGGATGGCGGGGTTTGCGCCGCCGGAGGCTTAAGTGAAATCTCTTACACCGGCGAATTGAACTTCAACCCGACCATTCCGGCGATGATCAGCGTGAGGCAAATAAGCCGGATCGGGTCGGTTGGCTCGCTGAAGATCACCATCCCGAGGATGATGCTGCCCGCGGCCCCGATGCCGGTCCAGATCGCGTAGGCCGTACCAAAGGGCAGCGACCGGAGCGCAAACGACATCAACGCAAAGCTTGCCAGGATCGCAAGCGCGGTCGCAAGCGACGGCCAGAACCGGGTGAGGCCGTCGGAATATTTCAAACCGAAAGCCCAGGCGATCTCGAACAATCCCGCAGCAATGACGGCGAGCCAGCCGGTCACAGCGGCCTCGGCGACGGCCCGAAGGAGACGCCGCTATGTCGGGCATTATCGTTCGACGATTTCTCGATCCGTGATTTGACGCCGGTGCCTGGAGTCAAAGCCGACATCGTCCACCTCGCCCTCGATTCGACGCAGCTACTCCTTGCGATGTTCGCGCGACAAGGATGTGACAAGCTTACGTGCATCGCGGAACCGAGCGGGTTCCGGCAGCTTCGCTGCGTTGGCCGTCGATGCTGCTGTCGCAAAACTGCAGCGCGCGCGCGATAGCCTGATCGAATTGCTGATTCGAGGCACGAATGAATACGCAACTGATTGCAGATGCTGTCGGTAACAGCGGAGGCGATGAGGAAGCGACGATTTGGGATAGGTTGTTTGCGTTCTGGTTCCGCCGTCTGGTCTACACCCAGATATGGGAAGATCCGGTCGCCGATCTCGCGGCGCTTGTCTTGCCGCTCGGCTCGACCATCGTCACCATCTCGTCAGGCGGATGTAACGCGCTGTCCTACCTGACGGCGCAACCGGCGCAGGTTTATGCGGTCGACCTCAACGAGGCGCATCTTGCTCTGCTCAAACTCAAGATCGCCGGTATCCGCGCCTTCTCCAGCTATTCGGATTTCTGGCAATTCTTCGGCGCGGCCAACGCGCCGGGCAATTCCGATCTTTACCGCGAACGGCTGTGGCCGCTGCTGGATACCCAGGCGCGCGCCTATTGGGACAGGCGCAACCTCATTGGCCGCCCCCGCCACGCCTATTTCACGGATGGTTTCTACCGTCACGGGATGCTCGGCCGCTTCATCGGTCTTGCCCACGTTGCGGCAAAACTGTTCGGGATCGATCCCGAGTTACTGCTGAACGGCAAGCCTGACGCGCCGGCGCGCGTCGAGGCGTTGAACCGGCTGGACCGCGCGTTTCATTCGCGGCTGGCCCGGCTGATCATGGCAACGCCGGCCTTGTTGCTCAGCCTCGGCATTCCGCCGCGCCAGCGCGCGTTGCTGGGCGTCGGCGCTCCGCTAAACGACGTCCTTTACAAGCGCCTGTTGCGCCTGATCGACGGTCACCCGAACGAAACCAATTACTTTGCGTGGCAGGCGCTGCATCGCGGTTATGCCGGTCCGGGCGATCGTTGCCTGCCGCCTTATTTGCAGCGCCACCGATATGAGTGCATGCGCAATGGTGCGGGATTGATCATTCCGCACCACGCCAGCCTTCGGCAGTTTCTGGAAAGCCTGCCGGCGCGCGAAGTCGACGCCGTCATTCTCCTGGACTCCCAGGACTGGATGGCGATCGACGAGATACGCGCACTGTGGAATGCGATCGATCGCGCCGGCCGGGACAACGTCCACGTGATCTTTCGCACAGCCGGCGAAGGATCGCCGATCGAGAGTGACGAACTCGCGGCGTTACGCCGGACATGGCGGCGCGACGACGAACGAAGCGCGGTCGGCTTTGCGCTGGATCGTTCGGGAATCTACGGCGGCTTCCACTGTTACGGGCGGCGTTAGTCGCGCGCCGCCGCCTTGCCGGGTGGTCTCGTTATTCCGCCAGCTCGGAATAGGGCGTCGCCGGCACCTGCGCCTCGATCGCCTTCGCCTCCTGCACGGCCTTCGGCCGCAGCCAGACGTAAATCTGCGCGGTGAGCAGCACGACGCAGATGAACAGGAAGAATGCGCTGATCGGTCGGTCGATGAAGGTCATCAGGTCGCCCCGGGAGATCAGGAGGCTGCGGCGGAAATTCTCCTCGAAACGCGGCCCCAGCACGAAGCCGAGCAGGATTGGCGCCGGATGAAAGTCCAGGCGCAGAAGGATGTACCCGAAAATGCCGATCACCAGCGTTTCGCCCACCTGGAACATGTCGTTGCCCGCGGCATAGACGCCGATGCAAACGAAGAACATCGCGCTCGGATAGAGGTAGCGATAGGGAATGCTGAGCAACTTTACCCACAGGCCGATCATCGGCACGTTGAGGATGACGAGCAGGATATTGCCGATCCAGAAGCTTGCGATCAGGCCCCAGAAGATATCCGCGTGCTGGCTGATCAACTGCGGTCCCGGCACGATGCCGTGGATGATCAGCGCGCCCAACAACAGCGCCATCACGGTGTCGCCGGGAATGCCGAGGCTCATGGTCGGAATGAAGTCGCCTTGCACCGAGGAGTGCGTCGAAGCTTCGGGGCAGGCGACACCTTCGATGGCGCCGTGGCCGAAACGTTCCGGCGTTTTCGATATCTTCTTTTCGGTCGCGTAGGACACGAACGAGGCGATGGTCGGACCTGTGCCGGGAATCAGGGCGCAGAGGCTACCGAGGACAGTGCCGCGGATCATCGGCCAGAACGCCAGCTTGAGGTCGGCCTTCGAGGGGAACATGTCCGAAATGCCGACCTTGGCATATTTCATGTCGACGGCTTCGGTGTTGTTGATGCTGTTCATGAATTCGGCGATGCCGAACATGCCGAGCGCCAGTGCAACGATTTCAATGCCATCGAAGAGTTCGGTAATGCCGAACGTGAAACGCGGCTGGCCGGTCTCGATGTCGGACCCGACGATGCCAAGCAGAAGGCCGAACACCGTCATGGCGATGCCCTTGAGCGGCGAGCCTTTGGCGAGCGTCGATCCCGCGATGAGGCCTACCAGCATCAGCGAGCACACTTCGGCCGGGCCGAACTCCAGCGCCATCTTGACCAGGAACGGCGCCAGGAAAATCATTTCGGTGATGCCGAAGGAAGCGCCGACGAAGGCGGCGACGATCGTGATGCCGAGCGCCGTTCCGCCTTTGCCCTGCTGGGTCATCGGAAATCCGTCAAGACACGTGACCGCGTGCGGCGGATGGCACGGCAGGTTGAGCAGGATCGAGCAGATCGCCCCGCCATACTGGGAGCCGTAATAGACGCCGGAAAGCATCAGGATTGCGGGGACCGGATGCATGCCAAACGTCAGCGGCAGCAGGATCGAGATCGTGGCGACCGGACCCATGCCCGGCAGCACGCCGACGAGGTTGCCGACCAGCACGCCGAGGAAGCAGTACATCAGGTTGTGCGGCTCGAGCGCGACGCCGAAGCCGGCCCAGAGATCGGTAAGCGCGGTCGAAATCACAGGTTCACCCCGCGCAGCAGCGGAAACGGAATGTTAAGGAAATAGTGGAACAGCAACACGCCGAACACCGTGACGCCACACGCCAGAATGAACGACGACTTGTACGTCCCTGTCTTGTCGCCGAGCGCGCAGACGAACACGCAGGCAAATACCGCCGGAATCATCCCGCCATATTCTCCAACGATGATGAAAAGAACGGGACCCGCAAGAATGCAGAACCAGCCGAACCATTGCGGATTGTCGGGTAGAAACTTCTTGTCGTCGGGCTCGTCCGATCCAAGCGCAGTGCCTGCGATCAGGATGCCGATAAAGGCGAGGACGATGCCGAGCACGACCGGCATGAATCCGGGGCCCATTCTGGCGAGGCTGCCGAACTTGTAGCCCGAGCCCGTCACCGCAGCTCCCACCCCAAGCAGCAGCATCAGGCCGCCGGCATAGTAGTCCCGCTTCCAGGTAAACTTCTCCGACAACGCGTCTCTCCCGAACCCTTTTTAGGGCCGCGACCCTACCCGCCGCGGCCAAGCCTGTCGATATCGCCGCATTGCACATTTCGAGCGAGGGGGAACCGGCATGGGCCTGCGAGACTAACCCAGTTTATCGACCGATAAAATCGAGAAAATAGCGCGGGCCGGCCAGCCGCGGCCGCCGCCCTCGCAGCGCGGTAGGGTCCGCCTGGGGCGCGTTCAAGAGGTAGCAAAGACGGCCAAATTCGACTATCGATGGGAAAGAAATCCCTCGAAATGTCATCATGGGTATTTGAATGAGCCAACTGGTTGTCCGCGCCGGCGACTTCACCTTCCAGGCCCGCTTCGAAGAGCAGTTGGCGCCCAAAACCTGTGCGGCCTTCCGTCGCGCCATGCCGTTTGAGAGCAAGTTCATCCATGTGCGCTGGAGTGGCGAGGGGGTCTGGATGCCGCTTGGCGATCTTGATTTCGGCGTCGGCTATGAGAACCACACCAGCTACCCCGCGCCGGGCCAGATCATCCTTTATCCCGGCGGCATCAGCGAGACTGAAGTTCTGCTGGCCTATGGCGGCGTGCATTTCGCCAGCAAGATGGGCCAGCTCGCGGGCAATCACTTCATCACGCTGACTTCGGGGCTTGAGAACCTGCCTGCGCTGGGCAAGACCGTGCTCTGGCAGGGCGCGCAGAAGGTCCGTTTCGAGGAAGTGTAGATGACCGGGCACGGGTATCCGAGGGATCTCCGTGGCTATGGCCGCAATCCGCCACATCCGCACTGGCCGGGCGAAGCGCGCATCGCCGTACAGTTCGTGGTGAATTTCGAAGAGGGCGGCGAAAACAACATCCTGCACGGCGACCGCGCCTCGGAGGCGTTTCTGTCTGACGTGCTCGGCGCGCAGCCCTGGCCGGGCCAGCGTCACGCCAATATCGAATCGATGTTCGAATATGGCTCGCGCGCGGGCTTCTGGCGGCTGTGGCGAATTTTCACCGAACGAAAATTGCCGACGACGGTGTTCGGCGTCGCAACGGCCCTGAAACGAAATCCCGAAGTGGTTGCCGCGATGAAAGAGGCGGGCTGGGATATCGCCAGTCACAGCCTGAAATGGATCGAGCACAAGGACATGTCGGAGGCGGAAGAGCGAGTGGAGATCGCCGATGCCATTCGCCTGCATACGGAAGTGACCGGGGAACGTCCGCTCGGCTGGTATACCGGCCGCACCTCGATCAACACGGTCAGGCTTGTGATGGAGGCCGGCGGTTTCCTTTATTCTTCCGATTCTTACGCGGATGATCTTCCTTACTGGATCAAGGGACCGGCAGGGCCGCATCTGATCATTCCCTATAGCCTCGATGTCAACGACATGCGCTTTGTCAATGCGCAAGGGTTCGGCAATGGCGATCAGTTCTTCACCTATCTGAAGGACTCCTTCGACGTGCTCTATGCCGAAGGCGAAACCTCACCGAAGATGATGTCGGTCGGCCTGCATTGCCGGGTTATCGGCCGTCCGGGCCGCGCGGCATCGTTGATGCGGTTTCTCGATTACATCGCAAGCCACGAGCGAGTCTGGATTCCAACGCGACTGCAAATCGCCCGGCACTGGCATGCCAATCTTTCCCATCTGGCTGCTAACGCGCCGGGGGTCGGATAGTCTACCGTCAGGACACCATGAGCGAGATGAATGCAGGAGTTTCCGGACGACGGAGCCTCGCCGCTTGGCGAGGAGATCGTCGGCCGCATCAATCGGCTGGCGGAGATTTCGGAGGCCCCCGACAACCTGACCCGCATCTTCCTCACGCCCGAGCTTCGCGCGGCGGCCGATTTGATCATGACCTGGATGCGGGAAGCAGGCATGAGCGCCCATCTCGACGCCATCGGCAACGTCTGCGGCCGCTACGAGGGTGAGCGCCCCGGCCTTCCATGCCTGATGTTGGGCTCGCACTACGACACCGTGCGCGACGCCGGCAGATGGGACGGTCCGCTCGGCGTGCTCACGGCGATCTCCTGTGTCGCCGACCTTAACAAACGCGGACGGCGGTTTCCCTTTGCCATTGAAGTGGTCGGCTTTGCCGACGAGGAGGGGGTGCGGTTTGCATCGACCCTGCTTGGCAGCCGGGCCGTGGCAGGCACCTTCAACGAGCGTGTGTTGGCTTCCAAAGACAGCGCCGGAGTTTCGATGCGCGAGGCGCTGGTTCAATTCGGTCTCGACCCCGACGATATCGGCGCGGCCGCGCGAGCCCGCGGTCAGCTGCTCGCTTATGTCGAATTGCACATCGAGCAAGGGCCGGTGCTCGAAGCCAGGGGATTGCCGGTCGGAGTGGTCAGCGCCATCGCCGGCGCCACGCGTCTGGCGGCAAGGCTGACCGGCATGGCCGGTCACGCCGGAACGGTGCCGATGGCGCTGCGGCAAGACGCGCTGGCGGGTGCGGCGGAATGCATCTCCGCGATCGAGCAACTGTGTCGCGCCGACGACGGCGGGTTGGTCGGCACCGTCGGTTATCTCCACGCGATGCCCGGCGCGACCAATGTCATTCCCGGACAGGCGCACTTCACCATCGACATGCGCGCGCCGACCGACACGCATCGCAATCGCGCGGTGACCGAAATGGTTCGGCAGATTGAGGCGATCGCCAAGCGCCGAAAACTGGAATTGCAGCTCGATGTGACGCACGAGAACCGCACCGTGCCCTGCGCGCCTTGGCTGAAGACGCAGGTGGCGGAAGCCGTGGCGGCGGAGGGCTATCCGGTGTTTGAGCTGGCGAGCGGAGCCGGCCATGACGGCATGGCGATGGTCGATATCGCCGATGTCGCCATGGTGTTCGTGCGCTGCCGCGGCGGTATCAGCCACCATCCCGACGAGCATGTCGAGGTCGCCGACGCCGATGCCGGCGCGCGCGTGCTGCTGCGACTGATCGAGAATTTTCGGCCGCGCCAGGCGGGCTGACGGTTAGCCTGCGGCGTTGTATACAATGGCACAGGCCTTGCTTGACTTTGCCGTGGGCCTGGCATCCGTTCCTTCAGAATTCTCTTGCGCCTGGAGGCGTAACGCGTCGTGACGTCAAAGCAGTTGCCAAAAGGCGTGGTCGCCGCCGAACCGGAGCCGATCGAACTCGACTGGTCGGTCACCGCGCTGGTCATCATCGACATGCAGCGCGACTTCATGGAGCCGGGCGGATTCGGCGAGACACTCGGCAACGACGTGTCGCGGCTTGCAACGGCCGTCAAACCGATTGCTTCGGTGCTGAAGGCCGCCCGGACCAGCGGCATGCTCGTCATTCACACCCGCGAAGGCCATTTGCCTGATCTGTCGGACGCACCGCCGGCGAAGGTCGAGCGCGGCGCGCCAAGCCTGCGCATTGGCGATCCCGGGCCGATGGGGCGTATCCTGATCCGCGGCGAAGCCGGCCACGACATCATTCCCCAACTATATCCACTCGACGGTGAGGTCGTGATCGACAAGCCGGGCAAGGGCGCGTTCTACGCTACCGAGCTCGACGACATCCTGCAGAAATACGGCATTGAAAACCTGCTCGTCTGCGGCGTGACCACCGAAGTCTGCGTCAATACCACCGTCCGCGAGGCCAACGACCGCGGCTACCGATGCGTCGTGCTGTCGGACGGTTGCGCCTCGTACTTTCCTGAATTCCACGACATGGGCCTCAAGATGATCAAGGCCCAGGGTGGCATCTTCGGGTGGGTCAGCGACACCGCTGCGGTCCTTCAAGCCATGAAGCCGAAGACTTAAAGCGCATCGGGAGCAGCTACTTCACCTCGATCTTCGCCTGATCCGCGACGTCCTTCCAGATCGCGAGATCCTGCTTGATGAAACTGGCAAACTCCTGCGGCGAACTGCCGACGACCTGGATGGCCTGGTTCTCGAGCTGCGCCTTGGTGTCGGGATCCCTTAGCGCCCGCACGATCTCGGCATTCAGCTTGGCGACGATCTCAGGCGGTGTTTTGGCCGGCGCGAGAATTCCGTGCCAGGCGACGACGTCGAAACCGGGATAGCCGCTCTCCGAGATCGTCGGCACGTCGGGCGCCACCGGCGAGCGGTCCTTGCTGGTGACGGCGAGCGCGACCAGCATTCCCGAATGCACAAGCTGAAGTGCGGAGATCGGATCGGAAAACACCACCTGCACCTGACCCGCGACGAGATCGGCGACCGCAAGCGCGGTGCCGCGATAGGGAATGTGGGTCATCTTGATCCCGGCCTTGAGGTCGAACAGCTCGGTGAGCAGGTGATTTGAAGCACCGACGCCGGTCGTGCCGTAGTTCAGCGCACCGGGTTTGCTTTTCGCGAGCGCCACGAACTCCTGCACGGTTTTGACGCCGAGCGAGCGGTTCACGACCATGATGTAGGGATAGGTGCTCGTCAGCGAGATCGGCGCAAAGTCCCTCACCGGGTCGTAAGGCAGGTTTTTATAGACCGCGGGATTGATGGAGATTGGCCCCGATTGCCCGAGCAGAAGCGTGTAGCCGTCGGGGTCGGATTTGTTGACGAACTCAGTGCCGACGATCGAGGCGCCGCCGCCGCGATTTTCAACCACGATGGTCTGCCCCGTGGCCTTGCCGATCTGGTTGGCGATCACCCGCGCCGTCGCATCGGCCGAACCTCCGGCGGAGTAGGGCACGATCAGGTGAATGGGACGTGAGGGATAATCGTCGGCTTGGGCTGTATTTCCGGCGATAGAGGCGACGATAGCGAACGCTAGCGATGCAAACGAAAAGTACTTCGAAGGGACTGGCATGGGCAGTTTCTTCTCGATCTTCTGTTCGTGTAGCATAGGGTAGAATTTCAGGTCCATCGTCCCTTGGTTGCGCCTTTTCGTTACCTTGCGATGCTCCGCACATTTAAGAACGGGGAATAACGAGATGCTGCGCAAACCTGGCGTAACTGAGACTCTCGCTCGTCACATTGTTGCAATGCGATGGGACGACGTGCCGCAGCAAGTGCGGCATCAGGCCAAGCGATCCCTGATCAATTTCCTGGCGGTAACGCTGGCCGGCTGTCGCTCCCGGCCGATCGAAATCGCGCGGCGCTCGCTCGCAGAATTTTCCGGCGGCCGACCGGTGGCCTTGATCGGCCACGCCGAGCGGATCGACGCGTTGAGCGCGGCATTTCTCAACGCCGCCGCTGCCAATGTCGATGACTTCTGCGATACCCATACCGCCACCGTCATTCACCCGACCGCCCCGGTTGCCGGCGCGCTGTTCTCCTATGCGGGATTGCGGCCGGTCAGCGGCAGTGAGTTTCTGTTGGGCCTTGTTCTTGGCAATGAAGTGCAGGCCCGCATCGGACTTGCGATGTCGCCAAGCCATTATAACAGGGGATGGCACATCACATCGACCTGCGGCGTGTTCGGTGCCGCTGCGGCCTGCGGCAAGCTGGCCGGGCTCGATGAACGCCAGATGGTGTGGGCGCTCGGTATCGCCGCCACGCAATCGGCCGGCCTGTGCGAATGTCTGGGAACGCCAGCCAAGAGCGTGAGCGTCGGCAACGCCGCGCGTAACGGTCTGTGGTCGGCATTGCTCGCCGAAAAAGGATATGACGGGCCGGCTGAGCCACTCGCGGGCGTTCAGGGCTTCTATCATGCGCTGGTGGAGCAGGCGGACTTCTCCTGCATCACCGATGGTTGGGGCGAAGACTGGGCCATCATGGCGACGTGCTACAAACCTTATCCGTGCGGCTTTGTGATTCATCCCGTGCTCGATTGCGTGCTGGACTGGCGGCGCGATCATCCCAAGGCCGAAGTCGTCCGCGTCGTGGTGCGCGGAAATCCGTTATTGAGTGTCCGTGCCGACCGGCCGAACATCTCGACGGGACGCGAGGCGCAGGTCAGCGTGCAGCACGCGGTTGCCGCCGCGCTCCTCAGGGGACAAGCGGGGCTCGATCAGTTCACCGACGCCTGCGTGCGCGATCCGCAGGTGTCGAATCTTCGGAACAAGGTCGAGGTCGTGCGTGACGAGCATTTTTCGACCGTGGCGGCGGCGGTTGAGATCACCACGGTCGATGGAAAGAATTTCAAACTGGAGCAGCCGGCCGCACGCGGCAGCGATGCCAATCCGCTTTCCGACCACGATCTCGAGGAGAAGCTGCGCGCCGCGGCATCTGGGTGGAATCCGCATTATGACGCCACCCCTTTGATCGATGCGATCTGGAACGTCGACAAGAACGCGGATGTTTTGAGATTGGCGTCGATGACGTCTGATATGACCTGTGGTTAAAAGACCCAACAATCCAGCCGTTAGAGTGGAGGGGGCACATTGCGTCACATTATTTTAGCTGCGATGTCGATGTTTGCGACGATCAACACAGCTTTCGCGGCGGATCCAGCGCGGTGTCGGGACTTGGCCCGCGGTTATGAAACCAACAAGCCCCAGATGACCGCGGTTGAAATGTCATCGACGCTGTTCGCCGCGGCCGACCGCAACTGCATCGATCTTGCGACCACATTGCTTGACCAGGGCGTCTCGGTGGATGCCCGAGATAGATTGGGCGCACGGCCGCTCAGCCGCGCTGCGCGATCCGGCCATCTCGAGATGGTCGATCTGTTGCTGCAACGAGGTGCGCCGGTCAACGCGCGTGATCTCACAGGCGCGACCGCGCTCTATGTTGCCGCCGAACGCGGCCAGAACGCCGTCGTGCAGCGCCTCATCGACAAGGGCGCCGACGCCGACCTCAGGGGAAGAAGCGGTACCTCGCCGCTGGCGGCCGCTGCGTTCGCGGGCAGGAACCAGGTCGTCAAGATGCTGCTGGCGCACGGAGCCGACGGGCGGGTGGCAGACGATACCGGCAAACCGCCGATCGTCTATGCCGCCGCGAGCGGCAGCCTCGATATCGTCCGGCAGCTGTTGGCGCTGAATATCGACGTCAATGCGCGCTACGCCAACGACCTCACGCTACTGATGTGGGCGTCGGGCCCTGACGAGAGCGTCGCAGAGCCGCAGGCGCTGGAGGTCGTCGCCTATCTCGTCGATGCCGGCGCCCACATCGATGACCGGGACGACCGCGGGCGCACGGCATTGATGACCTCCGCCGAAGGCAACCACGCGGAGATCGCCCAACTGCTGCTCAAGCGCGGCGCCGATCCATCCCTTCGCGACAAGGCCGGCAAGCGCGCCGCCGATCTCACCACGCTGTCGGCGCTGCGCGAGACGCTGACGCCGCGCTGAGCTGCCTCATAACCCTGCGAGATATTCCGCCAGCGCGGCCAGATCGTCGGTCGACGTAGCGATCATCAGGTCGCTCATGCCGGGGTTATTGCCGCGAGCGCGGGTGCGGAAGTCCGCCATGGTCTTTGCCAGATAGTCGCGGCCCTGGCCGGCCAGACGCGGCACCGTGCTGTCGCCCTGGAAATGGTCGAGATGACAACCCGTGCAACCGATCGAGCCATCCGCGGTCCGGGCACGCTGCGCGACATCTTTCGGCGCGCGCGGCTGGCCGAGATCCGGCCACGGCTTCTTCGAGAAGTATTCGCCGATTGCCAACATGTCGTCTCGTTCAAAGGCGGAGGCGATCGGCTGCATGATCTCGCTCTTGCGATCGCCGCGCTTGAAATCGCGGAGCTGGATATAGAGATAGCCGGCTTGCTGCCCCCAGATGTTCGGAATTGTCTTGTCGACCGGCTTGCCGTTCTCGCCGTGGCAGCCGGCGCAGATTTGGACTTTCTCATCCAGTGTCTGCGCGCGCAGCGGCGTCATCGCGAGCGCCATCGCAGCCATGGCGCCACCAACGATACCGGAATAAAGCCTGCTGCTCATCGCTTAAGCCTTCACAATTTTCCAAAAAGATGCGGGACCGCAAGCGGTCCCGCATCCTCAGTCGACGATTTACGCCTCGCCTCTAATCGAGCGAGAACGCGATGATGTTGTTGCCACGCTTGGCGTTGACCTGGACGTTACCGCCGGCGCCAACCACGATGTATTGCTTGTCGCCGACCACATAGCTCGACGGCGGAGCGTTGACACCGGCGCCGGCGTGGAACTTCCACAACTCCTTGCCGTTGGAGGAATCGTAAGCCGCGAACTTGCCGTTGCTTTCGCCGGTGAACACCAGACCGCCCGCGGTGGCGAGAATGCCGCCGATCATCGGTTCCGGCGTCTTGACCTGCCACTTGATCTTGCCCGTGTTGTAGTTGACGGCGGTGATGTTGCCGGCCTGCGTCTCCGTCGGGATCACTTTGAACGCGCCGCCGAGCCACAGCTTCCCGTTCGGGTAGGGCGAGTTCTCGACATGGTAGGTCATCGGTTGGTGCAGGTTGATGGCATAGGCGAGGCTCTGGCCCGGATCGGTGGCGATCGGCGACCATTCGACGCCGCCATTGGCGCCGGGAAGCATGCGCGCGCCATCCTTGGTCGGAAGCGTCCACATGTTCTCCTGCGGCACCATCGCATCCGAGAAGCGGATCAGGCTGCAGTCCTTGCGGTTATGCACGTAGATATGACCGGTCTTGCCGGCGTGGATGACGCCGGGGATGGTCTTGCCGTCCTTGTCCTTGACGTCGACCAAAACCGTCGGGCTGACCGCATCGAGGTCCCATACGTCATGGGCGATATACTGGAAGTGGCAGACATATTTGCCGGTATCGAGGTCGAGCGAGACCAGCGAGTCCGTGTAGAGATTGTCGCCGGGCCGGACCGAACCGTCGAGGTCGGGCGACGGGTTGCCGACCACGAAATAGATCCGGTTGGTGGCAAGGTCGACCGACGGGTTCTGCCACACGCCGCCGCCGAGCTTGGGAGCGGGATCGCCGGTTTTGGCGAGCTGATCCTTTTCGGCCTGGATGTTGCGGTGCATGTCGCGGCCGGTGGCGTCCTTGGTGGCCCAGACGCCCACGGTGCTGTCAGGAATGGTGCTGAAATTCCAGAGCTGCTTGCCGGTGTTGGCGTCATAGGCGCGCACGAAGCCGCGGATGCCATATTCGCCGCCGTTGGTGCCGATCAGGACCTTGTCCTTGATCACGGTCGGAGCCATCGTCTCGCTATAGCCGAGCTCGGGATCGGCAATGTTGGTCATCCAGACCACCTCGCCGGTCTTGGCGTTCAGCGCGACCAGCTTGGCGTCGAGCGTCGCGAGGTAGACCTTGTCGCCCAGAACCTGGACGCCGCGGTTGTTCGGCCCGCAGCAGAAGGTCGTGATCGGTCCCATCTTGTGATTGTAGTGCCAGAGCTGCTGGCCGGTCTTGGCGTCAAGCGCGTAGACATGGCTGAACGAGGTCGTCACGAACATCACGCCATCGACCACGATCGGTGACGTCTCCAGCGATTCCTTGACGTCGGTCTGGAAGATCCAGGCGACATGCAGGTGCTTGACGTTGTCGCGATCGATCTGCTTGGCGGGATAAAAACGCGTCTGGGCGTAGTTGCCGTTGGTAAGCAGAAAATCTTTCGAGTTCTTGTCAGCCGAATTGAGCTGCTGCTGGGTGACCGGCGAAACCTTCGCGTTGCCAAGTGTCGACTTTCCTTCCTGCTTGACCTCCTGTCCGCTGGCGGTCGGCGACAGAAGTGCGAAGCTGCCGATCATGGCAAAACCTGCCGCAAGGCCTTTCACGTACTTCATGATTCCCCCCATGGTTCTTTTGTAATGCTGTGATGAAATGAATGATGGGCAAGTGCCGCAATAGTGCTCATTGTTAGGTACACCGTCAATGATCCGAGACATCGTTCGGCTTGCTGCAATAGCGAAGTGCCGTAGTGCCGCTGGTCAGGAAATGGACGCGCCCTCGGAAGGAATTCGCTCCTCTTTGCCGAGACTTGCGCAATTTTCGCCGAACGACGGGACATCGTTTGCAGTGTCCAAGCACTGCGGCGGAGATCGGTCGCGCATACGCTAGTTCACGGCCGTACGGCCGGCGTCTCGATCGGCATGCCGCGCGCGCGCGACATCAGGTAAAGCTCCAACTCGACCAACTCTGGCGCGCCGAAATCGTAGTTTTGCGCTCGCATACCTGTAATGCAGTTGCGTAAGCGCCGCTGCAGCGATCCCAGCGATTGCCACTCCAGCCGGTAAATCGGATAGCCGTTGGGAATGGCTTGCGTGACGGCGGAGCCTGCCAGGTGCTTGTCCCAATTGTCGTCGTGGCAGTTGGTGCAGGCGAGATTGATCTGTCCCTGCCGGTTCATGAAGATGTCGTGTCCCTTCGCGACGAACGGTTGCAGCTCCGCCGTTGCATCGGGAGCGATCGGCATGCCACGCGACTGCTCCGCGACAAAGGCGCTGAGCGCCAGCAGGTCGTGGCGCTCATAGGGAAGGGGCGTCGCGTCCTGATGGCGCACGCGACACAGGTTGATGCGTTGTTCAAGGTTGACGGGGCGTGCGAGCATTTTGTCGTAAGCCGGATAGCGCGCCGCCACGCCTTTCATGCTGCTGCGCGCATCACTGTGGCAATCGGCGCAGGATTTGCCGGCCGAGCCGGCCTTGCGATTCCACAAGGTCTCGCCGTCGAGTACCCCCAGCATGCCCGGATTGGTCGTGTCGTCATCCTGCATCGCCTTGGTATCAGGCGCCATGAACGTGTAGCCGGACCGGCGCTCGGCTGACGGGATCTCGGTTGCAATCAGGGGACGAAGGATGATGCCGGCCGCGAGCAGCAGCGACGCCAGGGCTATCGTTGCTGCACCCTTCATTCGACCGTGATGCTGGCCGAGGCGGTCTCGGAGAAACCGTTGTCGCCGATCCATTCGAACTCGTATTTTCCGCTTTTTGTCGCGACGGTGAAAAACGAGATGAATGGGTTGGCTGAGGTTGCGGGGAAGAGATCGGCGCGGAAAATCTCCTCGCCTTCAAAGCGGCAGGTGAGGCTCGTGATGATATCGCGCGGTACCAGCGATCCCGACATGGTGCGGCGATAGCCAGTTTCCATGATATGCGACGTCAGGGTCTTGATCTCGATGACGTCGCCGTTTTTGGCCTTCTTGGGAACATTGATCAGGGCGGCCATCAGATCACCTCCTCGGTGCAGGCGGCCAGGGTCACCACGACGTCGGCCGTGGCGGACCAGAACGAGCCGTCGGAAAGCTTTGCGATCGCGGTGATCTTCTGACTGTCGGCGAGCCGCACGCGGGTTGAAACCTGGGCACGGCCGGCCCGTGGCCCCAGATAAAAGTTGCCGAGGTTGGGCTGCGGATTCTTTTCGTTAAAGACATAGATGCTCTTGACGTAGTCGTTCGCCGTCATCGGGCTTGCGACACTCACCGTCATTGGCACGCTGTTGCCGTTCTCGACGAGCGGCGGAATCTCGAGCCTGACCTTGCCGTTCTGTATGACCGCGCCGCCGACAACGTTGCGGATTGCCGCCGCCATGGTCTCCGGCGTTGCTTCGACGGGACGCACGCGGATCGCCAGCGGCAATGCGCCGATCGCGGCAGTGCTGCCGGCTAGCCTGAGAAACCGGCGGCGTGTGGAAGTCGGTTGTCGTCGCACCTAACCCTCCTTCCTATTCGCGCAGCGTTGCAAGATACGCCACGATGTCCTCAATCTGTTCGGCTGACAGGATCGGCTTGCCGCGCCAAGGCTGCGCCACGCGATCGAGGCCGTCTACCCGGTAATAAGACGGCATGATCGTTCCGGGTTTGAGCCGCGAAGCATCGACCAACCGCAGCCGAAGCTGGCCCACCGACCAGCGGCTGCCTGAGCCTGCAAGATTGGGCGCGAGGTCACCCTGGAACTTCTCCTCCGGAAACGGGCCGCTGTGGCACAGGATACAGGTGTTGGTTCGATTCAAAACCAGCGCGCGGCCCCGCATCGCATCGCCGGGCGCGCCGGTCAGAGATTCCATAATCGAATCGCCGGTGACCGTGTAGGGCCTCAATTCCTCTCCGATGGCCGAGCAAGGCAAGGCCAGCAGCGTTGCTGCAAGACAAGCTCCGAAAATATAAACTGTCGACCTAGCCAAACGTTTCCACCGTGATCTTCTTGAACCATGATTGCGCCCGGTCCGCTTCGTCCTTGCGCAACCCGCTCTCGGCATGGACCGGGCTCGTGAAGCCAGAGCCCACCACCTCCCCGAAAAGATCGTCCCGCGGCTGGTAGTTGCCCGACATCGAAAACGCATAGCCGGGTGCAACGGTATTGTAGCAGGTGCCTTCGATCGTGGGTCCTTCGGGCGCAGTTCCCGCGATCAAGGCCGCGACGATGCCGGCGCAGGCCTTTCCCTCGGAGCTCGCGGCGGATGCCGATTTTGGGGCGGCGCCGCCGATGAAGGCGTCGCCTATGACATGAATATTCGGGACGAGCGTGGAGGCAAATGTCGCCGGCTCGATCGGGCACCAGCCGGTCTTGTCGGCTGCGCCCGCAAGGGTCGCAATGCGGCCGGCCTTCTGCGGCGGAATGACGTTGGCAACCTGCGCGTTATAATTGCCGAAATCGGTGATCAGCGTGTTGGTCGCGGGCTCGACCGAGACGACGCGGCCGCCTTCCGACAATGCAATGCGCTCGATCATGCCGGGATAGAATTGCTTCCAGGCGCTCTCGAACAGGCGTTGCTGCGGAATCGCGTCCTTGGCATCGAGGATGAGAATCTTGGAGCGAGGCTTTTTCGCCTTGAGATAAAGGGCGATCAGGCTCGCGCGTTCGTATGGCGCGGGCGGGCACCGATAGGGCGTCGCGGGAACCGCCAGCACGACCACGCCGCCATCCTCCATCGCCTCAAGCTGGCGGCGCAGCAATACGGTCTGCTCGCCGGCCTTCCAGGCGTGGGGCATCTTTGCCGCCGCGGCTTCGTCATATCCCGGCAACGCATCGAACCGCAGGTCGATGCCCGGCGCCAGCACCAGCCGGTCATAGGGAAGCGCCGTTCCGTCGGCAAGGCCGACCATGCGTTTTTGCGGATCGACCTTGGTGGCGGCTTGCGCGACGACGGTGACGCCGCTGGCGGCAATCTTGTCATAGCCGAATTGCTGCGCCTCGATCTCGCGCAGGCCTGCAATCACCTCGTTGCTGAACGGGCAGGCGGTGAACACCCGGTTCGGCTCGACGAGCGTCACCTGCAGCCTGGAATCGATCTTTCGCAAGGCGCGCGCGCAACTGGCGCCGCCGAACCCGCCGCCGATGACGACAACGCGAGCGGCGGATTGCGCATAGGACGGGCAGGAAAGAACAGACGAGATCGCTGTCGTCGCGAGCCCGCGAACGACATTTCTCCGCGTCGCCATCAGCCGTAGCGAATCCATCATCCCCATCCGAGAATGAAGCGGCGGCCGTGAATGGCCGCCGCCTCGGGTTTTCTAAGCGAAGGTGATGTTCTGATCCCGCAGCGGCGCCGAACGAATTCGTTTGCCGGTCGCTGCGAAATAGGCGTTCAGGACCGCAGGTCCTGCGACGCAGATCGTCGGCTCGCCGACGCCGCCCCAGAAGCCGCCGCTCGGCATGATGATCGACTCCACTTTCGGCATCTCCGCAATCCTCATCGAATTGTAGGTGTCGAAGTTGGTTTGCTCGATGTAGCCGTCCTTGACGGTGCAGCCGCCATAGAACAGCCCCGAGAGACCGTAGACGAAGGAGCCCGCAATCTGCCGCTCGATCTGCGCCGGATTGACGGCGTAGCCGGGATCGGTCGCCGCCACGATGCGAAGAACCTTGATCTTGTTGCCGTCGGAGACCGAGATCTCCGCCGCACCCGCGACGTAGCTGCCGTAGCCCATATGCTGGGCGAGGCCGCGATAGACGCCTTTGGGGGCCGGTGTTCCCCAGCCGATGCGCTCGGCCACGGCGTTGAGCACGGCAAGGTGCTTCGGATGTTTGGACATCAGCTTGCGGCGGAATTCGAGCGGATCCTGTCCGGCCGAATGCGCGAGCTCATCCATGAAGCATTCGAGATAGATCGCATTGTGGTTGACGTTGACGCCGCGCCAGAAGCCAGGCGGGACGTGCGGATTGCGCATCGAATGGTCGATCAGGAGATTGGGTATAGAATACCCGATCGCCGCCTCGCCTGTTGCGTTGAGGCCGGCGAAAGTGGCGGGATCCTTGCCGTTGACCAGCGCCGCCGGTCGCAGGCTGAACAGGATCGATTGCCCGGAGATCCGCATATGCAGTGCGGTCAGATTGTTGTCGGCATCGAGCGCACCGGTCATCTTGCACTGGGTGACCGGGTGATACGCGCCGTGCTGCATGTCTTCTTCGCGCGACCACAACAGCTTGATCGGCGTACCCGGCATCTGCTTGGCGATGGCTACCGCCTGCCGCACATAGTCGGTATTGCCGCGGCGTCCGAAACCGCCGCCGAGCATCTGTTTGTAGACGTCGCATTTGTCGGAAGGCAGGCCGGCTACTTCCACGGTCGCGGCGAAGGCGGCCTCGCCATTCTGCGTGCCGCACCAGACCTCGCATCGGTCCGCCGTATAGAGCGCCGTCGCGTTCAGCGGCTCCATCGTCGCGTGGTTCTGGTACGGATAGCTGTAGACTGCCTCGATGGTCTTTGCGGCGTTGGCAAACGCGGCCTTCACATCGCCGTTCTCGTTGCCGACAAAGGCCGGCTGCGAAGCGTCGAAACCCTCTTCCAGCCACTTGGCGATCGACGCGCTCGAGACCTTGGCGTTCTCGCCTTCGTCCCAGACGATCGGCAAGGCGTCGAGCGCCGTCTTGGCGTGCCACCAGGTATCGGCAACGACGGCGACCGCGTAGTCGCCGACCTTCACCACCTTCTTGACGCCTTTCATGTTGGCGATCTTGGCTTCGTCGTAGCTCTTCAGCTTGCCGCCGAACACCGGACAGGCCTTGATCGCGGCGTTGAGCATGCCCGGCAGTTTGACGTCGATGCCGTACATCATCTTGCCGGTGGTCTTGTCGACGGTGTCGAGGCGTTTGACGCCCTTGCCGGCAAGCTTCCAGTCCTTCGGATCCTTCAGCTTGACGTCGGCCGGAGGCTCAAGCTTCGCGGCGGCTTCGGCGACCTTGCCATAGGTGGTCGTGCGCCCCGTAGGCGTGTGGGTGATGATGCTGTTGACGGAGGTGCATTCGGAAGCCGGCACCTTCCACTCGTTGGCGGCGGCCTGGACCAGCATCATGCGCGCGGTGGCGCCGCCCTTGCGGACATATTCGTTCGAAGTGCGGATGCCGCGGCTGCCGCCGGTGGAGAAATCGCCCCAGGCGCGCTTGCGGGCCACGTTCTGTCCCGGAGTCGGGTATTCGGTCGTGACCTTCGACCAGTCGCATTCGAGTTCTTCGGCGACAAGCTGGGCGAGGCCGGTCAGCGTTCCCTGGCCCATTTCCGATCGGGCGATGCGGATCACGACGGTATCGTCGGGCCGGATCACCACCCAGGCGTTGACTTCGGGCGAGCCGTCGGCGGCACGCACCACGGTCGGACCGAAGGGAATATCGAGGCCAAGCGCAAGGCCGGAGCCGAGAGCGGCGCTGCCAATGACGAAGGAACGCCGGTTAAGGCGGGGCATATGATTCATGATGATCTCCTCAAGCGTTCGCGGCGGCGTGAATCGCCTCGCGCACCTGTTGGAAGGTGCCGCAGCGGCAGATATTGGTGACGGCGTTGTCGATGTCCTGGTCGGTCGGCTTGGGAGTGTCCTTCAGCAGCGCCGCCACCGCCATGATCATGCCGCTCTGGCAATATCCGCATTGAGGAACGTCGTTATTGATCCAGGCCTGCTGCACCTTGTGCAGGGCGCCGTGATCAGCCAGTCCTTCGATCGTGGTGATGTGCTTGCCAGCGGCTTCGCCGACCGTCACGCCGCAGGAGCGCATGGCGACCCCGTCGACATGGACCGTGCAGGCCCCGCATTGTGCAATGCCGCAACCGTATTTGGTGCCGGTGAGGCCGACGTTTTCCCTGATCGCCCAGAGCAGCGGCGTATCCGGCTCGACGTCGACGTCGAAAGATTTTCCGTTAATTGTGAGGTTTGCCATCGCGATCCCCTGTTTTGTCCAATCCATCGAGTGGACATCGGGCGAATTTGGCCCGGATTCCGAGGCAGTTCAAATCAATAATCCGCGTGGGAGCCATGGAATAAATGCACTTGGGAGGCCTGTTGTTTTGCGCTATTGCCGCAGCTCAACCCGCTCGGCTTCGCGGCGCGTCGCCGAACCGCGACGGGGCGGCTTCTCGATCGTAGACCGCGCTCTGGCGCCTCAAGGAAAATCAAAAAATGCGCATGGTTGTTTTGCCCGGTGACGGAATCGGGCCCGAGATCACGAACGCCACCTCGAAGGTGTTGCGCGCCGCATCCGAGCACTTCCAGCTCGGCGTTGTGATCGAGGAGCGTCCCGTCGGGCATGAAAGCCTAAGGAAATTCGGCACGACGGTTCAGCCAGCGCTGCTGGAGACCGTGCGGTCGGCGGACGGCCTTATCCTTGGGCCGACCGCGACCTTCGATTTCAAGGACGAGCAAAGCGGCGAGATCAATCCGTCGAAATATTTTCGCAAGAATCTTGATCTGTTCGCCAATGTGCGCCCCGCGCGAACCTATCCGGGATTGCGCAACCCGCTCGGCGATTTCGACCTCGTGGTGGTGAGGGAAAATACCGAAGGCTTCTATGCCGACCGCAACATGGAGCAGGGCAACGGCGAAATCCTGGTCACGCCGGATGTCGCGATTTCGCTTCGGCGCATCACGCGGCTGTGCTGCGAGCGGATCGCGAAGTCGGCTTGCCAACTGGCGATGCGCCGGAAAAAACATCTGACCATCGTCCACAAGGCCAATGTCCTGAAAATCGGCGACGGCATGTTCCTGGATATCTGCCGCGCGACCGCGCAAGGTTTTCCGGGACTTGCTGTCGACGACATTCTCGTCGATGCGATGATGGCGCATGTGGTTCGTAACCCGAACCGGTTCGACGTCATCGTATCCACCAACATGTTCGGCGATATTCTGTCGGACCTGACGGCGGAGCTGTCGGGAAGCCTCGGCCTTGGCGGTTCGCTCAATGTCGGCGCCACGCACGCCATGGCGCAGGCGGCGCACGGATCGGCGCCTGATATCGCAGGCCGCGACGTCGCCAATCCATTTTCGCTGATCCTTTCGATGGCGCTGCTATTGGCATGGCACGGCGAGCGTTCGGGCGCGGCGCGATATCGAGGAGGCCGCGCGCGCCATCGAAGGCGCTGTGGCGACCGCGATCAAAACAGGCCAGGCGACCAAGGATGTCGGCGGCGGTCTCGGAACCGCCGCGACGGGTCAGGCCGTTGTCGAAATCCTGGCTTCTAGAGATTGATGAAGTGAGGTTGAGCTGCGACCGCGATAAGGTGCGCTCCCTCTCCCCTTGTGGGAGAGGGTTGGGGAGAGGGGTTACGGTCTATCGGTGGAGCTTAACCCCTCACCCGGATCGCATCTGACGATGCGATCCGACCTCTCCCACAAGGGGAGAGGTGAACGAGCCTGCCTATAAAGCGATTCAACCAAAAACATATCGCTTGTCGCGGTAGACGCCGCTTCTGCGGTGCGGCAAGGTGGCGCCGGCTTTAAAAATCAAGAAATTGGGGAGGATATATATAATGTCGACGAATTGGCCGGCCGGAAGCGCAAGGATGAATCGGCGGACAATGCTTTCGGGTACCGCGGCACTATTGGCTGCGCCCTATGCCATGCGGCGTTATTGGCGGCGCCTTACATCATTCCTCGGCGCGTGCCGCGGCGCCAGCGATCAACATCGGCGTCATCTTGCCGCTTGTCGGGGCCGAATGCCCAGTTCGGCATCAACTCGCGCAACGGCATCGAACTCGCCGCCGACGAAATCAACGCGGCCGGCGGCATCACTGAGCTCGGCGGCGCCAAGATCAACCTGGTCGTGGGCGACGCCACCTCGACGCCAACCACCGCCGGCAACGTCGCCCAGCGGCTGATCACCCAGCAAGACATGACCGCCGTGTTGGGAGCGTTTGCTTCCTCGTTGACGCTGGCGATCTCGGAAGTGACCGAACGGCGCGACATTCCGTTATTGACGATGTCCTTTGCCGATCAGATCACCGGACGCGGCTACAAGAACATCTTCCAGGTGGTGGCGAAGGCGTCCGTGATCGGCAAGGCGCAGTTCGACTATACCTCCGCGATCGCGCAAGCCGCCGGCGCGAAGCTCGACAAGATCGCGATCATGTACGAGGACACCGCTTACGGCACCGCTCAGGCGAAAGGCTTGAGGGCAGGGGCCAAGGCCGCCAATGTCGAGATCGTCATGGACGACGCCTATCCGCTGGGGATCACGGATACGACGCCTTTGGTCAACAAGCTGCGCGAGTCCGGCGCGCAGGCGGTGTTTCCGGTCTCTTATCTCAACGACAGCCTTTTGATCATCCGCACCATGCGGCAACAGAAGCTGACGATTCCGGCGATCGGCGGCGCGGCCGGCTATGTCATTCCGGACTTCGAAAAGGCGCTCGGTGAATTTTCCGAGAACGTGCTCTCGATCAACACCTCCAATTACGATCTTGCGCCTGAATTGACCGATCGCTTCCGCAAGCGCTTCGGTTATTTCATGGTGCACGAAGCGCTGGAGCACGCCGTTTGCCTTGAGGTGCTGGTGCAGGCCATCAAGAAGGCAAAATCGGCCAAGGCCGAAGAAGTCGCGGCAGCCTTGCGCGGCGCGAAATTCACCGGCGGCTGGATCAACGGCATGACCGGCGGCGCGGTGCAATTCGACCAGACCGGCTTGAACGTTCTTTCGGTGCCACTGATGGTGCAATGGCGCGGGAAGGATCTCGTCACGGTTTGGCCAAAGGACGTCGCCAAGAGCGCCCCGGTCTGGCGGACGTAGAGCAGTAAGTGCGATGAAGTTGGGTTGAACTACGACCGCGATGAAAGTGCGCTCCCTCTCCCCTTGTGGGAGAGGGTTGGGGTGAGGGGTCCAGGTCCCTCGATAGAGCGTAACCCCTCACCCGAATTGCGGAGCCTGTCATCGGGCGCGCATTCGCGCGACGCGTTGGCAATTCGACCTCTCCCACAAGGGGAGAGGTGAACCGAGCCTGCCTACAAAGCGATTCCACCTAATCTCATCTCGCTTTAGTGATCCGATTCTAATATTGGCGACGTCTATGTCCTTTGTTCAAGCCATCCTCGACGGACTCCTGGTCGGCGGTGTCTATGCGGTGATCTCGATCGGATTGACGCTGGTCTATGGCGTCATGGGGATCGTCAATTTCGCGCAAGCCCAATTTCTCACCATCGGCATGTTCGTGGCGTGGTTCGCCTGGGACTTTCTCGGGCTCGATCCGGTGCTGGCCGCGCCACTGTCGTTTGCGGTTGCGTTTGCGATCGGCTGGGTCGTGCAGGGCCAGTTGATCGCCCGCATTCTGTCGGCGCCGGCGGTAGCGCAGATATTTTTGACCGTGGGCATCCTGATTGTCATCGAGAACGGATCGCTGCTGCTGTTCGGATCGGAGTTCCGCTCGGTGACGACGTCTTATCAGACCGCGGCACTGTCGCTGGGGCCGCTGTTCATCAGCGTTCCCTACCTGATTGCCTTTGCGATGTCGCTCGTTTGCGGCGTCCTGCTGTGGTGGTTCATGCGCGCAAGCTGGTTTGGGCGCGCGATGCGCGCGACCGCGCAAAACCCGTCTGCCGCGCGGCTGATGGGGATCAATGCGGAATTGATGTACAAGCTTGCCTTTGCGCTCGGCGTCGGACTGACGGCATTCGGCGGCGCCGTGATCCTGCCGTATGTCACGGTCTTTCCGGGCGTCGGCAGCCAATATGTGGTTCTCATGTTTACCGTCGTCGTACTCGGCGGGCTTGGCAGCATCGCCGGCGCGGTCGTTGGCGGGCTCGCAGTCGGCGTGATCCAGTCGTTGTCGTCACTGTTCTTTCCCATTCAACTGCAGAACCTGGTGTTGTTCGTCGTCTTCATTCTGGTGCTGGCGGTGCGTCCGCAGGGCCTGATCGGTGCTGTCAGATGAAGCGGCGGATCGCACTTGGCATCCTGATTGTTGCAGCGGCATTAATGCCGCTCGCGCTCGATCCGCGCGGGTACTGGATCCGCGTGCTGGCGATCACGCTGCTATTCGCGGCGATGGCGCAGGCCTGGAACATCGTCGGCGGTCTCGCCAACCAGACCTCGCTGGGACACGCCGCGTTCTTCGGCATCGGCGCCTACACTTCCACGGTGCTGCTGCTCAAGTTCGGCATCAGCCCGTGGCTCGGCATGCTCGCTGGAGGCGCACTCGGCGGCCTCGCGGCGTTCGTTGTCGCGATCCCCACCATGCGGCTGCAAGGCCATTATTTCGCGCTGGCGACGCTCGCCTTTGGCGAGGTGATGCGGGTGATTGCCAATGTCTGGACGTCGCTGACCGGTGGGCCGGGCGGACTTTCAGTGCCGTTCTCACCCCCGAATTTTGCAGCCTATTCGTTCAAGTGGCTTCGTCCACATGCCTATATCGCGCTGGCCGCGCTTATCATCGTGACGGCGATTTTCGAGGCCATCCGGCGCAGCGCAATGGGCTATCGGTTGCGGGCGATCCGGCAAAATCCTTCCGCCGCCGAGGTGATCGGCGTCGACACCACGCGGGTCAAGCTTCAGGCCGCGGTGATCTCGGGCGCGTTGATCGCGATGTTGGGCACCCTTTATGCCCAGCTCGCGGTGTTCTTCGATCCGGATACGGTGTTCGGCATTGCCGACATCTCGATCCGGATTGCGATGATCGCGATCATCGGCGGCGTCGGCACCGCGGCGGGGCCGATCCTCGGCGCGTTCTTCATTATCCCTCTCGAAGAGATCATGAACGATCTGCTGTCGTCGCGCGCGGCGGGCCTGTCGCAACTCGTCTTCGGCATCATCCTGATCGCCGTCATCCTGTGGCGGCCGCGCGGTTTCATCACGCTGTTCGATTCTCTGCGGGCGCGCTGGTCGCGAATGGTGACGTCGTGACGATCCTGGAGGCGAAGGGGACTGTCGCGCCGGTTCGGTGGTTTGCAGGCGCTCGTCGATGTGACCTTCTCGGTCGCCAAAGGCGAGATTGTCGGCGTGATCGGTCCGAACGGCGCCGGCAAGACCACATTGTTCAGTACGCTCGTCGGTCTTGTCAGGCCCAATACGGGCAGCGTGACCCTGGACGGCAAGAACCTCAGCGGTTTGAAGCCGCACAAGGTCGCAAGCCTCGGCATGACCAAGACCTTTCAGAACGTGGCGCTGTTTGCCGAGAGCACGGTGCTTGAGAATGTCCTGACCGCGGGCCTTCTGCATCATGGCGTGGAGGCTGCGCGAAGCGAGGCCGTGAGGTGCCTGGAGCGGGTCGGTCTGAAAGACGTGGCCCAAAAGCAGGCCGGCGACCTGTCGTTCCCGGAGCGCGCGCGGGTCGAACTGGCGCGCGCGTTGTGCACGGCGCCCAAGGTGCTGCTGCTCGACGAAGTGATGGCGGCGCTCAATCCCGCCGAGATGAGCGAGATCATGCGATTGATCCGCTCGCTGCGCGACGACGGCGTCACGCTGCTGGTGGTCGAGCACCACATGCGCGCGATCATGAATATCTGTGATCGCATTATCGTCTTGAACTTCGGCCGGCTTCTGGCGGACGGCACGCCGGCACAGATCGCCGGCGATCCGAAGGTCATCGAAGCCTATCTCGGTCATCCCAAGGAGGCGGTGCGCCGATGAGCGGCTCTTCGCCACTTCTCGAAATCAGGCAATTGCGCGCTGGCTACGGCGAGGCGGAAGTGCTGCACGGAATCGATCTCGTGGTCGGCCACGGCGAATTCGTCTGCATGATCGGGGCGAATACGGCCGGCAAGACGACGCTGCTCCGCGCGATCTCGCGGCTGGTTCCGAAGTCGAGCGGCATCCTTCGGTTTGACGGCGCCGACCTGATGACGCGCGTCGCGCACGAAATTCCCTCCCGCGGCATCGCCCACGTGCCCGAGGGACGTCAGGTTTTTGCGGAGATGACGGTCGAGGAAAATCTGCTGCTTGGCGCCTTCACCGCGCGGAAAGCGAACGATCTGGCGGCCCGCATTGAGGACGTGCTCGGTCTTTTCCCGCGGCTGCGTGAGCGTTTCGGGCAATTGGCGGGAACGCTCTCGGGCGGCGAGCAGCAGATGGTTGCGGTTGGGCGCGCTCTGATGCTGCGCCCGAAACTGCTGCTGCTGGATGAGCCGAGCCACGGGCTGGCTCCCAAAGTCGTCGAAGAAATGCACGAGGCGTTCACGGCCATTCACAGCCGGGGCACCTCTATCCTTCTGGTCGAGCAAAATGTCGAACTGGCGCTCGAAGTCGCAAGCCGAGGCTATGTTCTTGAAGCGGGCAGCGTGACGCTTGAGGGAACGGCGGCGGAGTTGCGCAGCCAATCCCGCGGTGGTGGCGGCGTATTTGGGGATATAGCGGGTTGTGAGTTGTTTGTTTGCCGCTGCAGGCGCGTTCTCTAATTGCGGGAGCTAGGTCAACCGTTTTCTGGCTTTCGTAGTACACCGCTATTGGCGATTGCCGGTCTGGAACCAACGTCGCCTTAGTGTCCGCTGTGGACCCGACGCACGGAGCGCCGCCAGCATCGTTGGTTAATTCGGCCGGTGCACACAGCTATGACTGTTTCTGGAACGCCGCATGACGGACGATCGCCGGGGCTCCGATCGCGTAGTAAGCGGCGAGGCCGAGGTCGCATATCGCACAACCAATCGAAGAGGTCGGATCGAAGATGATAATGGGGTTGCCGTGGTAGTGGTGGACAAGGTCCCAGCACGTGTGGAGGACCCAGCCGATCGCGATATATCTGTAGTTGTCGAGTCCGCGGTAGGCCAGAAAGGTGATGAGCGCGCAGAATGCAAACTCGGCAAGGCCGAGGCCGCCGCTCAGATATGCAGCGCCGGCGCCTGCCAGGAAGACTGCACTGAACTTCCGGCGCCCCGGTTCCCTAAATAGAGAAATTAGAAAGATGAGAACAGCGGCGACCAGCAATGGCGCAAGAAGGATCGGCAATGGGCGGAATTGCGATGAGGCGATAAGTACATGTTGTTACCGTGGGGCTGGGGTTATCGGGAAATCTTGGCGCCTGCCCGGCGTAGTAACGCGGCGACGGCAACTTCCGCCCGCTGCCTTGCCTTCGGATCGCGCTGAAATCGGCTTGACGCGTGATGAGCAAGGTAAATGCCGGTGAGTTCCCAAACGATTTGGTCCGGATCGACGCTTCGGTCGAGGTGGCGGCACTTAATGGCATCAGTGGCAAGGGACCGCAGCAGAGAATGCCACCATCCAATCAGTGACACGGTCGCGGACCATAATGCCCTCTGCATCGTCCAGTTCGAAGATAGCGGCTGCGACGGGGCACCCGCCGCGCAGACCGGCGCGTGTCGACCAGCCCAGCCATTTGGCAAACCAGGCGCGCAGGCGGGGCAATCCCTCTTGGGCTTGCATCGCGGGAGCTACGACTTGGGCGTCGGCAAGCTTCGTGGCTTCCTCAAGGAGTTCAAGTTGGAGTTGTTCCTTGGAGCGGAAATGAGCGAATAGACCGCTTTTGGACATCTGGGCGTCGGTAGCAAGGCGGCCGAGCGTGAGGCCGGCCAAGCCTTCGGCACTCAGCGTGTCGAGACCGAGCAACAGCAGTCTGGAGCGCGTCGTGGTGCGTTTCTGGCTCATTTCCAATAAGTACGACCGGTCGTGCTATTTGTCAACATCGACCACGACGTACCGAGCGGTGCATCGACGGCATCGAAACATAAGCCACCGCGTGTGGCATGAAGAATCGAGCTAGCTTATCCCAAAGCGCGTGTCGCCATCGGAATCATTTCAGAAATGGCGCTATCATCCTGTCAATGCGACCCGCCCGGATGGCGGAATCGCGCAGCGCATCAATCGGTCGGCGCTCGGTCATGGTTGCCTCCGGTAGCGATTATCGAGCTAGTTTGAACGTGCAGCAAATTGCGTTTTCGCCAAAAATCTGAGTTGTTAAAGCAATTCAAGCTGATTTTACCTGTCCAGTCCCAGTTGAAAAAATATTCCACTTTGCCTGTCGGGCAAATCATCTCTACAAGCCCGCGCCGTCCCGCCTCGATAGGAGGGGCGCTCGCGATCGTCACGAACGCGGGGCGGGATGCGGTGGACGCAGGCAGCTCTTTCGACGAGAGCGCGGTCTTGCGGACGGCGAAGTCGTGTGGTCCTGACGCCCCGACGCCCCGACGCTGGCGTCAACTCGCGACAATGCTTTGCATTGCGCGGGGATGGTGACAACAAGCCCGGCTCACCAGGGAGATCACGAAGGAAACCGTTAAAACCATTGCGCGGGGAATGCCGGGTGTTTCCGGTGTGACCGTGGTGACTACGCTTGTGTGCTTTTTCATTTCGCACACAAGGCTGCGGGTGCGCTGACGCGCCCGGCATTCCCTGCGCCTCTGTTGGGCGAGAGATTTTTGCAAGACTCGGGCGAAGTACGTCGCGGGATCGCGAAGGTGTGTCCGAGATTGTCGTGGCTGTTTGAAATTTGAATAGGCGAGCGTGCAAGCACCATCTTGTCGTCCCTGCGAAAGCAGGGACCCATAACCACAGCCAGGAATTATTGCGCGCAAATTGTCAAACATCACCTCTCAAAACACCGCCGCGGCGTATGGGTCCCCGCTTTCGCGGGGACGACGGTGAGAGACTATTTATGCCGCGAGAGTTGTTGTGATGCGCTACATCAAATCCCGAGATACGCCGCCTGCACCTGCTTGTTGTTGGCGAGTTCGGCGCTGGTGCCGCTCATGATGACGTTGCCGCTTTCCAGCACGTAAGCCCGCTGCACCAGCGACAAGGCGCGGCTGACATTCTGCTCCACCAAGAGGATGGCGGTGCCCATCTTGTGAATCTCGCCGATCTTCTCGAATGTCACGTCCGTCATGACCGGCGCGAGACCGAGCGAGGGTTCGTCGAGCATCAGAAGGCGAGGCTTGAGCATCAGGCCACGGCCGACCGCCAGCATCTGCTGTTCGCCGCCGCTCATGGTGCCGGCGAGTTGCTTTCGTCGCTCGGCCAGCCGCGGGAAGATGCTGTAGACCAGTTCGAGCGTTTGCTGCCGATCGGCCTTGGCCTTCGGGACGTAGGAGCCGATCTCGAGATTTTCGTGCACCGTCATTTCCGGAAACACCTGGCGGCCCTCGGGCACATGGGCAATGCCCAATTCCGGAATTCGATGCGGCGGGAGCGAAGCGAGACTTCGGCCGTCGAGGCTGACGGTGCCGGAGGTCAGTTTCACCAGGCTCGAGATCGCGCGAAGGGTCGTGCTCTTGCCGGCGCCATTGGCCCCTAACAGGCCGACCGCTTCGCCTGCACCGATCTCGATCGAGACGTTCGAGATGGCGGGCACCGAACCATAGCTGGCGCTGACGTTTTCGAGCTTGAGCACTTATGCTCCTCCCGCCGCCGGTGGATGAACATAGGAGCCGAGATAGGCGCGGATCACTTCCGGGTTTTCCACGATCTCCTTGGGCGAGCCTTCCGCGATCTTCTGTCCGTGATCGAGCACCACGATATGACGGGCGACCGCCATGATCGCGCGCATCACGTGTTCGACAATGACGATGGTCAGCCCCTTGCCGGAAAGCTTGCCGATCAGCGCCACCGCCTGATCGATCTCGGCCGGATTGAGCCCGGCCATGACTTCATCGAGCAGGAGAATCCGCGGCTCAGTGGCGAGCGCACGCGCCATTTCGAGGCGGCGCTGGTCGATGGTGGTGAGGTCCTTGGCCGCGGTTTGCTCCCTCGCGGAAAGGCCGACGAAGTCGATCGCCTCGCGCGCCTTCTCGCGCGCCACCGCTGTGTTCTTGTCGCGCAGGAATGCCCCGGTCATGACGTTGCTGAGCACCGTCATGGCGCCGAACGGCTTTGCGACCTGAAAGGTGCGGGCGAGGCCGTGGGCGCAAATATTGTGCGGCTTGAGGCCGACGATTTCGCGGCCAAACGCCTTCACCGAACCTTGATCGGGCCGATGAAATCCGGTGATGAGATGAAAGCTCGTGGTCTTGCCGGCGCCGTTCGGCCCGATCAGCGCCAGGGTTTCGTTTTCCTTCACGGTGAAACTGACGTCTTGCACGGCGCGCAAACCGCCGAACCGTTTGCTGAGGCCGCTGATAACGAGCGCATCTGCCATGGATTGGCCTCTCACGCCCGTGCCGGCGCGCGGCCGGCATAACGTTGACGCAACTCCTCGATCATGCCCATCAGCCCGGTCGGTCGCCAAAGGATCACGGCCATCAGGATCAGGCTGTAAACGGTGAGCTGCACGCCGCCGATCGAGCTGCCGAGCCAGCTTTGCAGAAGCGTCGAGGTAGTCTCCAGCAACACCGTTCCGATCAGCGGCCCCCACAGTGTTCCGATGCCGCCGACGATCGAGACCAGTGCGGCCTCAATCGAGATATTGAAGGAGAAGGCGGTCGCGGGATCGATGAAGTAGATGTACTGGGTGTAAAACGTTCCGGCCATCGCCGTCAGAAACGCGCTGATCATGTAGATGTCGCGCTTCATTTTCGGCGCGTTGACGCCGATGGCTCCGGCCGCGTCTTCGTCCTCACCGATCGCGACGAGGTAATATCCGATCCAGGAGCGTTCGATCAGCCAGGTGATGACCAGCGCGATCAGCAGCAGGCCGAGAACGACATAGTAGTAGGAGTTCTTGTTTTCGAACTGCATCATCAGCGGCGCGGCGCCGAGATTGGGGATGGTCGTGCCCTCGGCGCCCCAGGCGAAGTCGCGAAACTTGAGAAAGATCAGCATCAAGGCTTGCGCGGTCGCGATGGTGGCGATGGTGAAATAGGGGCCGCGCAGGCGGAAGCATAGCCAGCCGATCGGCAGGCTCGCCAGCGCCGCCACCACTCCGCCGGCGACCATGCCGATCCAGGGCGAGATGTTGAAATCAATCTGCAGGATGGTGGAGGTGTAGGCGCCCAATCCGAAATAGGCGGCGTGTCCAAGCGACAATTGCTTGGCGTAGCCGCCCATCAGATTCCAGGCGGAGCCGATGAAGGAAAACAGCAGGATCCGGATGAAGATGTCGATCGCAAACGAACTTTTCACCACCATCGGCAGCGCGATGAGAATCGCAAGTCCGATCGCAAGAAGAATAGCGTTACGCCAGCTTATACCTAGCATCATCTCGCCCTGCCTGCGCCGAGGCCCGTTGGTTTGAAGGCAAGCGTCAGCAGCAGCATGGCAAACACCACGAGCAGGCCGGAGTCGGCGCCGACATACTGAATGCCGAGCGACTCGGCTATGCCCATCATCAGGCTTGCGATCAGGGCGCCGATGACATTGCCGAGTGTGCCCAGCACGACCGCGACAAACGCCATCAACACGAATACCTGGCCGACAAAGGGATAGGCGGAATAGAACGGCATCAACAGCGATCCGGCGGCGCCCGCCAGCGCGAGCGCAATACCAAGCGCGACGCAGAACACTCTATTCGGGTTGATGCCCATCAGCATCGCCACATCGCGGTTCTGCGAGGCGGCGCGCATGGCTTTCCCAAGGTCCGTCGTGTGCAGGAACAGCCAGAGCAGGCCGCTCAGGATCATGGCGACGACAAAGGCAATCAGCTTAGCAACGGGGATATAGAGCCCGGCAATATGGAAGGCTTCGTCGGAGTAGGAGGTATGCACCGTGCGATAATTCGCGCTGAAGAGCATCAGCGCCAGATTGAGCAGCAATAGCGACAGCGCAAAGGTCAGGAAGATCTGCGGCATGTCGTTTGGCCCCAGCACCCTTCGGATCAGGAAATGCTGGAGCAGCACGCCGACCAGGAACAGCACCGGCATCGAAACGAACAGCGACAGCAACGGATCGATGCCGAACTGGTTGGCGAGAAAGAAGGAGATATACATCCCGATCATCACGAATTCGCCCTGGGCGAAGTTGACGATCTTGACCACGCCGAAGATCAGCGTGACGCCGATACTGACGAGTGCGTAGATTCCGCCGATAAGCAGGCCGTTGATGACGGCCTGGGCCACTGTCTCGAACATCTAGCGCCCGACTCTTTAGATTTTCATCACGGGCGCTCGGGCGTCTTCCTTCGGGAAGATGCTGGCGAGATCGCCGTTTTGCCACTGCACGCCGACAGGATGGCCGTAAATGTTCTTGCCGTCGGGGCCGAACTTGACCTTTCCGCCGGGCGCCATCGCCGCATAGCCGGAGGAAACGTCGAGCGTGGACAGCGCCGCGCGCACCTTTTGCGGATCGGCAGAGCCGGCGCGCTCGAGTGCGTCCGCCAGCATGAAGGTCTGCGCGACCAGGCCGCCGGCATATTCGAACGCGAAATCGCCGGTGCGCTTCTTGAATTCGACATTCACCTTCTGGGCATCGGGGCTGACGTCATGATTCCAGTGCGCCACGCCTTGCAGACCTTCGGCGAGCTTGCCGACATTCTTGTAGAAGTCCGGAATGACAAAGCCGCCGGAGCCGCCATTGATCGAGACGTTAAGGCCGAACTGTTTGACCGTCCGCACGATCAAGATCAGGTCGTTCAGATAGGAGACCGAGAACAGCGTGTTGGCGCCGGAGGATTTCACCTTGTTGATCAGGGGGCTCGCATCCGTGAAGCCGGCCGAGTAGGGCTCGAACATCACGATCTCGACGCCTTCGCCGGGCGCCAGTTCTTTCAAGCCGTTCGAAGTCGAGGTGCCGAAGGCGGTGTTTTCGAAGATCACCGCGACCTTCGGCGTGTCGCTGACGAGTTTGGACATCTGCAACTGCGCGCGTGCAAATTGAGAGGCGCGCGCAAAAGGCGTGAAGGTATAGGTGCGTCCCTTGTTGAGTTGATCCGAGCTCGATCCCGTGATCAGCGGCACCTTGGCCCGTTCGGCGACCTCGCTCGCGATCAGGGTCAGCGCGCTGGCATAGCATCCATGGATTGCCGAGAGCTTGTTGCCGGTGATGAGCCGGTCGGTTTCCGTGCGGGTCACCGTGGTGTCGCTCTGCACGTCGGAAATGATCAGGTTCAGTTTGGCGCCACCGAGCGACTTGATGCCGCCGGCGTCATTGACCATGTCGACGGCGAGCTTGGCGGCGGCGACGCAGCCGACCCCGATCTGCGCCATGCTGCCGGTGGTCGGATAAAGCGCGCCGATATTGACGGGCTCCGCAGCCCAGCCGCGCAACGGCACCGCACCGAACGCGCCGGCCGCAAGCAGACCGCCCGATTTAATGAGAAATTCGCGGCGGCCTTGCCGCTTCGACGGCATCCGCCGTTCGCCCTTGCCGGCGGAATTCTTGCCCGCTTGTTTCATGCATTCCTCCCTCTATGCGGCTGTTGTTGCCGTCTGCGTTCGCGTGTTTCGCAAAAGACGATACCGCGGATTTTTGGGGATGGTAACTGGCTTCAATATTGTTTACAATACTGTTATCAATTTTATTGGCGGCCGGGTGCCGCAGGGCTGTTATTCGCAATCAGTGGTCGCAGGCGCGCGACGTTAAACCGGAACGATGATGGTCGGAAAAGCAGCCAAACGTGCAATCGTGCGCGTCCCGAAGTCTTCGGAGACTGCGGCAACGCGGGCGCGCGAACCGGCGGCGCTTGTCATCTCCAAGCGCATTGAGGAGGACATCGTCCTTGGAAGACGCCAGCTGCGGGAGCGGCTGGTCGAGCTGGACCTTTGCGAGCAGTTTCAGACCCATCGCGGTGACGTTCGACTGGCGTTGTTCGAACTCGAAAAAAAGGGATTGGTCGAGCGGATTCCAAATCGCGGCGCGCTGGTCCGCGGATTGACGCCGAAAGAGGTGCTGGAAATCTATGCGGTCCGGGAGCAGCTCGAGGTCATGGCGATCAGCATCATCCCGTTCCCGGTTGCCACCGAGAACATCGAGCGGCTGGAGGAATTGCAGCGCCGGCATACTGCAGCCATCGCGGCCGGCGATTTACTGACGGTGTTTTACAGCAACCTCAGTTTCCACCAGGTTTTGTTCGGCTTGTGCGGTAACGCCTGTCTCATCGAAACCATCGACCTCCTGGCACAGAAGGTTTATGGCATCAGGTCATTTGTGAATGCGTTTCCGGACGCGCTGGAGCGCGCCCGGCAAGACCATCTCGACATGATCAAGGCGTTGCGTGGTTCGCACCGCGACAAGCTCGTCGCGCTGACCCGACGACATCTGCAGCCCGCACCCGAATCCTACATCAAGGATTACGAGCGGCGTTTCGGCAAAACGGGTCTCTAACAAAACCGATCCCTAAGGAGGCAGCCTCATTCCGCACTGCTGACGAGCTTGATACGCGGGGCGCTCGCTTCCATCAGGCTTCGGTACGCGGCCAGATAGTCGAGTGCCATCCGCCTTGCAGTGAACCGCGTCTCGAACTGTTTGCGGATCATTTCACGGTCGAGTTTGGGCAGGTTTGCGACGGCGGCCACCGCACTGATTTCGTCTTCGACGATGAAGCCTGTCAGCCCTTCGTCGATGATCTCAGGGACTGAGCCACGGTTATAGGCAATCACGGGAGTACCGCAGGCCATGGCCTCGATCATGACGAGGCCGAATGGCTCCGGCCAGTCGATGGGGACAAGAAGTCCGATCGCGCCGCTGAGAAAGTTCGATTTTTCGTGATCGCCGATCTCGCCGATATATTCGACGAGCGGATGATCGATCATAGGTCGCACGATTTCATCGTAATATTCCTGGTCGGCGCGGTCGACCTTGGCGGCGATCTTCAGCGGGATGCCGCATCGCGTCGCAATCCTGATCGCGCGATCGACGCCTTTTTCGGGCGCAATCCGGCCAAGTACGGCGAGATAGGAAGGCGTGACAGGTTGCGGCGTCAGCAGCTTTTCCGGCAGGCCGTGATGGATCGTGCGCAGCCAGTTTGCTTGCGGCACGGGACGCCGTTGCGCATTCGAGATCGAGATCACCGGGACCGAAGAAAACGTGTTGAAGACCGGTTGATGCTCGGGCAGATCCAGCCGGCCATGGAGGGTCGTCGCGAACGGTGTCGGCTGGCGAAAGAACAAGGAAAACGGATAGTAGTCGAGATGAAAATGCAGGAAATCAAATTCTTCGTCGTCACATTTCTGTCGAACCCGTTCCAACATCACCATGTGGAGCGCGTTCGGGTCGCGGACCGATCCATCCAGGCGCAGCGCCCGCGGCCATGTCGCATCGAGCTTCGCGGATGTTTGGGAATCGCCGCTTGCAAATAGCGTCACATCGTTTCCGAGTGCGACAAGTTCCTCCGTCAACCAGTGTACCACCCGTTCAGTTCCGCCATAAAACTTGGGCGGAACAGCCTCCGTCAGCGGAGCTACTTGCGCGATGCGCATCTACCCGTCTCCTGTTGGTGTCATGGATGAAAAGCCCCGTGTAGCCCGGCGCAACGACGCCGCGTGGGGAACGTTTCCGCATCTGCGAAGTTCCAACAACATGCGAACTTTCTTTCGCCAGGAACTTCGGCGCTAGGTATGTCGCTAGCGAATGGGGTCGTTTCATGTTGAAGGCCGCGGGACGGGAACCGTGAGGCGGTGTGCGGCATTCGATCTGCAGAAGCAAAACGGGTCTGGAAATCAGGCCTCATAAGAAGGTTTGCAGCACATGGACAACCTCTCTGGCTACGCCAATCGCCCGTTCGCTTTCGTGCTGCGCTACATCAGGCGAAGACTCGCATCACACGTCGTCATTTTCTCGTCGGTCGTTGCTGCCGTTGCCGGTTCCGTGGGCACTCAATACGGCGTGAAGTTCCTGGTCGATGGCCTGTCAAGCGGTCCAACGGGCGCTGGCAATGTATGGCTAGCTTTCGCTTTGTTGGTGTCGCTGATCGCGGCCGACAATTTTTTGTGGCGAATTGCAGGTTGGATTGCGAGCTTTACCTTCGTCGGCGTCACCGGTGATTTGCGGCGTGATATCTTCCGTCACCTGACGGGCCACGCGCCTAGCTACTTCACTGATCGCTTGCCGGGAATGCTGACCAGCCGCATCACGGCAACGTCAAATGCGATCTTTTCCGTCGAAAACATGTTCGTCTGGAATGTTCTGCCGCCGTGTATCGCAACCGTCGCTGCCATCAGCCTTATCGGAACCGTGAGCTTGTCCATGTCGGCGGTCCTGGCGTTTATTGCCGGCGGGATGGTGTTTGCAATGTTTCGGCTCGCTGCGGTCGGAAGGCCGCTGCACGATGATTTCGCTGACAAAGCCGCGGCCGTCGACGGCGAGATGGTCGATGTCATTAACAACATGCCGTTAGTGAGGGCATTTTGCGGACTGAGCTTCGAGCACGAACGCTTTGATGCCACCGTAAAGAGGGAACTCACGGCGCGGGGACGTAGTCTTCGCTATCTCGAAAAACTTCGGATGACCCATGCAGCGGTGACGGTTGCATTGACGATTGCGATCCTGGCTTGGGCAATCACGCTTTGGCAGAGCGGCAGCGCGACGACCGGTGACGTCGTTCTGGTCTGCACGCTTGGCCTTTCGATTCTCAATGCGACGCGCGACCTCGCCGTCGCGCTGGTGGATGTCACGCAGCATGTCGCGCGACTGACGGAGGCGCTCGCTACATTGTTGCTCCCGCATGAGCTCTGTGACCACCCGCAAGCCGAGCCGTTGATCAAGAGTGGCGCGGCAATCGTGTTCAATAATGTTTCATTTCGTTATCCGGGCGGTCTGACGGTCTTCGACAGGTTCAGCCTTCGCATCCAGCCCGGCCAGCGGGTCGGGCTGGTCGGTCAGTCCGGCGGCGGAAAGTCCAGCCTGTTCGTTCTGTTGCAGCGATTTTACGACGTTCAGCACGGCAGCATCACGATCGACGGCCAGGATATCTCACGCGTGACCCAGCAAAGCTTGCGTGAGGCGATTTCCGTCGTCCCGCAAGACATCTCGTTGTTCCATCGTTCCATCCTGGAGAATATTCGTTACGGTCGGCCGAACGCGACCGATGACGAAGTATTGCGCGCGGCAATCGCGGCACGGTGCGATTTTGTCGAAGCTCTCCCGAATGGGCTTGAAACCATGGTTGGAGACCGCGGTGTTAAGCTTTCAGGCGGTCAGCGGCAGCGGATCGCCATTGCGCGTGCTTTTGTAAAGGACACGCCTATATTGCTGCTCGACGAGGCCACCGCCGCCCTCGACAGCGAATCCGAAGAGGCCATACGCGAGGCGCTGGCACGGCTGATGCGCGGGCGAACCGTGATTGCCATTGCCCATCGCCTTGCAACGTTGCGTCACTTCGACCGCGTCGTGATGCTCAAGGCGGGCAGGATTATTGAGGACGGGCCGCCCGATCGCCTGATGCAAGGGCAAGGACCGTATCGCGAACTGGTGACGCAGGAAATGAGACGCCTTGCGAAGCACGCGGCCTGACCTGCAACACTAGAGCTCCGATTCCGAGGTTCGCAAACGATTGCGGTGACCTCAGGTGCGAACCTCGGAATCAAAAGGGGCTCTAGCAAATATCGTTTGTAGTGCGGCTTTGAATTTGAAGTTCCTGCTACGAACCCGCGGCCAAACTGACAGGAACTTCAAATTCGCCGCACTAACCGTTGCGTATGTCAATCGCCGCGAATCCAAGCGAGGTCACATGTCAGCCGAAGCCGTAACTCAAATCACAACATTGCGGATATTGGAAACGGTCGCGGAGTCGCCATTCTATATTCCGATGACGGGGCCTGCGGCTCGTCCGCGCCGCTCGCTCAAGCACGACGATACATTCATTGTGCTCGACAGCCACGGGGATATCGGCGCTTCGGCGGGTGGGCCTGATGGTCTGTTCAATGCGGACACGCGTTACCTGGCCCGACTTGAATTGGTGCTCGACGAGGTGCAGCCGCTGCTCCTGGGCTCGAATCTCCGGGACGATAATTCATCGCTCACGGTGGATCTCACCAACCCCGACGTCTATCGGCAGGGGCGTATTGTGCTTCAGAAAGACATGCTGCACATCGTGCGCACGATCTTTCTCTGGCGAGGCGCGGCATACCAGCGTATCGGCGTTCAGAACCATAGCGAAGATAAAGCGAGCTTCGATCTGACGCTGCTGTTTGGCAATGACTTTGCCGATCTGTTCGAGGTGCGAGGCGAACGACGCCCACGTCGCGGCATCGCTTCCGGTAAATTGCTTGGCCCTTCCGAAGTCGTCCTGGAATATACCGGACTTGACGGCAACTCCCGTACCACGGCGCTTCAGTTCGATCCGCGGCCGACGCGGCTTGCGGCGAATGCTGCGACCTATCATCTCGATCTGGCCCCGCGGCAAACTCATTCGCTTTTTGTCGTCGTATCCTGCAATAAGCCGGCGACTTCAAAACAGGCACCGTTCTTTCGCGGGCTGCTGGCTCACCGCCGCGAGATGCGCGCACAGACCAAAGGCGTGGTCAGCATCGAAACCTCGAACAATATCTTCAACGAGGTGCTGTGCCGCTCGATGGCCGATCTGAACATCCTGATGACGGATACGCCAGAGGGGCGCTATCCCTATGCGGGAATTCCCTGGTACTCGACGACGTTCGGCCGTGACGGGATCATCACGGCACTTCAGATGTTGTGGATCGATCCGCGGGTGGCCCGCGGCGTGCTGAAGCGGCTGGCGCTGTATCAGGCAAAAGTCGTCGATCCACTCGCCGATGCGGCGCCCGGCAAGATCCTGCATGAAATGCGCGGTGGCGAAATGGCCGCGCTGCGCGAGGTCCCATTTGCGCAGTATTATGGCAGCGTCGATGCCACGCCATTGTTCGTTCTCTTGGCTGGCCTTTATGTCGAGCGTACCGGCGATGACGAGATGCTTGCCGAATTATGGCCGGCCATCGAAGCCGCTTTGGCGTGGGTCGACGGCGCCGGCGATCCGGATCGCGACGGCTTTGTCGAATATCAGCGTGCCACGGAACAGGGTCTCGCCAATCAGGGATGGAAGGATTCCTATGACGCGATCTTCCATGCCGACGGTCGGCTGGCGGAAGGCTACATCGCGTTGGCCGAAGTGCAGGGTTACGTCTTTGCGGGAAAACGGCTGGCGGCGCGCTGTGCCAGGCGGATGGGGTTATGGGAGCGGGCGCGACAGCTCGAGGCCGAAGCAGCTCAGCTTGCAGAGCAGTTCGAAAGTGCGTTCTGGTGCGATGAACTTTCAACTTACGCGCTTGCGCTTGACGGCGCCAAACAGCCATGCCGGGTACGCACGTCGAATGCCGGGCAGCTTCTTTTCACCGGGATCGTGCGGGAAGACCGTGCTCAACGGGTCGCTGCGAGTTTAATGCAGCCCAATTTCTTCACCGGCTGGGGCATCCGCACCGTGGCGCGTGGCGAAGCGCGCTACAATCCGATGTCCTATCACGACGGATCGATCTGGCCGCACGACAATGCGCTGATCGCGCTTGGGCTTGCGCGTTACGGCTTCAAGCATTCGGTCGAGCAGGTGTTCAAAGCGCTGTTTGATGCGGCGACCTATATGGACCTGCGCAGGTTGCCCGAATTGTTCTGCGGCTTCCGGCGTGAGAAGGGACGCGGGCCGACGCTCTATCCGGTCGCCTGCGCGCCGCAGGCCTGGGCGAGCGCGACGCCGTTCACTTTGCTGGAGGCAGCGCTCGGCCTCGAATTTGATGCCGACCACGGAGAAATTCGTCTGCGTAACCCACGCTTGCCGGCCTTCCTCAACGAGGTGGTCCTTCGCGACCTGAAATTGGGGACTTCAAGCGCGGACCTCCGGCTCAGGCGGCATGGCGATGAGGTTTCGCTGGAGGTGATAAAGACGCGGGGGAAGATTCAGGTTTCCATTGCGCTATCCCGCTGACTTCGGAAGAGCGGATGTTGCCCTGATCGTTGTCGACGGTCTTCAAACGAGGGAATGAGATGCGCGCCAGAATTTTGTTCACGCCCGCGACCGTCATCATTGTCAGCCTGTACGGCGCGCATGCCTGGGGGGAGGATGAAACAATAGCGCCCCAGCCGTCCCAACAACACGACGCTGCTCCTCCTGCCGCGCCGAAGGAGCCGGCGCCGCCCGCATCCGTCACCATTATCGGCGCGAGCGAAGCCCATGGGGTGTTAGGGCGGGATGTGCGAAGCCCGGCCGACGAGAACATGGGACGCATTGTCGATATCATCGTCGACCGTCTGGGCACGGTACGCGCCGCGGTCATCGATTTTGGCGGCTTTCTGGGTGTGGGCAGCAGGAAAATCGTCGTCGATTGGAACGCGCTACACTTTGGCCGCGTCGCCAACAAGAGCGACAGCATCACGCTTGATTTGACCAAGGAGCAGGTAATGGCGGCGCCAGAATACAAGGAAGGTACGCAGATCGTGGTGCTCGGCGCGACCGGCAGTCTCCAGCCATGGCAATTTGATCGCTAGCGAATTGGCGGAGAGATGTTTGCGCGCCGATCCCCACCCCAAAACCAGGAGTCTCACCCTGCCGAGCGCGGGCAGCCGGGTCGTGACGATCAAACGGCGCGCGCTGAAACCGATGCGGTGACCGCGGATACAAGGCCTGTCCCCTCGCGCGAGAGTCTGCGCGGCCTCGACTGGTTCATCTTCTTCTTGGCCGATGTGCAAACCGGCTTTGGTCCGTTTGTCGCAGTTTACCTGACGACGCAGAAATGGACGCAGGTCGAGATCGGTTCGGTGCTCTCGATCGGCAGCATCATTGCCTTGATCGGGCAGATGCCCGGCGGGGCCATCATCGATGCAGCTAAATCCGAACGGCTGGTCGCAGGCCTCGCCATCGCAACGATCGGCTGCAGCGCGCTCGCCTATGCGGCATGGCCGATCTTTCCGGTGGTTGCGGCCGCCGCTGTCCTGCATGCCGCCGCCAGTTGTGTTCTTGGCCCGGCGATCGCCGCGATCAGTCTCGGTCTCGTCGGACCTTTGGCGATCGGCGAGCGATTGGGACGCAATGCGCGCTTTGCGTCGCTCGGAAATGGTGTCGCTGCCGCGCTGATGGGCACGTGTGGCTATCTGTTGTCGAGCCGCGCGGTCTTCCTCGTCGCCTTCGTGCTGGCGATCCCGACCTTGCTGGCACTGGTACGCATCCGCGAGCGCGAGGTCGACGCCGCCCGCGCCCACGGGGCCGTGTTGCCGACGGCGCCAAGCGCCAAATCGACCAGCGTCCTGGCCCTGATGGGGCAGCGCCCGTTGCTGATCTTTGCCGGCAGTATCATGCTGCTTCAACTGGCCAATGCCTCGATGCTTCCGCTCATGGCGGGTATCGTCACCACGCGATCGAGCCAGTGGGCGACCGTTCTGATCGCGGCTTGCATTATCGTGCCGCAGGCGATCGTCGCGCTGACCTCGCCGTCGGTCGGGCGCAAGGCGCAAGCATGGGGGAGGCGGCCGTTGCTGCTATTGGCCTTTGCTGCGCTCGCGCTTCGAGGCATCTTGTTCGCCGTGGCACACGATCCCTATCTGTTGGTCGCCGTGCAAGTGCTTGATGGTATCACCGCGGCGGTATTGAGCGTCTTGATTCCCCTGGTCGTTGCCGATGTCGCGTTCGGTAGCGGCCACTTCAATCTCGCCCAGGGCGTCGTCGGCACAGCGATCGGAATAGGTGCTTCGCTGAGCACCGTGCTCGCCGGTTACGTCAGCGACAAGTTCGGTAGCAGCGTCGCCTTTGCGGGGCTTGCCGCGGTTGCCGCCGTGGGCCTCGCCGTCATCTGGCTGGCGATGCCGGAAACCCGGCCGCCGCAGCGGGCCACATGAGCAAGCGTCATCTTTAGGGCGTCACCGTCTTGCGATAGAGCGCGCCGTAGCAGGCGGCCGAAATGTTCCAGCTAAAGGATCGCGCCATCGCGTTCCGGCGCATCGAGTCGAGGCGATCCTTGGCGATGAAGGCGGAGAACGCGCGGCGGATGCCGCCCAGGAAAGATTCCGTCGAGGGTTGCGAAAACAGGAATCCGGTTTCGCCGTCGGTAATGGTTTCGGCAAGCCCGCCGGTCTGATGGCCGATCGGAAGCGAACCGAACCTTTGAGCGTACATCTGACTTAGGCCGCACGGCTCGAAGCGTGACGGCATCAGCGTAAAGTCGCTGCCGGCGAAAATCCGCCGCGCCTGACCGTCATTGAAGCCGATATTGACGCCAATCGCGTCCGGCCGGCGCCGATGCGCCTCGACAAGCGCGTTCTCGATTTCCGGCTCTCCGCTGCCGGTGACGACGATCTGCCCGCCGGCATCGATGATTTGGTCGGCGGCGGCCAAGACGAGATCGATGCCTTTCTGATGAACCAGACGAGCGACCAGCCCGAAGATCGGACCGCGGGACACCGCTAGTCCGAACTGATGGCGGACATAGTCGGAATTGGCTTGCTTGCCCTCCCAGTCGCCGGGAGCAAACTGCTGGGCCAGATGGGCACAGGCGCGCGGGTCCCAGCTTTCGTCGATGCCGTTCAGGATGCCCGTCAGCTGCGCGGCGTCGGAGCGGCGCTGAAGCAGACCCTCCAATCCGCAGCCGAGTTCGTGGGTGGTGATCTCCCTGGCATAGGTCTCGCTGACGGTCGTCAGGTGCGATGCGTAGACGAGTCCCCCTTTGAGGAAGGATAGCTTGTCGTAGAATTCGAGGCCGTCGATATGAAAGGAGTCCGCGGGTGCGCCGATCCGCCGCAACAATTCCTTCGCGAACAGACCTTGGTATGCCAGATTATGGATGGTCAGGATGGTCGGGATCTTGCTCCCGCTCCAGGCGAGGTAGGCTGGCACCAGGGCCGCCTGCCAGTCGTTGGCGTGCACGATGTCAGCTGCCCAATTCTTGTCCAGCGTGCCTGCCGCAAGTTCGGCAGCCACCGAGGCCAATCGCCCGAAACGGATGTCGTTATCCGGCCAGTCGTGCCCATCCTCGTCGCCATAGGGATTGCCCGGCCGATCGTACAATTGTGGACACAACACCACGTAGACGGGCAGGCCATCCTTGGTCGACCCGAGCCCGAGCGAGCAGGCCGGCATCTCCGCAAATGCCGGAGAATGGCCGATAATTTCCAGATGTGTGAATTGCTCGACAACTTCGCTGTAGCCGGGAAGCAAGACCCTGACATCGGTCCAGCGCCGGAGCGCCCGAGGTAGCGCGGCGGAGACGGCAGCAAGGCCGCCGACCCGAACGAAGTCATCCATCTCGGTGGTAACGAACAGGACTCTCAAGAAAAACGCCCTCGCACGCTTCCCTTCGCTAACGCTGTCTATGCAAGATCAGTTCCAATTGTGGGCCGCCGTTTGCATAGGCAGCTGACGCTTCGACAGTCATTCATCGCGAGCCTTCCATCGACCGCGCTTTTCCATTCGGCCAAGCCGCTTTAGTGTCTCGTTCATGTTTCGGTCGGCGATCGGGCGGACCAAAAGAGGAGTTCTTGGATGACGATAGCGGAAATCGATGAGCGTAATGCGACAGGAAGCTTCCATGGCCTGCGCGTGCTCGATTTCTCGACCACCATTGCCGGTCCGCATTGTACGCGGATGCTGGCCGACATGGGGGCAGAGGTCATCAAGATCGAGCCAGCCGAGGGCGAGACGATGCGAATCCGTCCCCCTGTGCGCAACGGCTCCAGCAGCGTTTTCGGCACGCTCAACGCCGGCAAGAAGAGCATCGTCCTCGATCTGAAATCGCCGGAAGCCGTCGAGATTGTCCGTCACGTCGTGAAAGACGCCGACATCCTCGTGGAGAATTTCCGCCCCGGCGTGATGCGGCGGCTGAAGCTCGATTACCCATCGTTGCAGCCCCTTCAATCCGCGCCTCGTCTATTGCTCGATCTCGGGCTATGGCCAGACCGGACCGTCGGCGGAGTTGCCGGCCTATGCGCCGGTCATTCATGCCGCTTCCGGTTATGACATGGCTCATCTCGCTTACCAGCCCGGCAGAAACCGACCCGATTATTGCGGCATCTATCACGCCGACGTGCTGACGGGCGTCTATGCCTTCGGCGCTATTTCGGCCGCGCTTTATCAGCGCCAGCTCAACGGCCGAGGCCAGCACATCGACGTGTCGATGCTGGAATCGATGCTCACGCTGACGCTGAACGAAGTCCAGAACGCGCAATTCGAGGTGGCGCCGCCGAGCCGCCCGATGTTCGGCCCGGTCGAAACGGCGGACGGATATGTGATGGTAGCGATCGCCAGCGAAAAGACCTTCCAGGGCATGGTCCGCGCCGCGGGCCATCCGGAATGGACCAGCGATTCCCGCTTCGCGAAATATGCCGACCGGCGCCGCCATTGGAACGATCTGATGGACGGCGTTGAAAACTGGTCGCGCACCGTCACGACCGCCAGCTGCCTCACTGAGCTTTCCGCTCACGGCGTTCCCTGTTCGGCCTATCGAACCGTGGCGGAAGCGATTGATGATCCGCAGATCGCCCATCGCGGCGGCCTTGCGGAGGTCGAAGACGATGGCGGCAGCTTCAAGGTCATGAACATGCCGTTCCGGATGTCCGGCGCCAAGGTCGCTGCGGGAAAGCGCGCGCCCGCGCTCGGCGAACATACTCGCAGCCTTCTCGGCGAAAACCAGATCGCCGGCGTGGCGGGCAAGCGCTAGCTGACGGCCTTGCGGGGCCGGCGGTTTCCGGCCTATCACGTCAGCCAATAAACCTACGGGAGTGAAACGATGAAGAGTTTCAAGGTCGCCGACTTCAACGCGCCTCTTCAGGAAATAGATGAACCGACGCCGCAGCCGGCCGGCACGCAGGTGCTGATCAAGGTGAAGGCGGCCGGCGTCTGCCACAGCGACCTGCACATCTGGGAGGGCGGCTACGATCTCGGTCATGGCCGCAAGCCGCTGTCCTTGAAGGATCGTGGCGTGTCGTTGCCGCGCACGATGGGACACGAAACCGTCGGCGAAATCATGGCCTTCGGGCCTGATGTGAAAGAAAGCGATAAAGGCGGTCTCAAGGCCGGCGACGTCGTGCTGGCCTATCCCTGGCTCGGTTGCGGCAAGTGCAAGACCTGCGTCGGCGGCGATGAGAACATGTGCATCGTCAAGCCGAATGCGCTCGGCGTCTATTGCGACGGCGGCTATGCCGACCACATGACGGTGCCGCATCCGAAATATCTGCTCGACCTGAAGGGGCTCGATCCCGTCACCGCCGCGCCTTACGCCTGCTCCGGTGTCACCACCTATAGCGCGCTGAAGAAAGTGGAGTTTGCCTTCGACACGCCGATCGTGATTTTCGGCGCCGGCGGGCTCGGCCTGATGGCGCTGTCGCTGATCAAGGCGATGGGCGGCAAGGGCGCGATCGTCGTCGATATCGACACGAAGAAGCGCGAAGCGGCGGAAAAGGCCGGCGCACTCGCAACCGTCGACGGCGGCGCAGCCGATGCGCTGGAGCAATTGACCAAAAAGGCGGGCGAGCCGATCCGCGCCGTGATCGACCTCGTCGGCAACGCCAAGACCACGCAGCTTGGGTTCGATTGCCTGACCAAGGGCGGCAAGCTCGTGATCGTCGGCCTGTTCGGCGGCGGCGCGCCGTGGGCCTTGCCGCTGATTCCGATCAAGGCGATCACCATCCAGGGCAGCTATGTCGGCAATTTGCGCGAAACCCAGGAATTGCTCGATCTCGTCCGCGCCAAAAAGATCGCAGCCATCCCGGTGACCCCGATGCCGCTTGGCAAGGCCAATGAGGCCCTGGCCAACCTGAAGGAGGGCCGGCTGGTCGGCCGGGCCATTTTGACGCCGTAGGCCATCTGCCGTCATCCTGCGAGACGCGAAGATGTGCGCGACTCAGCGACGAAGCAATCCAGTTTCTTAAGAGAAGGTCTGGATTGCTTCGCTTCGCTCGCAATGACGAAGTAACATCGTTCGAAACAAGGATAACTCCATGTCTGCCAATAATGCGCTCCACATCGCCGTCCTCTCCTGGCGACGGCATCGGCCCCGAAGTCATGGCGCCGGCGCTCGAAGTCCTGCGCAAGATCGAAAAGACCACCGACCTGAAATTCCGCTTCACCGAGGCTGCGGCCGGCGCCAACCACTACCGCGAGACCGGCAAGTCGATGCCGGATTCCACGATCCGGTTGTGCGAGGAGGCCGATGCGATCCTGCTCGGCGCCTGCGGCCTGCCGTCGGTACGCTATCCCGATAACACCGAGATCATGCCGCAGGTCGAACTGCGCTTTCACTTCGATCTCTATGCCGGCGTGCGCCCGGCCCGGCTCATTCCGGGCGTGCCGAGCCCGATCGTCGGCGCGGACCAGCGCGGCATCGACCTCGTCGTGATCCGCGAATCCACCGAGGGCCTGTTCGCCTCGATGGGGAAGGGCGTCGTCACCCACGAGGATGCGCGCGAGACCTTGGTGATCACGCGAAAGACCTCGGAACGGCTGTTCGAGTTTTCCTTCCGGCTTGCCGAACGCCGCAAGAAGCGCGGCCGCCCCGGCGGTTTGACCTGTGTCGATAAGGCCAATGTGTTCAAGGCCTTTGCGTTCTTTCGTGAAATGTTCGATGAGGCCGCAAAACGTCATCCGGACGTGAAGACGGACCGTCTTTATGTCGATGCCTGCTCGGCGATGCTGGTGAAGCGCCCCTGGGATTTCGACGTCATGGTCATGGAGAACATGTTCGGCGACATTCTCTCCGACATGACCGCCGGCCTGATCGGCGGCATGGGCATGGCGCCCTCGGCCGATATCGGCGACCGCTATGCGGTGTTTCAGCCCTGTCACGGCACCGCGCCCGACATCATGGGGCAGGGCAAGGCCAACCCGACCGGGATGATCCTGTCCGCCGCCATGATGCTCGACTGGCTCGCCGACAAGCACGGGCTGGAGTCGGCCGCCGAGGCCGGCGAGCGGATCGAGCGCGCGGTCGACAAGGCGTATGCCCAAGGCATCAAGCCGATGGAGTTCGGCGGCAAGAACGGCACCGCCGACATCAGCAATGCCGTGCTGGCGGCGCTGTAGTTCTTCTTTTGCCTCCCCCCTTGTGGGCAGGGGAATCGCACGTCCGAGGGGCCAAGCTATTGCGCTGGAAGGAAAAATTGATTCTGACAGTGTCTCCTGATTCAAGAGGGGACTGTCGTGGACCGCTTTGCAGAATGCTTTTCGCCGTTGGTCGATCCTCGGAAGAACCAAGCGCAGCACGATCTGACCGAGATGCTGTTCATTGCGTTGCTCGCCACGCTGTGCGGCGCCACGACCTGTTGCGACATCGCGCTGTTTGGCCGCTCGAAAGAAGCGCTGTTGCGCACGATTCTGGTGCTGGAACACGGGATACCGAGCCACGACACCTTCAGCCGTGTCTTTCGCATCCTCGATCCGCGCAGCTTCGAAGAGGTTTTTCGGCGCTTCACCAAGGCGTTTGCGACGGCGGCCAAAATCAAGGGCGTGGTAGCTCTCGATGGCAAGGCACTGAGAAGAGCCTACGAACGCGGCCAAAGTCACATGCCGCCAGTGATGGTGACGGCGTGGAGCGCAACGACCCGCATGGCGCTCGTCAATGTGCTGGCGCCTGGAAACAACGAAGCGGCCGGCGCTTTGCATCTCGTCGAGCTTCTTCAGCTGAAAGGCTGCGTCGTCACGGCGGATGCGCTGCATTGTCATCGCGGGATGGCGAAAGCCATCGTGGAGCGCGGTGGAGATTACGTCTTGGCGGTAAAGAACAACCAGCCCGGTTTGCTGCGCGATGCCAAGGCCGCGATCTCCGCGGCAGAGCGCAAGAAGGCCAAACAAGCCACCACCAGGGACACCGGTCACGGCCGCAAGGAAACCCGAACCGCGATCGTGGCGCCGGTCAGGGATATGGCCGAAGAGCACGACTTTCCGGGTCTCAAGGCCGTCGCGAGGATCACCAGCAAACGTGGACGCGACAAAACCGTCGAGCGCTACTTCCTTCTGACCCAGTACTACACGCCCGCAGAACTGCTGCGCGTTGTCCGCGAACATTGGGGCATCGAAAACGTCCTGCACTGGACACTCGACGTCGTTCTCGACGAGGATCAGACGCGAAGCCGAAAAGACCACGCTCCCGCCAACCTCGCCGTTCTGCGCCGACTTGCCCTCAATATCGCTCGCGCTCATCCCGATACAAAGACCTCGTTGCGAGGCAAACTCAAACGCGCCGCCTGGGACGACAGTTTCCTCGTCGATATGCTCCTGAACATGCGATAGCCCTGCCCTTGTGGGGGAGGGTTAGGGAGGGGGGTAAACGCGTCGACGGTGCTCGTGACTACCCCCCTCTCCAGCTCTCCCCCACAAGGGGGGAGAGGGCCGACCGCTAACATGGCGCGATCGTGCTAACGATCGCTCCCAATTCACATTTCAAACAGCCTGTCCCCGTCATTGCGAGCGCCAGCGAAGCAATCCAGACTGGCACCTCGGGTAGTTCTAGATTGCTTCCGCCTACGCGTAAGAACGCTTCGGCGGACTCCAAGCGCGCCATAGCTCGCAGAGCGAGCGACGGCGGGTCGTCGCATTCGCTCCTCGCAATGACACGGTTACTCATTCCCGCGACACGAAACTGCCCGGGTTTTGCAAAGCAATGTCCCTCAGGAACGTCAGAGGGCGCGGGGAATGCGCGGGCGCCGTTTGCGCCCGCAGCCTTGTGTGCAAAATGAAAAAGCACACAAGCGTAGTCACTGCGGTCACACCGGATCATCCCGGCATTCCCCGCGCGAATGGTTTTAACGGTTTCCTTCGTAGTCTCCCCGGAGACCGGGCTTTATTGCCTCCGTCGCCCCTGGGAAGCGCTAGCTTCTTAGGAGCTTGACACCAGCGTCGGGGTGCCAGGACGCTACGACTTCGCCGTCCGCGCCGGTGTCCTTCGTCACGAACACCTTCGCGTCCATCGCCTCCCGCGCCCACGTTCGTGACGATCGCGAAACGCCCCTCTTGGTGGCGCGGGATGGGCGGAAATCTGCCCGTGATTTGCCCGTCGCCACAAGCGACGACGCCTGCGACCTATTAACGCGACGGGCAAATCAGTGTTTTCGTCCAAGTAATCAGACGCGCGAAGTCAAGACCTCAATTGAAGGCTACCGTCCCCTGAACTTCGGCGTGCGCTTTTCCATGAAGGCCTGCCGGCCTTCCCGAAAATCTTCCGAATCCATGCAGGCGGTTGAGATCGCCTTGATCGCGGCCATGTCGCGCTCGTTCCTGTCCTGCAACACCTGTGCGATCGTGATCTTGCTGGCCTTGACCGAGAGCGGCGCGTTGCCGGAGATGGTGCGCGCGATCTCGAATGTCTCGTCCCACAGCTTTTCATCCGCCACCACGCGATCGACGAGGCCGATCCGCAGCGCTTCGGCGGCATCGATCCGCATGCCCGTGTACATTATCAGCCGTGCCTGTGACGGCCCGACCAGCGAAACCAGGTGCTTTAGGCCATCGTAGCCGTAGGCGATGCCGAGCTTGGCCGCAGGGATTCCGAACTGGCTGTTGTCGGAGGCAAAGCGCATGTCCGCGGACATCGCGACCTGCATGCCGCCGCCAAGACAAAAGCCTCGGATGCAGGCGATCGTCGGCTTCGGAAAATGGGCGAGCACTGCCCGCTGGGATTCGCTGCGACGGTTATATTCCTCGGAGGCCTGCGCGTTGTGGCGGTTTTTCTCGAACTGGCTGATATCGGCGCCCGACATGAACGCCTTGTCGCCGGCACCGGTCAGGACCACCACGCGCACCTGTTCGTCCTCGCGCAATTCGACGAGCGCCTGACCCACGCCCTCCCACATCTCGATCGACATGGCGTTGCGTTTTTCGGGATTGTTGAAGGTGACGATGCCGACCCCGTCGGTGACGCCCTTGAGGATTTTGCCTTCGGCAAAGGATTTTTGGTTTTTTGTGGAGGCATCGAGCATGGAAAGCCTTCGGGTGAGGGTGTTTGACGCCGGCAATGAAGCATTGCTGCGCTGTTGCCGCAATGGCGGTGGGGCCTCATTTGAATCAGGGTTCAACGATTTCCGGACCTCCCCTTGAAAAGGGGAGGTCGCTTTGCTCCTTGGAGCAAAGCGGGAGGGGATCAAAAGATTTAGAGCGAATGCAAACCTGACCCCCACCCCAACCCTCCCCCTTCCAGGGGGAGGGAGCAGCAGAGATCTCTCACGCGAAAGAGCGGAAGCTCACCGCGCCAGATGCGCCGTCAATGGATGATTGGCGGCCTGGTTGAAGAAGGCGGCTTCCTCGGCGGTCGCTTCCAGCAACTGCTCGTCCTGGTCGTAGATATCGTTGCGGAACTGGATGGTCTGGTCGCGGGTCATCCACGCCGTAAGGTAGATCCAGGCGACCGGCACTTTCTTCGGCAGCACGATGTCCTCGCGCGCGCCGGTTGCGATGGCGGCGTCGATCGCCGCCCTGTTCCATTTCGGCATTTCTTCCTGCAACAGCCAGGCGGCGAGATCGCGGACATTGTCGACCCGCGAGCAGCCATGGGAGTCGAAGCGGTAGTCGTCGCTGAACAGGTTGCGCTGGTTGGTGTCGTGCATGTAGACCGAATAGGGATTTGGCATATCGATCTTCACCGCGCCGAGCGCATTCCACGCGCCGTTCTGCTGCCGCACCGTGAAATTCGGCACATGCGTGCCGGACCAGTCCACCGCAGCCGGGTCGATCGGGCGGTCGTGCCCGTCCAGCACTTCCATGTGCATGCGCGCGAGGTAGCTCGGGTCTTTCCGCATATGCGCGGAGATTTCGGTTTTCGCAATCGAGGACGGGACGGTCCAGGTCGGGTTGAGATTGACGCTGGTGATTTCGGCGGTCAGCGTCGGCGACGGCTTTTCGGTCTTGCCGACGATGACGCGATAGCGCCGCACCACCGTGTCGTTTTCAACGGCTTCGGCAAAAGCCGCCGGAAGGTTGACCACGACATAGCGCTGGCCGAACTGGAAGTTCATGTCTTCGAGCCGTTCGAGCGAAGCCTCGAGCTGCCTGATCCGCTTCTGAACCGGGACGTTGAGCGCAGCCAGCGTGCGCGGCGTGAGGGTGCCGGTGGCGGCCAAACCATGGCGGACCTGGAAATGCTTGACGGCCTCGGCCAGCGTCTCGTCGAACGGTCCGGTTGCCTTGTCGGCGGCGAGGTCCTCGCTGATGATCAGGCGGCGGCGCAACAGATCGTCGTTGGGACCGGTGACGCCAATCGCAAACTTGGCGTCCGCAGGGATCATCGGCCAGCCGCCGCGGACCGCGAGGTCCGAATAGCTGAGCGCCGCCTCCTTGATCCGTTGCGCCGTGCCTTCATCGAAGGTCGGCTCATGCGACAGCGCCAGCGCTGCGGCCGAGCGCGATTCAGGCGTCGAAGCGGTGGTTGCCGGCTTGGCGGCACGGACCGGATTGGCGGGTGCTGCGATCGCCGGTTTTGCCGGATTCGGAACGATGAGGCCTCCGGGAGGGCCGCTGTTCTGGCCGAACGCGGGCGCGCTTGCCAGCAGCAGCGCGGAAACGGCAAGCAGATCGGTTGTTCGCATGACAAATTCCCTAAAGGAAAGCGCAAAAAAGGCCGTCAATGAATTGATGTGGCCGGCAAAACCAGGCGCAAGGCTGGAAGCTCGAATTTCGCTTTGCATCCCCGGGGAGGCCGGTCGTCCCGCACGGCGGCTTCCGGTATGTCGCCGGGAGAGCTAATCTGGTTCGCGAGAGCTCCAACTTTTCAAAGAATAAAGGGCTCCCGCGGGAGGTCTAATCCGATGCTGTGGACGCGCCGGGCGGCGATGACAGGCTGTTGTGGCGCTCTCGCCGGGGTCGCGGCATGGCCGGCCTTGGCGGAGGCGGCTTATCCGAACCGAGCGATCAAGATGATCGTGCCCTATCCGGCCGGCGGCACCATCGACCTGCTCGGGCGGCTGGTCGCCGACCAATTGCGGGCCGGGCTCGCCGCCACCGTCGTCGTCGAGAACAAGCCGGGAGCGGCCACCGTGCTTGGCGCCGAACAGGTGGCGCGTTCGGAAGCCGACGGCTACACGCTCCTGACCGCGACATCGACCACGCTTGCCATCAACAAGGCGCTGTACCGCAAATTGGCCTACGATCCCGTCGCGGATTTCACCCCGATTGCCCCCGTCGCGCGGGTGCCGTTTGCCCTGATCGTCAATCCATCCCTGCCGGCGAAGACGCTGGCGGAATTCACGGCTTACGCCAAGGCCAATCCGGGGCTCGCATACGGCTCGGCCGGCAACGGCAGTCCACATCATCTCGGTGCGGAAATGTTGCGGCAACGGCTTGGAATCGACGTCCATCACGTGTCCTATCGCAGCAGCGTTCCGGCGCTGCTTGACGTCATCGCGGGCCGTATCGCCTTCATGGTGGTGGATCTCCAGCCGGCGTTGCCGCAAATCCGCGACGGAAAAGTGAGGGTGCTGGGCGTGACGACCCCGCAAAGGGTGGCCGTGGCTCCCGACATTCCCACGCTGGCCGAACTCGGTCTCGATGGATTCGAATTGGTAGCCTGGGTCGGCGTGGTGGCGCCGGCTCGACGTGCCGCACCCGATCGTCGAGCAACTCGCGGCGCAGATCGACAAACTGACGAGCGATCCTGCGACGATCGAGCGACTGACCGCGCTGGCGCTGGAGCCGGTCTCTGGCTCGACGCCGGATCGCTTCAGGGCATTCGTCAAGGCCGAGGTCGATCGCTGGGGCATCATCGTCCGCAATTCGGGTGCCGAACTGGAATGATGTCCGAAACCGTCGATATGGAAGTGCTGATCGTCGGCGCCGGGCCGGTGGGCCTGACGCTGGCGATCGATCTGGCGTGGCGGGGGATCGACGTCACGGTGGTTGAAACGCGCGCGCCGGCCGAGCCACCGGAGCCGAAATGCAATCACGTCGCCGCCCGCACCATGGAAATCTTCCGGCGGTTGGGTCTGGCGGAAAAGGTCCGCAACTCCGGACTGCCGGCGGATTATCCGCACGACATCAGTTACCGCACCACGTTTACCGGGCGGGAGCTGACGCGAATTCCAATTCCGTGCCGCCGCGACCGCTTCACCCGCAAGGACGGCCCGGACTGCAACTGGCCGACGCCGGAGCCGCCGCATCGCATCAACCAGATTTTCCTCGAACCGATCCTGTTCGAGCATGCTGTTGCGGACAGGCACATCCGCATCGTCAACCGCACCTCGGTCGAAGATGTCAGGATAGGGGACGCCTTCACTGAGGTGACACTGCGCGATCTCCAGACGGGATCGGCGAAATCGATGCGGTGTCGCTATCTGATCGGGTGCGACGGCGCGCGTTCGGTCGTCCGCAAGGCGATCGGCGCCGAGTTTGTCGGCGACGCGGTCGTGCAGCGCGTGCAATCGACCTATATCCGTGCGCCCGGATCTGCTTGGCCGGCAGCACCATGCGCCGGCCTGGGGCACCGGCGCCATCAATCCGCGTCGCTCCGGCATGGTCTATGCCATCGACGGCCGCGAGCTCTGGCTGGTGCACAACTACATGAAGCCAGGCGAGGGCGACTTCGATTCGGTCGATCGCGACGCCTGCCTTCGCACCATCCTCGGGGTGGATGCGGATTTCAAATACGAGGTCATTTCCAAAGAAGACTGGGTATGGGCGGCGGCTGATCGCGAGCCAATTCCGCGACCGCGGCGCTTTCATTGCCGGCGATGCCGCGCATATCTGGGTGCCCTATGCAGGCTACGGCATGAACGCCGGAATTGCCGATGCGACGAACCTGTCCTGGATGCTGGCAGCGCATCTCAACGGCTGGGCGCCTGCTTCCATTCTCGATGCCTATGAGGCCGAGCGCTGGCCGATCACGAGCCAGGTGTCACGGTTTGCGATGTCGCATGCCGAAGCCGAGATCCGCCGCCGCGGCGCCGTGCCTGACGCTATCGAAGATGCGGGCGCGGAGGGCGAGCGCGTACGGCAGGAAACCGGGCGGCTCACTTACGAGATCAATGTTCAGCAATATGCCTGCGAGGGTCTGAACTTCGGCAGCTATTACGATCGTTCGCCGATCATAGCTTACGATGGCGGCGAACCGCCGGCCTACACGATGAACAGCTATACGCCCTCGACGGTCCCGGGGTGCCGGACGCCGCATCTGTGGTGCGCCGATGGCGCCTCGCTCTACGATGCCATGGGGCCGGAATTCACGCTGCTGCGCTTTGATCCGGCGGCAGATGCCATGCCGCTCGTGCGTGCCGCCGGCGAGCGAAAACTGCCGCTGAGGGTGGTCGACGTCGCGGCGCCCCCTGCGATTGCCCGTGAAGCTGCTTTGGTGTTGTCGCGGCCCGACCAGCACGTGGCCTGGCGCGGCCATTGCGCGCCAGCCGATCCGCTGGTCCTGATCGATCGTATCCGCGGCGCTTGAGGATCACGCGACCGCGAACAGGTGCTGATCAGTCTTCGTTCGCGGCGATCGATTCCATCAAGGATACGAGCTGACGCTGGACGGTCTGGTCCTTGATCTTGCTGTAGGCGCGCAACAATCTCAGGCTGAATGCGCTGTCGAGAAACAACAGGCTCTCAACTTCACGCGCCTTGCCATCGCCGTCGTAGAAGAAGGTGACGGGCACATCGAGTGCGGTTGCGATCTGCTGGAGGCGGGCAGCGCCGACGCGATTGACGCCCTTCTCGTATTTCTGAACCTGCTGGAAACTGACGCCCAATTGTTCGCCAAGCTCGGCCTGCGAAATCTTCTGCTCTACGCGCCGCAAACGAATGCGCTTGCCCAACTCAATGTCCGGCTTGCCGGCACTGCGTTGCTTCATCTTTTTCGCTATGGATTTGTTCATACTGCTTCTACCGTCCCTCGCTCATGAAGCGCCTGAAAACCCGGGTTCGGAGGCCACCCTTTATATACGGTTCCAGACCCACTTCGAATGCATCAATTTGTACCCAAACCCCCGGAAATTTACGGGGATTTGCCCCCTTTCGCAAAACGGCTCAACCGCCGTCCGTGAGATGAATGACGCTCGTAATTCGACCATAAAAGGCAGAATGGTCGGAAACGCCATTTAACCGCGCCTCGTTTCAATTCGCACGGAAAGCGCTGTCTGCAAGGCGTTTCCCGTTACTTTCATGGCTAAGCATCCTTGTACCTGCTTTCGCAGGTTATCGGTCATATCACAACCCTGACCCCGGACGGGGCATGACTTTTTGCCGCGTTTAGCTCACCGTCTGCGCCGGAAAACGCCCACCCACAGGCCGCGCCGAACCAGAGGCCCCCAAACCTCGCTCCAGGTTCTTTTCGCGGTGCACCAGCGACAGAGATGGCCAGCGTGCAGCCATTGCGGCCGAATCATACGGGGATTGGCGAGCGATGTCACAAATCTGTGTAACGACGAAATCTATCTTCTCGGTCCTAATGCCGTCGGACTTTTTCGGGTGGGTGGTGTTGATCCATCCGTTGCCACGATCGCATCGGTCGTCTCGCTGGCTCGGTAACGGAAACACGCTGTGTCTTATTTTGAAGAAAATTTGCGAGCGGTGCTGGCAACCCTCGAAGAGTGCCACGCGTCCCTCATCATGAACGGCGATCGCGACACGGCACAGCTGGTTTCGGTCGCGATCCTCGAGCTTCGGATCAAGCTCAACCGGATCGAGGATTCGGAATTGAAGGCGTTGTGCGATGCGATGTTGCGGGAAATCGAAGGGACTTCGAAGCTCGTTCAGCCGAAACCGCGGGAAGGCTTGCGCCCGCGCTCGCCAGTGTCCCTGAAACTGGTCAAATAGCGCGGCTGCCCGCAGGGTCGTGATTTGCGGATTTCCGCATATCCGCTACATCAACGACCACCATGATCCATGACGTCTCAATTCCGGCTGCGCTGATTGCGGGCCTTGTCAGCTTCCTGTCGCCCTGCGTGCTCCCTTTGGTGCCGCCCTATCTGGTCTACCTGACCGGCGCGACCATCGAGCACGTGGCCAATAATGAGGCCGCGTCATCTTCCCGCCGCGCGGTGATGGTGTCGGCCGTCGTGTTCGTGCTCGGCTTTTCCACCGTATTTGTGGCGCTTGGCGCCAGCGCCTCGCTGATCGGCGGCTTCATCCATGCCTGGTCGGCGGAGCTCTCGATCGTTGCCGGCGTCGTCATCATCGTCATGGGCCTGCACTTCCTCGGGCTGACGCGGATCGATCTGTTGATGCGCGAAGGGCGCCTTCCGATTCCGAAGCCCGTCGGGCTTTGGGGCGCCTATGTGATGGGGCTTGCCTTCGCGTTCGGTTGGACGCCGTGCATCGGGCCGATCCTGGCGGCAATCCTCTCGATTGCGGCCTCGGAGTCCACCGTGGAAAAAGGCGCCGGTCTGCTCGCGGTCTATTCCGCGGGCCTCGGGATTCCGTTCCTGATCGCAGCTTTCATGGTCGAGCAGTTCTCCTCGCTGTTTGCGCGAATGAAACGACATCTCGTGCGCGTCGAGCAGGCCATGGGCGTGCTGATGGTGATCACCGGGATCGCATTTCTGACCGGCGGCGTCTCAACCGCGAGCATCTGGCTGCTGGAGACCTTTCCGGGCCTGCAGAGCATCGGCTGAGTTGCGCGCCGAACTGCGCGCGAGGCGCTGCGCTAAAGATTGCTGTCGGTAATCGCCGAATAGATCATGGTGCGCAGTTCGCGCCGGATCGGGGTTGCGGTCGAGGGCAACACCTGCGTCATGAAAATGGCGATCAACGCTTCCGCCGGGTCGATCCAGAATGACGTTGTCGCAGCACCTCCCCACGCATATTCGCCGGGGCTGCCGGGAATGAGCGTCTGCGCCGGATCGAGCGTCACGGAAAAGCCGAGGCCGAAACCGATGCCGTGATAGGTCGCTTCCGAAAACAGCGATCGCGACAGTTCCGGCAATGTCTTGCCGCCGGGCAGATGATTTGACGTCATCAAGGCCAGCGTCTTCGGACCGATCAACCGCACGCCATCGAGTTCGCCGCCGTTGAGCAGCGCGCGGCAGAAGGTGAGATAGTCGGCTGCGGTCGAACACAGGCCGCCGCCACCGGAGATGAAAGCCGGCGGCGACAGGAAAGAGCTGGTCGCGGGGTCATCCTGCAACGTCAGGCCGCCCTTGCGGTCGGTGGCGTGAAAGGTCATGGCGCCTTGCGGGCTCGCCGAATAGCAGGCCGCGAGACGATGGGCCTTGGCGGCTGGGACGAAGAAGCCGGTATCCTTCATGCCAAGCGGATCGAAGATGCGCTCCTGAAGAAACTGCTCGAACGGCTTGCCGCTGATGAGGCCGACGAGATAGCCGATCACGTCCGTTGAAACCGAATAATTCCAGGCCTCGCCCGGGGAAAATTCCAGCGGAATTTTCGCCAGCTCCGCGATCATGGATTGCAGCGTGCCGGCTTTCTCGACCTCGCCGATTTTCAATTCGCGATAGGCTGCATCCACGTTGCCGCGCTGCTGGAAGCCGTAAGTGAGGCCCGAGGTGTGCCGCATCAGATCGACGATCCGCATCGGCTGCGACGGCGGCCGGGTGAGAAAGGCCGGCCATATGCCGGCCTGGAACACGCCGAGGTTTTTCCACTCCGGGATATATTTGTGGACGGGCTCGTCGAGCGCGACGCGGCCTTCCTCGACCAGCATCATGAAGGCAATGCTCGTGATCGGCTTGGTCATGGAGTAGATGCGGAAGATGGTGTCGTCCTTGACAGGGGTTTTGCGCTCGATATCCGCAAAGCCCTGCAGCGAGTGGTGGACGAGTTGGCCGCGCCGATGGACCATCAGCTGGGCTCCCGGAAAGCGGCCGGCCTCGATGTAGCGTTCGCGCAGATGTTTCTCGATCCGGTCGAAGGCGGCTTTCGACATGCCCGCGGATTTGGGGGAGGCTGTGGCTGGAGCTGGCATCGGGTTTCATCTCTTGAAAAAGGGCGGCACTTTCGAGCCTAGATAGCCGAAATCGGCGCGGCGTTCCAATCGCATCCCGCTTACCTTGGTAGGCCCGCTGGTGTAGGGTAGCCATCAACAGGCATAACCCCCAAGGACAAGCAAAAATGCCCCAATTCAACGACACCGAACTCACCGCCGCCGTTATCCAGAGTTTCGAGGAGGTGAAGAATCCGCGGATTAAATTCCTGATGGAGGAATTGGTGAAATCGTTGCACGGTTTCGTCCGCAAGACCGATCTCACCTTCGCCGAATGGGAATATGCGATCGATTTTCTGACCCGCGTCGGCCAGAAATGCACCCCGAGCCGGCAGGAGTTCATCCTGTTGTCCGACGTGCTGGGCGTCTCGATGCTGGTCGATGCCGTCAACCACCGGGAACGCGAAGGCGCGACCGAAACCACGGTGCTCGGCCCATTCTATGTCGGCGAACACAAGCCGATGCCGCACGGCACCGACGTCTCTCCCAGTCTCGAGGGCGAGAAAATGTTCGTGCAAGGCCGCGTCACCAATCTTGCCGGCAAGCCGCTCGCCAACGTCCCGGTCGACATCTGGCATGCCGACGATGACGGCTGGTACGATTTACAGAAGCCGGACTATGAGACGGCGGGTCCATCGTCGCGCGGACGCTTCATTACCGATGCCGAGGGCCGGTTTTACTTCCGCACCATCCTGCCGTGCAGCTATCCGATCCCGACCGATGGTCCGGTCGGACAGATGATCCTGGACTTGCATCGCCATCCGATGCGGCCCGCGCATGTGCATTTCCTGGTCAACGCGCCCGGGCACGAACCGCTGGTCACGCATGTTTTCGTCGAAGGCGACAAATATATCGACACCGATGTCGTGTTCGGCGTGAAGAACGAGCTGATTGCCAAGGTCGAGAAGCGCACCGATCCGACCATGCCGGATGGCAAGCCGGCCAAAACGCCCTGGCATCTCATGACCTACGAATTCCGCTTGAAGCCGGGTCATGGCGTTGCGCCGAAGCCGATGGCGGTGACCGAGGACGCGTGATCCGACCTCGGAAGCCGTCCCGGTTCGCCAGCAACGCGATGATGGTGGTTGGTGAGCGACGTCGTGATTGTTTTTCAGCCAGCCTTGGCCTTGAACAATGCGGCGGATCGGGTCCTTCGCTGACCAGCAATTAAGCGACGCAATCGAGGTGCCGTGATCGTTTCGGTGCCGAACGGCTAGCGAAGCTTCAATCGATTGCAGATCGCCGCAGCCAATTTCAGCAGCATGTGCAGATCTTGCGCAGCATCGGTGCGGCGCTCCGATCGCGCGCGCAATCTCGTATTGTCGATGGGCACTTTTTGAGCGGCGTGTTCAATTATTGTGCGGCGCACAACAATTGAGCGGGTGCAAATTTTGAGTGCGGGTGGCGTCAACCCAAACTGGCGCGGCCTCTCATATAAGCCATTGTAAATACATCATATTTTTACATCGCAGCGGGTCTGGCACGAGGCTTGAATAGCCCCTTGTCGACGCCATCGATGCCGTCGCCGAAAAGCCATTCATCCGAATTGCGGCCGCTCCGCCGGACTTCACCCCGTGCGCGTTGCCATGCCTCGGACAGCGACCCGATCGGCGCCTTCAGCAAAGGAAATTTCAATGAGCTCGAAAGACCCGACCTGGATCTCAGACTGGAACCCCGAAGATCAGACCTTCTGGGAAACCAAAGGCAAGGTGACTGCCCGCCGCAACCTGATCTGGTCGATCGTCGCCGAGCACATCGGATTTTCCGTCTGGCTGATCTGGTCGATCGTCGCAACCAAACTGCCGGCGGCCGGCTTTCACTACTCAACCGATCAGTTATTTCAGCTCGTCGCCATTCCGGGCCTGATCGGCTCGCTGATGCGCTTTCCCTATACCTTCGCGGTAACGACCTTCGGCGGCCGCAACTGGACGATCTTCTCGGCTTCCGTGCTCTTCATCCCGACCTTCGGGCTCGCCTACTTCGTCGGCCAGCCCGACACGCCGTTCTGGTTGATGATCCTGGTGGCTTCGACGGCCGGCCTTGGTGGCGGCAACTTCGCCTCCAGCATGGCCAATATCTCGTTCTTCTATCCCGACCGCATGAAGGGCTGGGCGCTCGGCCTCAATGCCGCGGGCGGCAATATCGGCGTCAGCAGCGTTCAATTGCTCACGCCGATCCTGATGGGCGTCGGCCTTATCAATCTCTACCAGGCGACGCCGGTCTCGGGCGTCTATCTCCAGAACGCCGGCCTGATGTGGGTCATCCCGCTCATCATCGCGGTATTCGGCGCCGTCACCTTCATGAACAACCTGACTTCGGCCAAGTCGTCGTTCAGGGATCAGATCGCGATCGTCAGGCGCAAGCACACCTGGATCATGTCTTTCATCTACATCGGGACCTTCGGTTCCTTCATCGGTTACTCGGCGGCCTTTCCGCTCCTGATCAAGACGCAATTTCCGGCGGTCACCATCGGCATTGCGTTCCTGGGACCGCTGGTTGGTTCGCTCGCACGTCCGTTCGGCGGCCTGCTCGCCGACAAGATCGGCGGCGCGATCATCACGTTCTGGAATTTCATCGCGATGGCGGCGGCGACCATCGGCGTCCTCTATTTCGTGGGCACCAAGGATTTTACCGGCTTCCTCGCGATGTTCCTCATTCTCTTTGTCACCACGGGCATCGGCAACGGATCGACCTATCGGATGATTCCGTCGATCTTCCGCGAGGAAAATCTTCGTAAAGCGCAAGGCAAGGGCGAAGCCGCTCGCGCGCTCGCGATCAAGACCGCAGGCATCGAAAGCGGCGCTGCGCTTGGCTTCATCGGCGCGATCGGGGCGTGCGGCGGCTATCTGATCCCAAGCGGTTTCGGCAAATCGATTGCGATCACCGGCGGCCCGCAACTCGCGCTCGTCATCTATCTCGGCTTCTACGCGACCTGCCTGGCGCTGACCTGGTGGTTCTACTTGCGCCGCAGTCCCGCGGAAGCCGGCGCAACGAGCCTCGCCGAAGCACGAATCTGAACCAGACGGCAAAAGGGAACAGGCCATGAGTGAATCCCTGGTGATTGTCGGCAACGGAATGGCCGCCGCCCGTCTCGTCGACGAGCTCGCCAAGGTCGCGCTCGGTCGTTACGCCATTGCCGTGATCGGCGACGAGCCGAGGCTTGCCTATAATCGCGTGCTGCTGTCGTCGGTGCTCGCGGGTGAGACCGCTTCCCATGAAATCGAGCTCAGGCCGGCCAATTGGTGGCGTGATCGCGGCGTGACGCTGAAATACGGCAGTGCCGTCGAGGAGATCGACGTCGGACGCCGCGAACTCAAGATCGCCAATGAAGAGAGCGTCGATTTTTCGAGGCTGGTGCTTGCGACCGGATCCTCGCCGCTGCGGCTCAACGTGCCCGGCGTCGACCTTGCCGGCGTCAACACGTTTCGTGACAGCCGCGATGTCGATCTGTTGCTGACGCTGGCGGCTGCGAAGAAGCGCGTGGTCGTCGTCGGCGGCGGATTGCTCGGACTTGAAGCTGCCTACGGGCTCGCCAAGGCGGGAGCGCCGGTGACGCTGGTGCATTTGATGGACCGCTTGATGGAGCGGCAGCTCGATGCGCCGGCGGGAGCGCTCTTGAAATCGCTGGTCGAGAAAAAGGGAATCAACGTTCTGCTCAATGCCAATACCAGCCGCATCATTGGCGAGAGCCGTGTCGAAGGCGTCGAACTCAGCGACGGACGGCGGATCGACGCCGACGCCGTGATCCTGGCGGCCGGCATCCGGCCGAATATTTCGCTCGCCAGGGAGGCCGGCATTGCCGTCAATCGCGGCGTCATCGTCGATGATCAGCTCCAGACCGGCGCGAGCGATGTCTTCGCACTTGGTGAATGCGCCGAACATCGCGGCATCTGCTATGGCCTGGTCGAGCCGGCTTATGAGCAGGCGAGGGTACTGGCGCAGCATCTGGCCGGCCGCAACGCGGCCTATGGCGGAAGCGTGGTCGCGACCAATCTCAAGGTGTCCGGCGTCAGCGTATTTTCCGCGGGCGATTTCCTGGGCAGCGACGGCAGCGAGGCCATCGTGCTCAACGACCTCAAGCGCGGCACCTACAAGAAGCTCGTGATCGAGGACGGCCGGTTGGCGGGCGCGGTGCTGGTCGGAGATACGACAGACGCACTCTGGTATCTCGAGATGATCCGCAATCGGGAAAAGATCGCTGGCATCCGCAAAGGACATGATGTTCGGCCGCCCGGCTGGAACACTGGCGGCGGCTGCTTGATCGGCTGGCTGCGATGACCGCGATCGATCCCGCGCTGCGAGCAACTTCCACCACCTGTCCCTATTGCGGCGTCGGTTGCGGCGTGCTGGCAACGCCGGACGGCGGTGGCGGCGCGGCGATCTCGGGCGATCCCGCGCACCCTTCGAATTTCGGCCGGCTGTGCTCGAAGGGTTCGGCGCTCGGCGAAACGCTGGGCCTCGAAAATCGACTGCTCTATCCCATGGTCCGCTGCAGCAAAGGCACGATGGAGCAAGTCGCCTGGACCGATGCGCTCGACCATATCGCGCATCGCTTTTCCCACATCGTGGCGCGCGACGGCCCGAATGCGGTCGCGTTCTATCTTTCCGGACAATTGCTGACCGAAGACTATTACGTTGCCAACAAGCTGATGAAGGGCTTTATCGGCAGCGCCAATGTCGACACGAATTCGCGGCTGTGCATGGCGTCCTCGGTGGCCGGCCATCGTCGTGCGTTCGGCGCCGACACCGTGCCCGGCGTCTACGAAGACCTCGACGAGGCCGATCTTCTGGTGCTGATCGGCTCCAATGCCGCCTGGTGCCATCCGATTTTGTTTCAGCGCATGATAGCCAACAAACAGCGGCGCGGCGCGCGGATCGTAGTAATCGATCCGCGCAAGACCGATACGTCGGAAGACGCCGACCTGTTTCTGGGGTTGAAGCCCGGCACCGATACGGCACTGTTCTCCGGATTGCTGGTGCATCTCGCCGACAACGGTTTTCTCGACCGCGACTATGTCGAACACCATACGAGCGGCTTCGACGAGGCGCTCGTGCGTGCCCGCAGCATCGCCGGCAGCGTTGCGGCAACCGCGTTGGCAACGGGTCTTGCCGAGCAAGACGTCGCGGCGTTCTTCCAGATGTTTGCCGCGACGGCGCGCGTGGTCACGCTCTACTCGCAAGGCGTCAATCAGTCGGCGCAGGGCACCGACAAGGTCAACGCGATCATCAATTGCCATCTCGCGACGGGACGGATCGGCAAGATCGGCGCATCGCCGTTTTCGCTGACCGGCCAGCCGAATGCGATGGGCGGCCGCGAAGTCGGCGGGCTCGCCAATCAACTCGCTGCGCATATGAATTTCACGCCGCCCGATATCGATCGCGTGCGCCGGTTCTGGAAGGCGCCGCGGATCGCGACGCATGAAGGGCTCAAGGCCGTCCAGTTGTTCGAGGCGATCGGGCGCGGCGAGATCAAGGCACTGTGGGTGATGGGCACCAACCCCGCGGTCTCGCTGCCCGATGCCGATGCGGCGCGAGCAGCTTTGAAAAAACTCGAACTGTTCGTGATTTCCGAGAACGTTCTCTCCAACGACACTGTCAGTGCCGGCGCGCATGTGCTGCTCCCGGCGCTGGCGTGGGGCGAAAAATCCGGCACCGTGACTAACTCCGAGCGGCGCATCTCGCGTCAGCGCGCATTTCTGCCTGCGCCCGGAGAGGCGCGGCCCGACTGGTGGATCGTCAGCGAAGTGGCAAAGCGCCTCGGCTTTGGACCTGCGTTCGAGTATGGCTCGGCGGCTGCGATCTTCCGCGAGCACGCGTCGCTTTCCGCCTTCGAAAACAACGGCAGCCGGGATTTCGATATCGGCGGCTTGAGTGAGTTGAGTGATGACGCCTTCGATACGATGGCGCCGGTGCTGTGGCCGCACCGTTCTGACGAGGCCGGGCAGCAGCGGTTCTTTGCCGGCGGTGAATTCTTCACCGGTGACCGCAAGGGTCGCTTCGTCGCGCCCGAACGGCCGGTGCTACGGACAGAGATCAATGAGGGGCGTCCGCTGCGGCTCAACACCGGCCGCATCCGCGACCAATGGCACACCATGACCCGCACCGGCACGAGCCCGCGGTTGGGGGCGCATTTGCCGGAGCCTTTCGTCGAGGTGCATCCCGACGATGCCGCGCGACATGGCCTGGCCGACGGGTCGTTCGCCCGCGTCACCACCGATCACGGCCAATGTACGCTCAAGGTCGTGGTCAGCGCACGGCAACAGCGCGGCATGCTGTTCGCGCCGATCCACTGGAGCGAAGCCAACGCATCGGCCGCGCGCGTCGGCGCGCTGGTGGCGCCCGTGACCGATCCCTTCTCGGGCCAGCCGGAGTCCAAGGCGACACCGGCGTCGATCGCGCCTTACGATTATGTCTTCCGCGGCTTCGTGCTGTCGCGCACGCCGTTGAAGTTGCCCGACCATGCCTGGTGGGCCCGCGCCGCGGTCAGCGGCGGTTCGGGCTACCTCATTGCCGACAATGCGGACCTGAATGGCTGGTCGTCCTGGCTGCACGCCGTGGCAGGTGGCGAACTCGCCGAATACGACGACTTTGGCGGCGGCGTGTATCGCGCGGCCTCGTTCACCGGCGAGGCAATCGAGACCTGCCTGTTTCTCGGTCCGGCGCAAGATGCCGGTGACTGGGATGTCGTGAAGGAGCTTTTCGCGGCAGGTCCCCTGACCGACGATCAGCGGCGGATGCTGTTGTCCGGCAAACCGGCGCAGGGCCTTGCAAGCGCGGGGCCGGTCGTTTGCGCCTGCTTTGGCGTCGGCCGCAACACGATCTGCGATGCGATTGCCGCGGGCGCGCGCTCGGCCACCGAAATTGGCATGCGGCTCAAGGCGGGCACCAATTGCGGTTCGTGCATTCCCGAACTCAAGCGCCTGATCGTGCAATCGGGAACCGCCGACCCTGATCACGGGAAGCTGGTAGCGGCAAGCTGATCGACGCGAGTGGTTGCTTCCTCTATGGTGCGCGCGCTTTCGCGCCATAAGGTACCTCCACATGAAAAGCAAAAAATTCGGCACCACCGGTCACGGCGTGTCCGTCATCGGGCAGGGCACCTGGTATATCGATCGCGGGGATCGCAAGCAGGCGGTTGCCGCACTACGCCGTGGCATCGATCTCGGCATGACGCACATCGACACCGCCGAAATGTATGGCGATGCGGAGCTGGTCATTGCCGAGGCCATCGCCGGACGCCGCGACGAGACGTATCTGGTCTCAAAAGTTCTGCCTGGCAACGCGTCGCGGCGTGGCACGGTTGAAGCGTGCGAACGCTCCTTGAAAAAACTCAAAACCGATCGGCTGGATTGCTATCTGTTGCATTGGCGCGGCAATTTTCCGCTCGCGGAAACCGTCGGCGCCTTCGAGCAACTGGTCAGTGCCGGAAAAATCCGATCCTGGGGTGTTTCGAATTTCGACGCCGACGACCTCGATGAACTTCTGGACGTCGCGGGTGAAGGGAAGATCGCCTGCAACCAGGTGCTCTATCATTTGCAGGAGCGCGCGATCGAGCACGCGGTGATCCCGTGGTGCTCGAAGCACGGCGTCGCGGTAGTCGCCTATTCGCCGTTCGGTCACGACGATTTTCCGCGATCGAATAGCAAAGGCGGCGAGGCGTTGCAGGCCATCGCCAAACATCATGGCGTCTCGGCGCGCCAGGTCGCGCTGGCTTTTCTCACGCGAGAACCGCAGGTGTTTGCGATTCCGAAAGCGTCGAGCGCGGAACACGCCGCTGAGAACGCGGCGGCCGGCGATCTCGTGCTCGGCGCGGACGAAATTGCCGCGCTCGACAGAGCATTTCCGCGCGGGCCGAAACCGCGAAGCTTGCCAATGCTTTAGCGCGCGGGTTACTGGCGCATATCCGCTGCCAGTTTTCGGGTGTTGTCGCATCGGCGCAATGACGCTTATTTGAACGCTCGCCCGATTCGATTTTTTTCGACCCCCGAGTTCAAACCGTGACCAGATCTGCCGCAGCTCTAAAGCTCGACAGCGCTCCCTTGCCGTTGTCCGAGGAGAAACCAGCCAAAGTTGCGCCCGCACGTGCTGACCGGCCGCTTCGCGGCATCACGCTGCTTCTGGTATCGAGCATTTTTCTCGGCACGTCGGATGCGACGTCCAAATATCTTTCGACAACATTGCCCTCGATCGAGATTGCCTGGATCAGGTTTCTGGTGTTCGCGGTGATCATGGTTCCGGCGATGGTGCCGGGCTCGCCGCTTTTTGCGTTGCGGACCCAGCGGCCGATGCTTCAGGTCACGCGCGGTATGGCGCTGCTGGGTTCATCGCTGTTGTTTATTTCCGGCTTGCGGTTTCTTCCGATCGCCGAGGCTTCAGCCACCAGCTTCGTCTCGCCTTTGTTCGTCACCGCGCTCTCGATCTTTTTTCTCGGCGAGAAAGTCGGCCTGCGGCGTTGGTTCGCGACGGCGGTGGGACTGCTGGGGGTATTGATCGTCCTGCGCCCGGGCACCAGCGCGTTTCATCCCGCCGCGTTCTTCCCGGTGGTCTCGGCGTTCGCCTGGGCCTGCACGCTGATCCTGACGCGCAAGATGAGCGGACAGGAGCGCACCGTCGTCACGATGACCTATTCGTCGATCGTGGGCTTTGCGGTTCTCTGCGCATTGGTTCCCTTGGTCTGGGTCACGCCAAGCTGGCACGATATCCTGCTCGGGCTTATCATCGGCGTGGCGTCGACGGCGGGGCAGTGGATCGTCGTGCTCGCGTTTCGCTACGCGGATGCTTCCGTGCTGGCGCCATTCTCCTATATCCAGCTGCTCTGGGTCACGTTGCTCGGCTTCGTGATCTTCGGCGAAGTCCCGGACGTCTGGACCGTGGTCGGCGCGGCCTTCATCGTCGCCAGCGGCCTATATACGGCGCATCGCGAACGCGTCAGGCATTCGAAGCTTGTTGCGCTGGCAGAGCCGTCGCCGAATCCGTGACCCTTTGGGTTTTTGTCGTCCCGGACAAGTGAGCACTTGGCAAGGCGTAGCGTTGTCCAAGCGAACGCGATCCGGGACCCATACGCCGCGGCTTTAATTATTTATGCGGTGGTCGACGGCTTGCCTCAATGCAGGCCGTGGTTATGGGTCCCTGCTTTCGCAGGGACGACCGATCAATTGGGCTCGCCTCACACCGGCAGCGCGATCGAATATTTCACCTGGCTGAGCGCAAAACTGGATTCGATCGAGGCGATGCCGTCGAGCCGCGTCAGCTTGTTCTTCAGGAATGCTTCATAGGACGACAGGTCGGCAACGACGACGCGCAACAGATAGTCGCGATTGCCGGTCATCAGGTAGCACTCCAGCACCTCGTCCCATTTCGAGATCGCGCGTGCGAAGCGGTTGAGGTCCTCTTCCTTCTGCCGCGCCAGCTTGATCGAGATGAAGACGCTGACATGCAGGCCGAGCGAACTCTGGTCGACGGTTGCGATATAGCGCGTGATCACGCCGCGTTCTTCGAGCAGCTTCACCCGGCGGTGACAGGGCGAGACCGAGAGCCCGACTTTCTCGGCAAGTTCGGCCATGGTGATGCGGCCGTCGGATTGCAGCAGGCCGAGAATTTTGCGGTCGATGGCGTCGAGGGCGTTCATTGGGATAAACCCGTACCTTTTGGCTGACGATTGATAAATCATACCAAAATATGAGGGTATGTCGCCAAAATTTGAGAATTATGGGGGAAACGGGCGCGGTAAAATCGCGGCCAATCAGGCCACCAAAACCTGCGGCTCCAGGAGCTATGCCATGCCGACCGCGTCAGCACGTCTTGAAACCCTGTCCGCATTGGCACGCAAGGTGCTGTGGTTGTCGTCGTGGACGATCCACCATGCCAACCATATCAGGCCCAATGTCGACGGCTTGAAGGTCGGCGGGCATCAGGCCTCGTCCGCCTCGCTCGCCACCATCATGTCGGCCTTGTATTTTTCGGTGCTGCGGCCGCAGGACCGCGTCGCGGTGAAGCCGCATGCGAGCCCGGTATTCCACGCCATTCAATATCTGTTCGGGCACCAGACCCGCGAGAAGCTGGAAAATTTCCGCGGCTTCAAGGGCGCGCAGTCCTATCCGTCGCGGACCAAGGACGTCGATGACGTCGATTTCTCTACCGGCTCGGTTGGGCTGGGCGTGGCGCAGACGCTGTTTGCCTCGCTGGTGCAGGATTACGTCAAGGCGCATGGCTGGGCCAAGGATCGTCCCGAGGGACGGATGATCGCGCTCGTCGGCGACGCCGAGATGGACGAGGGCAATATCTTCGAGGCGTTGCTGGAGGGGTGGAAGCACGGGCTACGCAACACCTGGTGGGTGGTCGACTACAACCGCCAAAGCCTCGACGCCGTGGTGCGCGAAGGCCTGTGGGAGAAATTCGAATCCATGTTCCGCAATTTCGGCTGGGACGTGGTGATCGTGAAATACGGAAGGCTGATGCGCGAGGCGTTCGCCGAGCCGGGCGGCGAGCGCTTTACGAAAATGGATCGACGCCTGTCCGAACCAGCTCTATGCGGCGTTGTGCTTCCAGGGCGGCGCGGCGTTCCGCAAGCATTTGCGCGACGAGATCGGCGACCAGGGACCGGTCACGCAACTGATCGAGCGGCGCAGCGACGAGGAATTGCTGGCGCTGATGTCCAATCTCGGCGGCCACGACATGGCGAGCATGCTCGAGGCATTCGAGTCGATCGACCACGACCGGCCCGTCTGCTTCATCGCTTACACCATCAAGGGCGTCGGCCTGCCGTTCCAGGGCCACAAGGACAACCATGCCGGCCTGATGACGGTCGCGCAGATGGAGAAGTGGCGCAGCGTCCAGAACATCCGGTCCGGTCACGAATGGGACAAGTTCGAGGGCCTGCCGCAAACCCCGGATGTACTTGAGGCCTTCCTGTCGTCCGTGCCGTTCAATCGCGAGGGCAGGCGGCGCCTGAGCGCGCCGGAAATCGCAGTTCCCGAGCGGCTGAACTTTACCCCGTCGCCGCAGATGTCCACTCAGCAAGGCTTCGGGCTGGTGCTGAACGAACTCGCGCGTGGCGACAGCACGCTCGCCGAGCGCATTGTCACGGCTTCGCCCGACGTCACGGTCTCGACCAATCTCGGCGCCTGGGTCAACCGACGCGGCCTGTTCGCGCGCGCCGAAAAGGCGGATTTGTTCCGCAGCGAAAAAATTCCATCGACCTTCAATTGGGACGCTTCGCCCAAAGGGCAGCACATCGAACTCGGCATCGCCGAGATGAACCTGTTCATCCTGATGTCGGCGCTGGGGCTGTCGCATTCGATCAACGGCGAACGGCTGTTGCCGGTGGCAACCCTCTACGATCCCTTCATCGAGCGCGGCCTCGATGCGCTGAACTATGCCTGCTATCAGGACGCGCGCTTCATGGTGGCGGCGACGCCTTCGGGCATCACGCTCGCGCCGGAAGGCGGCGCGCATCAGTCGATCGCGACGCCCTTGATCGGCATGGCGCAGGATGGGTTGTCGTCCTTTGAGCCGGCCTTTGTCGATGAGCTCGCGGTCATCATGGGATGGGGTTTCCGCCACATGCAGCGCGAAGGCGGCGAGGGCGGTTCGGTCTATTTGCGGCTCACCACGCGCACGCTCGACCAGCCGCAGCGGATCATGACCCCCGATCTCGAAGCCGGCATCACCGAAGGCGCCTACTGGCTGCGCAAGCCCGGACCGAACGCGGAAGTCGTTATTGCCTATACCGGGGCGCTCGCGCCGGAGGCGATCGAGGCGGTCGGACTTCTCGGCGAAAGCCGCCGCGACATCGGCCTGCTCGCGATCACCTCAGCTGATCGGCTGCATGCGGGTTGGAGCGCGGCACGAAGCCTGCGCCGCGACCGCCGCGGCGTGGCGCATCTGTCCCATATCGAAAAGCTGCTCGCGCCGCTGCCGCGCGATTGCGGCCTTGTCACCGTGATCGATGGACATCCGGCGACGCTGGCCTGGCTCGGCGGCGTGCGCGGTCATCGCCTGGAAGCGCTCGGCGTCGAGCATTTCGGGCAGACCGGCACCATCGACGACCTCTATCGCCACTACGGCATCGACGCCAACGCCATCATCGATGCGGCGGAAAGTCTGACCGCTGGCGCACCGGTGCGGCACCGGAAATTGGCCGTGTGACGGAATTTTCATAGCTGTCATTCCGGGACACGCGTCTTCGCGTGGACTATGGTGCGCAATTGCACACCTGAGATCCATCTCGCGACTAGCCGTACCGATGAATGGATTCCGGGTTTTTCACATCGCCCCGGAATGACGGCGGGGATAGCTTACCATCGCCGTGAGCCCGACCTTATATCCAGTATCCGCCGCAACGCGGTGTCCCGCATGTGGCGGGTTCAATTTTGTCCCCATTCGTGCAAGAATGCTGGCACAGGGATGTCGGCCGAGCCCCATTCCCCCACAGCCCGTGAAATCAAGAGGTCTACGATGGTTAACCGCATGCAATTCTACATCGATGGCGCCTGGGTCGATCCGGTCGTCAAGAAATCCACGCCCGTCGTCAATCCGGCGACCGAAGAGGCGATGTACGAGATTGCGCTCGGCTCCAAGGCCGACGTCGACAAGGCGGTCGCCGCCGCAAAGCGTGCCTTCGAGACCTATTCGCAAACCAGCCGTGAAGAACGTGTCGCGCTGCTGACGAAGGTCGTCGAGGTCTACAAGGGCCGCATGAAGGAGATCGGCGCGGCCGTCTCCGACGAGATGGGTGCGCCGCTGCCGATGGCCGAGAAGCTGCAGGCGGGCGCCGGACTTGGGCACATCATGTCCACGCTCGACGTCCTGAAAAACTATCACTTCGAAGAAGCGCTCGGCACCGCGGTGGTGGTGCGCGAGCCGGTTGGCGTCATCGGCATGATCACGCCGTGGAACTGGCCGCTGAACCAGATCGCCTGCAAGGTCGCGCCCGCGCTCGCCGCCGGCTGCACCATGATCCTCAAACCCTCGGAATTCACGCCGTCCTCGGCGTTGATCTTCGCCGAGATCCTGCATGAAGCGGGTGTCCCGAAGGGCGTGTTCAACCTGATCAACGGCCTTGGCCCGGAAGTGGGCGCTGCCATGAGCGAGCACCCGAACATCGACATGATCTCGTTCACCGGTTCGACCCGCGCCGGCATCGATGTGGCCAAGCGCGCCGCGCCGACCGTCAAGCGCGTCAGCCAGGAACTCGGCGGCAAGTCGCCGAACGTCATTCTCGAAGGCGCCGATCTCGCCAAGGCGGTGACCGGCGGCGTCATGCACATGTTCAACAACTCCGGCCAGTCGTGCAACGCGCCGAGCCGGATGATCGTGCCGCTGTCGAAGATGAAGGAAGTCGCCGCTATCGCCAGAGGCGTGGCCGAGAAGACCAAGGCCGGCGATCCGCGCGCCGAAGGCACTACCATCGGCCCGGTCGTCTCCCGCATTCAGTGGGACAAGATCCAGGCCCTGATCAACAAGGGTATCGAGGAAGGCGCCACGCTGGTGGCCGGCGGTCCCGGTCTCCCGGAGGGTGTCAACAAGGGCTTCTATGTTCGCCCGACCATCTTCGCCGACGTCACCAACGACATGACGATCGCGCGCGAGGAAATCTTCGGCCCCGTGCTCACCATCCTCGGCGCCAAGGACGAGGAAGACGCGGTGCGGATCGCCAACGACACGCCGTATGGGCTGGCCGGTTACGTCACGGCCGATACGGTCGAACATGCCAGAACAGTCGGCCGCCGCATCCGCGCCGGCAACGTCAACTTGCAGGGCGTGCCGAACGACCGCACCGCGCCGTTCGGCGGCTACAAGCAGTCCGGCAATGGCCGCGAGTGGGGCAAGTTCGGCCTGGAGGAATATCTCGAGGTCAAGGCGGTTGCCGGCTTCAACGCGGCCTGACCATCGCAAGTTTTGAAATGAAAGCGCCGGGGCGGATTTTTCCGCTCCGGCGTTTTTGTTTTTCATACGGCGAAGGGAACTCGATGTCGTCCCTGCGAAAGCAGAGACCCATAACCACAGGATCGAGTTGTTGAAGAAGCCGTCCGATGATGTGCCTAAACAGGGCCGCCGCGGCGTATGGATCCCTGCTTTCGCAGGGATGACGGAGACCTATCCCCCCAACGCACCCTGCGTGTTGACATAGAGCGCGTAGATCGACTGGCTTGCGGCCATGAACAGGCGGTTGCGCTTCAAGCCGCCGAAGCAGACGTTGGCGCAGCGCTCGGGCAGCGCGATGCGACCGATCGGTTTGCCGTCAGGCGCAAAGATCATCACGCCGTCGAGTTCGGCATTGCCCATGCCCCAGCCGCACCAGAGATTGCCGTCGATATCGCAACGCATGCCGTCGGGCGTGCCGGGACCGGCGTCGATCAGGACGCGCTTGTTGGTGATCTTGTCGCCGGAAGGCGCCACGTCAAAGCTAAGAATCTTGCGGTTCGGCACGCCGCGGGACTCCACGATGTAGAGGATTTTCTCGTCCGACGAGAAGCAAAGCCCGTTCGGCCCCAACACGCCTTCGGCGACGATGGTGGCTTTTCCCGTGGCGCCATCGATGCGGTAGACGTTGGCGTCGATCTCGGATTCGGCGACATAGCCTTCATAGTTGCCGAGTAGGCCGAAGACCGGATCGGTGAACCAGATCGAACCGTCAGATTTCACGATGACGTCGTTGGGCGAATTCAGTCTCTTGCCGTCGAAGGAGTCCATCAGCACAGTAATCGAACCGTCATATTCGGTTCGGGTCACGCGCCGCCCGCCATGCTCGCAGGTGACGAGGCGGCCCTGGCGGTCGCGGGTATTGCCGTTGCCGAAATTCGACGGCTTCCGATAGACGCTGACGGCGCCTGTTTCCTCTTCCCACTTGATGATGCGGTGGTTGGGAATATCGCTGCACAACAGATACCGTCCATCGCCGAACCAGACCGGCCCTTCGGCCCAGCGTAGTCCCGTGGCGAGCCGCTCGACTGCCGATAATTTCAGCCAGTATTTCTCAAAGCGCGGATCGAGTGCATGGATTGCGGGATCGGGATATTGCGTGGCCGGCTGAAAGCCGGGCCGTGCGGGCTTTTCGGACATTTATTGGTCTCGTTGCTGTTTGATTTCCTCGCCGTCTTCGTCTGCTATCATCGCCGTCTGAAGGCGGCAAGCTGCTGATGTTTTTGCCGTAGGGGTGCCATGCCTTGCCGCGCTCCGCGCGCCGCGCCATATTACCGCAGCGATCTGAAACGAGGGATGAAATGCCACGAATATTGATGACCGGCGCGTCGGGGGGAATCGGCACGAGCTTGCGCAAATTGCTGCCGGCGATCTACCCGGATCTGCTTTTGAGTGACCTGAAAGCGCCCGCTGACCTCGGCAAGAGCGAGAAGTTCAAGGCGGCCAATCTCGCTGACATGGCGGAGGTCGAGGCGATCTGCGAAGGCGTCGACGGCATCGTGCATTTCGGCGGCTATTCGGTCGAAGGGCCGTGGGACGATATCCTGCAATCCAATATCATCGGCTGCTACAATCTGTTCGAGGCCGCGCACAAAAAGGGCGTCAAGCGCATCGTGTTCGCATCGTCGAACCACGCCGTCGGCTTCTATCCGCGCCATCACCATATCGGTACCGACGTCACGCCGCGGCCCGACAGCCGCTACGGCGTCAGCAAGGTGTTCGGCGAAGCTCTTGGCGCGCTTTATGCCGACAAACACGGCATGAAGGTCACTTGCATCCGGATCGGCAATTTCGGCGAAAAGCCGCTCGACCATCGCCGGCTCTCGATCTGGCTCAAGCCCGAAGACCTGGTTCAACTCTGCCGGATCGGGCTCGATCACCCCGACATTCATTTCGAGGTTTTCTATGGCGCCTCCAATAACGAGCGCGCATGGTGGGACAATCATCGTGCTTACGATCTGGGCTATCGTCCGACCGGCCGCGCCGAGGATTTCCGCGAACATGCTTTTGCCGAGCAGGCCAAGCTCAAGCCCGATCCGGTCGGCGACTTCTACCAGGGCGGCGCTTTCTGTGGCATGGAGTTCGATGGCGACAAGAGCCGGATCATCGATCTGAAGTGACGCGGAGCGCGTCATTCCGGGGCATCGCGCGCAGCGATGAACCCGGAATCTTTTAGAACAACTTCTGGATTCCGGGTTCACCTCTCCGAGGTGCCCCCGAATGACAACAAAAGGAAACAAGAAAATGGCCGACGGCTTGCGCAAGGGACTGGCGAATTATGGCGATCCCGGCTTTTCGCTGTTTCTGCGCAAGGTCTTCATCAAGGCGATGGGCTATTCGGACGACGCGCTGAATCGCCCGATCGTCGGCATCACCAATACCTATAGCGACTACAACCCCTGCCACGGCAACGCGCCGCAGATCATCGAGGCGGTGAAGCGCGGCGTGATGCTGTCGGGCGCCATGCCGATGGTGTTCCCGACAATTTCGATCGCGGAAAGCTTTTCGCATCCGACCTCGATGTACCTGCGCAACCTGATGGCGATGGATACCGAGGAGATGATCCGGGCCCAGCCGATGGATGCGGTCGTGGTGATCGGCGGCTGCGACAAAACCTTGCCGGCGCAGATCATGGCCGCGCTCTCGGCCGACCTGCCGACCGTCGTCATCCCCGTCGGCCCGATGGTGGTCGGGCATCACAGGGGTGAAGTGCTTGGCGCCTGCACCGATTGCCGAAGGCTGTGGGGCAAATATCGCGCCGGCGAAATCGACGACGTCGAGATTGAAGCGGTCGGTTCCCGTCTGGCACCCTCCGTCGGCACCTGCATGGTGATGGGCACCGCAAGCACCATGGCCTGCGTCACCGAGGCGCTCGGCCTGTCGCTGCCGATGAGCGCCACGATTCCCGCACCTCATGCCGAGCGGTTTCGCCTGGCGGAGGCCAGCGGCAAGGTTGCGGCCGAAATGGCCAAGGCCAAGGGGCCGAAGCCGAGCGAAATGCTGACGGCGTCTTCGTTTGGGAATGCGCAGGTGGTGATGCAGGCGATCGGCGGATCGACCAACGGCCTCATTCATTTGACCGCGATGGCGAATCGCACAGAGCATCGGATTGACCTTGCGGCCTTCGACAAACTGGGCCGCGAGGTGCCAGTCTTGATCGACCTGAAACCATCAGGCGCGCATTACATGGAGCATTTTCACCACGCCGGCGGGGTGCCGAAGCTGATGGCGCAGCTCGGCGATCTCATTGATCTCGACGCCAAGACCATCACTGGAGCCACCTTGCGCGACGTGGTGGCAGGCGCCGAAGAGGTGCCGGGGCAGGACGTCATTCGCTCGCGAAAGAACCCGATCAAGGCGGAGGGCTCGATGGCCGTGCTGCACGGCAACCTCGCGCCGCGCGGCGCCGTCATCAAGCAGTCGGCGGCGACGGCTAAACTATTGCAGCACACCGGCCGTGCCGTGGTGTTCGAATCCGTCGAAGACATGACGCTGCGGGTGGACGATCCCGCGTTGGAAGTGTCCGCCGATGACGTGCTGGTGTTGCGCAACGCCGGGCCGAAGGGCGCGCCGGGCATGCCCGAGGCGGGCTATCTGCCGATCCCGACCAAGCTCTTGCGCGCGGGTGTGAAAGACATGGTGCGGATTTCGGATGCGCGGATGAGCGGCACCGCGTTCGGCACCATCGTGCTGCACATCACGCCGGAATCCGCCGTCGGCGGTCCGTTGGCGCTGGTGAAGACCGGCGACATGATCCGACTCGATGTCAGCAAGCGCAGCATCGATCTCCTGGTCGACGCGGCCGAGCTCGAAAAGCGCCGCGCGGCGCTCAAGCTGCCAAAGGCGGATTGGGCCAAACGCGGCTACGCGCATCTGTTTAACGAGACCATTTTGCAGGCAGATGAAGGCTGCGATTTTGATTTCATGCGTGCCCAAGGGAAGTAACAAAGGCAAAGGCTAGGTCTGGCTAGCTTCATCTCGCCGACGAAAAGCAGCTCTCCACCCTCAGTTCGATTGACATCCCGACAAGGCCGATGGGATGATCCAGGAAAACAATCGGGAAGGGGGAGACGATGGCAAGCTTGGGCAAGCCTTTCGGAGCGGTCGTTGCCGCTTTTCTGTTCACGGCTGCTGGCGCTACCGCGCAGGAGGTGAAGCATTATCGCTTCGCCTACGACCAGCCACATAGCACAGGCTACGGGATTCTCGGCGATATCTTTGCTGACAAGCTCAAGACGCTCAGCAAGGGCACGATGCTGATCGATCAATATCCCGGCGCGCAGCTTGGGCAGGAGCCGCAAGTGCTCCAGCTCGTTAAATCCGGCGACGTCGAGTTCTGCATTTCGTCTTCGGCCAATGCGGCGACGCTCTCGCCGGAGGCCGGCGTAATGTCGATGCACTTCCTGTTCCGCAATGAAGCCCATCTGATCAAGGCGATCGCGGATCCCGAAGTCTCCAAGGCCGTCAAGGCGATGATTGCGGATACAGTGAAGGGCGCCCGGGTCATCGGGCTCGCCACTCTCGGTCTGCGTCACATGTACTCGAAACGCGAAATCCGGAAGATCGAGGATATCAAGGGGCTGAAGGTGCGGGTTCAGGCGACGCCGACCGAGGACGTCATGTTCCCGGCCTATGGCGCCCAGATCGTGCATATGCCGTTCGGCAGCGTCTACACCTCGCTGCAAACCGGCGTGGTGGACGTCGGCGAAAACGGCATCAATGTCTATCTTGCCAACAAGCATTACGAAGTCGCACCCGTTTTGTCGCTGACCGAGCACGAGGCCAACAACAGCCTGCTCTGGATGAGCGACAAACTGTGGAATAGCCTCACGCCGGAACAACAGGGCTGGGTGCAGGCCGCGGCCGACGAGGTCAACCGCACCCAGCCTGCCAAGGCGCTCGAGCTCGAACACCAGTCGGCGGAAAAGTTGAAATCGATCGGGGTTAAGGTCGTCACCGACGTCGACAAGTCCGGATTTATCGCGATCGCCGATCCATATCTCGACAAGCTCGCCAAGCAACTCGGACCGCACGCCGAGAAAATCAAAAATCTGATCCGCGCCATCAACTGACGTGGGCCAGGAAATCAACGGGAGGAAGAGACGTTGCGTCACCAAGGAAAAATAATAGGCCTGCTGGGTTTTGTGGTCGCAGCGATGTTTGCGAATGCGGCAGGCGCGCAGGAAGTAAAGCATTATCGCTTTGCCCACGACCAACAGCTCAATTCGGGCTACAGCATCGCCTATGACATCTTCTCGGCCAAGCTCAAGGAATTGAGCAAGGGAACGATGCTGGTCGACCAGTACCCGGGCGCGCAGCTCGGTCAGGAGTCGCAAATCCTGCAACTGGTGCGTTCTGGCGATATCGATTTTGCGATTGTATCCTCGGCCAATACGTCGACGATCTCACCGCAGGCTGGTGTGATGTCGCTGCACTTTCTGTTCCGCAACGAAGATCACAACGTCAAGGCGCTTGGCGACCAGAGGGTGTTCGAGGCCGTTCACGACATGATCGAGGACACGGTCAAGGGCCTTCATGCGATTGGGCTTGGCACGCAAGGCTTCCGCCACTTCTACGGCAAGCGGGAAGTGCGCAAGGTCGAGGACCTCAAGGGGTACAAGGTTCGCGTGCAGGCGACCGCGACCGAAGACACGATGTTCACCGCCTATGGCGCGCAGACTGTGCACATGCCGTTCGGCAGCGTCTATACCTCGCTGCAAACCGGCGTGGTGGATTTCGGCGAGAATGCCGTCAACGTCTACCTCATCAATCGGCATTACGAGGTCGCGCCCGTCCTCTCGATGACTGAGCATGAAGCCAACAACGCCATCCTCTGGATCAGCGACAAGCTCTGGCAAAGCCTCAACGCCGAGCAGAAAGGCTGGGTGCAGGCGGCTGCGCGGGATGTCAGCCTTCAGGAGCCCAAGCGGGCGTTCGACCTGGAGCGTGCCGCAGCTGCCAAGCTGCAAAAGATGGGCGTCAAGATCGTGACCGATGTCGACAAGACGGGATTCCAGAAAATCGCCGATCCCTATCTCGACAAGCTCGCCAAGGACCTTGGGCCTCATGCCGAGAAGATCAAGGATCTGATCAAGGCGGTCAATTGAGGTCCTCATGGTGAGGAGCGCTCTCGCGCGTCTCGAACCATGAGGAAGATTTTGCGCCATCCCTCATCCTTCGAGACGCGGCTCAAGGGCCGCTCCTCAGGATGAGGGCGTCGGTCCTGTCAGGCTGCCATTGGGAATTCTGAAGATGTCGATCGCCGACAAACTGGTCCTGCAGCAGCATCATCATCTGAAATGGCGCGCGCTCGACCGGCTTGAGCTCGTGCTGATGATGATATGCGGGGCGCTGTGCTTCGGCTTCTCATTATCCGTGCTGTTCGACATCCTCACCCGCACCATCGGCCATCCCTGGCTGTGGTTGCAGGAAGTCACCTCGACGCTGTTCATCTATGCGATTTTCATCGGGGCGGCGGTAGCGACCCGCCGCAACGATCACCTATACCTGACCGCGATTTCCGATTCACTACACGGCACGCCGCGGATGATTGTCGAAATCATCATTCGTGTCGTCGTGCTCGGCGTCGCGTTTTGCCTGATCTGGTTCGGCTATATCAACTATCTACGCGGCTTCGGCAGCTTCCGCCTGCCGTCCGGCACGCCGATCGCCTCGCTCTACGCGGTGATTCCGCTCTCTGCGATATTGATTGCGTTGTTCACGGTTGAGCAACTCGTCAACGGCATTCGCAACGGTTTCGATCACCCGGAGCCGGAAGAGGAGATGATCATCCCTCCGGTTGAAACTTCGCTCGATCGGAGGACGCGGCCGTGAGTCCGCCGATTGTCCTTGCGCTGATGTCGTTCTGCTTCCTGTTCTTCGGCTATCTCGGCGTGCCCGTTCCGTTTTCGCTGATGGCGGGCGTTTTCGTCGGCGCGTTGCTGACCGATGTGTCGCTGGCGGCGATCGTTCAGAAGATCTTTGACGGCGTCGATTCCGAAGCATTGCTGGCGATTCCGTTCTTCCTGCTGGTTGGCGAGCTCATGAGCTCGGCCAACGTGGTGGTGCGGATCGCGAACCTGTCGTTGTCGCTGGTTGGCCATATCAGGGGCGGGCTCTCGCAGGTGGTGGTCGTCTTCAGCATGTTCTTCTCGGAAATGTCGGGCTCGACCACGGCCGACGTCGCGGTGATGAGCCGCGCGCTCGGCGGACCGATGCGGCGCGAAGGCTATAGTCCCGACTTCATCGCGGCCATCATCGCAGCCGCCTCGACCATCGCGGCATTGGTGCCGCCGAGCATCACCGCGGTGGTTTATGGCGCGGTCGGCAACGTCTCGATCGCGGGCCTGTTCATGGCCGGCTTCGTGCCGGGTCTCATGATCGGCATTGGCCTGATGATCTATTGCTATTTCTTCGGACCTGTCGGCTCACGCAAGCCGCGCGCTTCGATGCGTCAGGTCATGTTCGCGACCGGAGACGCCGCGCTGCCGCTGATGATTCCGGTGATTTTGCTCGGCGGCATCCTCACCGGCTGGTTCACGCCGACGGAAGCCGGCGTGGTCGCGGTGCTCTGGATCATCGCGGTCGTGATCCCTGTGCTCAACCGTGGGCATCTAAGGAAAATCCCTTATGATTTCTGCCTGGCCGGCCTGATCTTCTCCTTACCCCTCATCACCATCGGCGCCGCCAACGCATTCGGCTGGATGCTGGCCTATTTGCGCGGCGCCATCGTGATCGCCGACTGGATCACCTCGATTGCCGGCAATAACCCGCAATACATGATGTTGCTGCTGGTGCTGTTGTTCACCATCGTCGGCGATTTCATCGAGCCAGTGCCGACCATCATCATTTTCATGCCGTTGGTGAATACGTTGACGCAGGCGGGCGACATTAACGGCGTGCACATGGGCGTGGTGCTGATCGCGACACTTGCCTTCGGCATGATCACGCCGCCTTACGGGCTGGTGCTGTTGATGGCGTCGAAATTCGTCGGCGTGCCGTTTTCCAAGGCCTTGCGGGCGGCGTTGCCGATCTACGTTGTGTTCCTCGTTACCATCATCTTCACCATCTATTGTCCGAAGGTGGTGCTGTGGCTGCCCAAGCACGTGATCCCTGAGTCAGTCGGCTGCTTCAAGTCGCCCGCGGGCACCGGCTATATCTGTCCGAATTGAAGCCGGCCCTCACGGTGAGGAGCACGAAGTGCGTCTCGAACCGCGAGGCCACGGTTGGGCTCCATCCTTCGAGACGCGCGCGTCGCGCGCTCCTCAGGATGAAGACCAGCAATTCAGCTTGCGGGCTTACTTTCCCTTGCGGGTGAACTTCTCGATCGCCGCGCGCGATTCATCAGTATGCATGCAGTCGATGATCGCGTCGCGCTCGTCGGCGAGCTGCTGCTCGATCGGGTTGTGAGGCGCGCGCTGGATCAGCATCTTGGTGGCAGCGATGGCCGCCGGTGTATTCTGTGCGAGCCGGTGCGCCAATTCGCGCGTTGCGGCCTTCAGTTCCGGCGCTGGAACCACCTTGACGACCAGCCCCCATTGCACGGCCTGGGCGGCGGAAAAACTGTCCTCAGCGAGAAAAATCTGCAAGGACCGCCGCGGACCGACCGCGGCCGTAACGCCAACGGTACCGCCACCATCGGGAGAAGCGCCGATTTTACCGTAGGCCGGCGTGAAGCGGGCGTCCTCCGTGGCGATGCAGAGATCGGCCATGAAAGCCAGCGAAAGCCCGGCGCCAGCAGCCGAGCCATGGACGCTCGCCAGCACGATCTTGGGCATCCGTTGCAAGGCGGCGATGAAGGCGTGGTAGTGGTGCAGCATTTCGCCGACGACGGGGGCGATCCTGTCCGCCGCGGCGGCAGCTCCAATCGTCTGGAGATCGCCGCCCGCGCAAAACGCGCGGCCCGCGCCTTCGATCACCAGCACCTTGATGTCGTCGGACGCCTCGATCTCGGCGGCCATTTCCTCAAGCCGTTTGGCGATCGTCAGATCGATGGAATTGAAACTCGCGGGTCGGTTGAGGGTAATCGTGGCGATCGCGCCGTCGATTGCGAGTAGCGCCGGATCGGACGACGTGGTGCTGGTTGTATCGTGGGTTGCAGCCATCGGAGAAGCCTCGGGGTCTTAAGGATGCGCGACATTTAAATCCCATCTGGCGGGTGGTGACAATCTCCGGCGAAGGCTGCAAGATGTCGGAAAAGCCGAGAGGTGGCTAACAGGGAGCAGACGTCGTGGGCGTTCAGGCAGTGTTGAGCCGGCCGGTTTCGACCGTCGATCCGTTTTCGCACGGCTTTCTCGGCGATCCCTATCCGCATCATGAAGCCCTGCGCGAGGCCGGCCCCGCGGTTTGGCTCGAACGATACGGCATCTGGGCGATGGCCCGGCACGAACAGGTCCGCGACGCGCTGACGGACTGGCAGACCTATTGCTCGTCGGCGGGCGTGGGTCTGAGCGATTTCCGCAAGGAGCCGCCGTGGCGGCCGCCGAGCATTATTCTCGAAGCCGATCCGCCGCTGCATACGCGCACCCGCGCGGTGCTGACGCGTATCCTGTCGCCGGCGGCGATCAAAGTGTTGCGCGAGACGTTTGAGCGCGAAGCAGAGGCGTTGATCGAGCGGCTGGTCGAACGGCGTGAATTCGACGGCGTGGCTGATCTGGCCGAGGCCTATCCCCTGAAAGTATTTCCGGACGCGGTCGGCATTTCGGAAGACGGCCGCGAGAACCTGCTGCCTTACGGCACCATGGTATTCAACTCGTTCGGCCCGCGGAACGATTTGTTTCAACAGGCGATGGCCAACGCGGGCCCGGTTCGCGACTGGATCATGTCGAAGTGCAGCCGTGCGGCGCTGGCGCCTGATGGGCTCGGCATGCAGATTTTTCGTGCCGTCGATGCCGGCGAACTGTCCGAAGATGAAGCCGGGATGCTGGTGCGTTCGTTCCTGTCGGCAGGGATCGACACCACCGTCTACGGACTTGGCAACGCGCTCTATTGTCTGGCGCGTTACCCCGAACAATGGCAGGCGCTTCGAAAGAATCCGAACCTGATCCGCGGCGCCTTCGAAGAGATCTTGCGCTTCGAGGCGCCGGTTCAGACCTTCTTCCGGACTACCACTAGGCCTGTCGAAGTTGGCGGCGTAGCGCTCGGTGACGGCGAGAAGGTGCTGCTGTTTCTGGCGGCCGCCAATCGCGATCCGCGCCGCTGGGAAAGGGCCGATACATTCGACGTGAGCCGCCGCGCGGCCGGGCACATGACCTTCGGCACCGGCATCCACGGCTGCGTCGGGCAGGCGGTGGCCCGCCTCGAGACCGAAGCGATACTGGGAGCGCTTGCAAAGCGCGTCGAATTGTTCGAATTGACCGCGGAGCCGAAGCGACGATTGAACAATACGCTACGTGGCTTCGATACCCTCCCGCTTCGCATTGAGACCGTCTGATAGCATGACCCAAAAAGCTGTTTTGATCGTCGGCGCCGGCCACGCCGGCTTCCAGGTTGCAGCCTCCTTGCGCCAGCATGGCTTTGGCGAACGAATTTGGCTGCTCAACGATGAGGCGCATCTGCCCTATCAGCGGCCGCCTCTGTCGAAAGCCTATCTCAAGGGCGAGGGCCGTCCCGACAGCCTGATGTTCCGGCCCGACAAGTTTTATCGCGACCAGAACATCGAATTGATCGCCGATCGCGCGGTATCGATCGATCGCGCCGCGCAGCGGCTGCTGCTCGCCTCCGGTTCGTTTCTTGATTACGGGCATCTGGTGCTGGCGACCGGCGCCCGCAATCGCCTGCTCGATCTGCCCAACGCCAATCTTCCCGATGTGCAGTATTTGCGGATCCTCGACGAGAGCGAGGCGCTGCGGCAGCGCATCGGCACCGCAAAGCACGTCGCGGTGATCGGTGCCGGATTTATCGGTCTGGAATTTGCCGCCACCGCGCGTGCCAAGGGCCTTGAGGTCGATGTGATCGAGCTCGGGTCGCGGGTGATGGCGCGCGCCGTCACCGCCGAAATTTCGGACTATTTTCAGGCAAGGCACACCTCGGCCGGAATTCGCATTCACCTTGGCGTGCAGGCGACCAGCATCGAGAGCGCGGATGGAAAGGTCGCCGGCGTCAGTCTCAGCGACGGCCGTCATATCCCGGCGGATCTGATCGTGGTTGGTGTCGGCGTCTTGCCGAATGTCGAGCTCGCCGCCGAAGCCGGCCTGCCGGTCGCGTCGGGCATCATCGTCGACGAGCATCTGTCGACCGCCGATCCCAACATTTCGGCGATTGGCGATTGCGCGTTGTTCGCTAGCCCGCGCTTTGGCGGCTCGCTCCGGCTTGAATCCGTCCAGAACGCCACCGACCAGGCCCGTTGCGTCGCGGCCCGGCTGACCGGCGACACCAAGGTCTATGACGGCCTGCCGTGGTTCTGGAGCGACCAAGCCGACGACAAGCTTCAGATCGCGGGTCTCACCACCGGCTATGATCAGGTCGTGGTGCGTGGCGATCGGGAAGCGCGCTCGTTCTCGGCGTTCTGCTACAAACAACGCCAGTTGGTCGGCATCGAGTTGGTCAACCGCGCCGCCGACCACGTGTTCGGCCGCAAAATTCTCGGGCTGAATCGCTCGATCGAGCCCGAGAAAGCCGTCGATCTCAGGGTCGATCTGAAGGCCGCGCTGGTGGTCTGATTCTAACATTCGCATCCCTTCTCAGCGACCGCTTTTGCGAATGTTAGAATCAAAGGACCACCAGAAAATATGGGTTTCTAGTGGAGTTTTGGATTTGACATTCGCTTTACTGATCCGCGGCTACAGGGTAGCGAATGTCAAATCCACTCCACTAGCTTGAGCGAACCAGAAAGGCCTAATCCCAAAATTCCTTCTTGCGCCCGATCTGAAACTCCTGCTTGACGGTTTCGATGTCGGCAAGCGACGGCAATCCGGCCTCGTTGCCGAGCCGTTGGATCTTGTATGCCGAGGCCGCGCGCGCAAATTCGAAATGGTCGTGCCAGCTTTTGCCGGGATTGTTGAGATACGAAAACACGTAAGCTCCGTGAAATACATCACCGGCACCGTTGGTATCGAGCACGCGCTCGCGCGAGATCGGCAGCGCGGGCATGGTGCGAACCGTCCCCGTTTCGTCGTACCAGAGCAGGCCCCTTTCGCCCATGGTCACGCCGCCAACGCGGCAGCCGCGACCCCTGAGATAGTCGAGCATTTTTTCCGGCGACAGGTCCATCTGTTCGCACAGCCGTTCGGCGACGATGGCGACGTCGATGAATTCCAGCAGTTCATGGGTGTTGGTGCGCAGGCCGCCGCCGTCGAGCGAGGTCAGGATGCCGTCTTCGCGGCACAGCCTGGCGTAATGAATTGCGGCATCCGGCTGGTGACCGTCAACATGCAGCGCGCGACAGCCCTTGAGATTGAGCACCGGGAAGGGGTGAATATGCTCGTCGTCGCGGCATCGCACGATGGCCCGCTTGCCGTCCTTGGGCATGATGAAGGAGAGCGACGACGTATTGACCTTGCGCGGATGGATCGAGATTCCATACTTCGCGCTCATGTCCTGGAACATGCGCCCGAGCCAGTCGTTGGCGACGGTAGCGATCAGGTCCGGCACAATTCCGAGCTTGGCGCAGCAGAATGCCGCGGTGACCGCGTTGCCCCCGAAGGAGACCGCATAGGCCGAGGCGACGTGCTTCTCGTCGCCGGTCGGCATGTGGTCGGTGATGAAGGTGACGTCGATATAGGTCTGTCCGATAAAGAGAGCCTGCATTCGCTATCCATCGTGGCTAGGGCGGTGAATTTGAAGTTCCTGTCAGTATCGCGGCAAGTTTCCCGGCCCGGCACCGTACATTAGCACCGGTTTTGGCCCGCAATTCGCTGAAAATATTCGCAACAGCGCCTTCTTAGTTGCTAGAGGTGGCCCCATATGGCGGGCGGCCGCCTTGGCGCGGTCGTCCGTCGCTCGCGCTGACATCAACGATCCGCGGCCGTTCCGGTTTCCCGGAGCAAGACACATGGACGCGGCGATGGAGCACGAACTTCGGAAAGTGGGCACTCGTCGCGTGATCTCCGGCCTCGATCATGTCGTGGTGCTGGTTGAGGACATCAAGGCCGCCGCCAGGGCCTATGAGCTGCTGCTCGGGCGTAGCCCTTCCTGGCGCAGCGACGGCGACGGCTCAAAGACCGTATTGTTCACCCTCGATAACATGTCGCTTGAGCTGATGGCGCCGGCCGGCGATACGCCGACGGCTGGTCGTATCCGCGAGATCATCGGACGGTCGGGCGAGGGGCTTGCGAGCTTTTGTTTTGGGGTCAATGACATCGCGAGAGCCTATCGCAGGCTCGATCGCGTGGCGCTGAAACCGGACCCGGTCGTCGAGGTCGAAAGCCATGATACGGACTCGGGCTCGATCCTGCGTTGGAAGCGCACCCGCGCCGCGACCGATCTCACGCGAGGCGTACGGATATTCTTTCTCGAACTGGACGACGAGCGGCCGCATTCGGCCGCAACGTCGCCCTCGTCGATCCTGGGGCTCGATCACGTCGTGATTTCGACCGGGGACCCCGAGCGCGCCGCCGCGCTCTACGGCGCGCGGCTCGGCCTCGACATGGCGCTCGACCGCTCGCATCATGACTGGGGCCAGTTGATGTTCTTCCGCTGTGGCGATCTGATCGTCGAAGTGGTGAAGCGGCCAGTCGCCGATGCCGACCCGACGCACGACAAATTATGGGGCTTGAGCTGGCGGGTGGCCGACATTGACGCCACGCGTGCGCGGCTGGTCGCGGCTGGCATTGGCGTCTCGGAGGTGCGCACCGGCCGCAAGCCGGGGACGCGGGTGATGAGCGTTCGAGACGGCACCTGCGGCGTCCACACGCTGCTGCTGGAGCGGGCGGCGCAGCTGCCGTCCTAGTCGGCATCTAGTTCATTTTCTCCGTCTCGCGTGCTACAGCGAGACGTAAGACTATATTTCCAGACGCTTTCTGGCGTCAGCGGGATTTGCGAGTTGACCAGCACCAGGCGAAACCAGAAATGGCAGCGTGATCCCGAAGGGATGCGGCTTCGCATTCTCGAAGCGGCAAAGGAAGAATTTGCTGCCCACGGGCTTGCCGGCGCGCGGGTCGACCGGATTGCGGCCAAGGCCGGCGCCAACAAGCGCATGCTTTATTATCACGTCGGCAAGAAGGACGAGCTTTATCTCACCGTGCTCGAAGGCGCCTATGAGAAGATCAGGGTCGAGGAGCGCGGGCTCGATCTCGAACACCTCGATCCGCCGGAAGCGATCGAGCGTCTCATCCATTTTACCTGGAATTATTTCCTGAGGAATCCGGAATTCCTGGCGTTGCTCAACACCGAAAACCTTGTGAAAGCGCGCCATCTCAAACGCTCGACCAAGGTGAAGTCGATGCACTCGCCGTTCGTCGAAATGATCAGCACCGTGGTGCAACGGGGCGTGCAAAGCGGCGACTTCGTCGTCGCGGTCGATCCGGTGCAGCTTTATATTTCGATTGCCGCGTTGTGCTTTTTCTATCTGTCGAACAGCGCCACCTTGAGCGTGATTTTCGGCCGCGATCTTCTCGACGAAGAGGCGAGGGACGAGCGCCTCGATCATATGGTCGCGCTGGTGCTCGCGGCGCTGACTGGCAAATCTCTCGCGGCCTTCGGTAAGAAAAAGGTGCCTGCGATATCCATTCCGCTGTTTTCAAACGCAGACTGAGGCCGACGAAACCCGCCCATAAAACCACGCAAAGAGAGGCGGCATTGCCGCCTCTCTTCGCCCGTAAATCGAGTTCCATTCTGCGCGCTAACGGCCTCCCCAATAAGGCGGTCCCATATTCGCGTCGATACTACCTGGGTAATCGCCATCGCCATAGGGGCCTCCCCATCCCGAATGATAGGTCGGTCGAGCGATACCGAAGTCGAAATGGTCAAAGTCCTGCGCCGGCATGTGGTGCGTCAGAGCGCTGGCCATAGTCGTGATAGGCCGGCGGGAGTTCGTCATTGCTGACGTTCGCCGCCATGGCCGGGCCCGCCAGAGCGAGTGAAAATGCGGCGGCGGTTAGCAGTTTTAGGTTCGTCATAAAAGTTCTCCTTCGGTCCTCCTGTCCCACGTGGAGACGGCGACCATCCATACGTTTAGCGACCGGAACAGCCACGTCTTTTGCTTGGTTCAGGCGAGGGCGTTGTTGGTCACTGATAACAACGTCGCGGAGCCGAAACCGCACTCCCGCCGCTCTCTAAAATTCTGTTTACTCCGCCCGACAGGAACGTTGGCCGCGTCGCTCAAAAGCGCTGGACAGTATTTATCCAACGGGTTAATTTCGGTGGAAATCGAGCATTACGGGGAGAGAGGCGTGGCCGAACCAAGGGCGTCCAGAGCAATGTCGAAAGCGTTGAACGCGGCGTGGGTGCGACCGTTTTTGTTCCTGATTTTCATCGTCATCGCCTGGGATCTGTCGATCCGGCTGTTCAAGATTCCGGCATATCAAATTCCAGCGCCGGCTGATGTCGTCGCGGTGCTGTGGCACGATTGGCCGGAACTCGCACGCCAATCCTGGCCCACCACCTATGCGACCATCTGGGGCTTCCTCTTGTCGGCGCTGTTCGGCATTCCCGTCGCCATGCTGATCGCGGGATCGAAGACGATCGAGAGCTTCGTCTATCCGCTGCTCGTTTTCTCGCAATCGGTGCCGAAGATTGCGATCGCGCCGCTGTTCGTGGTCTGGTTCGGCTTTGGCATCTTGCCGAAAATCATCTCGGCTTTCCTGCTCGGATTTTTCCCCGTGGTGGTTTCCGCGGTGCAGGGATTTAAGTCCGTCGATCCCGATATGGTGGATCTTGCGCGCGCCATGCAGGGCAGCCGCTTTCATGTTTTCCGCGCGGTCAATTTGCCGCACGCGATGCCCGCGATTTTCTCCGGCCTGAAGGTTTCCGTTACGCTCGCTGTCGTCGGTGCCGTCGTCGGTGAATTCGTCGGCTCCAATTCCGGCATCGGCTACGTCATGCAGCGGTCGATCGGCACGTTCGATTTGCCGACGATGTTTGCGGCACTCGTGATCCTGGCACTGCTCGGCGTGGTGCTGTTCTGGATCGTCGACCGCATCGAGCGCCTGGTGGTGCCCTGGCACGTCAGCCAGCGCGAGGACATCATTATCGGCGCATAAGCGGTCATAAGGATTGGAAAAGCCCACAAAGGGCTACTCAAGAATACAGCTGGGAGGATGACATGGTGCGTTTGGTTGCAGCACTTGCAACGGTACTGATCGGATCGATGCTGGCGACGCTGCCGGCGAAGGCCGCCGACAAAGTCGTGCTGATGCTCAATTGGTACGTCTATGGCGAGCACGCGCCGTTCTATTATGGCAAGGCCAAAGGCATCTACGCGGCTGAGGGCATCGACCTCGAAATTCAGGAAGGCCGCGGCTCGGCGGCGACCACGCAGGCGGTGGCGGCGAAAACCGCCAATTTCGGCTACGTCGATGTGCCGACCATGATGCGCGCGGCGGTGAAGGGTGCGCCCATTATCGCGACCGGCGTGTTGCTTCAGACGAGCCCAATGTCGGTGATGGGTCTCGTCGAGAAAAACATCCGCAAGCCCGAGGATATCAAGGGCAAGACGGTGGCGATTACGCCGGCCAATTCCATGACTCAGATCTGGCCGCTGTTCCTGAAGAAGACCGGACTGAAGGAAAGCGATTTCACCACCGTCGCCGGCGACGGCCAGACCAAGCTCCAAGCCGTGATCAACGGCCGGGCCGATCTCCTGCTTGGTTACGTCATGGACCAGTCGATGAAGATCAAGGATGCCACCGGCAAGGACGTCTACCCGATCAAGTTCGCCGATTACGGCATCAACATGGTGTCGTCGGGGCTTGTCGCAAATACGGATTACGTCAAGGCCAACGCCGATGTCGTGAAGCGCTTCATGTCCGCGACGACCAAGGCGGTGGAAGCCGCCGAAAAAGACCCCAAGGGCGCGGCGCAATCGATTCTCGACGCCAACCCCAAGGGCGGCAAGATCGATACGCTCACGCAAGGTTTCGAACTGACGATCCCGCTCTATCGAACGCCGGAAACGAAGGGCAAGCGGCCGTTCCAGGTGACCGATCAGAACATGGCCGACAGCGTCAACCTGATGGTCGAGTATGGTGGGCTCGATGCCAAGGCCAAGGAAAACCCGAAGGCGTTCTACACCAATGAGTATCTGCCGAAGTAACGAATGAGCGCCGTGAACAAAATCCTAAATTCGTCCGCAGCGCATCTGCGCATCGTGGCGGATCGCGGGGCGACCATGACGCCCGGCATCCGCTTGTCGGGTGTGTCGAAAACCTATCGGTCGCGCGACGGCGATGTTCCGTCATTGCAGCCGCTGGATTTCCATATCAATGCCGGTGAGTTCTTCGTGGTGGTCGGTCCCTCCGGCTGCGGCAAGTCCACGCTTCTGAAAATGATTTCGGGGCTGTTGCCGCCCTCGACTGGCGAAATTTTCGTCGAGGGCGAGGCGGTCACCAAGCCGCATGGCAATGTCGGCATCGTGTTTCAGAATGCGCTGCTGCTGCCGTGGCGCAACATCCTTAAAAACGTGATGTTGCCAATCGACATGAAGCGCCTGCCGCGCGAGGAATATCTGCCGCGCGCGAAAGCGCTGTTGAAGCTCGTCGGGCTCGAGGGCTTTGAGAAAAAGCTGCCCTGGCAACTCTCCGGCGGTATGCAGCAGCGCGCCTCGATCTGCCGGGCGCTGGTGCATGACCCCAAGATCGTGCTGATGGACGAGCCGTTTGGCGCGCTCGACGCCATGACGCGGGAGCGCATGAACGTCGAGCTGATGCGTATCCAGCGCGAGACCGGCAAGACCGTGCTCCTGATAACCCATTCGATTCCGGAAGCGGTTTTCCTTGCGGATCGCGTGCTGGTCATGACCGAGCGGCCCGGTGCGATTGCCGCGATCTATGACGTGCCTTTGCCGCGTCCGCGCTCGCTCGACGTCATGACCGATCCGGTGTTCTCGGAGCTGGTCCAGCGTATTCGCAAGCATTTCTTCACCCAGAGCACGCTGGATTAAGGGTGTAACACGATGCCGCTGCGCCTGGCCGTGCGGGATATCGCGCTCTTTGAACGGGCCGTGCGTTTTGCCCGGCCGTTCCGCTTCGGCGCGGTTGTCGTCGAGGCGGCGTCGCAGGTATTCGTGCGCGCCGAAATCGAGATTGAAGGCAAGGGACGGGTGGTCGGCGCCAGCGCCGAAATGATGGTGCCGAAATGGTTCGACAAGCGCGCATCTCTTTCGACCGAGCAGACCGTCGACGAATTGAGGCGCTCGTTGGCGATTGCAAGCCAGCTTTATCTCACCAGTTCAGGCTTCGACACGGCGTTCGGCCATCATGCTTCGCGTATCGCGGTGCAGATCGAGGCTTGCGCGAAGGAAGACATTCCGCCGCTGGCGGCGATCTTCGGCCCGGCGGAAATCAACAAGGCGGTTCTTGATGGCTTGTTGCGCGGTGCCGGCGCCAACTTCTTCGATGGCATGGCGGCCAATATCGCCGGCGTCGACGCGCGGATGTCGCCTGATCTTACGAGCGAAGACATCATGCGGTTCTTGGGCAACTGCCGCCGCCGCGACCGGGTCGCGATCCGTCACACCGTCGGCCTCGATGACAGGATCGAAGGGCTGGGCGGCGTCGCCGACGGACGCGAAAATTCCGGCGCGCGTTATTTCAAGCTCAAGCTGGCCGGCAATCCCGAGACGGACGCGGCACGGCTGACCCGCATCGGCCGCGAACTCTCGACACTGCCTTATGGGTATGGCGTTACGCTCGATGCCAATGAGCAATATGCCGATCTGGCCGATTTGCGCAGTCTCGTCGATCGTCTGGGCAAGGACACAGCGCTCGCGCCGATCGAAAGCCGGCTGCTCTATATCGAACAGCCGATGCCGCGCGATATCACCCGCGCCGCACCGCTTGGCGGAATTGCGCCCTACGATTTCATCATCGACGAGGCGGACGATTCCTATAACGCATTCGTCGCCGCGCGCGCGCTCGGCTACCGTGGTGTTTCCTCCAAATCGTGCAAGGGAATCTACAAGTCTGTGATCAACACGACCCGTGCTGCGAAGTGGAGCACCCCGCGCGAAAAATTCTTTGTCACAGGTGAAGATCTAACCTGTCAAGCCGGGCTCGCCGTGCAACAGGACCTCGCGCTCGGGGCCTTGATCGGGCTGTCCCACATGGAGCGTAACGGACACCATTACGTCGATGGCTTTGCCGACACGCCGGAAATGGAAGCCGATGCCTTTCTTGCCGCGCATCCCGATCTCTATGCGCGCGACGGCGAGAAGGTCCGGCTAGCGGTCCATGACGGCGATCTTCTGACTGACACCCTGACCGCGCCGGGCTTTGCGAGCGGTACGCATCCGCTGTGGCCGGCGATGTCGCCGCTTCAACAACCAAAAGCAAGAACCTTGCAGGAGCAATCGCTATGACGACACAACGCCTCGGCGTGATCATGAACGGTGTCACCGGCCGCATGGGCCTCAACCAGCATCTGATTCGCTCGATCGTTGCGATCCGCGATCAGGGCGGTGTGAAGCTGTCCAATGGCGATCGCGTGATGCCCGATCCGATTCTGGTCGGCCGCGATCCTGCGAAGGTCGAAGCGCTCGCCAAGCGATTTGCTATGGAACGCTGGACCACCGACCTCGACGCAGCCTTGTCCGACAAGAAAGACGCGGTGTTCTTCGATGCCGCCACTACGCAAGCGCGGCCGGGGTTGCTGACCAGAGCGTTTAACGCCGGCAAGCACGTCTATTGCGAAAAGCCGACCGCAACCAACCTCGAAGAGGCGGTTGCGATCGTGAAACTCGGCAACAGCAAGGGGCTCAAGCACGGCGTGGTGCAGGACAAGCTGTTCTTGCCGGGCTTGAAGAAACTCGCCTTCCTGCGCGATTCCGGATTCTTCGGCCGCATGCTCTCGGTGCGCGGCGAGTTCGGCTATTGGGTCTTCGAAGGAGATTGGCAGGAAGCGCAGCGGCCGTCGTGGAATTATCGCACCGAAGACGGCGGCGGCGTCATTCTCGACATGGTTTGCCACTGGCGCTACGTGCTCGACAATCTCTTTGGCGAGGTTGAGAGCGTGGTCTGTATCGGCAACACCGACATTCCCGAGCGCTGGGACGAGCAGAGCAAGAAATACAGGGCGACCGCTGATGACTCGGCTTACGCCACCTTCCGCCTCAAGGGCGGCGTGATCGCGCATATCAACATGAGCTGGGTGACACGCGTCTACCGCGACGATCTCGTTACCTTCCAGGTCGACGGCACCCACGGTTCCGCGGTGGCGGGCTTGACCGATTGCATGATCCAGGCGCGACAGGCGACGCCGCGGCCGGTGTGGAATCCAGACGAAAAGCGTCTGCACGATTTCTATTCCGATTGGCAGAAGCTGCCGGAGAACGTGACCTACGACAACGGCTTCAAGGAACAGTGGGAAATGTTCATTCGCCACGTCTGCGAGGACGCGCCCTACAAGTTCACGCTGCTGGAAGGCGCCAAGGGCGTGCAACTCGCCGAATGCGCACTCCAGAGCTGGCGCGAGCGCCGCTGGATCGACGTCGCGCCGATCAAGATCTAGTGTCCCGATTCCGAAGTTCGTATCATTTTGCGGAGCCACGTTTCGAACTTCGGAATCGAAAGGACACTAGCAAACCTATTGTTCTAGTGTGGCTTTGGTTCAGAAGCCCGCATGACGAACCCGCTGCACAGTTGATGCGGACTTCTGAACCGCCACACTAATGGAGAGCCGCCCATGAACAAGCCGGTGATGCCTGCCTCGTCGTTATCGCTGAAGCTGCCGACCGCTGGCGGCGGAATGGAAACCTATCGCCTTGCGGCGTCGCGGAGCTTTCCCGCAAAGCTTGAAAGTACGCTCAATCGCGTAGCGTTTTCGGCCGCGCATGTCGTTGCCGATCCGCTCGCCGATGTCGATCCGTGGCTGACGGCGGCGGTCGATTGGGACAGGACGATTGCCTTTCGCGAACACGTCTGGGATCTCGGCCTCGGCGTGGCGGAAGCGATGGACACGGCGCAACGCGGCATGGGGCTCGATTGGCCGACGTCGCTCGAGTTGATCCAGCGCTCGGTGCGCGCGGCCAAGGCGAGGGGAGCAGGGGCGCTGGTGTTCTCCGGCGCCGGTACCGACCATCTTGCGGTTGAAGACGCCAAAACTCTCGACGACGTGATCCGCGCTTACGAGCACCAGATCGCTGCGATCGAGAAGGCCGGCGGACGTATCATCTTGATGGCCTCGCGCGCGCTCGCCAAAATCGCCCGCCATCCTGACGATTACGCTGAGGTCTACGCCCGCGTTCTGTCGCAGGTGCGTGAGCCGGTGATCATCCACTGGCTCGGCGACATGTTCGATCCCGCGCTGGCCGGTTACTGGGGAGCGGCCGATCTCGGCAAAGCCATGGATACCGCGGTCGCCATCATCAATGCCCACGCATCGAAGGTCGATGGCGTCAAGATCTCGCTGCTCGACAAGCAGCGCGAGATCGACATGCGTCGCCGGCTTGCCGGCGGCGTCAAGATGTATACCGGCGACGATTTCAATTACGCCGAGCTGATCGCGGGCGACGACAAGGGGTATTCGCACGCGCTGCTCGGTATTTTCGATGCGATTGCACCGGCGGCGTCCTATGCACTGTCGCGGTTGGCGGCTTCCGATGCGAAGGGCTTTCACGACGTGCTTGGGCCCACGGTCGCGCTCTCCCGCCATATCTTCAAAGCGCCGACGCGCTTCTACAAGACCGGCATCGTGTTCATGGCCTACCTGAACGGACATCAGGATCATTTCAACATGGTCGGCGGGCAGGAGAGCACGCGCTCGACGCTGCATCTGGCCGAACTGTTTCGGCTCGCCGATCAGGCCGGACTTTTGGCCAATCCCGAACTAGCGACACGGCGCATGAAAGCCGTGCTTGCGCTTCGCGGCTTGGAAGCGTGATGCGGGATTTTTCGGCCGATCATCGCTGGCTGTCGCTCAATACCGCGACCGTCCGCAAGCAAGGCGATCTCCTGCAGATCATCGACGCCTGCGCGCGGCATGGCATTCGCGCCATCGATCCCTGGCGCGACCAGGTGGCAGCCGTCGGGCTCGATCGCGCCGTGCGCGCCGTGCGCGATGCAGGTCTCGAACTTTCCGGCTATTGCCGCGGCGGCATGTTCACCTCGGACGCCACGCGCCGCATCGAGGTGCGCGACGACAACCGTCGCGCGGTGGACGAAGCCAAAGCGCTCGGCGCACCCTGCGTCGTGCTCGTGGTCGGCGGCCTGCCGCAATATTCGCGGCCGGGAAGTGCTGCTTCGAAGGATATCGTGGCGGCGAGAGGACAGGTCGAAGACGCCATCGCCGAGATGATGGAATATGCGAGGCTCGGCCAACGATGCCACTTGCGATCGAGCCGTTGCACCCGGCCTATGCGGCCGACCGCGCCTGCGTGAACACGACGCGTCAGGCGCTCGACATCTGCGACCGCCTCGATCCCGATCGAACCGGCGCGCTCGGCGTTGCGCTCGACGTCTATCATATCTGGTGGGACCCGGAGCTGTCGTCGCAGATTTCGCGTGCGGGCAGGGATCGCCTGCTGGCGTTTCACGTTTGCGACTGGCTGGTGCCGACCAAGGACATCCTCAACGATCGCGGCATGATGGGAGATGGCGCGATCGATATCAAATCGGTCCGCCGCGCGGTCGAGGCGGAAGGGTTTGCCGGCTATTCGGAGATCGAGATTTTCTCCGAAGATTGGTGGTCAAAGCCGATCGATGAGGTGTTGCGGACCTGCATCGAGCGGCACCGTACGGTGGTTTGAACGCGCAACGATTATCGCTTTTCCGCCGCCTCACCGCCGATCCCCGCCGTACCTGTGCCGCTACAGCCGTCGGCGCCGTAACGCACGAATTTCTGCACGCGCTTTCCGGTGTCGACCTCGCCGGTATAGATGTTCCCCTGGCTGTCGAGGCTGACCTGATGCAGCCAGTGAAAATCGCCGGCCATCCGGCCGCCACGTCCGAGCCGGCCGAGTTGCTCCAGATTGTCGCGGCCAAGGATGTAGATCGTCTGGTTGGTGTTGTCGCCGACATAGAGACAGCTCTGCGCCTTGTCGGGCGAGAAGTTCATCGACACCGCCGTTCCCGGCATCACCGGCTGGGTGTAGGTTTTCGGGCTGATGAAACGCTCGGCCACGAAACCGCATTTGCCAGCCTCGCCATTCGGATTGCTGCACTCCTTGCCGAGCGACGGATCCTTGCTGTCGAACACCTGGATGCGGTCGTTGCCGCGGTCGCAAACATAGATCTTGCCGTCGTCAGCGATCTTCACGCAGTGCACCGGATTGCGGAAGAAGGCCGGTTTGGTTTCGCCCTTGGCGGACGGCTTGCGGCCAGGTGCCGGCGGCGGCCGCAGCCGCATCGTCGATCGGGTTGTTTCCATAGGCGCCGAAGTGGCCGATATATTTGCCGGTATCGGCATCGACGATCAGGATGCGCCGGTTGGCATAGCCATCGGCGACGTAGAGGCGGTTGGTCTTCGCATCCATCACCATGTCGGCCGGCCGGTAGAGCAGCGGCGTGCCATTGAGGCCGCCTTCCTTGCTGTTGCTGTCGGGCGCGGTCGGCGTGCCGCCGATCCGCATCTTGAAATTGCCGTCCCTGTCGAATTTCAGGATGAAGCCGTCGCCGCCGCCCTTGTTGGTGGTCCACGGGAATTTCCTTGTCGCCCGCTTTGTGGGCGGGGGAATTGCCGGCGATCCAGACATTATCCTTCTGGTCGACATAGATGCCGTGTTCGACGTTTGGCCAGATACAGCCGGCTTCCGCCTTGCATTTGCCGCCGATGAAACCGGGATCGGCCGGACCGCCCCAGGCGCGCAGCAATTTGCCGTTTCCGTCGAATTCCATCACCGAAGGCGCGGCTCGGCAACAATCCGCGCCAAAGCCGTTGGCCCGCACAAAGCCGAGGCCGTTGACCGGCTGGCCTTTGGCGTCGGTCGCGCCCGCTATCGCGCCATCGAGCCCCACTTCGTCGTCGGTGAGCGTGCGCGGCCGGTTGTAAACCCAGACATGGTCGTGATGGTCGACATAAAGCCCGCCGATTTGGCCCAACAGCCAGCTATGCGGTAGCGGCTGCGGCCAGGCCGGATCGACGACAAACTCCGGCGTTTTTCCGGCAGTAGACCGGTCGTAGACGCCGGTCTGCTTTTGCAACGCGTTGACCAGAGCGCTGTCCTTGAGCGGGCTTGCGTCGTCGGCGTGCGCCGGCGCGGCCAAAAGACCCAACGACAGGCCAGCAAACAGCGATACGATTTTGGTTGCGTTTCTCATCCCCGGCCCCATTCTTTTCTTGTTGGAAAGAAAATCCTCGCTGCCTTTCGGCCGCCTGTCAATTCATGTCCGGCGCGTGACGTCTCACTCGATGGCGCACGGCACGCTCAAAAACCCGCGAAAGCGGACGCGACCGCCGCGCACGGGCGTGCCTTTCAGCGCATAGCGCGGAAACCGCGCCAGAAATCCTGAAATCGCGACCGCGCCTTCGAGCCGCGCCAGCGCCATCCCCGCACATTGATGCGCGCCGGTACCGAAGGCGAGATGCCGGTTTGGGCTGCGGCTTACGTCGAAGGTTTCGGCGTTTTCGAACTGCCTTTCGTCGCGGTTGGCCGCGCCGATGCCCAGCGTGACGCCGGTGCCGGGTGGGAGTTCAACGCCGCCGAGTTCGATCCGCTCCGTCGTCATGCGATTGCCGAGCTGGTTGGAGCTCTCGTAGCGGAGCATTTCCTCGATCGCGGTTTTGATCAGAGCGGGGCTTTCGATCAGGCGTGCCCTTTCGGAATCGTGGGTTGCGAGCGTCACGAGGCCATTGCCGATCAGATTGGTGGTGGTCTCGTGGCCGGCGTTGAGCAAGAAGATGCAGTTGTGCAGAAGCTCCTTCTCGGTGAGGCGCTCGCCGCCGGTCTCGCCCTGGATCAAACGCGTCAGCACGTCGCGTTCGCCATCGCCCGGCTTTGCGCGCCGCCGCGCCACCAGCGTTTCCAGATAGAAGAGGAACTCGCGCACGGCTTCGTTGCCGCGGGCAAAGGCTTCCGCGCCGATCACGGGTTCCAGCGCGCCGAGAATGGCAAGCGACCAGCCGCGCAACGGCTCGCGTTCGTCTGGCGGCACGTCGAGGAGGTTGCCGATCACCTCAATCGGGATCGTAGCGGCGAAGTCCGCGATCAAATCGACGTCGCCCTTGGTGGCCAACGCGTCGAGCAGCCGATCGACGAGCCTCCTCAAGGCCGGCTCCATCTCGGCGATCGCACGCGGCGACAGCGCGCCCATGATCAGCCGCCGCACGCGGGTATGCGCCGGCGGGTCATTGAAAACGAGGCTGGTGGTGTGATGGTCGTAGAGCGGGGAGGCGCCGTATTTCGGCGCGAATTCCTTTTTCTTGTCAGAAGAGAAGGCGCGGGTGTTCTTGTAGGCGGCGAGCAGATCGTCATAGCGGGTCAGGAAATACGACCCGTTGGCCATGCGCTTGACCGGCGCATGCTCCCGCAGTGCACGATAGGTCGGATAAGGATCGGCATAGAACTCGGGCGTCAGGCTCTCGAGATCGAAACGCTCGGCGAGCTCTCGTTCGTTCGCATTCATGCTGCCATCTCTTGAGGGAGCATCGATATGCCATTTTCGATCTTTCGAAAAGCGAAAGTCCCTCTAAAGTCGGCGGCCGAGTCATTCCTTGAGGAAATGAAGATGCACGCCCGTAACGAAGCGTCCAGCGAGGCCGCGCCCGCCTGGCCGGACGACATTTTTGAGATTTTGCAACGCTTCGATGTCCGCCAAGTGCCCTACGTGCCGGATGCCGGGCATTCGCAACTGATCAACCGGGTGCTCGCGGAGCGTTCCATGCGGGCGGTGCCGCTGACGACCGAAGAGGAAGGGATCGCGTTACTGGCTGGTGCCTGGGCAGGCGGTCAGCGCGGCGCGCTGTTGATGCAATCGAGCGGCGTCGGCAATTGCGTCAATATGTTTTCTCTCACCCAGATTTTCCGCTTTCCGTTCCTGACACTGGTGACGATGCGCGGCGAGTGGGGCGAGTTCAATCCGTGGCAGGTGCCGATGGGCTCGACCACCGCAGGCGTGTTCGAACTGTCCGGCATCAAGGTATTGCGCGCCTCGCACGCCGGCGAAGTGCGAGAAGTGGTCGAGGCGGCTGCGGGGCAGGCTTACAATGCCTGCACACCGACGGCCGTACTGTTGTCGCAACGCCTGATTGGCGCAAAGGTGTTCTTGAAATGAGCATGGGAAATCTTCTTGAACGCCGCAGCGTCGTTTCGGCCCTGCTGGAGGGACGCAAGGATGCCATCGCCATCGGCGGTCTCGGCGCTTCGACCTACGATATTGCCGCAGCCGGCGATCATGACCGCAATTTCTATTTGTGGGGTGCGATGGGCGGTGCGGTGATGATCGGGCTCGGCGTGGCGCTCGCTCAGCCGGAGTTACCGGTCGTCGTGATCACCGGCGACGGCGAGATGCTGATGGGGATGGGGAGCCTTGCGACCGTCGGCCTGCAACAGCCCGGTAACCTCACCATCGTCGTGCTCGACAACGAGGTCTATGGCGAAACCGGCGGGCAGGCGAGCCATACGGGAACCAACACCGACCTCGTCGGCGTAGCCAAGGCCTGCGGCATCAAAGATGCCCGCAGCGTCGCGACCATGGCCGAGATCAAGGCGTTTGCAGCCTCGATGCGGGATGTCGCCGCCGGGCCGCGCTTTGCCAGCATCAAGATCGACAGCGCCAATCTGGAGCGGGTTCTTGCCAGTCGGGACGGCACCTTTATCGTGAACAGGATCCGGGGTTCATTGGGGTTTGGCCCGATCTAGTGCCGCCTATTCACCCACAGGCGCCGCAACTTCCGTCCTCACAAAGGAAATTTTGCGTCGCAGCAAATTCCTTGACTTTCGGTTAAAGGTGAGTGCTTACTCACAAGATGAGCACCCTCCGAATGACCAGCGACCTGCGCCGGCAATTGATTCTGGGTGCCGCGAAGCGTTGCTTTGCCCGTCACGGCTTTGCCGGCACGACCACCAAGAGCGTGGCGGCGGCGGCCTCGATTTCCGAAGGGCTGCTGTTCAAGCATTTCCCAACCAAATCGGCGCTTTATGCTGAAATCCTCGCCGAAGAGTGCGCGGCCGATCCGGTGCTGCACCGCCTGCTCGAACTCGAGCCCTCCACCGAGACGCTCGTGATTCTGATCCGCGAAATGATCGGTCATTTCCGGGAAGTGCAGGCCATGCCCGATCTGCAGGAGGCCCAGCGCCTTCGCCTGATGTTGGCGAGCCACCTTGATGACGGCGAATTTGCCCGGCTGATTTACGACAAAATCGGCGGGCTGATAGGCCCTGTTTTCGAGGCCTCGCTCAAACGCGCCGTTGAAGCGGAGGACGCCAAACCGGTCGGCCGCGAGCCGATGAATCTTTTCTGGTTTGTGCATCATACGTTGCTGATGGTAACCGTGACGCGCCTGCCGGCCATACCGTGTCTGTCCTATGGCGAAGGTGTTGATCCCGAACGACAGCTTTGCGAATTTATCTTTCGCGGCATTGGCCTGAACGAGGCCGCGATCACCCACTACCTCGACCGCGACCTTGCCCGGGAAGCCGGGCGGCCGGCGATTGCAGAGAGCGCATCACCATGAACATTGTGACTGAGAGCCATATCGCCGGCCGGCCGATTGCCGAGAAAGCCGCTAAACGCCCGGTTCGGATGGGGCTTTGGTTTGTCATTGTCGGCGTTTTGCTGGCAGCTCTGGTTGGCGGTCTCGTCTGGTTCAATCACTTCCGCAGCGAGATGATCAAGCAGTTCTTCGCCAACAACAAGCCGCCGCCGACATCGGTGACGGTGGTCGAGGCGAAGTCCGAACAGATTCCCAATCTGCTGACCGCCGTTGGCGATCTTGCCGCCGTGCATCAGGTCAATGTCACCTCCGATGTTTCGGGGCGTATCACCGACATCATGTTTACGGCAGGCGCCTCGGTGAAGGCGGATAGCCCGCTGCTGCAGTTGTTCGATGGCCCCGAGCAGGGCGATCTCGCGAGCTTCAAGGCGCAGGCTACCGGTGCCTCGCTGGCGCTCGATCGCGCCAAGCAATTGGCGGCCCGCCAGTTCGGCCCGCAGTCGACGGCCGATGCCGCGCAGGCGACCTACGATCAGGCCAATGCGGGCATTGCAAAAACCGAAGCGCTCATTTCGCAGAAGCTGGTGCGTGCGCCGTTCGATGGTGAGCTTGGTGTCCGTCGCGTTGAAGTCGGTCAGTATCTCAGCGCCGGAACCCAGATCGTCACGCTGACCGATCTGTCGATGCTCTATGCCAACTTCACCGTGCCGGAGAAGGCGAGTGCGGCGCTCAAGGTCGGACAGATCGTGCGGCTCTCCGTCGATGCGTATCCTGGCCGGACTTTCGACGGCAAGATCACCACGATCGAGCCGCAGATCCTGGCCGATACACGCAACATCCGCGTGCAGGCCACAATCGCGAACCCCGACCACATCCTCAAGCCAGGCATGTTCACGACCACGACGGTGGTATTGCCGGACAAGCCGCCCGTCATCACCGTGCCGGAAACCGCTGTCGACTACACGCTTTACGGCGATTCCGTCTTCCTCATCACCGAGAAGAAAAGCGATGATGGCAAGACCAGCCTGACCGCCGTGCGCACGTTCGTGCGGACCGGCGATCGGGTCGACGGCCACGCCGAGATCCTCGAAGGGCTCAAATCCGGCGACCGGGTGGTCGCGGTCGGCCAGCTCAAGCTGCAATCGGGAGCAGCGGTCGCGATCTCGACCGATCCGCCGCCGCCAATTCCGGCAAAACCGCCGCGTTACTGATCGCGCGCTTTACCAATTCAAAGGGTCGGAGCCTTCCGATGATCTGGACTGATATTTTCATCAAGCGACCGGTGCTGTCGGTCGTCGTGAGCCTGCTGATCCTCTTGATCGGTCTGCGTGCGGCGACGGTGCTACCGATCCGGCAATATCCCAAGCTGTCGAATACGGTGGTGAATATCACGACCGTCTATCCCGGCGCGTCGGCTGACCTGATTCAGGGCTTCATCACCACGCCGATCGAACAGGCCGTCGCGTCCGCCGAAGGCGTCGACTACATGACCTCGTCGTCGGTGTTGGGCACCAGCACCATCCAGGTCTTCATCAAGCTGAATTTCGATCCGAACCAGGCGCTGACCGAAGTTCTCGCCAAGGTGAATTCGGTCAAATATCTGATCCCGAAGGAGTCGAACGACCCCATCGTCACCAAGACCACCGGACAGACGACGGCCGTGATGTATCTCGGCTTCTCCTCAGAAGTGCTGTCGGGATCGGCGATATCGGACTATCTGACGCGCGTGGTGCAGCCGGTGCTCTCGACGGTTGATGGTGTTGCTTCGGCCGATATTCTCGGCGGGCAGACGTTCGCGATGCGGCTGTGGCTGGATCCGGTGCGCATGGCCGGCCGCAACGTTTCGCCCGCGGATGTTTCAGCCGCGATTGCCGCCAACAATTTCCAGGCGGCCGCCGGCCAGTCCAAGGGCTTTTACATCGTCTCGAACGTCTCCGCCAACACCGATCTCCAGAACCTCGACCAGTTCAAGCGGATGATCGTCAAATCCAAGGATGGCGGCTTTGTCCGGATTGATGATATTGCAACGGTCGAACTTGCGGCCCAAAGCACCGACGCCAGCGTCGCCTTCAATGGCGAGCACGCGATCTTCATCGGCGTGCAGGCGACGCCGCAAGGCAACCCGCTGACGCTGGTGAAAGGCGTCCGAGCGCTGTTTCCGGAGCTCCAGCGCAATCTGCCGCCGTCGATGAAGATGAAGGTGGCCTATGACTCCACCAAGTTCATTCAGTCTTCGATCGACGAAGTGGAGAAGACTCTCGGCGAGGCCGTCATCATCGTCGTCGTGGTGATCTTCCTGTTCCTGGCCTCGTTCCGCTCGGTGCTGATCCCGGTCGTGACCATTCCGCTGTCGCTGATCGGCGTCTGCAGCCTGATGCTGGCCGCGGGGTTCAGCTTCAACCTGCTGACGCTGCTTGCCATGGTGCTCGCCATCGGCCTCGTGGTCGACGACGCCATCGTGGTGGTCGAAAACATTCACCGCCATCTGGAGGAGGGTAAGCCGCCCGTACAGGCCGCGATGATCGGCGCACGCGAAATCGTAGGCCCGGTCGTCTCGATGACGATTACGCTTGCCGCAGTGTACGCGCCGATCGGATTCCTCGGCGGTCTCACAGGCGCGTTGTTTCGCGAATTTGCCTTTACGCTGGCAGGCGCGGTGATCGTCTCCGGCATCATCGCGCTGACGCTGTCGCCGATGATGTGCTCGGTGTTTCTCAAGAGCGCCGAGGAAGGCCGCTTCGCCAAATTGGTCAACCGGGTGTTTGGCGCGGTGACGCGCTGGTATGGACGGATGCTTGATCGGTCGCTCGACTACCGCCCGATCACGGGGCTGTTCGCGCTGACAATTCTCGGGCTCGTCGGCTTCCTTTACCTTCACACGAAGGCCGAACTCGCGCCGGAAGAGGACCAGGGCATCGTCTTTGCGGTGACGAAGGCGCCGAAATACGCCAACATCGATTACATCGATTTCTATGGCGACAAGCTCGACAAGATCTTCGCGAGTTTTCCGGAAACCGATCTGCGGTTCGTTTTGAATGGCATCGCCGGCCCGCAAGGCGGTATCGCCGGCATGTTGTTGACGCCGTGGGATGAGCGGAAGCGCTCTTCGATCAAGCTGAAGCCGCTGGTGCAGGCCGCCTTGAGCAAGATCGAAGGCGTTAATGCCTTTGCGTTCAACCTGCCGCCGCTGCCGGGTGGTCCAGGTGGTCTGCCGGTTCAGATGGTGATCAGTTCGACCAACGGCTTCCAGTCGGTCTATGAACAGATGCTCAAGCTGAAAGGCGCTGCACGCAAGAGCGGATTGTTCATCGTCTCCGATAGCGATCTCGATTTCAACCAGCCGGTGGTGCGGGTCAAGGTCGATCGTTCGAAGGCGAGCGACCTCGGCCTCACCATGGCGAATATCGGCAATACGCTTGCCACCATGCTTGGCGGAAACTACGTGAACCGTTTCAACCTCGAGGGCCGGTCCTATCAGGTGATCCCGCAGGTGCCGCGCGAGGACCGCCTGTCGCCTGAGGCGCTGGGCAAATATTATCTGTCGACCCCGACCGGCCAGCAAATTCCGCTATCGACCGTAGTGTCGATCGAGACCGGGACCGATCCGAATGCGCTGACCCATTATAACCAGCTCAACTCCGCCACCTTCCAGGCGGTGCCGATGCCGGGTGTGACGGTGGGGCAGGCGGTCGACTTCCTGGAAGGAGAGGCGAAGAAACTTCCGGCAGGCTTCAACCACGATTATCTCGCCGATTCGCGGCAATACGTGCAGGAAGGCAATCAGCTCGCCATTACGTTTGGCTTCGCGCTGATCATCATTTTCCTGGTGCTGGCCGCGCAATTCGAAAGTTTGCGCGATCCGCTGGTCATCATGATCAGCGTACCCATGGCGATCGTGGGGGCGTTGATTCCGCTGTTCTTCGGTGCGGCGACCATGAACATCTACACTCAGGTCGGCCTGTTGACGCTGGTCGGTCTCATCAGCAAGCACGGCATTCTGATGGTGGAATTTGCCAACGAGTTGCAGCTCAAGGAAAGTCTGGACCGTCGTTCCGCGATTGAAATGGCGGCCCGCGTTCGGCTTCGTCCGATCCTGATGACGACGGCGGCGATGGTCACCGGCCTGTTGCCGCTGCTCACCGCGAGCGGCGCGGGCGCGGCGAGCCGGTTCTCGATCGGCCTCGTCGTCGTCGCCGGCATGACCATCGGAACGATGTTCACGCTGTTCGTGCTGCCGGCGGTCTATGTATGGATCGCAACCGACCATCGTGCGGGCGCCGAATCCGAACGCTCCAGGGAAATCGCCGAGTTCGATCTCGGAAACAAGGCGTTAAAGCCGACTTAACGCGATTGGCCAGAGGAGAAATCGGCATTCGCGCCCGATCGCGTGGGTCGTTTCGGGATAGCGGGCTATGTTAAAGTTCCATGTAACGTAACATGACCCAGGGAAATGCTTGACGTGACCCGCGACTTTTCTCCCGGCAACTATCGTTTCATCCCGGCCGTCTTTCAGTATTCGAGCGGTGCTTGCGCGCTGCCTGGTTTCGGGATCGAACGCGTGCGCTTCGATAGGCCTCGGCCACTGGCCGAGGGGTTTGCGCAAGCGGCAACCTACATTCAGAACGCCGGCGAGCGGCTAACGTCGTTCTGCGCCTGCGAGTTGCGCTCGCCGGCGGCGTTCACTGAAGCCGGTTTCCTCGCTTTCAACCAGCATTACGTCAAAACGCTCGCCGAATGGGGTATCTTTGACGGCACCACCAATCCCGTCGCGCGTAGCAATGTCTGCCCGGAGATCAACCCGCCGGCAGAGCCGTCTTTCTACGCGTTCTCGTTCGTCCGTCCGATTGCCGGGCAACGTCGCCCTGCGACGCCTGATTTCGTCATTGCCGGCGGTGCGGAAGCGCGCGGCGGCTCGGGCAGCTATCCCGAGCGGATCGTGCGTTATCGCGATCTCAGCTCGGACGGGTTGAAGGACAAGGTGGGTTTCACCGTTCGCGAAATGGAAAGCCGGCTTGCTGCGTTCGGATTTGCGTGGGGCGACACGACGGCGGCGCAGGTCTATACGGTGCATGATTTCCATCCCGTGATGATTGATGAACTCGTGCGTCGAGGCGCCGCGCGATCCGGCCTGACCTGGCACTTTGCGCGCCCACCGGTGGTTGATCTCGAATTCGAGATGGATTGCCGAAGGGTGAGCCGGGAGATCGTGATTTAGGAATAGGACTCGCGCTATCGTCATTGCGAGCGAAGCGAAGCAATCCAGAATCAAGGACGTTAATCGCTGGATTGCTTCGTCGCGTTGCTCCTCTCAATGACAGCGGCTACCGTGACTTCGGGTCGAGCGCATCGCGCAGGCCGTCGCCAATCAGGTTGAACGACAGCACCACCAGAAAGATCGCCAGCCCCGGCCACACCGCCATCCACGGCGCATTGGTGAGAAAGCGCTGCGCCGAATTGAGCATGCTGCCCCAGGAAGGCGCGGGCGGTTGCTGGCCGAGGCCCAGGAACGACAACGCAGCTTCGGCGATGATTGCGGCCGCAATCGAAAGTGTTGCCTGCACCAGAAGCGCCGGAAGGATGTTCGGCAGGATATGAAACAGCGCAACGCGCCAGGGCGGATTGCCGATGGCGCGCGCGGCCTCGACATAGTCCTCGACCTTGACGCTAAGGGTCTGGCCGCGGGTCAACCGAATGAAGACCGGCGTCGCCGAGATGCCGATCGCGATCATGGCGTTGCGGAGGCTTGGCCCGAGGAAGGCAGCCAACGCGATAGCCAGGATCAGGAACGGGCAGGCGAGCATCGCATCGGTGATCCGGCTGATCAGGGCGTCGACAAATCCGCCGCGATAGCCGGCGAGCAATCCGAAGGGAACGCCGACCGAAAGCGCGATTCCGACCGAAATCGCCCCGGCGACCAGCGAGGCGCGGGCGCCAAAGATCACGCGGGCAAGGATATCGCGGCCGAGATCGTCGGTGCCAAACCAGTGCAGCGTGGAGGGCGGCTTGCGAACCAGCGTCCAGCTCGTCGTCACGGGATCGTACGGCACAATCCAGGGTGCGAGCAACGCGAGCACGATGAACGTTGCGATCACGATGAGGCCAACGACCGCGCCCTTGCGCGCAAATAACCGCCGCAACGCGCGGCGCGACGGCGTTTCGAGCTTGTCGCTGGCGGCAATGACGGGGGCTGCGAGCGCGGCGTCGACCATCTTCAACCCCTCAGTCGCGGGTTGACGAGGATATAGGCGATATCGGCTATCAGGTTGAGCGTGATGTAGATGGTCGCCGTCACCAGCACGACGCCCTGGACGACGGCATAATCGCGATTGAACACGGCATCGACGATCAGCTTTCCAAAACCGGGAATTGAGAAAATCTGCTCGGTCAAAACCGCCCCCGACAACAGCGTGCCAAGCTCAAGCGCACCCAGCGTGATGATCGGCGTCAGCGCGTTGCGCATGGCGTGCTTGAGAATGACGGTGCGTTCCGACAGACCCTTGGCGCGGGCGGTGCGGACATAGTCGCTCTCGAGCACTTGAAGCATCGCGCTGCGGGTATGGCGCATCAAAACCGCTGCAATGGCATTGCCGAGCACGAATGCCGGCATGATGGTGGACGCAAAACTCTCGCGCCAGTTTTCGGAGAGCGGCACGTAGCCGGAGGCCGGCAGCCATTCGAGTTTGATCGAAAACAGGAAGATCAGCATGATCCCGAGCCAGAAGTTCGGTGTCGAGATGCCCCATAAGGCAAACAGGTTGGCGCCGTAGTCCCACACCGTGCCTTTCTTCACTGCCGAGATGATGCCGGCGGGAATGCCGATCAAAAAAGCGATCACGATCGCCATCGAGGCCAGCTGCATCGTCACCGGCAGTTTTTCGGCAATCAGGTCGCGCACGGGAACCTTGATACGCAGGGATTCGCCGAAGTCGCCGGACGCAATGCCTTTGACCCAATAGAAATATTGCACCGGGATCGGTCGATCGAGCCGGTATTGCTGGCGTATCTGCGCGATCACGGCGGGATTGCGTTCTTCTCCGGCCATGACGAGCGCGGGATCGCCGGGCAACAGGTGTTGCAACAGAAAGATCAGGACCGACACGAAGAACAATGTCGGAATCAGCTGCAGGATGCGTTTGCCGAGAAAGTTCAGCATGCGGCGTACACCAGGCCAAACGCTGCGGAGTTAGATATCGGCGGCGCTGCTCGCCGCGTCGTTTCCTCCCCCCTTGTGGGGGAGGGACAGGGAGAGGGGTGGCTGCATCGGCAATCCCCGAGTGGACCCCCCACCCCAACGCTCCCCCACAAGGGGGGAGGGAGCAGAGAAGAGCATGGAGCTAGCATCTTCACTTCAGTTTCAAACCGATGACGCGCACCAGGCCGTCCGGCATTTGCCGATATCCTTCGAGCTTGGCCGTGTGTGCGATCAAGAGCTTGCGGTGATAGAGATAGATGATCGGCTCATCCTTGAGCACTTGTCCTGTGACCTTTTCGTAGATCGCCTTGCGCTTTGCGGGATCGCTGGTCAGGCGCGCGTCCTCAAAACCTTTGTCGACATCGGGATTGGAGTAGACGCCATCATTCAGTGGCGCTCCGCTGTGCAGAAAGACGTAAGAATTCCCGTCGGGATCGATCCGGCCGCTCCAGCCGATCAGAAAAGCTTGGAACTCACCGGCCTGGGCTTGCTTGAAGGAGGTTGCAAATTCGATCAGCCGGATCTTGATGTCAAAACCCGCTTCTGCCGCCATCGATTGAATAACTTGCGCAACCAACTCGTCTTCCGCGCCCTTGGGCACCATCAGGTCGACGCTAACGGGTAACTTTACGCCCGCCTCCTTCAATAGCGCTTTGGCCTTTTCGACATCGCGCTTCGGAATCGGAAATGCTTTCTGATAATAGGGATGCTCTGGGCTGACCCACTGATTGCCCGGCGTGAACTCGCCGTTGAAGACGACCTGGTTAATCGCCTCGCGGTCGATCGACAGGTCGAGCGCCTGGCGCACTTTCTCCGACTGGCTGAGGGCGCCCTTGTTCTTGTCGTGGCCGATGTTGATGGTGAGCCCCAGATAGCCGAGCTCAAGCGCGGTTGAGAGCTTTAGCTTCGGATCGGCGCGAACATCCTTGATGTCGGTAGCCAACACACGTTCGATCAGGTCGAGTCCGCCGGACTTGAGATTGGCGAGCCGTACTGTGGCATCGTTGATCGGCAGGTACACGATGCGGTCGATAAAGACGTTATCCTTGTTCCAGTAATCGGCAAATTTCTCGAAGACAATGCGGTCCTGCTGCACGCGCTCGACGAACTTGTAGGGCCCGGCGCAGACGGGATGCAATCCGAACTTGTCGCCTTCCTCTTTTGCCGCTTTGGGCGAGACCATCATGCCGGCGCGGTCGGTGAGCTGGGCGATGAGTGGTGAGTAGGGGGTTTTCAGCACCAGTTTGATGGTGAGGGGATCGACGACATCGACGTGATCGAGCGCGGTGAGTTCGGGTTTGCGGAACGACGTCGGCATGGTGAGGTGACGGTCGAGCGAGAATTTGGCCGCCTCGGCGTCGAACGGCTCGCCGTCCTGGAACTTGACGCCGGGGCGCAACTTGATCGTGACTTCCTTGCCGTCGGCGGAGGTCTCGTGGGACAGCGCGAGCTGGGGCACGATATTGAGCTTTTCGTCGATGTCGAACAGCTTGTCGCAAAGCGCCGCAAACACGATACGGCCGACATAGGTGCGGGCAGTGGTGGGATCGAGCGCGTCCGGATCCTCGGCAAGGCCGATACGGAGTGTGGTCTGGGCGTGGGCCTCAAATGAAAGCAGCAACGCCGCTGCAAGTGCCGCCAAACGCATTATCTTCATCACGCCTGTCTCCATTGACATCGCATCTCAGCCGATCTCGCGGCGTCAGCCATATTAACCCCGAAACCCCGGTTCACTTTCGCTAGTGTGGCTAAACGCTGCGACCAATCGCTCCAGTTCAGGCGAAAAGGCGCCGTCGCTGGGAACGATCGCGTCCGCTGGAGGCAACTCGCCAACGCGATGGCACGCGGTCAGATGGTCGGCGCCGCTCGGCAGCAATTGCGGCACGTCGATCCGGCAACGGTCGATCGTAAAAGGGCAGCGGGTATGAAACCGGCAGCCGGAGGGCGGATCGATGGGGCTCGGCATCTCGCCTTCGAGCACCATGCGGTTGCGTCTGGCCCGTGGCTTCGGCACCGGGATTGCCGAGAGCAGCGCCCGGCTATAGGGGTGACGCGGTGAAGCAAACAGCGTTTCGGCGACCGCGGTCTCGACGATACGGCCGAGATTCATCACCGCGACCCGGTCGGCGATGTGCTTGACCACCGCAAGGTCGTGCGAGACGAAGATGTAGGCCAGGCCCAGCCGCTGTTGAAGGTCGCTGAGCAAATTGAGGATTTGCGAGCGGATCGAGACATCGAGCGCCGAGACCGGCTCGTCGCAGATGATCAGCTTCGGTTCCACCGCGAGCGCCCGGGCAATCGCGATCCGCTGGCGCTGGCCGCCCGAAAATTCGTGGGCGTAGCGGCGCGCAAAGCGCGGCTCTAGCCCTACCAGCCGCAAGAGCTCCTCAACCCGTTCGCGGCGCCTCTCCTTTGGGACGAGATCATGCAGCACCAGCGGCTCGGCCAGGATCTGGCCGATGGTCATCCGCGGGTTGAGCGAGGCATATGGGTCCTGGAAGATGATCTGCGCGTCGCGGCGGAAAGCGCGCAGTTCGTTCGCGTCCATCCCCAGGAGATCGCGGCCTTCGAACCGGATATCGCCGTGATCGGGCTCGATCAGGCGCAATACCAGCCGGCTGACAGTGGATTTGCCGCAGCCGGATTCGCCGACCAGCGCCAGCGTCTCGCCGGCATGGACACTGAACGAGACGCCATCGACCGCCTTGACGAAGGCGGTCGGCCGACCGAACACCGAGCGTGAGGCGACGAAGTGCTTGACGAGATTTTTGACCTCCAACAGTACGGTCATTTCCCCCCCTCCCCACGCGTAGCGAAGCGGAGCGGCGGGGAGGGGTCGGGGGTGGGGGGATTTTTTTGTGATGACAGCCCCCCACCCCGGCGCTTCTGGACGATGCTTCGCATCGCCAGGATACGCCGACCCTCCCCACCACTCGCAAGTGCTCGTGGGGGGAGGGAAAGAAAGTTTTCGCGTCCGATCGGGACGCCATCACGACACCAACCTTTCCAGCGGCGCGCGGATGCAACGCGACCAATGGCCGGGGCTGACCTGCACGAGCGACGGCGGGTCTTTGGTGCAAGCGCTCTCGGCGAACGGACATCGCGCGGCGAACCGGCAGCCTCTTGGTGGCGCTGTCATGTTGGGAACCATGCCCTCGATGGTAGCTAGATGCGAGGTGCGGTGATCGAGGCGCGGAATCGAGCCTAGCAGGCCGACAGTGTAGGGATGTTGCGGGGTTGCAAACAATGCATCCACGTCCGCCCGTTCGACAACCTCGCCGGCATACATCACTGCGACTTCGTCGCAGACTTCGGCGACCACGCCGAGATCGTGGGTGATCAGGATGATGGCCGCGCCGCTCTCCGCCTTGAGCTCGCGCATCAGATCGAGAATCTGAGCCTGTAAGGTGACGTCGAGCGCGGTGGTGGGCTCATCGGCGATCAACAGGTGGGGATCGCAGGCCAGCGCCATCGCGATCATCACGCGCTGGCGCATGCCGCCGGAAAGCTTGTGCGGGTATTCGTCGATGCGCCGCTCGGGCGAAGCGATACGCACCCGCCGGAGTAGCTCGATCGTGCGCTTGCGCGCAGCGCTTCGACTGCCGCCGCGGTGGCGGAGGATGGATTCGATGATCTGATCGCCGATGGTGAAGCTCGGATTGAGCGAGGTCATCGGCTCCTGAAAGATCATGGCGAGACGGTTGCCGCGAAGGTCGCGTCTGACCTGATCGGAAACGTTAAGCAGATCGAAGCCGTCGAAGCTGATTGACCCCGTCACCTCGGCCGATTGTTTTGGCAACAACCCCATCACGGCGAGCGAGGTGACGCTCTTGCCGCAACCGGATTCTCCGACCAGGCCCAGTGTCGCGCCTCTGCCGACCGTGAGATCGACGGTGTCGACCGCGTGCGTGGTACGCCCGTCGTCGCCATGAAAGGTGACACGCAAATCCCTGATTTCGATCAGCGGCGTATCGGTCATGACTCGCTTTCGATCGACGCCGCAATGCCGGCATCAATCACCGCGCGATCGGTGACCCCTGCGGGATTTTTCCGGCTCGGCAGAAATTTGCGGAAATGCACCCAGCGGTCGCGGCTCACCGCTTCCAGCCGCTCCAACTCGGCGACAGGATCGGCGTGGTCATCGACCCGCAGGTCGAGATCGGACCATTCTTCCTCGCCGTAGATCAGAAGTGCTGCCGATTGCCTGCCGCGCTTGTCGCCGCCGGCTTTTTCGCCCGCGTGCATCGCGACGATCAAGCGTCGCGCGAATGGCGTCTGGGCGTTGGCGGCATAGGCTTTCGCGGTGTCATCTAGAACCCGCCCACCGGCGAGCATGTTGCCGGCAATCGAAAAGCCTTCGCCTTCGAGGTGCCCGCACCAGTCGACGCAGTCTTTGCCCGTATAGGCGGCGATCCGCCCCGTCGCGTCCATGATGTGGACCTGTCGGCTGGCGTGTCCAGCGTCTGCCGTGATGAGCCTCTCGATGATCTCGCGCGGGGCGCGACCGTCGCGGAGCAGCTTCATTCCGTCAATCCCGTAATAGGGATTGACCAGCGCTTGCGTTGCGATCCCGCCAATCGCGGGCGCGATGTGAGGCACGCGCGCGCCGACCGCGAAGAATTTCGTCGCGACGGCTATTCCGATCTGGCCGGTGGCATTGTCCTTGGCAATGATCGACCATGTCATGGGATTTAGCGTCCGGCCGCGTAGCCCTGCATGCCGCGGGGGTTGGCCGCGGCGCGGCGGCGGCGACCGACTTTGGAGGCTGCGGTCAGGCGGCCCTCGGACCAGTCCGGGCCGACCTCGACGAGGTGCCCACGCTCGCGCAGGTTTTCGATCGTCGCCTTGGGAACCCGGTTTTCGACCACCATCACGCCGGGACGCGAGGTGCGCGGCCAGAACGAGATCGGAAAATGCTCGGAGTGCCAGGCCGGCGCATCGATTGCTTCCTGCAAGTTCATTTTCGCGTGGACATGCCGCAGGAAGAATTGCGTGATCCATTGATCCTGCTGGTCGCCGCCGGGCGAACCCCAGGACAGGTACGGCTCGCCGTCGCGCAGCGCCATGGTTGGTGACAGCGTGGTGCGCGGGCGCTTGCCGGGCGCGAGCGAGGCCGGATGGTTTTCCTCAAGCCAGAACATCTGCGCGCGGCTACCGAGGCAAAAGCCGAGTTCGGGAATCACCGGCGAGGATTGCAGCCAGCCGCCCGACGGCGTTGCCGAGATCATGTTGCCGGCCTGATCGATGATGTCGAAGTGGACGGTGTCGCCGTTTACTTCGCCCATGCGGCCGACGGTGGGTTCGCCGGCGCCCATGGCGCCGACCGCCTCGCGGCTTCCTTCCTGGCGGCGTAGTTTCACTTCGCCGCCAAAGCCCTTGACCGAACCCGGAATGAATTCCAGCGAGGCTTTGTCCGAAATCAGCTTGCGCCGCTCGTCGTTATAGGCATCCGACAAGAGCGTGGCGATCGGGATTTCCGTGAATTTCGGATCGCCGTAGAATTTCTCGCGGTCGGCATAGGCGAGTTTCGCGCACTCGATCTGGGTATGGATGAATTCGGGGCCCGTGGGATCGAGACCGTCGAGTTGAAAGCCCTTCAGCAGCGCAAGCTGTTGCAGCATTACCGGCCCCTGGCTCCAGACGTCGGCCTTGCAAACCGTATAGCGGCCGTAGTCATAGGTCAGCGGCGCTTCGATGGTCGGTTGCCAACGCGCCATGTCGTCGGCAGAAAGCACACCGCGATGCGGTGATCCGCTGACGTCCATCACTTCCTGCGTGCGGCAGAATTGGTCGATGGCTTCCGCCACGAAGCCTTTCGACCATGCTTTTCGCGCGGCCTCGATTTGCTCCTCGCGATCCCCGCCGGCGCTTTCGGCTTCCTTGAGGATGCGGGTATAGGTTTCGGCGAGTTTGGAGTTGGTGAAGATCGAACCGGGTTTCGGTACTTCATTGTTGGGGAGATAGAGGGCGGCCGAGGTCGTCCAGTATTTCCTGAACAGCTGCTCGACGGTTTTGACGGTGGCGGCTGCGCGCTCCAGGAACGGATAGCCGTCGCGAGCGTAGGCGATCGCCGGTTCCAGCACATCGCGCAGCCGCATGGTGCCGTAGTCGCGAAGCAGCAGCATCCAGGATTCAAAAGTGCCGGGAATGCAGGCCGCAAGCAGCCCGGTGCCGGGCACCATCTCGAGCCCCTCGCTCTTGTAATGCGCGATGGTCGCGCCCGCGGGCGCGGGACCCTGGCCGCAGATCACCTCGGTGCGCCCGCGCTTGACGTCATGCACGATGATCGGAACGTCGCCGCCGGGACCGTTCAGATGCGGTTCGACCACCTGCAAGGTGAAGGCGGTGGCGACACCAGCGTCGAATGCGTTGCCGCCTTTTTCCAGGATACCCATGCCGACCGCGGTAGCGATCCAGTGCGTCGAGGTGACCACCCCGAACACGCCCTCGATCTCGGGGCGGGTGGTGAAGGGATCTGGATTGATGTGGCCCATGGGGTTCCGTGTTTTTTTGGATGTTGTTTGGAAGGCGCCGCAATTGACCACAGGCGGCGGCCTCTGCCAACTAGTCTCCCGGTCTTATGATCATGCTCCGATCATAGCCTCGGTCGGATGGTTGACGGCATGGCAGGCGACCCCGTCGATCAGCGCGGGCGTCTCGCGGCGGCAGCGGTCAAAAACAAGCGGGCAGCGGGGATTAAAGGCGCAGCCAGCGGGCGGGTTGATCGGGTTCGGAATTTCGCCTTTCACGGGAATACGCTGGCGGCCCGACATCGCGAGATCAGGCACCGCGCCGAGCAGCATCTTCGTGTATGGCATGCGCGGCGCATCGAACAATTCGTGGGCTTCCGCGATCTCGACGACGCGGCCGAGATACATCACGCCGATGCGCTTCGCCATGTGCCGGACCACGGCGAGGTTGTGGCTGATCAGGAGATAGGTGAGGCCGAACTTGTCCTGCAGGTCGCGCATCAGATTGAGGATTTGCGCCTGAACGGACACATCAAGTGCCGAGGTCGGCTCGTCACACACGATGAACTCGGCTTCTGAGGCGAGGGCGCGCGCAATCGCGATGCGCTGGCGCTGGCCGCCGGAAAACTCATGCGGATATTTCCAGCCATCATCGGCGTGGAGGCCGACGAGGCCGAGCAGTTCGCCGACGCGTCCGCGAATGTCGGATTCGTTTTTTATCAAATCGAAGGCGCGGATCGGCTCGGCAATGATCGCGTCGACCCGAAGCCGCGGATTGAGGCTCGCATAGGGGTCCTGGAAAATCATCTGGATGCGGCGGCGCAGTTGCCGCCGCGCCTGCGCCTGGAGCGGATCCGTCATCGAAACGCCGTCGATGACGACTTCCCCTGAACTCGGTGGCAACAGCCCAACCACCATCCGCGCCACGGTGGTTTTCCCGGAACCGGATTCGCCGACCAGCGCAAAGGTCTCGCCTTTGGCGACGTCGAAGCTGATGTCGTCGACGGCTTTTAGAAATTCCAGATGCCCGCCTTCGAGAAGGCGATTGAGCCACGGCTTCGAAACGTCGAAGACGCGGCGCAGGCCTTTCACCTCGACAAACGGCTTTTCCATCATGCCGCGGTCTCGGTTGTGACGGCATCATAAAGATGGCAGGCGACTGCTTGTGTGCCCTGCGCGATCGGCTCCGGCCGTTCGGTGCGGCAGCGGTCGAGCGCGAAGGCGCAGCGTGGATTGAACGGACAACCCGATGGGATGGCGGACAAGCGCGGCATCGTGCCTGGGATCTGGACCAGACGCGCGGCGTCGCTTGCCAGCGTCGGGATCGCGCCCATCAGGCCCTTGGCGTAGGGGTGCAGGGGATTCTGGACGACATCGCGGACCGGGCCTATTTCGGCGATCCGGCCGGAATACATCACCGCGACGCGGTCGGACGTCTCCGCGATCACGCCCATGTCATGAGTCACGAGCATGACGGCGGTGCCGTGATCGCGTCCGAGCCGTTTGATCAGCGTGATGATCTGCGCCTGCACGGACACATCAAGCGCGGTGGTCGGCTCGTCGGCAATGATCAGTTCAGGTTCAGCGCAAATCGCGAGCGCAATGACGACACGCTGGCGCATGCCGCCGGAAAATTCGTGCGGATAAGCGTCGATGCGTTTTTCGGGTGCGGGAATCCCGACTTCGGCAAGCAGATCGACGGCCCGCTTGCGCGCCGCCTGTTCGGAGAGGTTGGTATGTGTGCGGATGGTCTCGATCAACTGGTCGCCGATCCGGTAGAGCGGGTTGAGGCTCGTTAGCGGGTCCTGGAAAATCATTCCGATCCGCTTGCCCCGGATGCGGCGCATCTGTTCCGGCGGCAGGTTGTCGATCCGCGAGCCAGACAGATAGATTTCGCCACCTGCAATCCGGCCGGGCCGATCGATCAGGCCGATCACCGCGAGCCCGGTCACGGACTTTCCCGCGCCGGATTCGCCGACCACGCCCAACACCTCGCCCTTGGCGATATCGAAGGAAATGCCGTCGATCGCATGCAGCACGCTATGGCGGGTGGCAAATTCGACCCGCAGGTTACGCACGGAAAGAACCGGTTCGCTCATCGGAGTTTCGGGTTGAGCGCGTCGCGCAGCCAGTCGCCGAGCAGGTTGATGGACAAGATCAGGGCCGCGAGCGCAATGCCGGGGAAGGCAACGATCCACCACTCGCCGGCGAACAGATAATTATTGCCGATGCGGATCAACGTGCCCAGAGAGGGCATGGTGTCGGGCATGCCCGCGCCGAGAAACGACAGGGTCGCTTCGGTGATGATGGCGAGCGCGAGATTGATGGTCGCAATTACCAATATCGGCCCCATCGTGTTGGGCAGGACATGCCGAAGCATGATCACCGGCGCCGGCAGGCCGATCAATTGCGCCGCGGCGACGTAGTCCTTGTTCTTTTCCACCATCACCGAGCCGCGCACGGTGCGGGCATATTGCACCCAGAAGCTCAGGCCGATCGCGAGAACCAGCACGCCGAGCATACTCGATGGCCTCCAGCCGATTGCCGAACAGCGACTTGGCGACGCCGTTGACCAGCAGAGCGATGAGGATGGCAGGGAATGTGAGTTGCACGTCGGCGATGCGCATGATCAGCGCGTCAATCGCGCCGCCGAAATAGCCGGCAATCAGACCCAAGCCGATCCCGAGCGCTCCTGAAAACACCACGCCGAGAATGCCGACGATCAGTGAAATGCGCAGGCCGTAAAGGATCGCGGAGAGGACATCGCGGCCCTGTTCATCCGTGCCGAGCAGGAACGGGCTCTGGCCGTCGGCAGTCCAGAGCGGCGCGATCCGCGAATTCATGAGCTGCAGCTGCGCCGGATCGAACGGGTTCTGGACCGCAAAGAGCGGCGCTGCGATTGCCAGCAGGAAGAAAAGCAATGTTACCGCTGCCGCGACCATGGTGAGCTTGGAGCGGCGAAACGAATAGAAGATATCGCTGTCGAGTGCGCGCCGGACGAGACTGGCAGTCGGCGTGCGGTTTGAGGCGGCTTTTTGGGGGAGGGCGGCGTCTGACATATCGGCTCTCTTATGCCGTGCGGCCGACGGAAGCGCGCAGGCGCGGGTCGACTACCGTGTAGAGCACGTCAACCACGAGATTAATGGTGACGAAGATCAGCGACACCATAAGCAAGTAAGCCGCCATGATCGGGATGTCGACATTTTGTATGGCCTGAACAAACAGAAGCCCCATGCCGGGCCATTGGAAAACGGTTTCGGTGATGATCGCGAATGCAATAACCGAGCCAAATTGCAGCCCGGCCACCGTGATCACGGGCACCAGCGTATTCTTCAGGGCATGACCGAAATGGATGGCGCGGGTCGTCAGTCCCCGTGCGCGGGCAAAGCGGATATAGTCGGTGCGCAACACTTCGAGCATCTCGGCCCGAACCAGCCGCATGATCAGTGTCATCTGGAACAGGCCAAGCGTGATCGAGGGCAGGATCAGGGCCTTGAGACCTGAGACGGTGAGAAGACCTGTGGTCCACCAGCCCAACCGCACGACATCGCCGCGGCCAAAGGAAGGCAGCCAGCCGAGCGTCACCGAGAATAGATAGATCAGGAGAATCCCGATCAGGAACGTCGGCAGTGAAACGCCGATCAGCGAAATCGCCTGGAAGATTCCGGCAAGAACCGTGTCGCGGCGGAGCGCGGAATAAACTCCCATCAGGATGCCGAAGACCATCGCGAGAATAGTGGCGCAGGTGGCCAGTTCCAGCGTCGCCGGCATCCGCTCTTTCAGAAGGTCGGCCACCGGCAGGCGGAACTGATAGGAGACGCCGAACTTGAATTGCGCGGCATTGGTGAAATAGCGGGCGAACTGCACGGCAATTGGGTCATCGAGCCCGAGCGACTTTCTGATCTCGGCCCGCTGGGCCGCGGAAGTGTCGATTGAGACGATCTGGCTGACCGGATCGCCAACGAAGCGGAACATCGAGAACGCGATGACCCCGACGGCGATCATGACACCAATCGCCTGAATCGCCCGGCGAAGCGTGAAAGCGAGCATCTCTTCCTTTCACTTCCTCTTCACAACGCCACACGCGCCTGAGGCGGGTTGCTATTCCTGCTTCGTGGCCCAATAGAACAGAACCTGATTGTCGGCCCGCTGGGTTATTTTCACTTTTTTCGAAACGCCCCAGGCCAGCGCCTGCTGATGCAGCGGGATGTAACCATAATCCTTGATGACGAGTTCGAAGGCTTGCTTGATCATCTGGTTGCGTTTGGTGGTGTCGGGCTCTACCAGAATCTTGTTAGCAAGCGCATCGACCTCCTTGTTGCAATAACCGCCGAGATTGGCTTCACCGCGGCTGGGCTCCTTGGGATCGTGACAGCCCATGATGTCGTACAGCACATTGTGCGAGTCCATCGAGGCCGGCGTCCATCCCAACAGATAGAACGAGGTCTGGTAACCGCCGGGCTTGAGCACCTTGCCGAAATATTGCGCCTTGGGTTGCGCCAGCAGATTCACCTTGACGCCGATGCGCGCGAGCATGCCGACCACGGCCTGGCAGATATCGGCGTCGTTGACGTAACGGTCATTGGGGCAATCCATCGTGACTTCGAAGCCGTCAGGGTAGCCAGCTTCGACCATCAGCTTCTTGGCGGCTTCGGGGTCGGCTTTCGGCCGGATGAAGTCTTTGGAAAGCGGGAATAGTTGCGGCGCGATCATCAGCGCTGACGGTGTCGAAAGGCCGCGCATCACCCTGTTCTTGATCAGATCGACGTCGATCGCCTTGTAGAAGGCTTCGCGGACACGGATGTCCTTGAACGGGTTCTTGCCCTTGATGTTGGAATACAGCAGCTCGTTACGCTCCTGATCCATGCCAAGAAAGATGGTGCGGACTTCCGGTCCGGTCAGGACGGTCGCATTGCCGCCGGCGTTCACGCGCTGAATGTCTTGGGTCGGCACCGGCTCGATCACGTCGACTTCGCCCGACAGCAGTGCAGCGACACGCGTCGAAGCGGACGCGATCGGTGTGAAGATGATCTCCTTGAGATTGTGCTCCGGCTTGCCCCACCAGTTCGGATTGACCTTGAATACGGTTTTCACGCCGGGCTGGTGGCTTTCGATCATGAACGGGCCGGTGCCGTTCTCGTGCAGCGCCGCGTAGCTAGGTGTGGTCGCGGAAGCCGGCGTCGGTGCGACGGAATTGTTTTCCTCGCACCATTTCTTGTCCATGATGAACCAGCCGTCCCATTGCGAGATCAGAATGGGATTGGGTGCGTCCAGTTTGACGTCCACGGTGTAGTCGTCGATCTTGATGAACTTGGCATCCGATGGAACGTTGGTGAGAAAATTCGATCCTTTGGCGCGCACGCGCTCGGCGGAAAAGATCACGTCGTCGGCGGTGAAGGGGTCGCCGTTGTGGAATTTGACGCCTTTGCGCAGATGAAAGCGCCAGCGGGTCGGCTCCGGGGTCTCCCAGCTTTCGGCCAGCGCCGGGGCGATCTTCAATTCCTTGTCGCGGGTGACCAGCCCCTCATAGACATGGGCATGATGGGCGATGGTCGTGGTTTCCTTGAGCGTATAGGGATCGAGCGATTTGAGCTCGCCCTGGTTCGCGTAGCGCAAGGTCTGGCTTGATGCCGGCATCGCGGTAAAGGCGACAATCGAAGCGGTGGCCGTTGCAAGCAAGATCTGACGTAACGGCATTGGTGAACGCTCTCCACGCTGGTGTATATTTCGCTGATGCAATAACGACTGCATTAGGACTGCAATAACGATGCCAAGCCATGTTGCCAGAGTTTAGCCGCCGCGCAAAGGCGATTTCCTCTGGCCGCAACGGCCTACGGGCATCTTGTCCTACCTAAGTTCAACCTGGCGGCTTCGTGCATCGCGCCAAACCTAACAGGAGCGCCTGATGACGGAACCGAAAGCGGATGTTCTCGTGCTGGGGGCCGGAATGGTCGGCGTCAGCGCGGCTTTGCACCTGCAAAAGCTCGGGCGCGACGTCATTCTGGTCGACAGGAACGAAAGCGCCGGTGAGGAGACCAGCTACGGCAATGCGGGGCTGATCGAATGCGCTTCGGTCTTTCCCTACATGTTCCCTCGAGACATCAAACAGATTGTCAAGTATGCGTTGAATCGCTCTCCGCAGGCTTACTATCGCTTCTCCGAGTTGCCGGATTTTCTGCCCTGGCTGCTGCGCTATTACTTTGCGTCTTCGCCGGCGCGCGCCATGCACAGCGCGATGTCTGAACTGCCGCTGATCCAGCGCAGCCTGGTCGAGCACGAGGCGCTGATCGCGGAAGCAGGCGTGCCGGACCTGCTGCGTCGCACTGGCTGGATCAAGCTGTTTCGTTCGCAGGCAAGTCTGGCCGCGGCCGTGCGCGATGCCGAGCGGGTCAAGCAGTATGGCGTTCCCAGTGAGATCCTTGACAGGGCGGCGATCGCCGCGCGCGAACCCAGCCTGACCGGAGATTTTGCGGGCGCCGTCTACTGGCCGACGCCGGGATTCATTGCCGATCCCGGCGCGCTCGCCAAGGCCTATGCGGATCTGTTTATCCGCAAGGGCGGACGCTTCGTCGTGGCGGATGCGCGCACGCTGACGCAGGAATTGAGCGGGTGGCGTGTCGACGGCGCGGCCGCGCGCGAAGCCGTGGTGGCGCTCGGGCCGTGGTCCGATCTGGTGTTCCGTCCGCTTGGGTATTCGATCCCGCTTGGCGTCAAGCGCGGTTATCATCTGCATCTCAAGGCGAGCGGCAATGCCGTACTCAATCACCCGGTACTGGATTCCGATCTCGGCTATTTGCTTGCTCCGATGAACCGGGGGATTCGCCTGACCACCGGCGTGGAGTTTGCCCGTCGCAATGCGCCGCCAAGGCCGATCCAGATTGAACGAGCCTTGCCACGGGCACGCGCGCTGTTTCCGCTGGGTGAGGCCGTTGATGCCAAGCCCTGGATGGGCGCGCGGCCATGCCTGCCGGACATGCTGCCGGTGATCGGCCCGGCGCCGCGCCATCCCGGCCTCTGGTTCGATTTCGGCCATCAACACCATGGACTAACGCTCGGTCCAGCCACCGGCCGCCTGTTGGCGGAAATGATGACCGGCACGGCGCCTTTTGCCGACCCGCGGCCGTTCGCCGCCGATCGCTTTGGCTGATCACATCTGGCTTTTGCGGCTTGCCTCCTGCTGCCGGTCGTGGCGATACTAGCGTGGCCACTCTGACGTTCCTTTCAGTTTCGCAGCGATCTCGTCAAAGGAGCGTCAGAGTCAAAGCCACACTAGAGACTATAATTTTCCAGTGCCCCTTTGGTTCTGACATTCGTAAAAGTGCCTGCTGCGATACTGTACGAATGTCAGAACCGGAACACTGGCTGCATCGCGCCACTACCGTTGGGAGCACCCATGAAGGTTAACGTTGAAATCGACTGCACGCCGCTCGAGGCGCGACAGTTTTTCGGGCTTCCGGATGTGCAGCCGATGCAGACGGCGGTGATGGAGAAGCTCCAGAACCAGATGCTGGACAATATCCAGAAGGTCTCGCCCGAGGCGTTGATGCAAAGCTGGCTTTCGTTCGATCCGAAATTCGCCGAGCGATTTAGCGATATGTTCGCGGCCATGACCGGCCTCAGCACCGGCCTTGGCAGCACGCGCACACCCGACAAGAAATGACATCCTCGCCTGAAGGAGACGAAATCCCGGCGAGCGGTCCGCTTCGTCCGCCGGGTCTCGGTCTGCTTCTGGCCGAGATGCGCGCGATATTCGAATTCAACGCCAGCCTGTTGATGTCGCCGTTGTTGATGCGCGCGCCGAGAGGCGACGGCCACCCGGTGCTGGCATTGCCGGGATTTCTCGCCAGCGACCTCTCGATGGCGCCGATGCGCCGCTATTTGACCGAACTCGGATACGATGCCCATGCTTGGCAGATGGGCCGAAACCTCGGCGGTATCTCGCGCATGCGCTCGGCGTTGCGTGATCGGCTTGCCGAGATCCACGCGAACTCCGGCCGCAAGGTCTCTATTATCGGCTGGAGCCTCGGCGGCGTCTACGCGCGTGACCTCGCGCTTAACGCGCCGGAGTTGGTGCGCTATGTCGTGACGCTGGGAAGCCCTTTTGCGAACGATGTGCGGGCCACGAATGCGACGCGGCTCTACGAAGCGCTGTCGGGCGAAGCGGTCGGCGACGATCCCGAATTGCTCAAGGCGCTTTCCGGCGATCTGCAGGTTCCGACCACATCGATTTTTTCGCGCGCCGATGGCGTGGTTAATTGGAAAACCTGCCTGCTGCGGCCATCGGCCGCCGCCGAGAAATCGAAGTACACCTCGCCAGCCATGTCGGGCTTGGTGTCAATCCGGCGGTATTGTGGGCGGTAGCCGACCGCCTGGCCCAGCCCGAAGGTCAATTCAGCCAATTTGAGCGGTCGGGGCCCTTTGCCATTGCATATGCGCCGCGAGAGCGGGCACAATCCTAAATTAGTGCCCCCGGTTAAGGGACTGTCTCAACACTAGTGCGGCCCATTTGAAGTTCCTGCAGCACAAGCGGCAAATTCCGTCCAGGAACTTCAAATGGAAAGCGGCACTAGAATCCTAAGTTTGCTGGTGCCGATAACTTTTCGAAGTTCGTGAAGGTGGGTGCTGAGGTGGAGCACGAACTTCGAAAAGTCGGCACCAGAATAAAAGCACCGCCGCAGGTGCGAGCCGTAACTGTTCGCGGGAGGAGCCTATGAGCGACGCCAGGAAACTATCGTCCATGGACGCGTCGTTTCTGTATCTGGAAACGCCGGAAATGCCGATGCATGTCGGAAGCATGGCGATCTTCCGTCTGCCGGAGGATTACAAGGGAGACTTCTTCGAAGACTTCAAGGCGATGATCGCCTCGCGCCTGCACGTCGCGCCGATCCTGAAAGCGCGCCTGGAAAAGGCGCCGCTCGACATCGATCACCCGTCATGGGTCGAGGATGACCAGTTCGATATCGATCGTCACATCTTCCGCGGCAGCCTGCCGGCGCCGCATGATCGCGCCACGCTGGAACGGATCGTCGGCTGGATGCACGCCAAGCTGCTCAACCGCGCCCGTCCGCTCTGGGAATTCTATGTCTTCGAGGGCATGAAGGACAACGAGATCGGCCTCTATTCCAAGATGCACCACGCCTGCATCGACGGCGGCGCGGGCGCGGCGTTGACCAACATGATCTACGATGTGACGCCGGTCCCTCGCGAAATCGAGCCACCGGCAGCGCGCGCCAAGGTCGGTCAGGAGCCGCGCGACATCGCGGCCAATCTTCTGGACTCCTATCAGCAGCTTTGGCGTCAATCGTTCGATGCTTCGGCTGCGGCCAAGAGCCTCGAGCTGCCGCGTTCCGGCAAAAGCGATCTCGGATCGATCCTGTTCGATAACGCGATGTTCCAGATCGAGAACGCGGTGAAATTCGCCGGTAATGTTCCGACCTTGCTCAAGAGCGTCTCGGAAGTGGTCGGCAAGATCGCCGATCCGAAGTCGCGCGACAGCATCGCCGGCATGATGTCGCCGCCGACGATCCTCAACAAGCAGATATCGTCCGAGCGCAGTTTTGCCGGCGTTTCCATTCCGCTGTCCAGCGCCAAAGCGGTTGCGAAGGCGGCCGGCGGCAAGCTCAACGATGTTGTGCTGGCAATATCGAGTGGCGTGGTCCGGCGCTATCTGGTGGAGCGCGGCGCGCTGCCCTCGAAATCCTTGACGGCGGGCGTACCGATCTCGCTGCGCGAAGAGGGGAATACGGACGCCAACAACCAGGTATTCGGCATGATCTGCTCGATCGCGACCAACGTCGAGGACCCAAAGACGCGGCTTGAGACGATCATCGCACAATCCACCAAGTCCAAGGAGATGTCGCATCCCCTGCGCGCCTTGATGCCGCAGATATCCAACGTCTCGATGCTGGGTGCGCCGATCCTGGTGCAGATTCTTGCGCTGCTTTACAGCCGTTCAAGCCTGTCGGACGTGTTGCCGCCGGCGGCCAATATCACGGTGTCGAACGTGCCGGGACCGCGTCAGACGCTGTACGCGGCCGGCGCCGAGCTGTTGCACATTTTCCCGGTGTCGATCTCGACCCACGGGTTGGCGCTCAATATCACCGTGCAAAGCTATCGCGACCAACTGGATTTTGGCTTTATCGCCGGCGCCAATATCATTCCGCATGTTCAGGTGCTGTGTGACATGGTGCCGGACGAATTTGCCGCACTTGAGGCCGCCTTTGCGCCGCCGCCCGCCGAGGTCAAAGGCGCTGCCGAGTAGGGAAGAGCCATGCTTGAAATGCCGCCGTTGCAATTTGCGGAAGTTAACGGGATTCGGATGGGCTTTTATGAAGCGGGCCCGCACTCCGACGCGCCACCCGTCATCCTTTGTCACGGTTGGCCGGAAATGGCTTTTTCCTGGCGTTATCAGATCAAGGCGCTGAGCGAGGCCGGCATCCGCGTGATTGCGCCGGACCAGCGCGGCTATGGCGCGACCGACCGGCCGGAGCCCGTCGAAGCGTACGATCTAGAGCATCTGACCGGCGATCTCGTCGGCTTGCTCGATCATCTGAAGATCGACAAGGCGATTTTCGTTGGCCACGACTGGGGCGGATTTGTCGTCTGGCAGATGGCGCTTCGGCATCGCGACCGCGTCGCCGGCGTCGTCGGCGTCAACACGCCGCATACCGCGCGACCGCCAGCTGATCCGATCGAACTGCTGCGCAAGAGGTTCGGCGACAGCATGTATATCGTGCAGTTTCAGGACCCCGCGCGCGAGCCCGACAGGATTTTCGGCAGCCGCGTCGAGCAGACTTTCGATGCCTTCATGCGCAAGCCGCCGCCACGTAAGGACGACGCGCCGGGCGAGGCGCCGACTGCGGGTGTCGGCGCATCGCCCAAGACCAATCTGGCGTTTCCGCAGATGATCGCGGCCTATGACGTCAAATACGATCCGCGCACGCCGATCCTGTCGCCGGATGAGAAGCGGGTGTTCGTCGACACCTTTGCCAAAACCGGTTTCACCGGCGGCATCAACTGGTATCGCAACATGTCGCGCAACTGGCGGCGTTCCGCGGAACTGGATCATACGGTTCGCGTGCCGGCATTGATGATCATGGCGGAGAACGATGCGGTACTGCCGCCCTCAGCGGCCGACGGCATGGAAAGACTGGTGCCTGATCTGGAAAAATACCTGGTTCGCGACAGCGGCCATTGGACGCAGCAGGAAAAGCCGGAAGAAGTCAGCGTCAAGCTGATCGAATGGCGGCGGAAGCGATTTGGTTAGGAGCCGTCATTGCGAACGAAGCGACTAGAATTGTCATTCCGGGGCGATGCGTAGCATCGAACTACGATGTGCAATTGCACATCGGAGAATCTTGAGATTCCGGGTCTGGTCCTTCGGACCATCCCGGAATGACGAATCCTAGAAGACAGGGAATGTTACCGAAAATGGCGTCGTCAAACCGGCTAGCTCCAATCCCGCATCCGCCTACAAAACCTGTTGTCGGCAATATGCTGTCGCTGGATTCGACGGCACCGGTGCAGAACCTCGCCCGGCTCGCCAAGGAGCTCGGACCGATCTTCTGGCTCGACATGATGGGCGCGCCGATCGTCATCGTCTCGGGCCACGACCTCGTCGACGAACTGAGCGACGAGAAGCGTTTCGACAAGGCGGTGCGCGGGCCGTTGCGGCGGGTGCGCGCGATCGCCGGTGACGGACTGTTTACGGCGGATACGACCGAGCCGAACTGGGGTAAGGCGCACAACATCCTGATGCAGCCGTTCGGCAATCGCGCGATGCAATCCTATCACCCGAGCATGGTCGATATCGCCGAACAGCTCGTGAAGAAATGGGATCGGCTGAACGCCGACGACGAGATCGACGTCGTTCACGACATGACTGCGCTGACGCTCGACACCATTGGGCTGTGCGGCTTCGATTACCGATTCAACTCGTTTTACCGGCGCGACTATCATCCCTTCGTCGAGTCGCTGGTGCGTTCGCTCGAAACCATCATGATGATCCGCGGCCTGCCGCTGGAGAATCTCTGGATGCAGAAGCGGCGGCGCGATCTCGCAGGCGACGTCGAATTCATGAACAAGATGGTGGACGAGATCGTCGCCGAGCGGCGCAGGAACGCGGCCGCCGCCGACGACAAGAAGGACATGCTGGCGGCGATGATGACGGGGGTCGATCGCTCTACCGGCACGCAGCTCGACGACGTCAACATCCGCTACCAGATCAATACCTTCCTCATTGCAGGACATGAAACCACGAGTGGTTTATTGTCCTGCACGATCTACGCGCTGTTGAAGCATCCCGAAGTGCTGAAGAAGGCTTACGAAGAAGTCGATCGGGTGCTTGGCCCCGACATCAACGCGAGGCCTACCTATCAGCAGGTAACGCAGCTCACCTACATCACGCAGGTCCTCAAAGAAGCCTTGCGGATGTGGCCGCCCGCGCCGGCCTACGGCATTTCGCCGCTGAACAATGAGACCATCGGCGGCAAGTACAAGCTCAGGAAGAACACATTTATTACCGTCCTGGTGCTCGCCTTGCATCGCGATCCCTCGGTGTGGGGGCCCAATCCCGATGTATTCAATCCGGAGAATTTTTCGCGCGAGGCCGAGGCCGCGCGTCCCGTCAACGCCTGGAAGCCGTTCGGCAACGGACAGCGCGCCTGCATCGGCCGCGGCTTTGCGATGCACGAGGCCGCGCTGGCAATCGGCATGATCCTGCAGCGCTTCAGGCTGATCGACGTCGACCGCTACCAGATGCATCTGAAGGAAACGCTGACGATCAAGCCCGAAGGTTTCAAGATCAAGGTGCGCCCGCGAGACGAGAAGGAGCGCGGCGCCCATGCGGGTGTGGCGATGCCGGCGCCTTCGGCAGGCGCGGCCGCGCCGCGCGCACGAACCCGTCCGGCCCATAACACGCCGCTGCTCGTGCTCTACGGATCCAATCTAGGCACCGCCGAAGAACTCGCCACCCGCGTGGCCGATCTTGCCGAAGTCAACGGTTTCGCCACCAAGCTTGCGCCGCTCGATGACTACGTCGGCAAACTGCCGGAACAGGGCGGCGTGTTGATTTTCTGCGCCTCCTATAATGGTGCGCCACCGGACAACGCCACGCAGTTCGTCAAATGGCTTGGCGATGATCTGCCGAAGGGTACGTTTGCGAAAGTCCGCTACGCGGTCTTTGGTTGCGGCAACAGCGATTGGGCCGCGACCTACCAGTCAATTCCGCGGTTCATCGACGAGAAATTGACCGCCCATGGCGGCCGCAGCGTCTATGAACGCGGCGAGGGCGATGCCCGAAGCGATCTGGACGGGCAATTCGAGCAATGGTTCGCCAAAGCCGCGCCAGAGGCCGTGAAGGAGTTCGGTGTCGACTCCAATTTCAGCCGCAGCGCGAACGACGAGCCGCTCTACAATATCGAGCCGGTAGCGCCTTCGGTGGCGAACGTCGCGGTCACGCTTGGCGGCGCCTCGCCAATGAAGATATTGGCCAACGCCGAATTGCAGAACAAGGCCGGTCGCCAATCCATCAGACCGCTCGACCCGACATATCGAGGTGCAACTGCCGCCCGGCGTCGCCTACCGCGTCGGCGACCATTTGAGCGTCGTACCGCGCAACGATCCGACGCTGGTGGATATGGTGGCGCGGCGTTTTGGTTTCCAGCCCGCCGATCAGATCCGCCTCCAGGTCGCCGAAGGCCGCCGCGCGCAGTTGCCCGCGGGAGAGGTCATATCGGTCGGCCGGCTGCTGACGGAATTCGTCGAGCTGCAACAGGTCGCAACCCGCAAGCAAATCCAGATCATGTCCGAGCACACGCGCTGCCCGGTCACCAAGCCCAAGCTTGAGGCCTTCGCCAGCGACGATGAAGCGTCGGCCGAGCGCTACAGGAACGAAGTGCTCGACAAGCGCAAATCGGTGTTCGATTTGCTCGAGGAATATCCGGCCTGCGAACTCCCGCTGCATGTCTATCTCGAAATGCTCTCGCTGCTCGCGCCGCGCTATTATTCGATTTCGTCCTCGCCCTCTACTGATCCTGCGCGATGTAGTGTGACGGTCGGGGTCGTCGAGGCGCCGGCAAGCTCAGGGCGCGGCATCTACAAGGGCGTTTGCTCGAATTATCTGTCGCGGCGGCGCGCCGGCGACACCATCCATGCCACGGTACGCGAAACCAAAGCGGGCTTCCGCTTGCCGGCGGATCCGAGCGTGCCTGTCATCATGATCGGTCCCGGCACGGGGCTGGCGCCATTCCGCGGCTTCCTGCAGGAGCGCGCCGCGCTGAAGGCCAAGGGCGCCACGCTTGGTCCGGCTATGCTGTTCTTCGGTTGCCGGCATCCCGAGCAGGATTACCTCTACGCCGAAGAACTGAAGGTCTTCGCGACAGATGGCATCACCGAGCTATACACCGCGTTCTCCCGCGGCGATGGCCCGAAGACCTATGTGCAGAATCTGGTTGCGGCCGAGAAGGACCGCGTATGGGCGCTGATCGAGGCGGGCGCGATCATCTATGTCTGTGGCGACGGCAGCAAGATGGAGCCCGACGTCAAGGCGACGCTGGTTGCGATCTATCGCGAACGCAATGGTGCGGATGCCGACGCTGCCCAGCGCTGGATCGACGACCTCGGCGCCAAAAATCGCTACGTGCTCGATGTTTGGGCTGGCGGATAGCCTTTACCGCGGCGGCAGCTTCTCGAAGCTCGGCAGTCCCTCGGGGATCGTGTGGAACACCTGCTTGTCGCAGGTGTAGATCGCCATCTTCGGGCTGCCGTACGAGGCGGGGTCGTCAAGCGTGCCGATTTTGAGGATCACGGCCGGCAGTCCGGGCCGGCGTGTCGTCAGATGGGTGCCGCATTCGGCACAGAATTCGCGCGTGACCGCGCCTTCAAGGTCGCTACGCTTGAACTGCTTGGGCGTACCTTTGGTGTAGCTGAAACCGCCGACCGGCATCAGCATGAACATGTTGGGTGCGCCGCCCGAGATATACTGGCATTCCCGGCAATGGCATTGCGCCTTCAGCATGGGGTCGCCTTCGGCGATGTAACGCACCTGGCCGCAATAGCATCCGCCTTCCAATTTCATGGAGTTCTCCTCGTTGCTTAATGCATCGTGGCCGTATGTGCGGAATGCGCATGCTTGTCGATGGCATCGATGATCTGTGGCCACATCGGGATCGGCAGCGCGTGGCCCATGCGTTCGATCATGACCAGCTTGGCGCCGGGAATCGAAGCCGCGGTATCCTTGCCGCCCGCGGGGTGCACCAGCGGATCGACGGTGCCGTGGATCACAAGCGTCGGCGTCTTGACGGTGCGAAGCCGCTCCTTGCGGCTGCCGGAGGCGAGAATAGCGCGGAGCTGGCGGCCGACGCCGGCGGGATTGAGGCCGCGGGCGAAGGTGCGCTCGGCTCGGCCGAGATCGAGCGCCTCGTCTTCGGGGAAGGAGCCTGCGCGAAGGATTTTCCAGGTCTTGCCAAAACGTTCGAGAAACTCCTCCCGCGACTTCGGCGGAGGCGCCATCAGCACGGCCATGGCCTCGCGCGTCGGACCGGGAATTTTCGGATTGCCGGTGGTGGACATGATGGAGGTGAGCGAACGCACGCGTTGCGGAAACGAAATCGCGATCTCCTGGGCGATCATGCCGCCCATGGAAGCGCCGACCAGATGGGCGGACGCAATGCCGAGCGTGTCCATCAGGCCGACGGTATCCTCCGCCATGTCGCGCAGCCGGTAGGGCGCCTTGACCGGGATTTTCAGTAGACGCAGCTTGAGCATCTCAAACGCCGTCAAGGGCTTTCCGCCGGAGAGCCGGCTGGACTGGCCGATGTCGCGATTGTCAAAGCGGATCACGCGGAAGCCGCGCGCGGCGAGCTGCCGGCAAAAGTCATCGTCCCAATGAATCATCTGGGCGCCCAGACCCATGATCAGGATCAGCGGTTCGGCGGATGGGTCGCCAAACGTCTCGTAGCAGAGCTCGATACCGTTGGCCTTCGCCATCTGCGGCGGTTGGTGGGCGGACGGGTTCACCTCGGCGTTTCCTTCTCGCATGGTTGGAAAGAGGTTTCTGATGCCGTTTTATGACATGCTTTTTCGCGCTGCAGAAGGCACCAGTGTCCCGGTTCTGACATTCGTATCTTTTTCGCAGCGGGCACTTTTACGAATGTCAGAACCAAAGGGACACTGGCAACTATATGATTCTAGTGTGGCTTTGACTCTGACGTTCCTTCGAAGAATTCGCCGGAGCACTGAAAGGAACGTCAGAGTCGCCACACTAGGCATTAAATTGGCGGCGTGCGGTTGACCGGCTTCACGCAACGGTGTGCTATGACCGATATCATTGGGGTGGCTTTCCCGTTTCACGGAATTTGGCCGCCGATCTGTCGACGTAACCGACGTTGGTACCGCGGTCAGGCTGGAGAACGCCGATGGCAGACAAGAGCAACGACCCGGTAGCGCTGTGGCAGAACATGATCGGCGAGATGGAGAAGGGATTTAACGCCTTCGCCAATCAGGCCATGGCCTCGCCAGAGTTCAGCAAGGCGTCAACCAGGTGGGCGGAGCGACGGCCGGCGCGCAAAAGCAGCTCGGCGAGCTCATGGAGAAATACCTTCTCTCGATGAACCTGCCGAGCCGGTCCCAGATGGTCGGTATGGCCGAACGGCTGCAATCGATCGAGGGCCAGCTCAACGAGATCAAGGCGGTGCTGCACCAGATGCAAGGCAATGCCGCCAACCCGTCCGCCGGCTCGTCGGCAACTCCACGGCCGCCGCGCACCAAGCGCCCACCGCCTGCCGGCGGAGAACCAAAATGAAAGTGGCTTCCGCTCCAGATCTGGCAGGTCTCGACTTTGCTTCGATCCCGGAGCGGATCCAGTCCGAGGTTCAGCGCGCGATCCAGCGCAGCATCAAGGGCGTCGAATATATCTCGACATCGGGGCCGTCACTCGGCTCGACCCCAAAGGACATTCTCAGTAGCCGCGGCACGATGAATCTCTATCACTATCGGCCGGTTGCGGATGAGCTCTACCGCGTGCCGATCCTGATCGTGATGGCGACAACCAATCGCGGCTACATCCTCGACATGGTGCCGGGCCAGAGCTTCATCGAGTTTCTCCTGAAGCGCGGCTACGACGTCTACATGCTGGACTGGAGCGCGCCGAAGCCCGAAGAGAAGAGCCTGCGGATGGAGGACTATGTCCTCGATTTCGTTCCGGATTGCGTGCGCCAGGTGCAGCGCGACTCCGGCGAGAACGATGTCACCGTGATCGGCTATTGCTTCGGCGGCGTGCTGTCGTTGCTGTACGGATCGATCTTTGCCGACGGGCCGATGAAAAACCTGATCTGCTTCACCACGCCGGTCGATTTCCGAGGGAATGAAGCTGTTTCAGAATTTCTCCGACCGCCGCTATTTTGACGTCGACCATCTCGTCGACAGCATCGGCAACGTACCGCCCGAGATGATCCTTTCTTCATTCGAGATGTTGCGTCCGGCCTCGCGCGCGGCAAGCCAGGTCCAGTTGTGGGAAAACATCTGGAACGACGAGTTCGTGAAATCGTACCGGATGTTCGACCGCTGGGCGACCGATACGCTGCCGCTGGCGGGCGAATATTTCCGCGCGATCACTAAAGACCTGATGTGGGACAACAAGCTCTTCAACGACACTATGACGGTGGGCGGGCGGAAGGCCGATATCGCCAATATCAAGGTGCCGATGCTGCATGCGGTTGCTGAACATGATCACATCGTGCCTTACGAGGCGGCCAAGCCACTGATTGCGAAAATCGGCTCGGCCGACAAGGAGGAGGTCATCCTCAAGGGCGGTCACGTCAGCCTGGTTGCTGGCCCCAATGCAGTCCGCCGGCTATGGCCCCAACTCAATTCATGGCTAGGCGAGAGATCGATATGAGTGAGACACGTTCCTATCCGCGCCGGGTGGCCACGGAAGCTGGCGAAATCGAATTCCGTCTGATGACGCGCGCCGATGAAGCGGCCGTACTGAAGTTCGCAAAGGCGCTGCCGACCCACGACCTGTTGTTCCTGCCGCGCAACATCAGCCAGCCGAAAGTGCTGTCGGCCTGGATCAACGAAATCGAGCGCGGCGATATCACGAGCTTGCTCGCGGTCAAGGACGGTGCGGTAGTCGGTTGCGGCACCCTGGTGAGGGACTCGCATTCCTGGTCGCCCCATGTCGGCGAAATCCGGATGGTGGTCTCGCTCGACGTGCGCGGGAAGGGGGTCGGCCGGGCCCTGTCGCAGGAGACCTTTGCGCTTGCGCTCGGCGCGGGGCTCGAAAAGCTGTCGGTGCAGATGACGGTCGACCAGCAGGCCGCGATCGCGCTGTTCGAGAGCCTTGGCTTCAAGGCCGAGGCATTACTGCGCGACCATGTCAGGGACGCCGGCGGTAGAAAGCACGACATCGTCGTCCTTGGACATAATGTGTCGCAGGTACGGGCTCAGATGGAGGCTTACGGGCTTCCGGGAGCGGTCGCGCCCACCTGAAGGGCGTCATTTCGCCAGTTCCCTTGCGAATTGCCCTATTATTTACTTTTATTCCTACAATCACGAGTTTGTGATACCGCGATGCAACATCAATGTTGCGCCGCACCATTAACTATGCCATATAGAGGTTGCCCCGGGCCAATCCGGACGGGGTGAGCCCATAGCTCAAACCGAGGATGGAGAAACCCCCATGACCACCGAGACCAATTCTGTGCTGAACAGCGTCAAAGAAGCCTTCGCGCCCGTGACCGAAGCTTTCAAGAGCTTCCAGAACCTCGAAGTTCCCGAGGCTGCCCGCGAGTTCGTGAAGAAGCAGGCCGAGACCGCCAAGGTTCGCGCCGCTGACTTCTACGCTGGTTCGGAAAAGGCCACTGAAGTGCTTGAATCCGCCGTGACGGGTTCGGTCAGTGAGGCCGTCAAGATCAGCCGCAACATCCAGCAGGCCCTCTACCAGGATGCCGAGGCATTCTTCGCCGGCGTCGACAAGCTTGCTTCGGCCAAGTCGATCAACGAAGCCGTCCAGATCCAGTCGGATTTGCTGCGTGCGCATGGCGAAACGGTTGTTTCGCGCGCCAAGGCGTCGACCGAGTATCTCGGCAAGCTCGTCACTGAAGGTGCGAAGACCGCGCAGGATAACTTCGCCAAGGTCTACACCAAGACTGCCTGATCGCTCTTTGTCGTAGCGTCTTGAGTTAGTATCCCCCTTGAAGGCTCGCTTTGGCGGGCCTTCTTTTTTGGGCAGCAAGCGACTGCCCCGAAAAGCCGGGATTCTCCGCTGCGCAAGAGGGCCTAGCCCTGAATTTTCCTGCCTTTTGCGGGGTGCGGCTATTGTTCGGCCCGCGCGCTGCAGCTTGAATGAGCCGAATCGGCGCCATAGCTGTTAGCTGAAGCTCGAAGGGAAGACACGATGTCCGCGACCGCCCAAACGCTGCGCCCGCCGTCGAGAACCCTGATGTTTCTCGAAGGGCGGGCGATCCATGAGTTTGGCGCGTTTCTCGGCGCCTTGCCGCTGTTGAGCCTGGCGCCGCGCGGTGACGGGCATCCGGTTCTCGTGCTTCCAGGCCTCGTCGCCTCCGATACCTCTACCCGTCCGCTGCGCAGCTTCCTGAAAAACAGGGGCTACGCGGTGAGCGGCTGGCGGCAGGGCCGCAATCTCGGCCTGCGCCATGGGGTGCAGGAGGGCATGGTCGATCTCGTGCGCGAACTCAGCGACACCCATCGACGCAAAATCAGTTTGGTCGGCTGGAGCCTCGGCGGGCTCTATGCGCGACAGCTCGCCAAGATGATGCCCGACCGCGTGCGCTCGGTGATCACGCTCGGCAGCCCGTTCGCCGGCCACCCCAAGGCCACCAACGCCTGGCGCGTCTATGAGATGGCCAGCGGCCGCCGCGCCGAGGAAGACCATCGCTTCGGCGGATCGCTGTCGGAAGCGCCACCGGTGCCGACCACGGCGGTCTTCAGCCGCACCGACGGCATCTGCGCCTGGCAGGGCTGCAAGGAGCAGTCGTCTCCGATTGCCGAAAGCATCGAGGTCGAAAGCAGCCATTGCGGCATGGGCCATCATCCGGCCGTCGTCTATGCGGTGGCGGATCGGCTTGCGCAGACCGAAGGCCAGTGGAAGCCGTTCGACCGCTCGGGCTGGCGCAGCCTCGTTTATCCCGACCCGAACCGGTAAGTCTGTCGCGCTTACCGCTTGTCGGCCCCTTGCGGGGCTAACCCACCTATTTTCGAGAATCCGCAAAACGCGCTAAGCCTTGGCTATGCCGCAGCCGCTCGCCCGCATTGTCGATCAGCTCAAGCGCGAACCTTCGCGCACCGGCTCGATCGTGATCACCGTGTTTGGCGACGCAATCGTGCCGCGTGGCGGCTCGGTCTGGCTCGGTACGCTGCTGCAATTCTTCGAAGCGCTCGATATCGATGGCGGTGTGGTGCGCACCGCGATGTCACGTCTGGCGGCCGATGGCTGGCTGGAGCGCGAGAAGGTCGGCCGCAACAGTTTTTACCGTCTTGCGGCGAGCGGCCATCGCACGTTCGAGGCAGCAACACGCCACATCTACGATCCGCCGCCATCTGATTGGAGCGGCCGCTTCGAACTGCTGTTGATCGGCAAAGCCGGCGACCGCGACGCTTCGCGGGAGGCGCTGAGGAACGCCGGATTCGGAAGTCCGCTTCCGGGCGTATGGGTGGCGCCCTCGGGCGTTCCGCTCCCGGAGGAGGCCGCGTCCGCAATCCGTCTGGAAGTATCGGCAGAGGACGACAGTGGCCGGCGGCTGCTTTCCGAAAGCTGGCCGCTCGACCGCACCGCCGACGCTTATCTGAAATTCATGAAGGCATTCGAGCCGCTGCGCGGTTGGCTCGACCGTCGCGCGCGGCTGTCGGAGCTGGAAGCTTTTACGGCACGGATTCTGTTGATCCATCATTACCGGCGGGTGGTGCTGCGCGACCCCTTGCTCCCCTCGGCCCTGCTGCCAAAGAACTGGCCCGGAAGCGCCGCGCGAGCGCTGTGCGGGGAGATTTATCGCGCCGTGTTGCCCGCCTCCGAGCAGTGGCTCGACCATCACGGTTTGAATGGAAGCGGCGCTTTGCCAAAGGCCGCAGCGGAACTGGCGCGGCGCTTCCGCGATTAATATGTTACAAAAACATGTTGCAGATCGAAAATTTTGTTATATATTTGGCGATAACAACCCCGGAGATCGGCGCATGTACACCCAGGCGCTCAATAGTTCGGAAGGCGAGGAGCGTGTTGTCGAGGAGGGCGCGAAGGCGGCGCAATTCCAGGCGCGGATCGATGCCGAAGATCGCATCGAACCGAACGACTGGATGCCATCAGCCTATCGCAAGACGCTGACGCGGCAGATTTCGCAGCACGCGCATTCCGAAATCGTCGGCATGCTGCCGGAAGGCAACTGGATTACCCGCGCGCCGTCGCTGCGCCGCAAGGCCGCGCTGCTCGCCAAGGTTCAGGATGAATGCGGCCACGGCCTTTATCTTTATGCCGCCGCTGAAACGCTCGGCAGCTCTCGCGAGGAACTCGTCGACCAGATGCTGGCCGGCAAAGGCCAAATATTCCTCCATCTTCAATTATCCAACGCTGACCTGGGCGGATATCGGCGTGATCGGCTGGCTTGTCGATGGTGCGGCGATCATGAACCAGATCCCGCTGTGCCGTTGTTCCTACGGCCCTTATGCCCGCGCGATGATCCGTGTCTGCAAGGAGGAATCCTTTCACCAGCGGCAGGGCTATGAAATCATGCTGACGCTTTCCCGCGGCTCAGAAGAGCAGAAGGCGATGGCGCAGGACGCGTTGAATCGCTGGTGGTGGCCGGTGCTGATGATGTTTGGGCCGCCCGATAGTGCGAGCCAGCACAGCGACACCTCGACACGATGGAAGATCAAGCGCTTTTCGAATGACGAACTGCGTCAGAAATTCGTCGATGCCACGGTGCCGCAGGCAAACTATCTCGGGCTGACAATCCCTGACCCCGGCATGAAGTTGAACGAGGCGACGGGGCATTGGGAATACAGCGCGATCGACTGGACCGAATTCAAGCAGGTGCTGGCCGGCAACGGCCGATGCAATCGCGACCGGATGGCAGCGCGGCGCAAGGCGCATGAAGAGGGCGCATGGGTGCGCGAGGCTGCCGCGGCCTATGCCGAAAAGCGCAGATTTCGTCAGACCGCAGAAGCCGCCGAATAAGAGCCAGGGAGGTCATCGATGGCCACGCCGAACACCCCGCTATGGGAAGTCTTTATTCGCAGCCGTAATGGGCTGGCGCACAAGCATGTCGGATCGTTGCATGCGGCCGATGCCACGCTGGCGCTTCAGGCCGCCCGCGACGTCTACACGCGCCGCGGCGAGGGATTGTCGATCTGGGTGGTGCCGTCGAGCGCCATCACTGCATCAGACCCGGCCGAGATGGGCATGATGTTCGAGCCGGCGGAATCGAAGATCTATCGTCATCCGACATTTTACGAGGTGCCCGACGAAGTCGGGCATATGTAGATGACGACGCCATCGATCCAGGTCAGTGAAACCCCGCTGGTGCTCTATGTGCTGCGCCGCGCCGACGACGCGTTGATTCTGGGGCACCGGCTGTCGGAGTGGTGCGGTCATGCGCCGATGCTCGAGGAAGACATGGCGCTCGCCAATATGGGCCTCGATCTCCTTGGGCAGGCGCGCGAGCTTTATTCTTACGCGGCGCAAACCGAGGGTAAGGGCAACGACGAAGACAAGCTCGCCTACCTCCGCGATGTCAGACAATACCGCAATCTCCTGCTGGCCGAGCAGCCGAACGGCGATTTTGCCCATACCATCGCGCGGCAGTTTTTCTATGCCGCGTTCGCCGATCTCTACTGGCGCGCGATGATGAAATCGTCGGATGCGACGCTGGCCGCAATCGCCGCCAAATCGGAAAAGGAAAGCGCCTATCATCTTCGGCATTCGTCGGAATGGGTGTTCCGGCTCGGCGATGGCACGGCTGAGAGTCGCGCCCGCATGCAGGCTGCCATCGACGATCTCTGGGCGTTCACCGGCGAGATGTTCGAGATCGATGACGGTGAGCGCGCCTTGATCGAGAGCGGGATCGCCGTCGATCCGGCGGCCTTGCGTCCGCAGTGGCTCAAGACGGTTTCCCGAATTGTGGGTGAAGCGACGCTTGCGCTGCCCAAATCAGAATGGATGCAGGAAGGCGGGCGAAGCGGGCGGCACAGCGAGCACCTCGGACATCTGCTCAGCGAGTTGCAATCGATGCAACGAGCCTTTCCCGGTGCGTCATGGTGATCGATGTGGCCGACCATGCGGAAACACGGCAGCGTGCCTGGGATGTCGCGGCGCAAGTCGTCGACCCCGAGATTCCCGTGCTGACGATCGCCGATCTCGGCGTGCTGCGCGAGGTAGCCGTCAATGATGGCCGTGTCGAAGTGACGATCACGCCTACTTATTCCGGCTGTCCCGCGATGAACATGATCGCGCTTGAAATCGAGCTGGCGCTGGAACGCGAGGGGTTTCGAGATCCAAAAGTCCGTACCACCTTGTCGCCGGCCTGGACCACTGACTGGATGAGCGAGAACGGCCGGCGCAAACTGCGCGAATACGGCATCGCGCCGCCGCAAGAAACAGCGTCGCGCCGCGCATTGTTCGGCGTGCAGCGGGTCGCGTGCCCGCAATGCGGTTCCGGCGAGACCGAAGTGCTTTCCGAATTCGGCTCGACCTCCTGCAAGGCGCTATGGCGCTGCAAAAGTTGCCGCGAACCCTTCGACTATTTCAAGTGTCACTGATGCTAGAACTGTCGTCATTGCGAGGAGCGGAGCGACGAAGCAATCCAGCCCTATTGGGTCTTTCTGGATTGCTTCGCTTCGCTCGCAATGACGGGGGTAGCTCCTAATGTCTTTACCTCCCCGTTTCCATCGTCTGGCCGTCAAGGATCTGCGTCGCGAAACGCGTGATGCGGTTTCGCTGACCTTTGCGATCCCGCAAGAGCTTCAAGACGATTATCACTTTGCGCCCGGTCAATATCTGACCCTGCGCACGACGATGGATGGCGAAGAAGTGCGCCGCTCCTACTCGATCTGTTCGGGGCCCGACGATGGCGAACTGCGCATCGCAGTGAAAAAGGTCGATGGCGGCGCGTTCTCGAGCTGGGCGGCGGATGAACTAAAATGCGGCGCCGAAATCGATGTCATGACGCCGACCGGCCGCTTTGGCATTGCGCCGGCGCCCGAAGCCGCACGCATCCATGTCGGTTTTGCAGCCGGTTCGGGCATCACGCCCCTTCTCTCGATCATCAAGGGCGTGCTGGCACGCGAACCGAACAGCCAGTTCTTTCTGTTTTACGGCAACCGCTCGACCGGAGGCATGCTGTTCCGCGAGGCGCTGGAGCAACTGAAGGATCGCTTCATCGAGCGGCTTTCGGTCTTTCACGTCATCTCGGGCGAAGAGCAGGATATTCCGATCCTGTACGGCAGGCTGGACGATGAGAAGGTGAGGGTGTTGCTGCGCTCGCTGGTGCCGGCAGCCAGCATCGATCACGTGTTCATCTGTGGTCCTACCGGCATGAGCGAGGATATCGAGGCGACCTGCCGCGACATCGGCATCCCCACAGACCGCATTCACATCGAGCGATTTGTTTCCGGCCTTGGCGGCAAGCCGCGGCCCAAGGCGGTGGTGCCCGCGAGCGCGCCGCCAAAGGCGTTTGCCGCGCTGATTATCGATGGCAAGCGCCGTGAGGTGCCGGTCGCCGAAGACGAGGCCATTCTCGATGCCGCGTTGCGCGCCGGCGTCGACTTGCCATTCGCGTGCAAGGGCGGGATGTGCTCGACCTGCCGCGCGAGACTCGTCGAGGGCGAAGCGAGGATGGAGGTCAACTATTCGTTGGAGCCATGGGAACTCGAGAAGGGGTTTATCCTCACCTGCCAGGCGCGGCCCGTGACCGACCGGGTCGTGGTAGATTACGACCATGTTTAGCCATTAGCGGCCCGAATACGGAGAAGATCGCAGTGAACGCCAACGCGCAGTTATCGCCCGACGATCTCGCCCGCGCCTGCGCGGATGCGATGTGGAAGGACGACGACGCCAGCAGGGGGCTCGGCATGAAGATTGTCGAGGTGAGCGCGGGGCAGTCGACGCTGACGATGACGGTCGAGCCGCATATGGTCAACGGTCAGCGTATCGCCCATGGCGGCTTCATCTTTACCCTTGCCGATTCCGCTTTCGCCTTTGCCTGCAATACCCACAACGAGCGCGTTGTCGCCGCCCAGGGTAACATCACCTTCATCCGGCCGGGCAAGCTCGGCGACGTCCTGGTCGCAAGAGCGCGCGAGATTTCGCGAAACGGGCGCTCCGGCATCTACGACGTGCAGGTCACCGCGGGCGATGTGGTGATCGCTGAATTTCGTGGTCATTCCCGCAGCATCGGCGGCTCATGGCTGCCGGAGCCGGGAATCGACGCCAATCAAAGATAAAGGGTGTTACAAAACAATCATTCTGAGGAAACGCACGATGGCTTCGACCAAACTTCAATCTGGATCGAGCGGCTACCTCCCGGAGATGGATGACGCCGAACGCGCCTCGCGCGACGAAATCATCGCGTTGCAGACTAAGCGCCTGGCCTGGTCGCTCGCGCACGCCTACGATAACGTCGCGCATTACAAGGCAGCCTTCGACAAGGCCGGCGTGCGTCCGTCGGATTTCAGGCAATTGTCGGATCTCGCCAAATTCCCGTTCACGGTGAAAACGGATCTACGCGACAATTATCCTTTCAACATGTTTGCGGTCCCCCGCGAGCAATTGGTTCGCGTTCACGCCTCTTCCGGCACGACCGGCAGGCCGATCGTGGTCGGATATACCAGAGCCGATATCGCGACATGGTCGTCGGTGATGGCGCGCTCAATTCGTGCCGCGGGCGGGCGCACCGGCATGATCATCCATAATGCCTATGGCTATGGCTTGTTCACCGGCGGCCTTGGCGCGCATTACGGTGCGGAGCAACTCGGCTGCACGGTGGTGCCGGTCTCCGGCGGCATGACCGAGCGGCAGGTACAGCTCATCAACGATTTCCGGCCTGACATCATCACGGTGACGCCGAGCTACATGCTGGCCATTCTCGACGAGTTCAAGCGTCAGGGGCTCGACCCCCGAAAATCGTCGTTGAAATTTGGCATTTTTGGCGCCGAGCCCTGGACCAACGCGATGCGTGTCGAGATCGAGACGGCGTTCGACATGGATGCGACCGACATCTATGGGCTCTCGGAGGTGATTGGTCCCGGTGTCGCGCAGGAATGCGTGGAGACCAAGGATGGCCTTCACATCTGGGAAGATCATTTTTATCCCGAGATCATCGATCTCCAGACCGGGGCGGTACTGCCCGACGGTGAAATGGGGGAACTCGTCTTTACGTCACTGACCAAGGAGGCCTTTCCGGTCATCCGCTATCGCACCCGCGATCTGACGCGGCTGTTGCCGGGCACGGCGCGGCCGGGGATGCGGCGGATGGAAAAAGTCACCGGGCGCTCCGACGACATGATCATCTTGCGCGGTGTCAACCTGTTCCCGACCCAGATCGAAGAGGTGCTGCTGGCCACCGACTGGTGCGGCGGCCACTTCATCCTGGAACTCACCCGCGAGGGCCGCATGGATGAACTGACCATCCAGGCCGAAGCGCGGCCGGAGCGCTGGGACGGTAATGGCCTGATCGAGCAGGCCGAGCGGATCACCGCCCATATCAAGAACACGATCGGGATCACCTCCCGGGTCAGGGTCGTCGCGCCCGACACGCTGGAACGTTCTCTCGGCAAGGCCAAGCGTGTTTACGACAGGCGGCCGAAAGGGTAGCTAGTGATCCAATTCTAACATTCGCATCCCTTCTCAGCGGCCACTTTTGCGAATGTTAGAATCGTAGGATCACCAGCAATTATTAGATTCTAGTGGAGTTTGGGATTTGACATTCGCTTTGCGGACTCGCGGCGAGGAGGAGCGAATGTCAAATCCACTCCACTAGTTCTCAGGATAGCTGAGAAAGCGAAAGTGCCCATGCCGACTTCCCAACCCGGTCACCATCCTCTTGAAGTCGATGCGCGCTGCGTGCGGCTGAATGCCAAGGCCGAGACGCCGGCGGCGGTGGCGCCAGCCGTCGAGCAGCGGTCGTTGTCTCGCGGCGACAACGAGGTGCTGATCGAGATCAAGGCGGCGGCGGTCAATCCTTCCGACATCAAGGCTGCCACGGGATTGATGCCTTACGCGGTATTTCCGCGTACCTCGGGCCGCGACTACGCCGGGGTCGTGGTTGATGGACCGCCCGCCATGATCGGCCGCGAAGTATTCGGCTCGTCAGGCGACCTCGGCATCCGGCGCGACGGCACCCACGCCACCTATCTCGCGGTCGAGGCCGAGGCGGTTGTTGAGAAGCCGAAGAACCTGTCGTGGGCGGAAGCCGCCGGAATCGGCGTCCCCTTCGTCACGGCGACCGAAGGCTTTCGCCGCGCGGGGCTGCCGGAAAGGCACGAGACGGTGCTGATATTCGGCGTGACCGGCAAGGTCGGCCAGGCCGCGGTCCAAATCGCGAGCTGGCGTGGTGCGCGCGTGATTGGCGTGACGCGCAAGCACGAGGTTTATGCGGGACATACCAACGGACCCGTCGAAGTCATCAATTCCTCGGCGACCGACGTAGTGGCGCGGGTTCGCGAACTGACGGACGGGAAGGGCGTCAATATCGTGTTCAATACCGTCGGCGATCCCTACTTCGAGGCGGCGCACAAATCGCTTGCCCTACGCGGACGGCAGATCCTGATCTCCGCTATCGACCGCATCGTACAGTTCAACATCCTGGAATTCTATCGCGGCCAGCACACCTACGTCGGCATTGACTCGCTCGGCCTGCCGTCGATCGCGACCGGTGCCGTGCTCCGCGAGATATCGCCGGGCTTCGTCAGTGGACATCTCAAGCCGTTCCCGATCAAGCCAAACGCGATCTATCCGCTTGAGGAAGCGAAGGCCGCGTTTATCGCGGTCGCCGGCTCCTCGCGCGATCGCGTCATCCTGCGACCATAGGAAAACGACTAGCGTGGCCGTTCAGAAGTCCGCATCGTTGTTGCCGCGAGTTCGTTATGCGGACTTCTGAACCAAAGCCACACTAGATCAATAAGTTTGCTAGTGTCCTTTCAATTCCGAAGTTCGTAAATGTGGGGCCGCAGGATGATACGAACTTCGGAATTGGGACACTAGGATGCCCTCGGATTTCAACGTCGTCTCCGGCGCGGGCCTGCTGATCGGGTTTGCCTATGGCATCGTCGGGCTGCTGAGCGGCTTTTGCCTGCTAAGCAGCCTGCGTGGCTGGTGGGCGGAGGGCGATAGCCGCCTGATCCGGACCTTTGCACTGGCGCTCGCGGTGGCGCTCGTGGCGACCCAGTGTCTCGCAGGATATGGCGCCGTTGATCTCGCCAAATCGATCTATCTCCAGCCGTCGTTCTCGGTGCTGCTGATGTTTGCCGGCGGTCTGTTGTTCGGCTACGGCATGGTGCTTGCGAACGGTTGCGGCTCGCGCGCGCTGGTGCTTCTCGGCCGCGGCAATCTGCGTTCGTTTGTCGTGGTGATTGTGCTCGGCATCTCCGCGCAGATGACGCTGCGAGGGCTGATCGCGCCGGGGCGGATCGCGCTCTTGCAGGTATCGACGATCAAGCCGGCTTATCTATCACTACCGGAATTGCTGGGGGCGTTCGGTTTCGGCGAGGTTTCCGCGAGGATGGTTGCGGCCTTGGTGATTTCAGCCGTTCTCGTCATCTTTGCCTTCGCGCATGCGCCGTTCCGGCGTGCGGGAGGGCAGATCGCCGCGGGATTGGCCGTAGGTCTCCTCGTCGCCGCGGGCTGGTTTGCGACCGGTTATCTGGGCGCGGATGATTTCAATCCGGCCGCCGTCACCTCGCTCACCTTCATCGCCCCGGTCGCCGATACGGTGCAGTATGTGATGCTATCGACCGGGCTGACGCTTAATTTCGGCATTGCCATGGTAGCTGGCGTCGTTGCCGGCAGTTTGTCGGCGGCGCTGGTAACGCGCCGCTTCCATCTGGAAGGCTATGCCTCGCCACGGCACATGCTCCGTTCGATTGCGGGTGCGGCATTGATGGGGTCGGGAGGCGCGATGGCGCTGGGCTGCTCGATCGGGCAGGGCCTGACCGGGATCTCAACGCTGGCGCTTTCTTCCTTCGTGGCTGTCGCCGGAATCCTGCTGGGTACGGCGGCGGGTTTGCGCGGCACGCTTCGCGTTCCGCCGCTGACCGCGGCGAGAGAGGTCTAGAGCGGACGCGAAGTTGCGAGCCGCATCACGTCGAGATAGCCGGGGCGGACTTCCATCCGCTTGATCAGGCCTTTCTCGACCAGGAGCTGATGTGCCTCGGGCAGGCGATAGCACGGCAGATACATGAACAGATGATGCTCGGCGTGGTAGTTCACCCAATAGGGTGCGATCAGGAGCCGCTCGATCGGATTGGCCAGCGTGGTGCGGGCGTGGCTGAACGGGTCTTCGCCGGTGGAGGTGCAGGCGTGCTCGGCGATGTTGCGGATGCGCGTCACCAGCGACAGCCAGGTCGCCATCGCCAGCAGCCAGACAGTCCCATACCAGATTGCCGCCCCGGCCAGCCAGAACAGCACGAACATGGTCACATTCACCGCCAGAAAGCGCAGCATCTTGTCGGCGCCGCTTGAGACGAAACTCTCATGCGACACTTCCTCGTTCGTTTCACCGCGGCGGAACAGCGACCGGAACAGCGGCAGGCGCTGTTTCACAAAGGTTTGGCCGGTGAGGTCGCGTACCGCCTTGCGGGCGTAGCTCTCCTGCGTGATCGGAAACGGCGCCGAAAGCGAGAGGTCTGGGTCCTCGGGCTGTTGCGTGAACTTGTGATGCTGCAAATGATAGGAACGATAACTAGCGAGGTCGGCGCCGACCGGCACCGCGCACAGCCATTGCCCGACCCATTCGTTGATGGCCTTGTTGGCGTGCAAGCCGCCATGGGCGGCTTCGTGCATCAGGATCGCCAATCCGAGCTGGCGGGTCCCGACGATCATCACCGCAATCAGCCATGTCAGCGGGTTGGGCCACAGCGCGACCAGCGCAATCGCGCCCAGGATAGTCCCCCAGGCATGAGCCACCAGCCACATGCCGCGCCAAGAGCTGCGCGAGGTCAGGTGGTTCCATTCCTCGGGCGAGAAGACCGATTTGGGATCGACGCGCGCCACGATCGGCATCAGCGGCTCCAGTCTTCGTTCGACGCGTTTTCGTTACGCGAACCGGTATCCACTTCGCTCGAAAACGCTTTGGAAAACGCCAGCTAAGGAATCATACGCCCGCGCGAGGGTTCGTCAATCCGCCGCGCGGCTCAGTATCCGGACTTCCGAGGTCAGGGTGCGGTGCACCGGGCATTTGTCGGCGATTTCCATCAGCCTTTGGCGCTGCTCGGCATCCAGCGGTCCCTCCATGGCGATGACCCGATCGATCTGATCGAGCATGCCGGCCTTGGTTTCGCACTCGGCGCAATCTTCCGCGTAAATCTTGCTGTGCCTCAGCGTCACCGTGGTTCGCTCCAGCGGCAGCGACTTGCGGTCGGCATAAAGCCGCATGGTCATCGAGGTGCAGGCGCCGAGGCCCGCCAACAGGAAGTCGTAGGGACCGAGTCCGGTGTCGTCACCACCCGAGGCGACCGGTTCATCGGCGAGCATCCGGTGCGGCCCGACGGTTACCGTTTGCTGGAATTTGCCGTTGCGGGTCTCGCGAACCATGACGTCGCGCGGCCCGGCTTCGTCGGCGGCGGCCTCTGTCGATACGGCTGTATCGAGATAACGCGCCACCCACGCTGCGATGACATCGGCGACGTAGAGCGCGTCCTGCCGGTTACTCAACAGATGGTCAGCGCCCGCCAATGATATAAAGCTTTTGGGATGTTTGGCCGCGACGAAGATCCGGGTCGCATTGTCGATTCCGACGGTATCGTCGGTCGGGGCATGCATGACCAGCAACGCCTTGTGCAATCCGGCAACGTGTCCGATCAGGTTGTGCTCGGCAACGTCCTCGAGGAATTCACGCTTGATCGTAAACGGCCGGCCGGCGAGGGATACTTCCGCCTGGCCGTCCTTGCGGATTTTCTCGATCGAATCCGCGAAGTGGCCGGTGACATGCGCAGGATCGGACGGAGCGGCGATGGTGACGACCGCCTTGGCATCGGGAATCTCGTGTGCTGCGGCCAGCACGGCGGCGCCGCCGAGGCTATGGCCGATCAGAAGTGTGGGCGCGTTGTAGGCCTTGCGAAGGTGATCGGCGGCTCGCACAAGGTCAGCGACGTTGGAGGAGAAGGTCGAATTGGCGAAGTCGCCTTCACTCGAGCCGAGGCCGGTGAAATCGAACCGCAACACAGCGATGCCTTTTGCGGAGAGTGCCACCGCGATCCGCTTGGCGGCCAGCCCATCCTTGCCGCAGGTGAAGCAATGGGCAAACAGCGCGTAGGCGCGGACCTCTCCGTCCGGCGTGTCAAGTGCTGCGGCCAGTTGCTGGCCCTCCGAACCCGTAAACTGAAATCGTTCGGTGGGCATGGGCGTCTCCGTGCTTGGGAGGCATCACCTCGCTAGCAAGAGGTGACGCCCCGGAAGGGGTTACTATTCGTGGCGATGCATCGCCAATTCATGCTTGGTATCTCGCATGGTCGCGTAAATGATGAGTGACACGAGAATAATGCCGGACAGATAATAGTAGAACCATTCCTCGTGGCCCAGGCTCTTGAAATAGAGCGCAATCGCGGGCGCGGTGCCGCCAAAGATCGAGACCGTGATCGAATATGGGATGCCGACGCCCATCGCGCGAACCTTGGTCGGAAACAGCTCCGCCTTTACCACGGCATTGATCGAGGTATAGCCCGCAACGAAGATCCATGCCGCGCAGATCAGCAGGAACGCCATCAGCGGTGATTTGCTGGCCTTCAGTTCGGTCAGGATCGGCACGGTGGCGAGCGTTCCGACGACGCCGAAAAAGATCAGAAGCGGCTTGCGGCCGATCCGGTCCGACAGAGCGCCATAGATCGGTTGCAGGAAGGTCGCAAAGATCAGCGTGCCGAAGATCACAAAGGTGGTTTGATCTTCCGTGAGGCCGACCGACAATTTGACGAAGGTCTGCATATAGGTGGTGAAGGTGTAGAAAGCCGCGGTGCCGCCGGCGGTGAGGCCTACCACGAGCAGGAGTTCGCGCGGATATTGCAGCAGGCCAAGGATCGAACCGGTCGGTTTGACCGTCCGGCTCGCTTCCTCGAACGCCTCGGTCTCGTGCAGGTTGCGCCGCATCACCGCCGCAAAAATCGCCAGCATGGCGCCGATCACGAACGGGATTCGCCAGCCCCACGCTTTCAATTCCGCCGGCGTGAGGAAAACCTTTTGCAGGAGCAGAAGGACGATGATGGCGGTAAGCTGGCCGCCGATCAGCGTGACGTACTGGAAGCTCGAATAGAAGCCGCGGTGCTTGGCGTCCGCGACTTCGCTGAGATAAGTCGCGCTGGCGCCATACTCGCCGCCGAGACTCAAGCCTTCAATGACGCGCGCCAAAGCGAGGATGGCAGGCGCGGCCAGACCAATCGAGGCATAGGTCGGTGTGACAGCGATGATCAGCGAGCCGAAGCACATGCAGACCACGGAAAGCGTCAGCGATAACCGCCGCCCATAATGGTCGGCGATATAGCCGAACAGCCAGCCACCGAGGGGACGCATCAGAAAGGTGGCGGCGAACAGCACGGCTGCGTTGAGCTGTTGCACCACCGGATCGCTGTTGGGGAAGAAGGCCGGCGCAAAATACAGCGCGAACGCCGTATAGGCGTAGAAATCATACCACTCGACGAGATTGCCGACGGAGCCGATGAAGATGGCCTTGACCCGGCGCTCGACGTCGTGAATGTCGAGGCGGTCGTCCGCGCTCACCCGCGCTGCTTGGTCAGTCACGTTGGATCCCCCAAAAAAGTTTTAAAATAAGAAGTGCGCTCAGGCCTTCCCAAACAGTATCGGAAGTTGTCGCGGCCCGCGCACCGTGCCTTCCGACCAGGTGACCTTGCCGGCTGGGTCGAGCCTGAAATCGGGAATCCGCTTGAGCCATTCCTCGATCGCAACCGTCATCTCCATGCGCGCGAGGTTTGAGCCGATGCAGCGGTAAATCCCGAGCCCAAACGCAGCATGCGGGTTTTGCTTGCGGTCGATCACGACCTTGTCGGCGTCGGGAAACATGGCCGGATCGCGGTTGGCGGCGGGAAACGACAAGAGCAGCATGTTACCGGGCTTGACCGGACAACCGCCGATCTCGGTTTCCTTCATGACTTCGCGCGCCATCGTCACCGGCGCGTAAGCGCGCAGGAACTCCTCGATGGCCGCCGGAAGCAGTTCAGGATCGGCGAGCAGGCGCTCGCGGTCGGCGGGCATCCTTGCGAGGTGCCAGAACGACGAGCCGATGGCGCTCCAGGTGGTGTCGATGCCGGCGATCAACAGCAGCCGCAAGGTGCCCTGCACATGGAGGTCGGACAGCGGCTGGCCGTCCTTGTCGCGCGCGTTCATCAATGTCGTGATCAGGTCGTCGGTCGGCTCTTTCTTGCGGCATTCAATATGGTCGGCGAAGTAGGCGATCATTTCCTGGACGGCCTTCATCAAGATGGCCTGATCCTTGATGCCAAGTTCCAGGATTTCGTGAATCCACTTGATAAAGCGGTCGCCGTCGGCTTCGGGAATACCGAGCATGTGGGCGATCGCCCGGACCGGGATATGCCGGCTGTAGCGGGCGGCGGCATCGCATCGGCCATCATTGATGAAGCCGTCGATCAGTTCGTTGCAGATGGCGCGGACCCGCGGCTCAAGTTTCTTGATCGCATCGGGCGTGAAGGACGGCAGCAGCAATTGCTTGGCCGGCTTGTGTTCCGGCGGATCGGACGTGATCGGCGGCGCAGGAATGGTCTGTGGCCTTACGTCGCGCACGACGACGCGGCGTGAGGAAAAATGTTCGGTGTCATAGGCGACCTGCTTCACGGCGTCGAAGGTGGTGGGCATGTAGCAGCCGAGAAAACGCTCGGTGTGAACCACTGGACTGGTTGCACGAAGCTGTTCCCAGATCGGGTAGGGGTTCTCCGTCCAGCGCGGATCGGTGTGATCAAAATCGTGAATCCAATCGGTAACGGGGGCATGATCGGACATGAAGCAATTCCTCTCGATCGGTGAAGTCGAACAACTCGGTGAACGCTCTATTCCTCGATGACGTCGATCGCAATTTCAGGACAATTGGACTGCGCGAGCCACGCTTTGTCTTCCAGTCCCGCAGGCACCGCGCCGTCGCCCACTTCATGCGCATTGCCGAATGTATCGAGCTTGAACAATTCTGGAGCGAGCGAATGGCAGCGGGCATGCCCCTGGCATTTGTCCTGATCGACGCGAACTCGCAGCCTCGCTGGCATTCAGATTCCTCTCCTCGGTTGCGCGCTTTAAAATTGGCGCACTCGTTTCTCTTGAAGGCGATTATAGCGGCCTATGTGCTGTTCGCCAGCGCCTAAATCGTCGATTTGCAACCAGAACCGAGCGGGATTTATCGCGGTGCAGCTTTGGGGTCGATCGGGGTGGTGCCGCGTACGCCGAGAATATCTTCCAGGAATTTGGCGCCCGCAAGCAATTGCGCCTCGCCACGCGATGGCGCCACCATTTGCAATCCGACCGGTAGTCCCGAAGCGGTAAATCCGCACGGCAAGGACAGGGCCGGGCAGCAGGCCAGCGTGATGGCATACACAATGCCAAGCCATTCGACGTAGTTGTCGAACTTCTTGCCCGCGCATTCGGCGACATAGCGGTGCTCGATCGGGAATGGCGGGACGATCGTGGCAGGCGTCAGCAGCAGATCGTAGTTCTCAAAGAACTCGAGCGTGCGGGCCGCCATCGCGAGGCGCTGCGCCTCTGCCCGCTCAAGCTGTTCGACCGAAAGCTTCAGGCCTTCCTCGATGTTCCAGATCACTTCCGGCTTGAGCTGATCGCGCTTGTTGCGCAACAGCGCGGCCTTGGTGACGGCGAAATCGAAAGCGCGCAGGACATGAAAGCATTCATGGGCTTCGCGAAGATCGGGATGGGCTTCTTCGACGATGACGCCGGCCTCGGCGAAACGCGACGCCGCCTTTCGGGTGATCGCGGCGACTTCGGGATCGACGGGGGTAATGCCAAGATCGGGTGAATAGGCGACGCGTTTGGGGCGTTTGCCGGAACGTGCGGCGGACAAAAACGAAATCGTCAAGCGGGGCAAGGACAATGGATCGGCGGGATGTTCGCCGCTCATGGCGTCAAGAAACAGCGCGAGGTCCTCGACGTTTCGCGCCATCGGCCCGTGGACCGTCAGGTTACGATCGATTTTGAAAGCGGGACTATGCGGCACGCGGCCGATGCTCGGCCGCATTCCGACGATGCCGCAGAAGCTTGCGGGGTTGCGCAGCGAGCCGCCCATATCGGTGCCATGGGCGAGCCATGCTGTGCCAGTGGCGAGCGCGACCGCCGCACCGCCGGAGGAGCCCGCAGCAGACCGTGACAGGTCCCATGGGTTAAGCGTCGGGCCGAAAACTTCGTTGAAGGTGTTGGCGCCGGCACCGAATTCCGGGGTGTTGGATTTGGCGTAGATCAACCCGCCATTAGCCTCGATCAGCTCGACCAGAATGTCGGAGCTTGCCGGAATGTTGTTCTTGTAGATTGGTGAGCCCTGGGTGGTTCGTACGCCCGCGACATTGGTGAGGTCCTTGATCGGAATCGGAAGACCTGCAAGCAGGCCGCGCTCACCCGCCGGCTTTTGCATCAGCGCTTTCGCATGGCTCCGGGCGCGGTCGAAGCACAGGGTCGGCAGAGCATTTGTCTTGCCGTCGACGTCGGCAATCCGCTTCTCAAGTGCATCGAGGAGATCAAGCGGCGTGACGTCACCGGAATTGAGTTGGTCGACGATTGCGCACGCGGTTGATCGTATCAGCACTTGGTCAGACGACATTCTTAGCCTCCGCTCGATTGGATTTCCCGGTAGCGGATTGTGTAGCCCTGTAAAACATCTTACGACAAGGTCGAAACGTCAGACCTGCATTTCGGAGCAAGGATATGACCACGCCGTTGGATGCGCCGGATTGGCGTAGCCTGAGCCAGCAGGCCCTCGACAGCGGCCTTAACAACTCTCTGGCCGTTGCCGGCGGCGCCGATATGGTTGCGCGCTGGGAACGGCACTCAGCGGAGCTGCGCACGCGGCATTCTCAACATCTCGATCTCCGATACGGTCCGCGCGAACGCAACCGGATCGATTTCTTCAAAGCCGCCGAAAAGGCGCCGACCTTGCTCTTCATCCATGGTGGGTATTGGCAGACGCGGGCCAAGGAGGCGTTTTCGCTGTTCGCCACCGGCCCAATGGCGCATGGCATCAATGTCGCGTTGATTGGCTATACACTTGCGCCCGACGCCACACTCGATCAGATCGTCGCCGAAATTCACGCCGGGATCGATTTTCTCGCCGGACAACTGCCTGCTCTCGGCGCCGACACCAACCGGCTGGTAGCTTCCGGCTGGTCCGCCGGTGGCCACCTCACGGCGATGGCGATGATGAACTCTCACATCAAAGGTGGCGTGGCCATCAGCGGCATCTATGACCTTGAGCCGATCCGCCACTCCTATCTCAACGTCAAGCTCGGCCTGGACGAGGCGTCGTCTCGCCGCAACTCGCCGATGACGCTGGCCGAAGGTCCCATGAAGCCTTTGTCGCTGGTGGTGGGCGACGCGGAACTGCCGCTGTTGCGCAAGCAGACCGCCGATTTCGCTGGGCATCGCGCCAGATATGGCTTGCCGGTCACCTACGAAGAAATTCCCGGCGCCAATCATTTCACCATCATGGATGAAATGGCGCAGCCTTTGGGCCGGATCACCACGCTGATCCGGCAGGTGCTGGGGCGGGTTCAAAGTTCAGCGTCATTGCGAGGAGCGTAAGCGACGAAGCGATCCAGCACTTTCTCGTTGTTTTCTGGATTGCTTCGCTTTGCTCGCAATGTCGGAGTGATAACTACCCCCAGCCCGCGGCGATGCCGCCGTCGACAGTGAAGATCACGCCGGAGGTATAGGCAGAGCGGTCGGAGGCGAGGAACGCCATCAGGTCGCCGATCTCTCGCGGATGGGAGGGGCGGCCGAGCGGCAAGCCCTGCTGAAACTCCTTGTAGCGGTTTTCGTCGCCGAGCTGGTTTTTGGCGCGGGTTTTCAGAAGCGTGACATGGCGGTCGGTGCCGACCGGGCCAGGGTTGATCCCGACGACGCGGATGTTGTCGGCGAGGCTTTTGCTGCCAAGCGCGCGGGTGAACGACATGATCGCGGCGTTGCCGGTGCTGCCGCAGATATAGTTGGCGTCGAATTTCTCGCCGGCCACGCCGATGTCGTTGACGATCACGCCGCCGCCGCGCGCCTTCATCTGCGCGTAGATCGCCCGCGTGATGTTGATATAGCCGAACACCTTCAGCTCCCAGGCATGACGCCAGGTCGCTTCGTCGATCTTGTCGATCGAGCCGCCGGGGATATCGCCGGCATTATTGACGAGGATGTCGATGTCGGCGGCTTCCTTCACGAGCCGCTTGATGTCTTCCGGCTTGCGCAGGTCCACCACAGTGGTGGCGGCGTCGATCTGATGTGCCGAGCGCAGACGCTCGGCCAACGCTTTGAGTTGATCGCCGCTGCGGGCCGCGAGCAGCAGATGAGCGCCTTCCTCGGCAAAGGCTTCGGCAGCCGCCGCGCCAATGCCCTTCGAGGCGCCGGTGATGAGAACGCGTTTGCCGCGCAGATGAAGGTCCATGGGATGCTCGCTGGATGGGAGATGAGGGGTGTTTCACTTAGGCCGCACGGACCGAGGCGGTCAACATTGCAGTGCAGCGTTGCACCTTGATCGCGTTTGGTCCATTGCAATCTCACTACGAAATAGCTTTACCAAAGCGGCCCTAGCCCGAAGGAAGTTTCTCGATGAGCAACAGCAAAAAGCAATACCGGATTGCGGTCATTCCCGGCGACGGGATCGGCAAGGAGGTGGTGCCGGAGGGCTTGCGCGTCATTGAGACCGCCGCGAAAAAACACGGCGTGACGCTTGCACTTCGATCATTTCGATTTTGCATCCTATGATTATTACGAAAAGCACGGCCAGATGATGCCGGACGACTGGAAGGACCAAATCGGCAAGCACGATGCGATCTATTTCGGCGCGGTTGGCTGGCCTGCGAAAATTCCCGATCACATTTCGTTGTGGGGCTCGCTGATCAAGTTCCGGCGGGAGTTCGACCAATACGCCAATCTCCGCCCGGTGCGGCTGATGCCCGGCGTGCCGTCGCCGCTTGCGGGCCGCAAGCCCGGCGATATCGATTTCTGGGTGGTGCGGGAAAATACCGAAGGCGAATATTCATCCGTCGGCGGACGGATGTTTCCGGATACCGACCGCGAATTTGTCACACAGCAGACGGTGATGAGCCGGATCGGCGTCGATCGAATTTTGAAATTTGCGTTCGAGCTCGCAGCATCCCGGTCGAAAAAGCATCTGACGTCGGCGACGAAATCCAATGGCATCTCCATCACCATGCCCTATTGGGATGAGCGGGTGGAGGCGATGGCGAAAAACTATCCCAAGGTGAAGTGGGACAAATATCATATCGATATTCTGACCGCGAACTTCGTGCTGCATCCAGATTGGTTTGACGTCGTGGTCGGCTCTAACCTGTTCGGCGACATCTTGAGCGATCTGGGACCGGCCTGCACCGGCACCATCGGCATTGCGCCGTCAGGCAACATCAATCCCGAAGGCGATTATCCCAGCGTGTTCGAGCCGGTGCATGGTTCGGCGCCCGATATCGCAGGCCAGGGCATTGCCAACCCGATCGGCATGATCTGGTCGGGCGCGATGATGCTGGAGCATCTCGGCGAGAAGCAGGCCGCTCAAGCTATCGTCACGGCCATCGAGCGCACGCTCGGTGAACGCACGCTGCGCACCCGCGATCTCGGCGGCAACGCCGACACAACGGCTTGCGGCAAGGCCGTCGCTGACATGGTGGAGTAGGGCCAGCCGCCGCGCGCTCCACGTCATGGCCGGGCTCGACCCGGCCATCCACGTTGCTTTTTGCTCTGCCGCCAAGGCGTGGATGCCCGGCACCAGGCCGGGCATGACGAGTTGAACGCCGAGTATGCGCTCAGGCTTCTTTCGCAATCCGCCGGCAATGTTGCCACGCCGCATGGATCAGGTTTTCGCTCGCTTCGGGTGTGCGGAACGCCGAGTGCGCCGACAGCGTCACGTTGGGTATTTTGGTCAGCGGGTGACCGGCCGGCAGCGGCTCGGTGTTGAATACGTCGAGCCCAGCATGGTGGATGTGGCCTGATTTCAGCGCTTCGATCATCGCGGATTCGTCGACCATGGCAGCGCGTGCGGTGTTGACGAGGATGACACCCGGCTTCATGGCATTGATCCGCTCGCGCGACAGAAAGCCACGCGTTTCGTCGTTGAGCAGAAGATGCAACGAGACCACGTCGCTTTGCGCGAGCAGCGCGTCGAGTGAGACGAACTCGACGCCGGCAAATTGTTTCGGCGAGCGATTCCAGGCTGCGACCTTCAGGCCGCTGCCGAGTGCGATACGCGCCACTTCCGCCGCGATCCCGCCAAAGCCGATCAGGCCGAGGGTCTTGCCGGTAAGCTGCATGCCGTCTTCGCGCAGCCAATTGCCGACGCGCATCTCGCGGTCCATCTTCGCGATTCCACGAGCCGCCGCCCACATCAGCGCGATCGCGCATTCGGCCACGGCCGTGTCGCCATAGCCCTTGATCAGGTGAACGATGACGCCCAGTTCGGCGAGCTCTTCGGGGTTCATGTAGCTGCGGGCGCCGGTGCCCAGAAACACCACATGCTTGAGGCCGTTGCAGCGCCGCGCGATCTCCGTCGGCAGCGACGTGTGGTCGATGATGACGATTTCAGCGCCGTCGAGCAGCGCAGGGATTTGGTCTGGTGTGATGTCGGCATTGCGGTTGACACGCACAGCCGGGTCGCCGGCTTTGTTCTGCTGCTCGAAAATGTCCGCAAGCGAACCGTTGGCATCGACGAAAACCCCGCGCACGGCAATCTCCCTTTGGTTTTAGAATTCTGTCGCGGTCATGAAGCGACGCCGGCGAGCGCCAACACGGTGTGCATCAGAACGTTGGCGCCAGCACTGCAGTCCGCTTGCGTGGCATCCTCAAGCTCGTTGTGGCTGACGCCGTCCTTGCATGGGACGAATACCATGGTGGCCGGAATCTTCGTATTGAGATTGCAGGCGTCGTGGCCCGCGCCTGACGTGATGCGGCGATGGGAGAAGCCGAGCTTGCTGGCGGCGTCTTCCACCGCGCTGACCAGTTTTGGATCGAAATGCGTCGGCGGCTTGCGCCAGACCAGATCGAGCACCACTTCGACCTTGCGGCGGGCAGAAATTTCCTTGACCGCGGCACGCAAGCCCGCATCGAGCGCATCCATGATTGCAGCATCGGCGCTGCGGCAATCGACGGTGAAGGCGATTTCGCCGGGAATGACGTTGCGCGACGGATTGGCAATGACGGCTTCGCCGACGGTGCCGACCGCCTTGGGGCCGTGCTTGCTGGCTGTTGCTTCCATCGCCAGAACGATTTCAGACAACGTTGCGAGCGCGTCGCGTCGAAGCGGCATCGGCGTCGTGCCGGCATGACTTTCGAAGCCCGTGATCTTGCCGTCGTACCACAGCACGCCCTGACCGGAATCGACGACGCCGATGGTCTTGCCTTCGGCCTCCAGGATTGGCCCCTGTTCGATGTGCAGTTCGACAAAGCCGGAGAGTTTCTGAAAGCCCACCGGGTTTTCGCCGCGATAACCGATGCTGTCCAGCGCCTCGGCGACGCTGACACCGTCCGCATCCTTGCGTGCCAGAATGTCGTCGGTGGTGAAATCGCCGACGTAAGCGGCGGAGGCCATCATCGCCGGAGCAAAGCGCGAGCCTTCCTCATTGGTCCAGTTGACGATGCAGATCGGTAGTTCGGTCTCGATCCCGGCATCGTTGAGGGTGCGGACAACTTCGAGCGCGGCCAGCGTGCCGAGCACGCCGTCGTACTTTCCGCCGGTCGGTTGCGTATCCAGATGCGATCCGAGTCCGATCGGCGGCTTGGACATGTCGCGACCCGCGCGAAGTGCAAACATCGAGCCGAGCGCGTCGACATGAACTTCGAGGCCGGCGGCTTCGCACGCCATTCGGAACCAGTCGCGGACCTGCTTGTCCTCGGGCCCCAGGGTCAGCCGCCGCACGCCGCCCTTTGGCGTGGCGCCGAATTTCGCGGTTTCGTGAATCGTGCCCCAAAGCCTGGCGGAGTCGATTTGCAGGTTGGATGCGACAGGGGTCATGAACTTTATCCAGCGTAGGTTTTAATGACGCGCCCGCCGTGGCGCGTCAACAATGGAAGGTTCGGCGACTGCAGGGCTGCCTTGTGCAATTTTGGCGGCGAGATTGGCGACGCGCTCGATCGCCAGCGTGTCCGGTGATTCCAGCCAGCTTGCCGAAAATGTCAGCGGCGGGATTTTCAGATCGGTCGACAGCAACTGAAGCTGCCCGTTTGCCAGTTCGTTTTCGACAATCGCGGTCGGGATCACGGCGATGCCTAGCCCTTCAACAGCCATGTGGATCACGGTTGCGAGCGAGGCGCTGGCATGGAGCCTGATCGGCGGCAGATCCGGTTGGTTGAACAGGGAACGCACGGTCTCGTAAGGCTGAGTCTTGCGCGGGAAGGTAATGATCGGAAACTTGGCGAGGTCCTTCACTGTCAATAGATGAGCGGGAAGGCCAAGCGATGGGCTTGCCAGAAATCCGATCGGATAATCGCACAACACCCGATTGCGGACGCTGGAGGCGGGGAGCGGCCCAAGCAGCAAGGCAAGCTCGATCTCTTGACCCAACAGGCGCGCGGTCAGGTTGGGCGTGATGTCGACCTCGATCTCCAGCGACAAATTGGGATAGGCCGTGTTGACGCTCTTGATCAGCCGCGACAGCCATGTGTGCACGATCGTCTCGGCGACCCCAAGCCGCAGCACGCCGCGCATTGCCGAGCGGTCACCCACTTCCGCCATCATCTCGGCCCTCAGGCCGATCAACTTCTCGGCGTAGAGCATCAGTTGCCGGCCGCTCGGCGTCGGTGAGACGACCCGATGATCCCGGTTCAACAGTTTCACGCCCATCTCGCGTTCGAGTTGGGCGATCCGTTGCGAAATCGCCGGCTGCGTGGTGTTGAGGCGTTGGCCCGCGCCGCGAAAACTGCCGAGCGTCACCACCCAGAGGAATGTCTCGATCGACTTGAAATCCACCATTTGGGACGCTCCAAAGCGATAAGTCTGAATTATCCAAACTGATTAAAAAGTACGATTAGACATTATAGTACGCGTGGGTTTCACTGATGTCGAGATCATAGGCGGGACGACGTCATGACCATTTCTGCGGCAGTTCAGCCACTGCGAGGGGATGAGTTGCTTCCGAGCCGGCAGGCGCGGCTTGCTTGCCGCTCCGGTATGGCAAGCTCTACGGCCGGCGTCGCCAGCGGATTTGTCCAGGGCAATCTCGCGATCCTGCCTGAGAAGCTCGCAGCGTCGTTTCACCGTTTCTGTCAGCTCAATCCCAAGCCATGTCCGATCATCGGCATGTCCGATGTCGGCGACCCCAGGATTCCCTCGCTCGGCCTCGATCTCGACATCCGCACCGACGTGCCACGCTATCGCGTCTGGCGCGACGGTGAAGTGGTGGAGGAGCCGACCGACATCATGGCGCACTGGCGCGATGATCTCGTCGCCTTTGTGCTGGGCTGCTCATTCTCGTTCGAAGAAGCCTTGATGGCCGAAGGCTTGCCGATCCGTCATATTGAACGGAACGTCCGCGTGCCGATGTACCGCACCAATATCGCGTGCAATCCGTCAGGGCCGTTTGCGGGCCCGATGGTCGTATCGATGCGTCCCTTCAAGCCGGCGCAGGCGATCCGCGCGGTGCAGATCACCTCGCGCTTTCCTTCGGTGCATGGTGCGCCGGTTCATCTCGGCCATCCGCATTCGATCGGCATCGCCGATATCGCCAAGCCCGATTACGGCGACGCAGTTCCGGTCGGGTCCGACGAAATTCCGGTGTTCTGGGCGTGCGGCGTCACACCGCAGTCCGTTATTGCCGCAGCGAAGCTGCCATTTGCTATCACGCATGCGCCAGGCTTGATGCTGATCACGGATTTGCAGAACAGAGACCTTTCCGTGCTTTGAGGGCCGCACCCGTTTCATCGATAGTCGCCGACAGATGAGGATTTTCAATGAGTATCTCCCGCCGTAACGTATTGTTAGGGGCCACCGCGAGCGCCGCGCTGTTGCCGGTTGCCGCGCGCGCCCAGACTTCTGAAGTGGTCATAGGCTTGATTTATCCGCTGTCGGGGGCGAGTGCGCAGATCGGCGTCGATGCGCAAAAGGCTTTTGAGACCGCGGCCGAGATCATCAACAAGAACTACGATTTCGACCTGCCCTTGGCGCGCGGCGAAGGCCTGCCGGGTCTTGGGGGCGCCAAGGTGCGCCTCGTCTTTGCCGATCATCAGGCCGATCCGCAGAAAGGCCGCGCTGAAGCCGAACGGCTGATCACTCAGGAAAAAGTGTGCGCGGTCATCGGCACCTATCAGAGCGCGGTCGCCGTTACCGTCAGCCAGGTTTGCGAGCGCTACCAGATTCCGTTCCTCTCGGCCGACAACTCCTCGCCAAGCCTGCATCGCCGCGGCTTGAAGTTCTATTTCCGCGCGTCGCCCCATGACGAGATGTATTCCAAGGCGATGTTCGACTTCTTCGACGCGATGAAGAAGAAGGGCACCAAGATTGAAACGCTGTCGCTGTTCCACGAAGACACGATTTTCGGCACCGATTCCGGCAACGCCCAGACCAAACTGGCTGCCGAGCGTGGCTACAAGATCGTTTCCGACATCAAATATCGGGCGAATTCGCCCTCGCTCTCGGTCGAAGTGCAGCAGCTCAAGGCGGCCAACGCCGATGTGCTGATGCCGTCGAGCTACACTACCGACGGCATCCTGCTGGTGAAGACCATGGGCGAGCTCGGCTACAAGCCGCCAGCGATCGTGGCGCAGGACGCCGGCTTCTCCGAAAAAGCGCTCTATGATGCGGTCGGCGACAAACTTGAAGGCGTGATCTCGCGCGGCACTTTCTCGCTCGACCTTGCGGCCAAGCGGCCGATGGTCGGCAAGATCAACGCGATGTTCAAGGAAAAATCCGGCAAAGACCTCAACGACTATTCGTCGCGGCAGTTCATGGCCCTGATACTGATGGCGGACGCCATCAATCGCGCCAAATCGACCGATGGCGAGAAGATTCGCGAGGCCTTGGCGGCGACCGACATTCCCGGTGAGCAGACCATCATGCCGTGGAAGCGTGTGAAGTACGACGAGATGGGCCAGAACAACGATGCCGATCCGGTATTACTGCAATATACCGGCGGCAAGTTCGTCACGATTTTCCCGCCGCAGGCGGCCGTCGCCGAAGCCACTTGGCCGATGAAATAGCGGAAAACGCGGGGGCAGGCGTGTGACGGCTGAAACCATCATCCAGAGTCTCGCCAGCGGTCTCTTGATGGGGCTGCTTTACGGCCTGATCTCCGTGGGTCTGGCGCTGATCTTCGGCTTGATGGACGTCGTGAATTTTGCCCACGGCGAGTTCCTGATGATTGCGATGTATGCGACGTTTTTCCTGTTCGCGTTCTTTGCGATCGATCCGCTGCTATCAGCGCCGCTGGTTGCGGCCGCCCTGTTCGTGTTCGGGGCGGTGGTCTATCTCCTGGTCGTGCGGTTTGCGGTCCGCGCCAAGGCCAATGCCGGCATGGTGCAGATTTTTTCGACCTTCGGGCTTGCGATCGTGATGCGGGGGCTCGCGCAGTATTTCTTCACGCCGGACTATCGCAGCATCACCCATTCCTGGCTCGGCGGCAAAACCATTTCGATTGCCGGCATCTTCCTGCCGGTGCCGCAACTGGTCGGCGCGCTGACCGCGATTGCGGCGTTTGTCGCACTCTATTTCTTCATCAACCGGACGGATTTCGGCCGCGCGCTCGAGGCGACGCGCGAGGATGCGGGCGCGGTGGCGCTGGTCGGCATCGACAAGAACCGCGTGTTTGCGCTCGGCTGGGGGCTGGGCGCGGCGCTGGTCGGGCTCGCCGGCGCAATCATGGCGACATTCTTCTACATTTATCCCGATGTCGGCGCGTCCTTTGCGCTGATCGCCTATGTCACGGTGGCGCTCGGCGGTTTCGGCAGCGTGTTCGGCGCTTTCGCCGGCGGCGTTATCGTCGGCCTCGTCGAGGCCACCACCGCGCTGATCCTGCCACCGTCCCTGAAATCGGTCGGCATCTACGCGGTCTATCTGCTTGTGGTCTTCATCCGCCCGCGCGGCCTGTTCGGATCGCTCTGATGGATACGGCCTTTGCGCAGCGCCGCCGTCGCGATCTCATCCTCGCCGCCGTCTTTGCTGTCATCGCCGCGCTGGTGCCGCTGTTCGTCAAGGACGTCTACGTCCAGAACATCATGGTGCTGACCCTGATGTATGCGGCGTTGTCGCAGAGCTGGAATATCCTCTCCGGCTATTGCGGACAGATCTCGCTCGGACATGCGCTCTATTTCGGGCTTGGCGCCTATACCACCGCGCTTCTCTTCACGAAATTTGGCGTGTTGCCATGGTTTGGCATGATTGGCGGCGGTCTGATCTCGGCGGCCATCGCCATGGCGCTCGGCTATCCCTGCTTCCGTTTGCGTGGCCATTATTTCGTCATCGCCACCATCGTCATCGCCGAGACCGCGCTGTTGCTGTTTCAGAACTGGGACTGGGCGGGGGCGGCTCTGGGCATCGACGTTCCCGTGCACGGCGATAGTTGGCTGAAATTCCAGTTCGTCCGCAGCAAGCTGCCTTACTTCTACTTTGCGCTGGTTCTCGCTTGCATCGCCTGGCTCGTGACCTGGTGGCTGGAAGATTCCAAGTGGGGCTACTGGTGGCGCGCCGTGAAGGACAATCCGGATGCCGCCGAAAGCCTGGGCGTGGTCGTGTTCAATTCCAAGATGGGTGCGGCGGCGGTCTCGGCTTTTCTCACCGCTATCGGCGGCAGCTTTTACGCGCAGTTCGTTTCCTATATCGACCCCGAGAGCGTGATGGGGTTCCAGTTTTCGCTTCTGATGGCGCTGCCGGCGGTGATAGGCGGCATCGGCACCTTGTGGGGACCGGTACTGGGCGCGGTCATTCTTATTCCGCTGACGGAATTGACGCGTTCCTTCATCGGCGGTTCTGGACGCGGTGTCGACCTGATCGTCTACGGCACGCTGATCGTCCTGATTTCGCTGGCGCGACCGGAGGGCTTGGTTGGATTGTTCTCGCCCCGGCGCAAGGAAGCCACCCGATGACGGCGCTGCTCGAAACCAGGGGGATCTGGCAACGTTTCGGCGGCCTCGTCGCCAACAGCGATGTCTCGATCTCGGTCGGGCGCGGCGAGATCGTCGGATTGATCGGTCCCAACGGCGCCGGCAAGTCGACCTTGTTCAATCTGATCGCCGGTGTATACACGCCGAGCCAGGGATCGATCATCTTCGACGGCGAAGACGTGACCCGGCTTTCGGCTGCGGAACGCTGTGAACGCGGCGTCGGACGCACCTTTCAGGTGGTGAAAAGCTTCGAGACCATGACGGTGATCGATAACGTCATCGTCGGCGCCCTGATCCGAACCACCGTGATGCGCGAAGCTCGCCGAAAAGCGCACGACGTGCTGGAATTCTGTGGGCTGGCGGCACGTGCGGATACGCTTGCAAGCCAGCTCATTCCATCCGAAAAGCGCCGCCTCGAAGTGGCGCGCGCGCTTGCTACCGAACCGAAGCTCTTATTGCTCGATGAAGTTCTTACCGGGCTGACCCCGATCGAGGCGCAAACAGGCGTTGAGCTGGTTCGAAAGGTGCGCACCACCGGCGTCACCGTGCTGATGGTCGAGCATGTCATGGAAATCGTGATGCCGCTGGTTGATCGCGCCATCGTGCTCGATCTCGGCAAGGTTCTGGTCGAGGGCAAGCCCACCGACGTCGTTCGCGATCCGAAAGTGATCAGCGCCTATCTTGGGGATCGTCATGCTGTCAGTGCATGAAGTCACCACGGCCTATCAGGGACTGGTCGCGATCTCAGAGGTCACGATTGAGGTCGCCAAAGGCGAGGTCGTCTGCGTCGCGGGGGCCAATGGCGCCGGCAAATCGACGCTTCTGAAGACCATCGCGGGCGCCGAGCGGCCGCGTTCCGGCAGCGTTACCTTCGACGGCGAGCGCATCGATGGCATGCCGCAGCACATGATCACCGCGCGCGGCATCGCCTATGTGCCGGAAAACCGCCGGCTGTTTCCGCGGCTCTCGGTTCACGACAACTTGAGGCTCGGTAGCTACCTCTACCGCGGCAAGGCGGATCGCGAAGCGCCGCTCGAACTGGTATTCAAGCTGTTTCCGAGGCTTTCCGAGCGGCTCGACCAGCGCGCCGAGACGCTGTCCGGCGGCGAGCAGCAGATGCTGGCGATCGGCCGCGCCCTGATGACCCGGCCGCGACTGTTGATGCTGGACGAACCTTCGCAAGGCATCATGCCGAAACTCGTCGATGAAATCTTTCAGTCGGTAAGAAGCATCCGCGATATCGGTGTGACCGTGTTGATTGTCGAGCAGCGCATCGCCGAATGCCTCGATATCGCCGACCGCGCCTACATTCTGCAAACCGGCCGCTTGCAGATGCAGGGCACGTCGTCCGAGATCAAGACCAATCCGGATGTGCGCAAGGCGTATCTGGGATTGTGATCCTCATCCCGAAGTTTGCCTAACGCCGTCATTGCGAGCAAAGCGAAGCAATCCAGAGTAGCCAAGAAGCCTTGATTGCTTCGTCGCTAACGCTCCTCGCAATGACGAACTCAGTGCCCGTGATCTTCCGGCAATGCCACCCCGAACACCCTCGTCAGATCCGCCACTTGCGCCGGCGTGAGGTAACGCGGATTCAAGCCCCGCAACAGCAGATAGAGCTTCGCGGTTTCTTCCAACTCTTCCATCGCAAAGACGGCCGCCTCCAGCGTATCGCCTGCGACCACCGGGCCGTGATTGGCGAGCAGAACGGAAGAGTATTTTCCAGCGAGTCCCTTGAGGGCATCGGCGACAGCCGGATCGCCTGGCCGGTAGTAGGGGACGAGCGCGGTTGCGCCGCATTTCATCAGGTAATAGGCCGTCATCGGCGGCAGCGCCGCGCGCGGGTCGATCTCCGGCAGCATCGACAGCGCCACCGAATGCGTCGAATGCAGATGGACGACCGCGCGCGCCGGCGCACGCGTTTCGTACAGCGCGGTGTGCAGCGGCACTTCCTTGGTGGGGGCGTCGCCGGAAATGAGCCGGCCCGTCGTATCGAGCCGCGACAGCCGTGCCGGGTCGAGGAAACCGAGCGAGGCGTTGGTCGGCGTCACCAGCCAGCCGCCATCGTCGAGTTTGACGGAAATATTGCCGGAGGAACCCGGCGTCAGGCCGCGCTCGAACAGCGAGCGGCCGAGGCGGCAGATTTCCTCGCGGATTTTTGTTTCGCTCATGACGATATCTTCTCTCACGCTTTGGCAGCGCGGCCAAGCCGTGATACGGAGGGGTCAATTTAGAAACTCAAGGGAAACGCCGCATGTCCTCTTCCGCCAAACCGCGCGTCGCCGTGATCGGGCTGGGCTCGATGGGTTTTGGCATGGCGACGTCGCTTCGCCGCGCCGGTTTTGCCGTGACCGGCTGCGACGTTTCGGCTGATACGGTCAGCCGGTTCGTGTCTGAAGGCGGGCAGGGCGCCAGGACTCCGGCCGAGGCTGCGGGGAATGCCGAGATTGTCGTCAGCGTGGTCGTCAACGCGGTCCAGACGGAAGCCATTTTGTTCGGCAAGGACGGAGTTGCCGAAACGCTCGCCAAGGGCGCCGTGTTCGTTTCATCCGCGACCATGGATCCCGATGTCGCCAGGCGGCTTGCAAAACAGCTGGAAGCAACAGGGCGGCATTATCTCGATGCACCAATTTCAGGGGGCGCGCAGCGTGCGGCGCAGGGCGAACTGACGATCCTGGCCTCGGGCAGTTTAGCGGCCTTCGCCAAGGCGCGGCCGGCGCTCGATGCGATGGCGGCCAAGCTTTACGAACTCGGCGATGCCGCAGGCCAGGGCGCGGCCTTCAAGATGATCAACCAACTGCTCGCCGGCGTTCACATCGCCGCGGCCTCCGAGGCTATCGCGTTTGCCGCCAAGCAGGGCCTCGATATCCGCAGGGTGTATGAGGTGATCACGGCCTCCGCCGGCAATTCCTGGATGTTCGAGAACCGCATGCCCCATGTACTGGACGGCGATTATACGCCGCGCAGCGCGGTTGAGATTTTTGTCAAAGACCTTGGCATCATCCAGGACATGGCGCGCAATGCGAAATTTCCGGTGCCGGTGTCGGCGGCAGCGCTCCAGATGTTTTTGATGACGGCCGCATCCGGCATGGGCCGCGACGACGACGCGTCAGTCGCGCGGATGTATGCGCGGGTGACCGGCACGCATTTGCCCGGCGAGCCGAAATAGCCAAAGACAACAAGAGGACATCAGATGCCCCGTTTTGCCGCCAATCTCACGCTGATGTTCAACGAGGTGCCGTTCCTCGACCGTTTCGAGGCAGCGGCGAAGGCTGGCTTTACGGCGGTCGAATTCCTGTTTCCTTACGCTTATCCGGCTGAGGAGATCGGAAAGCGCCTGCAGGATAACGGCCTGACGCAGGCGCTGTTCAATCTGCCGCCCGGCAATTGGGACGCCGGTGAGAAGGGGTTTGCCGCGCTGCCCGAGCGTTTCGACGATTTGAAACAGAGCCTCGTCATCGCGTTACCTTATGCGAAGGCGACCTCTGTCAAGCGGCTGCATCTGATGGCGGGGCTAGCCGATCGAAAGGACCCAAAGGCGGTCGCGGCGTTTCGCAAATCGGTCACATGGGCGGCAGAGTTCTTTGCGCCCCACGGCATCGACATCGTGCTCGAGCCGCTCAACGCGCGCAACACGCCCAATTATTTTCTCAACGACTTCGGCTTTGCGCGTGACCAGATCAACGACCTGAAAATTCCGAACCTGAAGCTGCAATTCGACATCTATCATTGCCAGATCCTGCATGGCGACGTGACCATGCGGATGCGTGAAATGATGCCGATCATCGGCCATATCCAGATCGCGAGCATTCCTTCGCGCCATGAGCCGGACGGCGAGGAATTGAATTATCCATTCCTGTTCGCCGAACTCGACCGTCTCGGTTATGCCGGCTTCGTCGGCTGCGAATACAATCCGCGCGGCAAGACCACCGATGGGCTCGCCTGGTTCAAGCCTTATGTGGGGAAGAAGCCGTGAAACTTGCGCTGGGCTGCATTGCCGACGACTATACCGGCGCGTCTGATCTCGCCAACACGCTGACGCGGGCGGGCCTGCGCACGGTGCAGACGATCGGCGTTCCCGCAGACGAACTCAAACTGCCTGAAGTCGATGCCGTCGTCGTGTCGCTCAAGAGCCGGTCGATTGAGGCAAGCCTTGCGGTGTCGCGTTCGCAGGCCGCCGACAAATGGCTGCGTGCCCGCGGCGCGGACCACGTGTTGTTCAAGGTTTGCTCGACATTCAATTCCACCGATGCCGGCAATATCGGTCCGGTGATGGATGCACTGCGAAGCAGTTCCGGCGATGCCATCGTTCTGGTCACGCCCGCCTTTCCCGAGACCGGCCGCACCGTCTACCAAGGCAATCTGTTCGTCGGCGCGGCGCCGCTGAACGAGAGCCCGTTGAAGGATCACCCGCTCAACCCGATGCACGATTCAAGCCTCGTGCGGGTGCTGGCGCGTCAGAGCAAAACCAAAATCGGCATGGTCGATCTGGCAACCGTCGTTCACGGACCGGAGGCGGTGCGGGCGCGCTTGACGAATCTATCGGAGGAGGGCATCGGCGCTGCCATCATCGATGCGGTGTTCGATCGCGACCTGGAGACGATTGGCGAAGTCTCGCTCAACCATCGGCTATCGGTCGGTGCGTCCGGGATCGGGCTTGGGCTGGCGCGCGCCTTGGTGGCTGTGCGCCACGGGCGGAAGGATGCCGCGGGCAAGACGATGGAAGCGGCGGTCGGCGGCCCTGCGGCCTGCCTTGCCGGCAGTTGTTCGCAGGCAACATTGCAGCAGATTGCCAACGCGGAAGAGATGATGTCCGTCCTGCATCTCGATCCCGACCGTATTGTTACGGGGCAGGATGAGGCCCGGCGTGCGCTCGCCTGGGCCGCGCAAAGGATCACCGAGGGACCGATCCTGCTCGCGTCAAGCGCAACGCCGGATCAGGTCGCAGCCCTGCAATCCCGACATGGCCGCGATGCAGCCGGGCATGCCATCGAGCAGGCGATGGCCGATATTGCCGAAGGCCTTGTGCAATTGGGCGTGCGGCGTCTGGTAGTTGCAGGTGGTGAAACTTCAGGCGCGGTGGTGGATCGCTTAGGCATCCCCGGTTTTCTGGTCGGCGCAGAAATCGCGGCAGGCGTACCGGTATTGCACGCAGTCGGTGCGAAGGAAGGCGAGATGAGCCTTGCCCTGAAATCGGGCAATTTCGGCGGCCCTCGTTTCTTTTCCGACGCGCTTGATCTGATGCATTAACCGAAGCGCTCATTCTGACGCCCGCGCATCTTGCAGAAAGTCTGACGCGGAATTGAAGGGATGTGTCTGCCCAGACATTAGCTATTTGACGGTATTTCAGGTAAATGCCGCGCTGCATCATATTCATCCCATCATGCTCGATCCAGGAATGCCCACGCCATGACTGAACTGGTACGTATTGCCCTTAACCGGCCATACACCTTCGTCGTGCTTGCGCTGCTCCTCCTGATCATCGGGCCGCTGGCTGCGATGCGCACGCCGGTCGATATCTTTCCGGAGATCCGCATTCCGGTGATCGGCGTCGTCTGGCAATACGCTGGCCTGCCGCCGGATCAGATGGCAGGACGTATCGTCACCCAATACCAGCGAGCTTTGACGACGACCGTCAACGATATCGAGCACATCACCGCGAATTCCTATTACGGCGTCGGCATCGTCAAGATCTTCTTCCAGCCGAATGCCGACATCCGCACCGCCAATGCGCAGGTCACGGCCATATCGCAGACGATCATCAAGCAGATGCCGCCGGGCGCGACACCGCCGCTGATCCTCAACTACAACGCCTCGACGGTTCCGATCGTTCAGCTCGCGCTGTCGGGCGAAGGGCTCAGCGAACAAATACTCGGCGATATAGCCATCAACCAGCTGCGCACGCCCTTGGTCACCGTGCCTGGCGCGGCGATCCCTTACCCCTATGGCGGCAAGCAGCGTCAGATCCAGATCGACGTCAATCCGACGAAGTTGCAGTCGTTGGGATTATCCGGACAGGACGTTGCCAACGCGCTCGCGGCGCAGAACCTGATTCAGCCGGCGGGCACCTCGAAGATCGGCGGCTTCGAATATGTCATTCAGGTCAACAATTCGCCGTTGAAGGCCGTCGACATGGGCGATCTTCCGATCAAGGTCGTCAATGGCGCTACCGTCTACATCCGCGACGTCGCCAACGTGCGCGACGGCAATCCGCCGCAAACCAATGTCGTCCACGTCAACGGCAATCGCTCCGTGCTGATGATGGTGCTGAAGTCGGGCTATACGTCGACGCTGGACATCATCGCCGGCATCAAGAAGAAGGCCGCCGCCTACAAGGATTCACTTCCCGATACGCTGAAAATCGGCTTCGTCGGCGACCAGGGCGTGTTCGTCGCGGCCTCGATCGAGGGCGTGGTGCGAGAAGGCGTCATCGCGGCGCTGCTGACCAGCGTGATGATCCTTCTGTTTTTGGGAAGCTGGCGCTCGACGATCATCATCGCGACGTCAATTCCGCTCGCCGTGTTCGGCTCTATCGTCATGCTGGCGGCCATCGGCGAAACCCTCAACATCATGACGCTCGGCGGCCTTGCGCTCGCGGTCGGTATTCTCGTCGATGAGGCCACCGTGACGATCGAGAACATCAACTGGCATCTGGAGCAGGGCAAGGACGTTCGGCCTGCGATCCTGGACGGTGCGGAGCAGATCGTGGTGCCGGCCTTCGTGTCGCTGCTCTGCATCTGCATCGTGTTCATCCCGATGTTTTTCCTGCAGGGCATTCCCCGCTTCCTGTTCGTGCCGATGGCCGAGGCGGTGATCTTCGCGATGATCTGGTCGTTCATCCTGTCGCGAACGCTGGTCCCGACGATGGCGATGTACCTGCTGAAACCGCATCAGCATGAGCATGGCGCGGCGTTGCCGCCCACACGCAATCCGCTGGTCTGGTTCCAGCGCGGCTTCGAGGCCAGGTTCGAGCGCTTCCGTAATGGCTATCGCGATTTATTGATGCTTGCGCTGCGCCACCGTCCGACCTTCGTGATCGGCTTTCTGGGTTTTATTGCCGCCTCGTTCGTGATGGTCCCCTATCTCGGACAGAACTTTTTCCCCTCGGTCGACGCCGGCCAGATTCTGATGCATGTGCGCCTTCAGGTCGGCACCCGCCTGGAGGAGAGTGCCAATCAGTTCACGGATATTGAAAAAGCTATCCGCAAGATCATCCCGCCGGATCAGATCGAGACGATGGCCGACAACATCGGCATGCCGATCTCGGGCATCAACATGACCTATAACAATACCGGCGTGATGGGCCCGCAGGATGGCGATGTTCAAATCAAGCTGGTGGAGGATCACCCGCCGACTGAAAATTACGTGAAGGCGATGCGCGAGCAGCTTCCGCGGCTCTTTCCTGGAGCGACCTTTGCTTTTCTTCCGGCTGATATTGTCAACCAGATCCTGAACTTTGGCTCGCCCGCGCCGATCGATTTGGAGATACGAGGCAACAATCTGAATGCGAACTTCGCTTACGCCGACGATCTGCTCAAGAAGATTCGCCTGATTCCCGGCGTCGCCGACGCGCGAATTCAGCAATCGATGAAGAACCCGACCTTTGACATCGATGTGGACCGGACGCGGGCGCAATATGTCGGTCTGACCGAGCGTGACGTCGTTAACAGCCTCACCGTCAATCTGTCGGGCAGCGGACAGGTCGCGCCGACCTACTATCTCAACCCCGACAACGGCGTGAACTACTCGGTGGTGATGCAGACGCCGCAATACCAGATCGATTCCATCAGCGCGCTGGAGACGCTGCCGATCACCTCCAACGTGCCGACCCAGGCGCCTATTCTTGGCGGCGTCGCCAGCATCAAGCGGACGACGTCGAGCGCCATGGTTTCGCAATACGACATTCAGCCGATGGTGCAGATTTTCGCGACCCCGCAGGGACGCGATCTCGGCGGCATCGCGACCGAAATCAACAAAGTGATCGCGAATACGGCCAAGGACGTGCCAAAGGGTTCCACGGTGGCGCTCTCCGGTCAGGTGCAGACCATGAACAGTTCGTTCTCCGGTTTGCTGTTCGGTCTGCTCGGCGCGATCGTGCTGGTCTATTTCCTGATCGTGGTGAACTTTCAGTCATGGTCCGATCCGTTCGTGATCATCACGGCGCTGCCGGCGGCGCTGGCGGGAATCGTCTGGATCCTGTTCACGACCCACACCACGATGTCGGTGCCGGCATTGACCGGCGCGATCATGTGCATGGGCGTTGCCACCGCCAACAGCGTGCTGGTCATCAGCTTTGCCCGCGAGCGTTATGACGAACTGGGTGATCCGGTTGCCGCCGCGATCGAGGCCGGCTTTGTGCGTATCCGCCCGGTGCTGATGACCGCGCTTGCCATGATCATCGGCATGCTGCCGATGTCCCTCGGTCTCGGCGACGGTGGCGAGGCGAATGCGCCGCTGGGCCGGGCTGTGATCGGCGGTCTGATGTTCTCTACCGTCGCGACATTGATGTTTGTTCCGGTGGTTTTTAGTATGCTGCACAAAAAACAGGACGCCAAAGCCGCCGTCCCATCGGAGACGAAGAATGCCCACTGAATCGCGCCCGACGGTCTCTCGCCGGAAACTGGGCATTTTCGGCGCAGTTGCCGCTATCGCCGCACTGACGCTGGTTGTCACGGGTATCCGCGCCCGCGAGGACAGCACCGTCAAGCTGCGTGAATGGACCGACAATCAGGCGATACCCTCCGTGGCGGTGACTTATGCCGACCCCGGAGCATTAACGGCAACGATCGACCTCCCAGGCCGGCTGGAGGCTTATTATCGCGCGCCGATCTTCGCGCGCGTCAACGGCTACCTGAAGAGCTGGAGCGCCGATATCGGCGCGCGGGTCAAGGCCGGCGAGGTGATCGCCGAAATCGATGCACCAGACCTCGATCAGCAATTGCTCCAGGCTCGCGCCGATCTGGCCAACCAGCAGGCGAGTGCGAAGCTTTCCGAGGTGACGCTGGCCCGCCGCAAGACGCTGATCGCGTCGAATTTCGTTTCAATGCAGGAGATCGACGAGCGAACGGCTGACCTTTCCAACAAGAACGCCTCCGTCAACTCGAGCCAGGCGAATGTCGAACGGCTCGAGGCGCTCGCCGGTTACAAGAAGATTACCGTGCCGTTCGACGGCATCGTGACGGCGCGCAACACCGATGTCGGCGCGCTCATCAACGCCGGAGGCGGCAGCGGACCGCCGATGTTCATCGTCTCCGACATCAAGAAGCTGCGCGTCTATGTCAACGTGCCGCAGACTTACGTGCCGTCGGTGAAAATCGGCGCCAAAGCGACGATTACGGTGCCGGAATATCCGACGCGGACTTTCGAGGCGACGGTAGAGGCCTCCTCGCAATCGGTCGACGTTACGTCGGGAACGACGCAGATGCAGCTTGGCCTCGACAACTCCGCCGGCGAATTGATGCCGGGCGGGTTTGCCAATGTCCGACTGGTTCTTCAGCGCGAGGGCGTGCCGCTGCACATTCCCTCCAGCGCGCTGGTCTTCGATCAGAAGGGCCTGCGTGTGGCGACGGTGACGCCCGAGAACCGGATCCTGTTTAAGCCCGTGACGATCTCGCGCGATCTTGGGCGCGATATCGAGCTCGCCGGCGGCATTACGCTGGATGACCGCGTCATCAGCACACCGCCCGATGGCATTGTCGACGGCGACCCGGTTCGTGTCGTCAGCACCAAGGGCCGGCCGGCGACGGTATCGACCAAACAAGACGAGAAGGGGTAGAGGGCCTCCTCCACCTCAAGCCGCCCGCCATTCCAGCATCCCGTCATCGGCGCTGAAAACCTCGCCGGACGAACCGACCGGGCTACGGTCCATCTCCAATAGATGGGCGAGCGTGGCGCGATCGTGGGCCGGCACCCGCGCGAGTGCGCGATTATTTGACGTCCGCAGCATCACCACGCCGTGTTCGATCGCATTATCGCGGCCGTAGATCGCGGTGAAGCTTTCGACCGTTGCGGTGCCGGCGGCCTCGGTTACGAAGTTCGGCACCGGGCCGCGGCGGCGGTCGGCCTCGCTCTGGACGCTCGTCTCTTGCGCCAGCGGCTCGGCTGGCGCCTGCCGCGACAAAGCCAACCCGTGATGTTTGGTTACAAAGCCGCCCTGGCCGTAGAGCAGGCCAAGCCTGGCACCGCCGCGCAGTTTTCGCACCATCGCGCAGGCCGCGTGCGTCATATAGGTGTTGAGCGGCGCGCCGAAGAACGTCAACCCGCCCGTCACGGTGGGACTGAAGTCGGGACCTAATCCCAAGGTTCGCCGCGCCATCTTCGGCACGCAGGGGAAGCAGCTATAGAGTTCGATCGCGTCGAAAGCCTTGGCTTGGCCGCCCACCAAATCCGTCACTGCGCCAAGCACGGCATTCTGGGCGTAACTTTCCACGAATTGGTCGCGTTCGAAGTAGTCGCGTGGCTCTTCCGCCGATGCTCCGCCGATCACGTGGATCAATTTGTGTTCGGGAATGCCTGCGGACCGCGCCTTGGCGAGGCTCGTCATCAGAAGCGCGCCGCCCATATTGACGGTCGGGTTCGCCACCATGAGCTTTGTGTAGGGCCAGGCGATCAGGCGGTTGTCCGGCGAAGGGGTCGTGATTTCGTCAGGCGTAAAGCGCCGCTTCAGCCAGGCATTGGGATTTTCTGAGGCCTCTTGCGAATAGGCTGACCAAAGCGCGCCGGATTCCGCCATCGCCTCGCGCGGCGTCTGACCCCAATGGGCTGAGGCGGCGGCCTCGTAAAACGGATAGACGCTGACCGGGCGGAAGACGCCGAGCTTGACCGCCACTGGCTTCTGAAATGCCGCGCCGCGTTTGGGCTCCTCGACGTCTTTCGCGAACGGCGTCCATGGCAAGGTGATGCCGGCGCGTTCGGCTCGGGTCGCCGTGCTCTGTGCTTCGGCGCCACAAACGGCAGCCACGCTGGATTCGCCGCGCGCGATGCGTTGTGCTGCTTCATGCAGATAGCGGATCGGGCTTTCACCGCCGACCGGTCCGTAATAGGCGTGCTTCGGCGTGATGCCGAGACGAGACGCAAGCTGCTTTTCCGGATCGCGGTAACGCCAGCTCAGGAAGTTGACGATATCGAGCGAGTCGATCTCGCCAAGCAGCGCTGCGCCGCTGTCGGTTTCGGCACGCTTGAGGGCCTCGACCAGCAAGGCCAGGGGCTCGAGGCCGTCGGTGATCTCTTCGGGCCGATCGGTGATTTCGCCGATGCCGACGATGACGGGGATGCGGTCGGGAGAGAGGGAAGCTGTCGTCATTTATTCTCCCACCAGCGCATTCATATGTTCGACCGCTTCGACAAAATCTTCCTTGAATTCCTGCACCACTGTTGTCGCGGATTTTACGCTGTCGATCAGACCCACCCCTTGTCCGACAAAATAGCTGACGAGGTCGCGTGCTTTTGCGTTGCCCGCGGCGGCGGCGCGGTCGATGGATTGAAAGGCTTCGCGGCTGATGATGCTTTGCAGTGGCATCGGCAGGGCGCCGGGAGAGGCCGCATCGCGGTCCCAGGCATCCGTCCACACTGAACGCAATTGCCGCGCCGGCTTGCCGGTACGCCCCCTGGAGCGGACCGCGTCGCGCGAGGAGGCCGCGATCATCTTTTCGCGAAATATCTCGCTGGTCTCGGATTCTGTGGTTGCGAGCCACACCGAACCGGTCCAGGCCCCGGCTGCGCCCATCGCCATGCAGGCCGCCATCTGCCGTCCGGTCATGATGCCGCCAGCTGCCAGCACCGGCACGTCGCGAATGGGCTTGATGGCCTTGATGACTTCCGGCACCAGCACCATGGTCGAGACTTCACCGCAATGGCCGCCGGCTTCCGTGCCTTGCACCACCAGAATATCGACCCCTGCCGCGACCTGACGCAACGCGTGTTCTTTGGCCCCGACCAGGGCCGCGACGGGAACGCCGTGTTTCCGGGCCATCTCGATCATCGCCTTGGGCGGCACGCCGAGCGCGTTCGCAATCAGCCGGACCGGATGACGGAACGAGACCTCCAATAGTTCTAACGCGCGCGTCGCGTCGAACGGTTGCGGCGTGTCCGCCGGAACGGGCGTCGACGTAAGCTCGATGCCATGTTTCTTCAGGAGATCGCGGGTGAAAGCGCGGTGTTCAGGCGGAATCCGCCGCTCAAGGCTTCGCCACGTGACGTCCCGCTCGTCCGCAGTTGAAATATTTTCAGGGATCAGCACGTCGAGCCCGTAAGGCTTGCCGTCAACGTGAGCGTCGATCCACTTCAATTCCTGATCGAGCGTTTCGGGTGAATGCGCGGTGGCGCCGAGCACGCCGAAGCCTCCCGCCCGGCTCACGGCTGCAACGACATCGCGGCAATGGCTGAAGGCGAACAGTGGAAACTCAACACCCAGCATTTCGCAGACCGGCGATTTCATCGTTGTTTCCGCTCCCTGAGTTTCATTATTTCTTGGACGACAATAATCTATCACCACGTCGCGCGGACATGAAAGCTTTCCGCGGTATAGAATATGCCAGCGAAGGTCCTCGTTTGTTTTCACTCTTGCGCTTTGCCGTGTCCGGGGGAATGCTGCTCTCAACAAACAGAATTTGCTCAAGGGTGTGTCTTGATGTCTGCCGCACCATCCAATGCGGAAAATAGCCGGGAACCGGCCTTCGACGTCGTCGTGGTCGGCGCCGGCTTTGCCGGAATGTACATGCTGCACCGGCTGCGCAAGCTCGGATTTTCAGCCCGTGTCTATGAACAGGGCAGCGATGTCGGGGGTACCTGGTACTGGAATCGCTATCCCGGCGCGCGGTGCGACGTCGAGAGCATGCAGTACTCTTATTCTTTCTCCGAGGAATTGCAGCAGGAATGGAACTGGAGCGAGCGCTACGCGCCGCAGCCGGAAATCCTGAAATATGCGCAGCATGTCGCCGACCGCTTCGGCTTGCGCCAGGACATCGTATTCAACACCCGTGTCGAACGCGCTGAATTCGACGAGGGCTGATGGCGCCTGGCAGGTTGCGACGTCGGACGGAAAAACCGTGCGGGCTCAATTTGTCGTGCTGGCGACCGGCTGTCTGTCCAATGCCAGGATGCCGGACATCAAGGGCCTGCCGGACTTCGAGGGCAACGTCTATCACACTGGCCATTGGCCGCATGAGGGGGTTGATTTCACGAACTTGCGCGTCGGCGTGATCGGCACGGGCTCTTCGGCGATCCAGTCAGTTCCGTTGATTGCAGAGCAGGCCCGTCATCTCTTTGTTTTCCAGCGCACGCCCAATTTTTCTATTCCGGCGCGCAATGCGGCACTGACAGACGAAGAACGCGACGCTGTTCGAAAGAATTATCCTGAGATCAGGCGCGTTGCCCGCGAGGAGGCGCGCAACGGCATCTATGCCGAAATGCCCGATCGCGGCGCGCTTGACGATGGCGAGAATGCGCGGCGCGTCAAATATGAGCAGCGGTGGGCCAAGGGCGGCCTTACCTTCATGATGGCCTACAACAATCTCCTCCTCGATCAGACTGCCAACGATACCGCAGCGAGTTTTGTCCGCGACAAAATCGCCGAAATCGTTAGAGACCCCGCCATCGCAAGATGTCTTCAACCGGACAATCACCCGATCGGCTCCAAGCGCATTTGCGTGGACACCGACTATTACGCGGCGTTCAACCGGCCAAATGTCACGCTGGTCGACATTCGCGCCACCGGTGTCGAGGAAATCCTGCCGAATGCCGTGCGCGCGGGCGGCCAGATGCACGAAATCGACACGCTCGTGCTGGCAACCGGCTTCGATGCGATGACGGGCTCAGTCGCTAAAATTGATATTCGCAGTCGAGACGGCAGGACGTTGAACCAGAAATGGGCGGCGGGGCCGAAAACCTATCTCGGTCTCATGAGCGAGGGTTTTCCAAATCTCTTCATCATCACGGGTCCCGGCAGCCCGTCGGTGCTTTCGAACATGATCGTCTCGATCGAGCAGCATGTGGACTGGATTGCCGATTGCCTCGCTTTCATGCGCAACCACGGCCTCGTTTCAATGGAAGCGACCCCTGATGCGGAGGAGCAATGGGTGGCGCATGTCAATGAAGTGGCGCAGATGACCGTCTACCCGCAGGCCAATTCCTGGTACATGGGCGCCAACATTCCGGGCAAGCCGCGCATCTTCATGCCCTATATTGGCGGCGTCGGCGTCTATCGCCGAATCTGCAATGAGGTCGCGGCTGCGGGCTATCGGGGGTTTGCGATGACGGCGAGACAGACCGATCGGTTGGCGGCGACATCCTGACGGCTATTGATACGTAAGCAACGTCAGGTGGATCGGTCACTCCACGGTGATGCCGGTTTCCTCGATCACTCTTTTCCATTCACGGGCCTGTTCATCAAGCGCCGCCGCGAAGGCTTGGGGCGTTCCAACCCTCGCGTCCACGCCAACGCTTTCGAGGCTGGCGCGAACTTCCGTCGACTGAACCGCCTCGTTGATGGTGGTGTTGAGCTGCATGATGATTGCCTCGGGCGTTCCTGCAGGCGCCAGCAGGCCAAACAACACCTCTTGCGGGAAACCGAGAATGCCTACTTCGCGCATGGTCGGGGTTTGCGGCAATTCCGGCCAGCGTCCCTTGCTGGTCACCGCAAGCGCTTTCAGTTTGCCATCCTTGAACTGCGGCAGAAGGTTCGACTTGTTATTGACGACCATTTCGATGTGCCCGCCGAGCGCATCGGTCACGGCCGGCGCGCCACCCTTGTAGGGTACGAACAGGATATCGGTGCCGGTCTTCAACTTGAAATATTCGCCGGCAAATTGCGTGTAGATGCCGGGAGAGGCGCCGTATTTCAGTTGTCCGGGATGCTCCTTCGCGTAATGGATAAATTCCTCGAAATTATCGACAGGCACCCGTGGCGAGATGGCGATTGCCAGAGAATCGACGCAGACCACGCCGATCGGCGCGAAGGATTTGACCGGGTCAAAGCCGAGGTCGCTGTAGATCGCTCCGATCGCGTTGACGTTGGTGCCGCCGAGCAACAAGGTGTAGCCGTCAGGCGTCGCGCTCGCGACCACCTTGGCGCCGATCCGGCCGCCGGCGCCGGGATGATTTTCGACGATGACGCCTTTGCCGAATTTCGTCGCAATCGCTTGCGCAATCATCCGCGCCGCCACGTCGGTGGGGCCGCCCGCGGGAAAGGGGACGACGATCTTGATCGTTCGTTCCGGATATCCGGCGGCACGGCTTGCATGGCAGGGCAAAGCAATTGCGATCAGCGCAAGCAGGAGAAACCAGCTCCCGCGCTGCTGCGGTCCGTGACCTTGAACCCTGATTTTCCCAGCCGTCGTCATGCCTGGTCTCAATTCACCTGCCGCTCCCTTCCAGCCCAATATGGGTCGCGCAGATGGCGGCGCAGGATCTTGCCGGAGGCATTGCGGGGCAGGGCGTCGATGAAATCCACCGTCTTGGGCGTCTTGAACGCCGCGATGCGCGCCCGCGTAAAGCCGATGATGTCGGATGCAGTCGTCTGCTTGCCGGGCTTCAACACCACGATCGCTTTTACCACCTCGCCCCAGGTGTCGTCGGGCACGCCGATCACGGCGGCTTCCGCGACGTCAGGGTGATCGCAAACCGCGCTCTCGACCTCGGCCGGATAGACGTTTTCGCCGCCCGAGATGATCATGTCCTTGATGCGGTCCTGCACGTAGAGATAACCGTCCTTGTCCATGTAACCGGCGTCTCCGGTGCGCAGCCAACCGTCGCGGCCCATGGTTTTGGCGCTCGCCTCCGGCAAATTCCAGTAACCCACCATGTTGGAGCCGGACCGTGTCGCGATCTCGCCGACCTCGCCCGGCGGCAAATGCTTGCCGTCGATGTCGAGGATCGCAAGCTCGACGCCCGGCAACGCCTTGCCGGCGGAGCGCATCCGCTCCAATCCCTCGACATGGTCTTCGGGCGGAAGCGCGACAATGCTGCCGGTGGTCTCGGTCATGCCATAGACCTGCACGAAGCCGCAGCCGAATACGTCGATGCATTCCTTCAGCAATGCGGCGGGGATCGGGGAAGCGCCATAAAGGACGTATTTCAGGCGCGAGAAATCGACAGTGCGCGCCCGCGGCTGCCGCACCACAAACTGCATGGCAGCCGGGACCAGGAAGAGCTTGGTCACTTTGGCATGTTCGATGAAGTCGAGTACCTTGGTGGGGTCGAATTCTCGCGCGATCACGCCTTTGGCGCCGTGATAAAGGCCAAGCAGGCCCCATCCGGAACCGCCGATATGGAAAATCGGCATCGCCACCAGCGAGACGTCATCCTCGGTCCATCGATTCCACTCAGGTTTTTCCCCGTCGCCGGTCTCGATCAAATTGAGAAGGTTGGCATGCGACAGCATGGCTCCTTTCGGCTTTCCAGTCGTGCCGGAAGTGTAGAGCTGGATGGCAACGTCCTGCCGCCCGATTTCGACCTTCGGATCGTCAGAACTCTGTGCATCCCGCCAGGCCGGATAGCTTTGCCATTCCGCCGCTCCGCCCTCGGTCGCCATGACCACGCGCAACTCGGGCAATTGCGATTGAATGCCGCGAATCTGGGCCACGAATTCGGGCCCCACGAAAAGAACGGGCGCCTTGCAATCCGCGACAATGAAAGCAATTTCGGGCGCCGCGAGCCGCCAATTAACCGGCGTCATGACCACATTGGCCTTCATCGCGCCCAGCAACAGTTCGAAAAAGACGTCGCTGTTCTTGCCGAGAAAGGCGATCCGCTCGTGCCGGCGAACGCCAAGTGCGATCAACCCGTTGGCAACGCGGTTGGTCAGGACGTCGAATTCAGCAAAACTGGTCTCGCGTCCCTCGAATTCGAGGGCTGTTTCCCTGCCACGTGAATTCGCCAGCCCGCGCACCTTGTCGGCAAGGTGCGCCGGCTCTCGTGAAACGGCCATGTCCTCCTCCCGGAGTATTATTTTGACGAGGAGTTTGGCGGCATCCGGCGGCAAAGACAATAGCAACGCGCTTTGGCTTTGGATGGGAGACGGGCCTTTACCGCCGTGCGGAGCGGTCTTTCTCGTTCTGCGCCTTGATCTGCTCCCGCGCGTTTTCCCAGTCGGCGTCGGTCCAGTCGCGCAACTGGTAGAAATTGCCGCCCATCGCGAGCGCCTGGCCGCCGTCCATCGCGATCGTTTCGCCGTTGATCCAGTCGCAGCCGCCTGAGATCAAAAACACCGCCAGATTTTGCAGCTCTTCCATCGTTCCGACCCGGCCCATCGGATTCATGGCCTTGGTACGCGCGCCGGCTTCGTCACCGGGTTTGATCCGCTTGCTCATGCCCTCGGTCGGAATCTCGCCCGGCGCAATCGTGTTCAGCCGGATGCCGTAGCGGCCCCATTCAGCCGCCAGCGACATTGTCATGGCATGGACGGCCGATTTGCTCATGGCTGACGGCACTACATAGGGGCTGCCGTTGCGGACCCAGGTGACGGTAATCGACACCACATTGCCGCGGAGTTTGTTTGCGATCCAGCGTCGCCCGACGGCATGGGTGACATAGAAGGTGCCATGCATGACGATGTTGGCAACCGCATCGAAACCACGCGACGAAAGATCCTCGGTGCGCGAGATGAAATTGCCCGCCGCGTTGTTGACGAGGTCGGTCAGCGGGCCGTCCTTGAAGATCGCCTCGACCATTTCATCGACCGCCAGCGCATTGCGGATATCGACGCCGTGGCTGGTCACGCGGCCACCGTGGAGGTCCATCAGTTCGGTTGCGGTCTCATCGCAGACGCTCTTGCGGCGTCCGCAGATATGGACCTCTGCGCCGAGTTCGAGAAAGCGGGTCGCCATCGATTTGCCGAGCCCGGTGCCGCCCCCGGTCACGAGAATTCGCCGGCCTGCAAGGAGTTTTTCGCTGAACATCACGGTCCCCGTTCTTGCCTGTCAGGAGCAGGCGAATAAAACCGGAGGAAGCTTTCGTGTAAAGAGCGCTTATCGTAGCGAATGGGGGAACCATCATGGATGATCGCGTGCAGGTGACAATCTCGGGAGGGGTTGCCGATGTCCGCATGGTCCGCGCCGACAAGATGAACGCGCTGGATGCCGCGATGTTCGAGGCGCTTGTCGCCACCGCGAAAAGGCTTGCCAGCGAAAAGGGCGTGCGCGCGGTAGTATTGTCCGGCGAGGGCCGCGCGTTCTGTGCCGGCCTCGATATGGGCCGTTTCGCCGCGATGAAAGACAAGGGCGGCAACGGCATAGCGGGCGGCGAGGCGCGAGATCTCGCTTTGCGGACCGACGGCATCGCCAATTTTCCGCAAATGGCCGTATGGGGATGGCGGCAGCTTCCGGTGCCGGTGATCGCAGCGGTTCACGGGGTTGCGTTTGGTGGCGGGTTTCAGCTCGCGCTTGGCGCCGACATGCGATTTCTGAGTGCGGACGCGCGGATGTCGATCATGGAGATCAAATGGGGGTTGGTGCCGGACATGGCGGGAACCCCGATTCTGGCGAGCCTCGTGCGCGACGATATCCTGCGGGAGCTGACTTACACGGGGCGAATTTTTTCGGCGCAGGAGGCGTTAAGTTATGGCCTGGCGACACGAATTTGCGACGACCCACGTGCGGCGGCATTTGAGGTGGCGCACGAAATCGCCGCAAAAAACCCCGACGCGGTCCGTGCCGCCAAGCGGCTTCTGAATGGCTTGTCGGTTGATCCGGCGCTCGCGCTCTTGGCGGAATCGGTTGAACAGCAGAGGCTGATTGGCAGCGACAATCAGCTCGAGGCCGTGCGCGCCAATATCGACAAACGTCCTCCTGACTTTGTCGATCCGTGATCGTGTCTGTCGCTCGATTTGCGCCAAGCGCGACCGAATGGCGCTTGATAAGGTCTTGGCGTCGGCAATCCGCCTGCTTCTTGGCCTTGCGTTGCGCTGCAAAAATTGCAACTCAAGGGTGCCGGCAGATTCTGGAGCATTTCAGCGATGTCTACCCAGATCATGCTTTCTGAACACGGGCTGGAATCCAGTCGCAGCGACGAAAGCATTGCGCTTGAAGAAGATATCAGGCTGCGGAACGACATCCGCCTGCTCGGGCGCATCCTCGGCGACACCGTCCGCGACCAGGAGGGCGCCGACGTCTTCGATCTGGTCGAGCGCATCCGGCAAACTTCGATCCGGTTTCACCGTGGCGACGACAAGGCGGCGCGGCACGAGCTCGAGCTGACGCTGGACAGCATGTCGATTAGCCAGACGGTGCGCATCGTGCGTGCCTTCAGCTACTTCTCGCACCTCGCCAACATCGCCGAAGACCAGAACAATATCCGCCGGATGCGCGAGGGTTCCAGGGCCGGCGAGGCTCCGCGGCCGGGAACGCTGACGCTGACCTTGCTGCATGCCCGCACCGCTGGCCTCAGCGCGGCGAACTTGCGTGAGTTCTTTGCGACCGCGCTGGTCAGCCCGGTGCTGACGGCGCATCCGACGGAAGTTCGCCGCAAGAGCACCATCGACCGCGAGATGGAGATTGCGGCCGTGCTGGACCGGCGCGAGCGGCTGCAGCTTACACCGGAGGAGTTGGCCGCAAGCGATGAGCAATTGCGCCGCGCGGTGTTGACGTTATGGAAAACCAACATTTTGCGCCGCACCCGCCTCACCGTGCTCGACGAGGTCGCCAACGGCCTGTCTTTCTATGATTATACCTTCCTGCACGAGGTTCCCCGGCTGCATTGCCGGCTCGAGGACCGCCTCAACGAAGGCGAGGGGGCTGCCCAGGGCGAACTCGCGTCGTTCCTGAAGATGGGAAGCTGGATCGGCGGCGACCGCGACGGCAATCCGTTCGTGACCGCGGAAATGATGCGCGGCACGCTGAAGATGCAATCCAGCCGCGTCGTTCGCTTTTACCTCGACGAATTGCATGTGCTCGGCTCCGAGCTTTCGCTGGCGGCGCATCTAGCGGACGTGTCAAAAGACCTGCGGACGCTGGCCGAGGGCTCGCCCGACAAGTCGCCGCATCGAAGCGGCGAGCCTTATCGTCTCGCGGTATCCGGCATCTTTGCAAGGCTCACGGCGACCGCGGCGCGGCTGGAGGTGGAGACCACGCGGGCCGCGGTCGGCGAAGCCGCGCCCTACGCGGATGTCGCGGAGTTCAAAGCCGATCTCGATGTTCTCTATCGCTCGCTGATGGCGAATAATTCGCGGGTGATCGCGCGCGGACGGTTGCGTCACCTGCGGCGCGCTGTCGACTGCTTCGGCTTTCATCTCGCCAGTCTCGACATCCGGCAGAACTCGGCGGTTCACGAACGCACGATCGCCGAGCTGATCGATGCGGCGATGCCGGGAATGTCTTACCTGGCGCTGAACGAGGAGGCGCGCATCGCGCTTCTCGCCGACGAACTGCACAATGCCCGGCCGTTGACCTCGGCCTTCGTCAAATACAGCGAGGAGACGGTGGACGAACTCGCGGTGTTCCGCGCCGCCGCCGAGGCTCATGCCAGGTTCGGAGTGGACGCAATTCCCCAATGCATCATTTCGATGTGCAAGGGGATCTCCGACATGCTGGAGGTCGCGGTCTTGCTGAAGGAAGTCGGCCTCGTCGGTCCGTCCGGCCGCAGCGCGATCAATATCGTGCCACTGTTTGAGACGATCGAGGATTTGCAGGCCTCCGGCCATATCATGGACCGCATCCTGTCCATGCACGACTACCGCAAGCTGGTCGACAGCCGAGGCTCCGTGCAGGAAGTGATGCTCGGCTATTCCGACAGCAACAAGGACGGCGGCTTCGTCACGTCGGGCTGGGAGCTCTACAAGGCCGAGATCGGCTTGGTCGAAGTTTTCGAGCGGCACCATGTGCGGCTCCGTCTGTTCCACGGCCGCGGCGGCTCGGTCGGGCGGGGCGGCGGCCCGAGCTATGACGCGATCATCGCGCAGCCCGGCGGCGCCGTGAACGGCCAGATCCGGATCACCGAGCAGGGCGAGATCATCTCCAGCAAATATGCCAATGCCGATGTCGGCCTCGACAATCTGGAGGTGCTGGCGGCGGCCACCCTCGAGGCAAGCCTGCTGCAACCAAGACAAAGTGCACCGCGCGCGGAGTATCTGCAGGCGATGGAGCAGTTGTCGGCCCATGCCTTCAAGGCCTATCGCGGGCTGGTCTACGAGACCGAGGGATTTGCCGATTATTTCTGGGCTTCCACCGTGATCACGGAGATCGCGACGCTGAACATCGGCAGCCGGCCGGCGTCGCGCAAGAAGACGCGTGAGATCGAGGACCTGCGCGCCATTCCCTGGGTTTTCAGTTGGGCGCAATGCCGGCTGATGCTGCCGGGATGGTATGGGTTCGGCAGCGCGGTCGAGGTGTGGCTGAAGGAGAACCCCGGCGCGGGCATGGCCTTCCTCAAGGAGCTCTATCGCGAATGGCCCTTCTTCCGCACGCTGCTGTCAAATATGGACATGGTGCTGGCCAAGAGTTCGATCGCGATCGCCTCACGCTATGCCGAGCTGGTGCCCGACGTCGCGCTTCGCGACAGCATCTTCGAACGCATCCGGCGTGAATGGCAAAGCTCGATCGATTTGCTGTTGGAGATTATGGGGCAGCAGCGTCTCCTGGAAAGCAATCCGTCGCTGGAGCGCTCCATCCGCAATCGTTTTCCCTATATGGATCCGTTGAACCACATCCAGATCGAGCTGCTGAAGGAGCACCGGGCGCAGAACATGGACGAGCAGGTGTTGCGCGGGATTCAGATTACCATCAACGGCATTTCGGCCGGCTTGCGTAACAGCGGTTGACTTGTCGTCCCGGGTCCGCGCGGCGGACCCGGGACGGTGCAACAAGGCGCGCTCACGGCTTCATGGCGCCCTGGGCACTCGTGTAGACCGCATAGACCGAAGTCGATCCACAAATATAGAGTCTATTTCGCTGCTGGCCGCCGAAGCACAAATTGGCGACAGTTTCAGGTATGTGGATTTTGCCGAGCAGATCGCCATCGGGAGCGTAGCAGCGCACGCCATCCTCGTTCGGATCGCCCCAACCGACCGAGCACCAGATGCGCCCGGCGGTGTCAGCGCGCATCCCGTCGGTAATGGTGGGCTTGGGCATCTCGGCAAAGACCTTGCCATTCGACACCTTTCCAGATCCGATTTCCACGTCGAACACGCGAATATGCGATGGGATGTCCGGTCCGTCCGTAAATCCGGAATCGATGACGTAAAGCTTTTTCTCGTCGGGCGAGAAGGTAATGCCGTTAGGTTCCACGAAATCGTCGACGACGACCTTGACGTCCCCGGTTTTCGGATCGACCCGGTAGACGTTATGCTTTTCTTGCTCAGGCTCGGCTTTGAGGCCCTCATAATAGCCACCGATGCCGTACACAGGATCGGTGAACCAGATCGAGCCGTCAGAAGCGACAACTGCGTCGTTCGGCGAGTTCAGTTTCTTGCCGTTGTACTTGTCGGCGATGATGGTGACAGAGCCGTCGAGTTCGGTTCGGGTGACCCGTCGACCACTGTGCTCGCACGTGATAAGGCGTCCCTCCCGATCGATCGTGTTGCCGTTCGAGTTCATGGATGGCTGGCGGAACACGCTCAGGTGACCGTCATCCTCCGAGAAGCGCATGATGCGGTTGTTAGGGATGTCGCTGAACAGCAGGTAGCGTCCAGCCGGGAAGTAGACCGGACCTTCCGCCCAGCGCATGCCGGTTGCGACGCGCTCGACCGCCATGGTGCCGGCGAAGGCAGGAAAGCCAGCAGGCCCGAACGAAACCTTTGGATGCGCGGATTCGAGGTGAGAATCCGGGTACCGGCTCCCGGGAAGCGGTCCCAAGGGCAGCGGATTGGTTGACCGCGTGGGAGCGCCGGTTTGGCCGAACGGAGTTTCGGTCGCACCCGATGCTGATCTTATGGTCATGGTTGCGGCAGCGATCGCCGCCGCGCCACGCAACACCCCGCGGCGATCAACGGCTTTGGAGTCGCTGCCCTGGTCATGAGAAAGCAATTTGTTTGTCATGATTTTCCTCCCGTTTTTTTAGCGCGTGAGGAACGTCTGCCGGAAATCCGGCCTAAAGCGGGCAGCTTTGCGGAAACAACCGCAGGTCGAGAGAATGGCGGCCATGCAAATCGGCAGCGCCTGTGTCGAGAAGGCGTGTGTCAGCGCTGGATGACGCCGCTATCAATCAGCTTCAACAAATATGCGCGCCCTGGGTTTCAACATAGACCGCATAGAGCGACTGGCTCGCCGTCATGAACAGGCGGTTTCGCTTCTTGCCGCCGAAGCAGAGATTGGCGCAGCATTCCGGCAAGCGAATTTGGCCGATCCGCTGGCCGTCGTCGGGTGCAAAGACCTGCACGCCATCATAGCCTTCTCCGACCCAGCCGGCGCCGACCCAGATATTGCCTTCGGTATCGACCCGCAGGCCATCCGGAAAGCCGGTTCTGCCGTCGAGCGCCATGTCGATCAGCGGGCGCGGGTTTGAAAGCCTGGCGCCATTGAGATCGTATTGCCAGACGATGTTCTTGGCATTCGGGTAGTGTGTGATCCCGCTGTCGGCGATGTAGACCTTCTTGTAATCGGGGCTGAAGGCGATGCCGTTCGGCTTGAAGGGCTCCTCGGCGACCTTGCTGATTTCGCCTGTTTTCCCGTCAACGCGATAGACCGCTTCCTTTTGATAGGGCTGGGCCGCGCCGGTGTTGGAGCGTTCTCCTTCGTAGAGGACGATGGCGCCATAGCCGGGATCGGTAAACCAGATCGAGCCGTCCGGATGAACGACGACGTCGTTTGGCGAATTCAACGGCTTGCCGTTGGCTTGTTCGGCTAGCACGGTGAGCGAGCCGTTATGCTCGTAGCGAACCAGACGCGTCCGCTCGCAGGTAATTTGCCGGCCCTCGAAGTCGAAGGTATTGCCGTTGGCCTCGTTGGAAGGCTTGTGGAACTGCTCGGCGATGTGGCCGTCATTGTCGAGATAGAGAAGTTGACGGTTGTTCGGAATGTCGCTCCAGACGAGATACTGTCCTTGCGCATTCCAGGCCGGCCCTTCGGCCCACAGGCAACCCGTATAAAGCCGCTGGATCGCGGTGTTGCCGACCTTTGCCTTGAAGCGCTTGCGATCGATCACGACGATATCCGGATCGGGATAGCGCTGGGGTTCGGCGTTGGAGCCGAAGTCACGTTGGTTTGTCATTATTCCTTCCAGGCTTTGCGACAGCTATCCGTCAGACCGGATCCCAATTGAAAATGTCTGCTGAGCGATCGAGTTTGTAGAACGACGATTTGAGCGCCGGCATACCGTGCTCGGCGAGGCTTTCCACCGTCCACCCTTCGCCGCGATGGATCGAACGGAGCGGGCGGGACTGGCTCATCAGGAAGATCTCGTTCATCCGTACCGCAAAGATTTGCCCCGTGACATCCTTAGCGGCATCGCTGAGCAGGAAGGCAACAACGGGCGCAATCTTCTCCGGCCCCATTTGCTGGATCTTGGCCACCCGCTCCTTTTCCGCTTCGGTCTCGGTTGGAATGGAGCCGATCATGCGGCTCCAGGCGAATGGCGAGACGCAGTTCGAACGCACATTGAACCGGTTCATATCGAGCGCGATCGATTTGGAAAGTCCGACGATGCCAAGCTTGGCAGCGGCATAGTTCGCCTGACCGAAATTGCCGACGAGGCCGGAGGTCGAGGTGAAGTGCACGAACGATCCGCTCTCCTGCTCGCGAAACAGCCGCGCCGCCGCGTGCGAGACGTAGAACGAGCCCATCAGGTGCACCTTGATGACGGACTCGAAGGCATCGATGCTCATGCGATGAAAGATGGCATCGCGCAGGATGCCGGCATTGTTGACGACGCCGTCGAGCTTGCCGAAATGATCGACCGCCGCCTTGACGATCCGGCTCGCCGGGATGGCTTCCGCGACACTCTCGAAATTGGCTACCGCCGTTCCGCCGCGCTTCTTGATCTCCTCGACCACTTCCTCGGCAGGGGAAGCGCTGGGGGGGGGGGGGGGGGGGGGGGGGGGGGGGGGGGGGGGGGGGGGGGGGGGGGGGGGGGGGGGGGGGGGGGGGGGGGGGGGGGGGGGGGGGGGGGGGGGGGGGGGGGGACTCGAGCCCGAACCATCGGCGGCGACGCCGGGATCGTTGACCACGACCTTGGCGCCTTCCGAAGCGCACAGCAGCGCCATCTCGCGCCCGATGCCTCGGCCTGCGCCGGTCACGATGATGGATTTGCCGTCGAGTGATTTGGCCATGGAGGTCTCCCGCGTGCGCCGCCGGTTTCTTTATTTCTCGTTGGTGAAGATGATCGTGCCTGACGCTGCGAACATGCCGCCGACGCCGTGGCAGACCGAAATTTTGGCCCCTTGAACCTGGGCCGGCGCGATGCCGCGCATCTGCCGCACGCTCTCTTGCAGCGCGTACATGCCGTACATGCCGGAGTGCATATAGCTGAGGCCACCGCCATTGGTGTTGAGCGGCAACTTTCCGCCGGGTCTGGTGTGGCCGTCGGCGATGAATTTTCCGGTCTCTTCATGCGGCATGAAGCCGAGATCGCCGAGGCCATAGAGCGGCAGATGCGCAAAGGCGTCATAGATCATCAAGTGATCGACGTCCTCATGGGTGATGCCGGCTTCGCGGAACGCCAGGGGACCTGCGACCCTGAAAGCGCGCGAGCTGTCGAAGGTCTGCATCTGGCTGACCATCGGGGTTTCCACGCTCTCGCCTGTACCAAGGATGTAGACCGGCTTCTTCGGAAAATCCTTCGCGCGCTCTGCGGAAGTCAGGATCAGCGCGCCGCCGCCATCGGTGACGAGGCAGCATTGCAGGATGCGAAACGGATAGGCGATCATTCGCGAATTCAGGACATCTTCCACCGTGATCGGCGCCTTCATGGTGGCGCGTGGATTTTTCGCGGCCCATTCGCGCTGCACCACCGCGACCATCGCGATTTGCTCGTGGGTGATGCCGTGGGTTTTCATGTAGCGCAGCACGGGGATCGGAAACATGCTGGCCGGCGTGGAAACGCCGTAAGGCAATTCGAACTGCCCGTTCAGGCTGTCGGGACCGATCATGCGCGGGGTGCGGCCGATATTGGATTTGCCGCTTTCGGCATGCGTGATGAGGACGGTCTTGCACAGGCCGGCCTCGATCGCCGCAGCCGCGTGGCGCACATGGAGCATGAACGAACAGCCGCCGACCGATGTGCCATCGACCCAGGTTGGTGTGATGCCGAGATAATGCGCGATCTGTTGCGGGGTCTCGACCGCCGTTGCAAGACCATCGATGTCGGAGAGCTTCAAGCCGGCATCTGCGATGGCATTCAGCGCCGCATCGGCGTGAAGCTGGATCTGCGACATGTTCGGGATCACGCCGAGCTCGGTGGTCTCTGCCGCGCCGACGACGGCTACCTGGTTCCTGCGCATGGGCCCTCAATCCTTTGCCGGGCGGAACAAGGGCAGGGTGGTTGTGTCGTCAAGCTTCTCGAAGTTGACCTCCAGTTTCATGTCGAGTTCGAGCGCTTCGGGCGTCTGCGGGCAGCCGACGATATTGGTCATCATGCGCGGACCTTCTTCCAGCTCCACCACGGCAATCGCGTAAGGCGGGGTGAAGCCGGGCACCGGCCGGTGATGAATGACGTAGCTATAAAGCGTCGCCTTGCCGCTGGCCTTGAAAATGCTGACCTTGCGCGAGCCGCAGGCGGGGCAAAAGGGACGGGGCGGGAAATAGGCATGGGCGCAGGCGTCGCAGCGCTGTAGCCGAAGCTCGTTGGTTTTGGTGCCATCCCAGAAATGCTGCGTTTCGGGTGTCGGCTTCGGTCGCGCGCGTGCCGGCTCGGCCATGTGTCCTCCCCTGAAAACGGGGCGTCTGCCCCCTCGTTTCGATCGTTGATGCGACAATGGACCGCGCGCCGTCAACGGTCCAGCCGCCCAGCCTGTAAGTGGCTCTATTCCCTAATATCTATTGCCTAGGCAGGGGCGCTTGTATCCCGGCAATCCCCCGCGCTATGGTCCGCCGGAAACAAGAAAAAGCTGGGAGGATTGTATGTTGAGGGTATTGGGTGCGGCGCTTATTGGGTTGACTTTTGCCACCCAGGTCTATGCCGCCGACGCGCCGGCGGAAATCAAGATCGGTACCCTCTATGCCTCTTCCGGGCGATTTGCCTCGATTTCGATGCCGGTTTTCAGCTCGCTCAAGCTGTGGGCCGATCTGAAAAATGCCGATGGTGGGGTCTATGTAAAGGCCTTCGACAAGAAGCTGCCGGTGAAACTCGTCGCCTATGACGATCAAAGCAACACCGCTACCGCTTCCACGCTTTATAACCAGCTTGTCACCCAGGATAAGGTCGATCTGCTGGTTGCCGATTCCGGTTCGGTATTGACTGCTCCGGCAGTCACGATCGCGCGCGACCACAAGATGTTTCTGTTCGACCAGACCGGCACCGGCGCCAGCTTCTTCTCAAAGGACAATCCCTATATCGCGCTGATGGCCGACCCGGTCTCGACGATCTGGCCCAAGCCCGTGGCAGACTTCGTTATCCATGACGGACCGGCCCTCGGAATCAAGAAGATCGCGATCCTCTACTCGACCAACGAATTCACCGGCACGCAGGCCACTGCGTTCCGGAAGTTCATCAAGGACTCCGGCGCGCCGGTCGAAATCGTTTACGACCAGGGTGTGCCTACCGAGACGACCAATTACACGGTCATCGTCAACAACATCAACAATACGCATCCGGACGCGGTATTTACTTTCGGCTACGCGCCGAACGATATCGCCTTCCTGCGCAACGTTGCAGATGTCGGCGTCAAGTTCAAAATGCTGTTTGTGATCTATGCAGGCCTCGAGAAGGAGCTTCTTGAGAAGAATGTCGGCGACAAGGGACTTGAACACGTGTTCACCTATGTACCGGCCTCGGATCTGGAATATCCCGTCAATTTCGGCATGAACCTCCCGACCTATAAGGCCGCCTGGGACAAGAAATATTCCGATGGCAAACTGGAATTCGGCCTCAACGCCGTGGCCGGCTACACCACCGGGCTCGTCATCGAGAAAGCGCTGTCGGTAGCGACCAGCCTCGACCAGATGGAGTTGCGTCGCGCCGTGTTCAGCCTCTCCGGAAACCTCAAGACGTTGTGCGGACCTTTTGCGCTCGACGAAACCGGCGGTCAGACCGGCGAATTGACCCCGCTCGGCCAGCTCGAATTCGATGACCACGGCCATCTCAAATTCGTGTCGATCTATCCGCACGACACGGCGACCGGCAAACCTGTTTACCCGCGGCCATGAGCGTTGCCGCTAGTGCCCGCTTTCCGAAGTTCGTGTGCCGCTTCAGCACACACCTTTCACGAACTTCGGAAAGCCATGGGCACTAGCAAACCTCTTGATTTTGGTGCCGCTTTTTCTATTTGAAGTTCCTGGATCGAATTCGCCGCTTGTGCCGCAGGAACTTCAAATAGGCGGCGCCAGTCGCAATAACTTGTCGGGGGTGAAGCGCTGATGCTGACCTATGCGCTCGTCGCCGGCGTTCTCTTCGGATTGTACTTCAGCCTGGTCGGGATAGGTCTCAATCTCGTCTTCGGCGTCATGCGCATCGTCAACCTTGCGCATGGCGACTTCCTGATGCTGGGCGCGTTCGTGGCGATCGGCGTCGTGACGCTTGCGGGAATCGACCCGCTGTTTGCGGTGCCACTGGCTTTCGTGATCTTCCTGATCGTGGGCATGTTGCTTTACTGGGTGCTGGTGCCGCGCCTGCAAGGCTCTGCAAACCCGGAGATGCTGTCGATCATCCTCTTCTTCGGCCTGTCCCAGGTCATTGAAGCCGTCACCACGATCTTTCTGGGCACCAGCGAGCGCTCAATTCCAAGCCGCGCGCTGGGCTCGGTATTTTCCACCATCAAGGTCAAATGGTTTGGAGGCACGGCGGCTAGCGGCGGACCGGTCGAGATCCTGGGCCAGGGGTTTCCGGCGCCCTGGGTGATCGCGGCTGTTACCAGCCTGATCGTGATTGGGCTGGTGTATGTCTATCTCTATCAGACGCGCCTCGGCGCGCTGACGCGCGCGGTGATGTCGCGACGCGACGAAGCCTTGGCGACCGGGATCGACGTCGATCGCGTCTCGGCCGCGGCCTTCGGCATTGGGTTGGGATTGGCCGCGATTGCCGGCATCTTCGCACCGTTCATGTTCGGCTCGGTGACGCCGGCGTTTGGCGCCGATGCGACCGTCACGTCGTTCGCCATCGTCGTGCTGGGTTCGCTCGGCAATCCGCTCGGCACCGCGCTCGGCGGCGTCGTCTACGGCATCTGTTACATGGTGGTGCAGACATATTTGAGTTCATGGTCCGATCTGTTGCCCTATGTGCTTCTGATTTTCATTCTGCTGTTGCGTCCGAGTGGCCTGCTCGGAAGGCGGGTGCGCGTTGCCTAACGCCCTCAAGCACACGCTTTTCATTGCCGTGCCGCTGCTTGTCATTTTTGCGGTACTGCCGGGCGTCTATCAAAACCATCTGCTGTTGTTCAACTTCGTGATCTTTCTGATCCTCGCCCAGGGCGTAAACATCATCTATGGCTTCACCGGCTATCTGCCGTTCGGCTATGTCGGCTTCTTCGGCGCCGGCGCCTACGGCTTTGCGGTGATGGTGATGCACTTCCAGACCCCGGCGGTGCTTGCGGTGCTCGTCGCCGGCGTGGTCGGCGTTGCGCTTGGATTATTGCTCACGCCGTTATTGCGTCTCTCGGGCGCCTATTTCGCCATCGCCAACCTCGCGGCCTCGCTTGCGGTGCTGCATTTCATCGCCAACCCGGCGCTGGAGTCGATCACGCGCGGCCCCTACGGCGTCTCGCTCACAGGCACGTTCAATCCGACAAATGCCTATGCGGCAGCCCTCGTCGTGCTGGCGCTGACGTTGGGCGCCGTTGTGTTCCTGAAAAATTCGCGCTTCGGCCTCGCATTGCAGGCGGTGCGGGAAGATGCCGTCAGCGCCTCAATGGCGGGCGTCAATGTCGTGCGGATGCGGATCATCGCCTGGCTCACCTCCGCGCTGGTCGCGGGCCTCGCCGGCGGCGTCTATGCCTGGTACGTCTCGGTGTTCTATCCGGACAACGTCTTCAGCGGCGATTTCAGTATTTTTGCGATCGTGTTTGCGCTGTTCGGCGGTGTCGCCTCGATCACCGGCCCGATCGTCGGCGTTATCATCCTCTATGGCATCTACAACCTCATCGGATTCACCACGCCGCAATATTTCCAGTTGATTTACGGCCTCCTGATCATGGGCCTCGTGCTGTTTCTCCCTGCAGGCCTGGTGTCGCTCGCAACGCGCAGAGGCTGGAATGTCCCCTGACAGCGTGCCCCTTCTCAACGTCTCCAAACTCGTCAAACGCTTCGGCGGCTTTCACGCGCTGGATGGCTTGAGTTTCCACGTGTCTTCCGGCGAGATTTTGGGGCTGGTGGGTCCCAACGGGTCCGGCAAGACCACGGCGATCAACGTGATCTCCGGCCTTTACGCCCCTGACGGCGGCGAGGTGGTACTGGATGGCGCCTCGATTGGGGGGAGGGCCTCCCACAAGCTCGTCCATCACGGGGTCAACCGCACCTTCCAGATTCCAAAGCCGTTTTTGTCGCTGACGGTGCGGCAGAATGTCGAGGTGGCCCTGGCCTATGGCGGCGCCGCGACGACCCCGCCGGCCATCGCCGATCTGCTGGACGAATACCGGCTGACTGAGGTGGCCGATCGTCCGGCGTCCGATCTCAACAATGCCCAGCAAAAGATGCTCGATCTCGCCCGCGCGCTCGCCACCCGCCCGCGGCTGCTGTTGCTCGACGAACTCGCCGCCGGGCTCAACCCGGCGGAACTCGACTGGATCGCCGAGCGCATCCAGGCGTTAGCCAAGGACGGCATGGCGATCATCGTCGTCGAGCATCTCATGGGCTTCATCGAGCACATCACCGATCGCGTCATCGTCATGAACGCCGGCAAGGAAATTTTCGAGGGCACGCTCGCGGTCGCAGTGAAAGTCCCGCAGGTGATCGAGGTGTTCCTGGGAGGCGAACATGCCGCCTGAGGCTGCCACATCTTTGCTGACGGCGCAGGGCGTCGATGCCGGATACGGCACGATGCAGGTGCTGTGGGGCGTCGATCTCGACGTCCGCGCCGGTGAAACCGTGCTGTTGCTCGGGACCAATGGCGCCGGCAAGACCACCTTCCTCAAATCGCTGGTCGGGCTGATCGAGGCGCGGCACGGCAGCATCAGGCTGGGTGGTGAGGATGTGACACGGATGCGCTCCAGCGCGCGGATGCGGCTCGGCATGACCTACATGTCGGAACTCGCCGTATTCCCTGATTTGTCGATTGAGGAAAACCTCAAGGTCGGCGCGCAGGCGCTGGGGCATCCCAATCCCCGGATCGAAGATCTTTACGAAACCTTTCCGGTGCTGCGCGAGAAGCGCCGCGCGCCGGCCTCCAGCCTTTCCGGCGGCCAGCGAAAAATGCTCGGTATCGCCAAGGCTTTGGCGGCCGAGCCTCGACTTTTGGTGATGGATGAGCCGTCGGCGGGATTGTCGCCGCTGTTCGTCAAGGAAGTGATCCGGATCCTGAGCGACCTGCGCGGACGGGGGTTGGCTTTGCTGATCGCCGAGCAGAATATCGGGTTCCTTGAGGTCGCCACCCGCGTGTTCGTGCTCGAAGGCGGCCGTATCCGGTTTTCGGGAACGGTGGCCGAAATGACCGACAATGAGGCGTTACGGCGAGCCTATTTCGGACTGAAGTAATGCGAACCATCCGCATCGGGTCGGGCGCGGGCTATTCGGGCGATCGCATCGAGCCTGCGGTCGAACTCGCCGAAAAGGGCGATATTCAGTATCTGGTGTTTGAGTGTCTCGGCGAGCGCACGGTGGCGCTGGCGCAGCAGGCGCGCCTGAAAAATCCGGAATTGGGCTACGACCCGCTGCTCGAGGAGCGGATGCGCGCGGTGCTGCCGGTCTGTGCCGCCAAAGGCATCAAGATCGTCACCAATATGGGGGCGGCCAATCCACTCGCCGCCGCGCGCAAGACCGCTGCCATTGCCCGGTCGATGGGCCTGTCGTCGTTGAAGGTCGCGGCTGTCATCGGCGACGACGTCCTTGATGCCTGCAAAGATCGCGACCTCCCGATCATGGAGTTCGACGGCACGATCGGCCAACTCGGTAATCGCCTGATCTCCGCCAACGCTTATCTGGGCGTCGGGCCAATGGCGGAAGCGCTTCGTGGCGGCGCCGATGTTGTGATCACTGGACGGGCTTCCGATCCCGCGTTGTTCCTCGCGCCGCTGATCCATGCCTTCGGCTGGCCGACCGACGACTGGAACCTGCTCGGCAAGGGCATCGTTGCCGGTCACTTGCTGGAATGCGCCGGCCAGGTTACTGGCGGTTACTTCGCTGATCCAACGTTCAAGGATGTGCCGGATCTGGCCCGGCTCGGCTTCCCCATTGGCGAAGTCGGCGAGGATGGCAGCCTCATCATCACCAAGGTCGAAGGCTCCGGTGGCGCCGTCACGGCGCAAACCTGCAAGGAGCAATTGCTCTACGAGGTGCACGATCCCGCCAGATATCTCCAGCCGGACGTGACCGCGGATTTCTCGCAGGTGACGGTCGAGGAGATCGGCCTAAACCGCGTGCGGATCAGCGGCGGACGCGGACGCGAACGGCCGCCAACGCTCAAGGTCTCCGTCGGCTATGTCGATAGCTTCATCGGCGAGGGCCAGATTTCCTACGCCGGTCCGGGCGCCTTGGCGCGCGGCCGGCTCGCGCTCGACATCGTCCGTGAACGCTTGAAACTCACGGGTGTCGCTGCGAACGAAGTACGGTTCGACCTGATCGGCGTCGATTCCCTGCACGGTGCGCAGGTCTCGGCCCGGGCCAACGAGCCCTATGAGGTGCGTGTGCGCGTCAACGGGCGCACCGACAATCTGCGCGAGGCGGTGCGGATCGGCAACGAGGTTGAAACGCTCTACACCAATGGGCCGGCCGGCGGCGGTGGCGCCTTCAAATCCGCGCGCGACGTCGTGGCGGTTGCTTCCGTCTTGCTGCCGCGCGAACTGGCAACGCCGCAGGTACAATTCGTCGGAGGCGTAGAACGATGAAGCTGCGTGAGATCGCTCATTCTCGCACCGGCGACAAAGGCAATATCTCGAACATCTCGGTCATCGCCTATGACGAGAAAGACTATCCGCTGCTGCTTGACCAGGTGACGAGCGCGCGGGTCAAAGCGCATTTCGCCGGCGTAGTCGAAGGCGAGGTTGTCCGCTATGAGCTGCCCAAACTGTTTGCGCTCAATTTCGTCATGGACCGGGCGCTGGGGGGCGGGGTGACCCGGTCGCTGGCGCTGGATGCGCATGGCAAGTCGCTGAGCTCTGCCTTGCTCGATCTGGAGATCGACGCCGTTCCGAATAAACTTTAGCCGATCAACGAGGCGACCAAGACCATGCCAAATACTCCGACACTCGCCGCGCTGGCGGCAGATCTCGAAAGCGGCCGCACCAACGCACGGAAGCTGGTCGACGAGTGCCTCGCCAAAATTTCCGACAAATCGGGCGAGGGCGCGCGCGCCTTCGTGCATGTCGACGTTGAGGCCGCGATCGAGGCCGCCAAAGCCATGGACCGGCTTCGCGAGGTCAGAGCCGCGCCGTCGCCCTTCGCCGGCATCCCAATCTCGATCAAGGATTTGTTTGACATCAAGGGGCAGGTCACGCGCGCCGGTTCTCGGGCGCTGGATGATTCACCGCCGGCAGAGAGCGACGCGCCAGTCGTATCGCGTCTGCGGCGCGCCGGGTTCATCCTGATCGGCCGCACCAACATGACCGAATTCGCCTATTCGGGCATCGGCATCAATCCGCATTACGGCACGCCCAAGAGTGTCTGGCAGCGCCATGCCGGTCACGTGCCCGGCGGCTCGTCGTCCGGCGCTGCGGTATCGGTCGCCGACGGCATGGCCCATGGCGCGCTCGGTTCTGACACCGGCGGCTCGTGCCGGATTCCCGCAGCCTATAACGGCATCGTCGGCTTCAAACCGACGCAACGGCGTATTCCGATCGAGGGCGGGGTGCCGTTGTCGTTCACGCTCGACAGTTTCGGGCCGCTCGCGCGCACCGTTGAGTGCTGCGCGGTGCTCGATGCGATACTGGCCGACGAGCCGGTTCGGCCGCTGCAAGCGCGCACCGTCAAGGGAATGCGGCTGGCAGTGCCCACGATCGTGGCGCTGGACGACCTGGACGCCCACGTGTCGCGAAGTTTCGAGCAGGCGCTCGATACGTTGTCGCGCCAGGGCGCTTCGATCGAACGGATCGAAGTGCCGGAGTTTCTCGACGTCGCCGTCATGAACAGCAAGGGCGGATTTGCCGCGGCGGAAAGCTACGCCTGGCACCGCTATCTGATCGAGAGCCACGGCGACGTCTACGACCCCCGCGTCTCCTCGCGAATCCTGCGCGGCCAATCCATCACGGCCGCCGACTACATCGACATTCTGGAGGCGCGAAAATCGTTCATCGCGCGCGCGGCCGTGCGCTTTGCTCCCTATGATGCCGTTGTCATGCCGACCTGCGCGATCGCACCGCCGCGGATCGCTGATCTTGCCGACGACCATGCCTTCATGAAAGCCAATTTGCTGTCGTTGCGTAACTGTACACTGACCAACATGATGGATGGCTGCGCCATTTCCTTGCCCTGCCATCGCCATGGCGAAGCGCCGGTCGGTTTCATGCTGAGCGCCGTGGGCGGCTCGGACCGCCGCATCTTCGAATTGGCGGCTGGTGTGGAGGCAGCGATCCATGTTTGACCTGACTTTCACCGTCGATGCCCAGGACACGACGACGCCGCTGACGCTCGCGGTCGATCAGGCCGTGATCGCGGGCTGGACCGGGCGCGATCCGGTGGCGCGCGACAAGCACATCGCCGAATTGGAGGCGATCGGCATCGCGCGGCCTGCCTCGACGCCAATTTATTACCGCTGCTCGGCGCGGCGCTTGACCCAGGAAGACCAGATCGAGGTCTGCGGTGGAAATTCCAGCGGCGAGGTCGAATTCGTGCTGATCGGCTGGCAGGGGCGTATTTTCGTCGGCCTCGGCTCCGATCATACCGACCGCAAGGTCGAGAGTTACAGCGTCACGGTGTCCAAGCAGATGTGCGACAAGCCAATCGCATCGACATTATGGGAGCTCGAAGAGGTCATCGATCATTGGGACCGGCTGATCCTGCGTTCCCATGCCTGGATCGGGGGCAAGCGAGAGCTGTACCAAGAGGGAACGCTCGACGCGATGCTGCCGATTTCCGAGCTGCTTGCGCGTGGCTTTGCCGGTGGGAAATTGCCCGACGGCTGCGTCATGTTTGGCGGAACATTTGCGGCCAAGGGCGGGATTCGACCGGCCAGCCGGTTTGAGTACGAGCTGGAGGATCCCATGTTGAACCGAAGCATCCGCCACGCCTATGACGTGATCGAGCTGCCGGTGCTGGGATAGCCTTGCGGCACCGCTTTTCGGAAATCGGGTGGCCGGCGTGATCCCGATTTGCGACGATAGCCGGCATGAAGACATCAGCACAAAACGTCGTTTCCCGCTCTGAATCCGATATCGCCGCGCGCGTGGCCGCCATCGACTGGACGGAGACCACAAGCGATCTCGATGCGCAGGGTTGCGCCGTGCTCAAAGGATTGCTCACGGCAGAAGAATGCCGTGCGCTGGCGGCGCGCTATCCTGACGATGGGATCTTTCGCAGCCGGATCGTGATGGGCCGTCACGGCTTTGGTCGCGGGGAATACAGGTATTTCGCCTATCCACTGCCGCAGCTGATCGGGGAACTGCGCCCCGCGCTCTATTCGCGCCTTCAGCCAATCGCCAACCGCTGGAACGAGGCGATGGATATCGATATCCGCTATCCCCAGAGTCACGAAGCGTTTCTCGCCCGATGCCATGAAGCGGGCCAGCTGCGGCCGACACCGCTGCTGCTGCAATACGGAGTGGGCGATTACAACTGCCTGCATCAGGACCTCTATGGCGAGCATGTATTTCCGTTGCAGGTCGCCATTCTGCTATCCGAACCTCGCCGCGATTTTGACGGCGGCGAGTTCGTGCTGACCGAGCAGCGGCCGCGGATGCAGTCGCGAGCCGAAGTCGTGCCGCTAAGGCAGGGCGACGGCGTTGCATTTGCCGTGCATGTTCGCCCGGTGCAGGGGACGCGCGGCTTCTATCGTGTCAATATGCGCCACGGCGTGAGCCGAATTCGGTCGGGTCACCGTCATACGGTCGGCGTGATCTTTCACGATGCCAAGTGAGGGCTTCTTGCGTTGACGGCGGATTTATTTTCAGGCCTTGCCGAGAGGCAGTCCTCCATTGAGGTGATGGCCGAAGGCGCGGTGCTGTTGCGCGGATTTGTCGGTGCGGCCGAGGCCGAGCTGATTGCCGCTCTGCGCAACATCGCGGCCGCGGCGCCGTTCCGGCGCATGGTGACGCCGGGCGGTCACCAGATGTCGGTCGCGATGACCAATTGCGGCAATGCCGGCTGGGTGACCGATCGCACGGGCTATCGCTATGACGCGGCCGATCCCGAAAGCGGCCAGCCGTGGCCGGCGATGCCGCCGCTCTTTCGCGAGCTAGCGGATCGCGCCGCCGGCCGCGCCGGCTTCGCTGGTTTCGCGCCCGACGTCTGTTTGATCAACCGCTATGTGCCCGGCGCGAAAATGTCGCTGCATCAGGACGAGGACGAGCTCGATTTCGCAGCACCGATTGTCTCTGTGTCGCTGGGCTTGCCAGCGATCTTCCTGTTCGGCGGGCTAAAGCGAAGCGACAAGCCGCAGCGATTTCGCCTGGAGCACGGCGATATCGCGGTCTGGGGCGGCCCGTCACGGCTGTTCTTTCATGGCGTCGCGCCGCTTGCCGATGGCGAGCATCCGGTCATGGGGCCGCAACGCCTCAATCTGACGTTCCGCAAGATTCGATGATTTGAGTGTTTACGGCTTCGGCGGATGAATGAAGGCCCAGGGGCTGACCTCTGAATCCCGCGGCACTTCAATGTCAATCAGGTAGGGACCGCCGTCGGCCAGCGCCTTCTCCAGCACCGGCCGGAATCGATCGGGCGAGGTGACCCGTGCCGCACCGACGCCAAAGGACTCCGCAAGTTTGACGAAATCCGGATTGACGAGATCGGATGCGACGATGCGGCCCTCGAAGCGTTCGCGCTGGTCGCGCCGCACATTGCCGTACGAGTTGTTGTTGAACACGAGCACGACAACGCCGATCTTGAATTGCACGGCGGTGGCGAGCTCTTGCACGCCGAACATGAAGCCGCCATCACCCGTGATCGCAACCACGGGCCTGTCGGGATGGGCGACCTTGGCGCCAAGCGCGGTCGGAAAGCCCGAGCCGAGCGTGCCCTGGTATCCGGAACTAATGAAGGTCCGTGGTTCGTATACGGGAAAACCATACCAGGAGGCAAATCCGACTTGCGACAGTTCGTCCGTGACGATCGCGTTCGACGGCAATACCTCGCGCAAGATGTTCAGATAAGCCATCTGCGGCTGGATTTTCTGGATCTCTTTCAACGCGGCCGCGGATGCCTCACGGATCGCCGCGCGGCGACCGCTGGCTTTGGCGTAGCCGATTTTTCGCACCGCGGCCAACAGCTCTGATGTGCCGGCCTTCGCGTCCGCCACAATCGCCGCATCCGGCGGATAGCGCCGCATTTCGGTAGGATCGATATCGATGCGGACGGATTTCAATCCGTCGGGACGAAACGGCCAGCGCGTCATGGTCGGCAATTCCAGCCGCGTGCCGATCCCGATCATGAGGTCGGTCGTCGGCCACAACCGATAGGCCGCGGCCATGGTCAGTCCGAGTTCGTGGGCATTGGAAACGATGCCGCGTCCGCTGCGGAACGCGACCACCGGCGCGTCGATCAGTTCGGCCAGCTCGAGGATTTCAGGGCTAGCCTCAATCGCGCCCGAGCCGACGAAGATCATCGGCGATTTGCTCGCCGCGATGAGGCTCGCCGCGGATTTGATCCGGTCCAAATCGGGCGGGGGCGCACGGAATGGAGCCAGCACCTCGGCGGCGCCGACCTCGACCTTTTGCGTGAACACGTCCCATGGCATCTCCAGCGAAACCGGGCCGCGACGCCCCGACAGCATTTCCTGGAACGCGCGCGCGACCAACGCGGGAGCGTTGGCCGGGTATTCGATACGGTCAGCCCATTTCACGAAGGTGCGCAGCGTTGCAAGCTGGTCCGGCATTTCGTGCAAATGGCCGCGGCCTTTGCCGAGAAAGGCTGATGGCACCTGTCCGGTCAGGCAGAGTACGGGCTCGTTCGCCCCAAAGGCGGTCAACAAAGCCGCGCTCGCGTTGAGCACGCCGGGCCCTGGAACCACGCTGAAGACGCCGGGCTTGCCGGTGGCGCGTGCATAGCCAAAGGCCATGTAGCCGCAGGCCTGCTCGTGCCGCGCGCCGATCACCTTCAGTTGGGCTTGCTGAAAGGCGTCGAACAGGCCGTAGATTTGCGCGCCCGGCAGTCCGAACACGGTGTCGACGCCGTGCGCAACCAGGCCGCCGACAATGGCTTCTCCGCCGGAACTCAGGGGCATCGAACTATCCAATCCCTAGACATTACGCAGTTTCGTCGATCACGCTGTTGCCCAATACGCCGACATTTTCGGCTTCAACTTCGATGAGGTCGCCGGGTTTCAGGTAGCGCGGTGGATCGAACCGCGCGCCGGCGCCGGTCGGCGTGCCCGTGACGATGACGTCGCCGGGCACGAGCGTCGTGAACGTCGAAATATAATTGATCAGATAACGAAAACCGAAGATCAGCCGTGATGTGCGGTCATCCTGCCTTGTCTCGCCATTGACCCTGGTGGTCAGCCTGACGTCGGCAATCTGGGTTTCATTCACGTAGGGAACAAGCCAGGGGCCAAGGCTTCCGGTGGAATCGAAGTTCTTGCCCTGGGTGACGTTGAATTTGGCGTGGCGCACCCAATCGCGAATGGTACCCTCGTTGCAGAGCGTGATCGCGGCGATGTGCTCGAGTGCGGCACTCTCAGGAATGTGCCGGCCGGCCTTGCCGATCACGAGCACCAATTCGCCTTCATAGTCGAGCTGCGCGGATGCCGTCGGTCGCACGAGCGGCGTGTTGTGGCCGACAAACGAGCGCGGGGTTCGCAGGAACATGCTCGGATATTTCGGCGCGTCCGAACCGTCTTTATATTCGGCGTTGCGATCGGGATAGTTGACGCCGATGCAAATGATTTTTTCCGGCGCCGGGATCGGCGGCAACCATGTGACGGCTTCGATCGCGTAATCGGCCGCAAGACCCGCGGCTTGCTCCACCAGTCTTGTCAGCGCGCCGGCGGCGACGACCTCGCGCAAGGTCGGGAACTCCTTAACCCAACGCGCGGAGAGATCGACGATCCCGCGATCGGTCACGGCGCCATATCTCGCGGAGCCGTTGATGGCGAAGGTAGCAATGCGGGAAGGGGTCATGAATGTCTCAACCGATGCGCAAACTTTCAGCCTTTGCCAGGGGTCATGCCCTTGGCCTTGACGACGACGGCGGCAGCCGGCGACATGATGAAGTCGATGAAAGCCTTGGCTGCTTCTTTTTGTTTGGTATCGACGGCAAGAGCGGCTGGGAATACCAGCTCTTGTTGATATTTGGCGGGGAAGGGGCCGACGATGTCGATACCCGGCGCGGTCAGGACACTATTCACGAACACTGCCAGTTCCGCGTCGCCGTTGACCACGGCCGGAACAATACCCGTCGGTTGATCCTGTGCGACGGTCTTGGCCCTCATCTCGTCTTCGATGCCGAGCCGCTCGAAAAGCCTCAGAATATACGAGCCGGCCGCGCTTGCCGGCAGAAATGTGATGGATTTTGCGTCGAGAAGCGTCTTCTTGAAGGCCGCTGGCGTGCTGATGTCCGGCTTTGGCGCGCCGGAGCGGACCGCGACGCCATAGCCGACGCGCGCAAATTCGACCGGCGGCGCAAAATGGGCCTTTGCGTCGGCATCATAGAAAACGTCGATCGGCACAACGCCGACGTCGAAGGGTTCGCCGCTAGACGCTGCCTTGATCAGATTGGGCGTGGTGTCGAAATGGATGACGAGCTTGTGGCCGGAAGCTTGCTCGAACTTCGGGCCAAGGTCGGTCAACAAGCTTCTCAGCGAGCCGCCCGCCAGCACTCTCAACTCGGCAGCATGGGCGCCGCTCATCGGTGACAATGCTGTCGTCAGGCCGAGCATCGAGGCGGCTGCGACAATCAAGGACATTTTCATAAGGTCTCCGTACTCTCGTGTCGCTCTGGTTCTGACATTCGTATCATGCCTCAGAGGGTTCGTTTACGAATGTCAGAAGCAGAGGGGCACTGGCAAATAAAGTTCTAGTGCGAGTTTGGGTTTGACATCCGCTGCGAGCGTTCGCGGCCATACTGGAGCGCATGTCGAATCCACCACACTAATCGGCAATTGTAACGTCAGCGACAAACTGTGGCTCGCGCACAGCTTGGTCCGGAAACGGCGACCCCTGCTCGAACCACGAGCGCGGGGCCGGTGCGCCCCACAGCGTCTGCCGGCGCGGATCGTTCAGCGACCAGCGCATCGGTGTATGGTCATGATCGCCAGTGAAGTAATCGCTGGTGTAGAGTTCAAGGCGGTGGCCGTCGGGATCGCGGACGTACAGGAAGAACGCGTTCGAAATACCATGCCGGCCGGGCCCGCGCTCGATATTCTTGAGGTATCCGCTCGACGCCATCACATCACACAGATGCAGAATGTTCATGGCGGTCGGCACCCAATAGGCGAAATGGTGCAGGCGAGGGCCCCTGCCGTTGGTAATCGCGAAATCGTGTACGTTGCCCTTGCGATGCAGCCATGCGGCCGCGATCCGCCCCTGCGGCCCGTCTTCCTCGGCATATTCGGTCAGTCGAAAACCGAGCCGTGCGTAGAAATCGACCGTGTCCTGCACCTCGGCAGCGAAGACATTGAAGTGATCGAGCCGCTGCGGGTGGCAGCCTTTGTAGAGATCGTAGCGGCGCAATAGAGGCGGGCGCTTGTCCATGGCGGCGTAGAGCTCGATCCGGAAACCGAAGGGATCGGAGAATTGCAGCGTGCGGCCCTGGAACGGCTGTTCGACAAAGGCGTAAGCGACGCCATTCTGCGAAAAGAACGCCGCGGCCTTGTCGAGATCCTCCTCATTGCCGACCTTGAAGCCGAGGCGATGACAGGCGGCGTGAGGCGCTTTGCGTAGCACCAGCGAGTGATGCTGTTGCTCCTCGCTGCCGCGCAGATAGATCGCCGTGTTGCCGCGATCCTCGACATGCAGGCCGACAGCGTTTTCGTAGAATTGGCAACTCGCATTCAGATCCACCACGTCAAGGACGGCGTGGCTGCTTCTGACGATGTTGAAGGGAGGATCGAAGACGTGCTGCGGAACGGGCATGTTCTATGTTCCCTGGGGCTGCGCGAGGTCAGACTTCACCTCTCCCTCAGGGAGAGGTCGGCACCAACGGGTTGCGCGAAATGCGCGCCCGATGACAGGCTCCGCGCCGGGTGAGGGGTCACGAACTAACGATAGACCGTACTCCCTCACCCCAGCCTTCTCCCAACGGGAGAGGGAGCACATCACCGTTGTTGCTACAGCTACCGAATACATCAGATACCGAGGCGTTGGATTTTGTGCGTGCCGCGCGCCAGCGAGACATGCTTCGTTTCCATGTAGAAATCGAAAGAATAGTCACCGCCATCGCGGCCGATGCCGGAAGCCTTCATGCCTCCGAACGGCGTCGGCAGATGACGGACGTTTTCCGAATTCAGCCAGATCATGCCGGCTTCCAGCGCATCGGCAACGCGCAACGCCCGGCCCATATCTGATGTCCAGACGTAACCGGTGAGCCCATATTTCACGTCATTGGCGATTTCGATCGCATCAGCCTCGTCGCGGAACGGGATGACAGTCAGGAATGGTCCGAACACTTCTTCCTGCGCAACGCGCATGTCGCGGGTCGCGCCGGTGACCAGCGTCGGTTGCACATAATGTCCGCCGCCGGGGCCGTCATGCGGCGCCCCGCCGACCGCGATCACTGCGCCATCTTTCCGCGCCACGTCGAAATAGCTGCAGACCTTTGCCAGATGCCGCTCGTGGATCAGCGGTCCAATTTCGGTTGCGGGATCGAGGGGATGTCCGACCTTGAGCGCTCTCACGCGGGCGGTGAGCTTTTCGATGAATTTGTCCGCGACGCCTTGCTGGATCAGCAGCCGGCTGGAGGACGTGCAACGCTCGCCATTCAGCGAGTAAATCATAAAGACGACCGCATCCAGCGCGCGATCCATCTCGGCGTCATCGAATACGATCACCGGATTCTTGCCGCCAAGCTCGAAATGCACTCGCTTCAGGGTCGGCGCGCCCTGCGCCATGATGGCCGAACCGGTCGCGCTTTCTCCGACAAATCCAATTGCCTTGATCGCCGGATGTTCGGTCAGCGCCTTGCCGGCTTCCTCGCCCAGACCATGCACCGTATTGAGGACACCGTCGGGAACGCCTGCCTGCTTGACGAGCTTGGCCAGGAGGTCAGCGGTGACCGGCGACCATTCGGCCGGCTTGTGCACAACCGTGCAACCGGCGGCGAGCGCCGGCGCGATCTTCCAGGTCGAGAGCATGAACGGTGTATTCCACGGCGTGATCACGCCGACCGGCCCAATCGGCACGCGCGTCGAAACATTCCAGTGTTCTTCGCTCGGCATATTGAACCCGTCGCGGGCGTCAGTACATTTGTCGGCAAAGAAGCGGAAGTTTTCCGCCGCCCGGATCGCCGCTTTTGCCATGAAGCGATAGGCCTGGCCCGTATCGATACATTCGAGCACGGCGATGTCGTCGGCATGATCCACGATGGCGTCGGCCACGCGGTGCAACAGCTTCCGCCGCGTCGCTGCCCCGATATCGCGCCAGGCTTTGAAGGCGAGGTGGGCCGCGGTTGCCGCACGGTCAATGTCTTCAGCGTTGCCGCGCGCCACGTGTGCGAGCACAGCGCCGTCGATCGGCGATCGGGTCTCGAAGCTGGCTGTGGAACTCGACGGCACGCTCTTGCCGCCGATCATATGCGAGATGCCTTCGGCCTTGAGCGTCGCAAGCAGCGGGGCAGCTCGCTCGAGATTGGCTTTAAACAGGTCGGGCTTCGGCGTCACTTTATCCATGTGCGGCCTCCGCCTTCAGAGCCTCATGAATATTGTTGCGTTTCCAGCTGGTTTCCTTGTCGTTGATCTGCATGTCGAATGACAAGGCTAACTTGCTTTGCGCAAAAACGGGATCGAGACAGGCCGATAGCGCATGAAAAATATGCTCGCCGGCTTTTTGGCGGGTTTGAAGATCGCGGCCTTCGCCGAGCCGCAGCACCATGTCGAGGAAGCCGAACTCGGGATTGCCGTCGGCAATCGCGTAATGCTCGCATCGGATCGCGCGGATGCGGAGGCCGCCGAGCGGAAAGATGCCAGTCTCGACCGCGGCCTTGCGGATGACTTCCACCACCTTCGCCATGTCGACGCGCCCATCGAGATTGGCAGAATATTCGATCGAAAAATGCGGCATGGCGGGGTTACTCCACTTGGCGCTTCGATGAGGCGAATGGCGGCTCATGGGGCGACAGACGCCATCATCGACGGGGATTGTGTCGCCCTTGGTGAGGAACGTAAAAATCCGGGTGCCGAAATATGATTAACATGTTAAGTTCATCCGGGCAAATCAAATTGGAATTTGTGCGGTGCAAACGTTCGGTTGCGTCAGATCGAGATCTTTCGAGCCAAGGACATGACGATGACGCCAAAAAAACCGACCGGCAGTGAAGCTACGCATCCGGTCGAGCGCCGAATTCCGATGCGGGACTTTTCCAAATCGCTGCCGATGTCGCTGTTGCGCGCGCGGGAAGCGGTGATGAAGCAATTCCGCCCGTCGCTGCGCCGTCACCGGTTGACCGAGCAACAGTGGCGGATCCTGCGGGCGCTGGCGGCGGTCGATGCGATTGAGGTCACGGAATTGGCCCGCGTCGCCTTTCTGCTCGGCCCAAGCCTGTCGCGGATCCTGCGCGATCTCGAGGCGCGCCAGTTGATCGAGCGCCGAACGGCGAAGGCCGACCTGCGGCGTAACGTCGTCTCGATTTCCCCCAAAGGGGTGAAGCTGATCGAGCTTGTCGCTCCGACCTCGGAAGCCATCTATGCCGCCATCACGCAGCGATACGGCGCTCAAAAGCTTGCCGAACTTCAGGACATGCTGGTGCTCCTGGAGAATAGTCTGGCGGCGCTGGGCGTGAAGAATACCGCGTCGTCGCAGGACGAATAGCAGCGGCAAATTCCTTATCTGCCGAGCATTTAGGCATCGTTCATTAGCGCATTGCAGGAATGAGCCGAGACGCTTGAACCGCTGGCTCAAATCGCTGCTATATCAATTTACTCAGGGTACAAGACTTCGTAAGTACACAGATCGCGAGGCGCGTTTTTGGGTGCAACGCGAAAAACCAATAAGAGCCGGCGAAGCGCACGGTTCCAGGGAGGATTTAATGAGACTGACGAGACGCGAATTTGCTGCGGGCATGGCGGCCGGTATCGCCGCCCCCTACGTCATCACCGGCGCCAACGCACAGGCCTCCACGATCAAAATCGGCATGTGCGCGCCGGTTACGGGACCCGCAGCCGAGCAGGGGCTTTGGGCGCAAAATGGCGCCAAGCTTGCGCTCGCGGCCATCAACAAGGCTGGCGGCGTTCTCGGCAAGCAGGTCGAACTGATCATCGAAGACGATCAGACTACCAACCCTGGCGTCGTGCTGGCGTTTTCCAAACTGGCCGCGCAGTCCGATATCGTCGGATTTCTCGGCTCGGTCCGCTCGACCCAGGTCCACGCGATGGCCCCCGATGTGCTCAAGCTCGGCAAGCCCGTGATGATCGGCGGCACGGATCCCAACCTGACCCATATGGGCAATCGGTGGTTGTTTCGCTTCCGTCCCAATGACAGCTACTCGGCTCGCGTGATCGCCGATTACGGCGTCAGCACGCTCGGCAAGAAAAAATGGGCGATCGTGCATTCGACCGACGCGTTTGGAACAGCGGGCGGCAAGGCATTGTCAGCGGCGCTTGAAAAATTGGGCACGCCGGCCGTGCTCGACCAGGGTTATGCCAACCAGAGTCAGGACTTCACGCCAGTCGTGCTTGCCGTCAAGCAATCGGGCGCAGACGTGCTCGGTAGCTATTTCACCTTCGAAAACGACATCGGCATCTTTGCGCGCCAGCTCAAGCAGCTCGGCGTCAATATTCCCTGGGTCGGATCGCCCTCGACGGTTGCGGTGTCCGCGACCAAGCTGGCGGGACCGGCGCTTTACGGCACCTATGGGGTCGCCGACTACGCCGAGGAATCAAGCGATGCGTCGAGAGCCTTTGGAAAATCCTACCGCGAAGCCTACAAGACCGCGCCGGATCTGCAGAGCGCCTGGACCTATGATGCTCTCACCGTTTTGTCCGCCGCGATCAACAAGGCGGGTTCGACCGATCCGGGCAAAATCCGCGAGGCAATTCTTGGCTTGAAGAAATTCCCAGGCGCCGAAGGTGAATATAATTTCGACCAGAATGGCGACGGACTGCATGGCTACAACGTCGTGAAGAACGAGAAGGGTACGATCGTCTTCGACAAGCACATCGAGTTCCAGGATTGATCGCCTGAAGACGGCCCTCGCTAGTGTCCCGGTTCTGACATTCGTACCCTATCGCGGCGGGCACTTTTACGAATGTCAGAACCAAAGGGACACCAGCAATAATCGGATTCTAGTGTGGCTTTGACTCTGACGTTCCTTCGAAGAACTCGCGGCGACACTGAAAGGAACGTCAGTGTCGCCACACTAGCGACGGGGAGGCCGTCTCGTTGCGCCAATGCCCGCTAAGGGTCATTGCCGATTGCGGTTCGCTTCCAAGGCTTTCCAATCCAAGGTTTTCCATATCTAGATCCGGCACCTTCATGGACCTCGTACTGCAACTGCTCTTTACCGGCATCGGCATCGGCTCGGTCTATGCGCTGGTTGCGCTCGGATTCGTGCTGATCTTTCGCGCCACCAATGTCGTGAACTTCGCGCAAGGCGAGTTCTCGATGGTCGCCGCCTATCTGATGGTGGTTTTTGCGGTCGATTTGGGCTGGCCGTACTGGCTGTCGTTCCTGCTGGCGCTGGCTGGAATGGCGCTACTGGGCGTGATTTTCAATCTCGGGGTTTACTATCCGTTGCGTCATCGCAGCTTCCTGCCCGTCATCATTGCAACCATCGGCGCTTCGATCCTGCTTTCCAATTCGGTGCTGGCGATCTACGGGCCGCAGCCGCAGGTGCTGGAGGGTTGGTTCGAAACGCAGGGCATTCAGCTCGGCCCGGTCTATCTCGACAGCCAGTATTTGCTGATCATCGCGGTGACGATTGTGCTCGTCATCTTCAACTACTGGTTCTTCGAGCACACGATGCTCGGCAAGAAATTGCAGGCGACCTCGCAGGACAAGGAGATGGCCTCGCTGCTCGGCATTTCCGTGTCCACCATGATCATGATTACCTTCATCTATTCGGCCGTGCTCGGAGGCCTTGCCGGCATTTTGGTGGCGCCCGTCCTGTTCGTGTCGATCCAGATGGGGTCGACGATCGCGCTCAAGGCTTTCGCGGCCACTATCATTGGCGGATTCGGCGACGTCGCCGGCGCCATTATCGGCGGTCTCGCACTCGGCATCATCGAGACATTCGGCGCGGCCTACATATCGGTGCCGTACAAGGACGGCTTTGCCTTCCTGGTGCTGATCGCGTTCCTGGTGTTCCGGCCGCAAGGCCTGTTCGGCGAGCGTGTCGCGGAGAAGGCATGAGCGCGCCCAGCGATAACCTGGTGGTGGCAGCCGCCATGCCCCGCGCAAAGCCGCTGCTGTTGCGGCATCTGCCGTATTTTGTTGGCTGCGCCGTTCTCGTGGGACTTGCCGCTACGGTTCAGTTCGATGGTTACGTCCAGAACATCCTGATGGAGGCGACGACGTTTGCGATCGCCGTCTTCGGCCTGTCGGTCGTGCTCGGCCTGTGCGGCCAGATCAATCTGGCGCAGGCGGCATTTTTCGGCCTCGGCGCTTACGCAGTGGGTCTCGGCACCTCGGACTATCACGTGAGCTACTGGCTGTGCCTGGCGGGCGGCTGTGTCATAGCGCTGCTCGCGGGCGCCCTTCTCGGAATGTCGACGCTGCGGCTCGGCGGGCATTACCTGGCCATGGTGACGATCTCGTTCCAGCAGATTGTCACCCTTGTCATGATCAACTCGATCTGGCTCACCCACGGTCCCGACGGCGTGTCGAACATCGGGCGGCCCGAGCTGTTCCAGTCTTCGCGATCCTATCTCGCCTTCTGCGTCGCCATGCTGGCGATCGTCGGTTACGCCGTCTGGCATCTCGCCGATATCCGGCTCGGCCGCGCGATGCGCGCAGTGCGCGACAACGAGCTTGCGGCCGGCGTGGTCGGCATCGACGTATTCCGCACCAAGGTGTTGGCTTTTGCGCTTTGCGCGCTGCTCGGTGGCCTCGCTGGCGGGCTATTCGCCGGCGGATTTGCCTATGTCAGCCCGGATCAATTTTCTTTCGCCGAGTCGGTCTCGTTTCTGACGATGTCGTTGCTCGGCGGCACGGCTTCGCCGATCGGATCGGCGATCGGCACTGGCCTGTTGATCCTGATCCCGGAGTGGCTTCGCTTCCTCAAGAGTATCCCAGGGCTCTATCTGGCGATCTACGGTCTGTCGGTGATCCTCATCATGCGTTACATGCCGGACGGCATCTGGGGCTTTTTCAACCTGGCGACCGAGCGCTGGCGGGCGAAGGCGAAGGTGCCCGCAGCGGGGCCGGTTTTACAGTTGACGCCGGCGACCGTCGGCGACGACATCGTTCTTTCGGTGCGCGGGCTTTCCAAACATTTCGGCGGCCTCAAGGCCGTCGATAACGTCGATATCGATGTGAGACGTGGCGGCGTTCATGCGTTGATCGGGCCGAACGGCTCCGGCAAGACCACGACGCTGAACGTGCTCTCCGGCCTCTACAAGGCGACCGCCGGCAAGGTAACGCTCGATGGCACCGATATTACCGAGATGCCGCCGCACCAGCGCGCGGCCGCAGGGCTCGGGCGCACCTTCCAGAACATCCGCCTGTTCCGTTCGATGACGGCGCTTGAGAATGTCGTGATCGGCGCGGAACGGCCGGGCAATACCCTGACCGGCCAGCGCGACGAGGCTGCCCTCAACGCGCGCGCGATGTCGGCCTTGACCTTCGTCGGGCCTTGGCCCGCGCGCCAACGAATTGATCTCGAGCTTTTCCTATGGGCATCAGCGGTTGATCGAAATTGCACGCGCGCTGGCGGCCAATCCGACATTGCTGCTGTTGGACGAGCCGGCGGCCGGATTGAATTCCACCGAGAAGCTCGAATTGCATGCGCTGCTCAAACGCATCGCGGCGCAAGGCCTCACCATCCTGATCATCGATCACGACATGACGCTCGTCAGCGAAGCCGCACAGCACATCACGGTGCTGAATTTCGGCCGTCGCATTGCCGACGGCGAGTCGCTCGCGGTGCTCCGTCATCCCGATGTCGTCTCTGCGTATCTTGGAACCGAATAATGGCACTGCTTCAAATCAACGATCTGGTCGTGCGCTATGGCGAGATCGAAGCCTTGCGCGGTGCCTCGATCGGCGTCGACGAAGGCCAGGTCGTGACTTTGCTCGGCGCCAATGGTGCCGGAAAATCGACCACGCTGCGGGCGATTTCCGGATTGATCAAGCCGGCTGCCGGAGAAATTCTGTTCGACGGCAAACCGATCTCAAGCCTTGGGCCCGAGGCGATCGTGCGGCTCGGCATCTCGCATGTGCCGGAGGGGCGGCGGGTATTCCCCGGCCTTTCGGTGAAGGAAAATATCATGCTCGGCGGATCGAACCGGCGCGCCAGCAAAGCGGCGTTGTCACGCGAAGCCGACGCCATGTTCGATCTCTTTCCCGACATCAGAAGCTTTGCCAATTCGCTCGGCTGGACCCTGTCGGGCGGCCAGCTGCAGATGGTGGCGGTCGCGCGCGGCTTGATGGCCAAGCCCCGGCTGTTGCTGCTCGACGAACCGTCGCTGGGGCTGGCGCCCGTCATCGTACAGGCGGTGTTCCGGATCATTTCGGAGATCCGGCGCAACACCACGGTCTTGCTCGTTGAGCAGAATGCGCGCATGGGGTTGTCGGTTGCCGACCACGGCTACGTCCTGGAGACGGGGCGGATCGTGCTCGGCGGCAAGCCCGACGAACTATGGGGCAACGAAGCCATCCGCGCCGCCTATCTCGGCGGTCATGCCAAGGTAACTGCGTAGCGCGCGTCACGAAACAAGCGCCAAACCAAGAAGAGCGACGACTGAAATGGTCACCATACAGGTTTCAAATCTCATCGATTTTGTTGCAGATGTTTTTGGTCACGCCGAGTCTTCTTCGGAGGAAGCGCGGCGCATTGCGACTTACCTGACGACCGCCAACCTCACCGGGCACGACAGCCACGGCGTGATCCGCGTGCCTGTCTACATGAGATGGAAGAAGATGGGTTCGATCATTCCGAACCAGACCGCCGAGGTCGTCGTAGACACGCCTTCGCTTGCGGTCGTCGATGGAAAGTTTGGCTATGGCCAGACGGTAGCGCCGGTTGCGGTGAAACTCGGCATCGAAAAATGCAAGAAGGCTGGCCTTGCGGCCGTTGCCCTGCGTAACGCCGGACATATCGGCCGGGTCGGCGACTGGGCCGAGATGGCTGCCGCCGAGGGCCTGGTCTCCGTGCATTTCGTCAATGCGGCAGGCTCGCTTCTGGTCGCGCCTTACGGCGGCGTCGAGAAGCGGCTGTCGACCGCGCCCTATTGCGTCGGCGTTCCGCGCGAGGGTGAGGATCCGATCGTGCTCGATTTCGCCACCTCGATCGTCGCGGAAGGCAAATGCCTGGTCGCGAGCCGTGGCGGCAAGAAACTGCCGAAGGGCGCGCTGATCGATGCCGATGGCTCGTTGAGTGAGGATCCGCAGGTGCTCTACGGTCCCTATACTCCGGATGGTCCGCGCGATCATACCCAGGGGACCGGCGCGATCCGTGCTTTCGGGGAGCATAAAGGCTCAGGGCTTGCATTCATCTGCGAATTGCTCGGCGGCGCGCTGACCGGGACGGGCGCAACCGCGCCCAACCGGCGCTTTGCCAACGGCATGCTCGCCTTCTACATCGACCCCAAGGTCGTCGACCCCGCGCATTTCTTCGATGGCGAGATTTCCCGTTACGTCGATTTCATCCGCGGGACCAAACCAGTGACCGGCGGCGAGCCGGTCATGATCCCCGGCGACGTCGAGCGCAAGACACGCGCTGATCGCACCAAAAACGGCATTCCGCTGCCGGACGATACCTGGGCCGCGATTGTCAACACCGCGCGCGAGGTCGGCGTCAGCGAGGCAAGCATCCAGAGGGCAACCCAGAGCTCCGATTCCGGAGTTCGCAAATGATTGCGGCGGCCTCTGATGCGAACTCCGGAATCAAAGGAGCTCTGCAATATACTAATTCTGGTGCGGCTTTGAATTTGAAGTTCCTATTACGAACTTGCCGCGAGCCTGATAGGAACTTCAAATTCGCCGCACCAGTAATGCGCCATCTCCGCAAGCCAAGGGCGTCATTCGGCGCTACAAGCAGGGACGGGTTTTGCTGAAGGTCTAGCGGCCGGGCGGCATTTGACGAAGCGATTTGCAACGCAAGGAAAGAATGATGGCAAACAAGATCAAGGAAACCTGGGCATCGGGCAAGGTGGTTGTAAACGCCTGGCTTGCGATCCCCTCCGGCTTCTCGGCCGAAGTGATCGCACAATGCGGCTTCGACAGCGTTACCGTCGATATGCAGCACGGCGTGCAGGACTATCTCTCGATGGTGCAGTGTTTCCAGGCCATGCACGCCCATCCGGTGACGCCGATGGTGCGGGTGCCGTGGAATGAACCGGGCATCATCGGCAAGGTGCTCGATGGCGGCGCCTATGGCGTGATTTGCCCGATGATCAACACGCCGCAGGAAGCCAAGAACCTCGTCGCCTACAGCAAGTATCCGCCGATGGGTACGCGCTCGAACGGCCCGATCCGCGCCGGCCTGTACGGGACGGCCGGCAGCTATCAGAAGACCGCCAACGACGAGATTGTGCTGCTGCCGATGATGGAGACCCGGACCGCGATCGGCAACATGGAAGCGATCCTCGACGTCGAAGGCATCAACGGCGTCTATATCGGGCCGTCCGACCTCGGCTTCTCCTACGGGCTGGTGCCGAAGCTCGATCGCGACGAGCCGGAGATCCTCAAGATCTACGAGAAAATCGTCAAGGAATGCGACAAGCGCGGGCTTCATCCCGGCATTCATTGCTCGGGCGCCGACGGCGCGCTGCGCGCCATCAACATGGGCTTCAAGCTCGTAACGCTGTTCAACGAAGTGGGCTTGATGGCCACTTACGCGCGGATGCAGATCGCGCAGACCCGCAAGGAGTCGGGCGGCAAGGCCTGAGCCTCACGTGTCCCGGACGCGATGCGGCGCTTCTTCAGCGCTGCATTGCAGATCCGGGATCCATTGACGTTGCGCGCTCATCTGGGCCCCGGATCAGCAGCGCATCGCTCGCGCTGCGCAGCGTCCGGGGCACGATACTTCTAGAGCATCGAGGAGACACCCATGGCCCCGGCACCCGTCATTCGCCTGCATCCCGATGATGGTGTGCTGATCGCGCGATCGAGCCTGCCGGTGGGCCTTGAGGTTGCCGACGGTGTGACCACGGTCGAACGCATTCCGGCTGGCCACAAAGTTGCGATACGCCCGATCGCCGTGGGCGAGCCGGTTCGGCGTTACGGCCAGATCATCGGCTTTGCGACGCAGCCGATTTCGCCGGGTCAGCACGTTCATACCCAGAATTGCGGCATGGGTGATTTCGCCAAGGATTACGCGTTCGGCGTCGACGTGAAGCCGGTGCCGAACTTCGATTTGCCCGCGACATTCGAGGGTATTCGCCGTTCTGATGGGCGGGTCGCAACCCGCAACTATATCGGCATCCTCACATCCGTGAATTGCAGCGCGCATGTCGCCGGCATGGTGGCTGACGTCTTCAAGAAGAATCCGTTTACCGGTGACAATCCGCTCGCCGATTTTCCCAATGTCGACGGCGTGGTCGCGCTCACCCACAAGACCGGCTGCGGCATGACTCAAAGCGAGCCGCTGACCTTGCTGCGCCGGACACTCGGCGGCTACGCGCGGCACGTCAATTTTTCCGCTGTCGTCGTGCTGGGCTTGGGCTGCGAGGTCAATCAGATAGGCGGGCTGATGCAGGAGCAAAAACTTGCAGGTCGCCTGCGCGAACTCGAAATTCAGGAAATCGGCGGGACCCGCAAGACGGTCGAGGCCGGCGTTGCCTTTGTGCGTGAGGCGCTGAGCGATGCCAACAAGGTCAGGCGCGAGCCGGTGCCAGCGAGCGAGTTGACGGTGGCGCTGCAATGCGGTGGCTCGGATGGTTATTCCGGCATCTCGGCAAACCCCGCGCTTGGCGCCGCGAGCGATCTTCTCGTCCGCCACGGCGGAACAGTCATCCTGTCGGAGACGCCGGAGACTTACGGTGCCGAGCATCTGCTGACCCGGCGCGCGGTCAGCCGCGAGGTCGGCGAGAAGCTCGTCGGCTTGATGCGCTGGTGGGAAGAATACACCGCGCGCGAAGGCGCCGAGATGGATGCCAATCCCAGTCCCGGCAACAAGGCCGGCGGTCTCACCACCATCCTCGAAAAGTCGCTCGGCGCGATGGCAAAGGCCGGCAGCACCAACCTCGTCGATGTCGTCAATTACGCCGAAGCCGTGACCAAGAAGGGCTTTGTCTTCATGGATACGCCCGGCTACGATCCGGTTGCAGCCACGGGGCAGGTTGCCGGTGGCGCCAATCTCGTTTGCTTCACCACCGGCCGCGGCAGCGTGTTCGGCTGCAAGCCCGCACCCTCGATCAAGCTTGCGACCAACACGCCCATGTACAAGCGCATGGAAGACGACATGGACGTGAACTGCGGCACCATCCTCGACGGCGAGGAAACGGTGCAACAATGCGGCCAGCGGATTTTCGACCTGATACTGAAAACCGCCTCGGGCCAGCCGACCAAGAGCGAGAGTTTTGATTTTGGCGGCGCCGAATTCGCGCCCTGGGTGCTTGGCGCGACGATGTAGCGACCTCCGGTCCTCCCGGCCAAATTACCGAATAGGATGCGCAAGTGGAGTAGGCTTGCAGGCTTCGTCCTTTTCCCAAAGGACCAGCGAATTGGTGACCGGCCGCACAGTGCGGACTACGCGGACGAACCCGCCCGACTTCCTTGCCCAACCTTGCGCAAACGCCCTGGCTTCGCTTCGCCCTTCCTGCTGTTCGCGCGACCAAATTTATATCGTATTACGATACTAAAGTTTTTGCTCCTGCGGGAGAGCTTAACGAACCGTTTGCTCTTTTGTGCCACTTCTTGTTGGTGACCGTAAAGTCATACCGTCTAGCAATGGAGTGGAAATGAATATTCGCTCAGGAAAGCCGCTGATTGCCGCCCTTTTCACCACATTGACCTTTGCTGGAGCCTTTGCGGCCGGTAGCGGCGAAACCAAAGATGACGCCGTCGCCATGGTCAAGAAAGCCGTAGCGTTCATCAAGGAGCAGGGTCCCGACAAGGCTTACCCCGTGATTGACGATAAGGCCAGCCAGTTCCACGATCGCGATTTGTATGTCGTGGTCTATCAGCTCGACGGCAAAGTCTTGGCGCACGGATCGAACCAAAAATTTATCGGCAAGGACATGAGCGATGCACAGGACGTCGACGGCAAGCTCTACGTCAAGGAGCGCGTCGAACTCGCTGGCAAGCAAGCATCGTTCTGGCAAGACTACAAGTTCGTCAATCCGGTGACCAAAAAGGTCGAGCCCAAGGAAATGTACTGCGAAAAGCTCGACAACACCGCGGTGTGTGCGGGCATCTACAAGTCCTGACGCTCGTCAGTCATTCCGCGGTCGTTGTATTGAAGGGTTCACATGTTCGGCTGGATCAGAAACGTCGGACTGTCCTGGAAAGTTCAGTTCGCGCCCGCCTTGCTGGTATTCGTTCTGATCGGCGTCGGCGTCTATGCCTTGATGGCGCTGCGATCCAATCAGGCGGCCGTCGACGCGCTTTTCTCGGGGCCCGTGCGTCAATCGGAACTTGCGAACGATCTCACCGCCACAGCCTGGATTTCGTACGCCAAGCTGTATCGTCTGGCGGCAACTGCGTCGAATGAGCAGGACGAAAAGAAGATTGCGGCTTTCGCCAAGGAGGCGTCGGTCTCCGCCGCGAAGATCTCCGACGCCCTGAAGGCCGTCGAAGCCGCTCAAGGCGAATCCAAGCCGGCGAAACTGGAAAAGCTCAACGCTGCCGTTTCAGGCTATCTCAAGCAGTCGAAGAACGCGATCGAAATGGCCGACGGCGACGCCGGATCGGCGCTCTTGTTCATCAAGGGCGCCGAACGAAATTTCATCGAAATAGCGAAGCTGACCGACGATCTGATCACACGCAGCTCCGACAGTAAGGATCGCGAGATTGCACGTGCCGGGATGAGACTTGATCAGCAGCAGTTGATGCTGACATTGGTCCTGTTGATCGTGGCCTTTTCGGGCATCGTCGCTTCGTTTTTGATCGGCAGGAGCATTTCTCGCCCGGTGGTCGCGATGTCAAAGGCGTTGCACGAACTGGCGGTCGGGAATTTTGACGTTCACCTGCCGGGGCTGACTCGCGGGGATGAAGTTGGCCAGATGGCTCGAGCGATCCAGGATTTCAAGGCACAGGCTATTGCCAAGGCTGAGCGGGAGACTTCGGAGCGTGAAGAAAAAATCGCGAACTGGCGCTGACCCGACGCGCCGAGCTTCACAATCTGGCGGAGAGTTTCGAGACCGCTGTCGGCAATATCATTGAGAAGGTCGGCACTGCGTCGGGCGAGCTGGAGAGCTCGGCCGTCATCCTGACCAAGAGCAGCTCGGCGACACAAGAACTCAGCACGGTCGTGGCGGGCGCCTCCGAGGAAACCTCCAGCAACGTGCAGTCGGTTGCGGCGGCAACGGAAGAAATGGCCAGCTCCGTCGGTGAAATTGGACGCCAGGTTACGGAATCCAACAGGATCGCGAAAGAAGCGGTCAATCAGGCCGAAAAAACCGACGCGCGTATTGCTGAACTGTCTCTCGCAGCAGGCCGTATCGGTGATGTTACTCAATTGATTACCACGATTGCAGAGCAAACCAACCTGCTGGCCCTCAACGCAACCATCGAAGCGGCCCGGGCCGGCGAAGCTGGCCGGGGCTTTGCGGTGGTAGCCCAAGAGGTCAAGGCGCTCGCCGCTCAGACCGCCAAGGCCACCTGCGAGATCAGTACGCAGATCGCCGGCATGCAGACGGCAACTCAAGATTCGGTGCTGGCGATCAAGGAGATCAGCGGCACGATTGGGCGAGTATCCGAAATCGCCGCCGCGATTGCGGCCGCCATCGAGGAGCAGGACGCGGCGACCCATGAAATCTCCCGCAGCGTGCAGCAGGCGGCCGTTGGCTCTTCGCAGGTAGCCAGCAGTATCGCCGACGTCAATCGCCGCGCAGGCGATACTGGCTCGGCGTCTGCCCAGGTGCTTTCGTCGGCTCAATTGCTTTCTGACGAAAACAAACGCCTGAAGGCCGAAGTAGTGAAATTCCTCGCTACCGTCCGCGCCGCCTGAAGCGCGATGAGGTTTGGATAAATCGTCATCGCGCTTTGATTTTTTGATTGAGCATGATTTCCTTCGGAAAGCCGCCAACACTTTTCCGGATCATGCTTTAGCTCCCTTCAATCGGCCGCGTTGCATGCGGATTGACGCCGCTTCCGATGCAATGGCCTTGTTTGTCACTCACCAATGCGGGCCAAGTCGTCGCCACTCGAAGACGTCGGCTTCATCATGCCCGCGGCGCAAGCGCGAAAGTTTTGATTTTGGCAACGCTGAATTTGCGCTTTCGACCAGCTAGTGGTTCGAATTCCATCCCTTCTCGGCGGCCACCATTTGCGAATGTTAGAATCAAAGGACCACTAGCAAATGTATGCTTCTAGTGGAGTTTAGGATTTGACATTCGCGTTTCGCGAGTTCGCGGCCAGGTAGGTAGCGACTGTCAAATCCGCTCCACTAGCGTCACGCGGAGATAATCATTCTTTTAACCTAGTCTTCACAATTGCTCTTCCCGGGCCGCGTGCAACAAGCGTTCGTAAGCCCCCTTTCATGCTGACCCGGTAAGTTTGTTCCCGCGAAAAGCAGAAGCAATGCAACAAATTTCAGGGGGTTAAAATGCAAACAATGTCAATCGCACGCAACGAGTTCGCTGCGAAGGAAACCAACATCTTCAACCAGATCGCGATGTTCAGCATTACGGGACTTGCGATGTCGATGGCGCTTTTCGTCGTGTGCGGCTTTCCGGTGATGAGCCCCTGGTCCTGAGCCCTCTTGCCGACTTGTGGCATGCGTCAAACATCAGCACCAGGATGTTTGACGTGTGACACTCTCATTCCCTTTGAATCGACAGGCCGAAGCCGCCGCCGCGCCCACAATGGCCTGGCGGATTTGCTTTTGCTAACGGGCCGCCCCGCTCCGTATCCCTTCGCGGCTTTCGCTTGCCGCGCGCAGGTCACCGAAGAATTTTTCGACTTCGCGCGATAGCAGTTCTGCCGTCGAGGCAAGCTCGCCCGATGCCGAGAGGACCGACGAGGCGCCCTTGTTGGTGTTCTCGATGGCTTCGTTGAGCGATCCGATATTGGCGACCAGCGTCGAGTTACCGTCAGCGGCGAGCTGCGCGTTTTGCGAAATCTCGCGTGTGGCCGCATCCTGCTGTCCGACGGCGCCCGCGATGTTGCTGGTAACCTCGTTGATCTCGCGGACGGCGGTGCCGATTTCGCGCACGGCTTCGACCGCATTTCGCGTCGAGGCCTGAATCAGGCTGACGTTCTGGCCGATTTCGGAAGTCGCCTTGGCGGTCTGGCCGGCGAGTGCCTTGACTTCATGGGCCACCACGGCAAAACCGCGGCCGGCTTCGCCCGCGCGTGCGGCTTCGATCGTGGCGTTCAGCGCCAGAAGGTTGGTCTGTTGGGCTATTGCCTGAATGAGGTTAAGCACGCCGTCGATGCGTTGGGTTGCTGCGGCGAGGCTTTCGATTTCGGCGACCGATTTTTCGGTGCGCTGTCCGGCCTGCTCGACGACTTCCGCCGATTGACGAACCTGCCGGCCGATCTCCTCGATCGAGGTAGAAAGTTCTTCTGCGGCGCTTGCGACCGCGAAAACGTTGCTGGAGGCCTGTTCGGTCGCTCGCGCCGCGGCGTTCGCTCGTCCGCTGGCGTCGGCTGCCACGCCGGAAATCGACTGTGCGGTATCGCGCATCGCAGACGCGTTGTCGTTCACCGCGCCCAGCACGCTTCCGATCGCGACACGGAACGCTTCTACCGAAATCTCAATCTGCCGGGTGCGATCTTCGCGCGCCTTGGAATCCAGGAGCGCCTGCGAATTGAGGTCACGGTTGCGACCCATCAATTCCTGGAAGATCTGGATCGCGCGGGCAAGCGCGCCGATTTCGTCTTGTCGGTGAATATGCGGAACCTCGACGTCCTCCGCACCTTCCGCGACTTGCTTGATGGTGCTCGTGATCACCGAAAGCGGACGCGCCACCATGCGTGCAATGATGAAGACGCCGACGCCCACCAACACCAGCGCCAGTACGCCGAGGCAAGTCAGGAGAAAGGAGAGTTGATGGTTGAGCGTGGACTCCTGGACTATTTTCCTGCCGCGCTCTGCGTAGACTTTGGAAAGCGCCGCGAGATCTTTATTGAGGGCAATGCGTACGTCGCGGTTGGCTGAGTTATCGCCCCATTCCCGGCCGGCGTCGTGGCTGATTTCGATCGCGCGGCGAACGAGTTCCTTGCGGAATTCGACGAATTGATCAATTCGCTTCTTGAAGACCGCAAATTGTTCGGCGTCGTCAGCCTGGACGATGGATTCCCAGCTGTGGACGACGCCCACCAGCTGGTCGCTGAATTTATGCAAGCCGTCGCCGTACTTTTTAATCAACGGCAGTTCGGGCGACATGTAGATGCCGCGGGATTCCATCACCACTGCATAGACCAGCGAGTTGACACGCTCGACATTGAGCGCAGCCTGGTTCGCGGTTTCGATGGACTCGATGAGTTCGGCGTTACGGCGTGTGTTGTAGTCGGACAATACCGTGATGGCTGCGATCAGAACCGCAAACAGGGCAAAAATCGAATACAGCCTGAAGGCAAGAGAAAAGTTCGAGCCCTTCTTGAAGCCCGATTGCGCAACAGAGTTCATGGTATCTGGTATCCCACGATGACGGACTTTCATCGGAAACTATGTGAAATCTTCATGTATAAAATGTAAATCTCAGCCGCTTTTTCGGCATCTCGGTAGTGTTTCAACCCCTAGTGGGCGCTTGGTATACCAGCAACTGGAATATATAAAGCTGATCCATGCCAACGTCTTACTTCAAGGCGCGGACCAGCCGGATGAGCAAGTTCCGGGGGTGCCGATGTGTCGCATGATGCACTGCAAGATGTTAGGCTTGAGGGACTTTGATGGGCGGCGCTGATCGTCCGGAGCAGATATGGCCTATCGGCACGTCATCGGTAATACCGCCTACGTTTTTGACGATCTCCGCGATCTCCTTGCCAAGGCAAGTCCCCCGCGCTCCGGTGATTGCCTTGCCGGTATTGCTGCCGAAAGCGCCGAGCAGATGGTTGCCGCTCGGATCGCGCTGGCCGATGTGCCGCTCAAGCAATTCCTCAACGAGACGGTCATTGCTTACGAGGCCGACGAGGTCACTCGCCTGATCGTCGATGGCCACGATCCCGAGGCCTTTGCCGTCATTTCTTCGCTCACGGTCGGATCGTTCCGCGACTGGCTGCTCTCCGCAAAGGCCAGCTCGGATCTTCTCAAGACAATGTCGCGCGCGATCACCCCGGAGATGGCGGCGGCGGCATCAAAACTGATGCGCAACCAGGATTTGATCCTGGCGGCAAAGAAATGCGAAGTCGTGACGGCGTTTCGCAATACGATCGGCTTGCGCGGGCGAATGAGCGTGCGATTGCAGCCCAACCATCCCTTCGATGATGCCCAGGGCATTACCGCATCGATACTGGATGGCATCCTGCTTGGCGCCGGCGACGCCTGCATCGGCATCAACCCGGCGAGCGACGACCCCGCCGTGATCGGCCGGCTCTTGCGTCTGCTCGACGAGATCATCGGCCGGCTGCAAATTCCAACCCAGGCCTGCGTATTGTCGCATGTCACGACGACGCTTCGATTGATCGGAGAGCGCGTGCCCGTCGATCTGGTGTTCCAGTCGATCGCCGGTACGCAAGCCGCCAACCGAAGCTTTGGTGTCGACCTCGCACTGTTACGGGAAGCCCACGATGCCGGGCGGTCGCTCCAGCGCGGCACCGTCGGCAAAAATGTCATGTATTTCGAAACCGGGCAGGGCTCGGCGCTCTCCGCCAACGCACATCACGGTGTCGACCAGCAGACGTGCGAAGCGCGCGCCTATGCCGTCGCCCGCGCTTTCGATCCGTTGCTGGTCAACAGCGTGGTCGGTTTCATCGGCCCTGAATACCTCTACGATGGCAAACAGATCATTCGCGCCGGGCTGGAGGATCATTTTTGCGGCAAGCTGCTCGGTCTGCCGCTCGGGGTGGACGTTTGCTACACCAACCATGCCGAGGCCGACCAGGACGACATGGACAACCTGTTGACGCTGCTCGCAGCTGCCGGTGTGAATTTCATCATGGGCGTGCCGGGCGCCGATGACGTGATGTTGAATTATCAATCGACGTCATTTCACGATGCGCTCTATGTTCGAGACTTGTTCAAACTGAGGCGTGCGCCGGAGTTCGATGACTGGCTGCTTCGCGCGGGCCTGGCCGATGCCAACTTTCATCTTGCCGGTAACGGCGATTTGTTGCCCGATTTTGTGCGCCGGATGATTGCCTGACGTCCTCGTGAGACCTATGTGCTATCGCGTTTGCAACTCTCCGTTCATTGGCGAGTTAGGCCGTTGCCGCAATCCTGAAAAATTTGTGGCACAGCCTGTGGGTTGCGTGATTAACTTGTAAAGTAGAAGGCGCTGAGGTCGCAATGAGAGCTCAAAGTGTAGGGACTGTGCGCCGCATCCTGTGCGTCTTTCCGCGTTACACACCGTCATTTGGCTCGTTCGAACATGCCTATCCGTTGACCGACGGCGTCCAGGCCTTCATGCCTCCGCAAGGGTTGTTGCTGATCGCGGCTTACTTGCCGGAAAACTGGCCGGTCCGGTTCATCGACGAAAACATGCGCCCGGCGACGGATGAGGATTTCGAGTGGGCGGAAGTCGTTTTTGTCAGCGGCATGCATATTCAGCGGCATCAGATGAACGATATTTGCCGCCGTGCGCACACGTTCGATTTGCCGGTTGCGATTGGAGGCCCGTCGGTCAGCGCCTGTCCCGATCACTATCCGTCATTCGACTATCTGCATGTCGGCGAGCTCGGTGATGCGACCGACGAATTGATTGCGCGTCTCGCTCGCGATCCGTCACGTCCGTCGCAACAGATGGTGCTCAAGACGGTCGACCGTCTCGACATGACGAGTTTCCCGCTTCCCGCTTACGAGCTTGCCGAGCTCAAGCGTTATTTCCTCGGCAGCATTCAATATTCGAGCGGTTGTCCCTATCAGTGCGAGTTTTGCGACATACCGGGGCTTTATGGCCGCAATCCGCGTCTGAAATCGCCGCAACAGATTACGGCCGAGCTCGACAAGTTGCTCGAATGCGGCATTCGCGGCTCGGTCTATTTCGTCGACGATAATTTCATCGGCAACCGCAAGGCTGCGCTCGACCTGCTGCCGCATCTGGTCGAGTGGCAGAAGAAGACGGGTTTCGTTCTGCGCTTCTCCTGCGAAGCCACATTGAACATCGCCAAGCGCCCGGAAATCCTGGCCGGGATGCGCGAAGCCTATTTCTGCACGATTTTCTGCGGCATCGAGACCCCGGATCCGGTGGCGCTGAAAGCGATGCACAAGGACCACAACATGATGGTCCCCATCATGGAAGGGATCCAGACCATCAACAGCTACGGCATGGAAGTGGTGTCTGGAATCATTCTCGGCCTGGATACCGACAAGCCGGAAACCGAACAGCACTTGATGCAATTCATCGAGGAATCGCAAATCCCGCTGTTGACCATCAACTTGCTTCAGGCACTGCCGAAGACACCGCTCTGGGATCGCCTGCTCAAGGAAAACCGGCTGATCGAAGACGAGGGGCGGGAGTCCAATGTCGATTTTCGCCGGCCGTATGACGAGGTCGTCGATTCCTGGCGCCGGTGCATGGGCGCAGCCTATGAGCCTGCGAAGCTGTTGCAGCGTTACGACTATCAGATCCGCGAAACCTATCGGAACCGGATCAAGCCGCCGCCGGATAAACGAGTGACGTGGCCAAACATCAGGCTCGGCCTGGTCATACTGCGAAACATCTTCTGGAAGGTCGGCGTCCTCGGCGACTACAAGCTTGAGTTCTGGAAATTCGCCCTGCAGCGTCTGGCCCGCGGAGAGATCGAGCATCTGATCGAGGCCATGATGGTCGGACATCACCTTATCATGTTCGCACGCGCAGCCTCCCGTGGCAGGCAAAATGCGTCGAACTATTCCATGCGGTTGCGCGAGGCCTCCGTCCCTGCGGAGTAAACTCACATGAAGACCGAAGTCTCACCTGCGACATCGCTTGAGCGTCTGCGGGAGCTCACTCCCGCGCGTGTGGCACTGGGTGTCACTGGCGTCAGTCTGCCAACCAGGGCGCTGCTTGAGTTTACCCTCGACCATGCGCGGGCCCGCGACGCTGTTCACGCTGTCTTCGATGCCGAAGGTGTCTTGCGAGGTCTCGCCGATCTTGGTCTGGAGGCGATACGCGTTTCGAGCCAGGCGCCCACCCGCAAGGATTATCTCGCCCGCCCGGATCTCGGGCGCAAGCTGGACGCGGATTCACAGGCCAGGCTGGCGGACCGTGACGGCGTGAAGAGTCCTCTCGCGATCGTCATCGGCGACGGGCTTTCCCCGATAGCCGTCAACGCGCACGCGGTCGCTCTGCTGCGAACGCTGCTTCCGTACCTGGCGGCGGACGGCATCGATATCGGTCCCGCCGTTGTTGCGACAGGAGCACGCGTGGCATTGGGCGATGAGATCGGCGATGTCCTTGGCGCGCGGATGACCGTCATGCTGATCGGCGAACGGCCGGGTCTTTCCGCCGCGGACAGTCTCGGGGTCTATCTGACCTTTGCGCCAGCCGTCGGAACGACGGATGAGAAGCGCAACTGCGTTTCCAATATTCACGGCGCCGGGCTCAATTATGAGGATGCGGCCGCAAAGATCGGCTGGTTGATTTGCGAAGGCTTGGCGCGGGAATTGACCGGCGTCGGGCTCAAGGACGAAAGTGGCGTCCGGATGGGCCACGTTATCGCCGCCAATTCAAGCTAACGTAAAAATCCCGTGGGATTGCGGCCCCATCGCTGTGCGCCATTTGGTCCGCAGCTTGCGAGACGCCGGTTGGACCTGCTACACCTCATCCGTAAAATATTGCATGTTTTCAAAGGCTATTGCTGCGCGCTGTTCGTCAGCGGAAGTTTTCCAGGCTCGATTTGTTTTTTGTCACTTTCTGCGGCTATTTGAGCCGACGCAAGAATTGGACAGGGCATGCTCGAAAAGAATAGCGACAATGAGGTCCACGTCGAGAAGGTCGAGCAGCGCCCGACGGCGAGTATCGCCTTCGGGCTCGAGCGGATCGGGCTCATTGCGGTCCAGGCGCCGATCCTGTCCTGCCTCATTCTGGTTGCGCTCGTCATCGGTGCGATTTTCGGAATTCAGCGCATCAAGATCGACGATTCCCTGAGCCAGCTGTTCCGCTCCAATTCCAAGGAATACCGGCAATATGAATCGGAGATCAAGCGCTTCCCGGCGACGGAATTCGACGTGCTCGTCGTGGTCGAAGGCAAGAAGCTGCTGGCACGCAACAATCTTGAGAAGCTGCGTGACTTCGTCACCGACCTGCAACTTGTGGAGGGCACCCGCGGCCTGATTTCGCTGTTCTCGGCGCGGCAGGCGCCGGCGCCGGGCAAATTCCCTGCGGCACTATTCCCCTCCGAATTGCCGCAAGGCGCCGACTACGACAAGTTCATCGATACGGTGAAATCGAACGAGCTCATCCGCGGCAAGTTGCTGTCGGAAGACGGCACGCTGGCGCTGATCGTGCTCTCGCTTGAACCGGATGTCGTCGCTTCCAACAAGCTCGGCAAGACCATCGGCGATATCCGGAAGCTGATGAAGGAAGACCTGGGCGATACCGGCCTCAATGCCGAATTGTCCGGCGTTCCCGTGATGCAGCTCGAGATCCGCAATGCGGTCGAACGCGACGGTCTGACCTACAACATCCTCGGCATTCTGGCCGGCTGCATCATCGCCATCATCTTCTTCCGCAAGATATCGTTCATGGTCATTGCGGCGTTTCCACCGATAATCGCGATTCTGCTCGCGCTTGGTGGCTTGGGATGGGCCAATTTCAGCCTGAATATGTTCCTCAACGTGATGACGCCGCTGATCATGGTGATCAGTTTTTCGGACTCGATGCAGCTGACTTTTGCCGCGCGCGACCGTCTGATCGCCGGACAGGACAAGTACACGGCGTTCCGCAACGCCGTACTGGTGGTGGGGCCGGCTTGTGTGCTGACACATGGTACAGCCGGAATTTCGTTCATCGCCTTGCAGTTCTCGGATTCCGATCTGATCCGCAAGTTCGGCGAGGCCGGGCTGGCCGCGACCATTATCGCGCTGATCGCCGTGTTGTCGCTGGTGCCCGTGTTCGGCGTGCTGTTGGTGCGCAATGAACAAACCTTCGCGGTCAAGTTTCGCAGTGCCGATGCCGGCGTGCAGATGCTGCGAAATTTCTGCTACTGGATCGCCGTGCGCATGGTCAGCCGTCCTGGCCTGTACAGCCTCATTGCGGTGTTGTTCGTCGGCAGCCTTGGCGTGGTCTATGCCAATCTTCAGCCGCGTTACCGGCTCGCCGATCAGGTGCCCGACAAGCAGCAGGCGGTTGCCGCAAGCAGCCGACTCGACGCCAAGCTGACCGGCGCCAATGCGATCGACGTATTGATCGAATTTCCGAAGGGCGCTTCGCTCTATGGGCCCGATACCTTGCAGACCATTGCGGACGTCCATTCCACGGTGGAAAAACAGGCGGGCGTCGGCAACGTCTGGTCGCTGGAGACGTTGCGGCGCTGGCTCGCGGAAAAGGCCGGTAGCTCGGACGTCGCGACGCTGAAGGAATATGTCAGCGTCATTCCCAAATATCTGGTGCAGCGCTTTATCGACGCCAACCAGGACGCGGTGGTGGTGTCGGGCAGGGTGCCGGACCTTGATTCAAGCCAGATTCTTCCCGTTGTCGAGAAGCTCGATCATGCGCTCGACGCCGTGCGCACGGCCCATCCGGGCTACGAGATCGCAGTCACCGGCCTTTCGGCAATTGCTGCGCGCAATTCCGCCAACATGATCGAAAAACTCAACCGCGGCCTGACCGTCGAGTTCGCGCTCGTTGCGGTGTTCATTGGGCTCGCCTTCCGTTCGGTCGTCGTGATGTTCTCCTGTATCCTGCCAGGAATTTTCCCGGTGGTGATGTCCGGCACGGTACTTTGGCTGCTCGGGGAGGGGCTGCAATTTGCCAGCGTCGTGGCGCTCACGGTGTCGTTCGGGCTGGGACTCAGCGCGACGATTCACTTCCTCAACCGCTTGAGGCTGGAGTCCAAGCCGGGCGTTACGCCCGATATCGCGGTCGAGCGAGCGACGGTGCTGATGGGGCCCGCGTTGATCCTGACAACCGTGGTACTCGCCTGCGGCCTCGTGGTGACGGTGTTCTCCGCCCTGCCGTCGCTGCGACTGTTCGGTTGGCTCAGCGCATTTTCGATGGTCTGCGCCTTGGTGGCGGACCTTTTCATCCTGCGCCCGACGTCAATGTTTTTGATCACCCTGTCGCAGCGAATCCGCGGAATGATGCATCCCGCGGAACCAGCGCCGCAATCCGACAAGAACGGGTAACAATAGCGGGTGAAGAGCCTCTAGCCCTTTACCATCGTGATCGATACGCCCCTGATGTCGCCCTTGGAGCTGATCTGAACGGTCTGCCTGTTGCCGGTCGTTCGCAATGTCAGGCTTGCGGTAAAGCCGGCGGATTCGACCGTGAGGTCGATCCTGCCGCTGCCGGCCGTTCCTAGCAGGCTGCCAGAAATATTGCGGTTCGTCTCCGACCAACTCCCGGTAATATGATCGCCGTGGCTGGTAACGTCGCTGGCGAGATCGAACTTATAGCTGTCGCTGGCACAGCGAAGGGTTTGCTTCAGCGCGAGCCCGGTGCTGTCGATCTGGTACATCGCTCGGCAGCGCAGCCGCTCGGTCGATCCGTCCGAGAGCGAAACCGTTCCGTTGCCGGACCAGGCGCCATCGAAGCCGGCAAACGGGCGCGCCTGCGCGTGGCCGGCTGATGTCGACAGCACCAGCGCGGCGACAACGGCGCCCGCCTTTACGGCTTGACTGACCAAGCCTGAGTTCAAATATTTCATGCTGAAATCCCCTTCGAATGTGACGTTTCCGCGCCCGGCATATCTCTCGCGTATGTGGGTTGGTGTTTCAGCAAGGGGTTTGGTTCAAACGGTCATTCGAACTACCGCGCACGGCGGAACTCGCCTCACACCTGAGACAAATAGCGGCAACTGCATTTTTTTGCTCGCGCAGCTCACACGAGTTCGGATATTGTGAAGTTCTCGCCGCGCGACAATCGTCCTGCGCCTATATCCAGAAAAATATTCTGCGATACCAATTGGTTATGTGCTCCTCGGAATTTGCCCTCGAGGACCGCAATTTAGGGAGATGATCGCCGCAAATTTGGCCGCATTTGCCAGCGTTTCTGCGTATCGCAAGCAGCGGCCTTCGCAATCTGAATAATCTGCCCGCAGATGCCTGTGCTATTCGGGTTGGAAATCCCTGCCGTAAGAACAAAGGAACACAATGCGTAAATCTTTCTTGGTAGCTGCTCTGCTGTCGCTGTCGGTTTCCGGCGGGGCCATGGCCCAGCAACAACAACACAGTGGAACGCCGGAAGAGCAGAAAGCCTGCGCTCACGACGTTCAGAAATTTTGCCGTACGGTGATGAACGAGAGCGACATCACTGTTCTGAACTGCTTGCAGCAAAATCGTGCCAAGCTCACCAAATCCTGCGATCACGTTCTAACCGATCACGGCCAGTAAGGCCTTCAACGCTGGCCGGCGAACGCCTGCCCGCCCCGCCTTCGGGGCGCGGTCAGGGTTTGCCGGCATGTGCGGATGGCATTGGTTTTGGTGGCGTATTCGCCTATATGGGGCTTAAGTTCCGCGCGCACGCCGGAATATTTCAGGCATCCAGAACTCCAAAACAGCGTAGCCAGCCTTCAAGATGACCAATGCGAGCGAATGGCGATCCGGCAAGGGCCACCGCGACGAGAACTTTCCGGTCGCGTCGTGGATTATCCATCCGCGTCATCGGGCGCTGATCCTCGCGTTTTATAATTTTGTCAGAACCGCCGACGACATCGCCGATCATGCCACGCTGAGCGGAGACGAAAAGCTCGCGCTTCTCGATCTGCTTGAGGCCGAGCTGCTCGGCAAGGGCGACAGCCAGGTCGAGGCGGTCAATCTGCGTGGTGCGCTGGCTGAGCGTGGAATGCCGCCGCGTCATGCGCTTGACGTCCTGATCGCCTTTCGCATGGACGTGACCAAACTTCGTTACGAGACCTGGGACGAGGTGATCCATTATTGCCGATACTCGGCAATGCCGGTAGGCAGGTTCATGCTCGATGTCCACGGCGAGGATACATCCACCTGGACGGCGTCGGATGCGCTTTGTGCCGGCCTGCAAATCAATAATCATCTTCAGGACTGCGGCAAAGACTTCAGGGATCTCAATCGTGTCTATCTGCCGCGCGATGCGCTCGCAGCTACCGGCGCTTCCGTTGAGCAATTGGGGGAGGCGCGTGCCGCGCCGGCCCTGCTGCAATGTCTGCAATCGCTGGCCGTGCGGAATGAACTGTTGCTCGAGCAGAGCAAATCGCTGGCGGCGGAGGTGAGGGATTTCCGGCTTGGGCTTGAGATATCCGTCATCCAGTCCTTTGCCGACAGGATCGTCCGCCTTCTGAAGGATCGTGACCCGCTGTCGGAGCGGGTACACCTTAATCCGGTTGAACTGCTCGCATTCAGCCTTGGCGGCATGGCCGCAGAATCGATCCACCGTCTCTCGGGGCGTCGCCCGGTTTCGAAACCCGCGGCCGGCGCATGACGGGCGAGGTAGCCACAGCCAATCCCAGTTATGGGACGACCGCGTCCGGCAGTTCGTTCTATGCCGCGATGCGCATCCTTCCGCAGGAGCAGCGGGAGGCGATGTTCCAGATCTACAGTTTCTGCCGGCAGGTCGACGATATCGCCGATTCCGACGGTCCGCGCGAACGAGCGGCTGGCGGCTCTGCAGCAGTGGCGCGAAGATATCGACGCGCTCTATCAGGGCCATCCGCCGGCACGCTTGCGCGATTATGTTGCCTCGGTCCAGCAGTTTGGATTGGAGCGTGAGGATTTTCTGGCGATCGTCGACGGCATGGAGATGGATGTCCCGCAGGACATTCGCGCGCCGGATCTTGCGACGCTCGATCTTTATTGTGACCGCGTTGCCAGCGCCGTCGGCCGCCTCTCGGTGCGGGTGTTCGGTTTGCCCCGCGACGACGGCATTCAACTCGCGCATCATCTCGGCCGCGCGCTGCAACTCACCAACATTCTGCGCGACATCGATGAAGATGCAGCGATCGGGAGGCTCTACCTGCCGAAGGAGAGCCTGCTGCAGGCGGGGATCACCTCGACCGATCCGCTTGTCGTTGCGGCCGACGCTCGGTTGCCGCAGGTCTGCGCGCCGCTGGTCAACCGCGCCAGAGACCATTTTGCGGAAGCCGATGCGATCATGGCCCGCAATTCGCGTCGCGCCGTGCGGGCACCGCGGATCATGTCGAAATACTACGGCGCCATTCTGGAATTGCTTGTTGCGCGCGGGTTCGCTAACCCGCGACCGCCGGTTCGTCTGAACAAGATGGCCCGCATCGCCATTCTGCTACGCCACGCTTTTTTCTGACACTTACAGCCTTCTGACACATATCGTCTCATGCAAAAAGTTGCCCATATTGTCGGCGCGGGAATTTCCGGCCTTTCGGCTGCCGTGAGGCTCGCGAACGCGAACTTCAAGGTGCACCTCTACGAGGCCACGCAACAGGCGGGCGGGCGCTGCCGCTCCTATTTCGATGCTGCCACTGACCTCACCATCGATAACGGCAATCACCTTCTGCTTTCGGGCAATCACCACGCGCTGGCCTATGCGAGGTCGATCGGCACCGAAGCGGGGCTGGTGGGGCCGAAGCGCGCCCAGTTTCCCTTTGTCGATCTGACGACCGGAAAACGCTGGCAGCTCGACCTCGGCGATGGCCGTTTGCCGCTGTGGGTTTTCGATGCGGCACGTCGCGTGCCGGACACCGGCTTGAGCGATTATCTGGCGTTGATGCCCTTGATCTGGTCTTCGCCCAAAAAACTCATTAGCGACGCCATCCCTTGCAAGGGGGTGCTGTACCAGCGATTGGTGCAGCCGCTGTTGCTGGCGGCGCTCAATGTCGATCCGCCGGAGGGATCGGCTGGCCTTGCCGGCGCGATTGTGCGGGAGACGCTGCTTGCCGGCGGACAGGCCTGCCGGCCGCTGATCGCCCGCGACGGCTTGAGCGCGGTTTTGGTCGAGCCGGCGATCGAGCTGTTGAAGGGCAAGGCCGCCGAGATCAAGTTTGGGCGCGAGCTGCGCGGATTTGGCAGCACAACAGATCGCGTCAACGCGTTGAAGTTCGGCGAGGAGACGGTTTCGCTCGCACCCTCCGATGTCGTCGTGCTGGCCGTGCCGCCGCGGCCTGCCGCCTCGCTGCTGCCGGGGCTGAAAACGCCGACGAAATTCCGCGCCATCGTGAACGGTCACTTCCGCTTCGACCCCCCAAAAGACATGCCGCCAATTCTGGGCGTCGTGGGAGGGCTGGTGGAATGGCTTTTCGCGTTCCCTCAGCGGCTGTCGATCACCATCAGCGGCGCGGACCGCCTGGTCGATATGCCGCGTGAGGAGCTTGCGCAGGCCATTTGGCGGGATATCTGCCAGGCGGCAGGCATCACGGCCGAACTGCCGCCTTGGCAGATCGTGCGCGAACGCCGTGCCACATTTGAGGCAACGCCGGAACAGAACGCGTTGCGGCCGGGTGCCACGAGTGCCTTCAAAAACCTGTTTCTTGCCGGCGATTGGACTGATACGGGGTTGCCGGCGACCATCGAAGGTTCGGTGCGGTCGGGTGACCGCGCGGCCGACCTCGTCCTCGCCGGCGGGTGATCGGCAAGGCCGAGGCTTTCAGTGAGATCGGACGGACAAGGTCAGCGATGTCGAACGGTATGCATTCCGCAACCAGCAAGCTTGAGGGTGGGAGCGCCCTCGAGGCGAGCATCAATTCGGCGACGCAGGCGCTGCTAGAGTATCGGCAGGCGGACGGGCACTGGGTGTTCGAGCTCGAGGCCGACTGCACGATCCCTGCAGAATATGTGCTGCTCGCTCATTATCTGGGCGAGCCGGCCGATACGGTGCTGGAAGCGAAAATCGCCAATTATCTGCGGCGGATTCAGGGCGCCCATGGCGGTTGGCCGCTGGTCCATGACGGCGAGTTCGACATGAGCGCGAGCGTCAAGGGCTACTTCGCCCTGAAGATGATCGGCGATTCCGTCGACGCGCCGCACATGGCGCGGGCGCGCGAGGCGATCCATGCGCGCGGCGGTGCGAGCAAAAGCAACGTGTTCACGCGCTTCATGCTCTCGCTGTTTGGCGTGACGACCTGGCGCAGCGTGCCGGTGCTGCCGGTCGAGATCACGTTGCTGCCGATGTGGTCGCCGTTTCATCTCAACAAGATTTCTTATTGGGCCCGCACGACGCTGGTGCCGCTTCTGGTATTGGCAGCGCTGAAGCCGCGCGCGAAAAATCCCAAGGGCGTGGGCATCGATGAGCTGTTCCTGGAGGATCCGCGTTCCATCGGCATGACGTCCAAGGCGCCGCACCAGAGCTGGGGCTGGTTTTGGCTGTTTCGTTCGCTCGACCGTGTGCTGCGGGTGATCGAACCGCTGTTTCCCAAAAAGTTGCGCGCGCGCGCCATCGACGCGGCAGTTGCCTTCATCGAAGAGCGGCTGAATGGCGAAGACGGGCTCGGCGCGATCTTTCCGCCAATGGCGAACGTTGTGATGATGTACGAGGCGCTCGGCAAGGACGCGGACTATCCCCCGCGCGCCATCACGCGGCGGGGCCTCGCCAAGCTTCTGGTGATCGGAGAGGCCGAAGCCTATTGCCAGCCATGTGTGTCGCCGGTGTGGGACACCGCGCTGGCCTGTCATGCCCTGCTGGAAGTCGGAAGCGAGGCCGCGCTGCCGCCCACCAAACAGGGGCTGGATTGGCTGGTGCCCAAACAGGTTCTGGACGTGAAGGGGGACTGGGCGGTCAAGGCCCCGCAGACCCGTCCGGGAGGATGGGCCTTCCAATACAACAACGCCCACTACCCGGACCTCGACGACACTGCGGTCGTCGTCATGGCAATGGATCGCGCCCGCGGCAGCGCGCCGAACCCGGCTTACGACACGGCGATCGACCGCGGCCGCGAGTGGATCGAGGGCATGCAGAGCAAGGACGGCGGTTGGGCCGCCTTCGACATCAATAACCTCGAATATTACCTCAACAACATCCCGTTCTCGGACCACGGGGCCCTGCTTGACCCGCCGACCGAAGACGTCACGGCCCGCTGCATTTCGATGCTGGCACAGCTTGGGGAGAACGCCGGCACGAGCCCGGCGGTGGCGGCCGGGATCGCCTACCTGCGCAAGACCCAATTGGCGGAGGGGTCCTGGTACGGCCGCTGGGGCCTGAACTACGTTTACGGGACCTGGTCGGTGCTGTGCGCCCTCAACGCCGTAGGGGTCGGTCACCAGGACCCGATGATGCGGAAGGCCGCCGACTGGCTGCTGTCGATCCAGAACCCCGATGGCGGCTGGGGGGAGGATGCGACAAGCTACCAACTCGACTATAAGGACTTTGACGAGGGATTTGACGGGGGCCCGACAACGGCCTCGCAAACGGCATGGGCCTTGCTTGGCCTAATGGCGGCGGGCGAGGTCGAAAATCCGGCCGTGATCCGCGGTGTCGAGTACCTCATGGCCACACAGACCCAAAAGGGCTTGTGGGATGAGCAACGCTATACCGCTACGGGCTTTCCTCGGGTGTTTTATCTGCGCTATCATGGTTATTCGAAATTCTTTCCGCTCTGGGCGTTGGCGCGGTATCGGAATTTGCGAAAGACCAACAGCAGGGTGGTAGGGGTCGGAATGTGAGATTAAGGGCAGGGGCGAGCACGCCCGTGGGCCAAGTGGACCCGCGGCCGGTGCTGATTGTGACTGGTTTGATTCAGGAGGCCCGGATCGCGTCCGGGCCGGGAATGACCGTTATCTGCAGCAGTAGCGATCCGCAGCAATTGCGCGCACTGCTCACCGTATTCGATCCCGAGACGATCCGGGGGGTGATCAGCTTCGGCGTTGCCGGAGGGCTCGATCCCAGCCTGAAGTCCGGCGATATCGTGGTGGCGACCGAAGTGCTGGCGGGCGATGCCCGTTGGCTGGCTGGCCTTGCCCTGAACGACGATGTGATGGCTGGTTTTGGCCTTGGGCGCCGGCGGGTCGTCAGGGGACGCTTGGCAGGCGCCGAGCAGGTGGTCGCCGCCCGTCACCTCAAGGAGGCGCTGCACCTGGAGACCGGCGCTGCGGCCGTCGACATGGAAAGCCATATCGCGGCGGAGTATGCCGACAAGGTCGGGCTTCCGTTTGCGGCGCTGCGGGTCGTCAGCGATCCGGCCCACCGGGCTTTGCCGCCGCTGGCCATGGCTGCCATCAAGGCGAACGGCGATATCGACCTGCGCAAGGTCCTGCGCAGCGTCGCGCGTAATCCGCGGACACTGCGCGATCTGGTCGCGACCGGGATCGATTTCAACCGCGCGCTTCGCAGCCTACGCGGCTGTCGAGGCTTTCTGCTCGGCAGCGAGGGCCTCGTCCCGGCGAATCTCTGACAACCGCTTCTGCACTTCCGCAGAAAAGATGTACTGAGCGGGCCGCTGCTTGGTGAGATCGATTTCGGGCGCCATCGGTCCCGTGGTCCGGACACCGCGCAACGTGACCGCCAGCGCCTTCAGCGGATTGCTGAAAGCGGCGTTCGCCGCCGTCGGCTCATAGCCGCAATGGGCCATGCAGTCGGCGCACTTCTCGTATTTGCCGGTGCCGTAGGTGTCCCAGTCCGTCGTGTCCATCAGCTCATTGAAGGTCTTGGCGTAGCCTTCACCGAGCAGATAGCAGGGCTTCTGCCAGCCGAAGATGTTGCGAGCGGGCATGCCCCACGGGGTGCATTCGTAGCTCTGGTTGCCGGCCAGGAAGTCCAGGAACAGGCCGGAATGCATGAAGTTCCACTTCTTGCCCTTGCCGCGGGCAAACACATCGCGGAACAGGTTCTTCGTCTTGGTGCGGTTGAGGAAGTGCGCCTGGTCGGGCGCACGCTCATACGCATAGCCCGGTGACATCGAAACGCCGACCCCGAGTTCGGTGGTGAAGTCGAGGAATTTGGCGATGTCTTCCGCCGAATGTCCGTCGAAGACCGTGGCGTTGACGTTGACCGTAAAGCCCTTGGCCTTGGCGGCCTTGATTGCCGAAACCGCGCGATCGAACACGCCTTCCTGCGACACGGCCTTGTCGTGATGGTCCTTCAACCCGTCGAGATGGACGGAGAAAAACAGGTAGGGCGACGGCTCGAACAGATGAAGCTTCTTCTCGAGCAGCAACGCATTGGTGCAGAGCGAGACGAATTTCTTGCGCTCCACCAGGCCGCGAACAATCTCGCCGATGTCCTTGTGAATCAACGGTTCTCCGCCAGGGATCGCCACCATCGGCGCGCCGCATTCTTCGGCCGCGTCCCAGCATTCCTGCGGGGTCATCCGGCGATTGAGGATCGCATCGGGATAGTCGATCTTGCCGCAGCCGACGCAAGCGAGATTGCAGCGAAACAGCGGCTCCAGCATCAGCACCAGCGGAAACCGTTTCCGGCCCATCAGCTTCTGTTTCATCAGATAGCCGCCGATGCGAATTTCCTTGAAGAACGGTATTGCCATCACTTGTCTTTCTGCGCCCAGGATTGAGGAGTTTATCAGCTTGCGGCCAACTCAGCCGGAAGCCGAAATTCGATGTTTTCTTCGCGGCCCGGGAGCACCGAAACCGCGACCGGTCCAATGCGCCTCAAAGCCTCGATCACGTCGTCGACCAGTACCTCGGGCGCCGAAGCGCCTGCGGTGATGCCGACGGCCTTGGCATCCTTCAGCCATTCCGGATTGAGTTCGCTGCCATCGGCAATCAGGTAACTCGCTACGCCGACTTCAGTGCCGATTTCGCGCAGCCGGTTTGAATTGGAACTGTTGTTGGCCCCAACGACCAGGATAACGTCTACGAGCTTGCTTAGGTCCCTTACCGCAGATTGGCGGTTCTGTGTCGCATAGCAGATATCCCGGATGTCCGGGCCTTGAATATCTGTAAATCGCTGGTGGAGGGCGGCAATGATATCCTTGGTATCGTCCACGCTGAGCGTGGTCTGGGTGATATAGGCCACCGGAGCGTCGGCCGGTAGCGTCAGCGCGGCGACGTCGTCGACATTCTGGACCAGCAATACCGGGCCTGAAACCTGTCCCATGGTGCCCTCAACCTCGGGATGGCCGGCGTGGCCGATCAGGACGAGGGACCGGCCCTTTGACATGTAGCGCTTGCCCTGGTTGTGGACCTTGGTCACCAGCGGGCAGGTGGCGTTGAGTACCGGCAGGCCGCGTGCGGCGGCTTCCTCTTCCACGCTCCGCGCCACGCCATGGGCGCTGAATACGGTGACGGCCTGCGGCGGGACCTCGGAAAGGTCCTCGACGAAGATCGCCCCCTTGTTTTTCAGGCTTTCGACCACGTATTTGTTGTGAACGATCTCATGCCGCACATAGACCGGCGGGCCATACTTCTCGAGCGCGCGCTCGACGATTTCAATCGCGCGCACGACGCCCGCGCAAAAGCCGCGTGGCTGCGCCAGATAGACTTCCATTGGACGGCCGTTACGCAAATTAAGCTACCCTCGTTTTGGCGCTCCGCCCGGTCGGGACGTCGGCCAACATCTGTAATGTCCGCACTGCAATATTTCCGCCAACCGCATTACGCCCGTTGGGGCAGGGCTTTGTGTCAAAAAAAGACCGGATAGGAAAGGCTGCTCAGGGCGGGATGGTTCCGGGAACAGATATAGCAGTTCCCAGCGTTAATTTAGGTAAGATAATACAGATTTTTGGCCATGCTAGCCGCGATCACCTCACAGCTGCGTCATAACGTTGGGTTGGGCCGCGATCTCGTGCCGAGGGGCCCGGATTTGGCGTTTTCTGAGGCTCTTTAGGCCAGCAGCGCAGAAAAAACCGGCAAAACAACATTAGATTGGCCCGGGGAACTCCGCTAGACAGCGGGGCGTTTCCGGCAGGCTGTTAACTCCAGGAAGATTAGTTGTGCTGACAAAGATAGTTGTTTCGATTGTCCAGACCTCCACCAGGTTTGCCGCCACGACTGTCCTGATTGCCCTCGCCCTTGCGGTCGGGGCCGGCTTTTATGCTGCCGAACATTTCGAAATCAATACCGACATCAACACGCTGATTTCTTCCAAGCTCGACTGGCGCAAGCGCGACATTCAGTTTGACGATGCTTTCGACCGGGACCACACGATTCTGGCGGTGGTGGAGGCACCGACCCCTGAACTGACGCACTCGGCGAGTGCGGCGCTCTATCAGAAGCTCTCCGGCGACAAGCAGCATTTCGAGTCTTCGCAGCCGCTCGGTTCGGGCGAGTTCTTTGAAAAGAACGCCTTTTTGTTCCTGCCGAAGGACCAGGTTGCGCATCTGACCGGGCAGTTTGAGCAGGCGGCCCCGCTGATCGAGATCATGGCGGGCGATCCGTCCTTGCGCGGGCTGACGGGGGCGCTGGAAACGGTGCTGGCCGGCGTCAAGCGCGGTCAGGTCAAACTCGACAGCACCGAGCGTCCCCTCAATCAAATCTCCCAGACGATCGAGGACGTGCTGAAGAACGGCAATGCGACATTCTCCTGGCGCCAGCTGCTCAGCGACAAGCCTCTCACCGACGCCGATCGGCGCGCCTTTATCGAGTTCAAGCCGATTCTGGATTTCAATGCGCTCGAACCCGGCAAGGCGGCAACCGATGCGATCAGACAGGCCGCGAGCGATATCAACCTCGCAAGTCAATATGATGCACGGGTCAGGCTGACTGGCCCGGTGCCGATCGCCAATGAGGAATTCGCGACGGTCGCAGACGGTGCTGTCGTCAATGGGGTGGGGACCGTTCTGGTCGTGCTCGTCATTCTGTGGTTGGCGCTGCATTCGGCGAAAATCATCTCTGCGGTGTTCGCCAACCTGTTCATCGGCCTTACGATCACGACGGCGATCGGCCTGAAGATGGTCGGCTCGCTCAATCTGCTTTCGATTGCCTTTGCCGTTTTGTTTGTGGGACTGGGGGTGGATTTCGGCATTCAGTTCAGCGTCCGCTACCGTTCGGAGCGTTTCAAAGGCAACGATCTGAAGACGGCGCTGGCAAAAGCCGCCGAACGTTCCGCAATTCCGCTCTCGCTCGCGGCGATGGCGACAGCGTCGGGATTTATGTCGTTTCTGCCGACTGACTATAAAGGCGTTTCCGAACTCGGCGAGATCGCCGGCGTCGGCATGCTGGTCGCCTTTCTTTCAAGTATCACGGTCTTGCCGGCCTTGCTCAGCCTGCTTAATCCGCCGGGGGAGGACGACCCGGTCGGCTATGCCTTTTTAGCCCCGGTCGATCATTTCCTCGAAAAGCACCGCGTGATCGTGGTCGGCGGAACCTTGCTGGTCGCGGCCGCCGGCCTGCCGCTGCTTTATTTCCTCCACTTCGATTTCAACCCGATGCACTTGCGCAATCCCAATGTTGAATCGATCGCGACGTTTCTCGACCTGAGAAAAGATCCGAACACCGGCGCCAACGCCATCAACGTGATGACGAACTCGGAAGCCGATGCGAAAAAGATCGAAGCCAAGCTTTCCCAACTGCCGGAAGTGCTCAACGTCATTTCGCTGGACCGTTTCGTGCCGGAGGATCAGCCGGAAAAACTGCGGCTGATCGCGCAAGGAGCGAAGGTACTCAATCCGGTGCTTAATCCTGACTCCGTCGACGAAGCGCCGTCGGATGCGGAAAACGTCGATGCCTTGAAAGGTTCGGCTGAAAGTCTGCGCAAGACGGCGGGCGACGCGAAAGGGCAGGGAGCTGTAGCGTCGCGGCGGCTTGCCGACGACCTGTCAAAGCTCGTCGATTCGAATGAAGCCACGCGTCAAAAAACCCAGGCCATCTTCGTCACGCCGTTGAAGGTCGTGCTCGATCAACTCAAGAACGCGTTGCAGGCAAGGCCGGTCAGCCTGAACACCTTGCCGGCCGATTTGGTGAGTGGCTGGAAAACCAAGGATGGCCTGATGCGCGTCGAGGCCGAGCCGCGCGGCGATCCGAACGACAACGAAACGCTGCGCAAATTTGCCGCCGCCGTGCTTGCCGCCGAGCCGACCGCGATCGGCGGTCCGGTTTCGATTCTCAAGTCTGGCGACACGGTCGTGAGGGCTTTTATTCACGCCGGCTTCTGGGCGCTGCTCGTGATCAGTTTGCTGCTCTGGATCACTTTGCGGCGCATCACCGACGTGCTGCTGACACTGGTGCCGCTCCTGGTGGCGGGAGCGGTGACACTCGAGATCTGCGTGCTCATCGACCTGCCGCTCAACTTCGCCAACATCGTCGCGCTGCCCTTGCTGCTCGGCGTCGGCGTCGCCTTCAAGATTTATTATATTACGGCGTGGCGTTCCGGGAGAACGAATCTGCTGCAATCGAGCCTGACCCGCGCGATCTTTTTTAGCGCGCTAACGACGGCCACGGCGTTCGGCAGTCTGTGGCTGTCGAGCCACCCGGGAACCGCGAGCATGGGCAAGCTTCTGGCGTTGTCGCTCGTGACAACGCTCGCCGCCGTGTTGCTGTTTCAGCCTGCGTTAATGGGAAAGCCGCGCGATGTCGGGAATTAGGCAGATATCCCCGACCGGGTCTGCGGTCGCAGCGGCCGCCGTTTGCTTCTGACCCATTTTCGCGGTTTGGTCAGCGCCCGTAGTTTTCGGGGCTACCGCGGTCTTTGCAGCTTTTGCTAAGCTGTTTGTGTTGCTTGGTGGAATCGGGCCTGCGCTGCTCGGTGGAATGGGGCCGGCGATTCGGGTCCAGGTTTCCCCGCCGCACAGAAAGCCAAGCACGCAACCCTGAATGTCCAGTTTATCGGAACCGATGGGTTTGATTTTCGAACTGTAGGTTTTTCCGTCGTTGGCGTTGTAAACTTCGCCTTCCCACTGATCGACCCCGGGCTTCTTTTTCATGTTGATGAGGATTGGTATGCCCAGCGTTGGTCTACTCCGTTTAGAAACGTCCGGATTGTGTTCGTCGACGCCGCCGGGTTCCTTCTCCCAAATCACCGCGCCCCACATGTTGCCGTTGCATTCGGCGACGCGGATATGGGCAACGCCATCCGCCACGCGCCAATCTCCCGTTGGATCCGCCGCCATCGCGGACGACGTCGTGATGACGGAAAATACTCCAAAAAAAATCACGGTGCGCATGATATCTCGTGGGCAGTGCAACATGGCGTAACCTATGCTCAAAAGAATGATCGGAAGGATGGCAAAACGCCGCACAAGGCGTTTTCAGTTGACGGAACGGGCACTAACCGAAGTATCTAGCTGATGACATATTCCAATCTAGACGTTTCTGAGATGTTTGTGGACCGGCAGGCGCAACGCAGCTCCATGCACGCGCGCCATTTGAACGAACAGCTCGTTCGGGTTCTCAAAACGATTGGATATGATGTCGGTTTTCAGAAGGGCCAAGGTCAGTACCTGTACGATCGCGAGGGCGCTCGCTATCTCGATCTATTGAGCGGTTTTGGCGTTTTTGCGATTGGACGGAACCATCCGGCCCTGCGCAAGGCGCTCAAGAGTGTCATCGACAGCGATCTTCCCAACCTGGTGCAGCTCGATGTTTCGACGCTCGCCGGCGTGCTCGCGGAGCGATTGCTCAAATATGTGCCATATCTGGACAAGGTCTTTTTCGCAAATTCAGGCGCGGAGTGCGTCGAGGCCGCGATCAAGTTCGCCCGTGGCGCCACCGGCCGGCCGGGCATCGTCTATTGCGCGCATGCCTATCACGGTCTGACCTATGGTGCGCTATCGCTCACCGACGATCCGAATTTCCGCGGTGGATTTCAGCCGCTGCTTCCGGGCTGCACCTCGATCCCCTTTAACGACCTTGCGGCGCTCGAGCAGGCGCTGTCTTCGCGTGAAGTCGCCGCTTTCCTTTTCGAGCCGATTCAGGGCAAGGGCGTCAACATGCCCACCGACGAGTTTCTGCCCGGTGCGGCTGCGCTGTGCCGCAAGTACGGCACGCTGATGGTAGCCGACGAAATTCAGACTGGCATGGGGCGAACGGGGCGCTTCCTCGCGGTGGAGCACTGGAACGTCGAACCCGATATGGTTCTGTTGTCGAAAGCGCTTTCGGGCGGTCACGTGCCGGTTGGCGCTGTGCTCATGCGCAAGGGCGTCTTCGACAAGATCTTCAGTCAGATGGATCGTGCACTTGTGCACGGTTCGACGTTTGCAAAGAACGATCTGGCGATGGCCGCCGGGATCGCAACGCTTGAGGTCATGAAGACGGAGAAGCTGATCGAGGCAGCCGCCAAGCGCGGCGCCGAGTTGCGGCTCGCGCTGAACCGGATGGTTCCCGGATACGAGTTGTTGAAGGACGTGCGCGGCAAGGGATTGATGATTGGCCTCGAGTTCGGCTCGCCGAAATCGTTGCGGCTGAAAGCTTCCTGGAATGTGTTAGAGACCGCCAACAAGGGCCTGTTCTGTCAGCTGATTACCGTCCCCTTGTTCAAGGACCACAAGATCCTCACCCAGGTGTCAGGCCATGGCAGCCACACCATCAAGCTGTTGCCGCCGCTGACCATCACCGAAGAAGACTGCAACTGGATCGAGCGCGCGTTCGATTCCGTGATCGCATCCAGTCACAAGGTCCCCGGCGCCATCTGGTCGCTGGGCAAGACGCTGGTCGACAACGCGGTTCGCAAATCCGCTTAAGCGCCCCTTCAGCGCGAATCTTCCAGGATCATCGCAGCCCCCTTTTCGGCGATCATTGCCGTCGGGGTATTGGTATTGCCCGAGGTGATCGTGGGCATGACGGACGCGTCCGCAACCCGCAAGCCCGTTAGCCCACGAAAGCGCAAGCGCTCATCGACGACAGCCATCGGATCGTTGGCCGTTCCCATTTTCGCCGTTCCGACGGGATGGAAGATCGTTGTTCCGATGTCGCCGGCGGCCTTCGCCAGCGAGGCTTCGTCGTCGCCGACCGACGGGCCCGGCAAAAACTCTTCCGGGTGATAGCGATCAAGCGCTTGCTGTTTCATCAAGCGCCGCGTGGTGCGGATGGCATCGGCAGCGACCTGACGGTCTTCAGTAGTCGACAGATAGTTTGGCGCGATCGAAGGCGCCTGATCGGGGGTGGCCGATTTGATCCGCACCGTACCACGCGACACCGGTTGCAAGTTGCAGGCGCTGACTGTGATCGCTGAAAAGCGGTGCAGTGGATCGCCAAACTTGTCGAGCGACAACGGCTGGACGTGGAACTGGATGTTGGCGCGGTCGCGGCGCGGATCGGAGCGGGTGAAAATACCAAGCTGCGACGGCGCCATGGTCAGCGGCCCGCGCCGCCGGAAGGCGTAGTCGAGTCCCATCAGGCCGCGCCGCACCAGGGAATAATAGGTTTCGTTGAGCGTGCGCACGCCGGAGACCTTGTAGATTGCGCGCTGCTGCAAATGGTCTTGCAGGTTTCGCCCGACGCCGGGCCGGTCGATCACGCTTTCGATGCCGAGCGGGGTAAGCCAGTCCGCCGGACCAATGCCGGAACGATGCAAAACCTGAGTCGAGCCGATTGACCCGGCGCAGAGGATGACTTCGCCCTTGGTGCGGGCCTCGAACACCTCGCCGTCTCTTGCGAACACAACGCCGACGGCGCGGCCGTTCTCGACGATGAGTCGGTCGACCAGCACGTTTTTCTCAAGGCGCAGGTTGGCGCGCTTCAAAGCCGGCTTGAGAAAGCCGCGGGCCGAAGACCAGCGCCGCCCGCGCTTCTGGTTGACGTGGAAATAGCCGACGCCTTCATTGTCGCCGGTGTTGAAATCCGGAATTTTGCGAATTCCCATCTGCTCGGCGGCATCGCCGACGGCATCGAGGATCGCCCACGACAGCCGCGGCGCTTCGATGCGCCAGCCGCCGCCCGCGCCGTGGTGCTCGCTCTCGCCGAGAAAGTGATCCTCCAGCCGGCGGAAGGCGGGCAAGACGTCGCTGTAACCCCAGCCGGTCAGGCCGAGCTGGCGCCAATGATCGTAATCGGCAGCCTGTCCGCGCATCGAGATCATGGCGTTGATGGCCGACGAGCCGCCGATCACCTTGCCGCGGGGATAGTTCAGTGAACGACCGTTGAGACCAGCCTCGGCCTCGGTTCGAAACATCCAGTCCGACCGCGGATTGCCGATCGCGAACAGGTATCCGACCGGGATGTGAAACCAGATCCAGTTATCGCTGCCGCCGGCTTCCAGGATCAGCACCCGGTTTCGCGGATCGGCAGACAGGCGATTGGCGAGGATGCAGCCGGCAGTGCCGGCGCCGACGATGATAAAGTCGAAATCTCCCTCGAGTCGTGTCGTCATTTTCCGCCTTCCGCGCATCTGGTTGACCAAACGTTAATAGGCCGGACCAGAGTCCGGCCATTACACTTTTGTCAATGCAGGTGTCCCGGTTCGCGCATCAAGGGGTATTGGGCCGATCGGGTCTCGCATGCTAAACAGTGGGGGTCTTCAATGATTTAGCCCCGAGATTTTCATGCCCATTGTCAACCGCGTGGCCGATCTTCAACCCGATATCCAGGCATGGCGCCGCGATATCCACCAGCATCCGGAACTAGGATACGACGAGCACCGCACGGCGGCCTTTGTGGCCGAACGACTTCGGGAGTTCGGCTGCGATGAGGTGGCGACCGGGCTTGGCGGTACCGGCGTCGTCGGTGTCATCAGGGGACGCAAGCCGGCCGGCAAGGGCGACGTCAGGACCATCGGGCTGCGGGCCGACATGGACGCGCTTCCGATCGAGGAGGCGACCGGATTGCCCTATGCTTCCAAGGCCTCCGGCAAGATGCATGCCTGCGGCCATGACGGGCACACCGCGATGCTGCTTGGCGCAGCGCGCTATCTCGCCGAGACGCGGAACTTTGCCGGCGATGCGATCGTCATCTTCCAGCCGGCGGAAGAGGGCGGCGCGGGTGCAGCGGCCATGATCAAGGACGGATTGTTCGAGCGCTTCGCCATCGATCAGGTCTACGGCATGCATAACGGGCCGGGAATTCCGGTGGGTTCCTTCGCCACCCGCCCGGGCCCGATCATGGCTTCGACCGATGCCGTCAACATCCATATCGAGGGTCGTGGCGGACATGCGGCGCGGCCGCATCTGTCGATTGATTCCGTCATGGTCGGCGCGCAGCTGATTACGGCGTTGCAGTCGATTGTCGCGCGCAGCGTCGATCCGCTGGAATCTGCCGTCATCTCGATCTGCGAGTTCCATGCCGGCAATGCGCGCAATGTGATCCCGCAAACCGCCGAACTGAAGGGCACCGTTCGCACGCTGACGCCGGAAGTCCGGGCGTTGGTTGGAAAACGCGTCCGCGAAGTCGTGGAAGGCGTCGCCCGCCTCACCGGCGCCAGGATCGACCTTGAATACGTGCCCGGCTATCCGGTGGTGGTCAATCACGCGGCGCAGACCGATTTTGCGATTGGCGTCGCAAAGGAGATTGCCGGAACCGGCAATGTTGCGGAGATGCCGCCGATGATGGGTGGCGAGGACTTCGCCTTCATGCTGGAGAAGCGGCCGGGTGCGTTTATTTTCTGCGGCAATGGCGACAGTGCCGGGCTGCACCATCCCGCTTATAATTTCGACGACAATGCGATTGTCTTTGGCACTTCCTACTGGATCAAGCTGGTCGAAAACACGCTTGCGGCGTGAGGTCCGTCTCACCGCTATCTGCCCAATTCCGTCAAACGAAAAGGCCCGCATGATCCGCGGGCCTTTCAGTTTGCGTGACGCCTGCTGTCTCGAAAAGCAAAGCGCGGCAACCGCCGCCTATAGTAGGTGGTAAAACAGGAAATACAGGCAACCGGAGAGGATCATCGCGATCGGCAGCGTCAGCACCCAGGCCAACGCGATGTTGCGGATCGTCGACCATTGCAGCCCGGACCCGCTGGCCGACATGGTGCCGGCAATGCCCGACGAGAGCACATGCGTGGTCGAAACCGGCAGCCCGTATCCGTCGGCGGCCGCAATGGTCGCAGCCGCGGTGATTTCCGCGCAGGCGCCCTGCGCGTAGGTCAGATGAGTCTTGCCGATTTTCTCGCCGACCGTGACGACAATGCGCTTCCAGCCGATCATGGTGCCGAGCCCGAGCGCGATCGCGACGGCGATCTTTACCCAAGTCGGAATGAACTTGGTCGCGCCGTCCAGCGATCCCTTGTAGCTGTTGAGGGTAGCGACCTCGTCGCTGTTGAGTTCGCTGGCCTTGTCCTTCATCAGGAAGCGAAGCGCCTCGGAAACCAGATACATGTCGTTGCGGGTGTTGCCGACGACGTCGGCCGGGAATTTGGCCAGCGATCCGTACTGGCTCACCTGGTTGCTGATGTCGCGCACCAGCACGGCCAGTGACGGGTAGGTTCCCTCGCTGATCTGGCGCTCGGCGACGTAGTTGGTCACCGCCGGGCGCGGATTGCCGATAACGCTGTGGCCGGCGCTCTTTTTCTCGATGATGGCGCTCGCTGCCGTCGAATTCACGATGAACTGCGCGAGCTGGCTCTCGGGCAGGGCGCGGTTGAGCGCATAGGCGGTCGGCACCGTGCCAATCAGGATCAGCATGATCAGGCCCATGCCCTTTTGACCATCATTCGAGCCATGGAAGAAGCTGACCAGGGTGCAGGTGAGGATCAGGATGCTGCGAATCCACCATGGCGGCGGCTGGTCGCCCTTCGGTTCGGCGAATAGCGCAGGCGTTACACGCTGCATCACCGTCTTGAGGACGAACAGCAGGATCGCCGCCAGCGCGAAGCCGAACAACGGCGACAGCAACAGCGCCTTGGCGATATTGGTCGCCTGCGACCAGTCCACGCCGGAGGTGCCGTCCCGGCCGCGGAGCAGGGCGTTGGTGATGCCGACGCCCATGATCGATCCGATCAGGGTGTGCGAACTGGAGGCGGGCAAGCCGAAATACCAGGTGCCGACGTTCCAGATGATCGCCGCGATCAAGAGCGCAAACACCATGGCGAAGCCGGCGCCGCTGCCGACCTGCAGGATCAACTCGACCGGCAGCAGCGACACGATGCCGAACGCGACCGCGCCACTCGACATCAGGACGCCGAACAGATTGAACATGCCCGACCAGACTACTGCGATATGGGCGGGCATCGAGCGGGTATAGATCACGGTGGCGACGGCGTTCGCGGTGTCGTGAAAGCCGTTGACGAATTCGAAGCCGAGCGCGATCAGAAGCGCGACAAACAGCAGAAGGTACGGCAGATAGCTTGTTACCCGGGTGCCGGTGGCATCGACGTCGGAATAGATGCTGTAGGCGACGAACAGCAGTGCCGCGGCCACCACTCCCATGTAAATGATGCCGGTCAGCGGATGAAAGCCACCGTCAAGGTTAGGTCCCTTCCGGAGTGCCGGTTCGATCGAACCCGGTAACGCAAAGTCGCTCATGTGAAATTCCCCTGTGCCGACGGGGATTTTAGCTTGGTGCATGTGACAGTAGCGTGAAACGCGGGGGGCGAAGTTGCGGCGCAGCAATTGTCGCAAATGGATAACTGTCACAAGGGCAGAGGAGGTTTCAATTCAAGCTGCGTGGGCTGATTTTCGCAACAGTGCCGCGGCGATTTTCAAATCGTCGACAAAGCGCTCGTACTCGCGCGCCTTGGCGTCCGCATCCGGCAACCGCAATAGATAGGACGGGTGCACTGTCACTAGGGCTTTGGTCCCCTCATCGAGATCAATGAGGCGGCCGCGGCTTTTGTTGACCGGCGTCGTTTTGCCGAACACGCGTGCGCCGCGGTGGCGCCCATGGCCACGACAAGCGCCGGTTTGATGGCCGCCAGTTCGCGCTCATACCACGGCCGGCAAGCTTTGATTTCTGATGTCGACGGTTTCTGATGCAGGCGGATTTTTCCGCGCGGCACGAACTTGAAATGTTTGACCGCGCTGGTGACGTAGACCTTCTTGCGGTCGATGCCGGCTTCATCCAGCGCACGATCGAGCATCTGCCCCGCCGGTCCGACGAACGGCTTTCCGGCGAGATCTTCCTTGTCGCCGGGTTGCTCGCCGACCAGCATGATTGGCGCGTCCGGCGGGCCTTCGCCAAACACGGTCTGCGTCGCATCCTTCCAGAGCGGGCAGGCGCGGCAATCCGCGGCTTCCTCACGCAAGGTTTCGAGCTCGCCGCTCGCAGCTGATTAAGGTTTCATCGGCTCCTCCAGCCGCTTCTGCGACCTTGTGCGGCTTCGGTCGCGGCTTTGGCGATCATCGCCCTCGGTAGCGCGCGCAGCTCCGGCGATCAGAGGCTTAATCATCGAAGCTTCGGGCAGGTTCCTCCAGTACTTCTTCGGCATCTCGGTCTGCATCGCCTTCACCTTGAGCCGGGCCGGATTGAAGATGCGTGGCGTAGTAACGTCGCCACGTTTCTTCCAGCCGGTCCTCAGGTCGGCGCCTCCGCTTTGCCGACGCCCGGCGAGAACGAAATCGCACGCACCATCCCAATGCGCGCAGAGATCTGGCGTCAGGATCGACCAGGGCATGTCGGCAAAACGGCGGGCGAAGAACGGAGCGGCCAGTTCGACGATGTGATGATCCGGCTCGAACCAGGCGACATAGCGGGCGTCTCGCTCACGGCCGATCTCGCGGAAACGAACGAAGGCGTGCATCTTGTGCTCATCGCGGCGCACCGCCTTTGCCATCGTGGCGACGTGGCGAAACGTCGGGATCGGTCGCAACCTCCAGAAGGTCGTGGTGGTCACGCAGCCGCCACAGCAGGCGGTAAAGCATCGCAAAGCGTTCTCGGTCGCGATGCAGGATCGTGGCCCTGCGCGAGCTCCAACAAACCTGGATGAGACACTGAATGTCGTGGCCGATGATCGGCGATTGCGATGTCGCTCCCGGACGGCTGCGAATAGCTTGCCTTCGTCGCCTTCAACGCTCCATGTCACATCGCGCTGGCGTGATGCCGTCGAGGACAAGCGTGCGGGCGGCTTGTCGCCAGCCGTCGAAATCCGTTTCGGTGTTTGAGGGCTGATGTCAAATGCGATCTAGAACCCGAATCCGAGTTGCGCCGCTTTCGGCTTGAAGCGCTGGGCAAGATTTGCAGCGTCAAGCAAATGCGGCGAAGGACGATGATCGCTGAGGACGATGAAGGGCAATGCCTTTTGCTTTGGAATGTGAAGCCGGGTGAGATCGGCAGCGCGGATCGACGTCAAGCGACGCGTGGCGATGATGCGATCGACGGCTTTGCGGCCGAAGCCGGGCACGCGCAGCAGTTCCGCGCGGCTGGCGCGTGGCGACATCGAGCGGGAAGCGGTCGCGGTGCCGCAGCGCCCAGGCGAGCTTGGGATCGATGTCGAGCGACAGCATGCCGACTTCCTTCGACGATCTCGCTCGACCGTCGAAACCGTAAAAGCGCATCAGCCAGTCGGCCTGATAGAGCCGATGCTCGCGCATCAGAGGCGGGGCGGAAAGCGGCAGCGCGCGGCTTGAATCCGGGATCGGGCTGAAGGCGGAGTAATAGACCGCTTGAGACGGTAGGCGCCGTAGAGATTGGCGCTGGTGTGCGAGAATGGTCTGATCGTTGGCAGCTGTCGGCGCCGACGATCATCTGCGTGCTCTGGCCGGCCGGCGCAAAGTGCGGTGGTTTTGCCTTCGACGTCTTGCGGCTTCCTTGGCTTCGTCGAGCTTGAGGCGAAGCCGGCCCATGGTGCGGCGGATCGCGCGCACGTCTTTTTCCGGCGCAAGCTCGTGCGAGACTGTCCTCGTCGGGGACCTCGATATTGATAGCTGAGGCGGTCGGCATATTTGCCGGCCTCGGTGATCAATGCGTCATCGGCTTCGGGGATGGTCTTTAGATGAATGTAGCCGCGGAAATGATGCTGTTCGCGCAGCTTGCGCGCGACGCTGACCACCTGCTCCATGGTGTAGTCGGCGCTGCGGATGATGCCAGAGGAGAGAAACAGCCCTTCGATGTAATTGCGGCGATAGAAGTCGATAGTGAGTTTCACGATTTCATCGATCGTGAAGCGGGCGCGCGGCACGTTGCTGGAGGCGCGGTTGACGCAATAGAGGCAATCGTAATTGCAGGCGTTGGTGAGCAGCACCTTTAACAGCGAGATGCAGCGGCCATCCGGGGCGTAGGAATGACAGATGCCCATGCCGGGGGCGGTCGAGCCGAGGCCCTTGCCGTCACTGGAATCCCGCATGCTCGGTGCCGCTGGACGCGCAGGAGGCGTCGTATTTGGCGGCGTCTGCCAGGATTTCCAGCTTGCGTTGCACATCCATGTCTAAATCCCATTGATTCCATTCATGAATCGTCAAATCGCCAATTCGATTGACTCTTTGATCGCTGTTAGCTTTATATTAGAACATATCATGAACAAATGAGCCAGCTTCTGGTTCTCTTCTGAACCGGAATCGGCCCAGCTTTCGAGGAGCGGCGCGTATGATGGGCGCACGCACAAGCACGCTTGCGACTTTGCGCGGCGACATCGAGCGCATCGAAGCCCATGGCGAAGCGTATTCGCCACGCCGGGTGACGCTCGGGCACGCGGATGCCGACGCACACCTGCAAGGCGGGCTCGCCTTGGGGGCGATGCATGAAGTGTTTGCGGAAGCTGGACGGCAGAGCGCTGTGGCGACCGGCTTTGTTGCAGGGATTGCCGGGCGCGTCGGCTGCGCGGCGTCCGCTGGTTTGGATCCGGCAGGATTTCACCGAGATTGAATCGGGCGCGGTCTCGATGAGCGGGTTTGCCGAACTCGGTCTCGATCCGCGTTTTCTGGTCACGCGTTCACGCCGCCGACGTTGACGCATGCGTTGCGAACGGCTGCGGACGCGCTGGCCTGCGATGCGGTGGGCGTAGTCGTGCTGGAGGTCTGGGGCGAGGCGAGGCAGCTCGACCTTGTCGCCAGCCGCAAGCTGACGCTGGCCGCGCAGGCTTCAGGCGCGACCTGCCTGCAGCTGCGGGTCGCGGCAGAACCCCAGCCGTCGACGGCGGAGACCCGATGGATCGTGCGCGCGGCGCACTCGCCGCCGGCGTCACAGCCCTGGAGTGCATGGGGCGCGCCTCTGTTTGAGACGCAACTTGTCCGCAACCGTCATGGGCCCGTTGGTCGCTGGATCATGGAATGGAAATGTGATGAGTGCCTTTTCGGAAAACCGGCGGCGTATCCTCAGCCTGTGGCTGCCGCGCCTGCCTACCGACCGCATCAAGCGCCAACTCGCAAAAACGCTTTCGAGCGAAGCGGGTATCGGGTCGCGTGAAGACAACGCATCAAATCCGAACTGTTTAATGAGCCCACGATCGTCGTCGCCAGGCAGAACAATGCGCTGCAGATTTTTGCGCTGGACGATGCGGCAGCCCATCTCGGCCTTGAGATCGGCCTGCCGCTGGCGAACGCCCGAGCCATCTGCCCCGAGGTGCAGGTGTATGACGCCGATGAAGCCGCCGACACTGCCGCACTGAACGCCATCGCCGATTGGTGCGACCGCTTCACCCCGCTGGTGGCGCTCGATCCTCCGTACGGCCTTTTTCTCGACATCACCGGCTGCGCGCATCTGTTCGGCGGCGAGGCGACGATGATGCAACTAGTGTGCGGCGTATTGACCGCACAGGGTTTTGCGGTCAGCGCCGCCATCGCCGGCACGGCCGTCTGTGCGCGAACGCTGACCCGTCATGTTCACGGCCGGATCGTCCGCGACGGTGAGGAGGCGGATGCGGTCAGGCCGTTGCCGATATCGGCGCTGGGTGCGGATGCGGCCGTGGTGACGGGCTTGCGCCGCGCCGGCTTGAAAACCATCGGTGAAGTGGCGGACCGGGGGCGGCACGAAATCACCGCTCGATTTGGCGCTGGCTTCACGACATTACTGGAGCAGGCGTTGGGGCAGGGCGATGCGCCGATCAGCCCGCGCCAGCCGCTGCCCGATTACATCGTGGAAAAGCGGTTCGCCGAGCCGGTCGCGACCGAAGCGGTGATCTCCGCAACCTTGTCGGGTCTGGCGGTGAGGCTGATCGAGGCAATGGCGAAGCAGGGCAAGGGCGCGCGGCGGCTGGAAGCGCGCTTCTTCCGCACCGACGGTGCGGTTCGCACCATTACGGTCGATACCGGGCAGGCTGTGACCAGAGGTGAGGTGATCGACCGGCTGTTTCGGGAGCGGCTGGAGGCTTTAAGCGATCCGCTCGATCCCGGTTTCGGCTTCGATCTCATTCGCCTGTCCGCGAGCCATACCGAAATCGTCGTGCAGCAACAGCGCGATCTCGACGCCAACATGCACGATAACGACGAACTTGCGGCCTTGATCGATCGCATTGCCGCGCGGATCGGCGGCAAGCGCGTGGTCGTGCACCTGCCGCAGGATACTCACATTCCCCAACGCGCGGTGCTGGCCGCGCCGGCGCAATATCATCTGGCGGCAGCCACGCAAGCTGTCTGGCCGGCGCGCGTCGTGGGCGAGCCGCCACTGCGGCCGTTGCGGCTGTTCGAGCGGCCGGAACAGATCAAGGTCATCGCAGAAGTGCCGGATGGTCCGCCGGCGCGGTTTGTCTGGCGCCGCGCTGCTCATGCTGTCGTCCGCGCCGAAGGCCCGGAGCGCGTCGCGATGGAGTGGTGGCGGGCAGGAAGCGCAGTGCTGACGCGCGATTATTTTCGCGTCGAGGACGAAGAGGGATTGCGGTTCTGGCTTTATCGCAACGGGCTTTACGACCGCGAGATCGAACAGCAAGAGGGCAAGGTCGTAGCACCGAACTGGTTCATGCATGGATTGTTCGCATGACGATAAGAGTATGCGGAAATCGGCATCACCACGAATTTCTCGTTCCTGCGCGGCGGCTCGCACCCGCAGGCCTATATTCATCAGGCGAGCCATCTGCGGCTTCCTGCCATCGGCATCGCCGACCACAATACGCTCGCCGGCGTCGTGCGGGCTTTCAAGGAACTCGGTAATCCCGAGATCGAGCACAAGCCAAAACTTCTGATCGGATCGCGGATCGTTTTCATCGACGGCACGCCGGACATCCTGGTCTATCCGAGCGACCGCGCAGCCTACGGCCGGCTATGCCAGTTGCTCACCCAAGGCAAACGCGGAGAGGGGACCCTCAAGGGCGAGTGCCATCTGAAATTCGGCGATCTCCTTGAATTTGCCGAAGGGCAGCTTCTCGTGCTGGTGCTGCCGCATCGCTTCGAGGAAACAAAAGCGCAGGAGGTTCTTGATCGGCTGCGATCGAGCCGCGCCGACGGGGTGTGGTTGGCGGCAAGCCTTTTATATCGCGGCGATGACCGGCGTCGCCTGGCGCGGCTTCGGCGGATCGCGGCTCACGCCGGCGTGCCGCTGCTGGCGACCAACGAGGTGCTCTACCACGATCCGTCGCGCCGTCCCTTGCAGGATGTCCTTACCTGCATTCGCGAGAAGACGACCATCGAGGCGGTCAGGCCAACGGCTGGAAGCCAATGCCGAACGTCATCTCAAGCCGGCAGCGGAAATGGCGCGGCTGTTTCGCGATGCGCGGGAGGCGATCGCGGAGACCATGCGGTTTGCCGATCGCATCACTTTTTCGCTCGATCAGCTCAAATACCAATATCCCGACGAGCCGGTGCCACTGGGCAAGACCGCGCAACAGCATCTGGAAGATCTGACCTGGGCGGGCGTGCAAACATATTTCAACGGCGAGATTAATGGCACCCTGCGCGCCACTCTGCGCAAGGAACTCGATCTCATCAATGAGCTAAAATACGCGCATTATTTTCTCACCGTGCATGACATCGTTCATTATGCCCGCCGCCAGAAAATTCTTTGTCAGGGGCGGGGATCGGCGGCGAATTCGGCCGTCTGTTACGTGCTCGGCATCACTTCCGTCGATCCGACCAAGGTCGATTTGCTGTTCGAACGCTTCATTTCCAAGGAGCGGCTGGAGCCTCCCGACATCGATGTCGATTTCGAACATTCGCGGCGCGAAGAGGTGATGCAATATGTTTACCGGCGCTATGGCCGGCATCGCGCCGCGATCATCGCGACCGTCATTCACTACCGCCCGCGCAGCGCGATCCGCGATGTCGGCAAGGCGCTCGGGCTGACCGAAGACGTGACCGCTGCCCTTGCCGACACGGTGTGGGGAAGCTGGGGCTCAGGCCTCAACGAAATGCAGGTCAAACAGGCCGGGCTCGATCCGCAAAACCCGATGGTGGCGTTGGCTGTCGAACTCGCCACCGAACTGATCGAGTTTCCACGGCATCTGTCGCAGCATGTCGGCGGCTACGTGCTGACCCAGGATCGCCTCGATACCTATGTGCCGATCGGCAATGCCGCGATGGACGACCGCACCTTCATCGAATGGGACAAGGACGACGTCGACGCGCTGAACATGATGAAGGTCGATGTGCTGGCGCTGGGAATGCTGACGTGCATCCGCAAATGCTTCGACCTGATCACCAACCATAAAGGCGAGTGCTGGGAACTGGCGACGATCCCGCAGGATCAGGCGGAGGTCTATGACATGCTGTGCCGGGGAGAATCGCTCGGCGTCTTCCAGGTCGAAAGCCGCGCACAAATGAACATGCTGCCGCGCCTGAGGCCGCGGGAATTTTACGACCTCGTCATCGAAGTGGCGATCGTGCGGCCCGGGCCGATCCAGGGCGATATGGTGCATCCTTATCTGCGCCGGCGTAATGGCCAGGAAAAGGTTGTCTATCCGTCGCCATCGCCGGAGCACGGCGACAAGGATGAATTACGAAAGGTGCTGCACAAGACGCTCGGCGTGCCCTTGTTTCAGGAGCAGGCGATGCGCATTGCGATCGAAGCCGCACAATTCACCTCCGAGGAGGCCAACGGCCTGCGCCGTGCCATGGCGACATTCCGCAACGTCGGCACTATCGGTAAATTCGAAGACAAGATGATCAACAACATGATTGCGCGAGGCTACGCGCCGGAATTTGCAAAAAATTGTTTCGAGCAGATCAAGGGTTTCGGCTCCTACGGTTTCCCCGAGAGCCACGCCGCAAGCTTTGCGCAGCTTGTTTATGTCTCGTCGTGGCTCAAGCATTTCCATCCCGACGCGTTCTGCTGCGGATTGCTGAATTCGCAGCCGATGGGTTTTTATGCCCCGGCGCAAATCGTCGGCGACGCCCGCAAGAACGGCGTCAAGGTGCGCGAGATCGATGTGTCCTTCAGTTACGCCCAGAACACATTGGAAGAAAAGGACGGAGAATATTGCGCCGTACGGCTTGGTTTCCGTCAGATCGACGGATTCAGGTGGAATGATCTGGATGAGGCGCAGCTGAAGCGACAGCAGGCGTTATTCTGTGGTGACGTCACCACATCGTCATTCCGGGATGCGCCATTAGGCGCAGGCCCGGAATCCATAACCACCATCGGGAGTATGGATTCCGGGTTCGCGCTAAAAGGCGCGCCCCGGAATGACGACGCTGAGGGAATCCCGATGCCCCGCAACGACAACGAAGTCCTACTCGACAACTGGGCCGATCGTATCGTCGCCGCGCGGAAGCGCCGCCCCTTTACGTCGCTGGAGGATTTTGCCCGCGACACCGCGCTGCCCAAGCGCGCGCTGATTTTGTTGGCGGATGCCGATGCGTTCCGCTCCATCGGGCTCGATCGTCGCGCGGCACTATGGGCGGTGCGGCGTTTGCCCGATGACGTCCCGCTGCCGTTGTTTGAGACGGCTACCGCCCGCGAGCAGCCGGACGAACAGGCGCGGCCGTTGCCGTCGATGCCGCTCCCGGAACATGTGGTTGCCGACTATCAGACCATCCGCCTGTCCTTGAAGGGGCATCCGATGGAATTTTTGCGGGCGAAATTTGAACGCGAGCGCGTGATCGCCTGCGCATCCGTGTCCGATGCCAGAGACAAGCAGCATGTGCGCTGCGCCGGCGTGGTGCTGGTGCGGCAGCGTCCGGGCAGCGCCAAAGGCGTCGTCTTCATGACCCTGGAGGATGAAACCGGCATCGCCAATATCGTGGTATGGCCGAAGGTGATGGAGCGCTTCCGAAAAGAGGTGATGGGTTCAAGGCTGATCCTGGTTGAAGGCACTATTCAAAGCAGCCCGGAAAAGATCGTGCATCTCGTGGCCGAAAAACTGGTCGACCGCTCCAGCGATCTCCTCGATCTTGCCAACGACACGCCGCGCCGCAAGCAGGCGTTGCCTGCGGGGCCGGCCTTGATCGAGCCTCTCAATGACGACCGGCGCGATCATCCGGACCATCCGGCCCAGAAAATCCGCCATCCCCGCAACGTGCGCATCATGCCGCCGTCGCGGGATTTTCACTAGCAGGCATTCAACGTCGCTTGGTCGAGTGCCCGTCCGCTCACAGCGAAAGCGGACGTTGCTCTTGGTGCGGGTTATGCCATCGAATTAGCCGACACCAATACGATACTTCAGAATTTGTGTTGCCGCACGCGCCAGTTTCATGATGCCCGGCTTGTCGAGAAAATCGCCGTCAAAGTCTGACGGAGAGGCGAAGCCGTGCCAGGGTTCGATGCAGAGGAACGGCGCGCCCTGTGGCTTCGACCAAATTCCAAGCTCTCGAAAACCTTGCCAGGATATGCTGATCGAAGGGCCGCGATTGGCACCGTAACGGATGGACGTGCTTGCGAGCCGGTCCAGAATGACGGCGTCGTCCGCGAAAAGCTGTTCTGAAAGCGCAAGGAATTTGCCCTTGATGGGGGTTGGTTCCGGCTTGTGGCGGAGCAGGCCGTCTTTCAAACGGCGAATGGGCTCGGCCTCTTCGTGCGAGAAACTGATCCCGTAGGCTTCCTTCGGCAGTCCCGGCAACAACGGCCAATTAAATGCGGGGTGCGCGCCGAGCGATGCGGGCAAGATCTCATCGCCTGTATTGGTAATCTCGAAAGCGACGTCCAGATGCGCGCCTTCGACCGCGTAAGTCACAGCCAGTCGAAATGCGTATGGAAAATGCAAACGGGTGGCCTGATCGTCCGTGAGAACCAGGGTACAGGATTTTGGGCTGCGCTCGCGCCACTCGAACGTCCGATCCCGCGCAAAACCATGTTGCGTCATCGGATAGGTTTTGCCCTGGCTGCGCATTTCGTCGTTTTTAAGTCGGCCGACGATCGGAAACAGGATCGGCGCATGTCGCGGCCAGGCCGGTCCGGCCTGCCACAACAACTCAAGCCCTTCGCTGTTCTTTAGCGAACATAGCTCGGCACCGTCAGCCGTGATGATCGCCGAAATCGCGTCGCTTTGTAGCGTATGCTTCATCTTGGTTTCCTGCCGGAAGATAGATTATATTTTTCCGTCACGCGAGATGGGAGTGGAGCAGGGTGGTCAACGTCCTCGGAATCAACTCGGTGTATCACGAGTCAGCGGCTGCGCTGCTCGTCGACGGCGAGCTTGTCGCCGCCGTCGAGGAGGAACGGTTCAATCGTATCAAGCACGGCAAGGAGGCCGATTGGGATAACTCGCATCAGCTCCCCGAGCGCTCAATTCGCTTTTGCCTGAAGCATGCCGGGCTCACCGCGCGCGATATCGATCACGTCGCCTACTCGTTTGACCCCAAGCTGCGCCAGAGGCGTTATCGCACCGAATGGTGGGATCCGCGGGTTGAGGAAACCTTCCATTTGCGGCTCGGCCAGGTACGCACGGCTGTCGAGGAGTTGCTTGGACGTTCGCTGGGCGAACGATTGCATTTCGTGCCACACCATCTGGCGCATGCCGCTTCGGTGTACTTTCCTCCGGCTTCGATCGCGCCGCGATCATCACCATCGACGGGATCGGCGAAACGGCCGGCTCCTCACTGGCAAAGGGCGTTGGCACGAAGATCCAGTCGATCGAGACATTCGAGTATCCGCATTCGATCGGCTTTGTCTGGGAGGTATTCAGCGAATTCTCGGCTTCTCGCACTACGATGCGTCGAAAGCCATGGGGCTCGCGGCTTACGGCGACCCGAAGGTCTTCTGCCGGCAATTTAAATCGATCCTGCGCGCCGACGGAGAAAACTACGGCGTTGCCCAGGATTTCCTCGGCGGTCAGCCCGACAAGCTCGCCAGAATAGAGGCGATGTTCGGTCCACCCCGTGACGCGGATGCTGAAATGCAGCCGTGGCATGCCGATGTCGCGGCCGCACTGCAGGCGGCGACCGATGCCGCGGTCATGGCTCTCGTCCGGCGCGTCAAGCGCAAGGTGCCGTTCGACAATCTGTGCATTGCTGGCGGCGTCGCGCTCAATTGCGTGACCAATGAAGTGGTCCGCAGGTCCGGTGAATTTTCCAACCTGTTCATACCGTCTGCGCCACACGACGCGGGCACGGCGGTCGGCGCTGCCTTTGCCGTGCATTGCGCCAAGCAGAAACGTCCGCCCCAGCGCGGCTATTCGACGCCGTATCTCGGGCCTGCGTTCAAGCGGCGTGACATTTTGGCAGCGGTGAAGTCGGCCGGTCTCACGGCGCGGCGAAGCAAGTCGCCCGCGCGCGACGCCGCGGAGATGATCGCAGATGGCAAGATCGTCGCCTGGTTTCAGGGCCGCATGGAATTCGGGCCCCGGGCGCTGGGCAACCGTTCGCTGTTGGCCGATCCGCGCCGGCCGGAGATGCGCGACATCCTCAACCAGAAGGTCAAGCACCGGGAGGATTTTCGTCCCTTTGCGCCGAGCGTGCTGGCCGAACACGCCGATGAATGGTTCGAGATCGGCGCGCATTCGGCGAGCCATGAGTTCATGCTGTTTGCGCCGGAAGTAAAGGCCGAGCAGCGTAATCGCATTCCCGCCATCGTGCACAAGGATGGGACCGCGCGGGTACAGCTCGTGAGCCGCAAATTAAATCCGCGCTTTCACGAGCTCATCTCCTGCTTCTTTGCGAAGACCGGCGTACCGCTCGTGGTCAATACCTCCTTCAACGACAGCGAGCCGATCGTCTGCACGCCGACCGACGCGATCGTCACGTTTCGGAAGTCCGGTATCGACGCGTTGTTCATGGATGACGTGGTTCTGGTGGCGCGGACCTGACCTGGTTTTTTTCGTTTTCGTCTGCTTTACACCCAGGGAAAGGACCTTGTCGCAAAGCGGGTCTTTAGTCGGATAGCGGGCGGGCTTGCGGCTTTCGGAGCCTTGGCCCACAATCCTTCTCAAAGGGCCGCTGGAGCGCTGAATCAGCCATCCATCCGGTCCCGCAACGCCTTAAGAAACGCAAAAATCCAAGGAGAAATGACATGCGCAAGCTCATGATGGCTGCCGCCCTTGTGTTGCCGATGTTCGGTAGCGCAGCGATGGCGCAGGACACACTCAAGATCGGTTACATCGATCCCCTATCGGGCGGCGGCGCCAGCATCGGCGAGGGCGGCCTGAAGACATTCCAGTACCTCGCCGACGAGCTCAACGCGAAGGGTGGGATCCTCGGCCACAAGGTCGAGATCGTGCCGATGGACAACAAGACCAACCCGCAGGAAAGCCTTGTCCAGGCCCAGAAAGCGGTCGACGCCGGCATCCACTACATCACCCAGGGCAACGGGTCGTCGGTGGCCGCGGCGCTCGAGGATTTTGTCACCAAGAACAACGCGCGCAATCCTGGCAAGGAAATGCTGTATTTCAACTATGCCGCGGTCGATCCGGGCCTGACCAACGAGAAGTGCAGCTATTGGCACTTCCGCTGGGACGCCAATTCGGACATCAAGATGGCGGCGCTCACCAACTATATGCAGGGCGAGAAGTCGATCAAGAAGGTCTACCTGATCAACCAGGACTATTCCTTTGGCCAGGCGGTCCGCACCGAGGCGCGCAAGATGCTCGGCGCAAAGCGGCCCGATATCGAGATCGTCGGCGACGAAGTGCATCCGCTGCTCAAGGTCACCGACTTCTCGCCCTATATCGCCAAAATCAAGGCGTCCGGCGCCGACACCGTCGTGACCGGCAACTGGGGTCAGGACTTTTCGCTGCTCCTGAAGGCGGCCGCGGACGCGGGCCTCAAGGTCAACTGGTACACCTATTATGCCGGCGGCGCCGGCGGGCCGACCGCGGTCAAGCAGACCGGGCTCGACCATCAGGTGTTCCAGATCTCCGAAGGCATCCCGAACTCCGGCAACAAGACAGCGATGGATTTCGAAAAAGAATTCCGTGCCAAGGCGAATATGTCGCTGTGGTACCCGCGCGCGGTCAACGAGATGCGGATGTTCAAGGCTGCCGCCGAGAAGGCCAATTCGCTCGACCCGGTGAAGGTCGCCGCAGCGCTGGAGGGCATGAAGTTTGACGTTCTCGACGGCGGCGAAGGCTTCATGCGCAGGGACGACCACCAGTTCCTCCAGCCGATCTACATCTCCTCGTTCGGCAGCATCGCCGACAAGGCAAAGGAGCCGTTCGACGAGGAAGACACCGGCTGGGGCTGGCATCTGGTATCCAGGGTCGATACCCCGCAGGCCACGGTGGCGACGACCTGCAAAATGAAGCGGCCTGAGTGGTCCATTATCCGCCCCGGTGCGTATGATCGCGCCGGGGCGGATGCTCCGGCAGAGGCGATGCCGGGAGCTTTAATTGAATCTTTCGCTCCGTGATTGGCCTAGTGTGGCGACTCTGACGTTCCTTTCAGTGTCGCCGCGAGTTCTTCGAAGGAACGTCAGAATCGAAGCCACACTAGAATCATATGGTTGCTAGTGTCCCTTTGGTTCTGACATTCGTAAAAAGTGCTCGCTGCGATATGATACGAATGTCAGAACCGGGACACTAGCCATTCAGCGAGTGCGCCGTGCTTGAGCTGGTCGTCATTTCGACACTCAACGGCGTCCTGTTCGGGATGCTGCTGTTTCTGCTGTCGAGCGGGCTGACCGTCATCTTCAGCATGATGGGCGTGCTCAACTTCGCCCATGCCAGCTTCTACATGCTTGGCGCCTTCTTCGGCTTCCAGCTCTCCAGATGGGTCGGGTTCTGGCCGGCACTGGTGCTGGCGCCGCTTTTGGTCGGCGCCATCGGCATGGCGGTCGAGCGCTACGGCCTGCGCAACACCCATAGACACGGCCACGTCGCGGAGCTGCTGCTGACCTTCGGGCTGGCGTTTGCGATCGAGGAAATCGTCTCGATGATCTGGGGCAAGAGCCCCGTGGATTATCGCGTTCCGGCGGCGCTCGACTTTCCCGCCTTTACGGTGTTTTCCACCAATTATCCCGCCTACAAGATCTTCATGCTGGCGGTGTCGATCGCGATCTTCGTGGCGCTGCTTGTGGTGCTGAAGAAGACCCGCGTCGGCCTGATCGTGCAGGCCGCGCTGACCCACCCGAACATGGTCGGCCATCTCGGCCATAATGTCGGGCGCGTCTTCATGCTGGTGTTCGGCGTCGGCAGTGCGCTCGCCGGGCTTGCCGGCGTGATCGCCGGCCCGTCGCTGGTGACGCAGTCCGACATGGCCTCGCTGCTCGGGCCGATCCTGTTCGTGGTCATCGTGTTTGGCGGGCTCGGCTCGTTGCCTGGCGCCTTCATCGCCTCGCTGCTGATAGGGTTGATCCAGACCTTTGCGGTGGCGCTGAACGGCTCGCTGGCGAGCGCCTTCGGGCCGCTCGACCCGAGCCTGGGGCCATCGGTGCTGACCGACATCTGGAACGTGACCATCGCGCAGATCGCGCCGATCCTGCCCTATGTGCTGCTGGTGCTGATGCTGATCTTCCGCCCCATGGGCCTGCTCGGGGCGCGCGAGTCATGACTCCGACCGCCACGCGCCGAGCGGACGAAACAGTCCGGCAACCGCGCCCGCTTTTACTGCATCTGGCTGATCGCAGCAGCCGCGCTGATCGTGCTGCCGCTGATCTTTTCGTCGGGCGGCTCGCTGACGTCGTTCAGCCTGATCGGCATCGCGATCGTGTTCGCGCTGTCCTACAACATCCTGCTCGGCCAGACCGGGCTGTTGTCGTTCGGTCACGCCGTGCAATACGGCCTCGGCGGCTTCCTCGCCGTCCATGTCATGAACGCGGTCGCCAGCCATGACTGGCCGCTGCCGCTGCCCTTGATTCCGCTGGCCGGCGGCATCGGCGGGCTGGCTTTGCATCCTGATCGGCTGGGTGATGACGAAGCGCGCCGGCACCGTGTTTGCGATGATCTCGCTCGGCATCGGCGAACTGGTGGCGTCGTCGTCGCTGATCCTGCGCAGCGTGTTCGGCGGCGAGGCCGGCATCACCACCGATCGCACCGCCCTGCCGCACATGTTCGGCTGGACCTTCGGGTCGCAGCTTCAGGTTTATTATCTGATCGCGTTCTGGACGATGATTTCGGCGATCGCGATGTATGCGCTGACCCGCACGCCGCTCGGGCGCATCTGCAACGCGGTGCGCGACAATCCGGAACGCGTCGAATTCATCGGCTATGATCCTCACGTCGTCCGCTATCTCGCCTATGGCTTCTCTGGTTTCTTCGCTGGGATCGCCGGCGGCCTGGCGGCGATCAATTTCGAGATCGCAAACTCCGCCTATCTGGGCGCGACGCAATCCGGCCTGGTGCTGTTCGCGGCCTTTATCGGCGGCACCAGTCATTTCTTCGGCCCAATTTTGGGCGCGATCGTCGTCACATATCTGCAGCTCGACCTGACCGACGTCACCACGGTCTGGCAGCTCTATTTCGGCCTCATCTTCATCGGCATCGTGATGTTCGCGCCGGGCGGCATCGCGGGCCTCCTGATGATGCATCGTCCGCTGATCCGCGCCGGCACGCTCGGCACGGTGATCCCGTCCTATCTGATCGCGGCGCTGCCGACGCTGGCGCTCGCGCTCGGTGTCATCCTCTCGATCGAGACGGTGGCGCGCTATACCTCGAGCGAAGGCGACGGCAACGTCATCAACCTCCTGGGCGTGCCGTTCAATGCGACGGCGCCGACGACGTGGCTGGCGGCGGCCGTGCTGGTGATCGGTGGTTTCCGATCGCCCGGCTATCGTGGCGGCGCATGGCCGAGGCATGGGACCGCGCCGCGACCACCGCCCGTGACCGGGGGTATCTCGCATGAGCGCAGCCATCGAAATCAAATCCGTGCAGAAAAACTTCGGCAGCGTGTCGATCATCCGCGACCTCAATCTGAGCGTCGCCAAGGGAGAACGCCACGCCATCATTGGCCCCAACGGGGCCGGCAAGTCGACGACCTTCAACCTGATCAGCGGCCACATCAAGCCGAGCTCCGGCGAGATCCGGCTGAACGGCGACCTCATCTCCGGCCTGCGGCCGTTCGAGATCAACCGCCGCGGACTGTCGCGCTCGTTCCAGGTCACCAACGTCTTCGCCCACATGACGGTGTGGGAAAACGTCCGCTGCGCCGTGTTGTGGGCGACCGGCCATCGCTACGCGTTCTGGAAGAACGTCGAAATCTGCCGGTGGTTAAGCAACGCACCGCCGAAATCCTCGACGATATCCATCTCAGTCATCGCCGCGACGTGCCCGCGGGGCTTTTGACCTATGCCGAGCAGCGCGAGCTCGAGATCGGCGTGACGATCGCGGGCGGCGCCAGCGTCATCCTGCTGGACGAGCCGACCGCCGGCATGAGCCACGCCGAGACCGAACGCGCCGTAGCCCTGATCCGCCGGCTGACCGGGGACCGCACGCTTGTCATCGTCGAGCACGACATGAGCGTGGTGTTCGGGATCGCCGACCGAATTCGGTGCTGGTCTACGGGCAAATCATCGCCTCCGGCACGCCCGAGGAAATTCGCGGCAACCGCCAGGTCAAGGAAGCCTATCTCGGCGAGGAGGCGCACTGATGCTGGAGGTCAGGGACCTGCACGCCTATTACGGCAAGAGCCACATCCTGCAGGGTGTCGATCTCGACATCGCCGCCGGCGAGGTCGTGAGCCTGTTGGGACGCAACGGCGTCGGCCGCTCCACCACCGTCAAGGCGATCATGGGCGAGGTGCCGCCGCAGGGCACGATCCGCTTCAAGGGCCAGGATATCGCGGGGCTGCCTAACTACCGGATTGCGCGCTGCGGCCTCGGCTATGTGCCGGAGCATCGCGATATTTTCCCGGGCCTTACCGTCCGGCAAAACCTGTTGCTCGGCGTCAAGGATGTCCGCCGTCCGGGCAAATGGCGGATCGAAGGCATGCTCGAGATGTTTCCCAACCTCGCCGCGCGCGCCGATACGCCCGCGGGGGTGTTGTCCGGCGGCGAGAAGCAGATGCTGACGGTATGCCGGACCCTGATGGGCGATCCCGAACTGATCATGATCGACGAGCCGACCGAGGGGCTGGCGCCGCTGATCGTGCAGCAGGTCGGCGATCTCATCGCGAAAATCGCGCAGGCCGGAGTGTCCATCCTGCTGGTCGAGCAGAAACTGTCGATCGCGCTGCGCATTTCTCACCGCGTCTACGTCATGGGCCATGGCCGGATCGTGTTCGAAGGCACGCCCGACCAGCTTCGCGCCAACGAGCCATCCGCAAGGAATGGCTCGAGGTTTGATGATTTTACCCGGATTGATGCTTTTCAGTCCCTGATTGATGGAGGCGGTATCTGACGGCGATGAAGCGGGCTAACTCGCGAGCATCTGGGCGGACGTGCCGGGAGGCGCGAGAAACTGCTTTTCGAACTCGGTTACGGGCATTGGTCTCCCGAAGAAGTAGCCCTGGCCCTCTTCGCAGCCCATGGTCACGAGAAGATCGGCGGTGGCTCGGTTCTCGATACCTTCAGCAATAACCGATAGGCCGAGTTGCTTACTGAGCGCAACGGTCGAACTCACGATCGCGGCGTCGTCAGGATGGCTCAGCAGGTCGAGCACAAAGGACCGGTCGATTTTCAGGCCGTCAAGCGGGAACTTCTTCAGATAACTGAGGCTCGCATAGCCAGTACCAAAATCGTCAAACACGACGCGAACGCCGAGTTCCTGGATCCGCCGGAACGTTTCGAGCACTTTATTTTCGTCGAGTATCAGGATGTCCTCGGTGACTTCGAGTTCGAGCAACGAAGGCGTTAGGCCAGTAGCGGCCAGCACGTCCGAGACCGATCTGGCAAGATCGCCGGAATGGAGTTGCGACGGCGACAGATTGACACCCACGCGAACCGGGTGACCGGTCTTCTCCCAGGTGTGCGCCTGCCGGCAAGCGGTCTCCAATACCCAGGCTGCGATACGCTCGGAAATCGACGACGTATTGACCACCGGTATGAATTCGCCCGGAGATACGAGTCCGCGTACCGGATGGCGCCAACGGATGAGAGCTTCCACGCCGATCAATTCGCGGCTGCCGAGATGGACCTGCGGCTGGTAGAACAGCTCGAATTCGCCGCGTTCGGCTGCCAGCGCAAGCTCGGCCTCGAGCGTCAACCGGCTCTCGAGCTCCTGCCGGATGCCGGTTTCGAACAGCATATAGTCGCCGCGCTTGCTGGCCTTGGCTCGGCGAAGCGCAAGATGGCTGTTGGACAGCAGTTCATCCGCATTGCTGCCGCTGGCCGGGTAGACGGCGGCGCCAATCGAGACCTTGACGCGGTGCGAACGGTTGTCCGCTATCAACGGCGTATCGAAACAGGCCGCTACGCGTTTGGCTAGGAGATCGACGCTCTCGGTCGTGCCGGAGCAGGATGCGCCGATGGCGAATTCGTCGCCGCTCAGCCGGGCGATGGTGCCGACGCTGCCGACCTCGCTGGTAAGGCGCGCGGACACCGCGCGCAACAGGAGATCGCCATTGCTGTGGCCGAGCAGATCGTTGATTTGTTGAAACCCGTCCAGACCGACGATCAGAAGTGCTACGTCGGTGCCGGCAGCTTCGGCAGCCGCAATCATCGAAGCCAGCCTCGCTTCCAGCGTATTGCGGTTGGCAAGGCCTGTCAGCGTGTCATGTTCGGCGAGGTAACGGATTTTCTCGGCTTCGCGCTTGCGCACCGAGATGTCGCGCAGGATCGCGCCGTACTGGAGGCCGTCGGTGCCTTGCCAGCCGGAGAAACTGGCTTCGACCGGAAATACTTCGCCATTGCGGCGCCGGGCGTCGAATTCAATGACCTTGCCGGCGCTGATCGCATCCGCATTGTGGATCGAAAACGGGGTATCCGCTTCGGTCGTTGCCGCGCAAATTTTGTCGAATGGCTGGCCCATCATTTCGTCCGGGCCGTAACCGAAAATGGCCGTTGCGCCGGGATTCCATACCGTGATCACGCAGTTCGAATCGGTGCAGACCAGGCCATCGCCGAGCGACATCGCGATGCGCTGAAAGCGATTTTCGGCAACACGGCCGAGGAGATCACGAACATCAATCTCGTCGAGTCCGATGGCGGCGATGTACACCGCGATCGCGATATGCAACAGCGCGGTATCGACGACGAGCGGAAACCACATTTGGAAAAGATAGGCCGAGGCCTCGATGGCAATTGCGGTGGCCGCAAGCGCGCCGACGCGCCTTGCGGCGGACAGCCGGTGCCAGATCAATAGCATCGCCAGCATGAGGGCACCGAGCGCCGTCAGCGTCGTGGTCGCGGAGGTCCAGTGCAAGGCACGGCCACGGATGATCAATTCTGCTGCAAGCGCTTGCAGCGCCGGTCCCGAGACGATGCCACCGTTTGGAATGCTGAAGCGGTCGCCAAGTTCGAGCGCGGTGCCGCCGACGATGACCTGCTTGCCCTTCAGCCGGTCCAGTGCCGCCTTGCTGCCATCAAGAACGTCGACGAAGGATATTCTGGGGATCGTCTCGTGCTGGATTGAAAAGTCGATCAGGAACGGCCCGCGCTTCTCGTCATATTGCCCCGCGAGGACCGCGCCCATCGATGGCAAGAATTCGCCGTCGAGTTTCTGGCCGAAGGGATAGCGGCGGACCAGCCCATCCGGCTCGATCGCGACATTGACCACTGCTGACCAGGCGTGTGCTCGAAATGAGGCCAGCGGACGGTTAAAGAAAGTCGTGCCCTCAGGGCCGGGCTGCTTGAACGAGGGTAGCACGACCGATCCCCCGGCGCGCTCCAATGCATCGAGGAATAGCCGGTCGGATTCCGGGTCTGATGGTGTGCTGAAGTCGACGTCGAATACGATGTCGCTGGCACCCGCGCGCTCAAGTTGCTTCAGCAACTCGGCATGGAGTCGGCGCGGCCACGGCCAGACGCCAATTCTCTCAATGGAAGGCGCATCGATGGCGACGACGACGACCTCGCCACTGGCCGAGTGCGACAACCAGCCAAAGCGGAGGTCAGCGAGCACGTTGCGCAGTCCGTTGTGCCAGCCAGAAGTCAGCACGATGGTCAAAACGGCCGCGACCAGAATATGTGGCCGGATATGCTTCACTTTCCCTCCCCCACGGACGTTCAAATCCGAGCCTATCGCTAGCTAATGCTTGGCGTTCCCCTTGCCTTTGCCGTTTCCTACGCCGCCGTTGCCGTTCCCATTGGCTCCGTTGCCGCTGCCAATTCCGTTTCCGTTGTCGCTCCCTGCGCCAATGACGGCGGCGACCGTCGCCGCGACAGAGGAGGCGCCGCTCGACGCGCTGCTCGCACCGGTCGTCGTTGATGAGACGGCATTTGCGCTGGTCGTCGGCGACGAACTCCAGACCGTGTTGCTCACGGTATTTCGGTTGGCCGCGTTGGTTGCGCTCGAGCCGCGGGCGAGTCCATGCGTGACCTTGTGGAAATCCAGTTTCACTTCGCCCAGCGCCGACGAGATCCTTAATCGACCATGCGCGGCGAGTGCATGAATAGCTTGTCCAGTCGCGGCGTTGCGAGGCGCGGAGAGGCCTCCTTTCGGTACCGGAATGCGATCGACCGATGACGGACGGGGCTTGCCTTGCTCGATGGGATTGAACGTGCCCGGGCCGCCTAGCGAAAGGCCAAGCTTGCCATGCTGGAACGCGGTTGCCCTTTGTCCCGGCATCATCTGGGCGATCTGGCCTGACCTGAAGTCGGCAACTTCGACCTGTCCGCGAATGACGTCGACGCTCGTGCTCGTCGCGTTCACGGACACGCGGAATTGCGTGCCTTTGACCACGGCGGCGAGATAGGGGGTCTCGACCTCGAAGTGTTTGACGTTGCGCTTCTCGACCTCGAGCAGGATCGAACCCGCCCGCTGGACGATCGTCGTCGACAGGCCCTCTTTTTGTTCAACGGGCAGTCCCACAACCGAATTTGGCGCAATCAATATGCTTTCTTCGCCGCGCACCAACAGCACCCTGCCATTGCGGCCAGTACGGATGCTATCGCCGGGCTTGAGATTGTCCTCGGGCTTGATGGATGCCTGCTGAACGTCTCCGCTCGTGATCCACACCTCGCCCGTCGATTTGCTGACTGACCAGGTGCCGCCTTCGGCGGCAAACGCTTGAGGTGTCGCCCCAAGTGCAAAAGCCATTGCGAACACGCGCAGATAGTTGCGGGCCATACCCATAGTGCTTTCCTCAGCCTCGACCTCCTCAAGGCATAAAGCAAAAAACTCAACATTGAATGAGCGGGCAGGCCGCCTTCCACCCCGCTCTTAGCAATTCATTAACCATAAAATCTTACGAAAATTCATGCACGTTAGAACGTCACGGTGGTTTGTCATCGCGTGTCCGCCGGCGTTCGAAGGCATTATCGGCCAAGCGGCAAAGCGCGAGCCGTGGCGCTTTGCGTCGGCCCTGGCGGCTGTCTTGACGTTGACACCTGCCGCACCGGCCCGTGCCCAGGCCAGCCCGCCGGCCTATGATCCCGGACAATTCGACCAACGCTTCAGTGGGGAGCAGCTCGATCGCACCTCGCCTAGGCAATCCCGCCTGCCGATGCCAAGGCTGGCGCATCCGGCTACGCCGCCGGCGGATCCGACACCACTATTCGTGCTGCGTCACATCTCGATTGTCGGCGCGACAGCGATCCCACGCGACCGGTTCGCAACGGCCTATCAATCCTACATTGGCAAGAAGATGTCTCAGGCTGATCTGGCTGCGATCGCGGCCGGTATCAGCGACATCTATCGCGCTGCAGGTTTTCACTTAAGTCGCGCGATCGTTCCTCCGCAGGACATCAATGACGGATCGGTCCGCGTTCAGGTCATCGAGGGCACCATCACCGCAGTCGATTTGAAGGGCGAGGGCGCCGAGGAGTTTGGCGTGCGTCAGATACTTGCGCCGGTGCTTGCGGAGCAGCCGTCGCAGCTTGCCACCCTGGAGCGGAGGCTGTTGCTGATCAACGGCCGTCCAGGCGTGCGCATCGAAGACACCACGCTGGAGGAGATCGGCAACGCCAGTGGTCATTTCCGCCTGACCGTTTTCGTCAAGACCTGGCACGTTTATACCTCCTTCAGCATTGACAATCTCGGCGCCTCTGCGGTCGGCCCATGGGAAAGCTTTGCAACCGCGGCGTACAACTCCGCTTTCGCACCGGGCGATACGCTGGCTGTCAATCTTTCGACCACCCCTAACGACCCGCGCGAGCTTGCTTTCGGCCGCCTGTCCTATGACGTGCCGATTGGCAATGATGGCCTGAGGGTAGGCGCATCCGGCACTTTCAGCGAGGTCTGGCCCGGCGACTACCGTCACGCTTACAGTGACAACACGACGACGGAAGCTGCTCAGCTCCGGGTCAGCATCGTACCGTTGCAGTCGCAACGCTCGACGCTAACTCTGACGACCGCGCTGGACATCGGTAATGTTTCCGAAACCGACATGTTTGGACCGATTTACAGCGATCGCATTCGTACTCTGAGCCTGACATCGGACTATCGCCTGCAAGACAATTTCGGCGGCAACAACTACCTGAGCATGATGTGGCGCCAGGGGCTCGACATCCTTGGCGCCTCGCCCAGCGACGACGACTTCGTGTCGCATGCCGGTGCGTCTCCAACGTTTTCAGCACTGAATGTCTGGTTCACGCGCTACCAGACTTTGACGGATGCCTGGTCGCTCAAGATTGCCGGTACCGGCCAGGTAGCATCAGGCCCGCTTTATCTGTCGCAACAATTTTATCTCGGTGGTGCCGCCTTCGGTCGAGGCTACGGCGCGGCCGAGACTAGCGGTGATAATGGCATGGCGGGTTCGCTCGAGCTACGCTTCGATCAGAAGCTGAATTTCAAATATGCGACCGGCTACCAGCTCTACAGCTTTGTCGACAGCGGCGTCGCTTGGAACGCCGGCTATCGCTATACGGATGGAATCTCCTTGATTTCTGTCGGCGGCGGCGTTCGCTTCTTCCTGACCAACAACACCGAGGCCGATCTCGCCATTGCGGTCCCGCTCAGCTATCGCGCCCCCGACAATCCTGCCCGTGATGTGCGTGTGCTGTTCTCGCTGACAACCGCATTTGAGCTTTGTCCGGCAAGAGCGTCGACCAGCTGCCTCTAACCCGTCGAGTTTCGCCGGCTATGCAATGTGCACCTGCGATTGGATGCCTCTAACGATCTCCCTTTTTAGATCGAAGGCCTACGGCAACTCATGAAGCGCATTGACTGATTTGCCTGACGGGCAATTTTTCAGAATCTCTGTCCAGCCCCTTTCGCAAAAATATTTCGCTTAACACGTCGGGCAAATCACTTCTAAAGATTCGCCCGTCTCGCCCGAAAGAGGGGCGTTGGCCATCGTCACGAACGTTGGGCGGGATGCGGTGGACGCTTGTCGCGCACGAGGCGAATGCACGGACAGGCGGACGGCGAAGTCGTGTGGTCCTGATGCCTCGACGCTGGCGTTAACTCGCGACAATGCTTTGCATTGCGCGGGGATGGTGGCAAGAAGCCCGATCACCAGGGAGATCACGAAGGAACCCGTTAAAACCATTCGCGTGCGGGAATGCCGGGTCATCCCGGCGTGACCGTGGTGACTACGCTTGTGTGCTTTTTCATTTCGCACACAAGGCTTCGGGTGTACACGCCGGCATTCCCTGCGCCCTCGATTTTCGGGAGGGACGGATGTCGTTGCCAACCTCGGACGCTATCCGCGCCGCGAGATCGCGGATGCATGTCTGAAAATCGGAAGCGCCGCTTTCCCGGCTGATAACGGCGATGATAATATCGCTGATGTCTCGAAAGGGCTGCCCATGCAAACGCCCCGCGAAATTCTCAGCTGATCTTTGGTCTCTGGCCGGAGGTGAACCCGCCGCGCTTGATGCCGTCACGCTGACGGGTGAAGAGCCGCAATTGCCGTCGTCGTTCCGTGTGGCGGCCGCCGCACAAGCCGGCATCGCTGCGGCAGGGCTGGCTGCGGCTCAAATCTGGAAATTGCGCAGCGGGCAGGGGCAGGAAGTCTCGGTGGACATGCGTCATGCCACCGTCGAATGCCGCAGCGAGCGTTACCTGCGTCTCCCCGACACGCCGCCGCCACCGGTATGGGATGCGATCGCCGGCGTCTACAAAACGGCCGGCCAACGCTTTGTTCGTCTGCACACCAATTTTCCGCATCACCGCGACGCGGTGTGCCGTGTATTTGAACTGCAAGGCCGAGCGCGACGAGGTTCAGGCCGCCTTGATGAATTGGGACGCCGAATCCTTCGAGACCGCAGCCTATGCCGCGGGCGGCGTGGTGGCGATGATGCGTTCCCATGACGAATGGTCGGCGCTGCCACAGGCAAAAGCGCTGGCGGCGTTACCAGTCATGACAATTGAAAAAATCGGCGACGCCGCGCCAAAACCGTGGCCGGGCGGCGACCGGCCGCTCGCGGGTTTGCGCGTGCTTGATTTGTCGCGCGTGATCGCCGGCCCCGTCGCCGGCCGCACGCTGGCGGCACATGGCGCCGACGTGTTGCTGATATCCGGCGCCGATTTGCCGGCGATCCCATGGCTCACCATCGATACCGGCCGCGGCAAGCTCTCGGCCTTTGTCGATCTCAAGCACGACGAGGGCAGGGACAAGTTGAAGGAATTACTGGCGCAAGCCGATATCTTTTCGCAAGGCTATCGCCCGCGCGCGCTCGCCGGTCTCGGCTTCTCGCCGGAAGAGGCGGGGCGGATCAATCCAGGCATCGTCTATGTGTCGCTCTCGGCCTACGGCCATGTGGGACCATGGGCAGAACGTCGCGGCTTTGACTCGCTGGTGCAGACCGCAACGGGCTTCAACCATGCGGAGGGACAGGCTGCCGGGATCGACGGCCCGAAGGAATTGCCCGCGCAAATTCTCGATCACGTCACCGGCTACCTGATGGCGTTTGGCGCGATGATGGCGAAGGCGCGCCAGTCGCGTGAAGGCGGCAGTTGGCACGTCCGCGTGTCGCTGGCGCAGACCGGGCGCTGGATCTGGAATTGGGCCGCGTTCCCGATGGTCTCAAGACCGGGGACTTGAAGGGCGAGGCGATCAAGCCATTTGCCGTCGAAGCCCAATCCGGCTTCGGGCGGCTGCGGACGATCCGCCACGCCGCCGAACTTTCGAAAACGCCGGCGTTCTGGGCGCGACCGGCGATGCTGCTCGGCAGCCATCCGCCAGAATGGCCGGCGCGTCATTGACGGCGTGGGCATATGCCCACAAAAGATGCCCACTCCGATTGTGGTTGACGTCCCTCAGCGCGCTGCCCTTGATGGCAGCGGGGATGAAACCGCAGGAGATCATCATGCGGACGGCGGAACGTCAGGGCCAGCCTGGGACTTCCGATCAGATTTTGGGCGAAATCCGGCACTATTGCCGGGCGACGCAAACGGCAGAATTACCTTCGGGAGGCTGGTCGTCAACGACGGCAAGCTGGTATCGCGGCTGCGCGACGGCGCCAGGATTACCACCGGCACACTCGACAAGGTGCGTGCCTATCTGTCCGAGCATCGCGGCGCTGCATCGCTGGTACCGGCCAACCCACCCTCCACCAAAGTCTGAAAACGGCGCCACCGCCGCCACGAAAAGCGCCTGCCGGATTCAGGTTCTTCGACAACCGGCAGAAATACGCCTGTTTGTCGACCTGTAGCGAGAAGACCGACGTCGCCAACCGGATTTCGCTCGACTCGGGAATTTACAACCGGCACCACCGGCGCTGCGGATCTTCGATGCCGGCGTTGGCGATGGCACCGTGCTGTCACGGGTGATGCGGGCGCTCCATGCCCGCTTTCCGACCATGCCGCTCTACGCCGTCGCCAAGGAAATCAGCTACGAAGACGTGCGGATGATGCTGGAGAAGATGGCGGACCGTTTGTTCGAGCATCCCGCCACCGTGCTGGTCGCCACCAATCTCTATTATGCCGAAGACGCCGTGGCTGACGCCGCGCTCGGCGACCGCAGCCCAAAGCCTGATCTGGAAAGATGTCGCGCTGTCGGGCAACACCGCTCACGGCTTTGCCGAGCAGATCGGGAACTCGAAGGATTCCTCGCCGAGAACTGGCGCGCCGAAATCAGTCCAACGACCGGCAATCCGGTTTACGCGCGGCCGGTCATTCTCACGCTGCGGCGCGAGGACCATTCTTTCCTGCTGGACCCGATCATGCCGCGGCCGGGGCGGGTGATGGCCGATTACGATCTGGTCATCGCCTCGCAGCCCTATCGGGCGCGGGCCAGCGTCGAATTCAAGGCATCGAAGGTGGTTGCGCCGCTGGTCCGGTCGTTGCGGCCCGGCGGCCGGCTGATCGGCATTCACTCGCATGGCAACGATCCCGGCATGGAGATCATCGACGGGGTCTGGCCCGCCGACAATCCCTTCACCTCCGATCGCCATGCGCTCTTGCGGCAGGTCAAGCACGAACTCGGCGCGGCGGCGCGGCAGTACAATTTCAACGCTTCTTCCGACGCGCGTTCGATCTTCCGTTACCACATGCACACGCTTCCGGACGAAGTGAGCGGGCCGATCGGAACCTCGACGCTGTTTGCCGCATGGAATGCCGCGATCTATGTCGCGCAAGTGGAGGATGTCAGGTTATCGGAAGTCGTTCGCGACGGACGTTATCTCGAGGCGACCGACCGGGTGCTGAAAAAGCACGGCGGTTTGTGGTTCAACGACGAGACCTATGTGATCTCGCGCCGCCGCGCGCCCGCGTGATGTCGGGGAGCGTACCATGACCGCACCCGACCACGCTTCGTCTGACGATTTCACGGCATTATTGTCGGCGGCTTCCGTCGAAGTTTCATCGGACGGGCATCATCTGCCGTCGCTCCAGGATAATTTCGAGCCGGGCACCGATGTAACGATCACCTTCCTGCCCGGCGACAACTATGGCCGCAACGTCGAGACGGCCAGCGCGCTGCGCCGTGCCGGCTACAATCCGGTCCCGCACATCGCCGCGCGGGAAATGCCTTCGCGAGAAGCTCTTAATGATTTTCTGGCGAGGGCGCGAGGGGAGGCGGGTGTCAGGCGTATTCTTGTCATTGCCGGCGATGTTGCGGTGGCAAAAGGCCCTTACCGGTCAAGTCGCGATGTGTGCGCAAGCGGGTTGATCGAGGCGCATGACATCGAATCGGTGAGCATTGCGGGGCATCCCGAGGGTCATCCTTTCCTGTCGCCGGCGAGCGCTTTCAAGGCGCTTGAGGCATGGCGGGACTGGGGACGTCAGGCCGGAATCCGTGTCGAGGTCATGACGCAGTTCTGTTTCGAAAGCGCGCCAATTGTTGGATGGATCGACGAACTCGGCGCACGCGGCGTTGATGTTCCCGTCATTGTCGGTCTCGCTGGTCCGGCGACGCCGGCCACCTTGACGAAATTTGCGCTCCGCTGCGGCATCGGCAATTCGATCAGGTCGTTCGCGGCCAAATTGGCCGTTTCGGCCGCCTCCTGATCGATACGGGGCCGGACGGCGTGGTGCGCGGCCTGCAATCGGCCTCCGAAGACGAAGGCTTCGATTGCAGGCTTCCACCTGTTTCCATTCGGCGGACTGCGGAAGTCCGGCGAATGGCGGCGCAGTTACGCCGGACAGACGCCGCAAAAGGCGCAGCCGACGCCGTGAAGCAATTCTCAAATCCGTAGAGCCGCGTCGGATTGTCGACCAGAATCTTTTTGCGGATCGTCGCGTCCGGCGTCCAGACCGCCAACTGGTTGAGGACGCGGCCGTCGTCGATCTGGTAGAGCGGCGTGAGATCGGTCGCCTTCTTGTCGGGCGGCGTCACGGAATTCGGATGCGGCCAATCCGATCCCCAGACGAGACGGTCGGGGTTGGCGGCGATCAGCGCCTGGGCGAACGGCACAGCATCCGGGTAATCGGGGGCCTTGTTCGACAGGCGATAGGCGCCGGAGATTTTCACATAGGTCTTGCCGCCCTTCACGGCTTCGACGAGCTCCGCCCAGCCCGGCTGTTCGAGACCCTTCGCTGCTTCCGCGCCGCCGAAATGGTCGAATACGACCGGGACAGGCGAGGAGGCAAGAACATCCTTGATGTTTGTGAGCAGCGGCAGGTTGGTGTAGACCTGAACATGCCAGCCGCGTCCCTTCACGCGATCGATGGCGGCCTCAAGGCGTTTGCGTCCGATGCTGGGATCGTTGACGCCGCCGGTGGCAAGATTGACGCGGATACCCTTGATGCCCGCTTTGCCCATCGCATCAAGGTCGCTCTCCGAGGTTTTGTCGTCGATCACCGCAACGCCGCGCGCGGTATCGCCGCGGAATTTGATGCCCTCGAGGGTCGCCCGGTTGTCGGTGCCGTAAACGCTCGGCGTCACGATCACGACGCGCTCGATGTGAAGCGCCTTGTGCAGCGCGGCCATTTCTTCCGGAGAGGCCGGCTCGGGCGTGTAAACGCGGCCCGCAAAGAATGGATATTTTTCGGGCAGGTGAATGTGGGTGTGGCAGTCGCAGGCATGATCGGGAACGTCGAAGTTCACCTTTGTCGTCGGCTGCGCCGCTTTGGCAAACGCCGCTCGATTTTGCATCGCAACGCCAGCGGCAACGGATGCAAGCAAAAGGTCGCGTCGATTAAGCATGGTCGTCTCCTCGTTTGGGCTCTTGTTGATTATTCGGCAGCGCTCGGGCTTGGCACGGCAGCGGGCGCCCCCGCCGCACGCGAAGCAAAGAAGGTGATGATTGCGGCCATCAGCGAACAGGCGGCCAGGAAATAAAGCCCGGCCTCGAAGCTCTTGGTGGAATTGCGGATCCAGCCGACGATGAAGGGACCGAAATAGCCGCCGAGATTGCCGGTGGCGTTGATCATCGCGATCGCGCCCGCTGCCGCCGTTCCCGTCAGGAACATGGAAGGCATCGGCCAGAAAGCGACGCGAGACCCGTAAATGCCGATCGTGGCGGCGGACATTCCGAGCAGCGCCCAATAGGAAGCGCCCGACCATGCCGCAAAAGCAAGCCCGAGTGCACCAAGCGTGGAGGCCACGATCAGATGCCAGCGACGTTCCTTGTGGCGGTCGGACGACCAGCCCCACGCGACCAGCCCGACGGTGCCGATAATATAGGGCACCGAGGAAACGATGCCGGTCATCATATTGGTAAGGCCGATTCCCTTGATGATTTGCGGCATAAAGAAAACGATGCCGTAATTCGCGGTCACGCTCATGAGATAGATCAGCGACAGCGCCACCACGCGCGGATCGCCCAGCGCCCGCATCAAGGTCATGCGGCCCGCGCTTTCGACCTGGCTGTTTTCTCCATCGATCCGTGTCTGCAGCCAATCCCTTTCCTCCGGCGCAAGCCAGTCGGCATGCGCCGGACGGTCTGTCATCGCGCGCAGGATGACGAGACCAAGCAGGATGGCGGGCACCGCCTCGATAATGAAGATCCACTGCCAGCCTTTGACGCCGAGTACGCCGTCCATCTCGAGAATGGCGGCGGACGCAATCGATGCGACGGCGTTGGCGACGGGTTGGGCGATGAAAAGCGTCGAAATGATTCGGCCGCGATATTCGGCGGGAAACCAGTAGGTGAAATACAGGATCATGCCCGGAAAGAATCCGGCTTCCGCGGCTCCCAGCAAAAAGCGGATGATCAGAAAGCTTGTTGTGCCCGTGATAAGGCAGGTGAGGGCGGAGATGATCCCCCATGTGATCATGATCCGCGCGATCCAGATTCGCGCCCCGACCTTTTCCAAGATCAAATTGCTCGGAATTTCGAACAGGAAATAGCCGAAGAAGAAGATTCCGGCGCCCCAGCCGTAGATGTAGGCGTTGAAGCCCAGATCCTTGTTCATGGTCAGCGCGGCGAAGGAAATGTTGCTGCGATCGATATAAGCGATGCAATAGGCCAAGGCGATCAGGGGCAACAGCCGCCAGGAAACCTTGGCGATGGTCCGGCGCTCGATCGCCTGCGTTGCTTCCGCGGTCGCCATGAAATCTCTCCCCCGCTTTGCGCCCGATTTTTTAAGTGAGTGCTTCCGTAACCGCCGGCAACACGCTTGTGAAGAACCTAATTAGGATTGGCCGTAAACAGTCCGGCATCTTCTTGCAGAACGAGCCGGTCGTGGATCAGTTGCTGCGTAGCCTTTGCGATCGCCGACGCGCGGTCGCCTGCGTTCGGATAGCGCTCCGCCATCGACAGGCGCGGATCGTTGTTTTTCACGCGCTCCTCACGGGTCGCTGCGAACGGGATCATGGTGCCGTTGTTGTCGCACAATTCGCCTTCGCTAAAGCCAGCCTTGCGCAAATTCCAGCCGGTGTGAGTTGCGGCTGGCGCTTCCAGCGTCGGCAGGTGAATGCCGGCAATGTCGCGACCATCGGCGTCGGTCTTCGGAACGAATACCGGATAGGCAACTCCCTTCGACGGCGGCATGTCTTCTGATTTGAGCACCGTCGGCTGGGCGATCCGGCTCGGATAGGCGACGCCCGGGATGTTGGGAAAGCCGACCGCGTTGGCCCAGGGCGGCACCAGCGTCGAGTCGGCGCGGCTTGGGTAGCGGCTGTCGGGCGGCAGCGTGCCCTTACTGATCCACTCGTTCATGGCGACCAGCAACGCGCGCACCACGGGTCCTGCGTTCAGCGGATTGGTCGGGTTGGCGCAGGCCTTCGCCATCTGAGATTTATCCTGGGCGAGCGCGTAATGTTGCAGGTTGGACAGCAGGAACAGCCGGACATTGTCCGGCATGGTGATGGGGGCGCCCATGGTGTCCGTCACGACAAGCGAAGCGCGCTGCTGATAAAATTCCAGTTCGCTGTCGGTCTTGATGATCTTCGGACAATTGCCGGCGGCCATGCAGCGCGCAAGGAAGCCGTCGGTTTTTCCGGTGATGCTGTCGGTGATCACGGGATAGGTGAACGGAAAGTCCGCGCCCGGATAAAGCATGTCCGCGTGCTCGTAAGGTGAGCGGCCGGGCTGGCCGAAGCGATAATTGGTGAAGGTCTTCTTGCCGCCGGAAATATGCGGCATCAGGCCGTCAAAAACGGTTCGTCCGGCTTCGTCCGCATTGAAGCCGAGATAAAGATAGTCGTGCAGATATCGACCGCTTTGCGACGGGCCAAACCCGATCGCGCGGTCGATCCGCCCAGTGAGGGGATTGGCGGTGCCGGAGGTGTCTGCAGTCTCGTGACGAAGGAAGGAGACGACGTCGCGCGTGGCGGCAAAGCCCAGGCCCATCACCTTGGGGTCCTTGGCGATATAGATGAACTCGTAGATGGCGCCGGCGTCAAAGCCTTCCGGCCGTTTGATCGAAATTTTGGTTGGGCTCTCGAACGTGACGCTGAGGCCCGCCGGCGTGGCGCGCGGATCGGCCTCGCGCTCACGAACGCTTATTTTGGTGTTTGCGGGATCGAGGTCGGCAGCCGGGTAGCTCAGCGTACCGGTCGCCGGATTGTTGGTGTGGTCGAAAACGAAATCTTCGCGTGCGAGGCCGGTCACGCCGGATACGACCGGGGGTGAAAAGGTCATGCGGCCGCCACCCGGAACAATGTCGCCCTGCCAGCCGCTCCACACCACGGTGTAGCCGTGGTTCATCAGGAAGCCGTTGCCGGCATCCGTAGCTTTGACAAGATCGTTCGTTACCGCGGGGATATCGTTGAACAGCGCCAGCCCCAGTTTGCTGCCGCGATTGAGCACCTCGTAGAACAGTGTGCGGTTGCCGTTCACAGCGACCGTCGGCCGCAGGATTTCTACGTCGGTCGTGGCCTCGACCTGGCCCTGTGCATTGCGCGGGGCGCGGTCGAGATCGACGATGATCTTGTTGTTGATATCGTCCGGCGCCACGGCGATGGTTGCGCGGGCCAAAATCCGGTCGTAGGTGCCGACCGCGCCGAAGGTTCGCCCTTCGAATGCGGGAGATTCCACCTTCAGAATTTCGAACTTGACGATCTTTGCGGCGCAAGGGCTGGCGAAAGCAAATGTCGCCGCGATCAGAATGATCGCACGCCGCATCTGTCCCATGGCACTCGTCTCCCAATACCCGGCGTTATCCGCCGCGGCTTTGGACGCCACACTATAGAGATAAGCCTCGGGCGGGAAGGGGCTCAAACCGGCGGGGTATCAGCCCTTTTCGGCCGCCAGCACCTTGCGGACCGCTGGCCGCTCCATCATGTGGTCGCGGTGCGCCTTGACCTTCGGAAAACGAGCGGGATCGACGCTGTCGCCTTCCAGCCACCCCGCGATCGTGAACAGATAGGGATCGCAGATCGTATAGCTGTCGCCCATCACCCATGGGCCCTTCATCATTTTGCTCTCGATCAGTTCGAAGCAGGCGGCCATGGTTTCCGGCACCTTCTTTTTCATCGCTTCGATCGCCGCTGGATCGTCGGCCCAACGGCTGGCACGCGGACGGTGAGCGTGGTTGATATGCACCGTCGAGCACAAATAGCTGTTGAAGGCCTGTACTTCGGCAAAGCCGAAGGGATCGTCGATCGGCGCCAGTCTTGCCTTTGGAAAGCTCTGAGCAATGTAGGCGAGCATGGCCGGTGTTTCGGTCAGGATGCCTCCGTCGGTCACCAGCGACGGGACGCGTCCCTTGGGGTTGATGGCCAGATATTCCGGCGAGCGCTGTTCGTTGGTTGCGAAGCTGATCTTGACGGTCGAATATTCGGCGCCGGATCTCCTCAAGCGCGATATGCGAGGCCAGTGCGCAGGTGCCCGTTGCGTAGTACAACTTCATCATCGTGACCTCTCCCTCGAATATGTCTATTCAGCTATACCGTTGACCGTCAAATCCACCCCACTAGGGCTATTGTAACATCTGCTCTGCCTCGGGCGCGAGGAGCTTCGGAAGGAAGACAATGCCGAAACTGTTTTCCGATCCCGAGGCTGTCGTCGAGGACATCATCCGCGACGTCGGCACCGATCTGGTGGTCGGCTTGCCGCTCGGCCTCGGCAAGGCCAACCACATCGTCAACGCACTTTATGCGCGCGCGGTTGCCGACCGCTCCATCCGTCTCACCTTCTTCTCGGCGCTGACGCTGGAAAAGCCGCGGCCATCCAATTTGCTGGAGCGGCGCTTCATCTCGCCTGTCATCGAGCGGCTGTTCGGGGCGTATCCGGATCTTGCCTATGCTGCTCCGCTGCGCGCCAATGAATTGCCGCCCAATATTCAGGTGATCGAGTTCTTTTTCCTGGCGGGAAGCTGGTTGCATGTCCCGTCTGCGCAGCAGAATTACATCTCCGCAAATTACACCCACGCGTCGTCGTATCTGCTCGCGCGCGGGCTCAACGTCGTCACGCAACTTGTGGCCAAGCGCGTGGTCGACGGCGTCGCCCGCTACAGCCTGAGCTGTAATACCGACACCACGCTCGATGTCCTGCGGGCACGCGCCGAGGGCCGCGCGTCGTTCAGACTGATCGGGCAGGTGAATTCCGAATTGCCTTTCATGCCCGGTGCGGGCGATCTGCCAGGCGAAGAATTCAGCGCGGTGCTGGAAAGCCCGGAAACCGAGTTTCCGCTGTTCGCGCCGCCGTCGGAGCCGGTCACCGACACCAAATACGCGATCGGCCTTCATGCGGCAGGCCTCGTTCGCGACGGCGGCACGTTGCAGATCGGCATCGGCCAGGTCAGCGACGCGCTCGCGCAAGGCCTGATCCTCCGCCATCGCGACGGGCGCAATTCGAGGCGACCGTGGAGCGGCTTGCGCCCGACGGCCCGCCGTTCGAAACCGCACCCTTCGAAAAGGGCCTCTACGGCGTCAGCGAAATGCTGTTCGAGGCCTTTATCGGCCTGATCGATGCCGGCATCATCAAGCGCGAGGTGGATGGCGTTCTGCTTCATGGCGCGTTTTTCCTTGGCCCAAAATCGTTTTACCGGCCTTGCGCGAAATGACGCCGGAGCAAATCGCGCGCATCCAGATGATGCCGGTCTCCTTCACCAACGAACTCTACGGCGACGAGGACCGAAAACGCCGCGCCCGCGTCGATGCGCGCTTCGTCAACAATGCGATGATGGCGACCTTGATGGGTGCGGTCGTTTCCGATGGCCTCGACAACGGACAGGTCGTGAGCGGCGTCGGCGGACAATATAATTTTGTGGCGCAGGCTTTCGCGCTGCCGGGTGCACGCTCCATTCTGACCCTCGAGGCGACGCGGCAGGCGGGCAGTCGGCTGCAATCCAATATTCGCTGGAGCTATGGCCACGAGACCATTCCGCGGCATTTGCGCGATATCGTCGTCACCGAATATGGCGTTGCCGATCTCAGGGGAAAATCCGACGCCGACGTGATCGCCGCGATGTTGCAGGTCGCGGATTCCCGATTTCAGGACGAATTGGCCCGCCAGGCAAAAGATGCCGGCAAATTGCCTGCGAATTTTGAAATTCCGTCCGCCTATCGGGAAAACTATCCGGAGCGGATTGCGGATGCGCTGCGGCCGGCCCGGCAGGCGGGTTTGCTTCCGTTGTTTCCGTTCGGCAGCGATTTCACGGACGTGGAGCAGCGCCTGATCCCGGCTTTGCAATTCCTGCAAGAGGTGCAGCGTTCGCCCCGGCGCTTGCCCGCGCTGCTCTGGCAGGGATTGACGCGGCAGCCTGATGCGGCTGACGCCGAATGCCTGGCGAGATTGGGATTGGACAAGCCGGCGAACTGGCCGGAGCGGGTCTATCGAGCGTTGGTAAGCGCCGCGCTGGCGAAGAGTCGCATCGCAAACTAATGTCGTCCCCGCGAAGGCGGGTACCGCATATGAGCTGCCCGATCCATTGCCGCGGAAGCGTGGGGAGGGTGCTCAGGCGACTTCAGTAGCCGTGCAAAGACATAGAACGCCGTTGCTTTGCATCGGCTATGCGCGAAGAGACGGTCGGGTGGGGGTGTTGGCGTTACCTAAAAAATGGCGACATTGACGGTGATTTCTTGAACCCTGATCCGGGCTCGAGTTCGATTGTCGAACAGCTTTGCAAGGGGAAGGGAGAAGAAAGCGACGACGTAACCACTGCGATGTTTGTTGTTGCATGCGATGGCTCACTCACACTTGCGTATTCAAGATTTCAAACAGCAGCGTGCCCAAGGACACAACTTCGCGATCTCGCGACGCAACTACGCCCGAGTTTTGCCTGAGACACCTTTGCCCTCCGAAAATCAGAGGGCGCGGGGAATGCCGGGCGCTGGATGCGCCCGTAGCCTTGTGTGCGGTAAAAGTAGAAAGCACACAAGCATAGTCACCACGGTCACACCGGAAACACCCGGCATTCCCCGCGCAATGGTTTTAACGGTTTCCTCCGCGCTCTCCCCGGTGACCGGGCTTGTTTGCCACCGTCGCCCCCGAGAAGCGTTAGCTTCTCAGGAACTTGACGCCAGCGTCGGGGCGTCAGGACCACACGGCTTCGCCGTCCGCGATAAGCGCCGCGTCGTCTTGCGCCGCCCGCGTCCACCGCATCCCGTCCCGCGTCCGTGACGATCGCGAGCCGCCCCTCTTTGGGACGGGACCAAACCGCAATAAACCTGCTTCTACCTTGCCGTCAAGCAAAATTCGGAAAATCAGAAATTGCGATCATGAATGTTACGCCGGATGGATTTTAAGTGGGTTTCTTCCTCGGATAAACGTCCAGAGGCTTCTGCGAGAGCAGAGGCGACCGAAGTCGGCCTGTTATCGACGAAAGCGTCCAGAAATTCGATTGAAGCGATTGTGAGAATAGGGGTTTTGGAATAGCGATTGCTTACGATGGAAATTCGACGGCTAAACTGCGTGAGACAGGGCTTTTTCCCGAAAGACAGACCTTTTCCAAGCTGACGAACAATCAGAGCCGCTCGGCGAGGATTTGCCCACCGCGGAATATCGCGCCTGATCTCGAGGAGGTGCGCGCCGAGCTCTACAAGATTCTGGCCGAAGCCCGCGCGGCGCAGCAGCTTCCCTGGGAGCCCAAGACGGTTCTGCTTTACCGGACGATCTTTCCGCAAATGATCAACTGGCTTCCAGACGACGAAGGCGCGCAATGGCGCTTTGAGTGCGAAGCGGAAATCAAGCGGCTGGAAGCAGCCTGAAATGTCTGAGGTCCTGCGCTAGGAGCCGCATGGCGGTTGCCGCCGGCAATGACGATTTATCTCGGCAATCCACTATTCGGCAAGGATATTCTTCCGCCGGGATGAACGCAATTGCGTTCACCCGTAGGTGCCCGCGCTCTTGCGCGGGCCGCGAAGGATGGCCGCGAGGCTGTGCGTGTTGCCATCCTTCGAGGCTCGCTTCGCCTCCAGCTAAAAGCTGTTCTTCGGAGAGGTCGATCGCCCTCCCGAGTGAGCGTAATTGCGTTCATCGGGGGATGACGCAGTGAGTCAATGGCCGCGGCCGCTTACCGGTTCTTGTTGACCGGCTTTCGCTTTTCGATGAAGGCCGCCATGCCTTCGGCGCGGTCTTCCAGAGCGAAGGTCGAGCGAAACAGGTCGCGCTCGACATTGAGCCCTTCGGAGAGCGGCGTCTCAAACGCCCGATTGATGGCGCTTTTGGCCATTTCCGCCGCGGGATGAGACATCTCGGCGATTTTTTCCGCCATCGCCATGACCTCGGTCATAAGTTTGTCTGCGGGGATAATGCGGCTGACGAGGCCGGAGCGTTCCGCTTCGGCTGCGTCCATCATCCGTCCGGTGAGGCAGAGATCCATCGCCTTGGATTTGCCCACCGCGCGCGTCAACCGCTGCGTGCCGCCGATACCCGGAATAGTGCCGAGCGTGATTTCCGGCTGGCCGAATTTCGCGGTGTCGGATGCAATAATGATGTCGCACATCATCGCCAGTTCGCAGCCGCCGCCGAGCGCGTAGCCGCTGACGGCAGCAATCGTCGGCTTGCGGCATTTGGCGATACGGTCGCCGCGGATCGCGACGAAGTCGCTGGCAAACATGTCAATAAAGCCTTTCGGCTGCATCTCCTTGATGTCGGCGCCGGCCGCGAAGGCCTTTTCGTTGCCGGTGACCACGATGCATCCGATATTGCCGTCGGCTTCCAGGTCATCGACCGCAGTGGCGATCTCGCTGAACACTCCGAAGGATAACGCGTTGAGCATCTTCGGGCGATTAAGCGTGATCACGCCAACCTTACCCCTGGTTTCGACGATGATGTGCTCGAACGTGCTCATGGTCTCACCCCGCACCTGATATTTGCGGGCAATGTGCCTGCGGATGGGACCGGCTTCAAGTGGCGCCGTCTCAACAAGATTCTGGCCCGACGAGGCTTGCCATGGTCCGGCCAGCTATCCGATACCGCCGCGATTGTCAGGTGATGAACATGCGCGCGGCCGACGCCATCGTCAGCAGCGCGCCAAACCCGATGAAGATTTTTCCGATCAGCGACGTCTGGTTCCAGACCGTGCTTTCTCCGGTCATGGTGGCTGCGGGTGCTGGCGGTGAGCTGACGGGCGCGGTCGGCGTTGAACTGCTTTCTTGCAGCGTCCGGTCGGCGTCGTTGAGCTGGTCCGCCGCGACCACCACGGTCCGGTTGTCGGCATCTGCATTATCGGACGCTGTTGCCGTAGCGCCGGTTCCCGCCGGAATTGCCGCGGCGGCATCGAGGTGGACGCCGGCGAGCAGCATCTGCGCATTTGCGTTGGCGATCGATGGCGAAACCGTCGGCAGCGCCTTGCTGTTGTCGATGACTGCATCGGTCACGACAGCCTTCTTGTTGCCGGCGTCGGCGTCGGCCGTCGCGACCGCGTGTAGTTTGTGGTGCGCGTAGTGCCTTCGATGGTGAGAAGCGTGCCTAATGAGTGACCGGAGCAGCAGTCGAATTGTCCGATTTCGCATCCGTTGCGGAATCCTGTTCCGTGGCTGCCTTGGCCGGGGTTGCAAGCAGCACAAAAAACCCGGCAGCTAAAATCAAGGCCGAGCACCCGCTGGCTTTGATGATCATTTGGCAATCTCCCCATTCGCCAGTCCCGGCGGGAAAAAAGACCTGCGGCGGTGTCCATAGCGGGGCAAAAAAAGGGAATCTTCGGACAAGTCCCGTCTAAAACGCGGCAGGCGGATCAGCCGTCATCCTGAATCAGCTGTGATTTATCAGGCGCGTGTCACCGCTGCAGAATGTGCTATGAGCCGTGCGGCGAAAATCCTGCGTGACGATTCCCGCCAACTGCCATGGCGAATCGATATCACGAATTCGTGATTGGTGCTTCGGGGCGTAACAATTTGAAAAAACGACCGAATTAAAGCTTGGGAGCGCGCGTGCGCGAAAGTGAAGACGAGTGGACTGGCCTGATGCGGCTGGCCATTTCAGGCGATAGCGCTGCGTATCAACGTCTGCTCAAGGCCGTCACGCCGGTGTTGAGGGCCGGGGCTCGCCGCGGGCTGGCGCGGGCTGGTCAGCCGACCGATCAATCCGAGGATGTCGTGCAGGACATTTTGTTGGCGGTGCATCTAAAGCGGCATACGTGGGACGCGAACGCGCCGTTCGCGCCCTGGCTGTTTGCGATCGCCCGCAACAAGCTGATCGATGCGTTGCGGCGCCGCGGCCGCCGGGTGTTCGTTAACATCGACGATTTTGCCGAGTCTATTCCTGACGAGCCGGTCGCCGAGACCGCCTCGGCCAACGAGGTTGCAACGCTGCTACAGACCCTTCCTCCACGTCAGCGCGAGGTTTTGCATTCGATCGCGGTCGAAAGCACCTCGATCCGGGACACGGCCGCGAAGTTTGCGATGAGCGAGGGGGCGGTGCGCGTGGCGTTGCATCGCGCGCTCACAAGCCTTACCGCCAAGTTGCGGGAGCATTAGGAATGGAAACCGAACAACTCATTCGAACGCTCGCGGCCGACAACCCGCACCACGCCCGCCCGGTCGGATTGGTTCTGGCCCTTGCGCTGGTGGCGGCGGCGCCGGTTTCACTCGCGATTTTCATGATGGGGCTTGGCGTTCGGCCGGACGTCATGACAGCGATGCATAATCCGTTCTTCGATCTGAAGTTCGTGATCACGCTGGCGCTGGCGATCTCGGCCATCGCGGTGGGCCTGCATCTTTCCCGCCCCGAGGCATCGCTGAAGGGTTGGGGATGGCTGCTCTTGATCCCCGTCGGGATCATCGCGGCCGGAATTGCGAGCGAGATGATGATGCCGCAGCGGCTGCCGATGATGACGCGCCTGATCGGCAACAATTCGCGGGTCTGCGTGACCGCTATCCCGCTGTTGTCGCTGCCGCTGCTCGCCGGAGCGCTGGTCGGATTGCGTCACGGTGCGCCGGCGCGACCGGCGGTGGCCGGTGCGATGGCCGGGTTGATCTCGGCCGGACTGGCCGCGACCTTGTACGCGTCTCACTGCACCGACGATTTACCGCTATTCGTGGCAACCTGGTACCCGATCGCGACCGCCATGGTGGTAGCGGCCGGTGCGCTCATCGGTGCGAAGGTGCTCCGGTTCTAACGCTCCTAGGCCGCGGGCGGCGTTGCGGTCTGCTGCATCCGGTGGAAGCGAAGCACCTGTTGCGCGGTCGAGGGACGAAGCCGCTCATAGGTGGCCTTGCAGTTCTCGAGATCGGACTCTTCCTTGCCGGCAAGCTTGTCGCGCATCTTGATGATCGACCTGACGGTTGACCAGGACATCCCGGAAATCTTGGCCAGGATCATGACTCCCTCGGCACGCGTTTCCACCATCATGTTTTCGGCCATCGACACCGGCACATTGGCAAGTGCGGCGACGCCCGCGTTGGCTTCGTCGAACTTGCCGGCCTCGGCAAACGCCGCCACCTGATATTCGTCCAGCCGGCCATCTTCGTAGAGAGACTTGACAAGCGCGTGTGCGATCGCGGTCTCCTGGGTCGTGGCCGACGGCGCGGAACGCGCCAACCGCGTTGCATCCCGCACGGCGTTGGATACTTCCTTCGCCATTGGCTGGTTGGCGGCTTCCAGCTTTTCCCGCACCGTTGCCGAAGCCTTGGCGAGCAGTTTCAAATAGACGTGGCGCGGAATATTCGGACGCAGGCCGACGCAGGTTGCGAGGCCATCGTTGCTTTCGGCGCGATTGACCAGCCTTGTGTAACCGCGCTCGGAAAATTCGGCTCCGGGATTGTTGACCGTGCTCTGAACCACCTCGTCATTGCCGCGCTGGACCAGCACGTCAGTGACCGCGCCGCTCAGCACCTTGCGGGTCGAAATCGCCATCAGGTGGGCCTGGCTCTTGTTCCGCGCGGTCTCGATCAGGGTTTCGTCGTCGAGGCGCTCCGATTGGGACAGCACGGGAGCCGCAACCTCAATCAAATCGTCGAACGCCAGCGCGCGGACAGTCAGCGGCGGCGCGCGATCGATCGGAGCCAGCCGATTGGAAAGCAGCGCTTTGGCGGAGGTTTCGATGTGGTGCATCAGACACTGGAACACATCGTCGAACAGGGCGATCTGATCGTCCGAGAACTCGACGGCGCCGCTGATGAAGAGATCGGTGACCCGGCGCAGCGTTTCAACACGGCGGGCGACGGTTCCGTGGGCCAGCGTGGATTGCAATTCGTCGAGCAGGCTTTCGGAAGTAGGGAGGGATTTCAAACTCATGACTCTGTCCTGGAGTAGCTATCGTGCGGGCCCGGCGGTTCTTCGTCCGCCGGGAATGTGAATGATCGAAATCAGGTGCTTACGATGCGGTTGCGTCCTTGTGCCTTGGCTTTGTAGAGCGCGCTGTCGGCGCGGGCGAGAAAAGTGTCCGACGTCTCGTTCGGGTTCAGCACGGCGACGCCGGCTGAAACCGTCACCTGCATACCGGGCGCGAATGCGCTCCAATCGAGGTCGGCAATGATCGTTCGCAACCTGTCGAGCATGCGCGCGGCGGTCTCGATCGCCGTGTCGGGAAGCACCAGCAAGAACTCCTCGCCGCCATAGCGGCCGAAGCGGTCGACGGCGCGGATATTGGCGTAGACCGTGATGGCGAAGGTCCTGAGCACTTCGTCGCCGGTCGGGTGGCCGTAAGTGTCGTTGATGCGCTTGAACCAGTCGAGATCGATCAGCGCGATCGAGCAGGAGGCGCTGACGCGATCTGCCCGCGCGACCTCGTCATCCAGAAAGCGCATGATGCAGCGGCGATTGAACGAGCCGGTCAGATCGTCGAGTTCGGCGAGCTCTTCGATGCGCTTGTTGGCCTCCTTCAGCGCGACGCCGCTTTTGTAGAGCGAGTCGCGCATCGCGCTTGAGAAGATGCCGATGAACATGCAGCGCCCGACGGTCAGGATGAACACCGTCATCGTGGCAAAGCGTTCCAGATAGTTGCCGTGCGGCAGCGAGATCGGCTTGTCCGTCAGCAGGAACAGCCCGGCTAGCCCCAATGCCATGGCGGTCCAGACCACCGCCGTCTGCCACGGCGTCGAGCGCAGCGAACTGAAGGCAAATACAACAAACAGCGTACATAGAAACATCACGCCGACTTCCGGCGCGATGTATGTGAAGGCCAGCATGATGATCATGCTGATGATGGATTGTGGAACTACGCAGTAGTGGTCTTTGAAGCGTTCGGTGAATCCGGCTTCCGACAGCAGAATATATCCGGTGATCGAGATGAGACCGCAGACGGCGAACGCCGGACCGATAATGGCCGAGGTGGTGCCGGCGTGGGCATAGACCAGCAGGATGGCTGAATTGACGATATAGCTGCCACCGATCAATCCTTGAATTTGCCGGCGCTGATACGCCCGGCGCGACAGTGCCTCGGCGGTCGGTTTGTGACCGATGCCGCTTGGCCTATCCGCCGTCGGATTCAAGAAAGGCGACGCCGCCGTGCCCATAAATTCGCCGTTTGTGAAACAATCGGAAGAACTTAACGGGTAAAGCCTTTAGGTTTGGTATCTTTCCGGCCGAAATCTTGCTGGTCGGGAAGCGGCTTCGTCCTTGTTTGGACGAGGAAATCGGCCCTTCGGCTTTCGAAGGTGCTCAAGTTGCGCGGGTGCGGATATGATAGCAATAACCCCCGGGAAGCGTCGGCGGCTGGCAGGGTCGAGGCGGGTGATAGCGTATTATGATACCTAATCGTGCAATGTGCTAGCTGATGTTAAGCCTTTCTGTGCGGTGGATCACAGTTTCAAGCAGGCTGCTGCTATAGTTTGAAGATTCTTGTCTTTCCAATCGAACCACCCGCCTTCCACATCCGACCAACCTTGCGAGACGGCCATTGAGTGCGACACAAGCGGCTGCGGACGACGTCCTGATCGCTCGGATCGCTCAAGGCGACCGGCTTGCCATGCAAGTCTTGTATGGGCGTCATCATGTCAGGGTGTTCCGGTTCGGGCTACGGCTCGTGCGGAACGAACAGGTCGCCGAAGACCTTATCAGCGAGGTTTTCCTCGATGTGTGGCGTCAGGCCGGCAAGTTCGAAGGCCGCTCCGCTGTTTCAACCTGGCTGCTGGCGATCACGCGGTTCAAGGCGCTCTCGGCGCTGCGCCGCAGGAAGGATGCCGAACTCGACGACGAGGCTGCGGGCGCGATCGAGGATACATCCGACGATCCTGAGGTGACCGTACAGAAGAAGGATACCAGTGACGCGTTGCGTAGGTGTTTGGGCGGTCTTTCGGCCGAGCATCGGGAGATCGTCGATCTCGTCTACTATCACGAGAAGTCGGTGGAAGAAGTGGCTGGAATCATCGGGATACCGGAGAATACCGTGAAGACCCGCTTGTTCTACGCACGCAAGAAACTGGCCGAACTGCTGAAGGCAGCCGGCATAGAGCGAGGCTGGCCATGATGGCTGCGAGCAGAAAAATGGCGGAGCAGGAACCAGGCGAGATCGAATTGCTGCTGCCCTGGCATGCCGCAGGCACGCTCAACGCACGCGATTCTCGAAGGGTCGAGGAGGCGTTGGCCCGCGATCCCGAACTCGCCAGGCAGTACGCGGTCATTCGCGAGGAATATGCCGGGACCATCGACCTGAACGAAAGCCTCGGCGCGCCATCGGTGCGCGCCATGCAGAAGTTGTTTGCGGCGATCGACGCTGAGCCGGCGCGCAAGCCCAGTGCTTCCCTGAACATGGCGGCGTGGCTTGCCGGTTTCTTCTCGAGCCTCTCGCCGCGGACCGTCGCGTGGTCCGCCGGCCTTGGCGCGATTGTCCTTGTTTTGCAGGCCGGCATCATTGCCGCGGTGTTGATCAATAACCGGCCAGCCTCGTTTGAGACCGCTTCGTTGAGCACCAACGAACCGATTACGCGCGATCTGTCGGCTGCGCCTTCGCCGCGTGCACTGGTGCGGTTTGCACCGGATGCGCGCGTCAGTGATATCACCGCGCTGCTCGACAAGTATCAGGCCTCGATCGTCGACGGCAAAAGCGGCATGTTCCGTCTGCAATTCGCCAATGCATCGACAAAGGACGAGTTCGCCAATCTGCTCAGCCGATTGCAGAACGAAAAGAGCGTCAGTCTTGCCGTGGCGACGCCATGAGCGGACTCGCGTAAGGCTGGAATTCCATGATGCATGATGCGGAACGGCGGCGGAAGATACGGCCGGCGTTGCTGTCCTTGCTCGCTGTCCTGTCGCTGCTCGCAGGGTTGGGATGCTCTGCGGCTCTGGCGCAGAGCATCATGCGCTCGCCCAGTCTCAACATCTCGTCGCGGGTTCCGAGCATCGACCGGTCGATGCCGCGCATCGATCCGAACCTCGCCGGCCGTGGCGTTATGGGATTGGGTAACAACATCCGCTTTCAACCGTCCTGCACGGCAGCCGATCGCGACAGCGGTAATTGTTCGGGGGACGTGACCACCAGTAGCAACAGCCGCAAGAACGGGAAAAAGGCGGGTAATTCGTCGTCAGACGCCTCGCTCGCCTCTCGCGCGATCACCAATGAAATCGTGGCCGAGATCGACGGAACGTTGTCCGAAGCACAGGTCGACGCATTGGCGCGGCGTCACGGCTTGCGGCGGATTGAATCCCGCAATTTTGAGCTGATCGGGGTCACCATCGGCCTGTTTCGCATTACCGGCGGCAAGACGCTGGAAGCCGCGAGCCGGCAGTTCGCGCAGGATGGCAGCGTTCGCTCGCTTCAGCCGAACTTCCGCTACACCCTCCAGGGCGAGAGCGCAGGCGCGGCTGAAGGCGACCCCGCGAAATATCCGCAGGCAGAGCTTCGCTTGCCGCAGGCCCACGCGCTTGCCAATGGCGCCAACGTCACGGTCGCCGTCATCAACTCCGCCATCGATCTCAAGCATTCCGAATTCGCCGGCGTCACGATCACGCCGCTGGATGCGCTTGACAGCAAAGAGAGGGCGCATCCGCACGGTACCGGCGTTGCCGGCGCGATCGTGTCGCATGTGCGGTTGATGGGCAGTGCGCCCGCGGCGCATGTCCTGGCGATCCGCGCTTTCGGCACCTCCGGCAAAGCGGCCGAGAGTTCGTCTTACGTGCTCCTCAAGGGACTAGACCTCGCGGCCGGTCATGGCGCCCAGATCGTCAATATGAGCTTTACCGGCCCGAAGGATGCGATCATTGGGCGCGGTCTTACGGCGCTGGCGGCGCGGAATATCGTGATGGTTGCGGCTGCCGGCAATGCCGGCCCCAAATCGCCGCCGCTTTATCCGGCGGCCGATGCGAATGTCATTGCGGTGAGCGCAACCGACGCCAAGGACAAGTTGTTTGCCGCCTCGAACCGCGGCAGCTACATCGCGGTGGCGGCGCCGGGTGTCGATCTTTTCCTCCCCGCGCCGGACGACAAGTATCAGATCACCTCGGGCACCTCGTTTTCCTGTGCCTTCGTCAGCGGTGTTGCCGCGCTGATGCTCCAGCGTAATCCGGCGCTGAAGCCGCAAGAGCTGCGTGCGATCCTGACCAGGACGGCGCGCGACCTCGGTCCGCCCGGTCCGGACGACCAATTCGGGGCAGGGGAGGCCGATGCTTTTGCGGCGGTCTCGGCGGTCGTCGCCCCAGGGATGCCGGTGGCCGTGGCGCCCCAAAAGCCTGACACAACTGACGTGTCCAATACGCGGAGCATCCAGCCTGCGGCAGCCGAAAACCTTCCGGCGGCGACCGTGGCGGTTGAGACGCCGGCCAGTGCCGAACTGCAGCGGAACGCGGGCAAAACCAAGCCGGCGGTGCCCTGAAATCTGCTCGCGAATGTGTGACCGGGAGCGCCCAAAAATCCTTAACGCGCTTTGAACGTCGGGCAGGTCTCCCGCGACCAAAAGGCGTGGGGAGCGGTTATATCCCTCCCCAACAGCTGTATCTGGCGCGAGCGCCCATCCACCCCAGCGCCCATATGGCTTGACCCGTCCGGTTGTCCCCCCGGACGGGTCTTTTCGTTTTCAAACCGCCCGTACGACTACGGAGCGCGCCGGCGGCTGCGCCGATAAAGTGTGAGACAAATCACTCCACTAGACTTTGTCGGAGTTTTCCACAAAATATATCGGTCATGTTTGAGTGATTCGTACGGTTGCGTCCGCGTCTTCCTCCTTGCGGGCAGATTTATGGCATCTCAAACGGACGTCGCCAAAGGCCGCGAAATTGTCGCGCGCTGGTGCAATCTCGCTGAAAAGCGGCTCGAACACCTCACCGAATTATTCGATAGCGGGCGCTGGCGCCGCTTTCACAGCGAGCAGGCATTTCTCGAAAACATCCGGGAGGCCAAGAGCGCGGTTGAAACCTGGCGCGATCTCCTGTCACGCGAGGCCTCGCGCGACAATCGCGCGATCGACCTGTCCTGGCTCGGCCGCAGCCGAACGGCGCTGCCGCAGATCGAGTTTCCGCGCAATCTTGCTCATCTACCGCAGACGCCCGGAATTGCCGCTGACCAGCCGCGTCGGATTTCGGCTTCTGCCGATGATCGCAGCGGGGTGAGCGAAACGTTGGCCCCCGAAGCGTCCGAAGCAGATACCTGGGCGGCAGTGCTGGATCTGGCAACGATTGCGGCGCGTTATCCACTTCTCCGAAATACGCTGTAAGGCCGAGCCCGCCGCAATCCTAAGGCTGCTTCCGTACTGCGTTCGTCCCCACGACCACCTGCGCAAAGCGGGGCGCGCCTTCGGTGGCGAGATCCGGCGTGATGGGGCGCGCGTGATCGAGGCCAACCACTGCGCCGCGCGGAGCCTCGGAGATCACATTATTGCTGACGAGCGCCGTACCGGCGCCCGGCGTCACCGAAACCCCGATGCCGACGAAGGCGTTGCGGATCACATTGCCCGATATCGCAACATCGCGCAGATATTTGCCCCAGCCTGCGACAATCCCGAACGACGGTGCATTCTCGATCACGTTGCCCGAAACACTCGTATCGGCTTCGACATAGATGCCGATGCCGCCGTCATCGTCGGGCGCCGTCCCAATCGGCCGTTTCGCAAGGAGATTGCGGATGATGTTGCCCTGCACGACCGCCAGCCGTCCGCCTTCGTTGAAATTGCAGACGGAAACCCCAAGCACCGCGCCGTCCACGGTGTTGTTGGCGATCACAGCGCCTTCGAAGGCGAACTCGGAATAGAGTGCCACCTCGCGCACATCGCTGACGCTGTTGCCGGTGATCTGAATGTTGGAGGCCGAATTGCCGCGCACCGCCGAGTAGTCGCAATTCTTGATGCGGTTGCCGCGCACGATCACGTTGCCGGCGCGAAACGCGTTGATGGCGTTGCCATACTGACCCGAGCCGCCGGGGCCCGCCTTGATGTCCTCGATATGGTTGTCCGCGACCAGCGTGCCGTCGTCGCCAATCGAGGTGCGCAGGATTTCGATGCCGCTGTCGTTGGTATCCCGGATCGTGTTGCGCATGACTGTGAGGCCGCTGGCGTCGAACGATACGATCGCGGTGGCAGCGGTCTTGCTGACGATATTGCCGCTGATATCGCCGGCGACATTCTCAAGCCAAATGGCGTTGCCGCCGCTCGCAACAATCTCGCAATCGCTGATGCGGATGTCGCGGCCACTCAGGCAATGAACGAGCCCGCGACGACTGGGCAGGGGGATGCTGCCGCCGTCGAGGACGAGGTTGTTAAGACCAACGCTGTCGGCGCCCTCGCTGGTCAACATCGAGGCGCCGCCACCAAAGACAAGCCGGGTCGCACCGCGCACGCCGACAAGCTGAGAACCCTTCTGCAGGCGAAGCGTGCCGACGCGATAGACTCCGGGCGGCAGCGCCAGCGGCGCTTGCGCGCGTGCGGCCTCATCGATCGCCCGTTGCAGAATTTTGGTCTGGTCGTCAGGACTGCCGGGACGAACGCCATATTGCGTGGCATCGCGCCCGAAAGCTGAGCTCGGCTGAGCGGCCATTGCCCGTGACGACATCGCCGATGCTCCCGCGCCGGCAGCGGTTAGCCCGAAGAGATGGCGGCGGTTGAGTGGCATATGATCGCTTGGCCCTGGCCTCTACATGCAATTCCATAGGTAGCAAGAAAATGCGCCGATACCGGGCGCACGCAGGCGCCAGCGAAGTTGATTGTTGGCGGTAGGGTTAATAACGCGAGGCGCGAGCGTCCTGCAGCATCGCGCGCCGCGTCAGCTTTACCATTTCCATCAGCATGGCTTCGCCGGCATCGACCAATTGTTCCAGCGTGATGTCAGACGTTCCCTCCCGGGCGGTGCGGTCGCGCGCGACGAGGGGAACATGAATGAACGAGGCCAGTGCTGGCCCGCCGGGCTGCTGCGTCGCCTCGATCGCGCGCCAACTCAGGTAGTTGCAGAGATAGGCGCCAGCATCGCGCGAGAGGCGTGCGTCGATGCCGGTGGCGCGCGCGGCGTGCAGCAGGCTTGCCGTGTGGGGGCCGAGCGGCATGGCGCTGGCCCCGCGGACGATCGATGCCTTTCGCGCCAGTGCGCCTCCTGCGTCCGGGAATCGGGTCGAGACGGCATTGCGGGCGCGCGTCTCGATCCGCAGGTGAGCGGTGCGCGTGGCCAAGCCGAACATCAACAGCGCCTGCGGACGTAATTGCGCGATCAGCTCGGGCAGTTCGCGATCGACCGTCTGATAGGTGACATGGAAAATATGCCCGGTCAGTGTGATGCCGTCGAGCGCCGGACGACGCAGTTGTGTCAACCGTTTGACCAGTGGTGTGGTTGGGTTGAAGGGCGCGCCGGGAAACGGACCAAAGCCGGTGATGAGGATGCGCAAGCCTCCGCTCATCGCAGCATTTCCGCAACCTGTTCTGCGGCAAGCGCCGGCGAGATGCGGCCGCCCGCCACCTCGGTTTCGATCCGCTTCACCTTGGCGCGCACCGACGCATCAGAGCGCAACCGCGCCATCGTGAGCTGCTCCAGCATCGACCACATCCATTTGACTTGTTGTCCCTGCCGGCGGGTCGTGAACTCACCGGAAGCGTTCATCGCGGTGCGGTGATCGAGAATTTTTTGCCACAGCGTTTCGATGCCCGCGCCAGTCAGGGCCGAATAGGTCAGGACCGGCGGCTGCCAATGTTCCGAACGCGGGGTGAGGATATGCAGCGCGCTGCGATATTCACCCGCCGCCAAATTGGCGCGCTTGATATTGTCGCCGTCGGCCTTGTTGATCGCGATCATGTCGGCGAGTTCGACGAGGCCTTTCTTGATGCCTTGTAATTCATCGCCCGCACCGGGCAACATCAAGGCCAGGAAAAAATCGGTCATGTCGCAGACGGCGGTTTCGGATTGCCCGATACCGACGGTTTCCACCAGTACGACGTCGAAACCGGCGGCTTCGCACAACAGCATCGCCTCGCGTGTTTTTGCGGCGACGCCACCGAGCGTGCCGGAGGTGGGCGACGGACGGATAAACGCGCTGTCGGAGGCCGACAGCCGCGCCATCCGGGTCTTGTCACCGAGAATGGAGCCGCCGGTGCGCGCCGAGGAAGGATCTACCGCGAGCACCGCGACCTTGTGGCCGCGCTCGATCAGGAACATGCCGAGCGCGTCGATGGTGGTGGATTTGCCAACACCCGGCGAGCCGGTGATGCCGACCCGGATCGCCTTGCCGGTTTCGCGGAGCAAGGCCTGCACGAGGTCGCGTGCGGCGGCCTGATGGTCGCCCCGCCGGCTTTCGATCAGCGTGATGGCGCGCGCCAGCGCCGCGCGGTGGCCGGAACGGAGGTCCTTGGCGATGGTCTTGACGTCCAGCGGGGCATTCTTCGGCAAGGGCATGCCCTGCTTTACAACGGCGAGGGAAGCGAGGCGAGGGGGAGGGGCTATTCCGCGGCCTCGCTATGCCCCAATCGCGCATTCAACTTGTGGATCAGTTCTTCGGCGGCATCCCCGATCACCGTGCCCGGCGGGAAGATCGCCTCGGCGCCGGCCTTGTAAAGCGCATCGTAATCCTGCGGCGGTACCACGCCGCCGATGATGATCATGATGTCCTCGCGGCCCTGTTTCTTCAGCGCCGCTTTCAGATCCGGCACGGCGGTGAGATGCGCCGCCGCCAGCGACGACACGCCCAGGATATGTACGTCGTTCTCGACCGCCTGTCGCGCTGCTTCATCGGCGGTTGCAAACAACGGCCCAATATCGACGTCGAAGCCGACATCGGCGAAGGCCGAGGCGATCACCTTCTGGCCGCGGTCGTGGCCGTCCTGGCCGATCTTGGCGACCAGAATGCGCGGCCGGCGGCCTTCCGCCTCCTCGAACGCATCGATCAGAGCCTGCACTTTCTCGACCCGGTTCGACATGGCGGAAGCCTCGCGTTTATAGACCCCGGTAATGGACTTGATCTCGGCGCGATGTCGGCCGAACACCTTCTCCATCGCATCGGAAATTTCGCCGACGGTAGCCTTGGCGCGCGAGGCATCGATCGCGAGCGCCAGCAAATTGCCGTTGCCTTCGCCGGCCGAGCGCGTGAGCGCGGCCAGCGCTTCATCGACGGCTTTCTGGCTCCGTTCGCCCTTCAGCCGTTTCAGCTTGTCGATCTGAAGCCGCCGCACGTTGGAATTATCGACTTTGAGAATATCGATCGGCGCCTCGTCGACCGGCTTGTATTTATTGACGCCGATCACGGCCTGCTTGCCGGCATCGATCCGGGCCTGCGTCTTGGCGGAAGCTTCCTCGATCCGCAGCTTTGGGACCCCGGCTTCAATTGCCTTCGCCATGCCGCCGAGCGCCTCGACTTCCTGGATATGACCCCAGGCCTTGGCGGCGAGGTCGCGCGTCAACCGCTCGACATAATACGAGCCGCCCCAGGGATCGATGATGCGGGTGGTGCCGCTTTCCTGCTGCAGGAACAGTTGCGTGTTGCGGGCAATTCGCGCAGAGAAATCGGTCGGCAGCGCCAGGGCCTCGTCGAGCGCGTTGGTATGCAGCGATTGGGTGTGGCCTTGGGTCGCCGCCATCGCCTCGATCGTGGTGCGCATCACGTTGTTGAAGACGTCCTGCGCGGTCAGCGACCAGCCCGACGTCTGACAATGCGTGCGCAGCGAGAGCGAGCGGGGGTCTTTGGGACCAAACGGCTTGAGCAGCTTCGCCCACAACAGCCGCGCGGCGCGCATCTTGGCGACTTCCATGAAGAAGTTCATGCCGGTCGCCCAGAAGAACGACAGCCGCGGCGCAAAACGATCGACGTCGAGCCCCGCGTTGAGACCTGCGCGCAAATATTCGACACCGTCCGCGAGCGTATAGGCGAGCTCGAGATCCTGCGTCGCGCCCGCCTCCTGCATGTGATAGCCGGAAATTGAAATAGAGTTGTATTTCGGCATCCGCTGCGAGGTATAGGCGAAGATGTCGGAGATGATCCGCATCGAGGGCGTCGGCGGATAGATGTAGGTGTTGCGCACCATGAACTCTTTCAGAATGTCGTTCTGAATGGTGCCCGAGAGTTTTTCCGGCGGAACGCCCTGTTCCTCGGCCGCCGCCACGAACAGCGCCAGGATCGGCAACACGGCGCCGTTCATGGTCATCGACACGCTCATCTGGTCGAGCGGAATGCCTGCAAACAGCGTGCGCATGTCGTAGATCGAATCGATCGCCACGCCGGCCATGCCGACATCGCCGGCGACGCGTGGGTGATCGGAGTCATAACCGCGATGGGTCGCGAGGTCGAAAGCGACCGATAGGCCTTTCTGCCCGGCCGCAAGGTTGCGGCGATAGAAGGCGTTAGAGTCTTCCGCCGTCGAAAAGCCGGCATATTGCCGAACCGTCCAGGGCTGGTTGATATACATGGTCGGGTAGGGGCCGCGCAGGTAGGGCGCGATGCCGGGCCAGGTCTCGAGGAAATCGATGCCCGCGAGATCGGTTTCGCCATAAGAGGGTTTCACCGGAATGCCTTCCGGCGTCAGCCACGGTTCGGCGGTGCCCGTTGCTCCCGTGGCAGCGACAGGCCTGAAGGCGACGGTACTGAAATCAGGAATGTCGCTCATTCCGCTCTTCCTCAAACTGGCAGTTCCTCTCGATCAACCTTTGAAGATTCTTCTTATAGACAGGATCGTCAAATCGGTTGGTTACTCCGTTTTGCGTGACGCCCGAGAATGTCCGCACAAAACCAACCACGACTAGCCCAAAAACGAATTCAAGGGGCGCAAGAATAAACCCCAAAACCCAAAGCGGGGTTTCGAATCTATCACGTCCAGATCGCTTCGTAAGCTTTTGAAATATCTTAATCATGGTCGGGATGCTGATGGCTGACGATATCGTTAAGCTTGCCCTCGCCGTAGCTTTGCAGCGTGGTTTGGCTCGGCAGGTTCGCAATCGCAACCACCCAGCCGAGTCGGGATTCCGTACCGTACTGCCTGATCGGGACCAGTCGATCTGGCCGGTCGAAAGCGCCAGTCATGATCTCGATACGGGGGCCGTCGAGGCGGCGGAAGCTCAACGGCGTGCCGCAATCCCGGCAAAAGTCGCGCTCGGCGATCGAGGAAGAGCGGAACGCGGCCGGCTGGCCGCGGGTCCAGGCGAAATCGCTCTTTCCGATCTCGGCAAACGAGGCAAACGGCGCGCCAGCGGCTTTCTGGCACATCCGGCAATGGCAGATGCTGACCTTGGTAGGCGGCGCCGACAACGCAAAGCGGATCGCGCCGCATTGGCAGCCGCCGGTCAGAACGGGTTTTGCAACCTCAGTCATGCGCCAACCACCAGCCGGTAGGCCTGTTGCAGGGCGGCCAACGCGTCACCGCCGGCAAAGATGAACTCGTTAACGCCGGCCGCGCGCAAGGCTTGCTCCTGCTCGGCCGCCCGGCCTGCAAGATAGATATGCCTGGCGCCGGCCGCTTGAAGGGCCTTCGCGGCCTCTTCGGCGCCTTCGGCGTAGACCTTGTCGGACGAACAAATGCAGGCGAGGGCCGCGCCGGAAGCCTTGAAGTTGGCCGCAAGCTCCGCGGGATCGGCAATGCCTTCGGACCCGACCGTTTCGATCCCACCAATCTCGAAGAAACTCCTGGCAAAGGTTGCACGCGCGGTGAAATCGGCCGGCGTCCCCAAATTGGCGAGGAAGGCCCTCGGCCTTGCACCCTTTGCTTTCAGGATTTCGTCGGATCGGTCGCGCAAGCGTTCGAAGGGTGCGGCGAGCCGCATCGGCGACAGGGCTTCGAATTTGATGTTGGCTTCGCCCGAAGGCGCAAGCTCGAAGGGTTTGACGTCCAGAACCGCAACTTGAGCCTCGCCAAGGTTCGGGAATGCGCTGGCGCCGGTCAGCACTTCCTTGCGCCGGGCAATATTGGCCTCGCGCGCCGCGCGGGTGGCGGCAACCTTTCGCTGGATCAGGTTCTGTTCGAGCGCGGCGAACACGCCGCCGGCCTTTTCGATTTCCTGGAACAGCGCCCATGCCGTCTCGCAAAGAGCCTGCGTCAGGCTTTCGATGCCGCCGGAGCCCGCGGCGGGATCGGACACCTTCGCCAGATTGGATTCTTCCAGCAGAACAAGTTGCGTATTGCGGGCGATGCGCCGCGCAAACGCATCCGGCAATCCGAGCGCCAGGGTATGGGGCAACACCGTGATCGCGTCGGCCCCGGCAAGGCCAGCCGCAAACGTCGCCATCGTGGCCCGCAGCATGTTCACGTAAGGGTCGCGCTGGGTCTGCATCCGCCACGCCGTTTCGGCGGCCACGAAGGCCGGTTTTGGCGCAAGGCCACAGGCGGCTTCAATTCGAGCCCACAACACACGCAGCGCGCGGAATTTCGCCATCGTCAGGAACTGGTCGGCGTCGGTGGCCAGCCTGAACGAGATCGCGGCGCGAGCGGCATCAAGATCAATGCCGTCGGATTCCAGCATGCGCAGATAGGCGACAGCCAGCGACAGCGCGAACGCCAGCTCCTGGGCTTCCGACCCGCCCGCGTCATGGACCGTACGTCCATCGGCCAGCACAAACGGACCGCGAAAACCCCGCTTGATCAGCCCGCGAACCACGCCGGCAAACGGCTTTTCCATTTCCTTCCACGCGGCCGGGGCAACGCCGCGCGCGGCCACGGTGCTGAGCGCCTGATAGTTGACACGCAGATCGACCTTGGCCGGGTCGACACCTTGTCCTTCAATGAGCCCAGCGAGGCTCTCGCCGGCATTTCCCCGTCCGATCACTGGATGAAGCGCGATCGAAATCCCGGCATCGAAGACGACGCCGTCAAACAGCCGCTTTAACGTTTCCGGCGCCGCATCGACGAGGCCAAAGCCTCGGGCGCCCGGCCCGCCGGCGAATTCGATCTCAAGTCCGCTGGCACCATTCTCCAGATCGTGGATCGCCTGCGCGTTGGCGGCCGCTGGATCGGGGTGATCGATCCGTTGCATGACCTGCCAGGGCGCGGCCGCAGGCCGGCCCGCGATCGGGGTCGCATTTGCGGTGCGGCGATAAATCGGCTCGACCGCAAGCCCGTCATAGGTCTTGCCGACCAGCTTCTCGAACGGCGCGCCTTTCAAGACGCCATCAACCAGCTTGCGCCAGTCATCGTAGGTTGCCGGCGCAAAATCGGCGGCAAAGGATAGATCGTCAGTCGATGTCATGGGTCGAAATTGCCACGGGCAGGCCGCCAAGCCAAACGGTGTTTTCGACTTAAACCGGACCCGGTAACCGCTCAATTCCCTCGGTGGATAGCCCGGCCAGCGCTGCGGTGACGCTGCGGCCGCCGATCACGCGGTCGGGTGAAATCTCGGCCAAGGGCACCAGCACGAAAGCGCGTTCGAACAAGCGAGGGTGAGGCAGTGTGAGTTCCGGTTTTTGCATCGACACGTCGTCATAGGCGATCAGGTCGAGGTCGAGCGTCCGTGGTCCCCAGCGTCTTTCTTTGGCGCGATCGCGGCCGAATTTGGTTTCGATTTTTTGCAATGTGAACAACAGCGCGTGCGGGTCGAGGCTGGTGTCGATTTCGATGCAGGCATTGACGAAGCGTTCCTGCGCAACCTCGCCCCACGGCGGAGTCGCATAGTCGGAGGAGCGCGCCAGAAGAGCTCCTTGCGTCATGCCGCAGATATTGGCGATCGCCTTTTGGAACGTGGCGCGGACATCGCCGACATTGCCGCCGAGCGCGATCACGGCGTGAGCCATCAGACCTTCCGCGTGCGGGTCAGGACCACACCGACGTCATCAAAGATCGCCGCGATCGGCGCGTGCGGCTTGTGCACGGTGACCTTGACGGCGCTGATTTTCGGAAACGCGGCCAGCACCGCGTCGGCAACGGCGCCAGCCGCGCGTTCCAGCAGTTTGTAGTTGACGTCCTTGAAGGCTGCGGTCGCGGTCGCAACCACGTTGGAATAGGAGACGGTGTCGGCCAGACGGTCCGTGCGCGAGGATTCCGAAAGGTCGGCGGACAGCTCGAGGTCGATGACGAAACGCTGCCCGACTTCGGTTTCATGATCCATGACGCCGTGCCGGGCATGGATGACGACGCCGGTAATGAAGATCGTATCGCTCATTCGCTGTCCCAAATGGCTGTGGCCACGCGCAAGGCCTGTAGGGTCTCCCACACATCGTGGGTCCGGATGATCCGCGCGCCGGCTTTCGCCGCGATCAGATGCGCGGCAATCGAGCCGCCGAGCCGTTGATCCGGTTCGGACTCAGATATCGTGGCAATGAAGCGTTTGCGCGACGCGCCGACCAGAAGCGGCAGGCCAAAGGTGTCGAATTCCTTCAAGCGCGCCAGAACCGTGATGCTCTGCTCCGGCGTCTTGCCGAAGCCGATACCGGGATCGAGCGCGATATGTTCGCGCGAGATGCCGGCTTGGGAAGCGATCTGAAGCGAGCGCGAGAAGAACTCGGCGACGTCTCCCGTGATGTCGATATCGGGATCGGCACGGTCGCGGTTGTGCATGATCACGACTGGGCAATGCCGCTCCGCAACCAACTTGGCCATGTCCGGATCGCGTTGCAGGCCCCAGACATCGTTGGCGACGGTTGCCCCGTTATCGAGCGCCCAGGTGACAACCGCCGGCTTCATGCTGTCGATCGATACCGGAATTCCGAGAGAAGCGACCTGGCTAAGGATCGGCTTCAGGCGTCGTATCTCTTCGTCGGCAGAGATGGGTTGCGAACCATAGGGCCGCGTCAACTCCGCGCCGATATCGATGATGTCGGCACCCTCCGAGACCATGCGCCTGGCCTGAGCCAGTGCGCTTTCCGGTGCGAGAAAGCGTCCGCCGTCCGAGAAGGAGTCCGGCGTGATATTCAAAACCCCCATCACCAGCGGATACGGTCTGGATAGTCGTTCCGGCCAGGTCCGATGATCCGTCGAGGCGGCCGAGGGAGCGGCTCCGGGCGAGGTCGCGATCATGCGGTCGCTTTGCGCGGTCGGCAGCGGGGAGTCAAGAGAGCGGGCAGGCCGACGCGGTCGCGCAGCCCGGTCGATCGCGCCCGACGAGGATCGGCAGGTAATCTCGGTATGTGATCTTAGTAGGTAATTTTGGGCTGAAGCTTCCGCGCCTTGGCGATCAACTGCTCGACGGACTTCTCGGAAGGCATCACCCGGACGAGTTTGCGCCTGACGTTCACTTCTTTCATGTTCTGCGCCAGTCGGGACGGGTTTCGAAGCGCGAGTTCACGAATCGTCGGGACGCCGGCGGCCCGCACCAAACCGACCTTCGCTCTGCCCATACCGGGAATCCGCATGTAGTCGGAAAAATTCGCCCATTCGAGCAACTGCTGTTCGCTGATCCCCGTCTTGGCCGCAAGCGCTTTGCGGCCCTTCACGGTTCGTGCCGCCTCCAGCAGGCGGTCCGTGGTGCGGATGCCCAGAGATTTCAGTTTGGAAGCTGCGAAGGACGGGAGGCCGTCAATCTCGGAAATAGGATATGTCATGATTTTTCGATATGAAATCTATGTCAGGCGAACTGAAGAAGTCCGGGAGTCCCGGCAATGATCGCGCCCATTTGATCCTCCCCGATTTTGTCTCGGCCAAACCGAAAAAGTTCGCGCGCGATGTTCTGAATGTCACTGATGCCCAGGCCCAGTCCCATCAGCCGGGAGCCAACGGCCATCAGGCCGCCGCCCATCAGCTTTGCCAAGCTGCCACCGTTCTCCGACGCGGAGATTGCAGCTTCTGCTCCGGGAATGTTGTCGATCAAGGCTTGAACCTTGTCGGAAGGGCCTTCATTGCGAAGGTAGCCGAGAATGATACCGATGGTTTTTTCGGCCACGGTACGTTCGATGCCGGCCTTGGAGGCCAGCCACGCCGTTAGTTCGTCCATCGTGCCCCGCCCTCGGCCAGCTTGTCCGCCGGATCCCTACTTGCGATTTATCTTGATCTTCTGCGGGACGAATTACAAGCGATCACCGTACCTGCCGGAGTAAATCACGCGGCAAGTGTTGCAGCAATGCAAGAGCAAGCGACGATTTCGCCCCTTGACGGCTTGGTTTCGTTGCAAACTTGATGGCGCGAAGCGACAAAACCGGGCCGAATGTGCGCCAAACGAAAATACGTTTCCATTTCTCATACGTTCGTTGAAGGTTTCAATCGGCTTGCGACATGCACTATAAGTGCGGTGTTTGGACTGCGCCTTGAGGTGCACGACGAGGCGATGCGATGGCAACACCCGATACCCCGACCGTCGACACTGCCGAGAAGATTTTTATCGGCAAGGGCGAACAGCCGGCCTGGCTGACGCTCGCCTTGGCCAATCGGCACGGGCTTGTGACCGGTGCAACCGGGACCGGAAAGACCGTCTCGTTGCAAGTGATGGCCGAGGGGTTTGCGCGCGCTGGCGTTCCCGTGTTCGCGGCCGACATCAAGGGGGACCTGTCCGGCATCTCCGAAGTCGGTGAGGCCAGGGATTTCATCCTCAAGCGGGCTGCCGATATGAGGCTATCGTTCCAGCCGGACCAGTTTTCGACGGTGTTTTGGGACGTGTTTGGCGAGCAGGGGCATCCGGTCCGCGCCACCGTCTCCGAGATGGGGCCGCTCCTGTTGTCGCGAATGATGGACCTGAACGATGTCCAGGAGGGCGTGCTGAACATCGCCTTCAAGGTCGCCGACGAGCAGGGCTTGCTGCTCCTCGACATGAAGGACCTGCGGGCGATCCTGTCTTTTATCGCCGAGCATGCCGGAGAATTGACGACCCAATACGGAAATGTCTCGAAGCAGACCGTCGGGACTATCCAGCGTCAGCTTCTGGTGCTGGAAAACCAGGGCGGCGACAAGTTCTTCGGAGAACCGGCGCTCGACCTGAAAGACTTCATGCGCACCGACCGCGACGGCCGCGGGATGGTCAATATCCTGGCAGCCGACCGGCTGATGCAAAGCCCCAGGCTATACGCGACCTTCCTGTTGTGGATGCTGTCGGAGCTGTTTGAGCAGTTGCCGGAGGCCGGCGATCCTTCCAAGCCGAAGCTCGTATTCTTCTTTGATGAGGCCCACCTGCTGTTCAACGATGCGCCAAAGGCGCTGATGGACAAGATCGAGCAGGTGGTGCGGCTGATCCGCTCAAAGGGCATCGGTGTTTATTTCGTCACGCAGAATCCGATCGACGTCCCCGACAAGGTGCTTGCCCAACTGGGAAACCGTGTGCAGCACGCCCTTCGCGCCTTCACGCCGCGGGACCAGAAGGCTGTTACCGCGGCGGCTCAAACCTTTCGTCCCAACCCGAAACTTGATACCGCCCGGGTGATCATGGAACTCGGCAAAGGCGAAGCTCTGGTGTCATTTCTGGAAGGAAATGGCATTCCGGCGATGGTAGAGCGTATCATGGTTCGGCCGCCAACGGCACGCATCGGGCCGATCACGCCGGAGGAGCGCAAGGCCATCATCGACACCAGTCCTGTGAAAGGCAAATACGACACCGCGATCAATTCCGAGTCCGCTTATGAAGTCTTGCAGAAGCGGGTGACGGGGGCGAGCAGCGGAGGTGGTGGGTTCCTGGATCAGATCGGCGGCATCGTCGGAACGATTTTCGGTGCCAACGCGCCCCGCGGCAGATTGTCCACGGGCCAGTTGATCGCCCGCAACGTCACGCGCTCGGTGACCAACAAGGTCGTTGGCGGCGTGGCTGCCGATCTCGGTAAATCCGTCGGTGGTTCGATCGGCGGCTCGGTTGGCCGCGCCATCGTGCGCGGTGCGCTCGGCGGTTTACTGCGGCGATAGAAGTGAATTTGGTGTGATCTTCCTTCAATTTTCAGAAAGTGACGTGTGCTGAGATTCCCGTCCTTGCGAGCGCCGCTCGATATCCTTTTTTTGGTCTGCTGTTTCATCTTGACCGCAGATGTTCTCGGTCCCGAGATCTTCGGCAACGGAAAGACAAAGGATTATCCGCTCTGGTTCTGGGCCGGTCAGCAGGTCCTGCAGGGCAAAGACCTTTATCCGCATGACGCCCACGCTTTCTTCGCGTTTCTGTATCCGCCGCCAGCGGCGATCCTGCTTGCGGTCCCCGCGTTCTTCGGAAAGATCCCGCTCTACCTCTGTCTGTGTTTGCTGAACGTCACGGCGTGGTGGATGACCGCGCAGCTTTCCAACGCCATGACGGGCGATGACAAGGTCGTAAATCCCTGGCTGGTGGCGCTGCCCTCCGTCATCATGATCTCGTTCACCTTTGACATGTTCGATCTCGGCCAGCCCAACCTCGTTTTGCTCGCGCTGATGCTGTCGGGGTTCTGGTTCCTGCAACACGGCCGTCCCTGGAGTTCGGGAAGCCTGTTTGCGCTCGCGACCGCCATCAAGGTTTTTCCGGTGGCTGTGCTTCCTTATCTTGTATGGCGGCGGCAATGGGCGTCAGCCGCGAGCATGGCGATCTTTCTGGTCGTTTTTCTGATCGTCATACCGACCCCGGTGCGTGGCTTTCAGCATAATCTCTCCGAGCTGAAAACCTGGTATCAGGGAATGGTCGGATCGAGTTCGGAAGCGGGCTTCGGACAGCGCGATGATCAGAACTGGTCGTGGATGAACCAATCCCTGATCTCCTTGACGCATCGCCTGACCCGCCCGGTCGACTACAATCAGGACAATCCGAACAAGCCACCCGCCTACATGAATTTGCTTGATCTCGATTTCAAGACCGCCAATTGGGTCGTGGTCGGGGTTTCGCTCTTGATCGGCCTTGGCTTCGTCGCCGTGCTGCCGCCGGCGCGGCGCCGGACACCCCGGTCGGATGCCGAGGAACTCGGCATCCTGTTTTGTCTCATGACGGTGGCATCGCCATTGGCGCGCCAATACTACTTCATGTGGCTGTTTTTCCCGCTCGCGGTCCTGATCCACCGCGCGGCCTGCGACCCTCGTGCCGCCGTCCGCAAGGGAACATGGATTGTTCTCGCGATTTCGGGCCTTCTGGTGTGCCTGTCGCTTCCGGTATTTCCCCATGACTTGCAGGCGTTTGGAAACAACTTTTTCGCCACCGCCCTGATGGCCGGAGCGCTTGCCTGGTATCTCCTGTATCCGGCGGAAAACAAGGCTGCTTCTTCGACTACTCCCTCTGCTGGCTCCTTGTCCACGTCCGGCAGCGTGCCATAGAGTGCCGGTTGCCATAAGGTACGAAATTCCGGCTAGCCAAAGGAAGATCGGAAATGTCCGACGCCGCACAACTTCAAAAGGTCCTTGAGCGCATCGATGCAGATTTCGACAACAGCCTCGAGCGATTGTTTGCGCTGTTACGGATCAAGTCGATTTCGGCCGACCCGGCCTTTGCCGCCGAATGCAAGACGGCCGCGGATCATCTGGCGAAAGATATCGCCACACTCGGACTGACCAGCGAAGTACGGCCGACCGCTGGCCATCCAGCCGTTGTCGCCAAATCCGGCGTCAAGTCGAACGGCAAGGGCGCGCGGCCGCACGCGCTGTTTTATGGCCACTACGACGTGCAGCCTGTCGACCCGCTCAGCCTGTGGCACCGTCCCCCGTTCGAACCCGCCATTACCGACCACGCGGATGGACGGAAAATCATTGTCGGGCGCGGTGCGGAAGACGACAAGGGACAGTTGATGACCTTCGTCGAGGCGTGCCGGGCCTGGAAGACGGTGACCGGATCGCTGCCGATCGACCTGACAATCGTGATCGAAGGCGAAGAGGAAGTTGGTTCGAAAAACTTCGTTCCGTTTCTTGAAAAGAACAAAGGCGACCTGACCGCGGATTTCGCGCTCGTCTGCGACACCGGCATGTGGGATCCAAACACGCCGGCGATCACGACCTCGCTGCGAGGGCTCGTGTATGAGGAAGTGAAGATCAAGGCCGCCAATCGCGATCTGCATTCCGGCATTTTTGGTGGGGGCGCGCAAAATCCGATCCGGGTTCTCACCCGCATTCTCGGCAGCATTTTCGACGACGACGGTCGCATCACGATCCCCGGCTTCTATGACGGCGTCAAAGATTTGCCGCCGGACGTTCTGGAGCAGTGGCGGAAGCTTGATCTGACGCCTGAAAAGTTTCTCAAACCGATCGGGCTGTCGATCCCAGCCGGCGAGAAGGGGCGCCTGTTGATCGAGCAGGTCTCTTCACGTCCGACCTGCGACGTCAACGGTATCGTCGGCGGCTATATCGGCGAGGGTTCGAAGACCGTCATCCCAGCGGAGGCTTCCGCCAAGATTTCATTTCGCCTCGTGGAGGGACAGAATCCCGAGAGGATACGGAACGCCTTTCGCGACTATGTCACCTCACGATTGCCGAAAGACTGCCGCGCCGAATTCACCGATCATTCCAACGCGCCCGCCGTTGCGCTTGACTGGAACATGAAGCCGCTCGCGGCCGCGCGGCGCGCGCTGGCGGAGGAGTGGGGTAAGGACGCGGTGCTGATGGGGTCGGGCGCCTCTATCCCGATCGTTGCGGATTTCAAACGTACGCTGGGCCTTGACTCGCTTCTGGTGGGATTTGCGCTCGACGACGACAATATTCATTCGCCAAACGAGAAATACGATCTCAGGAGCTTCCACAAGGGCATTCGTTCCTGGGCGAGAATTCTCGCCGCGCTGGCGGAGACGCCGAAGCAATAACGACGCGTCACTATTGTTTTGCTGCTTCGGCTGCGGCTCGCCGCATCGCCTCGGCCGCCTCCGGATGCCTGCGATAGTAGTCGCACTCACCCGGTTTTGCCGCGCGGTCCAGGCCCGCCTGCATCGCGGCGTGCACGAGGTCCTCATCCTCTTTCAAATCAAGGACCGCCTGCTCTCTGACATTGGCAAGGTCGCTGTCTCTGCGGGCGAGCGAACGGGTGCCGGCTTCGCCGGGCAAAATCTTGCAACCGACGGCAAAATAGATGTCCTTCACGCGCCGCACGAACTTTGCCCGCCGCTCCAGATATTTCTGTTTGATTTTGGCCGAAAGGCTCTGCGTGGGTGGGGCGGCCTGCTGCGCGCTCGCCGCGGGTATGACCGCCGTCAACGCTACAGCGACGGCCACGACATAGACGGTCTTTTTCATGATTTTCTCCCAAGGCCGCCCGCATCTAATTGCAAGGAAATCCGGCCCGCAATACGCAGTGCGATGCAATATGGAAGGCGGGAAGGAGCCCAACGCAAAAACGCCGCCCGGAATTGGGCGGCGTTGGATTTCGACGTGCAGAGGTATGTGAGAAGGACTCTACACTGCACTCGCCAATTTTTCAATTCTTGTAGCTGGGGTCCAGCCGATCGAGCCTGCGAAGCAGCGGCGGCCACACCAGCGTGGTGGAACGGAGCTCCTGGCGCTCGGGATTGGCGAGCAGTTGGGTGTTCTTGTCGATGACAGCGGGATCGACGGGATAGGCAACAGGTCCGAGCATGCGGGTGCGAACCTGCATGGTGCAGGCGCGCTCGAGGTGGAACATGCGCTCAAAGGCCGACGCTACCGAGCGGCCGACCGTCAGCGTGCCGTGATTGCGAAGCAGCATGTGGTTCTTGTCGCCAAGGTCGTGTTGCAGGCGCGGGCGTTCATCATGATCGAGCGCGATGCCTTCATAGTCGTGATAGGCGAGGTCAAAAGTAACAAGCTGCGCGGTCTGATTGAGCGGCAACAATCCTTCTGCCGAGGTTGCAACCGCCGTGCCGTCCGGTGTGTGCAGATGAATGACGCAGCCGGCATCCTCGCGGACCTCATGGATCGCCGAATGGATCGTGAAGCCGGCCGGATTGATGCTGTAGGGGCTTTTGGAGAGCTGGTTGCCGTCGAGATCGACCTTGACGAGGCTCGACGCGGTGATCTCATCGAACATCAGCCCGTAAGGGTTGATGAGGAAATGATGCTCCGGCCCCGGCACCCGCGCGGAGATATGGGTATCGACCAGATCATCCCAGCCGTAATGGGCAATCAGGCGGTAGCAGGCGGCGAGGTTGACGCGCTGGCTCCACTCCGCCTCCGTCATTCCCGACGGTGCTTCCTTCAGGCGAGCTTCCGCTGGCGACATGGCTGGTTCTCCCGTTGTTTGCAGAGTTTTTCTGACGCTATTCCCACGCCTGGCTCGCGGCAAGGCAGCTTGCGAGAGGGGCAGTTATGCCCTGCTCTGTGGCGTCGGGTCACCTCAAGGCGGCGGTATCGATAGCAGGCTGGAGATGCTGTGGCCGCGGATGTCGTAGACGCGGGCAAACACCACGTCGTCGCGTTTGACTTCAACCATGATTGGCGCGTTGATAAGGCCCTTGCAGTAGAACTCGCCGAGCGTCATCGCAAAGTCGGCGACGTGGCTGTCCCAGCCGATCGTGAAATCAGGACCAAGGGCGACCTGCGCTCCGCGGTGCGGACCGCATACGGCGACATTCCACTTGTGTCCAGGCGGCGGAGATTCGTGCCGCTCGTCGAGCTGCTCGCGCAGCCCGTCGGAGGCCTGCTTGAAAGCCAGTCCCCAGTAGTCGAGCATGTAACGGTCGTCGGCGCCGCGCACGGTGCCGGCGATATGATTGAAAAAGGTGTATTGATAAGGATGCAGGCGGATCATTTCGCCAAGCGGCAGCAGCAGGCCGAACGCGAACACGGCGAGAGCTACCGGCTGCCAGTTGCGGCGATTTTCTTTGAGCCAATCCATTCCCCGGGCAAAGGCGAGGCCCGCGAGCACGGTCATAGGCGGGATGACAAAGACGAAATGACGGATCCCGTTGTAGAGCGCGGGACGCTTCAGGATCGCAATCGCGATTGGCAAGAGCGCCGCAAGCGTCAGCATCAAAAGGATGGTCTTGCGGCGCGCCGGCACATCGCGACGCGATAACGCCAGCACGGTCGCGCCGACCGATGCGGCGGTCAGCGCCAGCAAGACTTCCGGAAGCTGCAAGGCGAATAGCGTCGGGAGATACGACCACGGCATGTCGGGGACCGAGACGATCGCGCCATCGAACATCTCTTTCCACGGCTTTTCGAAGAAGTGCGAGAAATAGGTCGCGGCAAGGAACGGATGGTCGGGCTCGATGATCGACCACGGCCAGATCAATCCCATGATGAGATAACCGAGGATCAGGCCGGGCAAAAGGACGTAAGACGTTTGCGCAAACCGCCGCAGAGCCTCACGGGCCCCGTGCGTGCGAGTCTCGTCAATCAGCATCGGCACAAAGCCGATGAGCGCGTAAAACAGCGCCAGCCCACCGAGAATGCGTGAACCCATCGAAAAACCGGAGCCAAGGCCTACGATCAGAACCGTCCGTGGCGAGGGATGCGGATATTCTTCGGCGAGGCGAACCAGACCGAGCATCAGGATCACCATCGCGACGGCAAACGGTGCGTCCTTGGGATTCATGAACATGTGGCCGTAGAAGGTCGGGCACAGCGCCAGAAGCAGCAACGCCGCCAGGCCCGCCAACGGGCCGCCGACGCGACGGCCGAGCCGCCAGGTAACCGCAAGGCCGATGATGCCGACGATCGCGCCGACCAGTCGCCGCGTTTCAAACAGCTCGAGCGGGATCACCTTGTGCAGCAATGCTGCGGCCATATCGAAGCCGCCGCCATACATGTAGAGATTGGCAAACGATAACGCGCCGGTGTCCTTGAATCCGGAGCCGTACATCCGCAGTAGCAGATCGGCATATTCGGCATGGGTGTAATCGTCCCAGCCGAGGCCATAGTCGCGAAAAGTGAGGCTTGCGACCAATCCGACCACTGCCAATACCAGGATCGCGGCATCGTCGCAGGTTCGCTCCATCGAGCGCCGCGAAGGCGTATCGAGAGCCGAGGTCGTGATTGCTGACATGGCTATTGGTAACCCGGTGTCCCTTTGGCCCAATTAGCGCCTTTTGGGCCTCATCCTCCGGCATCCATATAGCGCAGTTCCGCTGCCAAGTAATTGGCAATTGTGGCGTAATTCGCTTACCGCGTCGCAACTAACGCAGCAAATGCCTTTCTTGTTCGGGTTCCACAGGTTCCTCCCTCAGCTATCGGAACTGCCTCAGCAATTGCCGTTGGCGGGGCACGCAATATGACGGTATCGTGGCGGAGGGGACTGCGGAGGCTGCGCGTGTGGGGGCGCGGCCAGGGGTAAAGATTTGATGATGATTGGAATGTTGGTCGCCGGGATCGGCTGCGTTCTGGCGGGCCTCGTTGCGATCGGTTTCGGGATCCCGATCAACGAGTTCGGCCTTGGCAATACGCTGATTCTGGCTGGCGCGGTAACCGCCTGCTCGGGGCTGCTCATCCTGAGCTTATGGGTCGTTGTCAAAGAGCTGAAAGGCATCGCCGGGCGGCTAGGAGCGGTTCCGGCCCATACAAGGGGCGAAGCGCTACAGCCAGCGCTGCCACGCTCTGCCGGCACTGAAGTCGGTAGCCCTGCGCTTGGGGCTGATGAGATAGGAGACGACCGATCCGGCGGACCGCCGCCGCCCTGGGCCGAAGAGACGGTTGCCCGTGATCGTCCCCGCCAGGAAGCGTCGTTGCAGCCGCCACCCGAGCCCCCGGCCAAACCGCGGCGCAATTTGATGTTCTCGTCGTCGGCCCGCCGAGAGCGCGAGCGAACCCAGGCGCGCACAGGCGACGCGCCGGTCGCCGAGCCTCGCCCCGCAGGGGGGCCGGTGATGGAGACCGATGAGGTCCCTCCGGCCAATTTCGACGACGCCTGGCCGAAATCGGAACGGGCACGACCTGCCGATGGGCCGCCTCAGCGCCGCGTTGCGCGTGCGCCGTCATCCTTCACTGACACAGCGGCTGCCCGCCAGCCGCCGCCTGTCGAGGGTCAGCCGCCGGTGACCGTGCTCAAGTCCGGGGTCGTCGATGGAATGGCCTATTCACTGTATTCCGACGGATCGATCGAGGCCCAGATGCCGGAAGGCATGATGCGTTTCGCATCGATTGACGAACTGCGCGCTCATCTCGACCAGCGGCCGTGACGGTTTCAGCCAGTGGAGTGGATTTGACATTCGCTACCCTGCAACCGCAAATTCGCGATGTGAATGTCAAATCCAAAATTCCACTAGAAATCTATAGTTGCTAGTTCCTACGCCGAGTTCGTATCATCCTGCAAATCGGCATCTGACTTGCGTGATGAAAATCTCGAGAAGGCTTAGGCCATGAGCGACACCGGGGCCAAGAATTTCATCGACCTGACGGCGAATATCGTCTCGGCCTATCTCAGCAATAATCCGACGCCGGCGTCGGAGATTCCTGGCCTGATTAACCAGATTCATGCAGCTTTGGTGCGGGTTTCGACCGGCAGGCCCGAGGCGCCTTCTGAGCCGGCTAGGCCTGCGGTTTCCGTCAAGAAGTCGATGACGCCGGACTATCTGGTCTGTCTGGAGGACGGCAAGCGCTTCAAGTCGTTGAAGCGTCACCTGCGCTCGCAGTACAACATGACGCCCGAGCAATACCGGGAAAAATGGGGTCTGCCGCCTGACTATCCGATGGTCGCTCCCAACTATGCGGTCGCGCGCTCGCAGCTCGCCAAGAAAATGGGGCTTGGTCAGCAACGTCGGCGGCGGAAATAGGCCTTGAATCTTACGAAGCCGCAGCCAGTGCCTCACGCGCATCGGTACGGATGCGCTCGACCATCGCGCGCAGGCCGTTGGAGCGCTGCGGCGTCAAATGTTCGCGGAACCCAAATTCATCGAAGATCGCGATCGCGTCCGTTGCAAGAATTTGCTGCGGAGTATGCCCGGAATAAAGGGTCAGCAAAATTGCGATCAATCCACGAACGATATGGGCGTCGCTGTCACCCAGGTATTTCAGCGAGGCTTTGCCGACATTGCCGCGTTCGACCTTTTTCGACAACCAGACCTGGCTGACGCAACCTTGCACCTTGTTGGCCGCGGAATGCTCGGCTTCCGGCATCGGCTCAAGCATCCGGCCGAGTTCGATGACGTACCGGTAACGGTCGTCCCAATCTTCCAGAAGCTCGAAATTTTCGCGGATCTCGTCAATCGTCATGATCGTGCTCAGCCTTCCAAACCTTATATAGGTCCGAAGGTTGCCGATTGAAGAGAAATTGTTCCGTTTCCGGCAGGAATTACGGTGCTGGCGACGCGCCCTGCCACTCGATCTGCATGTCGTCCGGTGTCAGCGTGTCGCGCGCGACGTCGCCGTGCGCGGCATCGGCATTTTCCATGCCGCCGATCGATCCGGTGTGGTCGGGCGCACGCTTATCTGACTTGTCCGGCTTTTCGGGTTTGTCGGTGATGTACTGATAGACTTTTCGCGCGCCGCCCTGGGCACGCTGGCCGATCACGGTCGCAGCCTGGCCGCCGACTTCACAGGCTGTCGGCTGACGCTTGCAGAATTGGCTCATGTCGGACACCGCCGCGGTGGCGGCCGAGATCGCCTCGGACGCGTTGATTTGCGGCGCCTTGCCCGAATCCGGTGTTTTGTCCCTCGGCAACAGGACGAGGACCAGTCCAATCCAAAACACCAAGCGAAGCAGAAAAAACATTTGCTACTCCGGCTGCCTCTCTCGTTCTGTTGCTTTCATTGCTGAAGACTGATGATTAACAGCCGTCGATAAATCGCAAGTATTTGCATTGAAGTTAAATCGAGAAAAATTCGCGAAAAAATTGACCGATTTGATTCGGCGTAAATTTTTGATTGATGCCCGTGCGGCCACCATCTCGGCCATCCACCATTTCGAAACCATATCTGCTTATTGCCGGAAACCCGCCGTTCACCATCTGCGTTGATTGGCGGTCGCCCCGGACGCCGAAAGCGCCGTCAAGATACGGTCTTTTGCCGCAACCTCGGCCGCCTTAGCGTTCGTTTAATGTCGCTCTGACAGGTTGCGAAAACGACAAGGGGGACGTTCCGGGGCGTCTGTTCGACGCACAAACCGAAGCGAAAGTTGTGACAGTTCTGAGTACCATTCGCGATTGCCTAGATGCGTTGCTGCACCCGTCGGCACGGCACGATGTGCTGGTCCGCGCCCGTCATCGCGCATTCATCGCGCCGCGCCTGTTGGGAAGCCTGACGGCACTTGCGGCGTTTCCGGTCTACCTCGCCATGCACGGGGCGCCGACGGCGCTTGGAGTTGCGGCCTTCGCCTGGCTGATCGCACCCATTCTGTTGTCGTGGTTTCTGTCACGCACCGGCCGCTACGAAGGGGCCTGTTTCCTTTCATCGCTGGCGTTTTCCGGTCTGATCATGACGCTGGCATCAAGCACCGGCGGTATCGGATCGTTCGCTGCGATCTGGCTGGTGGTCGTGCCGGTGGAAGCCGCGCTTTCGGCATCGCGCCGCGTGGTTGCCTTCGCTTCCGCACTGGCATTGATCTGTGTTTCGCTGCTGATTGTCCTTGGTCATTTCGATCTGCTGCCGGTCGCCGATGTCGGTTCGGGCATGCGGGCGATCCTGACGGCATTCGGCGTGGCTGCGGCGACGCTCTATGCCGCGGGTCTGGCATTTGGCGCCGAATTGCTCGCACGCACCAGCGCCTCCCTGCTTTACGTCGAGGAAGATCGTTATCGCCTGTTGGCCCACAATATGAGTGACGTGATTTCACGCCATCATCGTAACGGCGCTGTGCGTTTCATCTCGCCGGCCGCCGAAGCAATGCTGGGGGCTCCGGCCTCGCGTTTGCTCGGCTACGGCCTGTTTGACCGTGTGCATGTCGCCGATCGTCCGGCCTATCTCACGGCGCTTTCGGATGCAGCGCGTGGCGGCGAAGCGCAAAGCGTCGAGTTCCGCGTAAGGCGGGATGCGGTCCGCGGCCGCGAGGCGGGGCAAGCTAGCCAGGGGAATTTCATCTGGGTGGAGATGCGGTGCCGTCCGCTTGAGTCGGTCTCGATATCGAAATCCTCCGAAGCCGAGGTAGTCGCGGTGATGCGCGACGTCACCGATCGGAAAAATCAGGAGCAGGCGCTGGACCTGGCGCGATCCGAGGCGGAGCAGGCCGACGCTTCCAAGACGCGTTTCCTGGCCACGATGAGCCATGAGCTGCGAACGCCGCTCAACGCCATCATCGGCTTCTCCGAGATGATCATGCAGGAAGACGCGCTGATGCTGGATGCCGCGCGCCGGCGAGAGTATGCCCAGCTGATCAACGATTCCGGCCAGCACCTGTTGTCCGTCGTCAACGGCATTCTCGATATGTCAAAGATGGAGTCTGGCAATTTCGAGATCGTGCCGGAGCCTTTCGCTCCGCGTGCCGCGCTTATCAATTGCTGCAATCTGCTGGCGCTCAAGGCCCGGGAGAGCGGTATCGATCTCGTCACGCGCGCGCCGGACGATTTGCCGGTCATGATCGGCGACCCTCGCGCGTTCAAGCAGATCGTGCTCAATCTCGTCTCCAACGCCGTCAAATTCACCGAGCGCGGTGGCACCGTGACGGTGTCGGCCGGCGTCGAGAACGCGCAGCTCGTTGTTCGGATCGCCGACACCGGCGTCGGCATCGCCGCTGATGATCTCAAACGGATCGGCGATCCGTTCTTTCAGGCCGGCACGACCTATCAGCGCCGGCACGAAGGCACCGGTCTTGGATTGTCGATCGTGAAGAGCCTCGTTGCCTTGCACGGCGGCGAAATGACCGTGCAGAGCAAGGTCGACGAGGGCACCACTATTACGGTCGCACTGCCGTTGACTCCACAGGCCTCACAACCCCCAAGCAATATCGCGACGCTCGCTCCGCCGACGCGTCCCGCCGTATCAGAGCAAGCTCTCCAGGTGAAGAAAAGTGCCTAGGAAACTGACAAGTGACGATGATATGCCGCGCCGTCGCGGCTCCAGGAAGGTCGCATTCGAGCAGGAAGCCGAACGCGGTCTTGCGATGCGCATTTTTCTGTATAGCCCGAAAGATATGATCGTGGGCGCGCTCGCGCTTGCGGCTGTCATTGCCATTATCGCCAATGCGCTCACGCAAGCCGGACATCATCCGGCGCCGATGTTTGGCACGGTCACCACCTTGCCTGCGGTCGCCTCGGTACCTGTCAGTCCGATGCCGCGACCGCGACCCGTCGGGGCCGACACGCTGTTGGCTGAAGCGAGACCGGCGGATTCAAGAGCGATTGATCCCCTGGCCAGCCTCGTCAAGACGACGAGTACGGTGCAAGCGACATCGGCCAACATTCCACGACCGCCCATGACGGTGCCGGTGTCTTCCCGTATCGACAGCGTCGCCGTCTTGGGCACTGGATCGCACCGGGTGGCTGCGGTGCAGCGCGCGTTGACCGAATATGGCTATGGCCAGTTGAAGCCCACCGGCGTGGTCGGCGCCGACACCCAGGCCGCGATCCTGAGGTTCGAGCGGACGCGCAGGCTTCCAGTCACGGGCCAGGTCTCCGATCGTCTGGTGCGCGAACTCGCTGCCATGATCGGTCATTCGATAGAGTAGCGGCTGGCCTATCCCGCGCGCCAAGCGGTCCGATTCGAACATTCGCACCCCGTCCCGGCAGCCACGTTTGCGAATGTTAGAATCAAAGGACCACGCGCAAATATATGTTTCCAGTGTGGCGGTTCAGAAGTCCGCATCGCTTGTGCCGCGGGTTGGTCATGCGGACTTCTGAACCAAAGCCACACTAGATCAATAGGTTTGCTAGTGTCCTTTCGATTCCGAAGTTCGAAACCTGGCTCCGTAAAATACTACGAACTTCGGAATCGGGACACTAGTGGAGTTTCGGGTTTGACATTCGCTTGCGAATTTGCGGTGAAGTAGGTAGCGAATGTCAAATCCACTCCACCGGTCTATGTCTGTCTCATGCGATTGAAATCCAGTATTTGGGTCGCGGCCTATTTGCGCCGCTGCCAAACCGAGGGCGTATTCGGCGCGGTGCGCCGGCGCGGTGCCGAGGAGGCGGGTGCGGTGTTCGTCAAGGTGGCGCTGCTCAACGGCAACGCCATGCTTTACGTGCCGGCGCCGCAGACGGTCTACGACGACTCCAGGCCAATCGAGCGGCTCTTCATGCCGATCTCGAAGGAGCCCGTGCCGGAACCTTCCGTAGAGGAGCGCCTTCAGAAAGAAGTCCGGTTCGATCCGGACGCCTGGATCGTGGAGACCGAAGACCGCGCCGGGCGGCACTTTCTCGACCTGTCACGGGATTAATAGCAAGCCCGCTTAGCGCCCGGAATTCTGCGACGAACCTGTCCGGGGCGCTGCAACGCCGCTTGCGGGCTGCGGGGTTGTCCGGGTCTGAGATGTTGCGGGCCGCGCACGGTTGCGCTCGTCGTCATAAAGCGCGGAACGGTACTTGGCGCGCGTCGCCGCCATGGTCGAGCCGCGCCAGGCAGCCAGCATGATCAGTGCCGACCGCTCCGTCAGCACGTCATAAAGACGCGAGAGCCGATACACCGTGTGAACGGAGGTGCCGATCTCGGGCTTGAGGAACAGCAGAACCCGCTGAAAGACCGGGCTCGGCATGCCAAGCGCCTTGGCGGCGCAAGCAAGCGGCTCGCCGGTCGGATCGTTCACCACCTCGGTCGCAATTTTCGAGGGCAATATCAAGGTTTCGCCGAGCTCGAGCGTGAAGTTTTCGACATCGGCGACAAAGGCGGCCATTTCCAGAGCTTCGATTGCGCGCTCCGCGCGGAAGGCGGGAACACGCGGCGAAGCCTTCAGCGGGGTCTCGGCGAGATTGTGCAGGATCTGTGCGCGCTCGGCCGGCCCAGCGCCGAAGAACAGCCCACTGATTTCCGCCGCGTCTGCCGGCTGCATCGATAGCCTCGAGGCCATCCGCAATTGCGTTTCACGGACTGTGCTAGCCGGTTCTCGTGCAGATGTGGTTTCGGGAACGGAGAGTGCGTGGATTTCGCGCGCCAGCGGCACGCGGCGATCCGGATATGAGGGTTTGAGCCCGAGATGCTTCAGAACTGGTGCGGGTGTTGCCGGGTAGAGGGCTAGCCGCGCCCGAACGGCCGCGCGCGTGGCATCGTCGACCTGGTCGATCAGCCGGGAGGTGAGTTCGACGAATTGCCGGGCTTCTTCGTCGCTGTGCGTGCTGGTTTGAACATAGAGATCGGCGAGAACGCGAAGCAAGGTGGGGCGGATATCGACGCCCTCTCGGCGGGAGAGGCTCATCAAACCATCAAAGCCCGAGAATAGCGGAGGCGTGGTCATCTTGAGCGATACGCGACTGATTTCAGATTTCGCTTAAGCCTAGTCGAGTTGCTTTAACGCCGCGTTAAGGAAAACAATCCGTGAAACGGCGAGGCCGTTTCTCGCGTAGCTCCGCCGCGCTGCTGGATGCGAGCCCGCCGGCGTCAATCGGTTGGCTAGAGTTCCGATTCCGAAGTTCGCACGGTATTCGCGGCAACCCCTGATGCGAACTTCGGAATCAAGGAGCTCTAGGAACTTATTGGTTCTAGGGCGGCCTTGAATTTGAAGTTCCTATGACGAATTCGCCGCAGCACCGATAGGAACTTCAAATTCGCCGCACTAGCCGCATTAAGAAGCCATTAACCACGTCCTGTTCTTAATGACGGCCGTCGCCGCAAATCGCGTGAGAGCGGCAACCGGAGAGTAGTTCGGCATGGGCACCATCATTGAATTCCCAGCAGACGCGGCATCGCGACGGCTGGGCCCGGCCATGGATGACGCCGCGCGGGAAGGTAAGGGAACGGTGTTGATCCTTCCCGTTATCCGGATCGAGCGCCAGGCTGAAGAAACCAGCGGAGGTCGTGGGCCGGAGGAGGGGACAGCCCCCGGCCGCCGCCGTCGCCGCCGCTAAAAGCCGGATTGATATGCCGGACACCTTTCATTTGATTCCGATCCGGCGGCAGCCCGCAACTTCCGTTTCGGCTTTGGTACTGCTCGCAACGGGCCTTGCGCTTGGTGGTTGCAGCGGAGGCGATTTCGGCCGCACCCGCGATGATTTCCGAAACGATGACATGCACAGCTGGCTCGGCGTCGAGGCGACCGGTAGCGTCGGTTTGAAAGCTTCGCAGTTTCAACTCACCGACGGCGAAAGGCAGCTTCGCGATCAGGCCTATCCTTTGATCGAGCCGCCGCATTCGCGCCCGGCCTGGAAGGCCGTGTTCGGTAACTATCAGGTCGTGGCTTCGCCATGGCGGCAGAAGGTCGCGTTCGACCGCACCGCCTACGGACGCCAGCTGATCGACGAGCCGCACCGTTCGGACGGCTCGCGTTATTCCATATTGATCGACGATGTGCGCGACGACATCACCCGCTTCGAGCCGTTCTATACCACCGCCGCCCGCGTGCTCGATCTCGACCGGAAGCGCAATGCGAGCCTCGCCCACGTCTCGCAATTGTCGCCGCGGGAGCGCGCGGATGCCGTCGCCCGCATGGAAGAGAACACGCTGATCGTGCAATGGGTCCAGCAATGTCAGGAGCGGCGAATTTCGTCGTACCGCTGGGCGCTGGAGCGGCTGGTGGTTCAAGGGCCCAATAACATCGCGGCCGAAGCCGACCGGTTGATCAACGAACTTGCCGCGCTGGCCGCCAATCCGCCGGTCGTGACACAGCCTGTCGCAGGCAGCGCTCTTAGTTCGCGCGGCTGAAATACCGCAAATGATGCGCGGGGCTTAGTGTTTGGGCGGTAACGGTTCCGTCTGAACCATGCAGCTTGATGCGGCGAGTGACGCCTGCGCCTGCGCCATCAACCCAGGTTCAGCCGCCAGCGCCTTCATCACGATCAGCCCGGCCGTGCTGGGAGAATCGATGATCAGCCGGTCGGCCGACGTCACATCCTCGTCTTCCGGCAACGCGGCGTGCTGAGCCTCCGTCATCAGATTGAGTTCAATCACCTTGCGCCCGGCGGAACGGTCGTTGATGGCATAATAGGCCAATTCATTGTGGGTATAGAACGACACCGACGTATAGGCCTGGCTCACGGGAACCGCGAGTTTGATCGGCCCGCCGGACAAATCGTAACGGCAGACCGCAACTGCAAAGGCCGGATCCATGAACGGCAAGGGCGCGGTGTTCGGGTCTGGCTGCGGCAGAGGTGTAACGGCATTCAGCTTGGTGATCGGAGCGAGCCGCGAATAGGCGTCCTGGGTCGCAATGCGCGGCAGCGCCAGCACGCTGACCAGATGCACGATGCCGCCCAGGAACACGCCGGCAAGGATCGTGAACAACAGCCGGATCATGGGCAACTCACCGTGGCAATGGCGGGCATCGGTGCATCGCGCTGGGTGCGCGTCGCGACGCCGACCGGCGTATCGTAGAGGCGCAGTACAAGTCTGTAGCGTTCTATCCCGCCGGTGGGCAGCCAGTTTCCCGCGCGCGATCGCGAGGCCACCCGCACTTCGAATGAGCCATCGGCGCCGCGGATGACTTCCTCGCTGGTGAAGCCGTAGCGCTGCAGCGAATTGGCGACCAGACGTCCCCTCAAATCATAAAGTGTCAAGGTCCAGAACCGTGCTGGCGGCGTAACTCCGCTCACGACCACGTCGCAGCGGCCGTCCAGCGACCGCTTGCGATCGTCTCGGGTGGTCGAGAATGCAATGCCGTCGCCGGCGCCGATCGGCAATTCGCCGCTGCGGGCAATGGACGCACGCGAATAAGGATCGACCTCGACGGTGCCGGTCCTGGGGCGCGCCGTCCAGGCGCCGATGGTCAGCGTGCCGAGGTCGGTGCCGCGGGTCGCCGTCATCCACGTAGCGCCGAGGCCGATGGCGGCGGCAAGTATCAGCGCCAGCAAGGTGACGAATATCAGTCGCACGAGTTAATTCTTGAGTGGGGTGGGTGAGGCGGCTGAGCTGCCGGGCAGGACCGAAGCAAAGCTTTCCGTGAACCCGGCTGAGGTCGAAGAGACCGGCTTGGTTGGTTTGGCAGGTTCGCCAGCGGTCTTGGCCGCGTCGTCAAGCAGCTTTTCCACTTGCACCAGGACCTCCGCGCCGCGCTTGGTGAGAACAGGCGGTGGCCTGATATCCGGAGGCTTCGGACCGCCATTGGCAGCCAGCAGGGCGGCAGAAGGCGAGGCCAGTTTCGTGCCCATTCCCACGCCGGCGAGTTCCTTGATCTCGACGCCCTGGTGAGCGGCCAACATAATGTCGTGCCAGGTCTGTGCCGGCAGCGAGCCGCCGGTCATGCGGTTGGTCGCCGAGTAATCGTCGTTACCGTACCAGACCGCGCAGGTGAAGTTACCCGTATACCCGACGAACCAAGCGTCGCGATAGGCATTGGTCGTGCCGGTCTTGCCGGCGGTTGGAATGCCGTCGAGCGCTGCGCGCCGCGCCGTGCCCTCGCTGACGACATGGCTCATCATCTCTGCCATTTCGCCCGCAATGTTTGCCGGGATCGCCTGCCGTGGTTTCGGGCCATCGCGGTCGAAGCGCCAGACCAGATCGCCGGCGCCGGTGCGTACTTCCAATATCGCGTGCGGAGTGACCGCCTTGCCCTTGTTCGGGAAGGTCGCATAAGCCACCGCATGTTCGAGCACGGTGACTTCGTCGGCCCCGATCGGCAATGAGGGCGTGTCGGGCAGTGGCGCCTTGATGCCGAAGCGGCGGGCAACCTCGACGATTTTAGCGCGGCCGACCTTGGCGGGATTCGGCGACTTGCCGCCGAGTGCGATCGACAGTTTCACCGGAATGACATTGATCGAGCGGGTGAGCGCCTGCGTCAGGGTAACCGCACCGGAATAAGAGTGGCCATAGTTTTGCGGGCACCAGTTGCCGATGCAGACCGGTCCGTCGACCACGACCGAGGTCGGCTTGAATCCGTTGAGCAGCGCGGTCGTATAGACATAGGGCTTGAACGACGAGCCGGGCTGCCGGTAGGCGTCGACGGCGCGGTTGAACTGGCTGGCGCCATAGTCGCGGCCGCCGACCATCGCGCGCACGCCGCCATCGAGATCGGCAACGACGGTCGCGGCCTGGGTGGCGTGATAGTCGCGGCCGAACTGGCGCAACTGGTTTTCGATGGCTTCTTCGGCGGCGCGCTGCACGTTCATGTCGATGGTGGTGCGCACCACGAAAACGCGCTCGTTGTAGGATTTCGGGAACGTGTCGACGAGCTTGCGCATCTCGTCAAAGGCCCAATCGAGATAATAGTTCGGCGAATTCTCATCGCGGCGGTCGACGGCGGTGGCCGGATTGCGCCGCGCGCCGAACACCTGACCTTCGGTCATGAAGCCGGCATCGACGAGATTGTCGAGCACGACGTTGGCGCGCGCACGCGCTGCCGGCAGGTTGATGTGGGGCGCATATTTCGTGGGCGCCTTGAACAATCCCGCAAGCATCGCAGCTTCGGCGAGATTAACGTCGCGCGCCGACTTGTTGAAATAGAAATGGGCCGCGCCGTCGACGCCGAAAGTGCCGCCGCCCATATAGGCGCGATCGAGATAAAGCTTGAGAATCTCGTTCTTGGTGAGCCGCGTCTCCAGCCAGATCGCAAGGAACGCTTCGTTGACCTTGCGCTCGATGGTGCGCTCGTTGCTGAGGAATAGGTTCTTGGCGAGTTGCTGGGTGATCGACGAACCGCCCTGGCGCACGCCGCCGGCCTGAGCGTTGGTCACGAGCGCTCGCAACGTACCGGCGACATCGATGCCGAAATGGTCGTAGAAACGGCGGTCCTCGGTCGCCAGCGTCGCCTTGATCAGGACGTCCGGAAAATCCTCAAGCGGGATCGAATCGTTGTGTTTGATGCCGCGGTTGCCGATCGGATTGCCGTAGCGATCGAGAAACGTCACCGCAAGATCGGATTTCTTCAGCCAGTCCTCGTCGGCGGTTTCGCGGAAAGCCGGCACCGCAAGGGCCAGCATCAGGATCAGGCCGCCGAGCCCGATGGTGGCGGCTTCCGACAACGGTTCGATGAAGACCCAACGCTTCCAATGGCCGACGTGAAATCGGTCCATGAAGGCCGAGTAACGCTCATAGAGCTCGCGGGAGCCTTTGCCGGCCGAGAACAGCGTCGAATCGATGCGCGCGTCGAAATCCAGCATCCGATGCCGGATTTTCTTTCTCCATTCGGCGAGCACGGTTTTGCGCACGAGCAGGCGTTACCTGAAACTGAAATTCCAGTTTCGTTTTTCGACTTGAGATCAGTCACCGTTTGCGGTGCATGATCCTCAAATCTTGCGGGAATGTTGCGGCAAACCCAAGGCATAACGGTGCCCCGGCTACCGCCAACCTGTCTAGCCGAGCGGGGACGATAAACCAATGGCCGGGCTCACATTTCAGGGGGAAGGGATAACGCTGTCCGGATCTCGCGAAGCGGCTATACGCTGCGCTTGCATGGCTCCGGCCACAGCGCCTAGAACAGCAACGGCAGCCAACATCCGAAAAATCCGAGGCCTATGACCAAAAAGCCCCAGTCGCCCTCCGGACAGGAAGGATTCTTCTGGAAAACCAAGACATTAGAAGAGATGTCGGATGTGGAGTGGGAAAGCCTGTGTGACGGCTGCGCCCGTTGCTGCCTGGAAAAGCTCGAAGACGAAGATACCGGCAAGATCTATTTCACTCACGTTTCCTGCAAACTTCTGGATGCAGGTCTTTGCGCTTGCAAGGATTATACACACCGTTCCGAGCAGGTTCCCGACTGTGTCAGGCTGACACCCGCCAACGTGCGCACGCTGAATTGGCTGCCGCCGAGTTGCGGTTACCGCTTGGTCGCCGAAGGGCGCGACCTTTATTGGTGGCATCCGCTGATTTCGGGTGACCCTAATACGGTTCACGAAGCCGGCGTTTCCGTGCGCGGACGCGTGCAGGGAACCGAGAACGAAATCGCAGACGAAGATCTCGAAGATCACATCGTGCAATGGCCGTCGCTGCTGCCCAAACGCGCCCGGCCGAAAAAGCGCCCGTCCTCATCAGGATAACCGGTATTCTTGCCAAACCATCGCGTTCGCCGGGAAGCACCCATGCGCCCGACTGGCTGCCGCGACCTCGATTCGTCCCCTAAATAGAAAAAGGTGTTCCTTAGGCGGCGAGCCGCCGCATTTTTTTCAGCATCACTCCCGCATGAACAAGTTCGAACGGCAGGGCCGTCCACTGTCCAATCAGCAGACATTGTCCGAAACCCTCGCCAATGAACCCACGGTGGTGCCTACGGATATCCCTGATATCAGCGACGCGCCGCCGATTGCGCCGCCTGCGCCGCTGACGCCGGTCGAAGTACGCACCATCTTGATGAGCCTGATGCTGACGATGTTTCTGGCCGCGCTCGACCAGACCATTGTTGCAACCGCCTTGCCGACCATCGGGCGGCAGTTCGGAGACGTTTCGAGCCTGTCGTGGGTGATTACCGCCTACCTTCTGGCGTCGACAGCGGTGGCGCCGGTGTTCGGCACCTTGAGCGACATCTATGGCCGCCGTGCCACGATCGTCACCTCGTTGAGTCTCTTTATCGTGGGCTCGATCCTGTGCGCGCTCGCACCCAGCATGACGATTCTGATCATCGCTCGCGGCCTTCAGGGCCTGGGCGGCGGCGGCATTCTGCCGATCGTCCAGACCGTGATCGCCGACGTCGTCACGCCACGCGAGCGCGGCCAATACCAGGCCTATTTCAGCGGCGTGTGGATGGCGGCAGGCATCGGCGGGCCGGTCCTCGGCGGCGTCTTTGCCGAACATCTCCACTGGTCGATGATCTTCTGGATCAACGTGCCGCTCGGGCTCGCGTCGCTTGCGATGTTGTTGCCGAAGATGGGCCGGATCCCGGTTTTTCACCGGCGTCGCAAGGTCGATTGGCTGGGTGGGGTTTTGCTGATGGCGGCCGCCGTGGTCGTGATGCTGGTATTGACCTGGGGTGGCAACCGTTATTCCTGGCTTTCACCCGTCATCATGGCGATGGCCGGCGTCTCGATCGCACTGGCGTTTGCTTTCGTGTGGCACGCTTTGCGGGCCGACGAGCCGTTCCTGCCGCTTTCACTGATGGGCGGAACTGTCGTGCCTTACGCCATGGTTTGCGGCGGTTGCGCGATGGGGGCGATGCTGGGGCTGACCGTCTATCTGCCGCTTTACTACCAGGGGGTCTATCACCTCAGCGCCAGCGAAGCCGGCATGGCGCTGATCCCGTTGGCTGCGGTTTCGACCGGCGGCGCCGCGATTGCTGGGCGAACCATGGCTCGCTCCAGGCACTACAAGCGGGTTGCCATCATCGGAACAATCGTGGCCGCCGCCACTGCGGCGGCGCTGGCATCGGCGTCGATGCCGCTGTGGCTGTTGCTGGTTCTGCTGTCGGTATTCGCACTGGGCTTGGGCACGGCCTTTCCGGTCTCAACCGTTTCCACGCAAAATGCGGTCGCTCGATCGCAAGTCGGTACCATCACGGGCGCGACCAACTTCTTTCGCGCATTGATGGCGTCTTTCACGGTTGCGGTGTTCTCGGCCGTTCTGCTGACGGCGCTCGGCCCAGACGTCTCGCTTTCGGGCGAGCAGCATGGCGCGGTGAGTTCTATTCCGGCCGCCGATATGATCGCAGCGTTCCGGTATGTGTTCGGCGCTGCCGCCGCCATGATGGTCGTTGCGTCGATTGCCATGGGCCTGATGGAAGAGAGGCCGCTGGCGGGTCCCGCACAGCCGGTTGAGTTGGCGGTGGAATAGCTCCGCGCGGGCTGCTCGCGCATCGCAGGGCGCGACGGATTTCCTCAATCACCGCGTTCGGCGATTGTGCTGTTTGATGACGTTTTTTTAAATTCCCCTCGACGGATCGAAGCGGCGTTCAAAATGGACGCGCCTGATTTTCGATGTCGGATAAGGACTTGTCAAAAAATGGGGTTTTTCAGGCCATCCCGATTAACTGGCCATTCAGGTTCTTCCTCAATCCAGCCGTAACCAATGGAATTTAGATTTCAGCGTCGGTAGAGGCAGTGCAATTTTTCGGGCTCTGCGGGCAGGAGTTTTGGATGCTGCAGCTGATTTCAAGATTTTTGAATGATGAAGCCGGAGCGACGGCGATCGAATATTGCCTGATTGCGGTTGGCCTCAGCATCGTGATTATCACGGCCGTGAACGGAATCGGCAGTACCCTCAATACCAACTTCAGCTCGATCAATACGTCGCTGAAGTAACGGCGCTTCGCTCTATCCGGCCTTCTTCGATCGGACCGAGGTGCGGACGGTCTTTTTTGCTGCCGGCGCTTTCGCTTCCTCCTTGGCCGCTCGCTTGCCGCTGATCGGCAACAGCATCTCGCGCTGACCCTCAATACGCTTCTTCGGCTTCTTGCCTTTGAGCTTGGCGGCAGGGGGAGGCGCCTGCCGTTCGTTGGTCAGACTGCGCTTGAGCGCGTCCATCAGATTGATGACGTTACCGCCGGTCTTGGGTGCGCTTTTGGCTGCCGGCCGGATGCCGCTGCGCTTTTTGTTGATGAGATCGATCAGCGCCGTCTCGTAGTGGTCTTCGAACTTCTCGGGCTCGAACGATCCGGATTTCTTCTCGACGATGTGTTTGGCGAGATCCAGCATGTCCTTGGTGACTTTGACGTCCTGGATGTCGTCGAAATATTCGTCTTCGCTTCGGACTTCGTAGGGGTAACGCAGCAGCGTTCCCATCAGGCCCTGGCCGAGCGGTTCCAGCGCGACAATGTGCTCGCGGTTGGTCAACACCACGCGGCCGATCGCGACCTTGTTCATGCTGCGGACGGTTTCGCGGATCACGGCGAACGCGTCGTGGCCGACCTTGCCGTCGGGCACGAGATAATAGGGGCGGATCAGATAGCGGCTATCGATGTCGGTCTTCGGCACAAACTCGTCGATTTCGATCGTGTGGGTCGATTCCAGCGCGAGGTCTTCGAGTTCGTCTTTCGAGACTTCGATATAGGTATCCGTGTCGACCTTGTAGCCCTTGGTGATGTCCTCGGAGGCGACTTCCTCGCCGGTATCGGCATCGACCTTGGCATATTTGATGCGATGGCCGGTCTTGCGGTTGATCTGATTGAAGCTGACCTTTTCGGCGTCTGACGTCGCCGGGTAAAGCGCGACAGGGCAGGTTACCAGCGAAAGGCGCAGGAAGCCCTTCCAATTGGCGCGGGGGGCCATGGGATACTCCTTGGACGCAACAGACGGAAAACCCAACGATATCACCGCAGGGCGGGGTTTCAAACGACCCGAGGCGGGAATCTGATAACGGCGTTAACCGCGGCGGGTTGCACATTCTGCCAGCTAGCACAGGCATTGGGGGAGCCGGCTTGGCGTTTGGCTGGGTCGACGTGCGAGCGCGCCGCAGCAAGCGGAACATGGCTGGAAATCAGGCGTTGCCCTGGTGCGCCACAGCAAAGAGCGGCGCGCCTTCAGGCAGATTGAGGCTACCATGGCAATGCGGCGAGAACGTCAAATCGTTGAAACTCCGACCGAGGCGCGGCAGGGCGAGCCCGGACCGTCGGTACTCGCGCTATTGGCCGTTTCCACCGGACTTGCCGTTTTGATCCTGGGTGTCGTCTGGTTCGTGTTTTTCCGCACCTAGTGTCGCGGTTCAAAAGTCCGCACCATTGATGCCGCGCGGTTGAACGGTCGATCAGGGGAACTTTCGTCCCTGATCGCGCGGCCGTTGATGATCAAGACCGTGCTATTCCGGTGCCCGTGTTATTCCGGTTTTTTAGAGATCACAAATCGCGCATGATTGGCTCCGCGAAGATTTGCTCGGATCGTTTTTGATCCGCTTCAGTTGGCGGGCAGGTAGGGCAGGTCTTCAGCACTTCAAATCATCATCTCGCCCTTTTCCGGGCGATGAAGAAGCGCGGGGGGATAACCGGATGCACTCCATGCTCACTCTTCTCCTTGAGTCTTCGATTTTCGTCGCCGGCTTCCTCGTCGGATACGTCACTTGCGCATGGCGGTGGCGGCGTCGGACGCAGTTCGCCTCGCTTGAACCGCGTATCTCGATGTTTGGGCACCCCCGCAGGGCCTTTTAGGCTGGGCTACGCCCGCTCTGCAGCTAGGAGCGGCGTGCATCGAGATTGAGTTCCGGTTGATCAGGGAAATGCCGGGCGGCCGCGGCAACGCGGCCGTCAGCTCAGATCGAGTGATCCGGTTGGACCGGCCTGAAGCGGAGCAGGAAATACATCAGTTGGCCGGCGCAGATTCCGCTGATGCCGCCCAGCGATTTCACCAGCGCGTCGGCGGCTCGGGCGTGGCGGTCCGGCGTCAGCAGTTGAAGCGTTTCGAGGCCGAATGCGGCTCCCGCCACAATGCCGACAACCAGCCATATGCGGTTTGGGTAAGCCAGCGCGAAGGCAAGGCCCGTCAGCGCGAAAGCAGCGAAATGTTCCAGATGAGGGCTCGCGACCGAGGGCCGCTCTCCAATCGGCGACAACGTCACGAAGGCGATGAAGGCGAGCACCAACCAGGCGACAACGACAGCTACTTTCTGAATCATGCTGCGTTAGGTAAGCCACATCAGGCGCGGGCTCAACCGGTTTGCAATCCTCGTTTCAGTTACATCTGTAGTTGGTAAATATCTTCAGTTCCGGACCTTGGCAATTTACCGCGGCGCTGCTCGCCAGACCTTGTGTTACCAGCAGGTTCCCGGGATGCTGGCGTCGAGCAGGCATCCGCAAGACGCCTGTGCCGACATCGAATCCCACGAGTGCAGCGTTAGCCATGAGCCAGACCTTCGTCATTCCTGACATCCATGGGCGGCTCGATCTCTTGGACCATGGCCTCGCCGAAATTGCCGCCCGATCGAGGGGGGAAAAGGACACCATCGTCACGATAGGCGACTACGTCGACAAGGGGCCGGCGAGCAGCGGTGTGATCGAGCGGCTGTTGGCCGGTGTCGGCGACGGGTTTGCGCTCGTGATGCTGAAGGGCAACCACGATGCCATGATGGTGGATGCGCTGCGCGACGCTTCGAAAATGCTGGACTGGTTGGCGAAAGGCGGCGATGCAGCGCTTGCTTCCTATGGAGGTAATCCGGCCGACGTGCCGCAACCCCACATCCATTGGCTCGATCATCTGCGGCTGTTCTACGCCGATACTCATCGCCTCTACGTTCATGCGGGCGTCGATCCCAAAGTTTCCCTGGAGCGTCAGCGCGTGGAGACGCTGCTGTGGAAGCGTTATCCGAAAGGATATTCCGAGGGCTTTGGCAATTTCCATGTCGTTCACGGCCATGATAATTGCCCCGAGGGCCCGCTGCTTTACGAGGGCCGAACCAATCTGGACACGCTTGCCTGGCGAACGGGACGGCTGACCATCGGTGTTTTCGACGACGAAAAACCCGGTGGCCCGATGGATTTCATCGTCATCAAGGGAGCCCCGGCAGGGCATTAACGTTTCCGCCGGCTCGTGTCCCGATTCCGAAGTTCGTAGCATCTTGCGGAGCCACGTTTCGAACTTCGGAATCGAAAGGACACTAGCAAACCTATTGATATAGTGTGGCTTTGGTTCGGAAGTCCGCATGACCAACCCGCGGCACAAAACGATGCGGACTTCTGAACTGCCACACTAGTTTTTCGACCGGAATGTCGTTGAAAGCGGTTGTGAAGAAAAAGTAATCTTGCCCATCGCCGCCGTTCATAGCCCGTTCACGGCGGCCACGCTCATCTAGTGGTCCGGTTCTGACATTCGCATCCCTTCTCAGCAGGCACTTTTGCGAATGTTAGAACCAAAGGACCACTAGCAAATATAGTTTCTAGTGGAGTTTAGGATTTAACATTCGCTTGACGGACTCGCGGCCAGGTAGGTAGCGAATGTCAAATCCACTCCACTAGCGGCTTCGGTTATGGCTACATTTGGAGACCCGCGTGCGCTTACTTGTCGTCGAGGATGATCCGGATCTCAATCGCCAGCTCACCACGGCGCTGACCGACGCCGGATACGTGGTCGATCGCGCCTTCGACGGCGAAGAGGGGCACTTTCTCGGCGACAGCGAACCGTATGATGCGGTCGTGCTCGATATCGGCTTGCCGAAGATGGACGGCATCTCGGTGCTCGAGGCCTGGCGCCGCAACGGACGCTCGATGCCGGTGCTCATTCTGACCGCGCGCGACCGCTGGAGCGACAAGGTCCAGGGTTTCGATGCGGGCGCCGACGACTATGTGGCAAAACCCTTTCACCTCGAAGAGATCCTGGCGCGCATTCGCGCGCTGCTCCGCCGCTCGACCGGTCACGCCCAGTCCGAGCTGACATGCGGCCCGGTCTCGCTCGACACCCGCACCGGCCGCGTCAGCGTATCGGGCAATCCGATCAAGATGACGTCGCACGAATACCGGCTCCTGGCCTATCTCATGCATCACACCGGACGTGTGGTCTCCAGAACCGAGCTGGTCGAGCATCTCTACGATCAGGATTTCGACCGCGATTCGAATACAATTGAGGTTTTCGTTGGCCGCATCCGCAAGAAGCTGGAAGTCGACATCATCCAGACCGTCAGGGGACTTGGCTATCTGCTGACGCCGCCTGCGGCGGGCAGTTGATCCGACGTCTCCTCCTGTGCTCTGTTCGGGCATGGCCCTTTTTGATGTCCAGTGCGACGGAAGATCGTTCGGGATGACGCCCTGATGCGCCGCAGCTCGCTTGCGACCCGGCTGTTTCTTTCCGCGACCGCCTGGGTGGTGGTCATTCTGCTGATCACCGGCGTTATCCTGTCATCGGTATATCGCGATGCGACCGAGCGCGCGTTCGATCGCCGTCTCAATCTCTATCTTCGAACACTGGTCGCCGAGGTGGCGACGCCCGACGAGCCGCCCGATCATCAGTTCCAGTCGCTGGGCGAACCGCTGTTCGAGTTGCCGCTGTCGGGCTGGTATTGGCAGATCATCCGCACCGATACCGACAAGGACGAAGCACGCGCATCGCGTTCGCTATGGGACAAGAAGCTGCCGAAGCTGGAGGATCACGGCGCCGAGTTGACTGCTGCCGGCATCCGCCTCGGCTATGTCGACGGTCCCGAGGGACAGACGCTGCGGATGGTGGAGCGGCCGGTCGATCTCGGCGCCGACGGCAAGTTTCTTGTCGATGTCGCGGGCGATGCGACGGAGATCTTCGACGAGACCCGCAACTTTGACTACTATCTCGGCGGCACGTTTATCGCGCTTTCGATCGTCCTGGTGTTGACCACGATTTTCCAGGTCCGCTTCGGATTGGCGCCGCTCAAGCGCATCTCGGATTCGATCGCCGATATCAGGTCCGGCCGGGCCGAAAAACTCGAGGGCGAGTTCCCCGTCGAGATCGCGCCACTGGCGCGCGAAACCAACGCCCTGATCGACGCCAACCGGGAAATCGTCGAACGCGCCCGCACCCACGTCGGCAATCTGGCCCACGCGATCAAGACGCCGCTGTCGGTGATCGTCAACGAGGCTACGGCCCATTCGTCCGATCTGTTCGCCGCGAAGGTTCTTGAACAGGCAGACGTGATGCGGGATCAGGTGGCCCACCATCTGGAGCGCGCGCGGATTGCCGCACGCCTCACCATCGTGGGGACGATCACGGAAGTCGGCCCGGTGGTGGAGGCCTTGCGCCGTACCATGGAGAAGATCCATCGCGACCGCGACATCGCCATCGAGGTGTCTGCCGGATCAAAGACCAGGTTTCGCGGTGAACGCCAGGACCTCGAGGAGATGGCCGGAAACCTGGTCGACAACGCCTGCAAGTGGACGACCTCTCGGGTCTCGATCGAGGTTCATGCCGAGCAGCCCGCCGCGTCCGGCGCGACGCCGATGTTGCGCATCATCGTCGATGATGACGGGCGTGGTCTTTCGGAGAAGGAGCGGGCCCAGGTGTCCCGGAGGGGCCAGCGGCTCGATGAGTCCAAGCCGGGGTCCGGCCTCGGACTATCGATCGTGGTCGATCTCGCCGCCCTCTACGGCGGCAGCCTTACCCTCGGCCGTGCCCCGATCGGCGGGTTGCGGGCAGAACTGGTGCTGCCGGCGGCATAAATCTTCGCCAGTTATGCAACTTGAGATAGATATCTGGCCAGAAAGCCTCCTCTGCGTTTGGTCATCCTAAACGACTTCTTAACGCGGTGGCTTTTACTATACCCTGTGGACGTATTTTTGCCGTCCGCGCCACCCAAGCTTGTAGTCCAGGCGCATGAGCCAGACATCAACCGAACGGCTGAGAGACTATCTCGCCCAGCTGCCGCCACGGTCACAGGCGCTGCTGATGCGGGAGTTCGAGCGCGCCATCGATCGCGGCGAAGAGACGACGGTGGCTACCTTTGTGCTTGAACAGCTGCGCAAGATTGTGCGCGGCGCTGATGCCGATGATGAGGCGCGGCCGCGCACGGACAACCCGACCCGGCTGCTGTTCCGCCCGCTGGAACCGTTTCTGGTCGAAGGCAGCGTCTCGGTTCGCGAGGGCCAGATTCGCCGCGCCTCCCTGTTGCCGGTCTGGCAGTGGCTGGCTCGCGAGGGGGCGCCGGACCTGGCCCGCCAATTCGAGGCGGCGCTATCCCGCGGTCCGGAGAACGGCACCTCGCCCGAGATCGAGGCCGCCGCGCGGAAGCTTCAGCTGGCTACGGCCGAGGGGCTGCTGGCCGTCGTGGCATCCGGCGCTGACGACCGCCGCGCGCTGTCCCGCATTGGTCCGCCAGATGTGATCGAAGATCTGCCATCGATTGCCTGCGTGTTGCAGGTGCGCGAAGCGGTCGACACGCTCAGCAGCCGCGTTCCCAGTTACATGCGTGTCTTCAACGAAGCGCAGATCGAGGCGGTGATTGCCGCTCTCAATGTTCCCTCGTTGCAGACGCCGCAGTTGCTGCCTTTCGCGCTGTCGCTGGTGATGCAGCGATTGGCAGCCCCGTGGCAAATCATCCGCCTGGCGATACGCATGGCGGCTTCCGACGACGAGATTCGCGTCGCCTCGACGCCTTACGGCATCGTCGTGACCATTGCCCTGCATGATTTGTATTGTCTGGCGGCAACCCTGCGGGCCGATATCAAGCGCGGCCGCTTCGGCGAAGTCACCGAACACTTGAAAACCCTTCACGACAGCGTACGCGGCCTGAGAACCGAACTCGACCTGCGCAACGATTCAACCTGGGGCAGGCGGCTGGCATCGATCCGCGCCGACATTTCGAGCGCGCTGCAATCGGAAATCGACAGCGTTCCCGGCCGCGTCAGGCGCCTGCTGCGCCAGCGTACCGACAAGGATATTGCGGCGGGAGCTCCGATCAATTCAGCCGACGTAGACGAAACCACCGCCCTGATCGAATTCGTTGCGGTGTGCCGCACCTATGCCAGCGAACTGGCAATCAACGAAGTCACGATGCGGACCTATTCCGATCTCCAGCATTACGTTGAGCAGTCCACCGAGGCGCTGGTCCAGGCGCTCCGAGGGAGCGAAGGCAAAGGGCGGGCTTATCGCCAGGCGCAAGTGGCCGCGGCCATTCGTTTTTGCGACGTGCTGTTCGGCGCCGATTATGCGTCGCTGATGAGCAGGGCTGCCGAAAATGCCGTGACGGGTGAACGCAAATCGTCGCGGGCGGGATAATCCGCACGCGATGATACAGCCTTCGCCAGGCGGCAAAATCCCGGACTTCGAAAAGTCATTTTTAGTGAAATATTTCAATTTCTTATGCCGATATCGGGGAATTGATAATTGTCAATTGCCCGCATCTAACGCCTGTGGTGTAAAGCGGCGAGGCGCCGTGACGATTTGCGCCGTTCCACCGGAACCTGCTCGATGACGCTGTGGTTTGTGTTCGCGCTGATGACGGCCGCGGCGATCTTCGCCGTGCTTTGGCCGCTCGGCCGTGGCAACCGCACGAAAGGAGACGGAAGCGAGGCCGCCGTCTATCGCGACCAACTGGCCGAGGTAGACCGCGATGTTTCCGCGGGCTTCATCGCTGCGCCTGAAGCCGCTGCCGCCCGCGTCGAGATCAGTCGCCGGCTACTGGCAGCAGCCGACGCTCAGCGAAGACCGCCTCCGGGAACGAATGTTGGATTGCGCCGGGTGGCTGCCGTCGTTGCTCTGGTTGGACTGCCTGTTGTGGCGGTTGGGCTTTACTATCCACTCGGTTCTCCCGATGTGCCTGATTTCCCGTTGGCCGAGCGTGCCCGCACACCCGAAAAGACGCAATCTCTCGACAATCTCGTTGCGCAGGTTGAACAGCACCTTGCGAACAACCCCACCGATGGCAGGGGCTGGAGCGTCATTGCGCCGGTGCTCGCAAGGCTGGGCCGTATGGATGACGCGATCCGCGCCTTCCGCAATTCGATCACCTACAACGGCGAGAGCGCCGATCGGCGAGCCGATCTTGGCGAAGCCCTGGTCGCCGCGGCAGGCGGTGTCGTCACCGGCGACGCCAAGACCGAGTTCGAGCGGGCGGTCGCGCTGAGCGCCGACGACGTGAAGGCGAACTATTTCCTTGGGCTTGCCGCCGAGCAGGATGGCCGCTCTACCGACGCAGCGTCGATCTGGCGCGCCATGCTGGAGAAGGCGCCGCCGAACGCGCCCTGGCGTCCGCTGGTTCAGGCCGCATTGGTGCGGGTCGGCGGTTCCCCGGCCCCGGCCTTGTCGAATGACGCGGTGGCCGCGGCAAAGGACATGAGCGCGACCGATCGCAGTGCGATGATCCGCAGCATGGTCGATCGCCTCGCCACCCGATTGAAACAGAATGGTGATGACGTCGAGGGATGGCTGCGGCTGGTGAGGGCCTATATGGTGATGGGCGATGCCGACAAGGCCAAGGCAGCTTCATCCGATGCCCGGCAGGCGGTTGCAAAGGATCCGCAGCGGCTGCAGCAACTCAACGACGGCCTGAAGAATCTCGGACTAGACGGATGAGCGAAGTCGCGCGGCCGCGCAAAAGAGGCGATTGATGACACGCAGGCAGCGGCGTTTGACGGTTATCGGCGGTTCGCTCGCAGTGCTCGCGGTCGCCGCGGCGCTGGTGCTAAATGCGATGCGCGATTCAATCGTGTTCTTCTCGACGCCGAAGATGGTGGCGGAAAAGCATATTCCGCCGGGCAAGCGCTTCCGGCTCGGCGGCCTCGTGCAGCCGGGGTCGCTCGTACACGGTGACAATCTGAAGGTCACTTTTGAGGTCGGGGATGGAAGCGCCGCCTTGCCGGTTTCCTATCAGGGAATTTTGCCCGACCTGTTTCGCGAAGGGCAGGGCGTCGTCGCGGAAGGCGCGCTCGACGCCTCCGGCGTTTTCAAGGCCGACACTGTGCTTGCCAAGCATGACGAGAAATACATGCCCAAGGATGTCGCCGATGCCCTGAAGAAGCAGGGGCTCTGGAAAGAAGAATACGGCGCAGGATCCAAAGACAGCAATACCGCAGCCGCCCGCGCTGCCCAGAGCGGACAGGGAGCCATGCGGTGATCGCCGAAAGCGGACATTACGCGCTGGTGCTGGCCTTTGGCCTCGCGCTCATTCAATCGACCGTGCCGCTTCTGGGGGCGCGCTGGCATGATCTTGCGCTGATGAATGTCGCGCGCTCGACGGCAGTGGCACAACTTCTGTTCGTGGCGGCCTCGTTTGCGGCCCTGGTTACGCTGCACGTTACCTCGGATTTTTCCGTCATCAACGTGGTTGAGAATTCGCACTCGATGAAACCGCTGATCTACAAGATCACCGGTGTCTGGGGTAACCACGAAGGCTCGATGCTGCTCTGGGTCTCGATCCTGGCGCTGTTCGGCGGCCTGGTCGCGATTTTCGGCAACAACTTGCCGATCTCGCTTCGCGCCCATGTATTGGCGGTGCAAGCCTGGATTGCCAGCGCCTTCTATCTCTTCATCCTGCTGACCTCCAACCCGTTCTTGCGCGAAGTGCCGCCGCGGATCGAGGGCAATGATCTCAATCCGGTCTTGCAGGATATCGGCCTCGCCGTGCATCCGCCGATGCTCTATCTCGGCTATGTCGGTTTCTCGATCTCATTCTCCTTCGCAATCGCGGCGCTGATCGAAGGCCGGATCGACGCGGCCTGGGCGCGCTGGGTGCGGCCATGGACGCTGGTCGCCTGGATATTCCTCACCACCGGCATCGCGATGGGCTCCTATTGGGCCTATTACTCACTCGGCTGGGGCGGGTGGTGGTTCTGGGATCCGGTGGAGAATGCCTCGCTGATGCCATGGCTCGCGGGCACCGCGCTGCTGCATTCCCTGGTCGTGATGGAGAAGCGCAACGCGCTCAAGGTCTGGACCATCCTGCTGTCGATCCTGACCTTCTCGCTGTCCTTGCTCGGCACCTTCCTAGTTCGCTCGGGCGTCCTCACCTCGGTCCATGCGTTTGCCAACGATCCCCGGCGCGGCGTGTTCATCCTGTTAATCCTGTGCATCTTCATCGGCGGCAGTCTTTCGCTCTATGTTTTTCGTGCATCGTCCCTCAAGCAAGGCGGTCTGTTCGCGCCGATCTCGCGGGAAGGCGCGCTCGTTCTCAATAATCTGCTCCTCACCACCGCGTGCGCGACGGTTTTTGTCGGAACGCTTTATCCGCTGGCGCTGGAAACGATAACCGGAGAAAAGATTTCGGTCGGCGCGCCGTTCTTCAATCTCACTTTCGGACCGCTGTTCATTCCGTTGTTGGCTGCGTTGCCGTTTGGGCCACTGCTGGCCTGGAAGCGCGGCGATTTGCTCGGCGCTGCCCAGCGCCTGATAGCAGCGGGTATTGTGGCGTTGATCGTGGTCGCCGTGGTGTGGGCCTGGACGCTCGGCGGCAGCACCTTCGCCCCGCTGGCGATCGGTCTTGCGATGTTTGTGATCATTGGCGCCATCACCGATATCGTCGAACGCACGGGGCTATTTCGGCTGCCGTTCGGCACCGCGATACGGCGAGCGGGTGGGCTGCCGCGTTCGTCCTGGGGCACGATGTTCGCCCATGCCGGCGTCGGGATCGCGCTGATCGGCATCGTCTGCGAGACCACCTGGAACAGCGAAAATATCAGGTCGATGCGAGCAGGCGACGTGACCAATATCGCCGGTTACGGCCTCAAGCTCGAAAGTCTGACGCCGCGCGAGGGGCCGAACTACCGCGAAATGGTGGCGAAGTTCAGCGTGCTGATCGACGGTCGCGTGATCGCCACCATGACGCCGTCGAAACGCAATTTCACGACGCGCAGCGCCACCACGACCGAAGCAGCATTGCTATCGCGCGGGGCAAGCCAGCTCTATATCTCGCTTGGCGACATCGCTGCCAACGGCTCGGTTGGGGTGCGGATCTACCACAAGCCTCTCGTGCTGTTTATCTGGTTCGGACCCGTGCTGATGGCATTCGGTGGCATGCTTTCGTTGTCGGATCGGCGTCTGCGGGTCGGCGCACCGAAACCCGCGAAATCGCTGCGCGGATTGCAGGCGGCGGAGTGATGTCTTGAAACGAGCTTTCCTTCTCGCATTGGCGATTGTTGCAATGGTGGCGACCTCAGCCGTTGCCGTGCAGCCCGACGAGGTCATGGCGGACTCCGCCAAGGAAGCCCGGGCGCGGGATTTGTCGCGCGAACTGCGCTGCATGGTTTGCCAGAACCAGTCCATCGATGATTCGGAAGCGCCGCTGGCGCGGGACCTGCGGTTGTTGGTTCGCGAGCGGATCGCAGCTGGCGACAGCGATGCACAGGTGATGGATTTTCTGGTGGCGCGCTATGGCGAGTTCGTGCTGTTGAAGCCCCGCCTCAACTCGCACACCTGGCTGCTCTGGTTTTTGACGCCGCTGGCGTTGGCGGGCGGCGGTATTGCCCTGTGGATTCACGGCCGCCGCCGTGCCCAATCCGGTGCAGGACAGGATGCGGCGCTGCTAAGTCTGACGCCCGAAGAAGAGGCGCGGCTCAATCAGCTCATCGCCGCGGAGCAGGTTTCCGAAAAATAGCGGCAGCAAGCGCCGCGCGAACTCATTCGGCCTGCGATAATCCGTCGCATAGAATGGCCTGCTCATTACCAAAGTTTAATTCCTCCGCCAGCGCACCGTAAGGCGGAAATGCCCATGTTTGGGCCTTACATGTGCTTGCCCCCGCACGATATAATTCAGGCTCTGGAGAAGCTTTTATGACTGACTGCCCCACCGATCTTTCCTCACTCCCGTCATACCGCGCGCCGCGCCGTTCGCTTTTGTCGGCACGCCGATTAGCGCTGATGGCATCGGTCGTCGCCGGCCTCGGCGTCGCCGTTTACGGCTTCGGTTCGTCGTCCGGTCCGGTCGATATCTTCAGCACCCCTGCGCACGCGCAGGTCAACAATGAAGTTCGCAAGGTCGCCCAGCCGGTCGGCTTTGCCGACATCGTCGAGCGCGTCAAACCGTCCGTGATTTCGGTGAAGGTGAACATCAACGAGAAGGTCGCCAAGAACGACGGCGACAACAATGACGACTCGCCGTTCCCGCCGGGATCTCCGATGGAACGCTTCTTCCGCCGCTTCGGCGGGGGAGATCTGCCACACGGCATTCCGCGTGGCCGTGGCGTGGTGACCGGGCAGGGTTCCGGCTTCTTCATTTCGGCTGACGGCTTTGCCGTGACCAACAACCACGTCGTGGACGGCGCCGACAAGGTCGAAGTGACGACCGACGACGGCAAGACCTACAGCGCCAAGGTGATTGGAACCGATGCCCGCACCGATCTCGCGCTGATCAAGGTTGAAGGCGGATCGAATTTCCCGTTCGCTAAATTGTCCGACGGCAAGCCGCGGATCGGCGATTGGGTTCTCGCGGTCGGTAACCCCTTCGGGCTCGGCGGCACGGTGACGGCCGGTATCGTTTCGGCCAGCGGCCGCGACATCGGTAACGGTCCCTATGACGATTTCATCCAGATCGACGCGCCCGTGAACAAGGGCAACTCGGGTGGTCCGGCCTTCAATACGGAAGGCGAGGTGATGGGCGTCAATACCGCGATCTATTCGCCGTCCGGCGGCAGCGTCGGCATTGCGTTCTCGATCCCGGCTTCCACCGTGAAGAGCGTGGTTGCCCAGCTCAAGGACAAGGGTTCGGTCAGCCGCGGCTGGATCGGTGTCCAGATTCAGCCGGTCACGGCCGATATCGCCGACAGCCTCGGTCTGAAGAAGGCAGAAGGTGCGCTTGTCGCGGAACCGCAAGCGAACGGTCCGGCGTCGAAGGCCGGAATCGAGTCCGGCGACGTGATCACGGCGGTGAACGGCGAAACGGTCAAGGATGCCCGCGAACTCGCCCGCACCATTGGCGGGTTGTCGCCCGGGACTGCGGTCAAGCTCAGCGTGCTCCATAAAGGCCAGGACAAGACAATCAGCCTTAGCCTCGGTCAGTTGCCGAATACGCTCGAAGCCAAGGCTGACACCGATAATGGCGACAAGGGCAGTGCTGCCCGTGGAACCGATGTGCCGAAGCTCGGGTTGACTCTTGCGCCGGCCAACAGCGTCGCCGGCGCCGGAAAGGACGGTGTCGTGGTCACGGATGTCGATCCGAAGAGCGCGGCGGCTGAACGCGGTTTCAAGGAGGGCGACGTCATCCTGGAAGTCGCCGGCAAGAGCGTTGCCAATGTCGGAGACGTGCGGGAGGCCATCACCGCCGCGCGCAACGACAGCAAGAATAGCGTCCTGATGCGGGTCAAGAGCGGCGGATCTTCGCGTTTTGTCGCGGTTCCGCTGGCGAAGGGCTAAGCGTCGGGTACGATGAAATGGGAGGGTACCGTCGGCACAAATCGCCCCCCGCCGACGGCACTTTCCTTGGGGGCGGGTCGTGAACCCGCTTCCTTGACTACCTTCCGGTGGAAAACGCCCCCCTCCGTCGGGAGGTCAAAGGGCGGTGAGGTTCCCCCAGCTTCACCGCCCGCTTTTTTGGCTTTGTTGGGCTCTAGTGGTCCAATTCTAACATTCGCATCCCTTCTCGGCAGGCACTTTTGCGAATGTTAGAATCAAAGGACCACTAGCAAATATAGGATTATAGTGGAGTTTAGGATTTGACATTCGCTTTGCGAGCTTGCGGCCAGATGGGTAGCGAATGTCAAATCCACTCCACTATAGGGCGCGTCCGATCGCCTTGCATGAGGCCCCCGGCCGCGCCATGGTGATGGAAGTTCCCACGTGACCGCGATCGCAACCGACACCCAGATGCGACTTTTGATTATCGAAGACGATCGCGAGTCCGCCGACTATCTGGTCAAGGCGTTCCGTGAGGTAGGATACGTGGCCGATCTTGCCGGCGATGGCGAGGAAGGATTGGCGCTCGCGGAAGGCGGCGATTACGACGTCCTCGTGGTCGATCGCATGCTGCCCAAACGTGACGGCCTGTCGCTGATCGGCGCGCTGCGCGAGAAGGGCAACCGGACCCCGGTATTGATTCTCTCCGCGCTCGGACAAGTCGATGACCGCATCAAGGGTTTGCGGGCGGGCGGCGACGACTATCTGCCCAAGCCCTATTCGTTTGCCGAACTGCTGGCCCGGATCGAGGTGCTGTCACGGCGTCGTGGCGGGCCTGCGGAGGACACCACCTATCGCGTCGGCGATCTGGAGCTCGATCGGCTCTCGCACCGCGTATTACGCGGTAAGGAGGAATTGACGCTGCAGCCGCGCGAGTTCCGGCTGCTGGAATATCTGATGAAGCATGCAGGCCAGGTCGTGACGCGGACCATGCTTCTGGAAAACGTCTGGGATTATCACTTCGATCCGCAGACCAACGTCATTGACGTGCACATCTCACGGCTGCGCTCCAAGATCGACAAAGGTTTCGAGCGTCCACTGCTGCATACCATTCGCGGCGCGGGATACATGATCCGTGACGGGATACGTTGAAGGCCTTTAAATAAAGGACTTTCTCGATTCGTGTCTGTTCTGTCTTACCGATTTTTTACCAGTCTCGCTTACCCAAAAAGTTCCGTGACGGTAAATGGTAAGCGCTGTGATTTGCCTATGATTTCCCGCGCCTGGCGACCAACGAGCGCGATCCCGCACGCCGCCTGACAGAATCCCCGGCTACATTTTGCCACCGGCATGCGGCCAACTCACGGGCGAGGCACCGGCGGTGTGTCCGCTTGTATTGCTTGGTTCTTGACGCTGCCCGCTCGCAACGAGGGAGCCAGCCTAACGAAGCGTTAAGTGACATTGCTCAACTCACAAGCCGGCAACAGCGGCCGCTGTGACACGCGGCGCTCGTGCAGAACACCAAGCGAGGAAGGTGAAAACGAAAATAAAAATATTCTCGACAATCGCACGGCTACAATTTCAGCCTGCTACTGCGCTGGTTCCGGAGATTTTGCGCGTCTTACTACTGATCTTCGGTCAGCCCCCTCGCGCCGCCGCGCCTCGCAACCCCGCCTAAGCGGGGCTTTCTTCAATCGGCTTACCGGCGTCCGGCAGCATTTCGAGCCATACTCTCAAATCGTCGGGCAGGATGATCGTACGCCTCCCGTGCTTCTTGGCCCTGAGATCACCGCTGCTGATCGCCTCGCGAATGGAGGTCAGCCCGATCCCGGTGAGGGCGCTTGCCTCCTCAGGTGACACCGAGAGCCGTTCCGAGAGCGGTACCTTTCCCTTCTGCCCGAACTCGTTCATCACATAAGCGCCTTATCGTTTGCGGGCCACAACGGTGTGGCTAGTCTCGTCGCCCTTGTCCTCGACCTGCGATTCCGGCACGGGCGACAATCTCACGCGCCTCCTTGGCGTAGCTTGGTACAGCGGCCAATTAAGAGCGCATTGGAAAACGTGATCATCCCCCACATGATGCAATTGGCCTTGCCGAAGCAAAATGGTTGTCAGAAATGCGTGGTACAATTGGATACCAAAGCGAATGAAAGGACAGGTTCCCGACTTCCCAATTTCTTCGCCCCTACTCAGGGCAATAGCTGCGACGAATTTTTGGAGCCTGGGGCGAAGCCCCTCATCTATTGATATCGATTAGTCTCGTTAAGAGGCGTCTAGCGGTGGCGCGCAGAGGCCGGTCGGCTTGGCGACGCGGTCGAACATGAAATAGATGCAAGTTGTACGAGAATCGCGTTGCAACTTTTGCTCCGCGCTGATCATAATGGCTCATTTCCAATGGCTTTTGGAGAGCCACAAGCCAAACGAATGTTCATATTGGTCTTGTCTATTTTTTCGTGTGGAGGGAGCCATGCCAAGGCGAATTGTTTTGCTGTCTGACGGGACGGGAAACTCCTCAGCGAGCTTCTGGCGCACGAACGTTTGGCGCATGTTCTACGCGCTGGATCTGAGAGATGACGAGCAGGTCGCATGCTACGACGACGGGGTGGGGACCTCGTCGTTCAAGCTTTTGGCGGCGCTGGGCGGTGCGTTCGGCGTCGGTCTGCGCCGAAATGTGATTTCGCTCTACAAATTCGCATGCCGCAATTTCCGGCAGACAGGCGACGAGATTTACGCATTCGGATTCAGCCGTGGCGCGTTCACCATCCGGGTGGTGATCGGTCTCATCCTCGATCAGGGGCTCATTCCGGCGGACTCGATTTCCGAAACGGAATTGGATCAACGGGCGCATGCGGCCTATCGCGCCTATCATAAGAGGCACTTCCATACGAATTGGGGCTTGATCTTCAAGCAAATCAAAACATGGTTCGGCAAGGACACGGCCACGCAAAGTGTTGTGCCCGCTGGCCGGAACGTGCCGGTTATCCGCTTTCTCGGATTGTGGGACACTGTTGCCGCCTATGGACTGCCCGTTGATGAGATGACGCGTGGTGTCAGCCAGTGGCTATGGCCGCTTGAGCTTCCCTCGCACACCCTGCATCCGGACGTGGTGCGAGCCTGCCACGCCCTATCGCTCGACGACGAGCGAACCACCTTCCATCCGGTGTTGTGGAATGAGCGGAACGAAAGGCCCCAAACCACTTCGCCCAGGTTCACAAAGGGCGAAAGGCTCTCGCAGGTCTGGTTTGCCGGCGTACACGCGAACGTTGGCGGGGGCTATCCGGACAATTCACTCGCCCAAATTCCGCTGTATTGGATAATCCAGGAAGCCAAGGCCTGCGGTTTGACCTTGAAGGCCGCCAACCCGGAGGCCGTGGCTGAAATCAAGGAAGCCCAGGACAAGGACGGGCGCCTGTACAACTCCCGCAGCGGATTCGGCAGCTACTATCGGTACGGGCCAAGGCGGATTTCCCGGCTCTGCAACGAGCTTTTTTCCAGAACGCTCAAAGACGAGGTGTATGTCGACAAGCCAAAGATCCACGAAAGTGTCTTCAGGCGTATCAAAAACCACGCTCACGTTTATGCTCCGATCGGCATCCCTCACAACTATGAGGTCGTCGTAAACGTCCCGAACCCAAACGGCATCGATGCCGATTTCAGGATCGACCCTCTGCCGAAGCAGAATAGCGGTTCAGCCGACCTGCTCGAGCTACAGGCAGATGCCGAGGCACGGGTCGTACTGGAGCGCAGAACAATCTGGCCCCTAGTCTATCTGCGCGCTGCCTTGTACTTGGCTACACTCATTGCAACGGTATTCTTCGTCGTTTTCCCGTTGACCGGTCGCAGCAATGTGCTCTTGGCCGAGCGCAACAAACTGGCATGGGTTTCCGATCTTATTGAAACGGGGAGTGGGTTCCTGCCGGGATGGGCATCGTCGTGGCTAGTTGCGTATGTCCAATACCCGGGAATGTTTCTCATCCTCGTCTTCCTCCTCGCCCTCCTGTTGTGGAGTAGCACGAAGGTCGCTGCAGGAATCACGGATAGAATGGCATTGCTATGGAAAGGCGCGTTCGCTCACCGCCTACCGGCGCCGGCCGTACATCCGACGAACATTTTGAATACCAGAGAGAAAATCTTGAGCGGTGTCCGGTCGAGTTGGCGGGACTACTTGGGACCGGCGCTATCAGCGCTCGCCATCCTGTATGTCGCCGTGACAATTCCGAGTCATTGGCTCTTTACCGCTCTAGACGATGCTGGCTTCGTCTGTAAGGCGAAAGGGAAGCCTGCGGATTTTCCTCCGGAGGGCGTGCTCTTTTCGTTTGATGTTTCCGATCCCTGTTTTGCAACGGGTTATCGGGTAGGTCGGCTCAACAGGTATTTCATTTGGACAACACCGGACAAAGTGGAGCTCGACGAGGCGTATAAGGGGTATAGCGAGGTGAACAAATGTACGACGGCGGCTGATGGGGAACTGTTTAACGGGAGTGTTGCCACGGACGGGCGGGGATATGAGACGTTCCGGAATGAGCGCGGAAGCAGTCTTAGTGTCACCGAGATGATCTGGAATGCTTTGTTATTACCGTTGAAGCGGCACTCCGGACAGCCCTGGTTCCAACCTGTCGCGCGCTATGGCGCCATAGGCAGTCAGTTCGACTTCCTGGAGCCGGACCCGGATCCAAAATTTACAAAGATTTCCGAATACGTCACGCCAAAAGTACCCGGAGAGCTTTTCTTCTACGTCAACGATGCGGTCACCCCAATTCCGGGTTGGCAGCCCTTCTATACCGGGCGGCCTATCTATGGGGGAAACAGGGGCTGCGTCACGTTCTTCGTCAAACCACCGGCCAAGTAAGAAAATGCTCGCGCTTCTTTACTTCGTGGCGTCGGCCCTTGGCTTGATTGGAGCCGTCCTGTGTTATCGAGCCAACGCGCGCTATCGCGGTATGATTGAAGACTGCCTCGGCCCGGGAATGAAAGTCCCCGAAAGGGTTTTCCCTTTTTATGATGCAGCTTATCTGAATAGCTTCATTCGTACCGCCAACGGCATCCCGGCGCCTTCAGGCAAAAGTGTGCTGAGCCTCTATATCCAGCCGGTGTTGCTTTGGATCGATGTTGGATTTGCCGTTTTCTGCGCCGGCTTCGCCGCATTCTTCTGGCTTGGCTTGCTTGAATTGCATTTTAACTACGGCTGGCTCGAAAGCGCGGTGCGGTTCTTTCTGCTCATGGCGGTGCTCTATGGTTTTGCCGACGTGGTCGAGGATCTTTGGCTGGCCCGATTGTTTTCGAAAAGGGGCCCAGTCAATCGCCAGGAAGGCATGATCGCCTGTGTTTTGACGCAGACGAAGCTCTTGACGATTGTGCTGTCGATCGTTGGTGGACTCTTCTTTCTGGTGTTGAGCAGGATCTTTTCAAAGCCGAGCTGATCCGTTCCCCTTAGGATGCCCGTTTTTATTCGGTGGCTGGATCCGATCGTAACAGCCTTCAAAGAGATGTTGCTGCCCCTTCGGCGGCTTCAAAACGTTGCAGCATGGCTGGTTCGACCAAAAGACGCGAGCGCCAGCCCCAGCGCGGCTTTAACGCCGACACCCAGATAGCCGCCTCCCACTGCCTTGGACGTCCGAACAGAAGGAGCATGAGGGGGTGAGCGGCTCGAGCCTCGCGAAATTCAATCACGCGCCGGATCGAACGCCGATCTGTCCCGCTCAGATTGCCCGACGTTGCATTAGGGTGTGTGTGCCAATCGCCGATATAGACATGTGATCGACCGGATCGCTCATAGTGAAAGGCGATTTGTTCAGCTTCCCATACATGATCATGCTGATAAGAATATCGCCCGTGAATCGAAGCCGGACCCGGACCCACGAAATCAGTCACGACGGCGGCATTGGCATTAGTCCAATACCCAACAAGTACGCCGCCCGTTTCGAGAGGATATCGCCGGTCAGCTTCGTCGGTCATCGACGACAGCGTATCTGACGACAACCACACGGTCACTTTTGGCATGAGCACTTGGCATGAGGGTCCAGACGGCTCTTGCGCCAGCTTGGCATGCGGATGCCATCTTCGTCCTGAAAGGTAAGGGTATAGACGGCGGACGACGACTGAAGAGCCGCTCCCGCAAAAAAACCTGTCACAACGCGTGTCGCCTGCAGCGAAAGTTCCTGGAGGTCAAACGACGTGCCGGCGAACGTGCGTTCGGCACATCCGGGCGGCTGAAACAGCTCGGCTTCGTCAAACATGCCAGGCGGAGCTGCGATGACGACGGGATCATCCTCCCAAGCCCACTCTAGGCATACCGGGCATCCGCCACCGGGCATGAACAGCGAGACCGCGCCGCCAGCGACCGAGGGAGACGCAAACAGAACGACGAGGGGTAAGGACCGTACGCGTCGCAGCTCGGGATATTCATTCTGGACTTCAATTCGCTGGGATTGCCGGTCGGCGCCGTCCGGCAATTGACGGTTGTTGATGGCGACAGCTGGTCTGCAATGACCCTCAAGGAAGGCGAGAGGCTTGGCATTGTACTAAATCCCGCGCATGCGATGACTCGTCAGAGGTACGACCTCATGCATGAGCTAGCTCATGTTGAGCTTGAACATGTCCCGGCGCGCGTCGAGGTTTCAAAAACGGGCCTGCTCCTACCGAGCGATTACTCGGATAAACAAGAGCAGGAGGCGGAATGGTACGCAGCAGCGTTCTTCTTCCCCGCGATGGAATTTATCGGTTGCGATCGCGCGGAAAAACGGCAGCGGAGATTGCCGTCAGTTTGGGGTGAGCAAGGCGCTCTGCGAATATCGGCTGCGTATGACAGGAATAGACATTCGGATGCGGCGGGCATCGACACGCTAAGATTTTGATAAAATAAGCAATTTCAATATCTTATAGAAAGCCAATTGATATAAAACCTCTACTATTACCTTGACTTTTGCTAGGTTTTGTATCATACGTGAAACACAGATTTTGTATCATGTGTGAGACATGGAAAACGAGCCCACACGCCAGGAAGATCTAGTGACCTCCGTTCTGCAAGAGCGCGGCATGATGCGTCTGTCCGAGTTCATCAAGGAGGGGATTACGTCGGCCACCATCTCGCGCATGGAGCGGAATGGCCTTCTCAATCAGCTAAGCCGCGGACTTTACCAACTGCCCGACGCGCCGCTTGACGCCAATCATTCGCTGGCCGTAGCGGCAAAGCTCGTGCCCAATGGCGTCATCTGCCATGATTTGGCACTCGCCTTTTACGAACTGACGGACCGCATTCCTCCTTTCGTCTGGATGGCAATTGGCCCGCGTGACTGGCGGCCAACGATTACCCAGCCCCGCATTCAGATCATGCGTTTCGGGCCCAAGGTCTTCGACAAAGGAATTCAGCACCACACGATTGAGAGTATCCGCGTTCCTATTTACTCTCCGGCCAAGACCGTTGTTGATCTCTTCAAGAACGCCACGCATCAAAAGGCTTTCTATAACTCTTCGACCGGCTTCGCTCATGCGACGCAGGGCATGAAGGAAGCGCTCAGACTTTGCAAGGCGACGCCCGCGGAGATCGCAAAGTTCGCCGTCGAAGCCGGTATCTGGGAGAAAGTCGTGCAGCCTCGCCTGGAGGCGCTCACCGTGGATGCGTAAGCCAATCCAAAATATTGGCGCGTCGGTACGTGCCCGTCTGCTCAACCTTGCAAAGGAACGCAATCAA
>CAVZJE010000019.1:0-39773 GCA_963775545.1 uncultured Alphaproteobacteria bacterium
CCTAGGAGCGTTAGAACCGGAGCACCTTCGCACCGATGAGCGCACCGGCCGCTACCACCATGGCGGTCGCGATCGGGTACCAGGTTGCCACGAATAGCGGTAAATCGTCGGTGCAGTGAGACGCGTACAAGGTCGCGGCCAGTCCGGCCGAGATCAACCCGGCCATCGCACCGGCCACCGCCGGTCGCGCCGGCGCACCGTGACGCAATCCGACCAGCGCTCCGGCGAGCAGCGGCAGCGACAACAGCGGGATAGCGGTCACGCAGACCCGCGAATTGTTGCCGATCAGGCGCGTCATCATCGGCAGCCGCTGCGGCATCATCATCTCGCTCGCAATTCCGGCCGCGATGATCCCGACGGGGATCAAGAGCAGCCATCCCCAACCCTTCAGCGATGCCTCGGGGCGGGAAAGATGCAGGCCCACCGCGATGGCCGAGATCGCCAGCGCCAGCGTGATCACGAACTTCAGATCGAAGAACGGATTATGCATCGCTGTCATGACGTCCGGCCGAACGCCAAGCCCCATCATGAAAATCGCGAGTGAAACCGGCGCCGCCGCCACCAGCGCAAGGGCCAGAACCAATCCGACCGGGCGGGCGTGGTGCGGGTTGTCGGCCGCGAGCGTTCGAATGAGTTGTTCGGTTTCCATTCCTAATGCTCCCGCAACTTGGCGGTAAGGCTTGTGAGCGCGCGATGCAACGCCACGCGCACCGCCCCCTCGCTCATCGCAAACTTCGCGGCCGTGTCCCGGATCGAGGTGCTTTCGACCGCGATCGAATGCAAAACCTCGCGCTGACGTGGAGGAAGGGTCTGTAGCAGCGTTGCAACCTCGTTGGCCGAGGCGGTCTCGGCGACCGGCTCGTCAGGAATAAACTCGGCAAAATCGTCGATGTTAACGAACACCCGGCGGCCGCGGCGCCGCAACGCATCGATCAGCTTGTTGCGGGCGATCGCAAACAGCCAGGGCGCGAACGGCGCGTTCGCGTCCCACGTATGCCGCTTTAGATGCACCGCCAACAAAATGTCCTGCACGACATCCTCGGATTGATCGGTCGGCTGACCAGCCCGCGCCAGCCCGCGGCGAGCCCCGGCCCTCAACACCGGCGTGACGGCCTTGAGCAGACGTTGATACGCAGCGCTATCGCCTGAAATGGCCAGCCGCATCAGGCCAGTCCACTCGTCTTCACTTTCGCGCACGCGCGCTCCCAAGCTTTAATTCGGTCGTTTTTTCAAATTGTTACGCCCCGAAGCACCAATCACGAATTCGTGATATCGATTCGCCATGGCAGTTGGCGGGAATCGTCACGCAGGATTTTCGCCGCACGGCTCATAGCACATTCTGCAGCGGTGACACGCGCCTGATAAATCACAGCTGATTCAGGATGACGGCTGATCCGCCTGCCGCGTTTTAGACGGGACTTGTCCGAAGATTCCCTTTTTTTGCCCCGCTATGGACACCGCCGCAGGTCTTTTTTCCCGCCGGGACTGGCGAATGGGGAGATTGCCAAATGATCATCAAAGCCAGCGGGTGCTCGGCCTTGATTTTAGCTGCCGGGTTTTTTGTGCTGCTTGCAACCCCGGCCAAGGCAGCCACGGAACAGGATTCCGCAACGGATGCGAAATCGGACAATTCGACTTCTGCTCCGGTCACTCATAGGCACGCTTCTCACCATCGAAGGCACTACGCGCACCACAAACTACACGCGGTCGCGACGGCCGACGCCGACGCCGGCAACAAGAAGGCTGTCGTGACCGATGCAGTCATCGACAACAGCAAGGCGCTGCCGACGGTTTCGCCATCGATCGCCAACGCAAATGCGCAGATGCTGCTCGCCGGCGTCCACCTCGATGCCGCCGCGGCAATTCCGGCGGGAACCGGCGCTACGGCAGCAGCGTCCGATAATGCAGATGCCGACAACCGGACCGTGGTGGTCGCGGCGGACCAGCTCAACGACGCCGACCGGACGCTGCAAGAAAGCAGTTCAACGCCGACCGCGCCCGTCAGCTCACCGCCAGCACCCGCAGCCACCATGACCGGAGAAAGCACGGTCTGGAACCAGACGTCGCTGATCGGAAAAATCTTCATCGGGTTTGGCGCGCTGCTGACGATGGCGTCGGCCGCGCGCATGTTCATCACCTGACAATCGCGGCGGTATCGGATAGCTGGCCGGACCATGGCAAGCCTCGTCGGGCCAGAATCTTGTTGAGACGGCGCCACTTGAAGCCGGTCCCATCCGCAGGCACATTGCCCGCAAATATCAGGTGCGGGGTGAGACCATGAGCACGTTCGAGCACATCATCGTCGAAACCAGGGGTAAGGTTGGCGTGATCACGCTTAATCGCCCGAAGATGCTCAACGCGTTATCCTTCGGAGTGTTCAGCGAGATCGCCACTGCGGTCGATGACCTGGAAGCCGACGGCAATATCGGATGCATCGTGGTCACCGGCAACGAAAAGGCCTTCGCGGCCGGCGCCGACATCAAGGAGATGCAGCCGAAAGGCTTTATTGACATGTTTGCCAGCGACTTCGTCGCGATCCGCGGCGACCGTATCGCCAAATGCCGCAAGCCGACGATTGCTGCCGTCAGCGGCTACGCGCTCGGCGGCGGCTGCGAACTGGCGATGATGTGCGACATCATTATTGCATCCGACACCGCGAAATTCGGCCAGCCGGAAATCACGCTCGGCACTATTCCGGGTATCGGCGGCACGCAGCGGTTGACGCGCGCGGTGGGCAAATCCAAGGCGATGGATCTCTGCCTCACCGGACGGATGATGGACGCAGCCGAAGCGGAACGCTCCGGCCTCGTCAGCCGCATTATCCCCGCAGACAAACTTATGACCGAGGTCATGGCGATGGCGGAAAAAATCGCCGAGATGTCTCATCCCGCGGCGGAAATGGCCAAAAGCGCCATCAATCGGGCGTTTGAGACGCCGCTCTCCGAAGGGCTCAATGTCGAGCGCGACCTGTTTCGCTCGACCTTCGCTCTGGAAGACCGCGCCGAAGGCATGGCGGCCTTCATCGAAAAGCGAAAGCCGGTCAACAAGAATAGGTAGCTTGTCCTTATGGATGAGCGAAATCGGAAACCGTCCTTGGCCTCGGGCTTTGCCGCGGCGTTCCAGTTAAACACCGTGGCTACCTGCCTTCGTAGGGTTGTATCCAAGCACCTCCTCCCGCTAAGTTGCATCTATGGGGGAAACCAAAAACACCGAAGCCGTTGAAGCCTTTATCCGGCGTTGGCAGGGTCGCGAGGGCGGCCAGGAGCGGGCGAACTACGTCTCGTTTCTCAACGAATTGATTGCACTCCTTGGACTGCCGCCGCCTGATCCCGCCGATGCTACCCACGAACACAACGATTACGTCTTCGAACGCGCGGTCAAGAAGCACCGCGACGAAGGCAATTCTCAGGGGCGGATCGACCTCTACAAGAAGAACAGCTTCGTTCTGGAGGCGAAGCAGAGCCGCCTGAAGGGCGCCAAGAAAGTTCCGGGCCAGAACGACCTTTTCACCGCCGATATTCCCGAGGATTCACGCGGCCGGCGCAGCGCGGACCGCGCCTGGGACGTGCTAATGCTGAACGCCAAGCGTCAGGCGGAAGAATATCCTTGCCGCCAATAAACGGTGGATTGCCGACGATAAATTCTGCCGTCGGCCATTCAGGCCGCCGGGCGTTAGGGTAGGTTTCCTTGCCCTCGACGATTTTCGGAACGGGCTCGCTATCCCATGTCAGTACCGCATTCTTGACCTGTATGTTTTTAAACGCACGCAGGATCGGCTCATCCGGGGCCGCGCCTTTGGTGCGGAAGTGCCATTGCAAATAGCCGATCCACAGCACCAGTTCGGCTATCGCTGCGGCACGGGGGTTGATCTCAAGCCCAAGGAATTGATGGGGATCGACGCTGTGCGAACCAAGCCCGCGCAAGGCCTCCTGGGCGCCAAGGTCGAGCAACGCTTCCAGCACCTCACCTTCCAGGCGTTTCATCAGTTCCAGTGAGACGTAGAGGAAATTTCCGGTGCCGCAGGCGGGATCAAGCACTCGCGTTTCGCACAGCTTGTCATGGAACGCCTTGACCTCGGCGGCGGCACCCTTGAGATCGCCCGAGGCGCGCTTCGTTTCCGCGGTGGCCTGTACGTTGCGCCAATCCTCGCGCAACGGCTCGATGACGGTCGCCACCACAAGCCGTTCGACGTAGACGCGCGGCGTGTAGTGTGTACCCAGCCGGTCGCGTTCATCCGGGTCCAGCGCCTGTTCTAGCAATGTGCCGAAGATCGAGGGATCGACGTCTTTCCAAGAATAACCGGCGGCCTGTCGCAATTCGCCGATTTCTTCGCGGCCCAGCGGGAGCGCCCCGCAGTCCTTAAAAAACTCGCCGTTGAATTTCTTCACTTCCTGCTTCAACGCATGTGCCCAACCACCACTGTTCATCGCTTCCCAAAGCTGGGTGACGTCGTGACGGAAGATTTCGGGGTTCTTTTCGCATTCCTCAAGCACTTCCTTGAAGGACTTTTCCGGAAGGAGGCCGACATCTTCCGCGAACATCGTGAACAGGCAGCGCATCAGAAACATTGCGACGTCCTGGGCGCGATAGTTCTTCTTTTCGAGCGCGAGCGAGACCTGCGCGAGGCGCTTTGCAATATCGCGCGTTACCTTCGCGGAAGTTTGCGCCGGGTCCAGCGATATTGGATCGAGCCAGATTTTGCGCAGGCGTTCGCGGGCTTCCTCATTGCGCAGGTCTTCAAGATAAATGCGGAAGGTCTGGCGGTCTGGGAACTGAGTGTAGTTCTTTCCTTGTCCCGAGAAGTCGGCATAGACCTCGATGCAATGTCCGACGTCGCAGACGAGGATGAACGGCGGCCAGCCGTGTGACGTCGGCAGGGCGCGGGCGTATTCGCGTCATCGCCGAAGAACTTGACCTCCATCGCAAACGTGTGTTGGCCGAGCATCCGCACCTGACGTTGACCGGGCTCTACAACGTGCTGGAAATGCTGCGCGCCGGTAAGAAGTCCGCCCTCGCGTAACAATTGCATGATCGCAATTTCTGATTTTCCGAATTTTGCTTGACGGCAAGGTAGAAGCAGGTTTATTGCGGTTTGGTCCCGTCCCAAAGAGGGGCGGCTCGCGATCGTCACGGACGCGGGACGGGATGCGGTGGACGCGGCGGCGGCGCAAGACGAGCGGCGCTGATCCGCCTTCGCTAAAGCTTCGGCGGGACTGGTACCAAGACCGCCGAGCAGCTTTTGTGAAGACGGGCGCGGACGGCGAAGCCGTGTGGTCCTGACGCCCCGACGCTGGCGTCAAGTTCCTGAGAAGCTAACGCTTCTCAGGGGCGACGGTGGCAAACAAGCCCGGTCACCGGGGAGAGCGCGGAGGAAACCGTTAAAACCATTGCGCGGGGAATGCCGGGTGTTTCCGGTGTGACCGTGGTGACTATGCTTGTGTGCTTTTACTTTTACCGCACACAAGGCTACGGGCGCATCCAGCGCCCGGCATTCCCCGCGCCCTCTGATTTTCGGAGGGCAAAGGTGTCTCAGGCAAAACTCGGGCGTAGTTGCCGCGAGATCGCGAAGTTGTGTCCTTGGGCACACTGCTGTTTGAAATCTTGAATACGCAAGTGTGAGTGACCATCGATGCAACAACAAACATCGGTGGTTATGGGTCCCCGCGTTCGCGGGGACGACATTAGGCGATGCAACTCTTCGCCAGCGCGGCGCTTACCAACGCTCGATAAAGCCGCTCCGACCAATTCGCCGGCTTATCCAACCCCAATCTCGCCAGGCATTGAGCGTCAGCCGCATCAGGCTGCCGCCTCAATCCCTGCCAGAGCAGCGCGGGCAGGCGCCGGGGCGAACGCTGCACCTCTTGCAGGAATTGCAAAGCCGGGATCAGGCGCTGCTCCACGTCCGTGAAATCGCTTCCGAACGGAAACAATGGAAGCAAACCCGCCTGCCGGGCCGGCCGTAGCGCCTCCGCAATCCGGTCCGGATAGTTTTGCCGATAGGCGGACGGAATTGCAAAATTCGCTGGCAATTTGCCGGCGTCTTTCGCCCGCCGGGTCAATTCATCCTGGAATCGGGAGTCCGCGACCTGCAACATGGCCGCGATCACATCGGCGTCGGATTTTCCCCTGAGGTCGGCAACGCCATATTCAGTGACGACGATATCGCGCAAGTGCCGCGGAATGGTCTCGTGGCCGTAGCTCCAGAGAATATTGGATTGCAGCCGACTGCCCGACTGCCGCGTCGCCTCAAGGGTCAGAATCGAGCGTGCCCCCGGTAGCGCGAAAGCCTGCGCCACAAAGTTATATTGTCCACCGACGCCGCTCACGACCTGTCCGTTGTCGAGGCCGTCGGAAACAGCCGCACCCATCAAGGTCGCCATCATCGTATTATTGACAAAGCGCGCATCGACACGGGCGCGACGTTTTCGGTCCTCATCGCCGTAGAGTTCGTTGGTGAAGGAGACCGGCATCATCTGGATGCGCGCAAGTTGCTCCGGCGTCATTTCGCGCAAGGCACGGTAGAACGATTTCGGGCCAAGGAAGAACGCGCCATGAAGCAGCACGCCATCCACCTCGCGCTTGAGAACGCCGGCGTCGATCAAGCCGATGAAGGCCTCAAACAGCATTTCGCTGACGCCGTAGAGGCCTTTTTCGAAGGGTGCGGTTTCGAACGGCGCGCCGTTGGGCGCGAGCCGCTTCACAGTCGTCTTGAATTGCGCCCCGTCGCGATGGCGGAGGATCAGGCCTTGCGCGAGTGCGTCGCTGACCTGGCCGATGCCGATCTGCAACGTGCCGCCGTCGCGAACAAGGCCCGCCGCATGAAGGCCAATCGCGTATTTGGTGTCGGTGACCGGCTCCGACGGCGGCGCGAACAGCGGAAACTCGGTTTCCGGGCTTTCCAGTATCGCGCTGAATTCTTCGCCTGGCAGATCGCCGGCACCGGGCATGAAAGGTAATTCGGAATTCACCTGCCCGATCAGCCTGAACGACGCGCGGCCCTCGGCGCGTGCCCGCAGGACATCGAGCGTGGTGTCGGTGTTACAACTCAGGCTGTAGCGGGGGACGCCGTCGACCACGCGCTTGGCCACCAGTTGCGTGACGACATTGAGCCCGCGCGCAAGCAGATACGACGACGCGTGGGTGTAATTTGCGGAGATGTAATTCTGCTGTGCAGACGGGACATGCAACCACCTTCCCGCCAGGAAAAAGAACTCGATCACCTGAACATTGGGTGGCAATTGATTGGCACGCAGCGGATCAGCGTAGGCAAGATCCGGATACGCCCCGAACAGCCGCTCGATGACGGGCGAGATGAAGCGGCGCTCCAGCAAATTGGATGGGCGCGGCTTCTCCAGCGTCAGCGCCGAGAAGAAGGTGAGACGGATGGAGCGGTCGGCAACCGCGCGCGCATAAAGTGCGTTGACGATGTGGTTGGCCTTGCCGAGACCGAGCGGCAGGCCGACCACGAGATCGGTGCCGACGTCGCGGATGATGTCCTCGACGACAGCCTCGGGATCGGAAAACAGTTTCGGCATTGTCGTCCTTCCGAAGCTCCTCGCGCCCGAGGCAGAGCAGATGTTACAATAGCCCTAGTGGGGTGGATTTGACGGTCAACGGTATAGCTGAATAGACATATTCGAGGGAGAGGTCACGATGATGAAGTTGTACTACGCAACGGGCACCTGCGCACTGGCCTCGCATATCGCGCTTGAGGAATCCGGCGCCGAATATTCGACCGTCAAGATCAGCTTCGCAACCAACGAACAGCGCTCGCCGGAATATCTGGCCATCAACCCCAAGGGACGCGTCCCGTCGCTGGTGACCGACGGAGGCATCCTGACCGAAACACCGGCCATGCTCGCCTACATTGCTCAAAGCTTTCCAAAGGCAAGACTGGCGCCGATCGACGATCCCTTCGGCTTTGCCGAAGTACAGGCCTTCAACAGCTATTTGTGCTCGACGGTGCATATCAACCACGCTCACCGTCCGCGTGCCAGCCGTTGGGCCGACGATCCAGCGGCGATCGAAGCGATGAAAAAGAAGGTGCCGGAAACCATGGCCGCCTGCTTCGAACTGATCGAGAGCAAAATGATGAAGGGCCCATGGGTGATAGGCGACAGCTATACGATTTGCGATCCCTATCTGTTCACGATCGCGGGGTGGCTGGAAGGCGACAGCGTCGATCCCGCTCGTTTTCCGAAGGTCAAGGCGCACCGCGACCACATGATGGAGCGGCCAGCGGTCCGCAAGGTGCTGGCGGCCGAAAAGGGCTGATACCCCGCCGGTTTGAGCCCCTTCCCGCCCGAGGCTTATCTCTATAGTGTGGCGTCCAAAGCCGCGGCGGATAACGCCGGGTATTGGGAGACGAGTGCCATGGGACAGATGCGGCGTGCGATCATTCTGATCGCGGCGACATTTGCTTTCGCCAGCCCTTGCGCCGCAAAGATCGTCAAGTTCGAAATTCTGAAGGTGGAATCTCCCGCATTCGAAGGGCGAACCTTCGGCGCGGTCGGCACCTACGACCGGATTTTGGCCCGCGCAACCATCGCCGTGGCGCCGGACGATATCAACAACAAGATCATCGTCGATCTCGACCGCGCCCCGCGCAATGCACAGGGCCAGGTCGAGGCCACGACCGACGTAGAAATCCTGCGGCCGACGGTCGCTGTGAACGGCAACCGCACACTGTTCTACGAGGTGCTCAATCGCGGCAGCAAACTGGGGCTGGCGCTGTTCAACGATATCCCCGCGGTAACGAACGATCTTGTCAAAGCTACGGATGCCGGCAACGGCTTCCTGATGAACCACGGCTACACCGTGGTGTGGAGCGGCTGGCAGGGCGACATTGTTCCGGGTGGCGGCCGCATGACCTTTTCACCCCCGGTCGTATCCGGCGTGACCGGCCTCGCACGCGAAGATTTCGTTTTCGACCACACCAACAATCCGGCGACCGGTACGCTGAGCTACCCGGCTGCCGACCTGGATCCCGCAAACACCAAAATAAGCGTTCGTGAGCGCGAGGCCGATCCGCGCGCCACGCCGGCGGGCCTCAGCGTCACGTTCGAGAGCCCAACCAAAATTTCGATCAAACGGCCGGAAGGCTTTGACGCCGGCGCCATCTACGAGTTCATCTATATCGCCAAGGACCCCAAGGTGATGGGCCTGGGCTTTGCCGCCATGCGCGACGTCGTCTCCTTCCTTCGTCACGAGACTGCAGACACCTCCGGCACCGCCAATCCCCTCACTGGGCGGATCGACCGCGCGATCGGGTTTGGCCCGTCGCAAAGCGGTCGATATCTGCACGACTATCTTTATCTCGGCTTCAATGCGGACGAAGCCGGACGAACCGTTTTTGACGGCCTGATGCCGCATATTTCCGGCGGCAAGAAGACCTTCACCAATTATCGCTTCGGCCAGCCCGGCCGCTCACCTTACGAGCACGCGGACATGCTTTATCCGGGCGCGGACTTTCCGTTCACCTATCCCGTGATCACCGACAGCATCACCGGAAAAACCGACGGCTTCCTTGCGCGCTGCATGGCCGCCGGCAATTGTCCGAAGATCATCAAGACCGACAGCGAACTGGAATTTTATCAGCAGCGCGCTTCGCTTGTCGTGACGGACACCATGGGCGCCCCCATCACCATGCCGGACAATGTCCGGCTGTTCCTGCTGTCCAACCTGCAACATTACGCGCTCGCCCAGGATAAATCTCAGATGGCGAAGGCCTGCGCCAACCCGACCAATCCGCTGAACGCAGGACCCGTGGTGCGCGCGTTGCTGGTCGCCATGAACGAGTGGATCAGTAAGGGCACGCTGCCGCCCGACAGCCGCTACCCAAGCCGCGCCAACTCGACGCTGGTGCCGCCCTGGGCCAACGCGGTCGGCTTTCCCAACATCCCGGGCGTCGCCTATCCGAGCCGGATCGCCCAGCCGACGGTGCTCAAATCAGAAGACATGCCGCCGTCGAAGGGAGTTGCCTATCCGGTATTCGTTCCGAAGACCGACGCCGATGGTCGCGACATTGCCGGCATTCACCTGCCGACGCTGGAAGCGCCAGCCGCAACTCACACCGGCTGGAATCTGCGCAAGGCTGGCTTTAGCGAAGGCGAATTGTGCGACAACAACGGCACCATGATCCCGTTCGCAGCGACCCGTGAGGAGCGCGTGAAAAACAACGATCCGCGCCTGTCGATGGCGGAGCGCTATCCGAACGCAGGCGACCGCGCGTCGGCGATCGCAAAGGCTACGCAGCAACTGATCCACGACCGGCTCGTTCTGCAAGAAGATGCCGGACTGTTTACGGCCAATCCTAATTAGGTTCTTCACAAGCGTGTTGCCGGCGGTTACGGAAGCACTCACTTAAAAAATCGGGCGCAAAGCGGGGGAGAGATTTCATGGCGACCGCGGAAGCAACGCAGGCGATCGAGCGCCGGACCATCGCCAAGGTTTCCTGGCGGCTGTTGCCCCTGATCGCCTTGGCCTATTGCATCGCTTATATCGATCGCAGCAACATTTCCTTCGCCGCGCTGACCATGAACAAGGATCTGGGCTTCAACGCCTACATCTACGGCTGGGGCGCCGGAATCTTCTTCTTCGGCTATTTCCTGTTCGAAATTCCGAGCAATTTGATCTTGGAAAAGGTCGGGGCGCGAATCTGGATCGCGCGGATCATGATCACATGGGGGATCATCTCCGCCCTCACCTGCCTTATCACGGGCACAACAAGCTTTCTGATCATCCGCTTTTTGCTGGGAGCCGCGGAAGCCGGATTCTTTCCGGGCATGATCCTGTATTTCACCTACTGGTTTCCCGCCGAATATCGCGGCCGAGTCATTTCGACGCTTTTCATCGCCCAACCCGTCGCCAACGCCGTCGCATCGATTGCGTCCGCCGCCATTCTCGAGATGGACGGCGTACTCGGCGTCAAAGGCTGGCAGTGGATCTTCATTATCGAGGCGGTGCCCGCCATCCTGCTTGGTCTCGTCATCCTGCGCGCGATGACAGACCGTCCGGCGCATGCCGACTGGCTTGCGCCGGAGGAAAGGGATTGGCTGCAGACACGGATCGATGGAGAAAACAGCCAGGTCGAAAGCGCGGGCCGCATGACCTTGATGCGGGCGCTGGGCGATCCGCGCGTGGTGGCGCTGTCGCTGATCTATCTCATGAGCGTGACCGCGAATTACGGCATCGTTTTCTTTATGCCGCAAATCATCAAGGGAATCGGCCTTACCAATATGATGACCGGCATCGTTTCCTCGGTGCCCTATATTATCGGCACCGTCGGGCTGGTCGCGTGGGGCTGGTCGTCCGACCGCCACAAGGAACGTCGCTGGCATCTGATCGTGGCCTCCACGCTTGGTGCACTCGGGCTTGCTTTTGCGGCATGGTCGGGCGCTTCCTATTGGGCGCTGCTCGGAATGTCCGCCGCCACGATCGGCATTTACGGGTCTCGCGTCGCTTTCTGGCCGATGCCTTCCATGTTCCTGACGGGAACGGCGGCAGCGGGCGCGATCGCGATGATCAACGCCACCGGCAATCTCGGCGGCTATTTCGGTCCCTTCATCGTCGGCTGGATCCGCAATTCCACCAAGAGCTTCGAGGCCGGGCTTTATTTCCTGGCCGCCTGTTCGCTGATGGCCGCAATCATCACCTTCTTTGCTTCGCGTGCGGCGGGGGCGCCCGCTGCCGTGCCAAGCCCGAGCGCTGCCGAATAATCAACAAGAGCCCAAACGAGGAGACGACCATGCTTAATCGACGCGACCTTTTGCTTGCATCCGTTGCCGCTGGCGTTGCGATGCAAAATCGAGCGGCGTTTGCCAAAGCGGCGCAGCCGACGACAAAGGTGAACTTCGACGTTCCCGATCATGCCTGCGACTGCCACACCCACATTCACCTGCCCGAAAAATATCCATTCTTTGCGGGCCGCGTTTACACGCCCGAGCCGGCCTCTCCGGAAGAAATGGCCGCGCTGCACAAGGCGCTTCACATCGAGCGCGTCGTGATCGTGACGCCGAGCGTTTACGGCACCGACAACCGGGCGACCCTCGAGGGCATCAAATTCCGCGGCGATACCGCGCGCGGCGTTGCGGTGATCGACGACAAAACCTCGGAGAGCGACCTTGATGCGATGGGCAAAGCGGGCATCAAGGGTATCCGCGTCAATCTTGCCACCGGCGGCGTCAACGATCCCAGCATCGGACGCAAACGCCTTGAGGCCGCCATCGATCGCGTGAAGGGACGCGGCTGGCATGTTCAGGTCTACACCAACCTGCCGCTGCTCACAAACATCAAGGATGTTCTTGCCTCCTCGCCTGTCCCGGTCGTATTCGACCATTTCGGCGGCGCGGAAGCAGCGAAGGGTCTCGAACAGCCGGGCTGGGCGGAGCTCGTCGAAGCCGTGAAGGGCGGCAAGACCTATGTGAAAATCTCCGGCGCCTATCGCCTGTCGAACAAGGCCCCCGATTACCCGGATGCTGTGCCGTTCGCCCAGGCGCTGATCGCCGCCAACCCCGACCGTCTCGTCTGGGGATCGGATTGGCCGCATCCGAATTCCGTGACGCCGCCCGACAAGAAGGCGACCGATCTCACGCCGCTCTACCAGATCGACGACGGCCGCGTCCTCAACCAGTTGGCGGTCTGGACGCCGGACGCGACGATCCGCAAAAAGATTCTGGTCGACAATCCGACGCGGCTCTACGGATTCTGAGAATTGCTTCACGGCGTCGGCTGCGCCTTTTGCGGCGTCTGTCCGGCGTAACTGCGCCGCCATTCGCCGGACTTCCGCAGTCCGCCGAATGGAAACAGGTGGAAGCCTGCAATCGAAGCCTTCGTCTTCTCGGAGGCCGATTGCAGGCCGCGCACCACGCCGTCCGGCCCCGTATCGATCAGGAGGCGGCCGAAACGGCCAATTTGGCCTCGTAACGACCTGATCGAATTGCCGATGCCGCAGCGGAGCGCAAATTTCGTCAAGGTGGCCGGCGTCGCCGGACCAGCGAGACCGACAATGACGGGAACATCAACGCCGCGTGCGCCGAGTTCGTCGATCCATCCAACAATTGGCGCGCTTTCGAAACAGAACTGCGTCATGACCTCGACACGGATTCCGGCCTGACGTCCCCAGTCCCGCCATGCCTCAAGCGCCTTGAAAGCGCTCGCCGGCGACAGGAAAGGATGACCCTCGGGATGCCCCGCAATGCTCACCGATTCGATGTCATGCGCCTCGATCAACCCGCTTGCGCACACATCGCGACTTGACCGGTAAGGGCCTTTTGCCACCGCAACATCGCCGGCAATGACAAGAATACGCCTGACACCCGCCTCCCCTCGCGCCCTCGCCAGAAAATCATTAAGAGCTTCTCGCGAAGGCATTTCCCGCGCGGCGATGTGCGGGACCGGATTGTAGCCGGCACGGCGCAGCGCGCTGGCCGTCTCGACGTTGCGGCCATAGTTGTCGCCGGGCAGGAAGGTGATCGTTACATCGGTGCCCGGCTCGAAATTATCCTGGAGCGACGGCAGATGATGCCCGTCCGATGAAACTTCGACGGAAGCCGCCGACAATAATGCCGTGAAATCGTCAGACGAAGCGTGGTCGGGTGCGGTCATGGTACGCTCCCCGACATCACGCGGGCGCGCGGCGGCGCGAGATCACATAGGTCTCGTCGTTGAACCACAAACCGCCGTGCTTTTTCAGCACCCGGTCGGTCGCCTCGAGATAACGTCCGTCGCGAACGACTTCCGATAACCTGACATCCTCCACTTGCGCGACATAGATCGCGGCATTCCATGCGGCAAACAGCGTCGAGGTTCCGATCGGCCCGCTCACTTCGTCCGGAAGCGTGTGCATGTGGTAACGGAAGATCGAACGCGCGTCGGAAGAAGCGTTGAAATTGTAGTGCCGCGCCGCCGCGCCGAGTTCGTGCTTGACCTGCCGCAAGAGCGCATGGCGATCGGAGGTGAAGGGATTGTCGGCGGGCCAGACCCCGTCGATGATCTCCATGCCGGGATCGTTGCCATGCGAGTGAATGCCGATCAGCCGGCCGCCGGGCCGCAACGACCGGACCAGCGGCGCAACCACCTTCGATGCCTTGAATTCGACGCTGGCCCGCGCCCGATAGGGCTGCGAGGCGATGACCAGATCGTAATCGGCCATCACCCGCCCCGGCCGCGGCATGATCGGGTCCAGCAGGAAAGAATGGTCCTCGCGCCGCAGCGTGAGAATGACCGGCCGCGCGTAAACCGGATTGCCGGTCGTTGGACTGATTCCGGCGCGCCAGTTCTCGGCGAGGAATCCTTCGAGTTCCCCGATCTGCTCGGCAAAGCCGTGAGCGGTGTTGCCCGACAGCGCGACATCTTTCCAGATCAGGCTTTGGGCTGCGGTCGCCGAGCGCGGCGTCAGCCACGGCGCTTCGGCATAATAGAGATTGGTGACGACCAGCACGGTGGCGGGATGCTCGAACAAACGGTCCGCCATCTTCTCCAGCATCATCCGCACGTCTTCGTAGCTGATTTCCTTGGCGACGGCGTAGAGCGGCATGGTCGGAAAGCGGGCATGCAGCGCCCGCATCACGCGTGACAGCACGGTGCCATCGCCAACACCGGCATCGAAGATTCGAAGCGCCGGTGGCGCCGGTTGTAAACTGCCGAGTTCGAGCGAAATCCGGTTGGCGACGTCGGTCTTCTCGCTGCACGTGGACACGAACAGGAGGTACTTCTGCCGGTTGTCGAAGAACCTGAATCCGGCAGGCGCTATATTCGTGGCGGCAAAGGAGCCGTTGCCGGGCTTCGGCTGGACGGGTGGCTTGCCCGGTACCAGCGATGCAGCGCCGCGATGCTCGGACAGATAGGCACGCACCTTGTCGAGGGTGCCGGTCGTGATCCTGGCCCCATCGCGCAACCGCGATACCAGCTTGCCGTCGTTGACGACCAGCCGCCCGAACGTCAACTCTGCCGTTTGCGTCGCCCGGCAATAGTCCCTGATCTCGCCCAGAATCTGATCGGAAGTCCCAGGCTGGCCCTGACGTTCCGCCGTCCGCATGATGATCTCCTGCGGTTTCATCCCCGCTGCCATCAAGGGCAGCGCGCTGAGGGACGTCAACCACAATCGGAGTGGGCATCTTTTGTGGGCATATGCCCACGCCGTCAATGACGCGCCGGCCATTCTGGCGGATGGCTGCCGAGCGGCATCGCCGGTCGCGCCCAGAACGCCGGCGTTTTCGAAAGTTCGGCGGCGTGGCGGATCGTCCGCAGCCGCCCGAAGCCGGATTGGGCTTCGACGGCAAATGGCTTGATCGCCTCGCCCTTCAAGTCCCCGGTCTTGAGACCATCGGGAACGCGGCCGAGATTCCAGATCCAGCGCCCGGTCTGCGCCAGCGACACGCGGACGTGCCAACTGCCGCCTTCACGCGACTGGCGCGCCTTCGCCATCATCGCGCCAAACGCCATCAGGTAGCCGGTGACGTGATCGAGAATTTGCGCGGGCAATTCCTTCGGGCCGTCGATCCCGGCAGCCTGTCCCTCCGCATGGTTGAAGCCCGTTGCGGTCTGCACCAGCGAGTCAAAGCCGCGACGTTCCGCCCATGGTCCCACATGGCCGTAGGCCGAGAGCGACACATAGACGATGCCTGGATTGATCCGCCCCGCCTCTTCCGGCGAGAAGCCGAGACCGGCGAGCGCGCGCGGGCGATAGCCTTGCGAAAAGATATCGGCTTGCGCCAATAATTCCTTCAACTTGTCCCTGCCCTCGTCGTGCTTGAGATCGACAAAGGCCGAGAGCTTGCCGCGGCCGGTATCGATGGTGAGCCATGGGATCGCCGGCAAATCGGCGCCGGATATCAGCAACACGTCGGCGCCATGTGCCGCCAGCGTGCGGCCGGCGACGGGGCCGGCGATCACGCGCGACAAATCAAGCACGCGCAAACCCGCGAGCGGCCGGTCGCCGCCCGGCCACGGTTTTGGCGCGGCGTCGCCGATTTTTTCAATTGTCATGACTGGTAACGCCGCCAGCGCTTTTGCCTGTGGCAGCGCCGACCATTCGTCATGGGAACGCATCATCGCCACCACGCCGCCCGAGGCATAGGCTGCGGTCTCGAAGGATTCCGCATCCCATTGCATCAAGGCGGCCTGAACCTCGTTGTGCTCCGCCTTGCAGCCAAGGACGCGACACACCGCGTCGCGGTGATGCGTAAAATTGGTGTGCAGACGAACAAAGCGATGATCGCGCGTCTTGTAGACGCCGGCAATCGCGTCCCATGCCGGCGGTGGCGGCGTGCCCTCGACGCCCAGGTAACGCTCGCTGCGACACTCGACCACGGCGTGGCGCATGTCGACGGCGATTTTCTGATTTTTCCCGCTGCGCAATTTCCAGAGCTGCGCGGCGGCAAGCCCCGCCGCGGCAATGCTCGTTTGCGCGGCGGCAGCGACACGAAACGACGATGGAAGTTGCGGCTCTTCGCCCGTCAGCGCGACTGAATTGAGCGCCGCTGGATCACCGCCAGCCAAAATCCATAGATCAGCCAGAATTTCGCGGGGCGTTTGCATGGGCAGTCCTTGCGATACATAAGCGATTTTATCACTGCCTTTACCAACCGGGAAAGCGGTGCTTCCGATTTCAGGTATGCGTTCATGATCCCGCGGCGCGGATTGCGTCCGAGATTGGCAACGACATTTCCCTCCCGAAAATGGAGGGCGCAGGGAAAGCCGGGCGCGCCGCACGCACCCGCAGCCTTGTGTGCAAAAATGAAAAAGCACACAAGCATAGTCACCACAGGTTCGCCGAAACTCCCGGCCTTCCCTGCGCAATGGTTTTAACGGTTTCCTTCGTGCTCTCCTTGGTGAGCCGGGCTTGTTGTCACCATCGCCGGCGCAATGCGCAAGCATTGTCGCCAACTTGATATCAGCGTCGGGATATCAGGACCACACGACTTCGCCGTCCGCTTTCGCGCCGTTCGTCTTCAGGCACCAAAACGTCCACCGCATCCCGCCCAACGTTCGTGACGATGGCCAACGCCCCTCTTTCGGGCGAGACGGGCGAAGCTGTACGAGTGATTTGCCCGACGCCTTAAGCGAAATATTTTTTGCGGAAGGGCTGGACACGGGCCGCGCATCACGCGGACTGATTTGCCCGCCGGCAAATCAGCCCCTGCCGCTCAATTCACGCGCTGTCCGTCGATACCTGGGATGGGCGGTGCTCAAGTGCGTTGCGGACCGCGAGGGCCAGTTCGGCGGGCCGGAACGGCTTTCGCAAGAATGGCGCCGAGCCCATCGCGGCCTCAAGCGCCGCCGAATCGGCGTAACCGCTGACAAACAGTATCGGCAGGGCCGGCTGTGCCGCTCGAGCGGCTTTCACCACTTCGGCGCCGTTGGTGCCGGGCATCGCGAAGTCGATAATCATCAATTGCGGATTCACCGCCTTTTGCATCGCGAGCGCGGCCTCCCCATGCTCGGCCTCGTGCACGACATATCCGATCTCGGATAGAAAACTCGTCATGATGGCGCGAACATCGTGATCGTCATCCACGACAAGGATTCTTTCCGATTGTCCGGTCTCTGAGGCGTGCGCCGCTTCCGCATCCGACTCGGGCGCGACATGGCCACGGCGAAGGTGAAGCCGGACCGTGGTCCCTTCAGCAGGCTTGCTTATGATGTCGACGTCGCCACCCATCTGGCGCACGAGTCCATACACCTGCGAAAGCCCGAGGCCGGTGCCTTTGCCCGCCGGCTTGGTCGTGAAGAACGGATCGAAGGCGCGCGCGACCACTTCCGGCGGCATGCCGGTTCCCGTGTCGCTGACCGAAACCAAAACCTTTCGAGGGTCGTCCGGGTCGCTGGCTGTGGCGATCGTGAGCGTTCCACCGTCCGGCATCGCGTCTCGCGCATTGATGCCGAGGTTGAGAATGCTGACTTCAAGCTGGTTGCCGTCGGCGATGACGACAGGCGTGCCCGGATCGAGATTCATCTGGATAGCTACGTTGGCTCCGAGCGACTGGTTCAAGAACTCATACATTCCCTCGACCGTTCGATTGATGTCGATCGAGCTTGTTGCAAGCTTTTGGGTCCGCGAAAATGCCAGAAGTTGCGCGGTCAGCTTTGAGCCCCGTTCGGCGGCTTTGAAGGCGTTCTCGGCAAGCCTGGCGATCCGAGGGTCCGTGGCGCGAGTTCGGATCAGGTCGAGATTTCCGACCACGGCCGTCAGCAGGTTATTGAAGTCATGCGCAAGACCTCCGGTCAATTGGCCGACGGCTTCCATCTTCTGGGCCTGGAGCAGCACAGCTTCGGCCTTCTGCCGTTGCGCCATCTCCTGCATGAGTTGCCGGTTGGCTTCGGCAAGCTCTGCCGTGCGCGCCTGCACCTGCTTGTCCAGTGTCGCATTCAGCGAACGGAGGGCGTCTTCAGAACGGCGAATCCGCAACAATGCGTTGATCGCAGCAGCCAGTTCCAGTGGCTCGGCGGGCTGCACGAGATAAGAGTTGGCGCCGGCGTTGAGCCCACTAATGCGATCCTCGGACGTCGTAAACGTCGCCGATGTCTGCAACACCATCACCTCCGGCCATTTCGTCTTGATGAAGGCGCAGACCTCAAAGCCGCTGATGTCGGGCAATTGCACGTCCAGCAGCACGACGGGCGGCTTGTGCTGCTCGAGCAGACGAAGCGCTTCCGCACCGGTCTGGGCTTCGATGACGTCAAACCCCGCGGCTTTTAGATCGCGTGTCTTGACGTACCGTTGCGCTTCGAGGTCGTCGACGTTCAGGACGACGATTTTTTCGCCGGCGCTCATGTAAGACTCTGAACTGCGTCGCGCAGAAACAGCGAGACGCTTTCACGGGAAATCGCGTTTTTGGATATCAGCCGGACACGATCGGGCAGGCGCGAACGGAGCGTGGCGTCGATTGTCATCGACGTCGATACGACGACCGGAATCGCGCCGGTTCGCTCGTCCGCGCCGAGTTGCTGCAGGACGGTGAAGCCGTCCACGGTAGGCATCTGGAGGTCGAGGATGATGACGTCGGGTCTTTTCTCGCGGGCGAGTTTCAATCCTTCCTCGCCGCCGCCCGCCTCAATGAATTCATATCGCAACTCGTTGCCGACGATCTGGCGCAGCACATAGCGAAACGTCTCGTCGTCATCGATCAGCAGCACGCACTTGCTGGTGTCGCTCTGAGGGGCAAGGCTCTCGCGATCCGGCTCGCCGATCGACGCCGGAATTTCAAGCGTGAAAACCGAACCTTGACCCGGAATACTTTCCACTGCGAGGTCGCCGCCCAAGAGCCGTGCCAGAGAACGCGACAACGGAAGGCCCAGACCGGTGCCCTTCAGCTTTTTCTGCAACCGTGTCTGCACCTGGGAGAACTCCTCGAAGATGCGTTCGTGATCTTCGGGCGCGATTCCGATACCGGTGTCCCGCACAGCGAAGATGACGCGTTGTTCGTCTCCGCTCAGCCGCGCGGTGACCCGCACCTCTCCCTGTTCGGTAAACTTCAGCGCATTGGAAATCAGATTGCGCAGGATTTGCGCGACCTTCGACTCGTCGGTGCAGAGCGGAGGAAAATCCTGTAGCGGTTCGAACAACAATTCAACGGATGTGCTGGTCAGCAGCGGCCTCAGCGCGCCGCGGAGCGCCCCGAACAGGCTGGCGACCGAAAAGCGAACCGGCTTAACCTCGGCCTTGCCTGCTTCGACCTTGGCGAGGTCAAGCATGTCGTTGACGAGTTCGAGCAGGCTTTCGGCGGAACGCCTGATATAGCCGACCTGGCGTTCCTGCTCGGACGTGAGCTCGCCGTCGATACGATCCAGCAACAGCCGCGACAACGCCAGCACGGAATTCAGCGGCGTCCTGAATTCGTGGCTCATATTGGACAGGAAACGCGTCTTGAGTTCGCTCGCCTGCCGCAACTGTTCGGCACGGCCGTCGAGTTCGGCATAGAGCGCGACCACGCCACGGTTGGTGTCGCCGAGCTCCTGATTGAGCTGCTGGCTTTCTTCTTCGCGCCGCCGAATTTCGTCCAGGCTTTGCATCAACTCGCGGTTTTGCTCACGCAACGCAGTGAGGGGGTCGGAAGACGTCTCCTTCTTCAGGCTGGAGACGATCTCGGTCAGCTTGGCGCGTGGCCAGGGGTCGAGACGGCCGGGAAGCTTGTGGCCGACTTCGACTTTTGTGCCTTTGCCGGGCTTCGAATCGATGCTGAACGTGTCCATCAGGCGGCGCGCGCCGACCAGCCCAAGACCCATCCCGCTCGTCGAACGATATTGGCCATCGAGGATGGTCTGAAGGTTGGCGATACCCGGCCCCTCGTCGCAGATGCGAACCACGAAGCGTTGCGGGGCCGCGGTGGCGTCCAACGCGAATTCCGCACGGCCGCCGCCCGCATAGCCGAAGGCATTGCGCGCCAGTTCGGAAACCGCGGTGGCGATGCGGGTCTGGTCCTGGCGATCGAATCCCAACAATTCCGCCACGCGGTGAGCGCGCTGGCGGACAGCGACGACATCGCTCTCGTTTTCGATAGGCACGGTCACGATCGGCCAGGATTTTGAAGACATGGCCATCCGGCTCACCATTTTGCCACGAGCACCGTCGCGTCGTCGCGATGGCGGGTGAAGTCACGATAGAGGATCGCGGCAATCAGCGAAGGGTGAAGTTTCGCCAGATCGGTGTAGCGGTCGACCGTCCAACTGGACGCAAGTCCATCCGAATAAAGGATCACCAGGCCCTGCTCGAACGGATAGTCGAAAGACTGGATTTTCCGGGCATTGAAGCCGGCCGTTCCCGCCATCGACACCATCCGTCTGGTTTGGCCGGCAACCGCGATCATGCCGGCGACATTTCCGATGCCGGAGAAGTTGATTTTCTTTGCCGGCGCATCGAAGCGCGCAATCGAGACCGCGGCGCCCCGCGTGGCGCGAAGCCCGCCATGAACGTATTCGATCAGGTTGGTGACGGTATGGCCATTGTAGCGGTGAAACAGCCGAACCGCCTCGACCGATGCTTCCGCCGCATCGGGCCCGTGGCCCAATCCGTCGGCGACGAGCAAAGTCCGCACACCTCCCACATTGGAGACACTCCAGGCGTCGCCACAGACGTCCTGGCCCGCCATGGCGATGGAGACGCCGCCCCATGTCGGCGCGTTCGGTGGCTTGCCGGATTCGGGCTTTCCCGGCGCTACCCGGGCCAGCACCGCGGTGCCTAGTCCGGGCCAAGAACCGATATCGACAAAATGCGACTGCCGGATCACGGAGCCGAGGCCGCGTCCCGGCGTGCCGGCGCTGGAATAGCCATCTTCAAGACAGGCTGCGACGTTGCTCATGCCGGCGCCTTTGTCGAGCGCGATAATTTCGATTCCCTGGCTTTCGTTGTCGTCATAGGTGCCGACCAGGATTTCGCCGCCCGAACCGTGCTTGACGAGGTTTGTCGAAAGTTCGGTCGCGATCAGCGCCAGTTTGCCGGTCTCGACGTCGGTAAATCCTGCGCGTCCGGCCAGGTCGGTTGCCGCGCGCCTTGCTTCCGCGACGCCGCTTTGGTCGTTGACATCAACGGATTTCATCTCATTTCCAACGTGCGATGCTGATTTTGGTGCCTTCGCCTGGTTTAGAGTCGATCGAAAATTCGTTGCAGAGCCGCTTGGCGCCGCCGAGGCCGAGCCCCAGGCCCTTACCCGACGTGAAGCCGTCCTTGAGGGCCTGCTCGATGTCGGCGATGCCAGCCCCCTTGTCCTCGAATGTGAGGCGCAAACCGCGCCGTCCGCCCTGGTCGAGAACTTCCACCGTCACCTCGCCACCCCCGCCATAATCGAGCGTGTTGCGCGCCAGTTCGCTTGCGGCCGTCACGATCTTGGTCTGGTCGACCAGGCTCAATCCGACCTCGACGGCGAACGTCCGCGTCACCTGCCTGACCCGAACCACGTCGTCAGACTGCCTGATGTCGACACGTTCAGTCTTCGTCGCCGGCATCGTCTGCCTCCGACTCCGAGAGGCGACCCTGAATCAGGGCCATGCCGCGCTCGACGTTCAGCGCGGTCTTGACGCCGGTGAGCGACAATCCGAGTTCGACGAGCGTAATCGCCACCGCAGGCCTCATGCCGACGACGACCGTATCCGCGTCGAGAATGCGGGAAACCGCGGCGATATTGTCCAGCATACGTCCGATGAAGCTATCGACGATTTCGAGCGCAGAAATGTCGATCAGCACGCCCCGGGCACTATGCTCGACGATCTTGGCGGTGAGGTCTTCTTCCAGCGCCGTCGCCAGCCGGTCGTGCATGTCGACCTGTATGGTGACGAGAAGCGCGTTCCCGAATTTGAGAATAGGAATACGGTCCATCGTTACACACCTTGCCTGCCGGTCTTCCGGTCGGGACCTGTTTCCGTCTCGGCCCTTTTGACTTTGACGACGGCGCGTCCGGTCTGACGAAGGGCCACCGCCAAGGCGTCCGCCAAGGTGGCCTTCGAAATGACATTCAGCTCGACGCCAAGATGCACCATGGTCTGCGCGATCTGGGGCCTTATGCCGCTGATCAGGCAGTCCGCGCCCATCAGGCGGGCGGCGGCGACGGTCTTCAGCAGGTGCTGGGCGGTGAGCGTATCCACCGTCGGCACGCCGGTGATGTCGATGATGGCGATTTCAGCTTCAACATCGACGATCGTCTGCAGCAGGTTTTCCATCACCACCTGCGTTCGCTGGCTGTCGAGCGTGCCGATCAGCGGCAACGCCAGGATTCCGTCCCACAATTTCACGACTGGTGTGGAGAGTTCGGAGATCTCGCGCTGCTGCCGGACGATCACTTCCTCGCGGCTCTTCTGAAATACTTCGAGCGTGAAGAGCCCCAGCGCGTCCAGCAGCAAGGTCATCGCCCACAGGCTGGAAGCGATCTGCTCGGCGGAAAGTGTCTTTTCGCGGTTCAGGGCGATGAACAGCGGCTGCTTGAGCGAGAAGATGAAGGTGGCAGTTTCGGTCGGAGAAAAACCCTGAAGCGCGCGGGCCCGGGACAACTCGGCAAGCATCGCCTTGGCCGGCTCAAAAGCCGCATTTGCAACGTCGCTGCCGCCTTTGGCCAGCGCGTCACGCAGCAGGTGCAGAAAATTTCTGGATTGCGATAGCAATTCGCCTTTCGAGATCCGGCCGGTGTGAAGCGTGCCGGCCTTCTCCTGTAATTCCAACCATTCAGGAAGGATGGTTTGTTCGTTCCGGGATACCAGCGACGCGATGTCAGTCCCCAACTCGCCTGCCATAACCTTTGCTCCTCACTGACGCACGACCGTGCCACGCGATTGGCGCGGTGGCCCAAACGATTGCAACGTGGACGATCCTTATCCCGTTGAATCGGCTCACTTATCTCGCATGAAATTCAGACGGCCCGATCGGCCGGCTGGGTGCGATTTACCCCAACGCACGATCTCAAACGCGGCGACGGAACTTTGGTTCCTATGCATGGCTTCCCCATGAAGGAAAGGCCGCGGTTGGCTTCGTTTACACCTCAGCAGGCGCTCCGAACCAGGTGGTCAGCGCGTCGGCAAGTCCCATCTGGGTCAGATCTCCCACCCAAGCCACATAGCCGTCAGGCCGGATCAACACAGCCTCGGGAGCAGTGACCGCGCCAAGCACCGGAAGTTCCCACGCACCCACACATCTGGCGTCGATCATCTGAACCCGATCCGCCCATGGCGTGATGTCGAAGCCACCGGGTTCACCGAAGTTGAGCAGAACCGGCCGCGCACGGTGCAACAGGGCGAAGACCCGCAGTGGGCCGCTGGCGGTGACGAGGTCGAGATCGGGCATGCGGCGCCCCAGCAGCGGGTGCCCGTCGCCGAAGTTGTAATGAATGCCGAGACCTGACATCTCTGCGGCGAGGTGTTTGCGAGGTTCTTCCATGCCGAGAAGCTCGGAAACGGTATCGCCCAAGGCCTTGGTGCGGTCGTCGGTACGACGCAGCGCGCTTTGCGCCATCGTGTTGCGCAACACGCGGGCAGCCACGGGATGCCGCTCGGCGTGGTAGGTATCGAGAAGGCTTTCCGGCGACGTCCCCTTGACCACCTGCGCCAGCTTCCACCCGAGATTCACTGCGTCCTGCACGCCGATGTTGAGGCCCTGTCCGCCTGCCGGATAATGCACGTGTGCGGCGTCGCCAGCCAGCAGCACGCGTTCTTTGCGGTAAGATGCCGCCTGCCGGGTCATGTCGGTAAATCTGGAGATCCAGGTCGGGCTGTGGATACCGTACTCGGTCCCGCACACGGCAATAAGCACCTCGCTGAGATCGCGAAGGGTGGGTTCGTCGGTGCGTCCGGGCTGTTGCTCCGTCACCATCACCCGCACCGGCCCAGTGTCGCTGTAGACCACCTCGCCGTTGCGGATCTCGTAATCCTCCCTGCCGAAGGAATGGATGCCGAAGTCGTCGTGATGGATACCCCATTTCGGCTCGCCGGACATTTCGACCTCGGCAATCAGGTGGCTGATGGTCGGATCCCATCCGGGAAACGCGATGCCGGCTGCCTTGCGGATCAAACTCCGTCCGCCGTCGCAGCCGACGAGATACTTCGCGCGCAGCGACGGGCCCTCGGACAATCCGACGTCGACGCCGGTGTCGTCCTGAGAAAATCCGGTCACCTCGCATCCGCGATAGACCGGCACCGCCTGTTCCTCGATCCAACCGGCCAGGATGCGCTCGATGTGTTTCTGCCACAGCCCGAGTCCGTAGGGATGACGAGTGGGAAAGTCGCTGATGTCCAAACGCCTCCCGGCGAACGCTGTGAGCTGCACCACCTGCCCCTTCGAAAGGAATCGATCGACGATGCCACGCTGATCGAGGATTTCGATGGTGCGTGCATGCAAACCGCCGGAGCGCGAACCTTCGAGTTCCTGGCCAGTGCGCCGCTCGACGATGGCGACATCGACCCCCGCCAACGCCAGCTCGCCGGCGAGCATCATTCCCGTCGGACCGCCGCCGGCAATCACTATCGCATGCTCAGACATAGGCATTTGTCGCTCCCTAGAATTTGGCTTCGGCTGGCGGTTCTACGGGATGACCGGGGTCTTGAAGCAACCCCTTTGCACACCACATATTAGAGTGGGAAGAATTGCGTCTTCCCTCTCCCCAATTATTGATCACCCGAATTTTGTTGTGGCTGCGATTGGCGCTCCCGTGCGAAGGGCGTCGATCGTGCCTGCCGCGCACCCTTGTGCCATCTCCTCGCCTTCTTTACCGGTTGCAACGCAAATCGCGTTGCAACACGTAAGTGACGAGAGGAAGTGTCGATGGCTGCTTACGTGATCTTCGATGTCGAAATCAGTGACCTGAAGCGCTACCAGGAGTTCATGGCCGGGGTGAAGCCCGCTTTGGAAAAGGCAGGCGCGCGGTATCTCGCGCGCGGCGGCGCCCACAAGGTTCATGAAGGAGACTGGGAGCCGCGCCGGATTGTGCTGCTGGAATTTCCATCCATCGCCGCCTGGGAGGCGTTCTATAACGGGGCGACCTATCAGGGACTGAAGAGCATCCGGGATGCCTGCAGTTCGGCTCGTCTGGTGAGCGTCGAGGGGCTCGGCTGATCACCCCAGGAAAATCAAACCTCCAGCCATTCCTTGCGGATTGCCGTGTTCTCCCTGAGTTCGGCGGGCGTCCCCTCGAACACGATACGGCCGTGACCCATCACGTAAACGCGGTGCGATATCCGCATTGCGATCGAGAGCTTCTGCTCGACGAGCAGGATGGAAACTCCGGCTTCGGCAATTCGCACGATGAGATCGCCCACCTGCTGCACGATCAGCGGTGCCAGTCCCTCGGTCGGCTCGTCGATCATGATGAGCTCGGGATCGCCCATCAGGGTGCGGCAAACCGTCAGCATCTGCTTCTCGCCGCCGGACAAGACCCCGGCCGGCGTATCGGCGCGTGCCGCGAGGTGAGGAAACATCTCGAGCATACCTTCGATCCGCCATTTGCCCGGACGGCGAACGTTCTTGACGCCGAGCAGGAGATTCTGCCGGACGGTCAGCCCGGGGAAGATATCGCGATGCTCCGGCACATAGCCCAAACCGCACCGCGCGATCTTGTAGCTCGGCAGGCCTGCGATCTCCTGCCCCTTGAAGCGGATCGTGCCCTGCGGAGGCACTTCGCCCATGATCGCCTTCACGGTGGTTGAGCGGCCGACCCCGTTGCGTCCCAAGAGGCTCACGACTTCGCCGGCCGCGATGTCGAGATTGACGCCTTGCAGGATATGGCTCTTGCCGTAATAGGCGTGAAGATCCCTGACCTCCAGCATCAGTGATCCTCCTCGCCGAGATAGGCTTCCTTGACCTTGGCATTGCCGCGAATTTCCTGCGGCGTGCCGGAGGCGATGATCTGACCATAGACCAGCACCGAGATGCGGTCAGCGATGCCGAACACGACACTCATGTCGTGCTCGACGATCACGAGCGTGCGTCCTTCGGTCAGGCGGCGGATCAGGGCGACGGCGCGTTCGGTCTCGGCGAGGCTCATGCCCGCGGTCGGCTCGTCGAGCATGATGACGCCGGCGCCGCCTGCGATGGTAATGCCGATTTCGAGTTCGCGCTGCTCGGCATAGGTCAGAAGGCCCGCAGGCACGTCGCGGCGATGGCTGAGATGGATATCGTCGAGGATCTCGGCGGTGCGCCGTTTCACCTCCGGCAAGTCATCGACATCCTTCCAGAACGCGTAGCGATGGCCGGTCGCCCACAGCACGGCGCAGCGGATATTTTCCCACACTGTCATGCGGGCAAAGACGTTGGTGACCTGGAACGAGCGCGACAGTCCGCGCCGGTTGATCTCGAACGGCCGCAAGCCGGAGATGACGTCGCCATTCAACCGGATCTCGCCCGCGCTCGGCTTGATGTGACCGCTGATCAGGTTGAACGTCGTCGATTTGCCGGCGCCGTTGGGGCCAATGATGGCGTGGCGCTCGCCCTTCGCGATGCTCAGGTTGAGGTCGCGGATGATGCTCACATTGCCGAAGCTCTTCTGCACGGCGTTGAGTTCGATGGCTGCGCTCATGCGAGATATCCCCGGTCACGGGCAACGGTCGCCGCGCGGTCCCAGGCCTCGGCGACACGCCGCCAGGTCAGGCGGGCGATCGCAAAGCCGCCGATGACAAGCACAGCCGCAGCCAGCCATGTCGTAGGTGCGGTTGCATTGAACGGTATGCCGACGAGATTGATGACGTTGCCTTCGCCCTCGCTCTGCGTGTAACGCGCGATCGTTTCGATGGAGAGAATGACGCCGAGCGCAAGCGCAAGCGTGGGCAGCGCCGTGACGAGATAGGACGGTATCACCATGGCAAGCGAGCCGGCGCGGATCAGCGGGCGATGCATCATCAAAAGGCCCGCGATGCCGCCCGGCGCGAACATCACGATGCCGATGAAGATGAGGCCGAAATAGAGCTGCCAGACCGTGGTGACGTCGGTCAGCCCGAGCTGCAGATAGGTCACGAGGATCGCGCCCAGGATCGGCCCGAAGAAATAGGCGGTGCCGCCGATGAAGGCCGCAAACAGCACGAGGCCAGATTGCGTCGCCCCGAGATAGGCGGAATTGGCGATCTCGAAATTGATGGCCGCGAGGCCGCCGGCAACGCCTGCGAAGAAACCAGCGAAGCCGTAGGCGAAATAGCGGACAACGTGAGGGTCGTAGCCGATGAATTCGACGCGTTCCGGATTGTCACGCACCGCGTTGCAGATGCGCCCGAGCGGCGTGCGGGTCAGCGCATACATCGCAATCGCCGAAGCCATCACCCAGAACGCGATCAGGTAGTAGACCTGGCGTTGCGGCCCGAAGCTCCAGCCGAACATGTGCGGCAAGGCGGTGCGATCGGTGGTGATGCCGGATTCACCGCCGAACACGCTACGCAGGATCAGCGACGAGGACGCCACCAGTTCGCCGATACCGAGCGAGATCATCGCAAACACGGTGCCTGCGCGCTTGGTCATCACCCAGCCGACCAGAATAGCAAAGCCAAGCCCGCCGGTTCCGCCGACCAGCGGAATGAAGGGCAGCGGGAGCGGCCAGTCGTGGATGGCGACAGCGTTCATGACATGGACCGCAAGGAAGCCGCCGAGGCCATAGTGAACGGCATGACCGAACGACAACAGCCCGGTCTGGCCGAGCAGGATGTTGTAGGAGAGCGCGAAAATGATCGCGATCCCGATCAGGCTGAACGAGGTCAGCGAGCCACCCGAGGAGAAGAAGAGCGGCAGCACGACGAGCGCGATCGCGGCGATCAGCCAAGTGCCGTAGAAGCGGACGCCACCGCCCGAGTGTTCCTTCGGCTCATGGGGCGCGGTGGCGTCAGTCATGTCTCGCGCGTCCCGAGCAGGCCCAACGGGCGGACGATCAGGATAAGCACGAGCAGGACATAAGGCAGGATCGGCGCGATTTGCGCGATCGTGACGTTCCAGATGTCGGTCAGCACCGACGGCCCAAGGCTCGGGTCGAGCGGCCCAAATACGGTAGCCAGCGAACCGTTGAGGGCAACCGCAAAGGTCTGGATCAATCCGATCAGGAGCGAAGCGATGAAAGCGCCGGGCAACGAGCCGAGCCCGCCGAACACGATCACCACGAACAGGATTGGGCCGAACAGTCCGGCCATGTCCGACTGCGTCACCAGCGAGGGGCCGGCGATGACGCCGGCAAGGCCTGCGAGCGCGGTGCCGACGCCGAACACGAGCATGAATACGCGGCCGACATTGTGGCCGAGGTGGCCCACCATGCTCGGATAGGTCAGCGCGGCCTGCACGACGAGGCCGACACGCGTTTTCTTGAGCACGACCAGAAGCGCCACAAAGATCGCGACCGACACCGCCAGCATGAAAATCTTGTAGGCGGGATAGTTGGTGGAGAAGACGGTGAAGGCCGGAAAGTCGAGCAGCGCGGGAACCCGGTAGTCCATGGGACTCCTGCCCCAGATCATCGAGACGATTTCCTCGATCGCAAACGCGAGCCCATAGGTCAGCAGCAGTTCGGCGACGTGTCCGTGCTTGTGGGTATTGCGCAGGCCGTAGCGCTCGACGGCCATGCCGACCGCACCGACCAGAAGCGGCGCCAGCACGAGAGCCGGCCAGAAGCCGATCCAGCGGGTAAGCTGATAGCCGAAGAAGGCGCCCAGCATGTAGAAACTGGCATGGGCGAAGTTCAGCACACCCATCATGCTGAAGATGACGGTCAACCCGCTCGACAGCAGGAACAAGAGCATTCCGAACAAAACGCCGTTGAGCGTTGAAATGACGATCAGCTCAAGCACGGCGCACCCGCTGAATGGCTAGTGTCCCGGTTCTGACATTCGTATCATATCGCAGCGAGCACTTTTTACGAATGTCAGAACCAAAGGGACACTAGCAACCATATGATTCTAGTGTGGCTTTGACTCTGACGTTCCTTCGAAGAACTCGCGGCGACACTGAAAGGAACGTCAGAGTCGCCACACTAGAGCAATGACTGAGCGAAAGGTTCAATAAAAACTCGCGGCAATCGCCTCTGCCGGAGCCATCCGCCCCGGCGCCAGAATAGCGCACCGGGGCGGATAAATGGATCAGTCAGGCCGCTTCATTTTGCAGGTGGTCGGCAGAATGGTCTGCGCGGTATCGACCTTGGATACCAGATGCCAGCCCCAGCCGGTGTTTTCCTCGTCGAACGGGTCCTTTGTCTTGTCGGTCAGGCTGCCGAACGAGGAGATGTAGATCGGCTGGAAGAACTGGTGGTCGTCGCTGCGCATGAAGCCTTCGCCGCCGTCGAGAACGTCAACCTTCATGCCTTCCAGCGCTGCGGCGACCTTCACCGGGTCGAGCGAATGGGTCTTCTCGGCGGCAGCCTTGAACATCCGCATCTCGTTGACCGCGCGCGGGTACCACAGCGACATATTCGCCTTGGCACGGAATTCTTTCTCGAAGTCCATCGCCGTCTTGTTGCCGGAGTTCGGGATGCCTTCGGTGATCTGGAACACCTGATGATCGAGGCCGGTCTGCTTGACCGCGGTCGGCCCGCCGGCGCCGCCGGCATAGTAGGTGTACCAGTTGACCTTGAGGCCCGCGTCCGCGGCCGCCTTCAGGAGCAGCGAAAAGTCCTGACCCCAGTTGCCGGTCACGACGGTGTCGGCGCCGGAAGCCTTGATCTTGGCGATATATGGCGAGAAGTCGGTGACCTTGAGCAGCGGATGCACTTCGTCGCCGACGATCTCGATATCGGGCCGCTTTGCGCCGAGCATCTTGCGCGCCTCGGTGCGGACCGCCTGGCCAAAGGAATAGTCCTGGTTGATCAGGTAGACCTTCTTGATGGACTTCTCGCCCTGCATATAGTTGGTAAGCGCCGCCATCTTGATGTCCGAATTGGCGTCCCAGCGGAAGTGCCAGAAGCTGCACTTGTCGTTGGTCAGGGCCGGATCGACCGCGGCATAGTTGAAGAACAGCATTTCCTTGCCAGGATTGCGCGCGTTGTTCTTGGTGACAAAATCCTCGAGCGCCGCGGCCACCGACGACCCGTTGCCCTGGGTGATGTAGTGGATGCCGGCGTCGACCGCTTTCTGGGCCTGGACAAGGCTTTCCTGCGGGTTGGTCTTGTTGTCCATCGGCACGATCTCGACCTTGTGGCCGAGGATCCCACCCTTCGCGTTGAGCTCGTCGGCGAGGAACTGGAATGTCTTCAGGCCGCCCTCGCCGATGCTGGCGCCGCCGCCCGACAGGGGATCGATGTAGCCGATCTTGAGTGTGTCCTGCGCCATCGCTGCGCTACCGAACATCGGCAACACAAGGGCGGCAGCCATCATGAGCTTGCGCATGTCATTTCTCCTTGGATTTTTGCGTTTCTTAAGGCGTTGCGGGACCGGATGGATGGCTGGATTCAGCGCTCCAGCGGCCCTTTGAGAAGGATTGTGGGCCAAGGCTCCGAAAGCCGCAAGCCCGCCCGCTATCCGACTAAAGACCCGCTTTGCGACAAGGTCCTTTCCCTGGGTGTAAAGCAGACGAAAACGAAAAAAACCAGGTCAGGTCCGCGCCACCAGAACCACGTCATCCATGAACAACGCGTCGATACCGGACTTCCGAAACGTGACGATCGCGTCGGTCGGCGTGCAGACGATCGGCTCGCTGTCGTTGAAGGAGGTATTGACCACGAGCGGTACGCCGGTCTTCGCAAAGAAGCAGGAGATGAGCTCGTGAAAGCGCGGATTTAATTTGCGGCTCACGAGCTGTACCCGCGCGGTCCCATCCTTGTGCACGATGGCGGGAATGCGATTACGCTGCTCGGCCTTTACTTCCGGCGCAAACAGCATGAACTCATGGCTCGCCGAATGCGCGCCGATCTCGAACCATTCATCGGCGTGTTCGGCCAGCACGCTCGGCGCAAAGGGACGAAAATCCTCCCGGTGCTTGACCTTCTGGTTGAGGATGTCGCGCATCTCCGGCCGGCGCGGATCGGCCAACAGCGAACGGTTGCCCAGCGCCCGGGGCCCGAATTCCATGCGGCCCTGAAACCAGGCGACGATCTTGCCATCTGCGATCATCTCCGCGGCGTCGCGCGCGGGCGACTTGCTTCGCCGCGCCGTGAGACCGGCCGACTTCACCGCTGCCAAAATGTCACGCCGCTTGAACGCAGGCCCGAGATACGGCGTCGAATAGCCGCGCTGGGGCGGACGTTTCTGCTTGGCGCAATGCACGGCAAAGGCAGCGCCGACCGCCGTGCCCGCGTCGTGTGGCGCAGACGGTATGAACAGGTTGGAAAATTCACCGGACCTGCGGACCACTTCATTGGTCACGCAATTGAGCGCGACGCCGCCAGCAATGCACAGATTGTCGAACGGCACCTTGCGCTTGACGCGCCGGACGAGAGCCATGACCGCGGCATCGGTCGCCGCCTGCAGTGCGGCCGCGACATCGGCATGCCACGGCTGCATTTCAGCATCCGCGTCACGGGGTGGACCGAACATCGCCTCTATTCTGGCGAGCTTGTCGGGCTGACCGCCGAGGAAATCCTGGGCAACGCCGTAGTTTTCTCCGTCGGCGCGCAGGATCAATTCAAATTGCCGGCAGAAGACCTTCGGGTCGCCGTAAGCCGCGAGCCCCATGGCTTTCGACGCATCGTAGTGCGAGAAGCCGAGATATTCGCTGAATACCTCCCAGACAAAGCCGATCGAATGCGGATACTCGAATGTCTCGATCGACTGGATCTTCGTGCCAACGCCCTTTGCCAGTGAGGAGCCGGCCGTTTCGCCGATCCCGTCGATGGTGATGATCGCGGCGCGATCGAAGCCGGAGGGAAAGTACACCGAAGCGGCATGCGCCAGATGGTGTGGCACGAAATGCAATCGTTCGCCCAGCGAACGTCCAAGCAACTCCTCGACAGCCGTGCGTACCTGGCCGAGCCGCAAATGGAAGGTTTCCTCAACCCGCGGATCCCACCATTCGGTGCGATAACGCCTCTGGCGCAGCTTGGGGTCAAACGAGTAGGCGACGTGATCGATATCGCGCGCGGTGAGCCCGGCATGCTTCAGGCAAAAGCGAATCGAGCGCTCGGGGAGCTGATGCGAGTTATCCCAATCGGCCTCCTTGCCGTGCTTGATACGATTGAACCGTTCCTCCTCGACGGCGGCGACAAGCTCGCCGTCGACGAGCAGCGCAGCCGCTGACTCGTGATACACCGAGTTGATTCCGAGGACGTTGACCACCCTGCTCCACTCCCATCTCGCGTGACGGAAAAATATAATCTATCTTCCGGCAGGAAACCAAGATGAAGCATACGCTACAAAGCGACGCGATTTCGGCGATCATCACGGCTGACGGTGCCGAGCTATGTTCGCTAAAGAACAGCGAAGGGCTTGAGTTGTTGTGGCAGGCCGGACCGGCCTGGCCGCGACATGCGCCGATCCTGTTTCCGATCGTCGGCCGACTTAAAAACGACGAAATGCGCAGCCAGGGCAAAACCTATCCGATGACGCAACATGGTTTTGCGCGGGATCGGACGTTCGAGTGGCGCGAGCGCAGCCCAAAATCCTGTACCCTGGTTCTCACGGACGATCAGGCCACCCGTTTGCATTTTCCATACGCATTTCGACTGGCTGTGACTTACGCGGTCGAAGGCGCGCATCTGGACGTCGCTTTCGAGATTACCAATACAGGCGATGAGATCTTGCCCGCATCGCTCGGCGCGCACCCCGCATTTAATTGGCCGTTGTTGCCGGGACTGCCGAAGGAAGCCTACGGGATCAGTTTCTCGCACGAAGAGGCCGAGCCCATTCGCCGTTTGAAAGACGGCCTGCTCCGCCACAAGCCGGAACCAACCCCCATCAAGGGCAAATTCCTTGCGCTTTCAGAACAGCTTTTCGCGGACGACGCCGTCATTCTGGACCGGCTCGCAAGCACGTCCATCCGTTACGGTGCCAATCGCGGCCCTTCGATCAGCATATCCTGGCAAGGTTTTCGAGAGCTTGGAATTTGGTCGAAGCCACAGGGCGCGCCGTTCCTCTGCATCGAACCCTGGCACGGCTTCGCCTCTCCGTCAGACTTTGACGGCGATTTTCTCGACAAGCCGGGCATCATGAAACTGGCGCGTGCGGCAACACAAATTCTGAAGTATCGTATTGGTGTCGGCTAATTCGATGGCATAACCCGCACCAAGAGCAACGTCCGCTTTCGCTGTGAGCGGACGGGCACTCGACCAAGCGACGTTGAATGCCTGCTAGTGAAAATCCCGCGACGGCGGCATGATGCGCACGTTGCGGGGGTGGCGGATTTTCTGGGCCGGATGATCCGGATGATCGCGCCGGTCGTCATTGAGAGGCTCGATCAAGGCCGGCCCCGCAGGCAACGCCTGCTTGCGGCGCGGCGTGTCGTTGGCAAGATCGAGGAGATCGCTGGAGCGGTCGACCAGTTTTTCGGCCACGAGATGCACGATCTTTTCCGGGCTGCTTTGAATAGTGCCTTCAACCAGGATCAGCCTTGAACCCATCACCTCTTTTCGGAAGCGCTCCATCACCTTCGGCCATACCACGATATTGGCGATGCCGGTTTCATCCTCCAGGGTCATGAAGACGACGCCTTTGGCGCTGCCCGGACGCTGCCGCACCAGCACCACGCCGGCGCAGCGCACATGCTGCTTGTCTCTGGCATCGGACACGGATGCGCAGGCGATCACGCGCTCGCGTTCAAATTTCGCCCGCAAAAATTCCATCGGATGCCCCTTCAAGGACAGGCGGATGGTCTGATAGTCGGCAACCACATGTTCCGGGAGCGGCATCGACGGCAACGGCCGCGCCTGTTCGTCCGGCTGCTCGCGGGCGGTAGCCGTCTCAAACAACGGCAGCGGGACGTCATCGGGCAAACGCCGCACCGCCCATAGTGCCGCGCGACGATCGAGCCCGATGGAGCGGAACGCATCGGCATCCGCCAACAAAATCAGCGCGCGCTTGGGCAGCGCGGTGTCGCGGGCAAAATCCTCCAGCGACGAAAAGGGGCGGCGCTTCCGCGCGGCGACGATACGATCGGCCCAGTTGTCGAGTAGGACTTCGTTGTCGTTGCGGGGCATCGGGATTCCCTCAGCGTCGTCATTCCGGGGCGCGCCTTTTAGCGCGAACCCGGAATCCATACTCCCGATGGTGGTTATGGATTCCGGGCCTGCGCCTAATGGCGCATCCCGGAATGACGATGTGGTGACGTCACCACAGAATAACGCCTGCTGTCGCTTCAGCTGCGCCTCATCCAGATCATTCCACCTGAATCCGTCGATCTGACGGAAACCAAGCCGTACGGCGCAATATTCTCCGTCCTTTTCTTCCAATGTGTTCTGGGCGTAACTGAAGGACACATCGATCTCGCGCACCTTGACGCCGTTCTTGCGGGCGTCGCCGACGATTTGCGCCGGGGCATAAAAACCCATCGGCTGCGAATTCAGCAATCCGCAGCAGAACGCGTCGGGATGGAAATGCTTGAGCCACGACGAGACATAAACAAGCTGCGCAAAGCTTGCGGCGTGGCTCTCGGGGAAACCGTAGGAGCCGAAACCCTTGATCTGCTCGAAACAATTTTTTGCAAATTCCGGCGCGTAGCCTCGCGCAATCATGTTGTTGATCATCTTGTCTTCGAATTTACCGATAGTGCCGACGTTGCGGAATGTCGCCATGGCACGGCGCAGGCCGTTGGCCTCCTCGGAGGTAAATCGTGCGGCTTCGATCGCAATGCGCATCGCCTGCTCCTGAAACAAGGGCACGCCGAGCGTCTTGTGCAGCACCTTTCGTAATTCATCCTTGTCGCCGTGCTCCGGCGATGGCGACGGATAGACAACCTTTTCCTGGCCATTACGCCGGCGCAGATAAGGATGCACCATATCGCCCTGGATCGGCCCGGGCCGCACGATCGCCACTTCGATGACGAGGTCGTAAAATTCCCGCGGCCTCAGGCGCGGCAGCATGTTCATTTGTGCGCGGCTTTCGACCTGGAAGACGCCGAGCAATTCTCCCCGGCACAGCATGTCATAGACCTCCGCCTGATCCTGCGGGATCGTCGCCAGTTCCCAGCACTCGCCTTTATGGTTGGTGATCAGGTCGAAGCATTTGCGGATGCACGTCAGCATTCCCAGCGCCAGCACATCGACCTTCATCATGTTCAGCGCGTCGACGTCGTCCTTGTCCCATTCGATGAAGGTGCGGTCGTCCATCGCGGCATTGCCGATCGGCACATAGGTATCGAGGCGATCCTGGGTCAGCACGTAGCCGCCGACATGCTGCGACAGATGCCGTGGAAACTCGATCAGTTCGGTGGCGAGTTGGACAGCCAACGCCACCATCGGGTTTTGCGGATCGAGCCCGGCCTGTTTGACCTGCATTTCGTTGAGGCCTGAGCCCCAGCTTCCCCACACCGTGTCGGCAAGGGCAGCGGTCACGTCTTCGGTCAGCCCGAGCGCCTTGCCGACATCGCGGATCGCGCTGCGCGGGCGGTAGTGAATGACGGTCGCGATGATCGCGGCGCGATGCCGGCCATAGCGCCGGTAAACATATTGCATCACCTCTTCGCGCCGCGAATGTTCGAAATCGACATCGATGTCGGGAGGCTCCAGCCGCTCCTTGGAAATGAAGCGTTCGAACAGCAAATCGACCTTGGTCGGATCGACGGAAGTGATGCCGAGCACGTAACAGACGGCCGAATTCGCCGCCGATCCCCGCCCCTGACAAAGAATTTTCTGGCGGCGGGCATAATGAACGATGTCATGCACGGTGAGAAAATAATGCGCGTATTTTAGCTCATTGATGAGATCGAGTTCCTTGCGCAGAGTGGCGCGCAGGGTGCCATTAATCTCGCCGTTGAAATATGTTTGCACGCCCGCCCAGGTCAGATCTTCCAGATGCTGTTGCGCGGTCTTGCCCAGTGGCACCGGCTCGTCGGGGTATTGGTATTTGAGCTGATCGAGCGAAAAAGTGATGCGATCGGCAAACCGCATGGTCTCCGCGATCGCCTCCCGCGCATCGCGAAACAGCCGCGCCATTTCCGCTGCCGGCTTGAGATGACGTTCGGCATTGGATTCCAGCCGTCGGCCTGCCGCCTCGATGGTCGTCTTCTCGCGAATGCAGGTAAGGACATCCTGCAAGGGACGGCGCGACGGATCGTGGTAGAGCACCTCGTTGGTCGCCAGCAGCGGCACGCCTGCGTGAGCCGCGATCCGCCGAAGCCGCGCCACGCGACGCCGGTCATCGCCGCGATATAAAAGGCTTGCTGCCAACCACACCCCGTCGGCGCGGCTCGATCGTAGCCGATCAAGCACCTCCTGCGCTTTTGTTTCCTCGAAGCGATGCGGCAGCACCAGCACGAGAAGCTGCCCTTCGGCAAATTCAAGGAGATCGCCGAATTTCAGATGGCACTCGCCCTTGAGGGTCCCCTCTCCGCGTTTGCCTTGGGTGAGCAACTGGCAAAGCCGGCCGTAGGCTGCGCGGTCGCTCGGGTAGACCAGGATGTCCGGCGCGCCGTCGATGAAAACGATCCGCGATCCGATCAGAAGTTTTGGCTTGTGCTCAATCTCGGGATTACCGAGTTCCTTGAAAGCCCGCACGACGCCGGCGAGCGTATTGTGGTCGGCGATGCCGATGGCAGGAATCCGCAGATGGCTCGCTTGATGAATATAGGCCTGCGGGTGCGAGCCGCCGCGCAGGAACGAGAAATTCGTGGTGATGCCGATTTCCGCATACTCTATCGTCATGCGAACAATCCATGCATGAACCAGTTCGGTGCTACGACCTTGCCCTCTTGCTGTTCGATCTCGCGGTCGTAAAGCCCGTTGCGATAAAGCCAGAACCGCAATCCCTCTTCGTCCTCCACGCGAAAATAATCGCGCGTCAGCACTGCGCTTCCTGCCCGCCACCACTCCATCGCGACGCGCTCCGGGCCTTCGGCGCGGACGACAGCATGAGCAGCGCGGCGCCAGACAAACCGCGCCGGCGGACCATCCGGCACTTCTGCGATGACCTTGATCTGTTCCGGCCGCTCGAACAGCCGCAACGGCCGCAGTGGCGGCTCGCCCACGACGCGCGCCGGCCAGACAGCTTGCGTGGCTGCCGCCAGATGATATTGCGCCGGCGCGGCCAGCACCGCGCGTTGGGGAATGTGAGTATCCTGCGGCAGGTGCACGACCACGCGCTTGCCGCCGATCCGCGCGGCAATGCGATCGATCAAGGCCGCAAGTTCGTCGTTATCGTGCATGTTGGCGTCGAGATCGCGCTGTTGCTGCACGACGATTTCGGTATGGCTCGCGGACAGGCGAATGAGATCGAAGCCGAAACCGGGATCGAGCGGATCGCTTAAAGCCTCCAGCCGCTCCCGAAACAGCCGGTCGATCACCTCACCTCTGGTCACAGCCTGCCCGGTATCGACCGTAATGGTGCGAACCGCACCGTCGGTGCGGAAGAAGCGCGCTTCCAGCCGCCGCGCGCCCTTGCCCTGCTTCGCCATTGCCTCGATCAGCCTCACCGCCAGACCCGACAAGGTTGCGGAGATCACCGCTTCGGTCGCGACCGGCTCGGCGAACCGCTTTTCCACGATGTAATCGGGCAGCGGCTGGCGCGGGCTGATCGGCGCATCGCCCTGCCCCAACGCCTGCTCCAGTAATGTCGTGAAGCCGGCGCCAAATCGAGCGGTGATTTCGTGCCGCCCCCGGTCCGCCACTTCACCGATGGTTTTCAAGCCGGCGCGGCGCAAGCCCGTCACCACGGCCGCATCCGCACCCAGCGCCGATATCGGCAACGGCCTGACCGCACCCGCCTCCTCACCGTCGCGGACGATCCGGCCGTGAACATGACGGGTCAGCGTTCGCGCACACACGGCCGTGCCGGCAATGGCGGCGCTGACCGCAAAACCCTGTGCGGTCAATACGCCGCACACTAGTTGCATCATCGTCGCCTCGCCGCCGAACAGATGCGCGCAGCCGGTGATGTCGAGAAAAAGACCGTACGGAGGATCGAGCGCCACCAGCGGGGTGAAGCGGTCGCACCAATCGGCGATGGCGTTCAGTGCGGCAGTGTCGGCGGCTTCATCGGCGTCATACACCTGCACCTCGGGGCAGATGGCTCGGGCGTTCGCCAGCGGCAGGCCTGTCGCAAGGCCGAGATGGGCTGCCGCATCGTCCAGCGCAAAAATCTGCAGCGCATTGTTCTGCCTGGCGACGACAATCGTGGCCCCATCAAACAGTTCGGGCCGACTTGACGCGCCGTCTTCACGCGACCCGATAACCGCTTCGACCAAAAGCGTTTTTGCGAGTTGGCGCTTGATGCGGTCGGTAGGCAGGCGCGGCAGCCACAGGCTGAGGATACGCCGCCGGTTTTCCGAAAAGGCACTCATCACATTTCCATTCCATGATCCAGCGACCAACGGGCCCATGACGGTTGCGGACAAGTTGCGTCTCAAACAGAGGCGCGCCCCATGCACTCCAAGGCTGTGACGCTGGGGGCGAGTGCGCCGCGCGCACGATCCATCGGGTCTCCGCCGTCGACGGCTGGGGTTCTGCCGCGACCCGCAGCTGCAGGCAGGTCGCGCCTGAAGCCTGCGCGGCCAGCGTCAGCTTGCGGCTGGCGACAAGGTCGAGCTGTCTCGCCTCGCCCCAGACCTCCAGCACGACTACGCCCACCGCATCGCAGGCGAGCGCGTCCGCGGCCGTTCGCAATGCATGCTCAACGTCGGCGGCATGAACACTGACGAGACAACGCGGATCGAGACCGAGTTCGGAAAACCCGCTCATCGAGACCGCGCCCAATTCAATCTCGGTGAAATCCTGCCGGATCCAAACCACCGGACGCCGCGCAGCCGCGCGCCCTGAAATCCCTGCAACAAAGCCGGTCGCCACAGCGCTCTGCCGTCCAGCTTCCGCAAACACTTCATGCATCGCCCCCAAGGCGAGCCCGCCTTGCAGGTGTGCGTCGGCCTCCGCGTGCCCGAGCGTCACCCGGCGTGGCGAATACGCTTCGCCATGGGCTTCGATGCGCTCGATGTCGCTGCGTAAAACCGCAAGCTTCTTTGCTGCGCTCATCATCACGATGCGCCGCGTCCTTCTGAAAAACTGATGTGGCCGATCCGGTTTTTAGAGAACCAGAAGCTGGCTCATTTGTTCATGATATGTTCTAATTTAAAGCTAACAGCGATCAAAAAGTCAATCGGGATTGGAAGGAAGATTTTCTGATAGCAAAACCAATGAGATAAGAGGAACCTCATCACCCGGTCTGCATTAAGCCCTGCACCCAGCGGATTATACGCGCGGGGATGGCGAGAAACGTTCATGACATCTGCGGCCAACCTCCAAATCTTGCGTGAAGAGGCCACTCAT
>CAVZJE010000020.1:0-84866 GCA_963775545.1 uncultured Alphaproteobacteria bacterium
CGGGAGCGCTCCCTCCCCTGAAAGGGACCTGAAAGGGGGAGGGTTGGGGTGGGGGTCATATTCGAGACACTGGAGTTCGCAGCGATGGAGAAAGGGCGACCCCCACCCCGGCTCGCTTCGAGGCGAGCCGACCTCCCCCTTTTAGGGGGAGGTGAGAGCGGAGCCTGTTTTACTGGAAATAATTATTGATGATGCGCAGGTCGGAGAGCGAGGGTTGCCCGCCCTTCGTGCTCGTCTCGATCACCCGCCGGCATACTTCGGCTGTCGCTTCGTCCTTGAAGTCGTTGGCGGCTTCCAGCACGGTCCGCGCCGTATCGAGCGCGCCGCCATCCTGCTTCGGCGCGTCGGATTGGTCGGGCGCCGCGCCGCCCTTGCGGCCGAAACCTTGCCCAGCCGCCTTGCCGAAAGCAGGCACGCCTTTGCCAAACGGAATCGCGTTCATGCTCGCCGTCCCTCTTTATCAGGCATATAGCGCGGCCTTCAGGCTCGCATCGATCGCCGTACCGGTCTTGCGCGACTGGCAGAAAGCCAGGACGCTGCGCGAGGTCTCGATGTTAAGGCGGTCGTAATCGTTTTCGAGACTTCTCAATTCGCTGGCGGTGATCCGGTGATCCTTGGCGCCGAGGAAAAGCATCGCCATCGTGGTGTCCCAGGAGAAGCCCAGCCCCTTGCACAGGATCAGCAGCATCTCGCGGTTCTTGTCCAGCAGTGCGCGCTCGATCAAGTCGCCCGGCAGCGAGCACAACAGCGACATCCCGATCGTCACTTCCTCGAGCCGGTGCGAGCGCGCGTAGCTCGATATGCTGGATTCGTTCAGGTTACCGAGCCGATGCTGCGTCGTCACGACGCGCTTGGCGACGAAATGGCCGCGCGAGGCGGGGCCGAATTTCGACTGCAATTCGCCGCCGAGCTCGCTCACCGACGACTGGATTTGCCGCGCCATGTCCGGACGCTCAAGCTCCAGGCGCTTCTTCACGTCGGAAGTCGCTTTCGCAATAAGCTGTTGAAAGACATGCCGAGGGACGTCCTTTCGCAGGCCGAGCCGCTCGGCAAGGATGGAATCGCCTTCCGCGCGCTGGACCATGTTCAGGAAACCGAAGTCGGATAGCTTGGCGCCGCTGTTGCTGGCGACGGATTTCACGACTTCCTGGTCGCCGCGCTTGACGAGTTCGTCGGTGACCCGCTCCTCGAGCGTTTCGCGTTGCGAGATCGAGAGCATGTGCGCCTGACTCTTGGTGCAGGCGTTGGCCACGAGCGCGTAGGTCTCAAGCTGCTTGGATTCCCTCAACACGGGGCCGGCGACCTCGATCGCGTCATCGAAGGCCAGCTTGTGAATGATGTTGACCGGCGCCTGGTCGAAGCGCGCCAGCCGCTCGGACAATTGCGCACGGGCCGCGACCTCGATCTCGTCCGCAAGCCGGGTGACGACTTCGCCGAACGTCCAGATTTCTTCGTCGCTGAAGCTGCCGGCGATCATCAGGTCGGTGGTATGCCACAGCGCCTTGGCCCGGCTCGCGGGTGTTCCGCGCGTGACCGCTTCCTCAAGGTCGTCGAGGAAGGATTTCGGCTCGCTTGTCCTGGCCGTCTTGAACTGGAGGCTCATTTGGGTGGCCTAAAACCTTTTTGACGAAGGATCATCCGTCACCGACGATACAGGCGACGCGCAAGTTTTCGGTAAAAATGGCCGCGAAGTATTGTCGATCAATATTCGTTAAAATGTGCTGGATTTCGTTAAGGGTTTTCCGGGTTGCCCAATGCGCCGCTGGTCGCGGCAGAAGGCGGGTATCGGGGTGTTTAGCCCCGCCGCTTCACGGCCTTAGCGAGGTAGCCCGGCCAGCCGCAGCCTCTCCGGCACTCTTTCCATCTTGTTATTGAATGCGGCTGTCCCGATCATGCCCGCAATGACTGATGGAATTGATCCGAGCCCGGGCTTCTTTTAAGGAGCGATCGCGGCGCGGCATTCGCGACGTTCAGGCCCGCTGGACGAAACTGTCGACCACTTTCTTCTCGCCGGCCTTCTCGAACGCGATGGTGAGCTTGTTGCCGTCGATCTTCACCACATGGCCGTAGCCGAACTTCTGGTGAAACACGCGGTCGTCGAGGGTGAAGTCCGAGGTCGCGCCGGTCGATTTGGCGATCAGCTCGCCTTCGATCACCAGTGGCGCGCGCTTTTGCTTGGCAAAGCCACCCAACTCGCGGGAGCCAAAGGGCGACTGCCGCTCCTCGAAGCCAAAACCACCCTGACGTCCGCCTCCGCCGCGCGCGCGGTTGGCCTGGGCGCGCTGCCAGCCCGGCGTCGTGTAGCTTGAGCCAAAGGATTCCACATTGTCGAAGCGTGAGGGGCCATAACCGCCGGCGCCGCCCCAGCCCGAGCCGCCCTTGGATTCCGTGATCTCGACGTTATCCGCCGGGAGTTCGTCGAGGAAGCGCGAGGGGATCGTAGTCGACCAGGTGCCGTGGATGCGCCGGTTGGTGGCGAAATAGAGTTTCGCGCGTCGGCGCGCCCGCGTCAGCCCGACATGGGCGAGACGGCGCTCTTCTTCCAAGCCCGCGCGGCCCTGTTCGTCAAGCGTGCGCTGGCTCGGAAACAGGCCTTCTTCCCAGCCGGGCAAAAAGACATTGTCGAATTCGAGCCCCTTGGCGGAATGCAACGTCATCAACGACACCGCTTCTTCTTCCGCGCCGCCGTCGCGGTCCATGACCAGCGAAATGTGTTCGAGAAAACCTTGCAGGTTCTCGAACTCTTCCATCGAGCGCACCAGCTCTTTCAGGTTCTCCAGCCGTCCGGCGGCATCCGCCGAGCGGTCCTTCTGCCACATCTCGGTGTAACCGCTCTCGTCGAGCACGGTTTCCGCCAACTCGGTGTGCGAGGCGACTTCGGCATGGGCGCGCCAGCGTTCGAAACTTGTGAGCAGGTCGCGCAGCGAGCCGCGCGCTTTCGGTTTCAGCTCATCGGTCTCGACCACGGCGCGGGCGGCCTCATACAGCGGCAGACGCCGCTTGCGGGCGTGATCGTGCAGCATCTGCACGGTGGCATCGCCCAGCCCGCGCTTGGGCACGTTGACGATGCGCTCAAACGCGAGATCGTCGGCAGGCGAGTTGACCACGCGCAGATAGGCGAGTGCGTCGCGGATTTCGGCGCGTTCGTAGAAGCGCGGGCCGCCGATCACGCGATAGGGCAGGCCGAGCGTGACAAAGCGATCTTCGAACTCGCGCATCTGGAACGAGGCGCGCACCAGGATCGCAACCTCGTTGAGGTTCTCCTGCTTGCGCTGCAACTCCTCGATCTCCTCGCCGATGGCGCGGGCTTCCTCTTCCGAATCCCACGCGCCTGTCACGGTGACCTTTTCGCCGTCGACATCCTCGGTGCGCAGGGTTTTGCCGAGCCGGCCTTCATTATGCGCGATCAGATGCGAGGCGGCGGCAAGGATGTGGCCGGTGGAGCGGTAGTTGCGTTCGAGGCGGATAACCTTCGCGCCGGGAAAGTCGTGCTCGAAACGCAGAATGTTGTCGACCTCCGCGCCGCGCCAGCCATAGATCGACTGATCGTCGTCGCCAACGCAGCAGATGTTTTTGAGGGGAGGCTGCTGCGCGACCGCGTTGTTGTTGTCGTCGCCGGGCCGATGCGAAGCATCGAGACCCGGTGATCCATCTAATGAAGAATCGATGGATTGCCGGGTCAAGCCCGGCAATGACGGGTCAGAGAGCGTCGCCAAAGGTGCGGCCGCGCCCACCTTCGAAGCCGCCTGCGACAACAGCCGCAACCAGAGATATTGCGCGACGTTGGTGTCTTGATATTCGTCGACCAGGATGAACTTGAAGCGGCCTTGATATTGCCGCAGCACGTCCGGGTGTTCGCGGAACAGGCGGATGTTTTCCAGCAGCAGATCGCCGAAATCGGCGGCGTTGAGAATCTTCAGCCGCTCCTGATAGTTCGCATAAAGTTTGCCGCCCTTGCCATTGGCGAACACGGAGGCTTCACCCGGCGGCACCTGCGACGGCCCGAGCCCGCGATTTTTCCAGCCGTCGATCAGGCCGGCCAGCATCCGCGCCGGCCAGCGCTTGTCGTCGATGCCTTCGGCTTGCAGAAGCTGCTTGAGCAAGCGGATCTGGTCGTCGGTATCGAGCACGGTGAAATTGGATTTCAACTGCACCATCTCGGCATGGATGCGCAGGATGCGCCCGCCGATGGAATGGAAGGTGCCGAGCCACGGCATGCCTTCGACGGCCTGGCCGAGCATCTGGCCGAGCCGCAGTTTCATCTCGCGCGCGGCCTTGTTGGTGAACGTGACCGAGAGGATTTCGCCCGGCCGCGCCCGGCCCTGGCTGAGAATATGGGCGATGCGGCAGGTCAGGACGCGGGTCTTGCCGGTGCCGGCGCCCGCCAGCACCAGGACCGGACCATCGAGCGTCTCCACCGCCTCGCGCTGCTCGGGATTGAGGCGGGCGAGATAGCTGGGCGCGGCGGCAGCGCGCGCCCGCGCGGCAATACCGCCAGCCAAAGGCTGGTGCTCGGGAACGCCGGGATGGGGCAGTTGGCTCGGCTCGGTCATCTCGCAATTCGGTTTCCGCCCACGTTGTTTACACCGCGGGGGTTTGAAGGGGAGCCTTCATAACAGGGATCGAAGCCTATATGGGGGCGATGCGGGTGGTTTTACAGAGGAATTGCGCACAGCTCAGAGCCGCTGACGGATTTGTCGTCGCGGCCGAAATTGGTTCCTGCTAGCGCCAAATTTTCCCGATTTCGGAGGCCGGAACCTTAGTTCCCCTACCGGATTGATTCGGCAGCGGCGACGCGCTCAAGCGGCGCCCAGGAGAGAATAGAGATCGCAGAGGTCTATCATGTTGAGCTGGGTCGTCACCTTCCTGATCATCGCGCTGATCGCCGGCGTCCTGGGTTTCGGCGGCATCGCGGGCGCCTCCGTCGAGATCGCCAAGGCGATCTTCTTTATCGCAGTCATTCTGTTCATCGTGTCCGCCGTGGTTGGCGTGGCGCGTGGCAGGACACGGGTCTAGCGGTTATTTCGTCGGAGGCATCCCGATCGCCCGGCCGACGCCCTCGGGGCCGGCGACCGACGCATGCGCCTTGGCGACCGCCTCGATCGTAGTGCGGACGTCCGGCGGGAACGGCGCGGTCTTTCGCAGGCCCATGTCGACGTGCATGGTCATGTTTTCCGACGTCGCCGACAACCATCCCTCGTCGGCATGACGCAGTTCCTCGAAAGTATGCAGACGCTTTTCGTCAGCGGCGAGCAGATAGATCGCAATCTGAACGGGATCGCCGAGATGAATTTCACGCAGGTAGCGCACGTGACATTCGGCGGTGAAGGTCGAATTGTTGCGCGCCTTCTTGTAGTCCGGACCGATGCCGAGCACGAGCCAGAGCTCGTCGATTGCCCGATCGAACATCACGTTATAATAGGCCATGTTGAGATGGCCGTTATAATCGATCCATTGCGGCTCGATCTGCATTACCGACGACAGGAACGGCGCGGGCTGATTGGCTTTGTCGCCGCCAGATTGTGTCGTCATGGTGGCCATCTCTCTTCGCCGGTCAACATCCCTTGACCCTCCAAATATCCTTTGCCACGGTATTTCCCTAGTGGAGCGGCTTTGACATTCGCTAAAATCGGACCACTAGGAGGAATTCCATAAGTGGGCACGACCATCACCAATAATCCGAAACGCGCGGAGCCCAGGGCGGTCGCCGCCGCCATCGAAAAGCTGGCCGCGCGGTTCGGCAATCGACTCGTCACGTCGCAGGCGGTGCGCGAACAGCACGCCCATACCACGACCTGGCTGAAATCACAGCCGCCGGACGCGGTAGTATTTGCGCAGGAGGCCACCGACGTTCAGGATGTGGTGCGGATTTGCTCCGGCCATGGCGTTCCCGTGATTGCGTTCGGGGCCGGCACGTCCCTGGAGGGGCAGGTCAATGCGCCCGCCGGAGGCGTTTGCATCGATTTTCGCGACATGAACAGGGTGCTGGAAGTCCACGCCGAGGATCTTGATTGCGTGATCGAGCCCGGCGTCACCCGAAAAGCCCTGAACGAGCACCTGCGCGACCAGGGCGTGTTCTTTCCGATCGATCCCGGCGCCGATGCGTCGCTCGGCGGCATGGCCTCGACGCGCGCCTCAGGCACCAATGCGGTGCGCTACGGCACCATGCGCGAGAACGTGCTGGCGCTGAAGGTCGTGCGCGGCGATGGCGAGATCATCACGACCGGCACGCGCGCCAAGAAATCCAGCGCCGGTTACGACCTCACCCATCTGTTCATCGGCGCTGAAGGCACGCTCGGCATCATCACCGAACTCACCATCCGCCTGCGCGGCATTCCCGAAACCATTGCGGCCGCGGCCTGTTCATTCGACAGCGTGCGCGGCGCCTGCCAGGCGACCATCATGGCGATCCAGACCGGCATTCCGGTCGCGCGCATCGAGCTGTTGAACGCCGAACAGGTACGCGCCTGCAATTCCTATTCGAAATTGTCTTTGCCGGAGACGCCGCTGCTGCTGCTCGAATTTCACGGCAGCGAGGCCGACGTCGCCGAGCAGTCGAAGAATTTCGCCGAGATCGCCGGGGAATGCGGCGGCGGCGGCTTCACCTGGACCACGCGTCCTGAGGACCGCACCAAATTGTGGCAAGCGCGGCACGACGCCTATTGGTCAGTCAAGGCGCTTCGTCCCGGTGCCGGCGTGGTGGCGACCGACGTGTGCGTTCCGATTTCGCGGCTCGCCGATTGCGTCACTGAAACCGAGGACGATCTGAAGCGCCTGCAACTGCAATCGCCGATCGTCGGCCATGTCGGCGACGGCAATTTCCACTGCTCGCTGCTTTGCGACGTCGACGATGCCGGTGAGATGGCGCGTGGCGAAGAGTTCATGCATCGCCTGATCGAGCGGGCGCAGTCGATGGGCGGCACCTGCACCGGCGAACACGGCATCGGGCAGGGCAAGCAGAAATATCTCAGAGGCGAACTCGGCGGTGCGGCCATCGATGCCATGCGCGCGATCAAGCAGGCGCTCGATCCGCAAAACATTTTCAATCCCGGAAAGATCATCCCGCAGGCTTAAACTCCAACGAGGTCCGTAAATGCGCCAATCCTGGCGAATGAGTGCCACCGCCTTGATCCTCGCCGCCGCGACAGGCGTCGCGTGGACCGAAGGCGCTCGCCCCGCGCCTGACTCCGCGAATACCACCGATGAGTTGAAGCCGCAGGGGCCAGACACCGATTTGTTCGCGCTGATGACGGGAACATGCAGCACGCTGAAGGTCGCTGGCCGCGATTTTTCCTGCCGCACGTTCGCGTATGCCCATAGCGTGAACGGCCGGGCCTATTTCACCATCGCGCTCGACGATCCCGCCGACCAAAGCCACATTGTCTCGTTCTCCGGCGAAAACGGCCGGCGGACCAACGAAAATCTATATGACCTGACGGTCGACCGCATGCTGCTCAACTCGAAAAACCAGCCGAAGGCCGATGGCCTGCCGGTGCCGGCGATCGTGAAGTCGGCGGGAAGGTGCGTGCAGCTCGGCAATTTCGCCACCGGCCACGTCACCAGCGTCGTTTGTTCCGCGACCGACAGGAGCGGCAGGAAATACGACTTGCGTTTTGAATTGGACGGCTCTCCGATCACGGTGAGGCGAGTGAATCCATCGGCGCCGACCATTCGCTAGTGCGGCGAATTTGAAGTTCCTATCAGTGTTGCGGCAAGTTCGTTATAGGAACTTCAAATTCAGGCCGCACTAGAATCAATGAGTTGCTAGAGCTCCTTTGATTCCGAAGTTCGCCTCAGAGGTTGCTGCGATACTATGCGAACTTCGGAATCGGAGCTCTAGTCAGCGATGCCGGACGCTGGCATAGTTTAGTTTTGGGAAGATGCGCCATGGCGATGCGCTGGTTCAACAAGCCCAAACCGCAGGAGATTTGGGAAGAGCCTATCGCGTGGCCGATCGGGGACATCGAGGCCGCGCACCGCATTCGCGAGATCTGCCGCGCGGCGGCCGACATCGCCGACAAGAAGCAGCCATCCGAAGCTGAGCGTTGTGAGTGCGCGGCGCGCGCCGCCATGGAAATTGCCATGAAGATCTGCGACGACCTGCTGCGCGACACCGCCGTGAGCCAGATCATCGACCTGTGTTTGATGACGGACAATCAGCGAGCGGCGCGAATCCTGTTCCGCGCGATCCGGGCGCCTTCAATCCGCGAAGAGGTGCTGCGCGATCATCCGCTGCTCGCGGAATAACCCGTCTTGCGCTTTATTTCTCGATCGCGCCGCCGCTATCGGCCCAATCCTTGAATCCGCCGATGTTGTAGACCTCGTTATAGCCCATGTCCTTGAGCAGCTTGCCGGCCAGCGCCGCGCGGCCGCCGGAGGCGCAATAGATCAGGACGGTCTTGTCCCTGGCGAAATTCTTGTCGTGGGTCGGAGAATCCGGGTCGGCGCGGAATTCCAGCAGACCCCGCGAGACGTGGACGGCGCCGGCGGCCTTGCCGCTCGCCTGCACCTCAGTGCCGTCGCGGATGTCCAGGAGCAGCGTGTTGCCTTTGGCGATCTTCTCCCGCGCCTCGGCCGCGGTGATCTTCGGCACCGCGGCGTTGGCGGCTTCCATCATCTGCTTGATACCGAGTGCCATGTTTTACCTCCCTGGTTATTGCGCGAGCCATAGCCTTACCTGACGCTACATTCAGTCGGCCGTCATTGCGAGCGATAGCGAAGCAATCCAGTCAACCAAAATGTACTGGATTGCTTCGTCGCTTGCGCTCCTCACAATGACGACTGCTATATAGGTATTGGCGGTAATTGATCAAAGGATCCTGATGCGACTTCCGTTCTTCTACGGCTGGATCATCATCGCGGTGACCTTCGTCACCATGGCGATCGGCGTCAATGCGCGCACGGCTTTTTCGCTGCTGTTTCCGCCGATCCTCAACGAATTCGGGTGGGACCGCGGCGTAACAGCCGGCGCGTTCTCGTTCGGCTTTGTGGCGTCGGCGATCGTAAGCCCCTTGATTGGGCGCTTGATGGACCGTCTCGGTCCGCGCAGCGTCATGGAGCTCGGCGTGGCGTTGATGGCGGGCGGGCTGCTGCTGGCGCCGCTGACGACGCAGCCCTGGCATCTCTATCTGACCATCGGCGTTCTGGTTGGCGCCGGCAGCATTTGCATCGGTTATTCCGGTCAATCGTTTTATCTTCCGAATTGGTTCAATCGCCGCCGCGGCCTCGCCATTGGCGTTGCCTTCGCCGGCGTCGGCGTTGGATCGGTCACGCTGCTGCCCTGGGTGCAAGCTATGATCGATCACAGCGGCTGGCGAACCGCCTGTACCGCGATGGGATTTTTGCTTCTGATCGTGCTCGCGCCGATCAATCTCCTTTTGCGCAAACGCCCGGAGGATCTGGGTCTTCTGCCCGACGGCGATGCCGCGCCATCAACGTCGGCGCCAAAAAGCACGGTCTCGAACGTCGTCGATCCCGAATGGGCCGCTACCGACTGGACCTTGCCCCGCGCGCTTGGCACGGCGCGGTTCTGGTGGCTGTCGGCCGGGTATTTCGGCGGACTTTACGTTTGGTACGCGGTGCAGGTGCATCAGACCAAATATCTGCTCGACATCGGCTTCAGCCCGGCGGTCGGAGTGTGGTCGCTCGGTGCGGTCAGTCTTCTCGGTATTCCCGGCCAGATTTTCCTGGGCCACGTGTCTGACCGGATCGGACGCGAATGGGTCTGGAGCATCAGCTGCGCGGGTTTTGCGATCTGCTTTGCCGCGCTGATGGCGCTGGCGCAGGTTCATTCCCTTGCGCTGGTCTATCTCATGGTGTTCACGCAAGGCGCGCTCGGTTACGGACTGACCTCGATCATGGGTGCGGTCGTGGTCGAAATCTTTCAGGGCAAGCACTACGGCAGTATTTTCGGCACCATCATGGTCGCAGCGCTCGCGGGCGGCGCGGCAGGTCCATGGATTACCGGCGTCCTGCATGACATCACCGGGAATTATACGCTCGCCTTTGCCATCGGGATCGGCATGAGCGCGCTTTCCGCGCTGGCGGTCTGGTTCGCTTCCCCGCGCAAGGTTCGCGCCGTCGCCGGCAGACTGGACCGGATACGGGTTTAGGGCTTGGCTTTCATCTAACATTTAACATTCGCAAAAGCGGTGGCCGAACCGGGAAGCGAATGTTTGAATCGGGCCAGTAGTCCCCCTATATTCCGCGAAACCGGGAGGAGACGCCTATGAACGAGCACGCTCAGGCCGCGGCGACCGCGCCGCTCTTCAATCCGCTGTCGCCGGAGTTTATCCGGGATCCATATCCGCATTACGACCTGCTGCGTCGCGTCGATCCCGTGCACGTCACGCCGCACGGCATGTATCTCGCTAGCCGCCATGCTGACGTGACCAACGTGCTACGCGACAAGCGCTTCGGCAAGGATTTCGTCGAGCGATCGGTACGGCGTTATGGCCCGAAGATCATGGACGAGCCGATCTTCCGCTCGATGAGCCACTGGATGCTGCAACAGGATCCGCCGGATCACAGTCGCCTGCGCGGCCTGGTGGTGAAGGCCTTTACGGCGCGGCGGGTCGAGGACATGCGGCCGCGCATTCAGCAGATCGTGGATCAGACGCTCGATCGCATCATCCCGCAAGGATCCATGGACCTGATCGAGGATTTCGCCTTCCGCCTGCCGGTCACCATCATCTGCGACATGCTCGGAATTCCCGAAGAGCATCGCGAGGTTTTCTATAGCGGCTCGCGCGACGGCGGCCGCATTCTCGATCCGGTGCCGTTGAAGCCGGACGAAATCGCCAAGGGCAATGCCGCCTATATGATGTCGCAGATGTATTTCCAGCAACTGTTCGAGCTGCGGCGGAAACAGCCCGGTGACGATCTGACCACGCAGTTGGTACAGGCCGAGGAAGACGGCTCGAAACTCACCAACGAGGAGCTGACCGCCAACATCATCCTGCTGTTCGGCGCTGGCCACGAGACCACCGTCAACCTGATCGGCAACGGGCTGTTGGCCCTGCATCGCAATCCCGATCAACTTGCGCTGCTGAAAGCACGCCCCGAATTGATCACTAACGCGATCGAGGAGTTTCTGCGTTACGATTCCTCGGTGCAGATGACCGGCCGGGTGACGCTCGAAGACATCGACGATCTCGGCGGCAAGAAGATCGCCAAGGGTGAAAGCGTGCTGTGCCTGCTCGGCTCGGCCAACCGCGACCCCGCCGTTTATCCCGACCGGCCTGACCGGCTCGATATCACGAGGCCCAATGTGCGTCCGTTGTCGTTCGGCGGTGGCATTCACTTCTGCCTCGGCGCGCAGTTGGCTCGCATCGAGGCCGAGATTGCGATCTCGACCCTGCTGCGGCGTTTGCCCGACCTGCGGCTGGATGACGCGGCCAACCCGGAATGGCGGCCGACCTTCGTCCTGCGCGGGCTCAAGCGACTGCCGGCAAGCTGGTGAGCCGTCCGCCGCGCAAGCTGCTGTGACTTCGCCACAGTTCTCTTTAATATGTGGATATATAGGGGCGGCGGCATGGCGCCTGCTTGACGTCGGCCTTTGGGCCGGAGCCGGAAGTGCCCGCGACGCATGAGGCGCGCCCTCAAAAGGAGACACCGTGCAGACGACGCTGCTCGGATTGGCGATAGCCCTGATCATTGCGCTGGTTGCCGCGCTGATCGGGCCGTATTTCGTCGACTGGAATCAATTCCGGCCGCAGTTCGAGGCCGAAGCGAGCCGGGTGATCGGTGCCCCGGTGCGGGTTGGCGGCGCGCTCGAGGCCCGTCTGTTGCCGTCGCCCACCCTGCGGCTGGGTTCGGTGGCGGTCGGCGGCGCCAACGATCTCGGCAAGGTGCGGGCCGACAAGCTCGACGTCGAATTCAGCCTCGGCTCGCTGATGCGGGGCGAATGGCGCGCTACCGAATTGACCATCGGCGGCATGGCGCTCGACCTCGGGCTTGACCCTCAAGGGCGGATCGATTGGCCGTCTGGAACCGGAAAATTCAATCTGGGCTCGCTTTCGATCGACCGGCTGCACCTCACCGGCCGGGCCGCGCTGCACGACGCGCTGAGCCACCACACGCTGGAGATCGACGATATCGCCTTCTCCGGCGATGTCCGCTCACTTGCCGGCGCATTGCGGGGCGACGGCAGCTTCACCGTATCGGGCAGCCGCTTTCCATTCCGCGTCTCGTCCGGCCAGAGCGCGGACGGGAACGGCACCCGGCTGCATCTGGTCGTTGATTCCGGCTCGCGGCCCTGGTCGGCGGATTTTGACGGCCTGGTGAGCTTCGAGGGGCGCGCCCCGCACGTGGACGGCGCCATCACATGGGCAGCGACCGCCGGATCGAAGGGCGGGTCAAAGGGGGCTACGCCATCGACCGTCCCGTGGCGGGTGTCGGCGAAGGTCAAGGCCGACCATGCCGCGGCCAAACTTGAACAGATCGAGGCGAGTTACGGCGCGGAGGATACTGCGCTCAAGTTGGCCGGCGCCGGCGGACTTCGCTTCGGGGTCTCGCCGCTTCTGCACGTCGTCATGTCGGCACGGCAACTGGATGCCGACCGGTTTGCGGCCAAGGAAATCGCGGCGAAGGAAGGCGGTGCAAAATCGGGTGGTGGCAAGGACAATGCCGCGGCCGAGCCGGTGCGGGTGTTGCCGGCGCTGCGCACTTTGATGAGTGTCATCCCGGAGGTTCCGATTCCGGCCAGGCTTGAATTGATTGCCGACCAGATCGTGCTGGGGGGCCGCAGCCTGCAAAATCTCGAGGCCGAACTGCACACCGATACCAAGTCGTGGGCGGTCGATCGCCTTGATGTTCGTGCCCCCGGCACGACCCGTATCTCGCTCAACGGCAAAACGCCGGACAGTACGTCCGGTCACTTCAGTGGCGCACTCAACATCGAGTCGTCGGACCCCGATGCGCTGGTGATGTGGCTGCAGGGGCGGAGCGAACTGACTTATCACAGCCAGGGTCCGTTTCGCCTGAGCGGCGGGGTCAATGTTGCCGCCAACAGCGTCGCGATCGAGAACGTGAAATGCGAGATCGATGGCGGCGCCGTCGAAGGGCGGATCGCCATGACGCACGACGCGTCAAGCGGTGCGGCGCTCGATGCGACGCTGAAGGCCGATCGCCTCGATCTTGATTCTTCGTCTGCCTTTGCGCGCGCCGTGCTCGGCCCGCAAAGCGAGTGGCCGGAACGAATGGCGTGGTCGCTCGACATCGCTCATGCCATCTCGGCGGGGCAGGACCTGCATCCCTTCTCGGCGAAATTCGGCTACGACCCGAAGACGCTGACGCTTGAGAGCCTGAAGATCGGCGAGGCCACCGGCCCCATGCTGGAGGGCAAAGGTGCGTTCGACCGGACCAATGCGACCGGAAAACTTGCGCTCAGTTCAAGTGCTCCGTCGCTGTCGCAGATCGCAGGCTCGATCGCCCCGGTTTGGCCGCAACTGGCCGCGCAACTCAATGCCATGAAACCCGGTCCGGGCCCGGCGCGGCTGAAGTTTGCGCTCGCCATCGACAAGGAGGCGGGCCATGCCGATCGCACCAATGCGCTGGTCTCGATCGACCTCGATGCGCCGCAGTTCAAGGGCGCGGTCACGCTGACGACGCGGCCAGGTGCGGCAAGCCTGCGTGACGCCGATCTCGACAAGATCCTGCATGGTGAAGTCACCATCGACGCCAAACTGGCGTCGGAGCAGGGAGCATCGCTGCTGGCCCTGCTCGGGCTCGATGGTGTGATCGCAGCAAGCGATGGACCGGGACAGCTCCAAGGGTCGGTGACAGGCGTATGGGGCACGCCGCTTCGCGTCAAACTCGATCTCACCGGCGTGGGCTTCGACGCCGAGGCACAAGGCACCGCCAATCCCTTCACTGCGATTGACCTCAAGGCGGTCAAGGCCAACCTGTCGCTGAAGGCGCACGGACTCAATCTCGCGCCGCTGTTCGACCTCAAGCCGTCGGACAAGCTCGCGCAGGGTATCGGCCTGTCGTCGCGGGTGGCGTTTGCCGGCGGCAAGCTGACCTTTGACGATATTGACGGCGCGATGGCGGGATCGCGGCTGCGCGGCCGCGTGGCGATGACGTTCGACGGCGATCACCGGATCGACGGCGAGGTCGGCCTCGATGCGCTCGATCTTTCGCCCGCCTTCCTGCTCGCGATCGGCGCCGCCGGCCGCGATGCGTCGGAGCCTGTCGGCACAGCCTTTGTCAAAGGCTGGCACGGACAGATCGCATTTCAGGCCTTGCGCGGCGTGCTGCCGGGCGGCAGCGAATTGCGGCCGCTCTCGGGCACCTTGAAAGGCGACGGTCAGTCGCTAGTCGTAGATAACATCAAGGGCGGCATCGGCGGCGGCGAGGCGAGCGGCAACATCGAAGCGAAGCCGACCGCGGATGGACTGGCGCTCAATGCCCGCATCGCGCTCAAAGGCGTCGATGGCACAGCCTTGCATTACCGTGCGCTGGCGATGCCCCCGGGGCGCACGTCCTTGCAGATGACGCTGTCGAGCCAGGGCCGCAGTGCTTCAGCGCTCACCGGTGCGATTTCGGGGAGCGGCACCGTGACGCTGGAAGCCGCCCGCATCAGGGGTCTCGATCCTCGTGCCTTTGATGTTGCGATCCGCACCAGCGACGCCGGGCAGGCAACCGATGACATCCGCCTGCGCAAGATCGTGGAGCCGGCGCTGTTCGGTGGGGCGCTTCTGGTCTCAACGGCGCAAATCCCGTTTACGGTTCGAGACGGCCGGCTTCGCGTCGGGGCCACCGCGCTTGAGGCCGAAGGCGTTCGCGCCATTGTGTCCGGCGGCTACGACATCCCCGCCGATCAGGCCGATATCCGCGCGACGCTGGCCGCGCCGGGCGCTGGCGCCGGACAGGCGAGCCCACCGGAAATCCAGATTTTCGCCGCCGGGTCGCCGGATGCGCTCGATCGATCGGTCGATGTTGCGGCTTTGTCGTCGTGGCTCGCGGTGAGGGCGATTGATCGCGAAACCAGGCGGCTCGATTCGATCGAGCGCGGCGAGGCGACGCCGGCATCGATCGCGCCGCCGGGTTCGCCGACGCTCAGCCCGCCGGATGCCGCTTCACCCGCGCCGCATCCGTTGCCGCCAAAGCCGAAAGTCGGCGTGCAGCGGCCCGCTGTCGTTCCGCCTGTGGCGAACGTGCCTGCCGCGAACAACGCGCCGGGTGTGAGCCAGCAGGCGCAGCAGGTCGCGCCGCCATTGCCGCCGCCGATCGAGGTGCGGCCCGCGCCGACAGTGGCGCGCCCGGCCAAGCCTCGGGCGCCGCTGGTGCTGACGCCGCCAGCGCCGCAACCGTCTTTCTAGGAAGCCGTCGCCGCTCACATACGTCTATGTAAAAAACGGGCCTTTCCCGGTTCCGCCATCACAGGTACGGTGCCGCCCCGTTCGCGCTCTCGCGGACGTTCTTCTGGTGACGGCGTGCCGCATGACGCTCAATGAAATCTGTCATTGGATCGACCAGACGGCGATAAGCCAGTGGATCCAGGTTGCCGGCTGGGTCGTGCCGACCGTGCAGACCATCCACATCCTCGCCATTGCGGTCGTCGCCAGCTCCGCGCTGATGCTTGATCTGCGTCTGGTCGGCGTGTTCTGGGCCAACCGGCCGGTCGAAGCCGTGAAGGCGCGGTTTCTGCCGCTGATATGGTGGCCGCTGCTGGTCTTGCTGACCACCGGCATCATCATGATCACGGCGGAGCCGGCGCGATCGCTGAAGAATCCGGCGTTTCAGATCAAGATGGGGCTCTTGATCGCGGCGCTGATCGTCACCGGGCTGTTTCAGTTTCTTCACCGGCGCAATGCCGCGTTCGGCGATGTTTCAGGACCTCGGGCGGCTGCCGTGACGCTTGCCATCGTCTCGATTCTGTTGTGGTCCTCGATCATCTTTGCCGGGCGCTGGATCGCCTATTTCGCCTGATCCGCATGTCGCATCACAGGGGTTGTTTCAGTGCAGATTGATCGCGCCCTGGAGTGGTTGCAGAGCACCCCCATCGCCGTCACGGTCGCTGAGAACGACATCCTGTTTCCGTGGATCGAGTCCGTTCATGTTTTGGCGATTGTGCTCGTGGTCGGAACCATCTCGATCGTCGACCTGCGGCTACTCGGCATGGCTTCGCTCGACATCAGCGCCCGCCGGCTGATGCGCGACGTCATCCCCTACACCTGGGGTGCGTTCGCGGTGGCTGCGATCACCGGCTCGTTGATGTTTTCATCCGACGCCACGCATTACGCCCATAACCGCCTGTTCCAGATCAAACTTGTCATGCTCGCGCTGGCGGGCTTGAACATGACCGTGTTTCACCTTTTCAGCGAGCGCGATATCGAACGCTGGGATGCGCCGGGTGCAACGACGCCGATGACCGCAAAGGCGGCGGCCACCATTTCGCTTCTGGCGTGGATCGCCATCGTTTCGCTCGGTCGCGGCACGGGCTTCACCATGCACTGAAACAAGTTCCGTCCACGTTTTGACGGAGTTGCCGAACCCTACTCAGATCACTCTTTTCCTTCGGAGAATTGCGCGTGAAATCGGGTCCAATCGGTATCGCTTCTGTTGCTCTGTTCACCCTCGTGCTGGCGCCGTCGATCGCCGGCGCGCAAGCGCCGCCAAAGGCGCCCACGGTGATCAACCCGCCGCCGACGGCCCAGGACTGGGCCGATATCGGCAAATTGCCGGACTGGAGCGGCGTCTGGAATCCCAAGATCACGGATCAGGACAAGCAGGTCAAAACCAACCCGCCGCCATGGAACGAGGTTGCCGCCAAGAAGATCGAACACATGTTCGCCGAGGAAAAAGCCGGCCGTCCGACGCTGATCTTTGCCAATTGCCTTCCCGAAGCGCACCCGTCCTGGATGCTGGTCACCCACAACGCCATGGAGATCCTGTTCACGCCGGGACGCGTGACCATGCTTGGCGAATCCGACGGCAACCGCATCCGCCGCATCTATACCGATGGCCGCGGCCATCCGGCAGTTTCCGACCCCACCTTCCACGGTCATTCGATCGGGCACTGGGAAGGCGACACGCTGGTGGTCGACACCACCGACATCGTTCCCGAGGCGCCGCTGGCCGTCAGCGAAGCGGCGGGCCTGCCCAATAACGGCGACATGCATGTGATCGAGCGGATTCATCTGGCCGACAAGGACATCCTGCATGATGACCTCGAAATCATCGCGCCGCATCTCCTCACCCAACCGTGGAAGACCACGCGTATCTTCTTCCGCCAGCGCGCACGCAAGTTCGACATCGTCGAAGGCGTCTGCGCTACCGGCGACCTGGTCGAGCGCGTCAATGCGGACGGCGACCACGTCTTCGTTCCCGTGCAAAAGTCCGAATGGGGCAACACCACAGCGGTTCCGGCGAAATAGCGGGCCAAGAACAATTGAAGGAGATAGTGACCATGCGACGTCTCATGAAGTCGATCGGCGCGTTTGCCGTTTTTGCGATGATGGCCGGCGGAATCACGGCGGTAGCCGCGCATCATTCGGCTTCGATGTTCGACTTCTCGAAATCCCAGACGCTCAAGGGCAAGGTCGTGGAAATGCGCTGGGTCAATCCGCACGTCACCATCACCATCAACGGATCGGCCAATCCCGACGAAGCGCCGGCCGAATGGCTGATCGAAACGACGAGCCCCGGCAATCTGGTGCGCGCCGGCGGCTGGCGGCGCGATGCGCTGAAGCCGGGCGACGAGGTCGAGGTCAAGTTCCATCCGGAGCGCGACGCCGGCAAGAAGAGCGGTCTGTTGCAGGAGGTCAAGGTGGTTTCGACCGGCGAAGTGTTCACCGCCAATATCCGCGACCAGGAAAAGCCAGGTCTTGAATAGGAATTTTCCGATGCGTCTGTCTTTTCGATTGGGCCGCGCGTTGGCGCTCGTCGCCGTGACGGCCATCGCGTGCACGGCCGCACCCTCCTTTGCCGACGATCAGCCGCCGCCAAAGGACACGATCTTCACCCGCAAGGTCGTGATGGGCGAGATCGACATGAACATGGACGAGATCGAGACCATGCTCGCGCCGGAAGGCAAGCTCGCATTGTCGGACGCGCAGGAGCATGCCGAAGCCATCTCGACGTTGCTGATGGCCTTTCCGCATCTGTTTCCGCCTTCGACCAACCAATGGAAACAAGGCGCCGAGCGCGATCCCGCCACCGACACCTTCGCGAACCCGGCCATCTGGTCGAATTTTTCCGATTTCTATCAGCGGGCCGGCGAAGCTTCGAAAATTGCCTGGAATGCCAGCCGTGCCAAAAAGCCTGACGAATTCAGAACGCAGATCAAGGAATTGCGCGCGCGCTGCAACGCCTGCCACGCGCTGAATCTGAAGACCGAGTGAGGCCAGGCATTCGGATGTCGCGTCCCAACAGGCGCGATATCCCTGTCGGGACCTCCCGGTCAGGACGACAATATCAAGACCGGTTTACTCGGCGGGCGCCTTCTCGGCAGGCACCGCGGCTGCCTGCGCGCGTGACCGGAAGTAGTCCAGCACGAAGAGCCGAATGGCCGACGACAGGTTACCCTGCTGGCGGTTGCTGTCGATCTCTCCGACCAGTTCGGACAGCGTGATGTTCCGCAAGCCCGAAATTTCCTTCATGCCGTTCCAGAACGCTTCTTCAAGGCTGACGCTGGTCTTGTGACCTGCGACCACGATCGATCGCTTCACGACGGGTGACTTCATGATGCGTCCTCGCCGTCGATTTGATGCTGATCGAGCAACTCGCGGGCGCGGTCGGCGCGCTGTTCCTCGAGCGTGCGTTCGGACCGGGTGCGGCCGAACCGCGCGCGATTGGCAGCAGCTTCCTGCTCCGACCGTTCCCGCGCCGTGCGCTTCTTGAATTGTTTTAAGTTGACCAAATCCCCCATACCGGCCCCCGTCATGCAGATTCGCTCGTCGTTGCGACGATGAACTTAATCGATGAACGGGTGCGGGTTCCAGTCGGATCCAAATTCGGCGGATACGTGCAAGCCAGATCGATCCTCATTTATGAATTCCTCATTATGACGTCTGAGCGCAAATGTCGTGCTTTTGTCGTGCTTTGATTTTTTTGAAATAATTTTTGCTCTACCATGACGAAGCGCCGCGGTAAAAGCCAGTGAAGCATAATTCTTTAGACGATACGAAGGGCGGCTTGGTGTCGCGTTGCATAGCAGCTCGATAAGCCATGCCGTAATCATCCGGGGTGCGTCATTTTGCGCGGCTTCACCAACCGGTCGAATTCGTCGGCAGAAACAAAACCCAGTCTGACCGCCTCTTCCTTCAATGTTGTGCCGCGCGCATGCGCGGATTTAGCCACTTTGGCGGCATTGTCGTAGCCGATCTTCGGGGCGAGTGCAGTCACCAACATCAGCGAACGCTCCATCAGCTCGTGAATGCGTTTTTCGTCGGCGCGTATACCATCGACGCAGTGCTCGGTGAAGGAGCGGGCCACGTCGGCCATCAGTTGTATGGAATTCATCATACAATATGCCAGCACGGGCTTAAAGACATTCAGCTCGAAATGGCCCTGGCTGCCGGCTGTCGTGATGGCCGTCTGGTTGCCGAACACCTGGCAGCACACCATGGTGACCGCTTCGCACTGCGTCGGATTGACCTTGCCCGGCATTATCGAGGACCCCGGCTCGTTCTCGGGCAGGATCAATTCGCCGAGGCCGGAGCGGGGACCCGAGCCGAGCAGGCGGATGTCGTTGGCGATCTTGAACAGGCCGGTAGCAGCCGCGTTGATCGCACCGTGGGCGAACACATAGGCGTCGTTGGAGGCGAGCGCCTCGAACTTGTTGGCGGCGCTGGTGAACGGCAGGCGGGTGATTTTGGCGGCGTGGCGGGCAAAGGTTCGGGCGAATTTCGGCTTCGAATTCAGCCCGGTGCCGACCGCCGTGCCGCCTTGCGCCAGCGGATAAAGTTCCTTCAGCGCCACACGCAGCCGCGCGATGCCGTGCTCGACCTGCGCCGCGTAGCCGGAAAATTCCTGGCCCAGGGTCAATGGCGTCGCGTCCTGGGTATGGGTGCGGCCGATCTTGACGATGTGGGCAAACGCCTTCTCTTTCCGCCGCAAGGCGCGATGCAGCATGGTCAGCGCCGGCAGGAGATCGTGCGTGATCGCGATCGCGGCGGCGATATGCATCGCAGTCGGAAACGAGTCGTTCGACGACTGGCTCATGTTGACGTGGTCGTTGGGATGCACCGGCGCCTTGGTGCCAAGCTTGCCGCCGAGCAATTCGCTGGCGCGATTGGCGATCACCTCGTTGAGGTTCATGTTGGTCTGGGTGCCGGAGCCGGTCTGCCAGACCACCAGCGGGAAATGGTCGTCGAATTGCCCGTCGATCACTTCGCGCGCGGCGCGGATGATGGCGCCGGCGCGGCGCTGGTCGAGCAGGCGCAGTTCGCGGTTGGTCTCGGCCGCGGCCAGCTTGACGATGCCAAGCGCGCGAATGATGGTAAGCGGCATCCGGTCGTGGCCGATGCGGAAATTCTGCCTGCTACGCTCGGTCTGCGCGCCCCAATAGCGGTTAGCGTCAACCTCGATAGGGCCGAAGCTGTCGGTTTCGGTGCGCGTCGCCGATTTTGACGGCGATGAAGGTTTCGATCGGGCCATCAATCCAATCTATGGTCTACGGATCAGAGGCGCCACAGCAACTTCTAATCGGCAAACTAGCGGGTAACCCCGCCCACAACGCCACTATTTCTTGCGGAAGCGGTCGAGCCGCACGACTTCGGCGCCCTCGCTGGGCTTGGCCGGCTCGTCTTCGGGTTCCTTTGCCGGCGCGGCCACGGCCGACGTCGCAGGCACCGGCGCCGCCGGCTTTTCATCGGCGGGCGCGGCCGCGCCGTCGGTAGTTTCAAACTGCAGCCCGAACTGCACGGAAGGATCGAAGAAGCTCTTGATGGAGCTGAAGGGAACCACGAGGCGCTCAGGGATGCCGCCGAACGACAGGCCGACCTCGAAGCGCTCCTCCGTCACCACCAGATCCCAGAACTGGTGCTGAAGAATGACGGTCATCTCCTCCGGATATTGCGCCAAAAGACGCGGCGACAATTTCACGCCATCGGCGGTCGACACGAAGGTGATGAAAAAATGATGGTCGCCCGGCAGACCGTGTTCGGCGGCGTCGGTCAACACACGACGTAATACGCCGCGCAGCGCATCGCGGGCCAGTACGTCGTATCGGATATGATCGGTCGCCATGGTCGTTCCTGCCGCGCAATTTGAAAGCCATTTGCCCGCGAAAGCCGGCTGCGACGCCGGCACCGACTCGGGGCGAGTTCCCCATCGTACCTTGCCTGATCGCGGGCGTCAGCAGGCGCAAACTGGCCCGTATCATCACAAATAAAGAAAGAAAGTGGAGGCTTCTGTTGCCAGGTGCCTCCGAACCCCGCCTAACGGAGCTTAACCCGTTAGGACTTCAAGATGGTCTTTCAAACTGCGTTACGCAGCCTGAGCAACCGGAGCATAGTTGTCGTTTGCAACTATTGCATGGCCCGATGTCGGCGGAACCATACCGGGAAAAAACACGCCCTTTACGCCCTCGTCGATCCTGTTTCGCCCCCGCCGAAGCCCATTTTGGTCAGGCATGATCCGGAAAAGTGGGCACCGGTTTTCCGAACAGATCATGCCCATTTTAATGGGTTTTGGTGGAGGCGCCGGGTACTGCCCCCGGGTCCGAATGGTTTATTGCGACGGCAATTTATTTCCATAGCCGGCGAACCGGCACCCCCAATATAGGGCGCAAAGGTTGAGAAAGACAGTGCTAGTGGGGCGACTCTGACGTTCCTTTCAGTGTCCGCCGCGAGCTCTTCGAAGGAACGTCAGAGTCAAAGCCACACTAGAATCATATGGTTGCTAGTGTCCCTTTGGTTCTGACATTCGTAAAAGTGCCCGCTGCGAGATGATACGAATGTCAGAACCGGGACACTAGAAAAGTAGTCGAAACACATGGTTTTGAGGAATCAGGCGGCCAGAAGGGTGGATATGCCGGAATAAGGGTTGGCCGCCCGCGGCCCTCCCTTTAAACCTTGCGCATGCCCCCGGATTCGTCACCGGCCGCCATCGCGGCGCCGGATCTCTTGAAATCGCCGCCCAGCCTGATCGAGCTTTTTGTCGCCTTCGCCAAAATGTCGCTGGCCGGCTTTGGCGGCGTCCTGGTGTGGGCGCGGCGTGCCATCGTCGATCAGCACAAATGGATGACGGCCGACGAATTCAACGAGACCTTCGCGCTGTGCCATTTCTTGCCGGGCCCCAATATCGTCAACCTCACCTTTGTGTTCGGATCGCGCTTTCGGGGATTGGCCGGGGCGGTCGCGGCGTTTTCCGGCCTGGTCGGGCCGCCGGCCTTGATCATGGTCGTGATGGGCGTGCTGTATCACCGCTACGGCGAGATCGACGCGCTGCGGCGCATTCTTTCAGGCGTGGCCTGTGCTGCGATCGGGTTGATGCTCGCGGTGGTGTTCCGGATGATGACGCCTCTGCTCAAGCGGCGTGACGTGATCGGGCTGCTGGTCATGGTCGCGGTCTTCATCGCGATCGGCGTGCTGCGGCTGCCATTGGCGGCGGTCCTGCTCGTGGCGATTCCCATCTCCATCGCCATCACCTATGCGATGCGGAAGAACAAGGACGCGGCATGAACTCCGACGCCAATCCGGTGCTGACGCTGGCGTGGACCTTTGCGGTGATGTCGCTATTTGCGATCGGCGGCGCCAATTCGGCGATCCCCGAAATGCACCGCGTCGCGGTCGACGTGAACCACTGGCTGACCGACAAGCAATTCACCGATGTCTATGCGATTGCCCAGCTCTCGCCGGGGCCTAATGTCCTGATCGTCACTCTGATCGGCTATTCCGTGGCGGGCCTGCTCGGCGCGCTGGTCGCCACGCTTGCGATGTGCGTGCCGACGGCAGTGCTCGCCTTGATCGTCAGCCGTTTCCTGACGCGCTCGAGCCACGCGCGCTGGCCCAGCATCATCCAGGCGGCGCTGGTGCCGCTGTCGATCGGGCTGATGGGCGCCAGCGGTTTCATCCTTGCGCGCACCTCGGATCGGACCGTGGTTGCGGTGCTCGTCACCGTCGGCGCCGCCGCGGTCGCGTCCGTGACCAAGCTCAACCCGCTCTGGATGCTGGTGGCTGGCGGGTGCCTCGGCTTTGCCGGCCTGATTGGTTGAGGACTGCTTGTCCCTCCCCACCGCTTCGCGGGGGAGGGACAAGAAGCGCTGCGGTTCCCCGCTTGCTTCGGTCGGCCCGGATGCTCACTTTTCAGGGTATAAAGGGTGGGTGAAGGCGAATCGCCGTATTGATGGCTAGCCCTCGCCGCTAAAACTCGCCGACCCAAGAACGTCATCAGAGCCGCCTACGAAACCCATGATTCAGTATCACGACCTGCTCGAACGAATTCTGGCCGACGGCGTCGAAAAATCCGACCGCACCGGCACCGGGACGCTGTCAGTCTTTGGGCACCAGATGCGTTTCAATCTGGGCGCGGGCTTCCCGATGCTGACCACCAAGAAGCTGCCGCTCAAGGCCATCATCCACGAGCTGTTGTGGTTTCTCAGGGGCGATACCAACATCAAATATCTGCACGACCACGGCGTCACCATCTGGGACGAGTGGGCGGACGCCAATGGCGATCTCGGCCCGGTCTATGGTTCGCAGTGGCGTTCATGGCCGGCGCCGGACGGGCGCAAGATCGACCAGATCGCAAATGTGGTTGAGATGATCCAGCGCAATCCGGATTCGCGGCGGCTGATCGTCAGCGCATGGAATCCGGCCGAGATCGACCAGATGGCGCTGCCGCCCTGTCATTGCCTGTTCCAGTTCTATGTCGGAGGCGGCAAACTGTCGTGCCAGCTCTACCAGCGCTCGGCCGACGTGTTTCTCGGCGTGCCGTTCAACATCGCCTCTTACGCACTGCTCACCATGATGGTCGCGCAGGTCACGGGCCTGAAGGCCGGCGATTTCGTCCATTCCTTTGGCGACGTGCATCTTTATTCCAACCATATCGAGCAGGCGCGGCTGCAACTGACGCGCGCGCCGCGGTCGCAGCCGATCATGAAGATCAATCCGGAGGTCAAAGACATCTTCGGCTTCCGCTTTGAGGATTTCGTGCTCGAGGGCTACGACCCGCATCCGCACATCAAGGCCGCGGTCGCGGTGTGAGCCATTAGATGTCTCTTGTTATCCGCCGCGCACGTCCCGATGAAGCAGGCGTGGTGCTGTCACTGGTTCGCGAACTTGCCGAATACGAAAAGCTGTTGCACGAAGTCGACGCCACCGAGAAGATGCTGGCCGATGCGCTGTTTGGCGAAAACCCGCGCCTGTTCTGCGAACTCGCCGAATGGAATGGCGATGTCGCAGGCTTTGCGGTCTGGTTCATCAATTTTTCGACCTTCTCTGGCCGCTCCGGAATCTATCTGGAAGATTTGTTCGTGCGGCCGGCGCTGCGCGGCAACGGCATCGGCAAGGCGTTGCTGTCGCATCTGGCGAAAGAGTGCGTTGCGAATAACTGGTCGCGCCTGCAATGGTCGGTGCTCGACTGGAACGAGCCCTCCATTGCGTTCTACAAATCGCTCGGTGCTGTCATGATGGACGAATGGACGATCTGCAAGGTGGCGGGCCCCGCGTTGACCGCGCTCGCGGGAGGCCAACGCTGATGCAGATCGTGCTCATTGTTGCCGTCGCCGACAATGGCGTGATCGGCGCTGATGGCGCGATCCCCTGGCGGCTCAAGACCGACCTGCAACGCCTGAAGGCGTTGACGGTTGGAAAGCCGGTGGTGATGGGCCGCAAGACCTTCCTCTCGCTGCGCCGTCCGTTGCCCGGACGCACCAACATCGTCATGACGCGGGACGCGGACTTTCGCGGCCCCGGCGCGGTCGTTACGACGTCCCTCGAACAGGCCTTGGCGGTGGCAACCGGCGATGCGCTGCGGCGTTTCGTCACTGAAATCGCCGTGATCGGTGGGGCGGAAATCTACGCCCAATGGATCGACCGGGCGGAGCGCCTGGAGATCACCGAAGTTCACGCGGCGCCAGCGGGCGATACACGCTTTGGGCCGATCGATAAGGCGGTCTGGGAAGAGGTCGCACGGGCGGAAAATCCGGCCGGCCCCGACGATAGCGTTGCTTTTTCCTTTGTCACATACGCCAGGCGAGCGCGGCATTAACCGCTTCCCCCAATGTTTACGTTGACAATCAAGGCCTCCGGCATAGCTGTCTCGGGCTAAAGGCGCGCGTTGTAAGGGCAGGGGGTGTCCCCTATAAAGCCCTCGCTAGTGCCCACTTTCCGAAGTCCGTGTTACTCCTCAGCACGCTTGTGGTGTAGGAACTTCAAATAGGCGGCACTAGACGCTGCGGGCGGGCTTATTGGCCCCAAGGCCCCTGCCGAAGGAGAAATTGAATGGCGTGGAAGAATCAGGGCGGAGGCCCCTGGGGTTCGGGTCCGAAGGGACCGTGGGGCTCCGGCCCGCAGCCGACCGGTCCGAGGCCGCCCGATCTGGAAGATCTTCTCCGCCGCGCCCAGGACCGCCTGCAACAATTCCTGCCGGGCGGCTATTTCAGCGGGCTCGGCATCGTGCTCGCGCTGCTGGCCGTTGTCGTGATCTGGGGCTTGTCGGGGTTCTACCGCGTGCAGTCCGAAGAACTCGGCGCCGTGTTGCGCTTCGGCAAATATGTCCGCGATGCGCGGCCCGGTTTGAACTACCATCTGCCCTATCCGATCGAGACCGTGCTGCTGCCGAAGGCGCTGCGCGTATCGACGCTCAACATCGGTTTTACCCTGGACAACTCGCCGCGGCGTACCCGTGACGGCAGGCGAGACATACCGGAAGAAAGCCTGATGCTGACCGGCGACGAGAACATCGTCGATGTCCAGTTCACCGTACTCTGGCGCATCAAGCCGAACGGCGCGGCTGACTACCTGTTCAATATTCAGAACCCCGAAGGCTCCGTGAAGGCCGTCGCCGAAAGCGCGATGCGTGAAGTCGTCGGCCACTCGAACATCCAGGGAATTCTTACCAACGACAAGGACAAGATCCAGTTGGAGGTGCAGGAGCTGATGCAAAGGGTGCTTGACGGTTACGGTTCGGGCATTCTCGTGCAGCAATTGCAGATGGGTAACGTCAATCCGCCGAATGCCGACGTGATTCAATCCTTCAATGACGTGACGAACGCGAAGACCGAGCTCGAGAGCTTGCAAAACGAGGCGCAAACCTATGCCAACCGAGTGGTGCCGGAAGCGCGAGGCCGGTCGGCGCAGATCACCCAGGCCGCTGAAGGCTACAAGCAGCAGGCCGTCGTGGAAGCCAAGGGCCAGAGTGCGCGTTTCCTGAAAGTGTACGAGGAATACAAGAAAGCGCCCGACGTCACGCGCGAGCGCATCTATCTCGAGACAATGGAACGCATTCTCGGCAATTCCGACAAGTTGATCTATGACGGAGGGTCGTCAGGCCAGGGCGTCGTGCCATATCTGCCGTTGAACGAACTGTCGACGCGGCGGCCAACGCCGGCAAGTCCGCAGCAACAGCAGGGTACGGGAGGCACACGATGAGATCTCCAGTCACCGGCATTCTGGCGCTGCTGCTTCTGCTACTGCTGATCATCATCGGCTACAGCTCGGTCTTCACCGTGCAGCAGACCGAGCAGGCTCTCGTGGTGCGCTTCGGCGCGCCGGTCCAGGTCGTCACTGATCCCGGCCTGCATTTCAAGGTGCCGTTTACCGACACCGTGATCCCGATCGACAAGCGCATCCTCGATCTGGAAAATCCCGCGCAGGAAGTGATCGCCTCGGACCAGAAGCGGCTCGTGGTCGATGCGTTTGCGCGCTATCGCATCAAGAATGCGCTGCAATTCTACCAGAGCGTCGGCAGCATCCAGGCCGCCAACCTTCAGCTTACCACGTTGCTGAACTCGGCGCTCCGCCGCGTGCTCGGTGAAGTCACCCTCATCCAGGTGGTGCGCGACCAGCGCGAAGCGTTAATGGCGCGCATTCGCGATCAGCTCGACCACGAAGCCGGCAACTACGGCATTCAGGTGGTCGATGTGCGGATTCGCCGCGCCGATCTGCCGGAGCAGAACAGCCAGGCGGTCTATCAGCGGATGAAGACCGAACGGCAGCGCGAGGCTGCCGAGTTCCGTGCACAGGGCAACCAGAAGGCGCAGGAGATCCGCTCCAACGCCGACCGCGAGTCGACCGTGATTGTGGCCGAAGCGAATTCGAAGGCCGAACAGATCCGCGGCGAGGGCGATGCCGAGCGCAACCGGCTGTTTGCCGAAGCGTATGGCCAGGACCCCGATTTCTTTGCCTTCTATCGTTCGATGACGGCCTACGAAAACGGCTTCAAGAGCAACGATACGCGCTTCCTGTTGCGCCCCGATTCGGATTTCTTCAGGTTCTTCGGCGGCGCATCTGGCAAGCCGTCTGCTGCACCCGCGCTACCGGCGGCCCCGGCCAAGCCGTAAGTCGATCCGAAGCGAACCTCGCTTCGGCTCCAAAAGAAAAATTCAAGCGGGAGGTTTTCATCCGATGAGGTCCATAGCGTTCGCCGACTTCCTCATCGGCCTGGGAATCCTGTTTGTAATCGAAGGCCTGATGTTCGCGGCCGTCCCGACTTGGCTCAAGCGGGCAATGAAGAGCGCGCTGGTGACGCCCGATCATATTCTGCGTGCGGTCGGCATCGGTTCGGCGGTTGCAGGCTTGATCCTGATCTGGCTGGTGCGCCGCTGACGACGTGGACGCAATTCGCGCACGATGGAGTTGCCGCCTTCGTGAGCAGCGTCTGTTTTTCGCCGAAATGCTACGCTCAAATGCTTGCGCGGCGCCCCGCATCGGGCGCAGTCTAGTGCCTACTTTCCGAATTCGCCGCGTGTGGGCAGGAACTTCAAATAGGCGGCACCGTGCACGCCAAATTCCGCCCGCTTTTGACCAGAGAGAACCGATATGACCGTTGCAACCTATGCTTCACGCCATCGCCTGCGCCCCCTGTTGGCCGCGGCATGTCTTGGGGCTGCGACCGTCCTTGGGTCGGCGTTTCCCGCGCTGGCGCGCGGGCCCGACGGCATCGCCGACGTTGCCGAGAAAGTGATCGATGCGGTGGTCAACATTTCCACCACGCAGACCGTCGAGGCCAAGGGCGGTTCAGGCGAGGGCCGGGGCGCGATGCCGCAATTGCCGCCCGGCTCGCCCTTCGAGGATTTCTTCGACGACTTCTTCAAGAACCACCGTGGCCAGGGTGGTCCGCGGAGCGGCGATATGCAGCCGCACAAGACCAATTCGCTGGGCTCGGGCTTCATCATCGACACGTCGGGCATTGTCGTGACCAACAATCACGTCATTGCCGATGCCGACGAGATCAACGTCATCCTGAACGACGGCACCAAGATCAAGGCCGACATCGTCGGCGTTGACAAGAAGACCGATCTCGCGGTGCTGAAGTTCAAGCCGCCTCATCCGCTGATCGCGGTGAAGTTCGGCGATTCCGACAAGCTGCGCCTCGGCGAATGGGTGATCGCGATCGGCAACCCGTTCAGCCTCGGCGGCACGGTCACCGCAGGTATCGTCTCGGCGCGCAACCGCGACATCGCAGCCGGTCCCTATGACAACTACATCCAGACCGATGCGGCCATCAACCGCGGCAACTCCGGCGGCCCGCTGTTCAACCTCGACGGTGACGTGATCGGCGTCAACACGTTGATTATCTCGCCGACCGGCGGCTCGATCGGTATCGGCTTTGCGGTGCCGTCCAGGACCGTAGCCGGCGTGGTCGATCAGCTCCGGCAGTTCGGCGAGTTGCGCCGCGGCTGGCTCGGGGTGCGCATTCAGCAGGTCACCGACGAGATCGCCGAAAGCCTCAACGTCAAGCCGGCGCGTGGCGCATTGATCGCCGGCGTCGACGACAAGGGTCCGGCGAAGCCGGCCGGCATCGAGCCCGGCGACGTCGTCATCAAGTTCGACGGCAAGGACATCAAGGAGCCGAAGGATCTGTCGCGCGTCGTCGCCGATACCGCGGTCGGCAAGGAGGTCGATGTCGTCATCATCCGCAAGGGCGAAGAGCAGACCAAGCGCGTCACGCTCGGCCGGCTCGAGGACAACGACAAGCCGCAGCCGGCTAACGCCAAGTCGGCGCCGGAGCCGGAAAAGCCGGTCACGCAAAAGGCGCTCGGCCTCGACCTCGCCAATCTGAGCAAGGACCTGCGCGGCCGCTACAAGATCAAGGACAGCGTCAAGGGCGTCCTCGTTACCGGCGTCGATGCTGCCTCGGATGCCGCCGAAAAGCGGCTTTCCGCCGGCGATGTCATTGTCGAAGTCGCCCAGGAGGCGGTGGCAAACGCCGCCGACATCAAGAAGCGCGTCGATCAGCTGAAGAAGGACGGCAAGAAATCCGTGCTGCTGCTGGTATCCAACGCCGACGGCGAATTGCGCTTCGTCGCGTTGAGCGTGCAGTAGAATGAATTCGTCGACCTAAAACGACTTGTCATGGCCGGGCATAGCCGTTCGAAAGAACGGCGTCGCTTCCGCTCGCCTATGACCCGGCCATCCATCGCCTTCGCGAGATCTTTTGGAGATTGATGGATGCCCGGGTCAAGCCCGGGCATGACAGGCTGCGCGTTTGTCAGCGCGCCGCTAATCCCCCACAAACTCCTCGCGCTTAAAACCTTGCGCGTAGAGCAGTGCGGTGAGATCGCCGTAGTCCACGCGCGCGGCGGCTGAAGCCGCGACCGCGGGCTTGGCGTGGAAGGCAACGCCGAGGCCGGCTTCCCCGATCATGCCGAGATCGTTGGCGCCGTCGCCGACGACCAGCGTGTCGATGTTGTCGAGATCGAAGGCTTCGCGAAGCTCGATCAATGTGGCGAGCTTGGCGGCGCGGCCGAGAATGGGATCCTTGACTTCGCCGGTCAATTTGCCGTCGCGCACGATCAATTCGTTGCCGCGATTTTCCTGAAATCCGATTTTTTCGGCGATCGCTTGCGTGAACAGCGTGAAGCCACCGGAGATCAGGCAGGTGCCGGCGCCATGCGCGCGCATGGTCGCGACCAGTTCGCGGCCGCCCGGCGTCAACGTGATGCGCTCCTTGATGACCTTGTCGACCACATCGGTCGATAATCCCTTCAGCAGCGCCACACGCTCACGCAGCGCCGGCTCGAACGCGATCTCGCCGCGCATCGCGCGTTCGGTAATGGCGGCGACGTGGGCTTTCAGTCCGACAAAGTCGGCGAGTTCGTCGATGCATTCCTGGCCGATCATGGTGGAATCCATGTCGGCCAGAAAAAGCTTCTTGCGTCGCGCCGCTCGCGGCTGCACGACAATATCGACGGGTAAGTCCTCGCGCGCCTCGCGTAATCGCTGGGCGACCGCGCCGATATCTTCGCTGCCGTCGCCGAAGGGAATGTCGGCGGCGACTTCATCGAACAGCCATTGCGCCGGCCCGGCCGAGGGCAGAATAGCGCGCGCGCCGTCCAGCACCGTGCTATCGAGTGCGGGATTGGCCGGATTGCAGATCAGTGTGGCGACGAGGGACATGAATTCGCGAGCCGACGACGATAACAATGCCGTGCTTATCGCAGGGCCGACCGCCAGCGGCAAGTCGGCCCTGGCGCTGGCGTTGGCACGGAAAACCGGCGGGTTCGTCATCAATGCCGATTCCATGCAGGTCTATCGCGACTTGCGCGTGCTCACGGCGCGCCCCTCGCCCGACGAAGAGGCTGAAGTTCCGCATCGGCTCTATGGTCATGTCGATGCGGCGGTGAATTTTTCCGCCGGCGCCTGGGTCGCGGATGCCGCGACCGTGCTCCGGCAAGCTCGGGCCGAGAAGCGCGTGCCGATCTTCGTCGGTGGCTCCGGACTTTATTTCAAAGCGCTGACGCGCGGGCTCTCGGCGGTGCCGCCGATCCCGGCCGAAATCCGCGAGGCCGTGCGTGCCAGGCTCGAGCGCGACGGCGTCGAGGCGCTGCATGCGGAGCTTTCGCACCGAGATCCTGTTTCCGCCGAACGATTGAAGCCGCGCGACCGCACCCGGATTGCACGTGCACTGGAAGTGATCGAGGCCACCGGGCGCTCGCTCTCCGACTGGCACCGCGAAGGGCTGCCGCCGTTGTTACCGCCGAACTCGTTCCGCGCGTTGTTTCTGGAGCCGGAACGCGATGCCCTCTATGCGCGGATCGATGTGCGGTTCGAGACGATGCTGGCGAACGGCGCGCTGGAGGAGGTCGAGCGGCTCGCTGCGCGAAACCTCGATCCGCTGTTGCCGGCGATGAAGGCGCACGGCGTGCCGGCGCTGATCCGTCACCTCAGGGGTGAGATCGATTTGGCGGAGGCGAGTGAGACCGGCCGTGCCGACACGCGTCATTATGCCAAGCGGCAGTTCACCTGGTTCCGGCACCAACTGCCCGAGTTTGAATGGGTGAAGCCGGAGACGGCGGGGGAGTGGGTCTCCGCTGTCATTCCGGGATGGTCCGCAGGACCAGACCCGGAATCTCGAGATTCCGGATTCGCTCGTTTCACTCGCGCTCCGGAATGACGGGGGTGGGGTTGGCCCGCATGCCAGCAAACGCAAAATTCACCCTCGCGGAACGCGCTCAAGCCCGCTACACTCCAAATTGAGCGCGACCCCTGCTGACGGCTTGACTTTCGGCCTTTAGACGGTATGTTCGCGCAACCTTTGGGAAGTCTGGGCGCCTCTATGTGTAATATTGTTACCAAACTCCTTATTATCGTAGTCGTACCCAGGCGCGCCGCCGGGGATGGCTAGATGCCATCCAAATTCGGACGGTGCGCCAGGGCCCTCTTCGGGTCCTTTTTTATTTCCCAAACCACAAGCCTCTCTCGAACCAGAAACGCCGCGCGAAAGCGCATCCGGAGCCAGCCAAGGAATACGTCATGAGTGACAAGAGCCACGATCCCAACCAGATGACCGGCGCCGCGATGATCGTGCGCGCGCTGATCGATCATGGCGTCCAGCACATCTTCGGATATCCCGGCGGCGCGGTGCTTCCGATCTATGACGAGATTTTCCAGCAGAGCGAAGTCCAGCACATCCTGGTCCGGCACGAGCAGGGTGCCGGCCACGCCGCCGAAGGCTATGCGCGCTCGACCGGCAAGCCGGGTGTGGTGCTGGTGACGTCGGGCCCGGGCGCCACCAACATGGTGACGCCGCTCACCGATGCGCTGATGGATTCGATCCCGCTGGTCTGCATCACCGGGCAGGTGCCGACGCACCTGATCGGCAACGACGCGTTCCAGGAATGCGACACGGTCGGCATCACCCGGCCCTGCACCAAGCACAACTGGCTGGTGCGCAACGTCAACGATCTCGCCAAGGTGCTGCACGAGGCGTTCTATGTCGCCAGCACCGGGCGTCCGGGGCCGGTTGTGGTCGATGTGCCCAAGGATGTGCAGTTTGCGACCGGCACCTATCACCCGCCGCGCAAATCCGACGTGCACATCTCCTACGCGCCACGCGTCAAGGGCGACGCAACGCAAATTCGCAAGGCGGTGGCGCTGCTGGCGTCCGCCAAGCGGCCGGTGATCTACTCCGGCGGCGGCGTCATCAATGCCGGCCGCGAAGCCTCGAAGCTGCTGCGCGAACTGGTCGAGGTCACGGGCGTTCCGATCACCTCGACGCTGATGGGGCTCGGGGCCTATCCGGCGTCGGGCAAGAACTGGCTCGGCATGCTCGGCATGCACGGCACCTACGAAGCCAACATGGCGATGCATGATTGCGACGTCATGCTGTGCGTCGGCGCGCGCTTCGACGACCGCATCACCGGACGCACCGATGCGTTTTCGCCGGGCTCGAAGAAGATCCATATCGATATCGATCCGTCGTCGATCAACAAGAACATCCGCGTCGATGTGCCGATTATTGGCGATGCCGCCAACGTGCTCGGCGATCTCCTGCAGGTGTTCAAGGCGGAAGCGAAGAAGCCGGATATCAAGGCCTGGTGGGCCGAGATCGCGAAATGGCGCGCGCGCAATTCGCTGTCCTACAAGAAGAACAACGATGTCATCCTGCCGCAATTCGCGATCCAGAAGCTGTTCGAGGCCACCCGCGGCAAGGATACCTACATCACGACCGAAGTCGGCCAGCACCAGATGTGGGCGGCGCAGTTCTTCGGTTTCGAGGAGCCGCATCGCTGGATGACCTCCGGCGGCCTCGGCACCATGGGCTATGGCCTTCCCGCAGCGCTCGGCGTCCAGGTCGCCCATCCCGACAGTCTCGTGATCGACATCGCGGGCGACGCCTCGGTGCAAATGACGATCCAGGAGATGTCGACGGCGGTTCAGCATGAACTGCCGATCAAGATCTTCATCCTGAACAACCAGTACATGGGCATGGTGCGGCAGTGGCAGCAGTTGCTGCACGGCAATCGCCTGTCGCACTCCTACTCGGAGGCGTTGCCGGATTTCGTCAAGCTCGCGGATGCCTATGGCTGCGTCGGCTTCCAGGCGACCAAGCCCGGCGATCTCGAAGGCGCGATCAAGGAAATGATCAAGGTCAAGCGCCCGGTGCTGTTCGATTGCCGGGTGGCGGCGCTGGAAAATTGCTTCCCGATGATTCCGTCCGGCAAGGCGCACAACGAAATGCTGTTGCCGGCGGAAGCCAACGACGAAGCGACCGCGGCAGCCTTTGCGAGCGGCAAGGCGCTGGTGTGAGGATGACGCCGTACCAACAGACTTTGTCTCTTCACCTCTCCCTGAAAGGGGGAGGTCGGCGCGCCCGGAAGCGCACTTGCGCTTCTAAGCGCGCCGGGAGGGGGTCCTCTATTTCTCTCCAGCGATTTGACGCCCCTCACCCCAACCCTCCCCTTCGCGGGGAGGGAGCGCACGGCCGCCTGGGAGCGCCGCTATGTTTAGCCTCGCCGAACTCGAACGCGCACAACAAATCGTCCATGCGGCGATGCCGCCGACCGCTGCGCATACGTGGCCGTTGCTCGCGGAGCGGCTTGGCGCTGATGTCGTCGTCAAGCACGAGAACCACACGCCGACCGGCGCCTTCAAGGTGCGCGGTGGGCTGATCTATCTCGATCGCCTCAAGCGCGAGCGCCCCGGCACCGCTGGCATTATCTCGGCGACCACCGGCAATCACGGCCAGAGTCTTGCTTTCGCGGCGAGCCGCTATGGTGTGCCGGCCACGATCTATGTGCCGCTCGGCAACTCGGTCGAGAAGAACCGCGCAATGAGGGCGTTCGGCGCCAACCTCGTCGAGCACGGCACGGATTTTCAGATCGCCCGCGAAGAGGCGGGCCGTCGCGCCGTTCGGGACGGGCTTGAGCTCGTGCCGTCCTTTCATCCCGACCTGGTGCTGGGGGTTGCGACCTACGCGCTCGAACTGTTTCGCGCTGCGCGTGACCTCGAGACCCTCTATGTGCCGATCGGGCAGGGCTCGGGCATCTCGGGCTGCATCCTGGCGCGCGACCTGCTCGGCCTGAAGACCGAAATCGTCGGCGTGCAATCGACGGAAGCGCCGTCCTATGCGCTGTCGTTCGCGGCCGGCACGCTCGTCAAGACCAACAGCAGCAATACCCGTGCCGACGGCATGGCAACCCGCGTCCCCGACGAGGATGCGCTCGCGATCATCCGCAAGGGCGCTTCCCGCATTGTGCAGGTCACCGACGCCGAGATCGCCGCGGCGATCCGCAGCTACTGGATGGATACGCATAATCTCGCCGAGGGCGCCGGCGCGGCTTCGCTGGCGGCGGCCCTTCAGGAAAAGGCAAGACTGCGCGGCAAGCGCGTCGGTCTGATCCTGAGCGGCGGCAATATCGATTTCGAACTATTTCGCACGTGGGTGATGACCGATGCCGTCGCCGAAAAGGTGATGGTGGCATGAGGGCAGCCGAATACTCGCGCAGTCGTGCCACATCTGCGGTGTCATGCGCGGACCTGATCCGCGCATCCATCGCACTTCATGAAATGCGTCTTGCGAAGAGGATGGATTGCCGGGTCATAGGCGAGCGGAAGCGACGCCGTTCTTTTCGAACGGCTATGCCCGGCAATGACGACAAACAGGCCAACGCGGCCCAAACCCGAGAACAGCAATGAACCAGCCTGCATCCGCCTATTTCATGGAAGAGCGCCACGATCCGAACGAGGCGCATACGCTTTCGGTCCTGGTGCAGAACGAGCCGGGCGTGCTGGCCCGCGTGATCGGGCTGTTCTCCGGGCGCGGCTACAACATCGAAAGCCTCACCGTCTCGGAAACCGAGAGCCAGAAGCATCTCTCTCGCATCACCATCGTCACCACGGGCACGCCGATGGTGATCGAGCAGATCAAGCATCAGCTCGACCGCATGGTGCCGGTCTACCGCGTCGTCGACATGACGCTCACCGGCCGCTCGATCGAGCGGGAGCTCGCGATGGTGAAGGTGCGCGGGTCAGGCGATCATCGCGTCGAGTCGCTGCGGCTCGCCGAAGCCTTTCGCGCCCGCGTGATCGACGCCACCACCGAGAGCTTTGTATTCGAGATCACCGGCAACTCGTCAAAGATCAATCAGTTCGTCGACCTGATGCGTCCGCTCGGCCTTGTCGAAGTTTCGCGCACCGGCGTTGCCGCAATCGGCCGCGGGGCCGAGGGGATGTGAGCCATGCTGGCGCGCGACTGGTACTATAACCAACGCCGAAAGATCGGGCTCGATTCGGCGGTCGCCTCGATCTACGACCGCCATGATGACAGCGACCTGCGCGCGCGTGCCCTGCTCACCATGCTGGGCGTCAAGCCGGGTTGGCGGATTGCCGACATCGGCTGCGGCAACGGCGTGCTCGTCTGCGAGGCCGCGCTGATGGGCGCCGAGGTCGATGCCATCGATATTTCGCCGGCGATGCTGGCGCTGGCGCAGATCAGTGCTCGCGACCGCAAGGTCGCGATCCGCACCCAGTCGGCAGGGCTACTGAGTTTTGCCTACCAGCCCGAAAGCTATGACCTGATCGTCAGCGAATTTGCCCTGCATCACCTGCCGGATTTCTGGAAGGCGGTGGCGATGTCGCGGATTTTCGCGGCATTGAAGCCGGGCGCGAATTTCTACCTGCGCGACATTGTGTTTGTCAGAACGCCTGACGGCGCCGAGCGCGACGTCGAGGAATGGGCCGAGTTTTCCATCACAAACCACGATTTCAACCGCGACAGCGTCGTCACCCATATGCGGGACGAATACTCGACCTTCGGCTGGGTGGTCGAACGCATGTTGTGTGATGCCGGCTTTGTGCTGACCTCGGTCGATTATCACGCGCCGCTGCACGGCACTTATTTGCTGCGCAAACCGAAACACGGCGAGCAGGGTTAGAAAAGAAAAAAATGAAGCCCGCCGACATCTGCATCGCCGTGCTGGTCGCGATGATCTGGGGACTTGCCTTCATCGCGAGCCGGATCGCGCTCGACGAGTTGTCACCCGAACTGATGACGGCATTGCGCTTTACGATTGCCGCAGCCCCATGCCTGATCGTGCCGCGGCCAAAGGTCTCCTGGCCGGTTCTGATCGCGATCAGCTTCACGTTGTTTCTCGGCCAGTTCCTCACGCAAGCGTACGGCATCGCGGGCGGCGTTCCGGTCGGGCTGACCAGCGTGGTCGTGCAAAGCCAGGCACTGTTCACGATCGGTCTCGCCGCGATCCTGTTCGGGGAGCGGCCCTCGCGCATGCAGACCATCGGCATTGCGATTGCTGCCGTCGGCCTTCTGATGATCTGCGGTACGGTCGGATATGATTTCAGCGTCTCGGCTTTTGCGGTGCTGATGATTTCGCCGATCTGCTTTGCGGTCGGCAATCTGCTGTTGCGGCGCGCGCAGGGTGTGCCGATGTTCGATCTGTCCGCCTGGCTGTGCCTGGTCGCCGCGATCCCGCTGCTCGTGCTGACGTTGGCGGAAGACGGCGTGCAGCCGACGTGGCACGCGCTCTCGCACATGTCTGGCGTGGTTCTTCTCTGCATGCTCGTCATCGGCGGCATCTCCACCTGCACCGCCTATTGGCTGTGGGGCCGGCTATTGCGTGATTATCCGGCTGCGCAAGTGGTGCCGTTCGCGCTTCTGGTGCCGTTCGTGGGATCGGCCGCGTCGAGCATCGTGTTCGGTGAAACCTTCGGCCCGTTGCGGCTCGCCGGCATGCTCACCGTGGTCGGCGGCATTGCGGTGATGCTGCTGTCCAGGCGCGCCCAGGTCCTTCCCAAGGTCGTGGGAGCCTGATCATGCCACACTCGCTCCTGATCGCCTTCGTCGTGTTCGCAGCGGTGATGTTCTTCACGCCGGGGCCGAACAACATCATGGTGATGTCTTCGGGCCTGACGTACGGCTTCCGCCGCACCTTGCCGCATATCGCCGGCGTCACCATCGGGTTCGCCTTCATGGTCGGCGCAGTTGGCATCGGCTTCGGTACGATCTTCATCGCCTTTCCGGTGTTGCAGACCATCCTCAAATATGCCGGCGCCGCCTATCTGGTGTATCTCGCCGTTACGATCGCGATGTCGGGTCCGCCCAAGCCGGGCGAAACCGGTCGCGGTCCGATGACCTTCTGGGGCGCCGCGATGTTCCAATGGGTCAACGTCAAGGGCTGGGTTGCGGTGATCGGCACCATCACCGCTTATGCTGCGATCGCAAGTTTCCCGTTCAACATCGTGCTCCAGGTCCTGATCTTCTTTGCCATGGGCGTGGCCTCGATCACGACCTGGACGCTGTTCGGCAGCGCCCTGCGCCCGTTCCTGACCTCGCCCACGGCGGTGCGTGCTTTCAATATCGTCATGGCCATCTTGCTGCTGGCCTCGCTCTACCCGGTCTTTATGGACGCATGAGAGCGCCCCAAACCATGCGAGAAGAGGGTTTACCCTGCCCCGGAAAATGTTTTAGACCACGCGGGAAATTCACCCGAATGCCCGATCCATCGGCCGGTTTTCGGCCCCCTTACTGAGGAAACCAACATGCGTGTTTATTACGATCGCGACGCCGACCTGAACCTGATCAAGGGCAAGAAGGTCGTCATCGTCGGCTATGGCAGCCAGGGCCACGCCCATGCGCTGAACCTGAAGGATTCCGGCGTCAAGGAAGTGGCGATTGCGCTGCGCAAGGGTTCGGCCTCGGCCAAGAAGGCGGAAGCCGCCGGTTTCAAGGTGATGGAAGTCGCCGAAGCCGCCAAATGGGCCGACCTCGTGATGATGCTCACCCCCGATGAACTGCAGGGCGATATCTACCGTGAGCATCTGCAGGACAACATGAAGAAGGGTGCCGCACTGGTGTTCGCGCACGGCCTCAACGTACATTTCAACCTGCTCGATCCGCGTCCCGATCTCGACGTCCTGATGATCGCCCCGAAAGGCCCCGGCCACACCGTGCGCTCGGAATATCAGCGTGGCGGCGGCGTGCCCTGCCTGATTGCGATCGCCAAGGATGTCTCGGGCAACGCCCATGACCTCGGCCTGAGCTACGCCTCCGCGATCGGTGGCGGCCGCGCCGGCATCATCGAGACCACGTTCAAGGAAGAATGCGAGACCGACCTGTTCGGCGAGCAGGTCGTGCTCTGCGGCGGCCTGGTCGAACTGATCAAGGGCGGCTACGAGACGCTGGTCGAAGCCGGCTACGCGCCGGAGATGGCTTATTTCGAGTGCCTGCACGAGGTAAAGCTGATCGTCGATTTGATCTATGAAGGCGGCATCGCCAACATGAACTATTCGATCTCCAACACCGCCGAATACGGCGAATACGTCAGCGGCCCGCGCATCGTGACGGATGAGACCAAGAAGGAGATGAAGCAGGTACTCAACGACATTCAGTCCGGCAAGTTTGCCCGCGACTGGATGCTGGAGAACAAGGTCAACCAGACCTCGTTCAAGGCGACCCGCGCCAAGCTCGCCGAGCACCCGATCGAGCAGGTCGGCGCCAAGCTTCGCGACATGATGCCGTGGATCAAGAAGGGCGCGCTGGTCGACAAGACGAAGAACTGAGACGCTTGATCCATGTTTCAAGTGGCGAGATCGCGCAGGCGCGATCTCGATGATCAAGAAGGGTGCGCTGGTCGACAAGACGAAGAACTAAATCTCGTGCCCCGGATGCTGCGCAACACGCCATTCTTCTGGCGTGATGCGCTGCTGATCCGGGGCCCATCCTTTCAAGCGCTGGGTCCCGGCTCTGCGGTGCAACGTGAAGTACGCTGCACCGCGTCCGGGGACACGGCAGGCACCGATACTGGATGGCATGGCACCGCGTTTGCATTTTCAGGACACCGAAAGCTTGTCGAGCCGCGCGTAGCTCGCTTCCATGCCGTGCTCCATGCCGGTGGCGAGCATTTGGGCGCGGGTTGCAGCATCGGGGAGCGTCATCCGCATCGTCATCAGCGTCCCGTCATCATCTCGTTCGAATCGGGTCTCGACATGATTGTCCGGCGTCGGATTGGGCAGAAACATGCGCTCGACGTGGACGATGCGGCTGAAGGGTTCCAGCTCCAGATATTCGCCGGTGAGGTGGAAACCGCCGCCGTTCGGCATCTTCCACTCGCAACGGATGCGGCCGCCCAGCCGTGGCTCGCTGATGCAGACCGGCATCGTCGTTCCCTCCGGGCCTAGCATCCACCGTTGCATTAGCGCTGCGTCGGTGTGGGCGCGGTACACCGCTTCGGGAGGCGCCGCAAAGCGACGGGTTATGACCACGAAACGTTCGCCCTCGGTCTTGAGCGTTAATTTACTCATGCTACTTCTCTCCTCTTTTTGAAGTCATGGTCTCCAAGAGCTCATCGAGTTTCTCGTAGTTCTTGGCCAGAGCCTTGCGCAGCATCGATAGCCACTGGTCGATGTTCTCAAGCCCGGCATCGGCCAGCCGGCTGTGGCGGCGCGTACCATCGGCCCGTCGTATGATCAGGCCCGCGTCTTCCAGCATTTTCAGGTGACGCGAAATCGCGGGCTGACTCATGGCGAACGGCTTGGCGAGTTCCATTACCGTCGCCTCGCCTTTGGTGAGCCGCGCGAGGATCGCCCGGCGCGTCGGATCGGCTAGCGCCAGAAAGGTAGCATCGAGGCGGGTGGATCGTGCAGCATTGATCATAACTTATGTGTTATATAACAAATTAGTTATGGTCAAGGCCCCCGACGCTTGCCGCAGGGCCGTGTCGTCACCGAGATCGAGCTGTTTTCGGACTTGGCGGGAGAAACGGCCGCGAGATCGCCTCACATCATCTCGAACGATTGAGAGGCCGCGTCGGTCGACAAAGACGAAGAACTGAGGGTTCGTTCCCCGGATGCTGCGCAGCACGCCGTGCCTTGCGGCGTGATGCGCTGCTGATCCGGGGCCTACGTCCGCAATGACCCATGGGTCCCGGCTCTGCGGCGCAGCGTGAAGTACGCTGCACCGCGTCCGGGACACGACGGCCCTACACCGCCGCGATGCAATCGATCTCGATATCGAAGCGACCGAACCATTGCGGCACGCAGACGAAAATGCGCGCCGGCGGGTCTTTCGGGAAATACCGCGCATAGATCGCGTTGACGGCGGCGAATTTATCGGCTGACGTGCAGTAGACGTTGCACTTGAGAACCTTCTCCAGCGACGAGCCCGCGGTTTCCACGCAGAGCTTCAGCTGCGCCAGCACGAGTTCGGTTTGCCGCTCGATCGGTGCGTTGGCGATCTCGCCGGTCTCCGGATCGAACGGCGGAAGCCCCGACACATAGATCGTGTCGCCATGCCGCGTGGCGACGGAGGCGGGCGCCTTCACCCGTTCCAGGTAGGTCGACAGGGGTTCGACGCGGATCACTTCTTTGGCCATCTATTTTCTCCGGCTGGACGGCTCCGTTATGGCATACGGATCGTATGTGATGCTTCGATATCGACCGAAGCATTTATGGCCGGTGAGCACGGAACTTTGGCCGTTCTTTGGGCCCGGAATAGCGGCGGACCCTATTCGTTTGGCGGTGTTGGCGTCGCGATCGCACCGGCCCGAAGCAACGCGGCGCGACTGATCTTTCGGATTCCGTCGTTGCGGACCGCGGTCTTGGAGAAATCCATTCCAAACAGCACGCACGAACCGATGATGGCGATGATCAGCGCCACGGTCACAGGGATGAGAGATTTGTTCACCACTATTGCTCCCTCCGATCGTCAGGCAGCTCAATAGCGAGAGAGGTGTCGTAAGCGCATCCGAAAGTCTATTGCCGCCGAAATGTCGCGGGTTTTACAGCCTGCAGGTGTCACGTCTTGTTCAGGCAACGACGTTTAAGCGATGGCGCAATTTAGCACAATCGTGGCGTCGCGTCATCGCGCCGGTGACGCGTTCCGATAAAGACCTTGTTACGGAAGGCTCACGCCCTGCGGGCGGCCTTCGCCAGCGTCGCCGAAGGGCGCTCGCCGAAGGCCTGGCGGTAGTCCCGCGCGAAATGGCCGAGATTGCCGAAGCCGCAGGCAAAGGCGACCAACGTCACCGAGGTTTCCGGACCCGCCTCGATCAGCATGCTGCGGGCGTGCTTGAGCCGGACCATCTTGGCGAACGCCATCGGCGAATAGCCGCGGGTTTGCTGGAACGCCCTGAAGATCGCCCTGGCGCCGACCCCCGTTGCTTCGACGAGGCTTTCGATCGTGACCGCCTGATCCCAATGGGCTTCGATGAATTCTTCCGCTCGCCGCACGTGAGACGGCAAGGTATCGCCGGGCTCGCGCTCCAGCAGATGGCTGAAGGTGTGACGGTTGGCGGTCAGAAAGGCCACCAGAATGGTCTGTTCCAGTTCGCGCAGCACCAGCGCCGGCAACTGCTCGGACGTCGCGTCGAGCTGCTCGGCGAAAAAAAGGATCAGCCGCCACAATTGCTGAAACCGCGGGCCGTTTCTGTCGGCGGCGGGCGAGAACTCGAGCTTGCCGCTCGGCTGCGCGCCGAGCAAATAGGTCAGTTTGTTTTCGAACGCGCCGGGATCGATCCTCAGGTTGAACCAGTCATGGCTGACTTCGGTTACGAGGGTAACTTCCTGGCCCGGCGAGACGATGCAGGATTGATCCGCATCGAGCGTAACCGCATGTTTTCCGGTCGTTACATGGCCCTTGCCAGACAGGGCGGTGAGCAGGCGAAACTGCGCGGCTTCCGGATAATCGACGGAGGCGCCGTTGCTGCAGTGGCCGTAGACGAGGCCAATGCTTTGAAGCTGGACGAGATTTCCTCTCGCTAGAAGGTTTGCGCGAGACTCTTCACTTCGGCATGGCTGGCGCCGAACCGCGTCAGCAAAGCGTGCTTGAACTCTTCCGAGCTGGAGGTCTGAAAGACCGGAAACCGCTGGAGCGGATCGGCTGAATGCTTGGAAGGCATGGTTCAGGTTCTGCTCGCGTTACCTTGCTCAACCGTGCTCGGCCGGCCCAACCGTCGATTTTGCGCTAGCTGTCATTCAGTCTACAACTAGCTGCGATTCACTCTACAAGGGTTTGTTGCCAACCGGAAGAAGGGGCTGTCATGCGATCTGTCGTCGTCACCGGAGCATCGACCGGCATCGGCTGGGCCACAGCCAAAGGGCTATTGGCACGCGGCTTCCGTGTATTCGGCAGCGTCCGCAAAGCAGCCGATGCGCAACGCTTGAGCAGCGAATTTGGCGCGAATTTCATCCCGCTGTTGTTCGACGTCACCGATGAGGCCGCCGTGCTTGCGGGGGCAGGCCAGGTTCGCAGCGCGCTCGATGGCGAGACATTGGCGGGACTTGTGAACAACGCCGGCATCGCGGTGGCGGGACCGGCACTGGAACTCGCGGTCAGTGAATTCCGCCGCCAGCTGGACGTCAACGTCGTGGGGCCGGTCATCGTGACCCAGGCTTTCGGTCCGCTGCTCGGCGTGGATGCGTCGTTACACGGGCCGAAGGGCCGGGTCGTCATGGTGAGTTCGGTTGCGGGAAAAAGCGGCAATCCGCTGCTATCGCCCTATTGCAGTTCCAAGCATGCGATCGAGGGATTTTCCGAAAGCCTGCGTCGCGAAATGATGCTGTTCGACATCGATGTCATCATCGTCGCCCCGGGCGCGGTGAAAACGCCGATCTGGGGCAAGGCCGATGAAATCGATATTTCCACGTACAGCAATTCGCCATTCCTTCCGGCGCTGGGACAAATCCGCAAATTCATGATGCAGCTCTCCGAAACCGGCTTGCCGGCGGAGCGGATTGCGGAAGTGATCTGCAACGCATTGACGACCGCCAGCCCGAAAGTGCGCTACCAGATCACGCCTGACCCGATGCGGCATCTGATCACTTCGGTGCTGCCGAAGCGCACGGTCGACAAGATCATCGCCAAGCGGCTTGGCCTCACGCCGATCGGTTAAGGCAACGCCACCGCGCGGGAGCGTTCGATGCCGATCCATGTCTGCAACACCTGCGGCACCTCTTTTCCGGACGCGCCACAACCACCGTCGGACTGCCCGATCTGCGAGGACGAACGCCAGTTCGTGCCGCGCACCGGACAGGCCTGGACGACACCGGCAAGATTGGCAGACCGACACGCCAACGCCTGGCGACGCCTGGAAAAGGATCTGTTCGAAATCCATACCCAGCCGGGATTTGGCATCGGCCAGCGCGCGCTGTTGTTGCGAACGCCCCTGGGCAACATTCTGTGGGACTGCATCGCGTTGCTGGATGACGCGACCGAAGCGCTGGTGCGTGCGCTTGGCGGCCTTGCGGCGATCGCGGTCTCCCATCCGCATTACTACACCTGCATGCAGGATTGGGCGCATGCCTTTGACTGTCCCGTTCACCTCCATGCGGCTGATGCCGCCTGGGTCATGCGTCCCGACCCCGCGATCCGGCATTGGGATGGTGAAACGCTGGAACTCGTGCCTAACGTGACGCTGTTGCGGCTCGGCGGCCATTTCCCGGGTGGCGCGGTGTTGCATTGGGCCAGCGGTGCCGAGGGGCGCGGAGCACTTCTTAGCGGGGATATCGTGCAGGTAGCGGCGGACCTCAGCCGGGTTTCGTTTCTGTGGAGTTATCCGAACATGATGCCGCTTGCGGCTCGGACGGTGCGCCGGATCGCCGATACCTTGAAGCCGTGGCCGTTCGATCGAATCTACGGCGCCTTTCCCGGCCGGCAGGTCATGTCGGGCGGCGCGGAGGTCGTCGAACGCTCGGCCGCACGTTATATCGAACTCCTGGAAGGCCACCCCTCATCCTGAGCGCGGGCAATATCGGCTTCCACTTTCGTCCATCATGCTCTAAGAGCGGCCCGAACTTCTCTTATCGAGGGCGCTGACGCGGACGCATGATCAGGCTGGACAATATCAGTAAGCAAATCGGCCATCAGATTCTGTTCATCGAGGCCTCGGCGACGCTTCAGAAAGGCGAGAAAGCGGGTCTTGTCGGTCCCAACGGCGCCGGCAAGACGACGCTGTTCCGGATGATCACGGGCGCCGAGCAGCCCGACGAGGGCCAGGTCTCGCTCGATCGCGGCATTACCATTGGCTATTTCAGCCAGGACGTCGGCGAGATGAGTGGCCGGAGCGCAGTCTCCGAGGTGATGGATGGGGCAGGGCCGGTAGCCGCGGTCGCCAGTGAGTTGAAGGCGCTCGAGGCCGCGATGGCCGATCCCGATCGCGCGGACGAGATGGAAGAGATCATCGCCCAATATGGCGAGGTACAACATCGCTTCGAGGAACTCGACGGTTATGCGCTGGAAGGCCGCGCCCGGGAGGTACTGGCGGGCTTGAGTTTCAGCCAGGAGATGATGGAGGGCGACGTCGGCGCGCTCTCCGGCGGCTGGAAAATGCGCGTGGCGCTGGCGCGCATCCTTTTGATGCGTCCCGATGTCATGCTGCTCGACGAGCCGAGCAACCATCTCGATCTCGAAAGCCTGATCTGGCTCGAGCAATTCCTGAAGGGCTATGAGGGCGCTCTGCTGATGACCTCGCATGACCGCGAGTTCATGAACCGGATCATCAACAAGGTGGTCGAGATCGACGGCGGTTCGCTGACCACCTATTCCGGCAATTACGAATTCTACGAGGGCCAGCGCGCGCTCTCCGAAAAGCAGCAGCAGGCGCAATTCGAGCGCCAGCAGGCGATGCTCGCGAAAGAGATCAAGTTCATCGAACGCTTCAAGGCGCGCGCTTCGCACGCAGCCCAGGTGCAGAGCCGGGTCAAGAAGCTGGAAAAGATCGAGCGGGTCGAGCCGCCACGGCGCCGCCAGACCGTTGCTTTCGATTTTCCGGCAGCGCCGCGCTCCGGCGAGGATGTCGTGAGTTTGAAGCAGGTGCAGAAGGGCTATGGCCGCCGCGTCATCTATGACGGGCTCGATTTCATGATCCGCCGCAGGGAACGCTGGTGCGTGATGGGCGTCAACGGCGCGGGCAAGTCCACGCTGTTGAAACTGGTGGCGGGCTCGACCGAGCCGGATGACGGCACGGTGGCGTTGGGGGGCAGCGTGAAAATGGGCTACTTCGCCCAGCACGCCATGGACCTGCTCGACGGCGAACGCACGGTGTTTCAATCGCTGGAAGATGCATTTCCGCAGGCCGGCCAGGGCTCGTTGCGCGCGCTCGCCGGCTGCTTCGGCTTTTCCGGTGACGACATCGAGAAGAGGTGCCGGGTGCTCTCGGGTGGCGAGAAGGCGCGCCTGGTGATGGCGATCATGCTCTTCGATCCGCCGAATTTTCTGGTGCTGGACGAGCCTACCAACCATCTGGACATGGCGACCAAGGAAATGCTGATCACGGCCCTCGCACAATATGAGGGCACCATGCTGTTCGTCTCCCACGACCGGCATTTTCTCGCCGCATTGTCGAACCGGGTGCTGGAGCTGACGCCCGAGGGTATCCACCAGTATGGCGGCGGCTACACCGAATATGTCGCCCGCTCTGGCCATGAGGCGCCCGGCCTGCACAGCTAGTTCTTTCGTCTTCCTCACTTTTCGTCCGCTTCCGGCGTGCTATTCTCAGGGTCGGATCTGGAAGAAAAAATCCGGACGGGAGGGGAGTTATGGGAAAGAGATTATGGGCGCATGGCGCCTGCGTGCTTGCGGCAGGACTGGCGCTGGCGGCCGGCACGGTAGCGGTTCGGGCCGCCGACGACGCGAAGACCTGCGTGAAAGAATCCGGCGATGTGGCGATCGACGCCTGCTCGCGCGCGATCAGTTCGAAGCACTACAACGGCCATGTGCTGGCCCGCCTCTATCTCAGCCGCGGCGTCGAACGGCGGTCCAAGGAGGACTATGACTTGGCGCTGGCCGACTTTGCCGACGCCGTGAAGATCGACAAGAAATATGCCGACGCCTTCTTCAACCGCTGCTCCGCCTACAATTTCAAGAAGCAATACGATGCCGCGCTTACCGAGTGCAGCCAGGCCATCAAGCTCGGCCCGAGCGCGGATGCGACGGTGGCCGGCGGCAGCGAACGCCTCGGCAAGGATCTCGCTTTGTCCGATTATTACGCCGAGCGCGGCTTTGCCTATTTCAGCAAGGATGATTATCATCCACGCTCTGCCCGACCTCGACAATGCCATCCGCCTCAATCCGAATAACGGCAGGGCGCTGAAGACCCGCGGATTGACCTATGAGGCCAAGGGCGATTCCCGCGCCGAGGCCGATCTCGCTTCGGCCAAGCTGCTCGGCGAATGAGGCGTGAAGAATTTCATGAAGGAAGATCGGAAGGACCATTGGGAAACGGTCTATGCCACCAAGCACGAGAACGAAGTCAGCTGGTTTCAGGATGATCCCGCGCCGTCGCTCGAATTGATCGAACGGGCTCACCCGGGGAAGGACACCGAAATCATCGATATCGGCTGCGGGGCGTCGCGCCTGGTCGATGGTCTGGTGGAGCGCGGCTTCCGTCACGTCACTGCGCTGGACATTTCCGCAGCAGCGCTCGATCTCGCTGCGCTGCGGCTCGGCCGGCGCGCCAGCGAAGTGCAGTGGATTACAGCCGATGTGACGGAGTGGAATACCTCGCGGCGCTTTGCGATCTGGCACGACCGGGCGGCCTTTCATTTTCTGGTCGAGGAGGCCGACCGCGCCGCCTATGTCGCGCGGCTGAAGGAGGCGCTTGTCCCCGGCGGGCATGCCATCATCGCGACCTTTGCCGCCGACGGGCCGGACGCATGCAGCGGCTTGCCGGTCCATCGTTACGACGCGGCCGGGCTGGCGGCGGAGCTGGGCGAGGAATTTACGCTGCTGGATTGTCGCCAGCACGATCATCTCACGCCCTGGAATTCCAGCCAGCGTTTTCAGTTTTCGATTTTTCAAAGACAGGGCGGGCAGGCGGTCTGACCACGCAGGCTTTTTCGGCAGGAAACGCGAATGGAAGGAGACCTCATGGCGGCGCCATCCCTGAAGACAATCCCGGGCTGGAAGACCTTTGAGGTGGCGTCAGGTCATGACGTGACGATCGACCGGCCCGACCGCCTGGTCGAGATCCTGCTCGAAGTCGCTTAGCTTCCCGACTGCGAAGAGGCCGAGTACCAGCGCTGCCGTGGATACTCGATATACCGCGGCGGCGTGGGCGCGACGCGCGGCTGTGGCAACGGCACCCTCGGCAACGCGTCGGCGTGCGTTTTTCCGCTCGCCGCGAGCAGGGATTTCGGGTGGCCGGGCTTGTCAGCCCGCTGCTTCAAAGGCGTGAGGTCGGGGAAGCCACGATCGTCCTTGTTCTCGCGAAAGAAAAGGATGCCGCGGTCGACATAGGGCGCCGTGAATTTCGAATCGAGCTGCGTCACCGGGTCGGGGCTGGCCGTAACCCCACCGGCGTCACCACCGCCAAAAACTGAATCGCCGAAAACCGAACTGCCGAGCGTTGCAACGTCGCTTGCCCGAGCGAGACTCGCATGATCGGACGCCCGATCAGGAGCGGCGCTGCCCGACGGCGAGGCGCTTTCCGCGTCGGCCGAGGCCATTGCCATGGCGTTAGCCACGTTCGTCGCGCCCGCGCCCTCGGTCTTGGCCGCGATAAAAGCGTTAATGGCGGCAGGATCGGGCGCATCCGCCGGACTGACCGCGGCGATGCTGGCGGAAAGCCTTGCCGTGAGGTCGATGTTGCTCACCGGCACACGCGAAGCCGCAAGGCTGCCGACGGGCGCAACCAGCGCCATCGACATATGCATGAATAGAAAATAGCCGCCGACGGCCGCGATCGAAACAGACGTCAGCGCCAGCACGGTCGATGCGATCTTGTGAATTCTCGCGGCGATCGGGTGGGCCGCAGCCGGGTCTTTCTCCTCGTGCGCCAACACCAGCAGGTGGTCGTAGGCCGCGCGCTGATCCCGGTCGCCCAGGATTTCGTTGGCGCGTACGATCTGCCGGAATCTCACCGCAGCATCGGGATCGCCAGGCCTGATATCGGGATGGGCGCCTTTGACAGCCCTGCGAAACGCAGACCTCAAGCCTTCGGCGTCGTCGTGTGGAAGAGCCCCAAGCAATTCGTAAAGCGTATCCATTGCGCTCTCGCTGCAGGATTTACTCGGCCCCCGTCTGAAATTCCTGTCGCGAAATTTTCTGCGGAGTACGCGTCAACCAATTCACCGCATAAAAATCATGTTGATGCAGTGGGGCAAAAAAATGGCTTTGCGGCCTGCGCGTCAAAAAAGCTTCTCATGGAGATACTTGTTTGGTTAACGGCCGGTCCGCGGGCCTCGTAATGCCCGGCTAAAACCGCAATCCCGCTCAGGTTGTGGCATAAGCAAGGCAGCGTTGCGACAACATCCGGCATCGGTCTTTTCGACTGAAAGCCGATTTTCGGATGCAGCGGTAAAACACGGTGCTTTCGAAATGGCAACCGACGGCACCGCGGATCCGCTGATCGCCCCAATTAAGCGGGCCGATTTCGGCGCTCTCCGCCTCTTTCGTTGCTTTCGCAATCGCAAACCCGCGTTCGTCACCTCATTAAATGACGGTCAACCTGCAAACATCGAAACGCATGATTTTAAATTGGTCGAACGGCGCCGAACTATCGGTCGTAACGACCAACAAGCGGTCGGCGCGATGCCTGTTAACCATTCGCCGCTGTGGATTTGCCGCGCGCGCCGCGATTTGTTCCCGCCACCCGCGCGTTTAAAAAATACTTTAGGCCTCGATAAATGTTTCTTTAGTTGGGCCGTGAAAGTGCGGGTGTAGATTCATCGTATCGACCCGTTCGTTTCCATTGATCGCGCGAGAATCGGCGATCTGGAAATCGAGATGGTAACGAGCCGGGGCGTTTTTGTTTCGTTGTCGCTTGAGCACGATCATCGCGCCTGGGCTTACGCCTCGCCGCGGCGAGAAAGGCTGTGCTTTTTTCTGATCATGGCTCGGGGCATTTGTTTTGAACGATGACCAACAGGAGACGATCATGACCAAGCTTTCGCTTATCGGCGTTGCTGCTGTTGCCGCTTGCACCGCATTCGCAGTGCCTGCCTTCGCCCAGCACAGGGCGGCCCATTTCAACGACACCTATGCTCAGGCCAACGCCTGTGCCGGCCACGAGGCGGGCAATCCCTATAACAGGAATACCGACTATCTCGGCTGGAGCGCCTGGCGCGTGCGCGGCGGCTGGGACGCCAGCAATGACTATAACTGCATCCCGAGCCGCATGACCCGCGGCGAGTTCTGATCCAGAAAGCCGGCGCGCGAGGGTCCCCCACCGTCGCACGCCGGCTATTTTTTCGCGTTTTCCGGTTTGGTTTTTTCCCAGAGCCAGCGCGCAACCGCATCCGGTGAGGCGTTGGCATCGCCACCGGCGGCGCGCAGATTTGCCTCGCGCATTGCGGCAATATCGATGCGGCCGATAAGGGGTTGCAGCGCCTCCCGCAAGTCCTGATCTTCCGCACGTTTCGGCGCGATGAGAACCACCGCATCATAAGGCGGGATCACGCCCTTGGGATCGCTGAGGGTGACAAGATCGTACTTTGCGATCAGCCCGTCGCTGGTGTAACCCGCGATCACGTCGACCTCGCCGGAAGCGGCCGCCGCATACATGAAGTCCGGCTGCATCTGGCGTTGTTCACGGAAATTCAGCCCATAGGCCGTGCGCAGCGCTGTCCACTCCGGCCGCGAGAAGAACTCGTAGTCAGCTGCGATCGACAACGTAGGCGCAATGGCGGCGAGATCGGTGACGGTGCGAATGCCGTATTTTTCGGCGCGCTTTCTCGGCATCACCAGCGCATAGGCGTTCTCGAAACCAAGCTCGCCGAGCAACGTGACCTTCTGGCGCGCCAGGTCGGTCTTCAGGTCGGTCAGCAGTTGCTGGCGTGGTTTGAGCGCGGCGTGATGAAACTGGTTGGTCCACAGCGTGCCGGAATAATCGACATAGACGTCGATATCGCCATTCACCAGCGCCTCATAGATCACGTTGGAGCCGAGGCCCGCGCGGGTTGTGGCGGAAAAACCGGCTGCCGAGAGCCGCTGGGAGATCAGTGCCGAGAGCACATATTGCTCGGCAAAGGTCTTGGCGCCGACGACATAGGTCGAAGACGGCCGTGCCAGCGAAGGTACCAGCGTTGCGGCGACCAGGGCAGCGATTCCGGCGCCGCCCAGGATCGCGCGGATGCGCTGGCGGTTGCGCAAGCCGGCCTCGATCAGCGCCAGCAGTTGATCGACCGCGAGCGCGAGGAGGGCGGCGGCCGCGCAGCCGAACAGCACCAGCACCCAGTTCTGGGTTTGCAGCCCTGCAAAGATGTAATTGCCGAGGCTGGTCTGGCCGATTGGCGTCGACAGCGTGGCGGTGCCGATCACCCAGACCGCCGCGGTGCGGATACCCGCCATCATCACCGGCAGCGCCAGCGGCAATTCGACCGACATCAACGATTGCAGCGGTGTCATCCCGACGCCTTCGGCTGCTTCCAGGATCGAAGGCTCGATGCCGCGCAGGCCGATGACGGTGTTGCGCAACACCGGCAGCATCGAATAAAGCGCCAGCGCCAGCACCGCCGGCAGAAAACCGAATGCGGAAAAGCCGAAGCCGAACCATGACAGCGACAGCGAGGCGAGAGCGAGCAGCAGCGGATAAAACAGCGCGAGCAGCGCCAGCCCCGGCACGGTCTGCACGATGCTGGCAAGCCCCAGCAGCACGCCTCGCATCACCGGACGGTTGCGTGCGGCAATCGCGAGCGGAAGCGACACCAGAAGCCCTAGCACAAGCGCTGCGACGCTGACCCGCACATGGCTGCCGAGATAATCGGGCAGATGCGCCAGCGCCTCGCCCCAGCGCGGATCGGAAAACAAGCTCATGTGCCGCCTCGCGGCAGCAGCGCGTTGAGACGTTCGGCCTGGCGGCGCGGCGTGCGCAAGAGTTCGCCGACATAGGCGTCGTCGCTTTGCGACAGCTCCGATGCCGTGCCCTGCGCCAGCAGCTTGCCGCGGCGCATGACAGCGATACGGTCGGCCAACAGTATCGCCTCGGTCATGTCGTGGGTGATCATGACAGTTGTGAGGGCGAGCCGGTCGTGAAGCGCGCGGTAATCGTCGCCGAGCGCGTCGCGCGTCAAGGGGTCGAGTGCGCCGAACGGCTCGTCCATCAGGACGATCTTTGGGCGAGCCGCGAGCGCCCGCGCCACGCCGACGCGCTGGCGCTGGCCGCCGGAGAGTTCATGCGGAAAGCGGTCGCGAAATTCTTTTCGCTCGAGCCGCACCAGATCGAGGAGTTCATCGACCCGTGAGGTGATGTCGGCCTCACCCTCGCCTTTCAGCTTCGGCGTGATGCCGATATTGGCGGCGACGCTCATATGCGGGAACAGCCCGCCGCTCTGGAACACGTAGCCGATGCGCCGCCGCAAGCTCACCGGATCGGCTGCCTGTACGTCCTCACCCTCGATGGTGATGCTGCCGTGGTCGGCGTCGATCAGGCGGTTGGCGAGCCGCAGCAGCGTGGTCTTGCCGGAGCCCGAGCCGCCGACAATGGCGAGGAATTCGCCGCGCTCGACGCGAAGCGAAACGTCATCCACCGCCAAGACGGGTTTGGCGCCGCGGCCACCGTCAAAGCTCTTGGCGACATGTTCGAAGGCGATCAGGGCAGCATCTGGCATTCCGGCCTGGTCTCACGCATGCGTATCTAGCGCTTTCGGATTAGGCTATTACCACGCCTGCGGCTTTGCGTTGAACTTATCCGTCGCTTTGGCTAAGCCATCGTCCGAAGCTTAGAAGAGACTTCGAGGGACAGACGGGTGGAAGCAAAGCCGACCGAAAAAGCGCCAACGGCCGTGGCGCTTGAGAACGCCACCGTGGCGTTTCGCCTCGCCGAGGGACGGGTCTATACCGCGGTGGAGCAGGCCAATCTTGCGGTCGCGCCGGGCGAGTTCGTCGCCATTGTCGGGCCGACGGGGTGCGGCAAATCGACATTGCTGAACGTGGCGGCGGGCCTGCTGGCGCCGGCCGCCGGCCGCGTGCGCATATTTGACGGCCCGCTCACCGGCCTCAACCGGCAGGCCGGTTATCTCTTCCAGGCGGATGCGCTGTTTCCCTGGAAGACCGCGATCGACAATGTCGCCATTGCGCTCGAAATCGACGGCACGCCGCGCCGCGAGGCGCTGGAGCGCGCGCAGGGCTTCCTCACCTCCGTTGGCCTTGGGGCCTTCTCCCAGCGCTATCCGCATATGCTCTCCGGCGGCCAGCGCAAACGCGTCGGGCTGGCGCAGGTCCTGATCCGCGACCCCAAGATCCTGCTGATGGACGAGCCGTTCGGCCCGCTCGACGCCCAGACCCGCCAGATCATGGGCAATCTGCTGCTCGATCTATGGAGCGCGGACCGCAAGGCCGTGCTGTTTGTGACCCACGATCTGGAGGAGGCGATCGCGCTCGCCGATCGCGTCGTGATCATGTCGGCCGGTCCTTCGGCGCGCATCATCGGCGACTGGCGCGTCACCCTCGTCCGCCCGCGCGATATCACGGAAGTGCGCTTGAGCAAGGAGTTTCACGCCCTGCACCGGGAAATATGGAACGTGCTGAAAGACGAAGTGATGAAAGGTTACGCCCAGTCCACGCAAATTGCGAGCTAAGCCGGCTGAGCGGGGAGAGCTGCAACAACGGACATCGATGATTATTCCCTGCCTTCGCAGGCAGGCGTCAGACGGGCGGGCTACCTTGATCTGGTGGGGCGTGAAGCTACACTCCGCCCGCCAAAAAGCGGGCCCACCCAAGGCAAGCAGTCAAGAGCAAACGACCCAAGGCAACGATCAAGGCAAACACAAAAAGGAAGATGTCATGTTCCTACGTGGTTCAATTCTGGCCGGAGCCGTTGCTCTTGTGGCCATGAGCGCTTCTTCTGCCAGCGCGCAAGGCGTGTTCACGCTGTCTTCGCCGAACTTCAAGGATGGCGAGCGGCTGGCGACAAAATATGCCGGCAACAACAAGTCCAATCCGAATTGCGTCGGCGAGAACATCTCGCCCGCGCTGAACTGGTCCAACCCGCCGGCGGGCACCAAGAGCTTCGCGCTTCTGATGTTCGATCCGGAAGGCCGTCCGCCCGGCGGCGTCAGCCACTGGGTCGCCTACGGCATTCCCGCCGACGTCACCGGCTTTGCCGAAGGCGAGGTGTCGAAGGAAAGCAAGAAGTATGTCGGCGGCAGCAGCCTGATGAAGCTGCCGCACTATTTCGGTCCCTGCACGCCGCCCGGCCCGATTCACCACTACACGCTGACGCTGATGGCGACCGACCTCGAGCCGACCGCGCTCGCAGCCGGCCTCACCCGCGACGAGGCGATCAAGGCGCTCGATGGCCATGTGAAGCAGGCGACCGGTCTGATCGGCACGTTCTCCAAGCCGTGACGGTCGAAGGCACACTCGTTGTCGTCATGGCCGGGCGTAGCCGTCTGAAGGACAGCGTCGCTTCCGCTGGCCTATGCCCGGCCATCCACGTCTGTCGTTCGAAGTACATCAAGACGTGGATGCCCGGCACGAGGCCGAGCATGACGAACTACTACTTACAAACAACCTGATTGATCTCATGCCCCGCGTGATGCTTCTTTCCCTGCAGGTGCTGGTCGCGGTCGTGTCCCTGGCGCTGTGGCAGTTTCTGGCCACCGAGCCGATCCTGGGCCACACCGTGCTGCCGCCGTTCTTCTTCTCGACCCCGGTCGCCATCGGCAGCCAGATCATCGACTGGTTCATCACCGGCGTAATCTGGAAGCATCTGGCGATCACGCTGTGGGAATCGATCCTCGCCTTTGTGATCGGATCGTTCCTGGGGGTTGCGATCGGTTTCTGGTTTGCGCGCAAGCCGCTGGTCGCCGCCGTGTTCGACCCTTACGTCAAAATGGCCAACGCGCTGCCGCGCGTGGTGCTGGCGCCGATCTTCGCGTTGTGGCTCGGCCTCGGGATCTGGTCGAAGGTCGCGCTCGGCGTCACGCTGGTGTTCTTCATCGTCTTCTTCAACGTCTATCAGGGCGTCAAGGAAGTCTCGACCACGGTGCGCGACAACGCCCGCATGATCGGCATGAACGAGGGACAGTTGATGCGCCATGTCTACTGGCCCTCCGCGCTGTCGTGGATGTTTTCCTCGCTGCACACCTCGGTCGGCTTTGCCGTCGTCGGCGCGGTGGTCGGCGAATATCTGGGATCGGCGGCAGGTCTAGGTTATTTGATCCAGCAGGCCGAAGGCGTGTTCGACGTTGCCGGCGTCTTTGCCGGGATGTTCGTGCTGTCGGCCTTCGTCATCCTGATCGACATCCTCGTCAGTATGGTCGAGCGGCGCCTTCTGGTCTGGCGCCCGAACACTGCCGAGGCGCGGACGTAACCCTCGTTATACCTATGCCCGCCTTCTCAGGGCTCGTGTGCTGTTCTATCGTGCCCGCCAGCAGGTCTTTGCCGGGAGGAAATCATGAAAACGATGCTCGAAAAGCTGGGCTTGACGCTCGTGGCGCTTGCCATGATTTCCACGTCCGCGTCGGCCCAAAGCAAGGTCACGATTGCGGTCGGCGGCGGCGCCTGCCTGTGTTACCTGCCGACCGTGCTGGCCAAGCAACTCGGCGAATATGACAAGGCGGGTCTGAGCGTCGAGCTCGTCGATCTCAAGGGCGGGTCGGACGCGCTCAAGGCCGTGTTGGGCGGCAGCGCCGACGTCGTCTCCGGCTATTTCGACCATTGCGTCAATCTCGCCGCCAAGAAGCAGGAACTCGTATCCTTCGTGGTCTATGACCGCTATCCGGGCGAGGTGCTGGTGGTGTCGCCGAAGCACACCACCGAGATTTCGTCGATCAAGGATCTCGCCGGCAAGAAGGTCGGCGTCAGCGCGCCCGGTTCCTCGACCGATTTCTTTCTCAAATATCTCCTGAAGAAGAACGGCGTCGATCCCGCGAGCGTTGCCGTGATCGGCGTCGGCCTCGGCGGCACCGCGGTCGCGGCGATGGAACAGGGCGAGATCGATGCGGCGGTCATGCTCGATCCGTCCGTCACGGTGCTGCAAGGCGGCCATTCGGACCTGCGGATTTTTTCGGACACCCGCACCGCCAAGGACACGCTCGCTGTGTTCGGCGGCGAATATCCGGGCGGCGCGCTCTACTCGACGGCGGCCTGGATTGCCGGTCACGACAAGGAAGTGCAGGCCTTGACCGGTGCGATCCTGAACACGCTAGACTGGATTCACGGCCATTCGGCCGAGGAGATCATGGCGAAAATGCCGCCCAACATGGTCGGCAAGAACACTGCGCTTTATCTCGCCGCGTTGAAGAACACGATTCCGATGTATTCGCAGACCGGCAAGATGGACCCGAAGGGCGCGGACGCGGTGCTCGCGGTGTTCAGCGAAAGCTCGCCGGACGTGGCCAAAGCCAACATCGATGTCACCAAGACCTACACCAACACGTTCGTTGATCGCGCCAGGAAGACGACGGGTTCCAATGCAAAATAGAATCTCGTCGCCGGTGTCGGTATGACGCCGCCCGAGATTCACCGCGTCACGACACTCGATCTGAAGGTGCGGCCGTTCACCTGGCCGTTCGCGGCGGAGCGGCACGGTGAGATCGACGCGCATTTTGCCGAGAAGCGGCGCGAGAAGCCCGACCTCTGGAACGGTCGCGTCCTGCTCGGCCGCAACAGCGTGCGCAGCGAAGAACGGCTTGCCGCCGATTATTTCGAGACGGACTTTGCATGCTTTCTGGCCTGGCGCGACTGGGGCTTTCCCGACGCGCGGGTCTTCAACGGCTTCGGCATGGGCGCGCTGCAATCGTCCGACGGCGCGTTCCTGCTCGGCGAAATGGCTGACCACACCTCCAATGCCGGCCGCATTTATTTTCCCGCCGGCACGCCCGATCCCGACGATGTCAGGGACGGCAGGTTCGATGTCGCCGGCAGCATCATGCGTGAGATATCAGAGGAAACCGGCCTCGATGAAGCCGATTACATTATGGACAGGCACTGGACCTGCGTCTTCACCGGCCCCTCGATCGCCATGATCCGGATTTTACGCACCGATATGACCGGCGAGGCGCTGCAAGCGCGGGTCGAGGCCAACCTCGCACGCGAGAAAAAGCCGGAACTGCGCGCCGTGCATCTGGTGCGCACGCGCACCGACATTGTGCCGGCGATGCCGCGTTTCGTGACGGCGTTTCTGGAAGCGCAGCTTTCAGGGTGAGTATTGCGTACGATGCTTGAGCGTCTGATAGACGGAGCTTTTCTTCTCCCTCCCCCTTGCGGGGAGAGTTGGCGAGCTCGGGAGCGCTCTTGCGCTCCAAAGCAAGCCGGGGTGGGGGTTTCAAGAGGCGCTTATCGTATTAGACTTTTTTGATATCGGCGGCGCCCCCACCCGACCGTCGCTTTGCGACGGCCACCCTCCCCACGCGTTCCGCGGGGGAGGGATAAAAAGCGAAACGAACCCATGAGCAAAAAACCCAAGCCACCCCTCATCGAGCGATTGAAGCCGTTCGTCGCTCCGTTCCGCGTCGACGGCTCGGGCGAATTTCATCTGAGGTCCTACAAGACCAGCGAGAGAGGCGGCCTCGACAAGGGGGAGGGTGAAAAGATCCTCGACGCCAACCGCAAACGCCTGAGCGATCTTCAGGAGCGGCTTTACGCGCAGGATCGCTGGTCGCTGCTCGTGATCTTCCAGGGCATGGATGCCTCCGGCAAGGACAGCGCGATCAAGAGCATTTTCGACGGCGTCAACCCGCAGGGCTGCGAAGTCACCTCCTTCAAGCAGCCGACCATCCACGAACTCAATCATGACTTCATGTGGCGCTCGATGATCGCGCTGCCGGCGCGCGGCCGCATCGGCATCTTCAATCGCTCTTACTATGAGGAATGCCTGGTGACGCGGGTGCATCACGACCTGCTCGATAAAGAAAAAATCCCGCGCAAGCTGATCACGCCCGGCATCTGGCAGGAGCGCTTTGCGGATATTTCCGCGATCGAAAACTATCTTTCCCGCAACGGCACCGTGATCCTGAAGTTCTTCCTCAACGTTTCAAAAAAAGAACAGCGCGAACGGTTTCTCGACCGGCTGGAGCAGCCCGCGAAAAACTGGAAGTTCTCCATGAATGACGTCACCGAGCGTGCCTTCTGGCCGCGATACATGGCGGCGTACCAGGATGTGATCCGGCACACGTCCACACCCTACGCGCCCTGGCATGTGGTGCCCTCCGACCACAAGTGGTTTGCCCGCGTGGCGATCGGTTCGGCCATCGTCAGCGCCCTGGAGGAGCTCAATTTGCGCTTTCCGCGCGTCGACAAGGCTTCGCAAGAGGAGTTTGCGAAGGTGCGCAAAGCGCTCGAGAGCGAAGGCAGAAGCGGGGCAGGCGGCGCCACCAGGGCGGTCAAGCGGCCGGCCAAGCGCGGTTAACGCGTCCTCACGGGAGCCTGCAGCACCAGGGTCTCGATTCCCCCTTGCCGAGAACGATTGTCTGGGATCAAATCGGGGAACTGCAACCTTTTCCCCGGGAGACAACGATGCTTAGAAAAATTATGCTGGCGGGCCTAGTCGTCGCATTTGCCGGCGGTGCGGCATTTGCGCAGGAGAGCTGCGATAGCAAGGCGGTCGGCAAGGACGGCAAGGCGCTGGCAGGCGCGGCCAAGACCTCGTTCATGAAGAAGTGCATGGCCGATAGTTGCTCCACCAAGGCGGTGAGCGCCGATGGCAAGCCGCTCTCGGGCGCCGCCAAGAATTCGTTCATGAAGAAGTGCGAAGCGAGCGGATAGGCTTCCCCGATCGATCAGGTTGAATGGAAAGCCGCCTTTCGGGCGGCTTTCTTTTTGGCCGGTGCTTTCCGGCAGATCCAGCCGATGGGGCACAAAATGTGGCGGAGTTGTCCCCAGTTTGGCCTTCTTCGACCATCGAAGCGGCAAGGAAGTGCCCCACAAAGCCCAAAAACCCGACGCTTCATCATGTCATCCAGCGCTTGGACCCATCATGTGAGTGAGTAAAAATGGCACGTCATAACCCCTCATCGATGTCGGAAGACGGATCGGTGTCCGTTGCTGAACCGGTCGCGTTAGATCCCGCGGACGCCACGGCGCGTTCGGACCAGCTCCGGGTGCAGCTCAAAACCTCGGATCGGCTGAACGAATATTACAATCAGGTTGTCGCGGAACTCCGCGCCTCGCTGGAGCAGATCGAAGAGGGCGACCAGGCGTCCTGAGGCGACCAAGCCTCTCGAAACAGATTGTTCGAAGAAGTTTCACATTGGCCTCCTCGAGCTTTCCGCACGAGGGGGCCAATGGCGTTTGGCGCGATGCTGCGCCGTCCCGGTGCACGATCACATCAACGCCGCGCAACGAACAAGGCGAGACCGCGTTTCAAACGCAATCACGGCGTTTGGTCACCGTTTTACAACTGCATGTGACTGGAGCGTGATCATGCCGACGACACAAGAAGAAAAGCGCGCCAAGCAGCGCCAGCGCAACCGCAAGGCGGATCAGCGGAACCCGAAAGCCGGACAGAAGGCGGAGGCGAGGCTCGATTCCGAGACCAACAGCCCCGTCGTCGCGCCGATCGAGGTCGCGCCAGCCGCTGCGGCTCTGGAAGAAATGGCCGTAGAAGATATGGCATTGGAAGAAATGGCCGTGGAAGAAGTGGCTGAGGTGGAAGAAGCGGCCGATACCGCGTTGAGTGGCCAGGTGCTTCCCCCGCAGGTGCTTCCCCCAGACGTGCGGGAGCACGCAGCCCAGGCGGCCAGCCTTCCGGCCATCGTCCAGGTCTATGGCGAATACACGCGAAAATCGTGGGCCGCGGGCCGCGTCCTCGTCGAACGGCTGGTCGCGGCGCGTTCGATCGATGAGGCCGTGGAAATTCAGGGCGAGTTCGCCCAGCAGGCTTGTGCGAACTTTGCCGCCCAATCGCAGAAGATCTGTGAGCTTTACGGCGATTGGGTCCAGCAGATGTTCAAGCCGTTTGAAAAATTCACGGCCGATCGCGGGTCACGCACACTCCACTAGTGGTCCGATTCCAACATTCGCATTCCTCCTCGGCGGCCGCTCTTGCGAATGTTGGAATCACAGGACCACTAGCAAATATAGGTTTCTAGTGGAGTTCAGGATTTGACATTCGCCTTCCGGGCCCGCGGCTAGGTACGGAGCGAATGTCAAATCCACTCCACTAGTTTGCGAATTTGGGAATTGACACTAGCAAGATCTGGTGTGGCTTTTGATTTAGAGGTCCGCATGGCGCGGCTTGCGGGCTGCAATGATGCGGACTTCTGAACCGCTACACTTCTGAACCGCCACCGGAAGTGCCCGTTCTCAATCGGGCACGCGCCCCGCATGGTGCAGCCAGGCATGGATGATCTGCCACTTGTCACGCCTGCCTGGGCGGAAATCCAGCAGTGGAGAGCTTCTGTCCTGAAGCTCGCAAAAGAATTTCAGCGTATCGCGAGCGGTCGGCGTCGTTGCCTCGATCGGCTGCGCCTGGAGCCAACGATCCCATTCTTGAAGAACCTGGGATTTCCACTGGTCCTGTCTCATAGCGTCGCGTCCTCATCTCAAGAGGCGAGACCCCGTTGGAAGGGTCTCGATGAATCGCGCTGGCTTTCGGAAGCAGGTTTTTTTTACGAGATCGCTCGTTCGAAGCGATCCGGAAGGCCCTCGACCACCGCCGTGCCGATGAGTGCCTTCAAAACCCACTATGCTTAGGAGGGCTTAATCATTTCTAAATGCGTCTGCATGGATGTCAAGCGATTGGCTTCGCATTGAGCTATCTCAGGCCTGAAATGATCCGATCATTGTGCCAGGGGTCCTTTGAATCTAACATCCGGGCGAGGTAGGTGATTGCTGCCCGTGTGGATGGACCGCTCGAATGCCAAAACGCGCCGTGATGCGACGCTTCAATGTCGGTTTGATGAAATGGTGCCTTGTGCTGGGCTGCCTGCTCGCGGCGCCCGCTGTGGGCGCGGCGTCCCCGGCCGCCGCCCCGCTCGCCTTCGGCATGAGTATCGATGAGGCCTCGGCCGCGCTGGGCGTGCCGCTGAGCTATGTTCGAGGCCGTCCCGGCGACGAACTGCTGCTCGCTTTGCCGAACGTCAAGGGCAGTGCGCTCACGATCCGAAGCGACGGGCTTTATCTTCAATTCCGGGCGGGAAGGCTGAGCGGATGGAAGGGCGATTGGGGAACGTCCAAGCCGGTGGGAGTGGGCTGGTGAGAGATGCAGGCTTGAAAAAAGCGCATTCTGCTGGCTGCGTTTGCGGCCTCGATGGCGAGCGTGCCGGCCTCGGCCAGAGCTATGGCGAGCGGCCCCAGCGCTACGGCAATACGGCCAACTTCTTCAATTACGACAATCGCGACGATCAGCGCGATTTCCCGACCAATGGCGTTTTCCCCGGCAATTTTGCCGCCGATCCGTTCACGGCTTCGGTCGGCGCTGCCGGCTGGCTCGGCAGCAATCCGCAGCATTCCGCCGTGCCCTATCCCTCCCAGACCTATTATGTCGACGTGCGCGGACGGGTGTTCTGCCAGCAATACCGCCCCGAGGAGGCCGCTCCGGGCACTCGGGCCGCCAAGCGGCGGTATCACGCCTGCTTGCCGCGGTAACAGGTCACAAGCCCGCGGTTTATCCGGCTTTCCGCACAACTTGCGCCCTATTGCGGTCTTGACGGTTGACGACCGCATCAGGTGTGATGGCGCCATGGTTCGGGCTCTCTCACTCGCGCTGTTTGTCGCTGTCGTCGCGGCATCACCTGCTGCGGCCGAAACCATGAGCTTCGAAAACGCAACCGCGATCCTGGCGGAAAGCTGCGGCAAGGACATCGAAGCCAATTGTCTTGGCGTCAGTCTCGATGCGCCGCGCCTCAAGGAATGCCTGTCACGCAATCAGGACAGCATTTCGGCGCAGTGCCGCGCCAACTACATCAGGGCGTTCGATGCGATCCGGAAGCGCATCGCCGCGCGCAGCGCAGTCGGCAAGCCGTGCGAGCGCGAAAAGCAGAAGGTGTGCGCGGACACGCCAGGCAAGCCGGGCGAGACTATCGCCTGCCTGTTGAAGGCGCCGCCGCGTGGACTGGGTTAGGGATGCAGCCAGGCGCTGACCCAAGCGGGGTATCGCTGATGCCGCCTCTCACATCGCGCGCTGACTTGTTCCGCTGACCGTCGGAATGTTGATGGCCGTGCTGGCGGCGCCGCTCGCCTGGTCGCAGGAGGCGCCGACGGCGGAGGCAATGGTCAGCGCAATCGCGGGCCTTGAAGCGCCGTCCGATCTGGAAGTGCCCGCGCTGCGCCAGCAGGCAGCCGACCGCGTCAAATCGAAGGCGGAGCGTCGCGCTCAAGCGTCCGCTGGTCTCGGCCCAGCTCAACAGGCTGCCGCACGTCAACGTCGATATTCAGTTCAACCCGGATACCCCGGTGATCCGGCCCGAGTCCTATCGCGAGATCGGGCGCATCGCGGACGCGCTGACCAATCCGGCGCTGATGTCGTCGACGTTCCTGATCGTCGGCCGCACCGAGTCGACCGGCAGGCGGGACAACAATCTGGTGCTGAGCCAGCGCCGGGCGGAATCGATCCGCGACGCGCTGGTGACGACGTTCAAGGTCTCGTCCAAGCGGCTGTTCGCGGTCGGTCTCGGCGAGGAGCAGTTGCTGGACGCCAACAATCCGAAGGCCGCCGTCAACCAGCAATCCATGATCGTCACGATCAGGTAACGTTGCTTTCCGCTGCTCAGGCGGAGAGCGGGCTGACGAATCCGGCCACGAGCTTGACGAGGTCCGCCTGCCGGGCGGCTCCGGTTTTTTCGTAGACACGGCCTAGATGCGTCCTCACCGTCGTCGGTGCAACGCCGAGCACCTCGGCTACTTCAGGCACGCCGCCGACCTCGACGATCGCGAAAAGCACCCGCAACTCGCTCATCGTCAGCTTGAAGGTTTGCGCAACGGCCTCCGGCGGCGAAAACGCTTCCATCGTGGCCTTGTGCACGAACACGGCGGCGATGGCGTGAGGCATGGCCGTGCGACGGCGTTCGCCGACCGTCAACGGCAGTACATGCGCGATGTAGGGCCCGAGTGCATCTGCGGCCGGAAGCGGAACGCCCCTGGCGCCAACAGGATAATTGCCTTGTGCGGCCGCAGAAAAGATCGCCTTTAGTTCGGCATCCGCCTTTGCATCGCCCGATGTCAGCCGCCCGCCAGTGGTGTGCAGCACACGTCCGTCGCTCAGGATCACGTGCGCGGCGGTGTTGGCGTGCAGCACCTTGCCGTTCGCATCGACGAGGATCACGCCAGCACGCATGCCATCGAGCGCCTGCGCAAGAGAGTTGGTTTCGACCTGCTTCAAGTCGACGACCTTGGAAATCATGACGGCGCGCCGGATGTGCGGCGCGATGAGGCGCATGCGCCGGCGCGTGTCCTGATCGACGACGCCGTGGCGCTCGTGGCGGAACACGCCGAACATCGCGGCCTTGGCCGCCGCCTTCTCCAGGAAGATGCTGACGAAATCGACCAGGCCCTGCGGCTTTGCCCATTCGCGGTAGAACCGCGTCTTGAGGAATTCGTCGTACGGCACGAGATCTTCAGTCGCAATGGGCTCTTCGACCTTGGCGAAATACCGCACCGTCGTCGTCGGATTTAGCGCGACGTATTTCTCGAAATAGAGCCGCCGATAATGTGAGGCGATCCCGCCGTCATCGAAGAACACCTCGCCGCTGTTGCTCGCGGCGTCGTTCCAGTAGATCGCCGACGCTTCGCCCTGGACAAAAGCGCTCGCCTTCTTCAAGGCGGACGGCCATAGCGACCTGTCGAGCACCGTATCGTAGAGATCGGCAATCAGGCCGGATAGCTGCTCGCTCTCCTGCATGTTCCAAAATCCCGTTGTTGCGCGTTGTTAGGGCTATGCTCTTGCAACGGTGGCGACAATAACGAAGTGCGGCGACGATCCAAGCGCTTCTGCGGGTGTGCGGCTGCGCCTTTCGGAACAAAATTTTAAGTCAAGTTTTCGAAGTCCGGGTCCCGAAAAAGGCTGCGGGCATCCTTCAATCTGAGGATGCCTCGCGGCAGACATTCGGCTTTGATCCGCCGCGGGCGAGGGGGCAGCTTGCAACATTGAACGGGCAAGAGGCCAAATTATGAAAGTCATTTCTGCGAGACAGTTATTGAACATAACGCATACGATTGGACCCATCGCGAATACGCCAGACGCATCGGTTGCACGCGCCAGAACCAGGCACGACAGCTCGATCGAAGGTGTTCTCATCTTCTGTGGCATTGGCGTCGCGCTGACGATTTTCGCCGCGATCTTTCAAGGGATGGAGACGCCGCCGCCGTTTTTTTAAGCGACGGCGTTCCAACCAGGCGAATGGTGCCGGTCGCTGCATTCTTTCAGCTGCCGGTTTTCGGACAGTCCGCCTTTGGGTGCGGCGTGCCGATCGTGATCGTATCGGCTTTCGCCTTTGCGGAAGCCGGGTATGGAAATTGGATTGCGCGGGTCATCGTCGTGTCCCCTCCTGATGCCGCAAGAGGCGCCCGAGGGCTGGGAAGTCTATCTGGTGACTGACGTCACATTGAGCGAATAGATGCTCGTTCTTTTCTCGTCATTGCGAGCGTCAGCGAAGCAATCCAGAGCCGCGGGTAAGGATCTGATCGCTTCGTCGCTTTCGCTCCTCGCAATGACGGGCTACGGCGAAGCCGGGACGGTTGAAGATCGGTTACCGCGTCAGGTCAGACCCTCTGACCATCTTTTGGCATTGCGGCTTTGCGCCTTTCTCGTCTAGAACGACTCAGGAGCGGCTTCCTGGCAACCAACCGTCAACGGTTTTGGCCGAGGATGTCGCTCTCAAAGGGTCTGGCAATGCTGATTCGCAGCGAAAAGTTCGGAGTTCAGGGTAAGGCGGCCGAGGCCGTCCGCTCCCGCGCGATTTCGGCTGCGTCCATGCCCACCCTGCTTCTTGGCGGGCTTCTGCTTCTTATCGGCCCCTGAGGGCCGTCTGGGCGTTTGCGCCTGGGCACTCAGGGGTTTGTGCGATAGCACCGAGAAACCCTTCAAGCGCTCCGACCAGAAGCAGCGCACCAGCTAAAAGGAATTCAACCAATGACCTCAGCCAAAAAGTCCGAAAAGGACCGCGTCATCATATTCGACACCACCTTGCGCGACGGCGAACAATGCCCCGGCGCCACCATGACGTTCGAGGAAAAGCTCGAGGTCGCCGAGATGCTCGACGACATGGGCGTCGACGTGATCGAGGCCGGTTTCCCCATCACCTCGCGAAGGCGACTTTCAGGCGGTCAGCGAGATCGCCCGGCGCTCGAAGAACTCGGTCATCGCCGGCCTGTCGCGCGCCAATCCGAAGGACATCGACCGCTGCGCCGAGGCGGTGAAATTCGCCAGCCGCGGCCGCGTCCACACCGTGATCGCGACCTCGCCGCTGCACATGCGCGTCAAGCTGAACATGACGCCGGAGCAGGTGCTCGAGATCTCGGTCGCCAACGTCACCCGCGCCCGCAACCAGATCGACGACGTCGAATGGTCGGCCGAGGACGGCACCCGCAGCGAGATGGATTACCTCTGCCGCATCGTCGAAGCCGTCATCAAGGCCGGCGCCACCACCGTCAATATTCCCGACACCGTCGGCTACACGGTGCCGGAGGAATACACCCACTTCATGCGCACGCTGATCGAGCGGGTGCCGAACTCCGACAAGGCGGTATTCTCGGTGCATTGCCACAACGATCTCGGCATGGCGGTGGCGAATTCGCTGGCCGGCATCGCCGGCGGCGCGCGCCAGATCGAATGCACCGTCAACGGCATCGGCGAGCGGGCCGGCAATGCCGCGCTCGAAGAAATCGTGATGGCGATCAATGTGCGCAACGACAAGTTTCCGTGGTGGAACAAGATCGACACCACGATGCTGACGCGCGCCTCCAAGCTGGTCTCGGCGGCGACCTCGTTCCCGGTGCAGTACAACAAGGCGATCGTCGGCCGCAACGCGTTCGCGCATGAGAGCGGCATCCATCAGGACGGCGTGCTGAAGGACGCCTCGACCTACGAGATCATGCGGCCGGAAATGGTCGGCTTGAAGCAGTCGTCGCTGGTGCTCGGCAAGCATTCCGGCCGCCACGCCTTCGTGCACAAGCTGGAGGAGATGGGCTACAAGCTCGGCGCCAACCAGATCGAGGACGCCTTCGTGCGGATGAAGGCGCTCGCCGACCGCAAGAAGGACATCTACGACGAGGACATCGAGGCGCTGGTCGATCGAGGAGATTGCGGCCTCGCATGACCGCATCAAGCTGACCTCGCTGACGGTGATCGCCGGCACCCATGGGCCGCAGCGCGCCACCATGAAGCTCGACATCGACGGCCAGATCAAAATCGAGGAAGCCGAAGGCAACGGGCCGGTCGATGCGGTCTTCAACTGCATCAAGGCGCTGGTGCCGCACGAGGCCAAGCTCGAGCTCTACCAGGTCCATGCCGTCACCGAAGGCACCGACGCGCAGGCCGAGGTTTCGGTGCGGCTCGCCCATGAAGGCCGCTCGATGACCGCGCGCGCGGCCGATCCGGATACGCTGGTGGCGTCCGCGAAAGCCTATCTCGGCGCGCTCAACAAGATCGTCATGAAGCGCCAGCGCGACGTGCCGGCGCAGGCGGCGGGGTGACGCTGCCGTTCCCCGGACGCAGCGCAGCGCTTCAGCGGTGCGCTGCTGATCCGGGGCCCATCATTCAACTCGTGTTTTTCAGTCGGTCCCGGCTCAGCGGTGCAGCACTGCGCACTGCACCGCATCCGGGACACGATTGCTTCGTCGCTTTCGCTCCTCGCAATGACGGTTCTGAGGCCCGATCGTCTCTAACGGCTTTCAGACATGCAGTGCAGACAACTCACGGCCACTTCCTGATCTCCCGAGTTTGGTGTGAAATGGTCATCGTCCCAAGGGGTGATAATCAACAACCAGACACGGACGGGGAGAAGCAAAATGAAAGCATCGATATTTTGCCTGCCGAGCGTCGGCTCGCGCGCCGAGATCGAGGCGGGCATGGCTGCGACGAGGCCGGAACTCTACCAGCGCATGCTGAAAGAGCTGACCGAACTCGTCAAACTGGCCGACGACCTCGGCTACAATTCGGTGAGCTTTACCGAGCATCACTTCCACATCGAGGGTTTCGAGGTCTCGAACAACCCCGTGCTGCTGGACCTCTACGTCGCGATGCAGACCAAGCGCATCCGCGTCGGCCAGCTTGGTATCGTGCTGCCGGCCGCCAACCCGATCCGCGTCGCCGAGGACATCGCGATGCTCGATCACATGACCGGCGGGCGGGCCTGCGCCGGCTTCGCCCGCGGCTACCAGCGGCGCTGGGTCGACATCATGGCGCAGCAGACGCACGGCGTCTCGGGGACCTTGCCGCACCATCACGATGCGATCGATCAGACCAACCGCGAGGCGTTCGAGGAGAACTGGCAGATCATCAAGAAATGCTGGACCGAGGAGATGCTGACGTTCAAGGGCAAGTACTGGAAGGTACCGGCCGGCGCAACGCCCTGGGATCTCGAGACCACGGTGAAATACGGCAAGGGCGTCGAGAACGGCATGCTGACCTCGGTCGGCGTGGTGCCGAAGCCGTTGCAGAAGCCGTATCCGCCGGTGTTCCTGCCGTTCGCCTCATCGCCGAACTCTATTAACTGGGCTGCGCATGAAGGCGTCACCGCGATCCTGCCACCGATGCATGACGCCTACGCGTCACCGCTGTACGACCTCTATGCCGAGGTGTCGGGAAAGCCGCGCGGGCAGGGCACGGGCTTGTTGCGCGATGTCATCATCGCCGACACCAACGAGGAAGCGATGGCGTTGTGGGAGGATCCGGGCGTTTCTCCGGCAAAGCGTGGTTCGAGCCGTTTGGCTTTCGCGGCGGCCTGATGGACCCGGTGACAAAGAACTTTGCGACCGCGAGAATTGATCGACCTCGGCTACGCGCTGGTCGGCACCGTCGATACCGTGACGCGCGCGCTCGAGGCCAACATGAAACGGCGGCCGGTCGATTGGTTGTTCTGCTACACCTACAACGCGCTGGTGCCGCACAACAAGCTGATGAAGTCGACCGAGGCGCTGTGGACCAAGGTGCTACCGAAGTTCATGTGAATCCCGCCAGCGCGCTTCACCCGGCCGCGGTCACCGCGCGCTGCGCCATCACCTTGACGAGATTGGCGCGATAGGCCGCCGATCCATGGATATCCGACAACAGCCCGTCGCTGGAGATCTTGACGCCATCGAGCGCCGCCGCCGACCAGTTGGCCTTCAGCGCCGCCTCGATCGCAGGCACCCGCATCACGCCGTTCTGCGACGCGCCGGTGGCGGCGACGCGAACGTCGCCCGCCTTGGTCTTGACCACGAACACGCCGGTCAGCGCGAAGCGCGAGGCCGGATGGCGCATTTTCGAATAGCCGGCCTTGGCCGGAATCGGGAACGCGACCTGCGTGATGATCTCGCCGTCCTCCAGCGCCGTCGTGAACAGGCCCTTGAAAAAGTCCTCGGCCGCGATCGAGCGCTTGTTGGTCTTCACGGTGGCGCCGAGCGCCAGCACCGCCGCCGGATAATCCGCCGCCGGGTCGTTGTTGGCGATCGATCCGCCGATGGTGCCGCGATAGCGCACCGCCGGATCGCCCAGCACCGAGGTGAGATGCACGATCGCCGGAATTGCCTTTTTGACGTCGGCATTGCTCATGATGTCGTAATAGGTCGTCGCCGCCTTGATGGTCAGCGTATCGCCCGACAATTCGACCCCGACGAGATCCTTGATCCTCGCAAGATCGATCACCTCGGACGGCGCTGCCAGTCTCTGCTTCATGACCGGAAGCAGGGTTTGGCCGCCGGCCAGATATTTGGCTTCGGTGCCCTTGGCGAACAGCGCGGCCGCCTCGTCGATGCTTGAAGCGCGATGATAGGTGGTCTGGTACATGGTGCGTTCCCTTATTCCTTGCGCTCAACCGTGGATCGCGTGCCAGACGCGATCGGGCGATGCCGGCATTTCCAGTTTGTTGGAGCCGATGGCGTCGGTGATGGCGTTGATGACGGCCGCGGAAGCGCCGATCGCGCCGGCCTCGCCGCAGCCTTTGACGCCGAGCGGATTGCCCGGACACAGCGTCGAGGTGTGTTGAACCTTGAACGAGGGCAGGTCTTCGGCGCGCGGCATGGCGTAATCCATGAAGCTTGCGGTCAATAATTGGCCGCTCTTGTCGTAGACGCAGTTTTCCAGCAGCGCCTGGCCGATGCCCTGGGCGAGGCCGCCATGGACCTGGCCTTCGACGATCATCGGATTGATCAGCCGCCCGAAATCGTCAGCCGCGACGAAGTTGATGAAATCGGTCTTGCCGGTGCCGGCATCGACCTCGACCTCGCAGATGTAGGAGCCTGCCGGGAAGGTGAAGTTCGACGGATCGTAGAACGCGCTTTCCTTCAGGCCGGGCTCCATGCCGTCGGGCAGATTGTGCGCGGTATAGGCCGCCAGCGCGACCATCGGAAATGCGATCGACTTGTCGGTGCCGGTGACCTTGAACTCGCCATTCTCGATGACGATGTCGCCTTCCGACGCCTCAAGTTGATGCGCCGCGATCTTCTTGGCTTTCGCCTCCATTTTTTCCATCGCCTTGACGATGGCGGTCAGTCCGACCGCCGCGGAGCGTGAGCCGTAGGTGCCCATGCCGAACTGCACCTTGTCGGTGTCGCCATGGACGATCTGGACCTGGTTGATCGAAATGCCGAGCCGCTCGGCGACCACCTGCGCAAAGGAAGTCTCGTGGCCCTGGCCGTGGCTGTGCGAGCCGGTCAGGATTTCGATGGTGCCGACCGGATTGACCCGCACTTCGGCGGATTCCCACAGGCCGACGCCGGCGCCGAGACTGCCCACCGCTTTCGAGGGCGCGATGCCGCAAGCTTCGATATAGCAGGATACGCCGATGCCGCGCAGCTTGCCTTCGGATTTCGCTTTCGCCTTGCGCGCGGGGAAGCCGGCATAGTCGATCGCTTTCATCGCCGCATCCAGCGACGCGTTGAAGTCGCCGATATCGTAGGCCATGATCACCGGCGTTTGATGCGGAAACTGGGTGATGAAGTTCTTGCGGCGCAACTCGGCCGGATCGACCTTCAACTGCCGCGCCGCGGTCTCCATCAGCCGTTCGACCACGAAGCTCGCCTCGGGCCGTCCGGCGCCACGATAGGCGTCGACCGGCGTGGTGTTGGTATAGACGCTGATCACCTCGGCGAAGATGTTGGGAATGTTGTACTGGCCCGACAGCAACGTCGCATAGAGATAGGTCGGCACCGACGACGAGAACAGCGACATATAGGCGCCGAGATTGGCGTAGGTCTTGACCCGCAGGCCGGTGACCTTGTTGTCCTTGTCAAAGGCCATCTCGGCCTTGGTCAGATGATCGCGGCCATGTGCGTCGGTGAGGAAGGCCTCGGTCCGGTCGCTGGTCCACTTCACCGGCCGGCCGGTGCGCTTGGAGGCCCACAGCGCCACCATTTCTTCCGGATAGATGAAAATCTTGGAGCCGAAGCCGCCGCCGACGTCCGGCGCGATCACCCGCAATTTGTGTTCCTGGGCGACATTGTAGAACGCCGAAAGCACCAGCCGCGCCACATGCGGATTCTGCGACGTGGTGTAGAGCGTGAAATGTTCCTCCGCCGCGTCATAGTCGGCGATCGCCGCGCGCGGCTCCATCGCGTTCGGCACCAGGCGGTTGTTGGTGATGTCGAGCGCGACCACGTTGGCGGCGCTCTTGAACGCAGCCTCCGTCGCGGCCTCGTCTCCGATGGTCCAGTCGTAGATGACGTTGCCGGGCGCCTCGGGATGAAGTTGCGGCGCCCCGCTCGCCACGGCGTCGCGCATATCGACCACCGCCGGCAATTCCTCGTAGTCGACCGCGACGGCTTCGGCGGCATCGCGGGCCTGATTGCGGGTCTCGGCGATCACCACCGCGACGGCCTGGCCGACAAAGCGCACGGTATCGGGCGCCATCGCCGGCCACGCTCCCATCTTCATCGGGGAGCCGTCCTTGGAGTGGATCATCCAGCCGCAGATCAGATTGCCGATCTTGTCATCGACGATCTGCCGGCCGGTCAGCACGTCGACCACGCCCGGCATCTTCATCGCCTCGGAGATGTCGATGCCCTTGACCTTGGCGTGGGCATGCGGGCTGCGGACGAACGCGGCATAGGTCATGCCGTGGAGGCGGATGTCATCCACATAGCGGCCCTTGCCGGTGATGAAACGCTTGTCTTCCTTGCGAACGACCCGTGCACCGATGCCTTCGATTCCCATGATGTGATCTCCCTGTGGCCGTCCGGGCGCGACGACTGACTGGCACGCCTGCGGCTATTTGGTTTTATCTCTTGTCGGCATTCTGTGGCCGATACCGCTCTCGCCGGTATCGAAGCCGGATCGCAGCAACGCTACTCGGCAGCCTGCGTGACCTTCATGCGGCCAGCGGCGTCGAGCACCGATTTGACGATGTTGTGGTAGCCGGTGCAGCGGCAGATGTTGCCCTCAAGCTCCTGGCGCAGCGTCGCCTCGTCGAGATCGGCGCCATGGCGGTTGACGATATCGATCGACGCCATGATCATGCCGGGCGTGCAGTAACCGCACTGTAATCCGTGATTGTCGCGGAAGGCCGCTTGCATCGGATGCAGTTCGTCGCCTTTGGCTATTCCCTCGATGGTCGTGACGCTGGAACCGTTGGCCTGTCCCACCAGCACGGTGCAGGACTTCACCGACCGTCCATCGATATGAACCGTGCAGGCGCCGCATTGGCTGGTATCGCAGCCGATGTGAGTTCCCGTCAGTCCCAAGTGATCGCGCAACAGATGTACCAGCAAGGTCCGGTCTTCGACCTCCGTCGAAGTCGGTTTGCCGTTCACCGTCAGTTTGATGTTAGACACGCTCAATCCTCCCAAAGGTTTAATCGGTCTGGTTCGAATAAGATCACGACGACGATGCATTTGTAATCGCTATCTTCGTCGCAGACGGGCCCGGACCTAATCGCTTGATTTATTTGGAGGACTTTGGCGACGCTCGCCTGTTCGGGCACTCTGGCAGTCAGCCGCGCCACGATTGGCAGCCCCGACCACTCATTGGCGAGGCTCGGCGCATGAACGCACGGCCTGTGCCGAGTAGCTCCCAAGCGTCATGCAGGTCGGCTCGTCCATGGCCGGGCAACGGCGGCGTTGAACGGATATGCAAAGAAACGGAATTGAACAGCGGTGGGGTGCTGTGCAACACGTTGTCCGCCCTAATTGCCTGCTCAACAAGGAACTACCCAGTGAATCGATCCATGACCGCGCGCGCCTCCTTTGGTCTGCTGTGGACCTGCGGCATCAGTCTTCGCCTCACGGTATTGGCGGTGCCGCCGGTAATTTCGTTGATTTAACGGGATCTCAACCTGTCGGGCACGGAAATCGGACTGCTATCCGGCATACCCGTCGTCGTGTTCGCGATTTTCGCGGCGCCTGGATCGATCGTTATTGCCCGGATGGGTGTGCGCGTCGCGCTGGTGAGCGGTCTCTTGATTGCGGCAGGCGGGACGTTGCTTCGCTCCGGGGCGTCAAACGCGTGGCAATTGTACCTGACGACGATGCTCATGAGCGTTGGGATTGCCATTATGCAGCCGGCCATGGCCGCCGCGGTGCGTGAATGGGTGCCGAAGCGATCGGCATTTGGAACGGCCGTTTACACCAACGGCCTGATTATGGGTGAGATCATCCCGGTCGCAACGATGCTTCCCTTTGTGCTGCCCTATTTCAGCGGAAGTTGGCGCGCGGCGTTAGGCGCATGGTCGCTTCCCCTGATCGCCACGGCGATCGCGGTGGCGATATTCGTTCCCAAATCCGAGGCAAATGTCGCGACCAGGCGTGTCGCAGGCTGGCTCCCGCAATGGAATAGCCGGCTCAATTGGCGCATCGGTCTGACGATGGGAAGCGTTACCAGCACCTATTTCAGCATCAACGGATTTTTGCCGGCGTACTTGAACGGAAGCGGCCACCCGGAACTCACAAGCGCCGTCCTGACCGCCCTCAATGCGGGACAGATCCCTGCCTCTTTTCTCCTGCTGCTGGCGGCCGACCGACTGCAAGGCAAGCGATGGCCATACTTGGTGTTGGGCGCGCTGTCTTCCTGTTGCGTCGTGGGAATGATGACTTCGGCAAGCGCCTGGACCGTGTTCTGGGCGGGCCTCGCCGGATTTTCGCTCGGCGCCGCTCTGGTGCTGGCATTGGCGCTTGCGCCACTGCTTTGCAGCAACCCCGACGACGTTGCGGTCACATCAGCCGCGGCTTTTGCCATCAGCTACGGGTTCGCAATGATGGTTTCGCTGCTTTCCGGGGCTGCGTGGGATCTGGCGGGTAACGTCAACGCCGCATTCATTCCGATTTTGCTCGGAGGCCTTCCAATCCTGCTCACGGCTCCGAAGTTTGCACGAACGGAAGCCGCGCTGACGCGCGCCACCGTGTCATCAGAAAAGTCGTGATGGAATGCGCGAGGCCGGGTCGGTTAGGGATAGAACCCGGAAGCCACAAGGCCGGGAGTACCATCTATGGTCACCCTCTTCACGTAAGCCCATTTTTGCGAGGGTTCAGCCTGGCCCGGCTTGGGAAACATGTAGTCGACCCATCCAGATACGCTGGTTTGAGCCACTTGGATAATCTCGTTGTGAAATAATTTGCCCTTGGCGTCCTTCTGACCAGCCACGTTGGTGCCTTCGCGCAGCGGAAAGGCAGGATTGAGCAGCACATTCGCCTTCAAATCGTAGACGTACAGATAAGTGTCGCCATGGAACCACTCGCTATCTTTCTTTCGAAATTCGGCGAAGCTCGCTTTGCCATTTTGGTCGATGACCGTCGCGGCCTTGTTGACAAGCGCTTCAACCTGTTTTGCACGCTCGGTTGCCGGCGGCGACTGCGAAAACGCGGGTGAGATGGTCCCCGGTAATCCGAGAGATACCAAAAGCGCAGTTATCGCGGTCGCTTGTGCAAAGCGGTTCATGGCCTCCTCCTTGTGTCTTCCGGAGCGTGAGATTTCTTGGCAACTGTAACGAACGGTTTGGCATGGCGGCTCGCGGGATTGGCGGCGCAACTTGGGCGTAGACGGCGCAGGCAGTCCAATACATAATCTCTCTGATTATTTATGCCGATCCGGCATAAGGATTTGCCATGGGTCTGCGGCGCGCGCGAACCTTCGTCACGGTGGCCGAACTGGGTACCGTCTCCCGGGCGGCCCTGCACCTGCGCATTGCGCAACCGGCCTTGTCCCGACAGATCAGCGATTTTGAGCAGGAACTCGGTTTCAAGCTATTTGACAGGGTCGGGCGCCGGCTCTTGCTGACCAGTGAAGGCGAACAGCTGCTCGGCGATTGCCGCGGCCTGTTGAACTATGCGAGTGCACTGGGCGAGCGTGCGGAGCTGCTGCGTCGCGGAGAAACAGGTGTGCTCAAAGTCGCCGCGTCGCCTCAGCACATCGAAAGTGTGCTGTCCCATTTTCTGCATCGCTATGCGCGACGCTTCCCGAATGTTGAGGTGAAGGTGGTCGAGGCGGCGGGGCGCGTGAGTTTGGCAATGCTGGAACGCGGCGAGATTCACCTAGCCCAAAATCTGCTGCATGCAATCGAGCCGAACGACGCGCGTTTTGCAAACTTGCCGCTCGAATTTGTCGAATTGCTCGCAGCCAGTCATCCATCGCAGATTCTTGGCAGAGGCGGCACAATCGAGATCGGCAAGCTCGCAAGCCAACCATTACTTCTTCTGGATCCCGAATTCATAGTTAGACGTACTTTTGATGCCGCCTGCCGGCTCGCGGGCCTCAGGCCAAACATTCGATTGCAAGCCGGGCCCCGCATACCTTGCTGGCGCTAGCTGAGGCCGGACATGGTGTGGCAATTATTCCGTCACAGCTACGAACCAATCGATATCGTCTGAATATTGTGGAGGTAATCCACCGTGGCAAAGCGCTGCGCGAGCCGTTGGCCATGCTGTGGGACAGGCGCCGTCCGCTGCCGCCTTATGCGACAGCTTATTGTGAGATGCTTACCGCGTACGTTCGCGAAGTCTTCCCGATCACACGTCCTTCCGAACTCAGGAGTGGTGCCGCAAAACGTCGAGCGCCCGGACGCCGGAACGCGTGAGCATGGAGAGGTTTGATGTCATTTGCCATGCCCGCTGCGGGTCGGTGCGGTCTGTCTTATTTCCGAACGAAATTTTGCAGCGCCGGTGGTGCGTCCTGCGTTCGATGATGAAGCGTATTGGAAGGCAGCCGGCCCGACTTTTGAGGGGCGGGGCGCCAAGTTCCTTTCCATTTATACACCACTCGCGCCACTAGAGTTGATGGGGTCGCTCGAAGGTGTCGTGATTGAATTTCCCGATGCGGCGGCAGCCAAGGTGCAAAGTGCCGAAAGGCGCCCCTGTCACAAGAGGAGTGATAAGGGCGCGTGCCGCCGGCAATGCGTTTGTTCAAACGCTCGTCAGTGCCACATGTGCTCGAATTGATGATGGTGGCCGAAATTCGAGCTGTGATCGGAGAAGCCGGCGCCTCCTGTGTCGATGACAGGTGTACCTTCGTTACCCCCCGGGCTGCTGCTTCCGCTGCTGCTGCCAGCAGGGTTGCCGGAGTTGCCGCTGATCGCTGCCGTCAACGTTGCGACCGCGGTACCGATGGCGCTCGTCTGTCCGCCTTCCAGAGCCTGGACCAGAATGGCGATATCGCTGGCAATGGCGCTGGAAAGCATTGATGTTGGAGACGAGCCTGGATCGGCTCCAGAACCGGCGCCGTGGGAACCGGAGCTGCCGGCACCCGCGCTCGTATTCGGATCGGTGACCCCGAAACCGTCGTTGGTCTGGCCATTGACCGGTTGATTTGTCGGCTGGTCGTTGCCACTGACATTGCCGGACGTCGGGCTGTTGGCATCCGCGATTTGCGTCGTGCTGGCGCCCGCCACAGTGGTCGACGTCCCGACATACGTTCCACCCCCGTTCGGAATATTGTTTCCGGAGACGTCGGCGGCGTCAGCGACGTAGCCAGTACCAGCCGCGACGAGCTGAGAGGCATCGGCGGCAGAGACGGTGCCTCCATTGTTCACAACGTCTTGCAGCGCCTGGAGAGCAGCGCTGGTGTCGGCTTTCAGCGTGCCGCCGAGAAGTTCGTTGTCGAACCTGGCACCGAAGATACCGCCCTGTGCTCCATCGAACGATGCGCCCAGCTGTTCATACCCTTGGACCTGCTGAACCAGCGAGTTGAGACCCGCACTATCCAGATGCACGGTTCCATTGGCCTCCGCCGTGAGTGCGTTGTTGAGATTGTTTGCGCCGGCAATAAAGGAGGACCAGAAATCGGTCTGCGACTGATTGTCCTGGTAGTGCGTGATCGTGCCTTCCAGATATCCGGGTTGGCTGGCAAAGCCTCCATCGTGACTTGGCACGAACGTACCTGCCGTAAAATTAGCAGCAGTGGCCGTTGGATTGCCCGCGGCTGCCGCAAGCGCCGGATCGTTCTGCACGATATCGATGATATCGAGCAGGTTGTCGTTGGTCGCCCGCGCCGCGACATTCGGGTTCGCGGCATAGGTGGCATCGAAGTCGTTGGTCTGGAGTTCGATCTGATTGAGCACGGTCTGGATGTGGACGCCGGTGAGAGCTTGCGCCGCGCTATCCGAAATGCCCTCGGCCACGGCGAGCGCATGCTCTGCGGTCGAGTTGCCCTGGGCTGCCGCTAATCCTCCGTTGCTGATGAAATTCTGCAGACCGGCGGCGATCGCTTTCATGTCGCCGTTGAACTCCGTAAGGTTGCCGGAGTTGAGACCCCCATCCGCAAGATTCGTCGCGGCATTGAAAACCGTGCCGATGTCAGACAGGCTGGCGCCCGCGTTGGCAGCGGTGATCGCGGCTGAATCGTCGGCGGCATGGGCCGGAAGTGCCTGAAAGCCTTGGTCAGTGGCTCCGGTTCCGGGATTGGTGACCCCATTCCCTGCGAGCGCAGTTTGCAGGTTGGCGTCGTTGGCAACCTCGCCGAGGATCAGCTGCTCATTCGTGTGCAGAACCCCTTGAGCCGCTATTGCCGCAGCACTATTCCCCACAGCTTGTGGCGCCGCAGTTGCAAGAGAATCGAGCTGCCCTTGGATTTCAGTCAGTAAATTTGCGTTAGATGGCGTGACCGCAGTGCCATTCACGGTCGCGCCAATGGCAATTGCTGAAGCTACGTCAGCCTTGAGAGCGCTGATGTCCGCTTCGTACATGCTCGCATAGTTGAGTTGGTTGCTGGTGTCGGCTGGATCTGACCAAAGTCCGCCGTTACTCAGACGAACCGCGTCGTTGAAAATTAATCCGGCCTGTTCGAGGTCATTGGTTGTTGCGCCTAATGCCGTGGCTCGATCGGTCGCAATGGTCATTGGTTAGCCTCCCTGCAGTTGCGTGTAGACTGGTTGTGCATGGTGTCCGGATCGATCGTCGCCTACGCGGCCGTAGAATCGATTACTCTGCAAGGCTTGACCACTTTCGTAGAAACGCGAGCGTATCGTGTCGCGAGTTGCCATTGCATTCTCCCCTTTAAGAACACCTGCTACTTCGGAGCATCCTCAGGGAGCATGTTAGAACTGTGTCTGCAGTTTGGCTCGTCGGCTGTATGATTGCGGCGAGTTTTTGAAGCGACTCCTCGTGATTTTCCGCGAAGATCAGTTACGCCAGATCAGACCGGTTCCGCTCAGGGCATGCGACGGTCGAGACAGCGCTGTCCAATTTCCGCTTCGCCGAGACTGCTGACGTGCAGACGCCCCAATCCAGGTTGAGATGCGTCGCACCGAGCAGCCGCAAGTTCGGCGGCGGAGATAGCGCGCGCGCCGCAATTACGTCTGTCCCGCGACCCACTCCGCCTCTGACAGAGGCAGCTCACTACAATCGAGAGTACTGTTCACTGTTCGACGAAGGCGCGGCGCATCTGATCGGCGATCGGCTTGAAGAGATAGCTCATCATCGTCCTGCTTCGCGTCTGCATGAAAACTTCGGCGGGCATTCCCGGCACCAGCTGCTGACCGGCAAGTCGCCGACGCTCCTGGTCCGACAGCACAACTCGCACCGTGAAATAAGGCGCGTTGGTCTGCGGGTCACGGCTCGTGTCGGCTGAGACATAGGAGACGGTCCCCGTGAGCTGCGGCGTCACTCGCTGGTTGAAGGCCGAAAACCGGACAAACGCGGCCTGACCGTTGCGCACCTGGTCTATATCCTTCGGCGGAAGCCTCGCCTCGACCTGCAAGTCTTCCGTATCAGGGACGATTTCCATGATGGTATCGCCAGGGCGGATGACCCCGCCGATAGTGTGCGCGGCAAGTTGATGAACAATGCCGGATACCGGTGCATGGAGCTCGATGCGGTCGAGCACGTCGCGCGCCGCAACGCTATGTTCAACAAGCTCGGCCTCCTTGCCCTGGGCCTCGCCAAGGTCTTTGACGACATCGGTGCGAAAATCCTGTTCCGCGCGTACCATCTGCAACTGGGTCTCGCCGATCTTTGATTTCGTCTCGGCTATCGAGGACACGATTTGGCCGCGTTCGCCTTCGATCCGCGCGGATTCTCGTTGCAGCGCTGTCAGCCTGGGCAACGGTACAAGGTGTTTATCATACAGTTCCTGCACGCCGGTCAGTTCGCCGGCGATCAGTTCCAGTTGCTTGGCCTTGGAATCGAGCTGCGCCTCGAGGCCTGAAATTTCCTCGGTCAGCTGCGCAACTCTGCCTTGCAGCAGATCTTTTTGGCTCTGGCGCGCATTTAAGCGTGCCTTGAACAGCGACTCCTCCGACGCAAGCAAGCGTTTTGCGGTTTCATCCCCCGAAACCGATGCAAGTTCTGCTGGAACTTCCATTCGTGCAAGGCCATCGCGCTCGGCCTTGAGACGAGCGATCTTCGCCCGCAACTCATCGAGTTGTTTGCTCACCATTTGCAAGCTGGCTCGGACCTGCGTCGCGTCCAGCCGCAACAGGAGCTCGCCCATCTGCACCCGGCTGCCGTCCTTCACATCGATTTCGGCGACAACGCCTCCGGTCGGATGCTGGATGTTCTTGACGTTCGATTGCACGACGAGATTGCCGGGTACGACGACAGCTCCCGCGAGCGGGACGAATGCGGCCCAACCCCCACCGAGGATGCCGGCGGTGAGGAGAACCCGAAGGCCGACACGCAGCTCATGTTCAAACGCCCATTGCACCCCCGTTTGCAGGCCATCCCGGCTCCCGTCGGCAGGACGCGCAGCGCCGCCGCGATCGAGAATGAAGTCGGCGCCCACCATCAGACCGTCACGGCACTTGCCTATCAGCTCTGCAACCGCCGTGTTGACCGCAGGCGGGCGGCTAGTGGAAGCAACAACAGCTTCGCCCTCGCCAATTCCGGATCGGCGCGAATCCTCACGCACGGGCATGCCCGGGCCGGGCCTGTCCAAATCCATCAAGATGGGATCGCGCGGAAATAAAGGTGGGCTCTCTCGATAGGCCGGCGCCAAGACCGGCTCAACATGGGGACTGTTGCCGACTTCGGCCTGGACGGGAGCCTTGATGCCGAACGGCTTCAGGCAAAGATCAATCGCCAGCTCGACTCTGCTCTTCTTTCGCCTTGGACCGCGTGTTTGCTGTTGCGGTTTGCCCGGGGCTGGACGTTTCCGTGCTTCGCCGCGCCCGGGTGGGCCAGGCGGTTGCCGGCCGTTACGGCGTTCACCGTCAAGCGCCTGGCGTAATCGCTGCAGCTCAAGAATCAGCGCTTCGCCCTGCGGCTCTACGCTGTCGGTATAAGGTTCATCGCTCCAGTTCCGCGTAGATTCGTCGTGGCGCCGATCGTCTTCAGTGTACCGCATGGCTAAGCGCCCTCAGGCACGGCGGCGTAATGCGGCGCGGGGTTGGCTTTGGGGCGTGCCTGGTTTCTCGGCGCACCCTGCGTCCTGGAGGCGCCGACGCGAGCGAATATCTCCTTGCACGAACCGAAGGCGATCGACTTTCCTTCGTAAAGCACGAGCGCCATGTCCAACGCGGCAATCACGCTTGGGCGGTGCGATATCACGATAACGATGCTCTTGTTCTGGCGCAGTATCAGAATGGCGCGGCTCAGCGCGTTCTCGCCGTCGGTATCGAGATTCGCGTTGGGCTCGTCGAGCACGATCAGAAACGGATCGCCATAGACAGCGCGTGCGAGTCCGATTCTCTGCCGCTGGCCCGCCGACAGCGACATGCCGCCCTGACCGATCTGGGTCGAATAGCCCTTGGGCAGGCGCAGCACGAGATCGTGCACGCCGGCGATCTGCGCCGCCTTGATGATCGCTTCGGAAGTGGCGTATTCATCGAAGCGGCAGATATTTTCCGCGATCGTGCCGTCAAACAGGGCGACATCTTGCGGCAAATAACCGATATGTCGTCCGAGATCTTCGCTTCGCCACTGATCGATCGCAGCGCCGTCCAGTCGAACGGTGCCGGACCTGGCCGGCCAAATTCCGACGAGCGCCTTGGAAAGCGAGGTCTTGCCGGATGCGCTGGCCCCCAGCAATACCAGGCCCATACCTGCCTTGAGCGAGAAACTGACGCTCGAGACGATGTGCGTATCGCTGGCGGGCGCCGCGACCGTGAGCTGCTGGACGACGAGTTCGCGGCAAGGACGCGCCAAATCCACGGCCGGAACGGGTGCCCTTGCCGTTACCTTGCAGATCTCGCGCAGTCGCGCGATGCCCTGCCGTGCGGCGACAAGCTGCTTCCAGCTCGACAACGCAACCTCGACTGGCGCCAGCGCTCGCCCCATCATGATCGAGGACGCGATCATGACGCCGCCCGAAGCACTGTCGGTCACTACCAGATACGCACCCACTCCCAACATCCCGGACTGCAGGACGTAACGCAAAACCTTGGCAACCGAGCCCAGATTGGCGAAGAGGTCGGCGGCGCGCATGTTTTCTCGCAGATGCTGCTCATTCGATTGCAACCACCGCACCTTGAATTGATCCGTCATGCCTAGCGCGCGAATGACCTCGGCATTGCGCTGGATGGAGTCCACGAGCACCTGCCGCTCTGCGCTGGATTCCGTCGCGGCCTTGGCCACGCCGCGCGACAAGCGTTCGGTCACGACCGTCACGGCTACGATCGATATGGTCCCGAGCAGCGCGGTCATGCCAATCACGGGATGAAACAGAAACAGCCCAAGCAGGAAGATTGGAATCCAGGGCATGTCCAGGAACGCCGTCGGCCCCATGCTCGACATGAAAGCGCGGAGTTGCTCGAGATCGCGCGATGGCTGCTGCATTGCCGCCGGTTTGGTGCCGCGAAGCGGCAACGTCACGAGCGCATTGTGGATCGCGTCCTGAAGGCCGACATCAAAAAGCGTTGCGACCCTGCACAGCATACGTGTTCGCAGCGCCTCAAAATATCCCAGCATCGCATAGGCAAGCAGCACGATCAGCGAGAGACCAAACAGTGTTGCAAGATTGCGGCTTGGAAGAACGCGGTCATAGACCTGCAGCATGTAAAGAGAGCCGGATAGCATCAACAAATTGATCACGCCGCTGAATACGGCAATGCCGGTCATTCGTCGCGCGCTCTCACGCAGAGCCCGCGAAACTGGATCATCCGCCGCCGTTGCCAGGAAGCTGCGCGGTCCGAACCGTAAAGACGGTCGCCGATCTTTCATGGCATCCCCTTCTGCATCGCCTCCCAGAGCACTAGTCCAACTTTCTCTTGGTGGCCGATACTGTCCATTTTTCGGCAGCAATTAGACCGATGACAATCCTGCTGCGACTTTTTAACGACGGGAACACGAGAAAAATTCGAGGCGGGAAGGGAGTTCAATGTGCGTAGGACGTGCAATCGACCGCTCCGACGGCACCACGACGACATTTTTTTCAACAGCGCGAACATGACGCCCGGTGACAGCGCGCCATGTTCGTCGTCATAGAATTGTCAGCCTATCACCTTGCTTCGGCGGCGATTGGCCCTTGTCTCGGCCGAATGACGCCACGAACGTGAATAAGTCTTTATCCGGTCGGCCGACGCCGTTTGATCGGTCTCTTCGAGGCTGACGACGCAACGAATAAAGCGGGAGAAGCAACATGAATCGCTTGGCATACAGCGCGAACGCGCCGAATAGCCCGAGGATCGAGGACTAACAACTCAACCACGTGCGGAATGGCGCATCGTTCAATTCAGCCGGGGCGTGGCTGTGTGGACGACGATGGCACGCGTCGACGAAAGGAGACGGGTTTTGTTCGACGACCGGCGATCTTCTCTTTGGGGAACAGTTGAGTATGCTTCATCATGGTATCGCACAGCCGCACTCGGAAATATCCGGGTTAAGTTCGTCTTGCGCATCTACCAGCTACGCTAAGGCCGCGCGCCGTGCTGGAATAAAAACTCACCGCATTCTTGAAAAGGGAGTGCGCGGGTGAAACAACGCAGGACTGATTACGGCACAATCCTCTTGCACTGGGTCCTGGTCGCGGCAACCGGCGCCGCGTTCGTTAGTGGCCTGCGTATCGCAACGGAGGCGCCGAACCGAACATGGATCAATTTGTTCGATGCGCTGTTGCCGCGGGCGAACGTCTGGACATTGCATATCGAAGCTGCCTTGGTGCTGATCGCGACCGCGGTCGCCTACACGGTCTATTTGACCCGATCCGGGCTTACTCGCCGCGTTCAGCTGGACAAGCTCCGTCTGCGCGCCTTGATCGGGCGAAAGCACGGCCGGCTCGGCGCGTTCAGCGTCGTTCTTACCTGGGTCTTCTTCCTCACGATGATGGTTCTGATCGTCAGCGGCGGCCTTCTTTATTTTGGGTTGTTCGCGGGTCATGGGGTCGCGGCCGCACATTGGTGGGCGAGCTGGGCCATTCCGGCCTTTACCTGCCTGCATGTTCTTGTCCAGGTCATGATCGGCGGCACAACGCAGCTTCTTCGTATTGTTCGTCCCGGACCGCTGCCGCCTCCGCCACCCCGCCTCGATGCCGTGGAGTTGCTCAGGTTGCTCGTCGAGCAATCCGGACAGCCGGCGGCGAAATCCCGGCAGCGGCCGCGGGAGAAGACGGAGACCCGCAGCCCCGCAAGGCAGCGAGACGTCACGCTGCAATCACACCCTTTCATCGTTGCAGCGGCGGTCGCGATCCTGGGTACCTGGATGGTGGTCGCGACAGACTTTCTGGTGGTTGACAGCTTGCGCGTCCACCGGATCTCCAACTCAGAGGCCCCCGTTCTTGACGGCGACACGTCCGATCCGGTCTGGCGCAACATCCAGCCGTTCTCTCTGATGACCAATCAGGGCGATAATTTTGACGGCAAAGGCGAAACCAGGGTCGACATTCGCGCGGTGCATGACGGCACTTGGGCGTACTTTCTGTTCACCTGGGAGGACCCGACGCGGTCGTTGAAGCAACTGCCGCTGATCAAGCGGGGTAGCGGCTGGCAACTGCTTCATGACGGCTACGAGCGAAACGACGAGCACGCCTTCAATGAAGACAAGTTCGCCGTCTTGTTTACGACGCAGGAGGCAACGCTTGCAGGCGACCATACCTTCCATGCAGGTCCGCAGCCGATTGCGAGTGCGCCGCCGACGATGTCGGGAAGAGGTCTTCATTACACACAGGCAGCCGGAATTTACGCCGATGTCTGGCAATGGAAGGCTACCAGCACCGGCCCAAGCGGCTGGATGGATGATGATCATTTCGGCCCGCCGCTCGAGCCGACCCCGATGCAAATGAATAACGTCGTGCCGTACCGGGGCGGATTCGAGCCAGACCCGGGCACCGCGAACTATACTGACAATTTCGACGCGCCTTCGATCCCGACAGACCGCGACCAGTCGGTCAAGCCGCGTCGATTGCCGAAGGACCTCGTCGCGACGGCGCTGACCATGGGACCTGTCAATCTCGATCCGGAGGTTGGCGAAAGCGACGGCGCGCGCTGGTTCATGACAGATGTCGACTCAGTCCCCTACACGGCCGAGTTGGACCGTCAGATACCGGTCGGCACCGTCATTCCAGGGGTTATCATATCCGGAGAATTTTCGGGTGATCGCGCCGACGTTCGATGCGCAGCGCGATGGGCCGCGGGCCACTGGTCGCTCGAGGTCGCGCGTCGCCTGGATACGCACAGCCGTTTTGACGTGCCGATCAAGACCGGCGTCTTCATGCGTGTTGCGGCCTTCGATCACAGCCAAATCGGGCATACCCGCCATGTCCGACCTATTCGCATTGAGGTGGAGCAATGACAAAAATTTGCAAGGTGACCTACAACAACGAGACGTTTCTCGCCAATTGTGGTGATCTTCTACTCGACGGCGCGCTGGCGAGCGGCGTCGAGCTGCCTTACGATTGCCGTAGCGGCATTTGCGGATCCTGCCGGGTGCGTCTTTTGGATGGCAAGGTATTCGGCGGTATCGATGAAAGCAGCGACATGATCCACGCCTGCCAGGCGCGGATTGTCTCAGATCTCAAATTGGTCGCTGAGTTTACCCCAGATCCGATTTCGACGTCGGCGCGTATCGCCGAATTGGTCCGCCTTGCGCCCGACGTCGTCGGCGTCGGCCTTGAGCTCCCGGGGCCGTTCCGGCATTTGCCGGGCCAATACTGCAAGCTGCAATTTCGTGGTTTCCCGGCGCGATGCTTTAGCCCGACCTATCCGCTTGAGGGCGGTCCGCACAATCGCCGGCTGAATTTTCATATCCGGCGCCTGCCGCACGGAGCCGTATCATCGGCGCTCGGAAAGAAAATTCGAATTGGCCATCGCGTCAAGCTGTCGGGTCCGTTCGGAAGTTCATTTCACAGGCGCAACCATCGCGGTCGCGTGGTCCTGATCGCCAGCGGGACCGGATTTGCGCCGATGTGGGCCATCGCAGCCGCCGCCATCACGGAGCGGCCGGAGCGCGAGCTCGCATTCGTCGTCGCCACGCGAAAGCTCCAGTCATTCTACATGGACGGCGCGCTGTGCAGGTTGGCACGCTTTCCCAATGTGACCATCGTTCCGGTGGTATCGGAACCGCAGAACGTCTCGTTCGCGATCCGCGGCGGCCGGCCGACTGATTACATGCCGACGCTGTCGCCAGCAGACCTCGTCTATACGGCGGGCGCGCCCGCCATGACCGAAGCTGTGGCTCAGATCGCCAAGACGGCAGGCGCAAGGTGCTACACAGACCCGTTCTCGCCAAACGATCGTGGCGGCGAACCGTCCGGCGCGGTGGCACGTTTCTTCGGCTGGCTGGATGGTTCGCGAAAGAGCCCCGAAACTTCGCACGCGGCGTAGGACCGGCAGCGCTCGCGAGCGCCGCCACATTCCAGTTCTCAAGCGAGGAGGGCCCAATGACGAAGATCACTTTCATCGATCGCAAGAACAACGCCATGAGCATCGACGTCGAAAACGGCGGCACGGTCAGGCGTGCGGCCGTCAGTCATGGCATCAAGGGTATCGTTGCGGAATGCGGCGGCAACGCGATTTGCGCGACCTGCCACGTCTATGTCGACGAGCCCTGGATTTTGAAAACCGGTGCCGTCGGGGATGACGAGAATGCGCTCTTGGACATGACTGCTGCTGTCCGCCGCCCGAACAGCCGACTGTGTTGTCAGATCAGGATCACATCGGCGCTCGACGGCATGACGCTCCACCTGCCGGACAATCAAGTGTGATGCCGCAACG
>CAVZJE010000021.1:0-174946 GCA_963775545.1 uncultured Alphaproteobacteria bacterium
ATATTTGGACTCTTCCGGCTTCTTCACCTGTACCAGCATCAGGTCGTGAACCATCAGATTGTCTTCGCGCAGGCGTCCGTGACGCGAGAAGAAATCCTCGATCGGCTTCTCCCGCATCTTGGCGGCGACCTTGAGCGGATCGTCGGTGCCAGAGTCCTTGACGGCGTTGAGGTAGTTCATCACGGAGGAGTAGACGCCGGCCTGCCACATCGTCGGCATCCGGTTCATCTTGGCGAAATAGCGCTTCGACCATTCCCGGGTCTTGTCGTCCATGTCCCAATAGAACGACGTGGTCAGCAACAGGCCCTGCGCTGCGGGCAGCCCAAGCGCATGAATGTCGGTGATCAGCACCAGCAGGCCTGCCATTTGCTGACCGCCCTTGAAGATGCCGAATTCACCGGCGGCCTTGATCTCATTGGTGTTGTTCGGTGGTCCGGCCGCAATGCCGATGATTTTCGCTTTCGACGCCTGGGCTTGCAGGATGAACGAGGAGACGTCAGGCGTGGCAAAGGGCAGGCGAACCGAGCCAACTACCTTGCCGCCGTTCTTGACGATCACGGCAGATGCGTCCTTCTCGAGTGCATGGCCGAAGGCATAATCGTCGGTGAGGAAGAACCAGCTATCGCCGCCGCGTTTCACCACTGCCTGCGCGGTGCCGACCGCGAGCGCGCGGGTATCGAACACCCACTGGATGGCGTAGGGCGAGCAGAACTTGCCGTGGAAGTCGGCCGTGCCAGTCGAATGCACGATGAGAAGCTTCTTCTTCTCGTTGGCGATGTTTTGCACCGCAAGCCCGACCGCCGACACCGGCACGTCCACGATCAGATCGACTTGCTCGGTGTCATACCAGCGCCGCGCGATGCTGGCGCCGATATCCGGCTTGAGCTGATGGTCGCCGACAATCACGCTGATCGGCTTCCCCAGCACCTTGCCGCCGAAATCGTCGACGGCCATTTGCGCCGCCGTCACCGATCCCTGGCCGGTCGGCGTCGAGGCGGGGCCGTTCATGTCGGTGAGCACGCCGATCTTGACGACGTCGTCGGAAATCTGAGCTGATGCGGGGAACGGCGCCGCAATCGCAGCGGCGAGAACGAGGCTTGATGCCATCTTCCAGGCAAACATCGATTCCTCCCTTTTCGTATTCTTTGGCTTATTTTGCGAGCCCGACCGAAGCCTGTCCGCATTCGTTGACCCATTCATTCGCCATTCGGGGGGCTTCGTCAACGCGAAGCCGCCGGTGCGGTCGCCAATGCATCGCAGCATTTGGTCTAACGGTTCGGAGCGCCCCGCCCGCAGCGCGAGGCGCGGCTCATCCACCATCCAGTGACGCGAGCCGGTTAGCATGACATTGTGCAACAGCCGATATAAGGCTTCCAATCAGGACGAATGGCCAGCGGGCGTCGGAGACGGCGATGAAGACGATGACGGTGATCGGGATTGCCGGATGGAGCGGAGCCGGGAAGACGACCCTGATATCGCGTGTGATTCCGTATCTGCGTCAGCAGGGACTGTGTGTCTCCGTGATCAAACACGCGCACCACGACTTCGACGTCGATCTACCAGGCAAGGATTCCTGGGTGCATCGGCAGTCGGGCGCCGAGGAGGTGCTGGTGTCGTCGTCCAAACGCTGGGCATTGATGCACGAACTGCGTGGCGCGGTAGAACCGGCGCTACCGGAATTACTGAAGAAGATGTCGCCGGTCGATCTCGTGGTGATCGAAGGCTTCAAGTCGGAGCCGCATCGCAAGATCGAGGTGTATCGCGAGGCTAACGGCAAAACTCCGCTGTTTCCCAATGATCCTGCCATTGCCGGTATTGCGACGGACGCGTCCCTCGAAACCACGCTTCCCGTGGCCCATCTCGACGACATTCCGGCTGTCGCCGCGATGATGCGGCAATATGCGATTCCGCTAGCAGACGTGCTGGCGGCCAACCTCGGCGAGGCCTAGAGAAACGGATCGTATTTTTGATCGAAAAGACAAATAGCTCGATTGAAGACGTTAATGCATCTGCACACGACGGCCCGCGAAACGGTCGAGACGAGTAATCGTATCTTGCTGGCGGCGGAACTGGGAGCCAGCCAGGGCGACCATGTCTACCTTTTGCCTATCGACACGCGGGCGCGATTCTGCCCCAATTCGTCCGGACGGCGCACCGTGCGACAACGGAGCGCGGTGGATTGTGCAGAGCACAAATAGAAGGCTTAGCACGATGCCGAAAAATTTTGATATGAGGGTCGCGGAACAACAGACATGCCCGGCAATGGGCTGCTGTGCAGGGGAGGTTTGAATGACGACAATCAGCGCTGGGACAGTGCCTGGTAACGGATCGGGAATTCTCGATCGCGAGCACACGATCGCAAAGGCCGGATTCAACCGTTGGCTGGTGCCGCCGGCGGCGCTTTGCATTCATCTGTGCATCGGCATGGCCTACGGATTTTCCGTGTTCTGGCTGCCGCTGTCGCGTGCGGTCGGCCTGACGGCGCCAAAAGCCTGTCCGGATATAAGCCTTGCGCAGGAACTCTTCACCACCACGTGCGACTGGAAAGTCGCGAGCATGGGCTGGATGTTCACCCTGTTCTTTGTCGTGCTGGGCGTCTCCGCTGCGCTCTGGGGCGGCTGGCTTGAGAGCGCCGGTCCGCGCAAAGCCGGTGTCGTCGCCGCGCTGTGCTGGGGCGGCGGCCTCATCATCGGCGCCTTCGGCATTTACGTCCATCAGCTCTGGATCATGTGGCTGGGTGCCGGCGTGATTGGCGGCATCGGCCTCGGCCTCGGTTACATCTCGCCGGTCTCGACGCTGATCAAATGGTTCCCTGACCGCCGCGGCATGGCGACCGGCATGGCCATCATGGGATTCGGCGGCGGTGCCATGATCGGCGCACCGCTGGCAAATATTCTGATCAACTACTTCAAAACCCCGACCGATGTCGGCGTGTGGAAGACGTTTGCCGTCCTGGGCGTGATCTATTTCATCTTCATGATGATCGGCGCGTTCGCCTATCGTGTCGTTCCCGACGGCTGGAAGCCCGACGGCTGGACTGCGCCGAGCGAAACCAAGACGATGATCTCGCAACATAACGTTCATCTCGACAACGCGCACAAGACGCCGCAATTCTGGCTGATCTGGTGGGTGCTGACGCTGAACGTGTCTGCGGGCATCGGCGTGATCGGCATGGCCTCTCCGATGTTGCAGGAAATCTTTGCCGGCAAGCTGATCGGAATGCCCAATCTGAACTTCGGCGCGCTGTCCCCCGAGCAGAGGACAATGATCGCCGGGATCGCGGCGGGCTTTGCCGGCGTGTTGTCGCTGTTCAACATTGGCGGCCGCTTCTTCTGGGCGTCGCTGTCGGACTATATCGGCCGCAAGAACACCTATTATACGTTCTTCATCCTCGGCATCGTGCTCTACGCGCTCGAGCCGACGTTTGCGGCCATGGGCTCGAAGCTCCTTTTTGTCCTCGGCTTTGGCATCATCCTGTCAATGTATGGCGGCAGCTTTTCGACGGTACCGGCCTATCTCGCCGACATGTTCGGCACGCAGTTCGTCGGCGCCATTCACGGCCGGCTGCTGACGGCGTGGTCGACTGCGGGCATCATCGGTCCGGTCGTGGTCAACTATCTCCGCGAGTTCCAGCTCGCCGCCGGCGTGCCGCGGGATCATCTCTACAATAGCACCATGTACATCCTGTGCGCGATGCTGATTGCGGGTCTGATTTGCAATTACCTGGTCAAGCCTGTCGATCCCAAGTGGCACATGAGCGCCGACGAGGTCGCAAAGCTTCAGGCGGCGGGCGTCAATAAGACGACTGGCGTCCAGAGCGGATCGTTCGGCATCGGCAAGGGCGGCCTGGATGCAAGGACCGCGCTGTTCTGGCTGTTCGTCGGCATTCCGCTCGCCTGGGGCGTCTGGAAGACGCTCCAGAGCGCAGCCAAGATCTTCTGATTCCAGTACCTTGCGTCGCGGAATGCCAACGGCCTTTCGCGACGCCTTTTCTCCATAAACAATCAAGAATTCACCGAGGGGGATTTCCAATGCTTCGTATTTCAACCTGCCTTGTCGCCGCGTTGCTGGTCACGGGCAGTCTTCACAGCGCATCGGCGCAGACGAGCGAGGCCAAGCCTTCGAAAATGAAGCTCACGATGGCAAAGCTGAAGGAGATGAAGGCGAAGTGGGCGATGAACAGGCCCAAACTCAAGGTTTGCCGCATCGAGGCGAAGAAGCAGGGACTTAGCGGCGACGACCGCTGGTTCTTTATCGCCGACTGCATGGAGAAGAACTAAACCCGTCAGCCGACGAGTTTTTCGCGGGCAGAGGCGACAAACCGAAAGAGCGGCTTGAGATAACTGGCGAGCGGATTGCCCTGATTTTTCACGTCGAGCTCAAACCGCTCTGACGGAAAAATCGTTGCGCAGCCGAGAGGCCGGGCAGCCCGCCGTGCAAAGGCGAGCGCCGAGCTTTTGAGCAGGAAGATGCCGCCGATCTCGCCCTTGGCGTCGCGGGCAAGCCAAAATCCGTCGCGGTCGCGTCCGACAAAGAACGTCGGGATCGATGCGCTGATGACGCCGGGATCGAGCGGCTCAAAGCACCCCGTCACGTTCGAAGGCCCGAGAGCTTGCGCCTCTGAAAATCCGGGATGGGTGAGCGGCATGGCGATCATGGTGTGACTTGCAATCTGCATGTTCATGGACGCGGACCGCGATCGGGAATTGGCGAATTCTTGCTACATCATTTGTCCATGATCTCCGTAGGAATGCGAGAGAGGCCGGCGCGGCATCTCATAAGAAAAAAATAAAGATACGGCGGATGGCTTCGGCGAGCCTGGCGCCGTTGCCGGCATTTATTGCGCGTCTATGACAGCGCTCCGTCGCCGGTCTCGAATTCCTATGCGTTTGAAGCGCATGCTTCACGCCATGCCGGAGTCCGAGCCCGGTGCTGGAGCGTCCCATGCGGCCATTCTCGTTTCTCGTATCCGTACTGGTTTCTCACGCCCGCCAAATCGTGGAGGCGCTGAGCCCGTCATGGGATCTCAAGAATTGGGACCTCAAGAATTGGGATTTCAGGAATTGGGACGTCAGGAAATATCGCCCGGAGCGGCATTATATGCGCGGTCCCGGGCCGAAGTGGCGCGAGAAGCACTCTTCTCGCCCGGCATAATGGGGCTTGCGGCCGCCGACCGTGCGGTCTCTTGCTTCCGTTGCCGCAATCGATCATCACGCGACCGTCGCGTATTCCTTGAAACTGGATTCCTGGTCGAGACCGTTTTTACCGATCGCGGCTATCGCATCCGCCACCGCGGCTTTTGCCTGGTTCGATAGTCCAGCAAGAGGCAGGCGGGTATCGGCCCGCATCAGGCCGGCCAGGCTCAGTGCATACTTGACCGCCGCCGGATTCTCTTTCGCGGCGAGGCCAGCGAGGGGCGAAAGCCGTTGTTGCAGGTGCTGCACTGACTGCATTCGACCTTGCCTGTAGCTCGAGAAGAGTCCCTGACACATGAAAGGCGCGATGTTTGATGCAATCGAAATGCATCCATCACCGCCGCTGGTGAGAAAGGCGAGGGAGGTCGCGTCATCCCCGCACAAGAGGCGGAAGCGTCCATGCAACATCGGCCGCAGACGCGCGGGCCGCAAGAGGTCGCCGGTCGAATCCATAAGCCCGACGAATTGCGGCGATTCCGAAAGCTTCAAAAGGGTGTCGTCCGCCAGCTCGCGTATGGTTCGCTCGGGAATGTCATGCAGCACGACGGGCAACGCCGTCGAATTGGCGATTGCCCGAAAGTGCGCGTCAATGCCGGCCTGCATCGGCTTGTTATAGTAAGGCACGACCGACAGAATTGCGTCGGCGCCAGCGAGCTCAGCGCGCCGCGCCCGCTCGACGGCCTCGCTGGTTGAATTCGATCCCGCGCCCGCGATCACGCGTACGCGGCCACGGGCGGTGCTGGCCGCGGTTCGAATGATCGCGTCGAGCTCGGCCGACGTCAGGGTGCTGAATTCACCTGTCGTCTCTCCGACAAGGATAGCCGAGACGCCGGCTTTTATCTGTCGCGCGCAAAGCCCGGCGAAAGCCGTCAAATCGACCTCGCCAGCCTCGTTGAACGGAGTGGGAAGATCGGGAATGCAGCCTGAGAGCCACGCTGTTGAGCTGTCAGATGACATGATCGGATTTCACGCGGCATTTTCCATTTGGCCGAAGCCTTGCCGGCAGGCGGACAGCACAAGCCCCCGCTGACACCTCACGCCCGCCTCGATCTGAAACCCCATCTGTTGAAGCTTGGTCCGGATCCTGAGGCTGCAATTGCTTGCATGGGTATCGATCAGGACTGCGATCATCGCATTGGTGCTGAGAAAGGGCGATACTCCGGCCAGCGCTCTTTCGATTGGCTCCGGCAATTCCCGGCCCGCGATCAGTCCGATCGTATGCTGCCGCCGCGGAACGCCGCACGTCAACACGGTCGCCACCCGTACGAACCCGCGGCGCCACAGCTGAAGATACAGCTCCATGCCATCATCGCCCGCGATAATTGCGCGCTGCAAGTTTGACAGGCGCGTGAGCCCCACCATCGTGTCGAGGACTTGCTCGCGGCCTGAAGTGGAATAAGGGTGAACCATATTACTCTCCTGGAGGGTGGTGGCTCTTTGGCGCGTGGCAATGCCGTCAGGCCATGTCAGGCCGCTTGTCGCGTGCCGTTGGCGGCGCGAGAAGCGCCAGCGCGCGGCGACCCGTTCAGGTCAAGCTCGATTTCGCGCGGCAGTTCGATAATCGTTTCGGGATGATGCCCGTTTTCAAACAGGGCGTATTTGAAGGCTTGGGCGCGGTTGACGAACAGGCCGCCATAGAGGCCATTTTGTTCCTGGGCGACCCAGTTGCCGCGGCTGTTCTTGCCGATAAGGGTAATGGTCGATGCAGAACTGCACGAGGGAGGTTCGACGAGTTTCACGTGGGTATTCCTTATAGTGGGGAGAAAGCTCCACGGGAGTGGAGTTGCTCATGCGCCAAATATCTTGCGGGGCGGATATGAATTCGAGAGCGGGAGGCCTGCGATCTCATAGGGGCGGCATAAGGCTTCGCGGCAAGTCTCAAATCGGGACAAAATAGCCATCGAAGCTGGCGACCAGGCAGCCGAGCGCCGCGTAAACGGTCATTTCGTCCCAGTGATTGAGCGAGGCGCCGGGCAAATGTTCGCGCTTGATGGTTGCGAGCATGGCGCTCAGGACGGCGGACATTCCAAGCAACGCCGTCAGGCTTCGGGCAAAGCCGATATGGCCGAATGCGGCGAAGACAACAAGAATGGTCATCCGCAGGCAGAAGCGGCCGATCACCCGGATCGATTTTACTTCCTGCGTCAAATTCATGCTGGGGTCGCGGGCCAGATCGTCATCTCTAGGCGAAGTTGTCGCAGCACATCGGCGCGTAGAGCGGGATAGTCGCGCGGGGAACGCTCGGCACGCTGGTTATGGCGGGTAACGTGCTGACGCGCTGAACCTCGACGAACGCGCTCAGGATCGCGAGCGAGAGGTCCGCGTGGCTCGCCTCAATCGACTGATCGAGCCAGTCGGGAAGCTCACGCTGGCGCGACAAGGCGCAATGCCATTCGGCCTCATCGTAGGTGGTGCGGCGAATCCGCCATTGCGGCAATTCCAGTTCGAGCAAGGGCAGCACCGCGTCGGTCCAGGCGCCGGATTGAATCAACCGCTCGATCCGGCGGGAATATTCGCTCCGTGGGATGCAACGAAACCGCGAGCATGCCTCGCCGGTGACGTCGGACAATAGCTCGGACGTGACGGCGTCCGTCTTGCGAAGTGTATCCGCAAGCTCGCCAACGCGGCGGCGCTTTGCTTGCAAAGGCTGGTGGTGGCAGGATGCTTCGCTCATCCTCTCAATATCGGCCGCGGCAGATAAAAATTCGAGAGCGACGATCTTGCGATCTTATAAGAGCGTCATAAAGCTGCGGAGATCCGCGGCGGAAGCTGGCCCGATCCGAATTACATCGGAGCTTGGATGGCGCCGGCGAGGCAGCACAACGCCGCATAGGCCATGGCCTCGTCCCAATGGTTAAGCGCGGAGGCGAGCGGTTCCTCGCGATCGAACACCGCACTCACGGCGCCCAGAATCGCGGACATCCAAAGCATTACGGTGAGGCCTCGCTGAAAGCCGATGCCTCCGAATACCGCGAAGGCGGCGATCGCGGCCATTCGCCAGCCGAAGCGAACGATCACCGCCGTCGATTTCGACGCTTGTGTCAGGTTGCGATCGCGGCTTGCTACAAACGGGGGCATGTTTCGATTTCCGGTGTGAAGTCAGTGGTCGAGGACTTGCGTGTTCTTGCCTGCAAGGGTTGGGCCATATGTGGCGGCCGATATCAAAATCGCTTTACTGAAGCCGGCCGCCTTTAAATCTGGACAAAAGATCATTGGAAAACGATGGTAGCTCGCGGCCGAAAAAATAAATTATTCATATACGGACGCGTGGCCGCCAGCCGCGTGCGGGCTTAGCCAAACCGGCCGCTGCGATCAGAACGAGGATGAGACGCCCGGGCGCGACGAGAGACGCAGATCGTTCGGATTGGCAGGGTCGCACCACAGGCGGAATGCCTGGCCACGGCGCGGCGGCGGGCCTTGCCACGGCATCCGGTTCTGCAACGTCGTGTAGTAGGTATTGCCGTTTTGCGGTGTGATCGCGAGCGTTACCTTGACAAGCCAGCTGTCGACAGGCGCAAACGGCAATTCCTCGGAATAAACGACGCGCGCCGTGCAATGCTGTAACGGGCCTGCGTTCCCTTGCGCATTCGCAGCCGCACTTGTGAGGGCGGACATCGCGATCGCTGCGGCAATAACAGACTTCATGGGCATTCCGGTCGGAGTTCGATGATGCGGTTAGCTGTTGCTGGCGAGATTGCGTACGATGCCCGATAAAATCAAGTTACCGGTTGCTTACGTGAAACTGACTTTGAAAAAATCAGTTTCGGTTGCGGGTTGCCAGAACGAAAAGAACAAAACCCGCGACGAGGGCCACGACAAGGAGCATCCAGTATTGGCCATCGAAGCCGAAGACGGAAAAGTGCTCGATCAGGAAGTACAACGCTCCCGCGCCCCCATTTTTCGAGCAAGATAAGCACTTCGGCTTCAAAAATATATTATTTTTATATTTTAGCTCGGGAAATGATGTGACGGCCGGCGGCACGCTCTCGCAGTCAGGCGGGTCAGCCCGCAGCAATGTCTTCGAAGCGGGCCTGGAGGCGATATCCGACGCCGGACTCGGTCACCAGAAGGCGCGGATGGTTGGGATCGGTTTCGATTTTCTGACGCAATTTGCGAACGAGGATGCGCAGGTACTGGATGTTGTCCCGCTGGTTGCCGCTCCAGATGTCCTTCAACAACTGGTCGTGCGTCACCACAAGACCGACATGGGTCGCGAGGATGTGAAGAAGACTATACTCCTTCCGGGTCAACCGAAGGGGCTGCTTGTTCAGCGATACCGTTCGGGTTACGAGATCGACCGACAAGGGCCCGGCGACCACGATCGGATTTTCAGTGGCGCTCTTGAAATATCGGCGAAGCGCGGCATTGCTGCGCGCCAGCAGTTCCGCCATGCCGAACGGCTTGACCACGTAATCGTCGGCGCCGGCTTGAAGCAACCGGACCTTTTCGTCCTCGCTCGATACGATCGACAGGATGATGACCGGAACATTCGACCACGACCGGATTCGTTCAAGCACCTCCGCGCCGTGGAGGTCGGGAAGGTTCAGGTCGAGGATGATGAGGCCCGGCGCGCTGAGGGCTGTCGCCTTCAGGCCCTCCGTGGCGTTTTCCGCCTCGATGACGGAATAGCCCTGCAGTTCGAAGCCCGCGCGCAGGAAGCGCCTTATCTTGGGCTCGTCTTCGATCAACAGCACACTATTGGCGGGCCTATTCATGGGATGCGACCGTCATTCCGGAGTGCTTCATCGGCGAGCCCGGCAACGTGATGGAGGCTGTCGCGCCGAGGCCTTGTCCGGGGCTCGAAATGTCGATGCTGCCGCCGTTGGCCCCGACGAAAATCGATGCAATCCAGAAGCCGAGGCCGGACCCCGGAATGGACGCTTGATGACGCTGGCTCCGGAACAGCCTGCGGCCGAGGTTTGGCCGCTCCTCGGCGGTGATGCCGGCGCCCTGATCGGAAATCGACAGCACGACGCTATCCTGCTTGCGCTTGACGCTGACTGATATCGTCGAACCGGACGGAGAATATTTGGCGGCGTTTTCGAGCAGCTGACCGCAGGATTCCTCGATCAGGCCGGAATCGACATTGACCAGCGGCAATGCGTCGGCGAATTCGATTTCGACGTTGTGCGACACCAGCCGGCGCGCGCGGGTCTTGATCGCGGCGTTGACGATGTCCCTGGGGTCGGTCCATTCGAGATGCGGGGTAATGCCGCCCGCGGTGATGCGGGTGGCGTTGAGAAGATTCTGAATGAAGCCGTCGAGCTCGGCGACTTCGTCGGATATGGCTTCCACCAGCGAATGGATGCGATCGTCCTTCTGGACCACCGGAATCGACTCCAGAACGCTCGCCGAGCCGCGGATGACCGCGAGCGGCGTGCGCAACTCGTGGGACAGCGTGTCGTGAAACGCATCACGCAGAAGCTGGCTTTGCAGTCGCAGCCTCGCGTCGTCCATCGCCTTCTCGATGTCGATCCGTTGCAACGTCAACGATACTTCTTCGAGAATCGCTTCAACCCGGCGCGTCGGGATCTCCATTGCGGCCGTTGAGCCCACGCCGATATTGATCGCGACAAGCCCGAGGATCGCGGTTTCCGAGCTCACGATCCGCAATAGCCAGATGTTTTGCGTTGTTCCGTCAATCACGGAACGGACCGAAGGGACGGCGGCCGTAGTGGCCGCGCAGGCTTGCTCTTTCACCGCCTTCGGTACCGAGCCGGACCTCGGCGGCTCAAGCTGGCCGTCGGCTTTCGCGGCGAAGAACACAGCCGGTTGGCCGAGGGTTTGCGAGAGGTAGTTTTCGATCGCCGAGATCAGCTCCGAAGCCGTGAAGCAGGCAGCCAGGCGTCGTGAGAAGTCATAGAGATTTTGAATGTCTCTCTCGCGCCGGCGCAGCGTTTTGGTCTCCTGGCGCAAGCGGGAGGCAAGATTGCTGCTGACAAGCGCCACGACCAGAAATAGCAGCAGATCGACCACCTCCTGCGGATCCTCGACCTGGAAGCTGAAAATGGGCGGGAAGAAAAAGAAGTCCGCCTCCGCCATGCTTACGATCGACGCAAGCGTGGCCGGCCAGATTCCCCATCGGGTGGCGACGATGATGACGGGAATGAGATAGGCGATTGGAACGAGGCTCGCGGCGACGGCCTGCTCCACCAGCAACAATAGCGCCGTGACCAGACTGACGCCGCCGAACGAAAATAACAGAGGCAGCACATCCTCTCGCAGCACGCCGCGCGGCGCCATCGCGTTGTTCGGCGCGGCTGCAGTGTCTTGATGCTTGCCGTTCGAGAGCCCGGACCTGGCGAGCTTGGGTGTTATCGGCAGAGGTGAATGCAAAACAGCATGCCTTCGTAGAGAGGACATCGGTCGATCGTCGCTTTGGCCCAATGACCGCAGCAAAAATCGTGCCTTGGCAGCAAGTGATCGTGACTGCGATAGAGTGAGCATGCAGGGTCGAACAACGATACGATGTCCGTGCCTTGCGAAAACTTTCCGATCGCCTTCAAATCAAGCGTTGCTCCGATGTCGCCAACTACCCAGCAGGTGCAGCATTCTCCGGATCGTCATATAAAATCTATGCTGTTTGTTATTTGAAGAGATATGAAAGTAATATATTTCCGGACGCATACGAATATCCGAAGTCCTGCACGGTTCAGCGGACTCTGCCGACGATTTCGGCACTTTGCGAGGCAGTTGACGCGTCAGTGAGCACGCCTCGCTTAAATGGCAAATCGCGATATCATTTTTTAATGAAACGGTGCCGCAAACCGTATCGATTTCCTTGTTCCCGCCATGAAAGATCACCCCGGGTGCGAACGGTCTCGCACGGCGCGGTCGTCGCGAAATATCGACGTCGTGCCTGCGCGGATCGCCGGAAGTTCGCTTCGCCGGACTCGTCCAGCGTGAGCATGGGGTAGGGGGATCGATATGGATCAGGCCGCAGTGAGAGGATTGAGGATCGGCGCCGTCGCGCTGCTCGCAACGATTCTTATCTACGGAAGTTGCCGCGAGAGCGCTGCGCAAGCCGTCGAGCGCAGTTCAAGCCAGCCGCGAAAGACGATAGCGCGTAGCCAGGAACCGTCGGAAGCTCCGTCGGAGCGGCAGAGCGGGGTTGGATCGATGCGATACTACGGAGGCCCCAAGTCTCCGATGTGGCGCGCCCCCGCGGCGAACTAGCGGGATCCGGTGGGGAGTTCTTGTTGCAGGTCGTTGGATGCATTTGCATTCAACGAGCAACCTCGGGATAGCGCCCAACAAGAACTTCGCGATTGTCGGCTCGGCCGATATGATCGTTCACTTCCGACTCGCGGCCGCGTTTCTGGAACCAGCGGGCGATGGAGCGACAAATCAGGCCAGCATCTAAACAAGTAAAGCTGAGAAATTCCAGCTTGTTACTGTTGATATCTTTGGCAGCTGCTTGCCTAGGGTACGGGCAGACGAAGAATATCTGAGCAAGTTCGCGGGTTCTCCTCGCTCCGACTATTTTTAATATATGAGTATCCCGTAAAACAATTGTTCAAACAGTGAGATACGTAAGGTTAGTGTAAGCGCCATGCTGTAACGCAGCATGACAAAAAGATGGGCGGCGATATTGAGGATTTTGGAGTGAGTGCTTTCGGAAACCTGTCGAAATCCCGTGCGATTTTGCTCGCCGTGATTTTGATCGGCGGCGTCGCCTGGTTCTGGGGCAGGGGTTTTATCGGATTGGCCGACGGGCAACCCGAAGGCCGGGCCCACGTCGCTTCGACCGAACCGGTGCGCCCCGCAGCCGACGATCAGAGCGTGGATTTGTCGGAAAAGCAGGCGGCTGCGCTCAAGGTCGGAGCCGTGGAATCGCGCGACTTCGCGCTATTCAAGACCGCCGTCGGCACAATCGACTTCAACGAAGATTTGCTGGTCCAGGTTTTCTCGCAATACCCCGGGAAAATCCTCAGGGCGAACTACAACATCGGCGACGACGTCAAGGCCGGCGATATCCTGTTCACGATCGACAGCCCGGATCTTCTTCAAGCTGAATCCACCTTGCTGGCCTCCGCCGGCGTGCTCGAATTGCAGAAGCGGACGCTGGCGCGCGCGCTTAACCTCTTGAAGGCCGGCGGCAGCGCCCAGCGCGAGGTCGATCAGTCGACCTCGGATGAGCAGACCGCAGAAGGCAACTTCAAGGCCGCACGGGATGCGGTGCGCATTTTCGGCAAGACCGATGCTGAGATCGATCAGGTCGTGGAAAAGCGCAAGGTCAATTCCACCTTGCTGGTCCCAAGCCCGATCGCGGGAAGGATCGTGGCTCGCAGTGCAGCTCCCGGGCTGCTGGTGCAGCCAGGCAATGCGCCGGCGCCATATTCAGTCGCGGATATGGCGACGATGTGGATGCTGGCGAACGTCGTCGAGACCGATGCGCCGGCCTACAAGCTCGGTCAGGACGTCGAGGTCAGAGTGCCAGCCTATGCCGACAAGGTCTTCAAGGGACATGTGACCGCGTTGGGGGCGATGATCGACCCGAATAGCCACCGGCAGCTGGTCCGCTCGCAAATCGATGACCCCGAGCATCTGCTGCGGTCGGGGATGTTTGCGAGTTTCGTCATCCGTGTCGGAGACCCCGTTCACTCTCTGGCGATGCCGGCGAACGGAATCGTCAGGGAAGGTGACGGGACGATGACGGTTTGGGTGACCGGCGACAGCCGCCACTTTATCAAGCGAACGGTGAAGATCGGGCTGGCGCAGGATGGCTGGACGCAGATTCTGTCGGGGCTCGAGCCCAACGATACCGTCGTCATGGATGGTGCGGTTTTCCTGAGCAACAAGCTCTTGTTGGGCGACGCCGGCTAGTGGTCCGATTCCTCCACCAGGCGCGCGCTGTCCGTTAACTCAAGTGCACATGGCGGGTTCAGTTGATTAAGTCCTTGCTCGAGTTCGGTCTGACGCGCAGTGCGATCATCGTGCTGGGTCTCGTGGTGTTCTGCGCGGCCGGGCTCGTTGCCTTTTCAAAGCTGAACATCGAAGCCTATCCCAATCCGGCCCCGGTCATTCTCGAGATCACGGCGCAGGCGGCCGGTCTGTCCGCCGAAGAGATGGAGAAGTACTATACGATTCCGATGGAGGTCGGCCTCTATCCGACGCCGGGTGTCGTCAACATTCGCTCGACCTCGTTCTACGGCCTGTCGTTTGTCCGCGTTACTTTCAAATACGGCGTCGACTTCTACTTCGCGCTACAGCAGGCCTCGATCAGCCTCCAGCAGAACGTCAACCTGCCGGGAAACCAGGTTGCCCAGATCCAGCAATCCAGCCTGGTCGGTGAAATCTACCGCTATCAGGTCGTCGGTCCTCCGCACTTCGGATTGACCAATCTGCGCACGCTTCAGGATTACGTCATCACCCGGCGTCTTCTGACCATTCCCGGCGTAGTGCAGATCAACAGCTGGGGCGGCACGACAAAGCAGTTCAATGTCGATGCCGATCTGGAAAAGCTCGAAGCCTACAATATCACGATCCCTCAGCTCATTACCGCGCTTGGCAATTCCAATATCAACGTCGGCGGCCGTGAGATCTCGATCGGCCAGCAATCGGTCAATATCCGCGGCGTTGGACTGGTCGACAGCGGTGGCGCGGACGATGTCACCAAGGGCTACAAGGTCCACGACATCGAGAATGTGGTGCTGACCCAATCGAACGGCTTGCCAATCCAGGTCAAGGACGTTGCCACCGTTTCGGTCGGCTATGTGCCGCGTCTTGGAATCGGCGGCAGGGATCACGAGGACGATATCGCAGCCGCGATCGTCGTGATGGGACGGACCCAGCATACCAACGACATCATTCCGAAAGTCCGGGCCGAGGTCGAGAAACTGAACTCCGACGGCAGCCTGCCGCCGGGCGTCAAAATCGTCTCCTATTACGACCGCAGCTCGCTCGTGGGTGTCACCACGCACACGGTGCTGCATAACCTGATTTTCGGCTGCCTGCTGGTTTTCTTTATTCAGTGGATTTTTCTCGGCGACCTCCGCAGCGCGATCATCGTCAGCGCCAACATCCCGTTCGCGTTGTTCTTCGCGATCATCATTCTGGTCCTGCAGGGCGAGGATGCCAACCTGCTTTCGCTCGGCGCGGTCGATTTCGGCATCATCGTCGACTCCGCCGTGATCATGATGGAGAACATCTACCGGAATTTTCAGTCTTCCGCCGAAAGCCGGCAGACCCTGCTTCAGCATCTCTCAGAGGGCTATTGGGGGTCGGATCCCACCTCGGCGCATGGGCAGACACCGGGCAAGCCGAAATGGAGCGAGCGGCTGCGCATGATCTTCGTCAGCGCGCTCCAGGTCGATAAGGCCGTGTTCTTTACCGCCGCGATCACCGTCACGGCATTTGTGCCGCTGTTCACGATGCAGGGCGTCGAGGGCCAGATTTTCGGACCGATGGCGCGAACCTATGGCTACGCGCTTGCCGGCGCGTTGATCGCCACCTTCACGGTAACACCGGTCCTGGCCTCGCTGCTGTTGCCCAGGCAAATCGAGGAAACCGAAACCGTTATCGTTCAGGCGCTGCGCAAGAACTATACGCCGGTGCTGCGGTGGGCGCTCGCAAATCTCAAGGTCGCCGTGACCGTCGGGCTGGTCTTTCTCGGCCTGAGCTTCGCAGCGGCCTCCCGGCTCGGCAGCGAGTTTTTGCCGGCGCTCGAGGAAGGCAACTTCTGGATCAGGGCCGCGATGCCATCGACGATGTCGCTCGATGCCGGCACGGCCGCCACCGGAAAAATGCGCGAGATCCTGTTGAGACATCCGGAGGTCATTACCGTGGTGTCGCAGCACGGACGTCCCGACAATGGCAGCGACGCCTCGCCGTTCTCGAACGTGGAGTTGTTCGCTCCGCTCAAACCGTTCGACGAATGGCCACCCAACCTGACCAAGGAAAAGTTGACGGAGGAGCTTCAGCACGAGTTCGCCGAGGAATTGCCCGGAATCGGTTTCAACTTTTCGCAATACATCCAGGACAACGTCGAAGAAGCGCTGTCGGGCGTGAAGGGCGCCAACTCGGTCAAGATCATCGGACCCAACCTTGAGGTGCTGGAGGGCCTTGCGACCCAGGTGATGGCCGAGATGGCGAAGGTCAAGGGCGTGACCGATCTTGGAATCTTCCACCTGCTGGGACAGCCGAATCTCAATATCAAGATCGATCGCGAAAAGGCCGCCCGCTATGGGCTCAACACCGGCGACGTCAACACCGTCGTCCAGGCCGCGCTCGGCGGCACCGTCGCGACAACCGTCCTTGAAGGCGACCGGCAGTTCAACCTCGCGGTCAGGCTCGACGCCAAATACCGCAGCAGCATCGATGCGATTCGAGCGGTCAAGGTTGCCTACCAGACGCCGTCAGGCAGCAACGGTTATATTCCGCTCAGCGAACTTGCCGATATCACGCTGGATACCGGGGCCTCGTTCATCTATCGCGAGCGTAGCCAGCGCTACATTCCGATCAAGTTCAGCGTACGCGGCCGCGATCTCGGCAGCACCGTTGACGAGGCCCAGCAGCGGGTTGCGAACGCTGTCAGGCTTCCGAACGGATACCGCCTCATCTGGTCCGGCGAATTCGAGGATTTGCAGAACGCCAAGCAGCGGCTCTTGATCGTGGTCCCGATCACGCTGCTCTTGATCCTCGTGCTGCTGTACGGGCTGTTCAATTCGCTGCGCGACAGCCTGTTGTCGGTGGCCGGCATTCCCTTTGCGATCGGCGGCGGTCTGATCGCGCTCTATCTCGCCGGGCTTGATTTTTCCGTCTCGGCGGCGATCGGATTCATCTCGCTGTTCGGCGTCGCGGTGATGGACGGCATTCTCAACATCACTTATTTCCGGGAGCTTCGGGCCCAGGGCATGGACATTGCCGAGGCCGTGTTTCACGGCGCCGAGCAACGCATGCGGCCGATGCTGATGACGGCGCTGTCGGCCGGCGTCGGTCTGTTTCCCGCCGCGATATCCCACGGTATCGGAAGCCAGGTGCAGCGCCCTCTGGCCACCGTCGTGGTAGGTGGTATGTTCATTGGGCCGTTGCTTTTGCTTGTCGTGGCGCCTGCGCTTCGAAAGATATTCCTGTCACGCGATGCCGAAAGCACAGCCGTTGCCGGCGATCCGGCCACAGTCACCGGGGGTAATCCGGATGGCTAGCGGAAGCCGCAAGACAGGATGCTGCGAGGGCTTGGGACGCATGTTGGGTGGTGATTCTCAACCGCCGGTCGCTTCCCAGCACTTCCGTCGCGTGCGCAAGCTGCGATCGGCTTCCAGTGCGTTCGTCCTCGTCGCGATGTCGTTCGCCATCTGCGGCTGTGCGGTGGGCCCGAATTTCAGTCCGGCTGCGGAGCCCGACGTGATCGGTTACGTCAAGGGAACGTTGACCTCGGCCGATCCTGGAAAGGGTCCGCCCGGCGTCCCGGGACAACGCTTCATTACCGGCGCGGACGTGTCGACGCGCTGGTGGGCGGCGTTCAAGTCAGAACCGTTGAACGAACTGGTCCGGGAATCGGTCAACCACAATCCCAACCTGCAAGCCGCGGAAGCCGCGATCAAGATCGCCCGCTACAACGCGCTCGCCCAGCGCGGCCTGTTCTTCCCGCAGGTCACGGGTAACTCGGCCACGCAACAGATATTGGTTGCCAATCCCCAGCAGGTGCCGCCGATTCCGACCCAGGGGCCGCAATCGGAATTCTCGCTGGTGACCAACCAGCTCACGGTGTCGTTCGTGCCGGATATCTGGGGCGGCAACTTCCGCGCCGTCGAGAGCCTGGACGCCACCACCGAGCAGCAATTGTTCCAGCTCGAGGCGGCTTACCTGACGCTGACCAGCAATGTGGTGACGGCGGCGATCCAGGAAGCCTCGCTGCGCGGCCAGATCGAGGCCACCCAGCGCATCATCGCCATCGAGCGGCATCTTCTGGATATTCTGAAAAAGCAGCTCAACTTCGGTCAGGCGGCGCAGGCCGACGTGCTGGCGCAGGACGCCGCATTGGCGCAGGCCGAGGAATTGCTGCCGCCGCTTGAGAAGCAGTTGGCGCAGCAGCGCGACCTCCTGACGGCGCTGGCCGGGCAATATGCCGCCGACGAGATCAGGCAGAAGTTCGATCTGGCCCATCTGAAGCTGCCGACCAATCTGCCGATCAGCCTGCCGGGCAAGCTTGTCGATCAGCGGCCTGACGTGCGGGCGGCGGAAGCCAACATGCATTCGGCGGCGGCGCAGATCGGTGTCGCGGTCGCAGCCCGCTTGCCCAATATTACGCTGTCCGCCAACGGCGGCTCGGCCGCGTTCAACTGGCCGCAGACCTTCGCGCCCGGCACCGGCTTTTTCACCCTGGGCGCGGCCGCAGCAGCGCCGATCTTCGACGGCCTGACGCTCTATCACAAGCAGAAGGCAGCCGAGGCGGCGCTGGAGCAGGCGGAAGCGCAATATCGCGCGACCGTTATCACCGCCTTCCAGAACGTCGCAGACGCACTTCGCGCCTTGCAGGCGGACGCGAAGGCGATGCGCGCGGCGCGACGCGCCGAAGACGCCGCGAAGGCCAGTCTCGATATTGTCCAGAAGCAACTCAGCGAGGGTCAGGTCAACCAACTGGCCGTGCTCAATGCGCAGCAGACCTATCTGACGGCGGCGGTGGTGCGGGTGCAGACCGAAGCCAACCGAATGGCCGATACGGCCGCTTTGTTCATGGCGCTCGGCGGCAACTGGCCCTCCAACTGCACCGTGCCGGATTGGCGCGAATGCGCCCTCGGCGATCCGCCCGTGCCTGCGGCGGTTGCTGCCGTGGAAGCCAAATAGCCTGCAAAAGCTCTAAGCGCACCTCCATTGCGGCTTCAGCTTAATCCAAACTCATCACGCCCTAGGCGAGCGTGATATCCTCGATCCGCGATTGCAGCCGGTAACCGACGCCCGACTCCGTAATGAGAAGCCGCGGACGATTGGGATCCGGCTCGATGATCTGCCTGAGGTCGCGGACGAGAATGCGCAGATACTGAATGTTCTTTCTGACGCTGCCGCTCCAGATATGGTCAAGCAATTGATCGTGGGTGACCACGAGACCGAGATGAGTCGCAAGCACGTGCAACAGGCGATACTGTTTTCGGGTCAGCTTGATCTGGTTGTTGTTCAACAGCACCGTGCGGTTGACGAGATCGATCGAGAGCGGGCCTGCTGTCACCACTGGATTTTCGTTCGAGCTTTTGAAATACCGCCGCAGCGCGGCCTGACTGCGGGCGATCAACTCCGCAATGCCGAACGGCTTGACGACATAGTCGTCGGCGCCGGCCTCTAGCAGGCGAACTTTCTCTTCCTCGTTGGTGTCCGCCGAAAGAATAATGATCGGCACGTTCGACCATGAGCGAACGAGGTCGAGTACTTCGTCGCCGCGACGGTCAGGCAAAGCGAGATCCAGAATGATGAGGTCGGGCGCGTTGAACGTTGCCGCATGCAGCCCTTGCGCGGCGTCCTCGGCTTCCTGCACGGTGAAGCCGCCGTGAAGCTCGAATCCGGCGCGAATGAATCGCCGGATCTTGGGCTCGTCGTCGATCAGCAATACGAGGTTGGTTGATTTGCTCATCGTTCGAAACGGCAATCTTCGTTGATTGTCGCCTCTGAGTGCAACGCCGGATGTGAAGCGTGCAGCGCGCCCATGCGTTAGCCCGGCATAGGCAAGGCGGCGATCGGTGGAATCGCGCTTATTTGGCCGCTCGCCGCGAGAAGTTGATCCGAGGATGGCGACGGTCTTGAAACGTCAGGCCCGGAAACGTCGTGCTTTGTCGGCGGAGCCAGCATGGCGATCGCGGCCGAACTGATGTACTTCGGCGGATAAAGATAGGACTCCAACAGCGGCGTGTGAGAAAGGCGCGTGTGCCGCTTCAGAATCGACTTGGCCGTGGTTGTGGCCTGCGGGTAGATCAGGCTCCAGCCGGCAAAATTGCTCGCCAGGATTTCGAGCGAGAGCAGCGTCGTTGCGATTCGCGCGAACCCGTCGTTGGATTTCTTGGCGCTTCGGGTCGTCGACGCCTTCCGCAGAACCTGGCGAAGATCACGATGGGTTTCGATGAAAGGGCCGAGCCCTGCCTTCCACAATATATCCGGCAGGCCGCCATAGCCGTGCAGGCCATGGTAGCTCTCAATCAGGCTTCGACATTGATTGATCAGGTTTTGCGGGAGAAATCCGAAATCCGGATTGTCGACGGCGCCGGAAAGCGCATCTTCCCCTGCGTAGTCCGTCGCCTGTGCTGCTCCGTTCATCGCTTTGCCCCGCGTCCAGCAACAGTCCTCGTTCAATGCGGCGCAGCATAGCGATCGGTGGCATATATCTTCGATGGATACTGGAGGCCTTTTTCATAGGAAAAAAATAGTCTGAATCTTACTCACGGCTTACGGTGCGAACGAACAGGCCGCGTTGGGCGCCGGAGTATTGCAAAAAAGTCCCACCGTCGAAAAAACTAACGCAGCAAATCGGTGGCTTTAGCCAAAACGCGGTCGCTTTCGCCGGTGTTTTGATCATCGCTATGGGCAAGTGGCACGAGAATATGCATTTCGGCGCCAAAGCGGAAATTACTATATTTTATTCCTATTAATTGCCGCGGTTCCTCCAATCGATCTTTGCGGCGGGCTCGTGACAAATATCGCCTTAGTTAACAAAAAGCAGCAGCGCGCGGGGGCGTGCTGTCCTGCAACAGTTGGGGCGATTTCGATGAAAAGAGGTCTTCTGGCAGGTGTCGCGTTCGCAGCGATGGGCCTGTTCAATGGCGCGCAAGCGGCGGACGCGACCGCGCCGACGAAAGTGCCGGCGTGCACGAGCGCCATTGATCCTTACAAGAACTACGCCTGTCTCGATGCCTATCTCGGGACGACGTACTGGGAACGTCTTTTCAATTACTATCGGCTCGAATGGGGCCATGATGCGGCGCCAGCCGATCCCAAGGCGCCTCCCTCTCGCCGCGCGGATACCGAGGTCCCGCCGACGCCTGAGACCATTCCGCCCTATCCCTTCACCGAATGGCCCTATGGCGGTACGACCAGCCTTGGCGTGACACGGCCGAGTTCGATCGACAGCCCGCTGATGGCGGCGCTCGGCAATACCAATGTCGGAAGCTGGATGAACGACAACCACATCCAGGTTTACGGCTGGGTCAACGCCGGCGGCAACCTCTCGAGTAACACCGTCAAGGGTGGCAACGCACCGGCGGCCTATGACTACAACCCCAATACGGTGCAGCTCGACCAGGCGGTCGTCTATATCGAGCGGCTTCCCGACACGGTCCAGAAAGACCACGTCGATTGGGGTTTCCGAATCGCACCGATCTACGGTGAGAACTATCGCTACACCACGGCCTACGGCCTGTTCTCGAGCCAGCTCCTGAACCAGAACCTCAACAACGGCTTCGACATTCCGATGGCCTATGGCGAGATCTTCATTCCGCAGGTGATGGATGGCCTGATGATCCGCATCGGCCGTTACATCTCGATCCCGGACATCGAGGCGCAACTCGCGCCGAACAACTACATGTACACGCACTCGATGACGTATACGTTCGACAACTACACCAACACCGGCGTTGAGTTCACGATGGCCGCCACCAGGAACTGGATGTTCCAGCTCGGTCTGGTGGTCGGCACCGAGGCGCTGCCCTGGCATGTCGGCGCCACCATCGCCAATCCGGATCCGAACCCGCTCTTTCCCAACAGCACCATGCCGAAGGATCCGGGCGCGCAATTCCCGACCGTCACCGCCGGTGTGCGCTGGACCAGCGACTCCGGCAAGGACGACATCAACATCGTTGCCGACGGCATCAACAACGGCGCCTGGGGTTACAATAACCTCCAGTGGTACGGCATGACCTATTATCACAAGTTCAACGACAAGTGGCACGTCGCGTTCGAGATGTATGATGAGAGCCAGAAGAACGTTGCCAACGCGCTCAATCCGCTTGTCACCAACGCGCAAGGCACCGGCTTCTTCAATCTGGGCGGCACGCCGTTCTCGCCGCAATATATGCCGTTCAACGCGCCTGGTCTCGCGGTCTGCGCCAATGCAGCCATTGTCTCGTGTACGGCGGAAGTCCGCACGGCGGTGACCTACATAAGCTACCGCCCTGGGCCGCTGGATAACATCTCATATCGTCTCGAATATTTCGACGATCTGGAAGGCCAGCGCACCGGCACCAAGACCGGCTATTTCGAGACCGGTATCGGCTGGCAGCACTGGTTCTCGCCGCAGATCGAAATCCGCCCGGAGGTTACCTTCTATAAATCTCTGAACGGCTTCGCCTTCAACGGCAATTCGAACCTGGGCATCGCGCCGAACAAGAATACCGCTCTGATCGGTGCGGCAGACATCATCGTCCACTTCTGAGGCATGGAAGGCTAGCGCCGCCCATTTGAAGTTCCTGCACTCAAGCGGCAAATTCCATCCAGGAACTTCAAATGGAAAGCGGCGCTAGAAAACATGGAGTTTGCTAGTGCCCATAACTTTCCGAAGTTCGTAAAAGGTGGGTGCTGCAGCAGAGAACGAACTTCGGAAAGTGGGCACTAGTGGCGGCAAAGCCGCCCGGCATTTCAGCGGGACAATTCGACAGGGGTCACCAATGAAGCGAATTCTTCTCTCTACTGCCTCACTCGGGGTGTTGGGTCTTCTTTCGCCGGCGCTTGCTGCCGATCTGCCTTACGTCAAGGCGCCATCGGCGACGCCATCGGTCTATGACTGGACCGGCGCCTATGTCGGTGTGTTCGGTGGCGGCGGCTTCGGCAATCACAACGTCAACAACGCCACCGGCTCGTCGCAGCCTTTCATCGACTTCTCCGCCAACTATAGCTCGCAAGGAGGCCTCGCGGGCGGTGAAGCCGGGTACAACTGGCAGAGCGGCAGCTACATCGTCGGCGTCGAGGGCGACCTGTTCTGGTCGGGCATCCGGGGCAACGATGGTTCGCAATTCGTGGCCGGCGCGTTTCCCGGCGTCACGGCGGTCGATGCGGACAACTGGCGTTGGGGCGGCACGTTGCGTGTGCGAGGCGGCTTCACGGTCGACCGCTGGCTGATGTTCTTCACCGGCGGTTACGCCTTCGGGGACATCCAGCACACCAACACCCCGCCAGTCGGCGCAGGTCTTCCGGTCGACAGGTTCAACGTCATGGCCAATGGTCTCACCGCAGGCGGCGGCATCGCCTATGCGATTACCAACAACGTCAGCGCCAAGGTCGAGTACCGCTACTACAACTTCATGGGCTACAACCGGGCCGCCAGCACGCTCACGGGGTTCACGCCGAACGGACAGCTGCCTTACACGACCAATAGTTCGTACTCGGTCGTGTCGGTCGGGTTTGACTTCAAGTTCGGCGGTCCGGTCGTCGCCAAATATTGAAGCAAATCGCGACTACCATTGCCGCCGTAACACCTATGCTGCGACGGCGATTCGCCGGGCCGTCGCAACGAAACCCGGTCCTTGCCGGTGGCATTTCCAGTGACATTGGACAAGTCGCATTTCGGTCATCTCTCCCAACGGGATCGTCCATGCTAGGCTCTCGCCCGGTTTGCCGAATCGGTCGTGAGAGATGGACATCAGAATCTTCTTGTTTCTAATCGCCGCAACGTCGCTTGAAACGTTCGGTGACGCGATTGTGCGCATGGGGATCGGTCAAACCGCATGGCTGCCGCGCACTGCGTTATTCCTTGCCGGAGCGGTCTTTCTCTTTGGCTACGGCCTCTCGCTCAACCTCGCGCCTATCGAATTCGGCCGCGTGGTCGGGCTCTATATCGCGACTCTCTTCATCATGTGGCAGGTGGTGAATCTGATCGTGTTTCGCAGTCTGCCCGGAATGCCGGTCTTGTTCGGCGGCTTGCTGATCGTTGTTGGCGGCCTGATCGTCACGTTCTGGGAATGAGCAACCCCCAACACGGCCGTAGTCCAAATGGGAACGGCACCGCCTGGGCCGTCAAACAGGCTTTGAAGATATTACCAGACGACGAATGCGCAGAGCAGCGACAGCGGCAAAACCGCCAGCCCAAGATACATCCAGGTGCGATAGGCGCCTGCATCCTTGGGCAGTTTGAAAACGTTGACGATAAACCACCCGCAAACGCCGACGCCTATCAAAACGCGAACGAGATCGCCGGGCGTTTCGTAGATCGAGGAGAGGCGTTCCATCTGCGGGCTTGCGACGCGGGCGGTCAGAACCGTAAGCACAATCAGAAAAATCGTGCGAACAGCCACCCCGCCTGCCCAGACAGAGAACGACGGTTTCGAAGTCGCGCTTTCCGCCTTACGCGTTTGATTTATGCGAAGATCCGTGTCCGTGCGCATCGCACATTCCTGCATCGATCCGCCTAAAACGATATCTTTTATCGCGTTGCAGCGACAAGTAGTTATTTTTCTTATATAAAGATAACTAAGGACAGTAATGCTTACACATTTTACGGCCCGCTCCGGCGGCTTTTCGGAGGGGCCTTACGGCACTCGTCTTGGCCCGCTAGTGTGGCGGTTCAGAAGTCCGCATCAATTTTGCCGCAAGTTCGTCATGCGGACTTCTGAACCAAAGCCACACTAGATCAATAGGTTTGCTAGTGTCCTTTCGATTCCGAAGTTCGTAAACGTGGGGCCGCAATATGAGACGAACTTCGGAATCGGGACACGGCCAGATTCGGGTGTCCTCGCTGAATAATTTGGAGTTCAATGCGGCTGGCGCAAGGGAGGAGATGTCGCATGGCAGGCGGGCTTAAAGCGGTTGGACCGGTATCGGTGATTGCAGCGACGCTGCTGCTTTTTGCTGCTCCGGCCCATGCCCAGTTGAAGAAAGGCAGTCACGCGGCGCCGAGCACCGAGGTAAAGCCGCGGGTGGATGAAAAGGCCTACAAGGCCGCGCTCGATCGGATTCCCGACGCGAAGAAGCCGTACGATCCCTGGGGCCAAGTCCACAACTCCGAGCCGGCAGCGAAACCGTCCGGCAAATCAAACTAGTGCCCACTTTCCGAAGTTCGTGCTCCATTGCAGCACCCGCTTCCACGAACTTCGGAAAGTTATGGGCACTAGCAAACCTTTTGATTCTAGTGCCGCTTTTCTATTTGAAGTTCCTGGATCGAATTTGCCGCTTGCGGTGCAGGAACTTCAAATAGGCGGCACTAGTGTCCCGGTTCTGACATTCGTGCAGAGCGCGAATCGCTTGGGCTTAGCGATTCGCGAGGTTCAACTTTACAACGCGGCGACGCACGCCATCCAAGGGGTGACGTACCTTTCGGCAACCACTCCAGCGTGCTGATCTTTTATGCATCTTCCGAATGTTTGTTGCGCTTGGCAACGTCCGGCATGATCATCCTCGCCAGAGACAACAAGGCGCGCCGCCAAGACGTCGGACCTGATCAGCGAGCGGGAAACGCTCAAGCAAGCTCCGTTGTCCCTCGGATCAAATGGAGGAAGGAAAATCACAATGAAACGTTCCACCGCAATCACCGGAACACTCTGCGTCCTGTTCGCTGCTATGTCGATGGTGAGCCAGGCTCAAGCCGGCGCTTCGGCCAGCGCGCCGTCGAAGAATTCGCGCTCAAGCCAGTTGGCTGCGCAGCAGACGAAACACCACATCGCAAAGAACGATTTCAGCATCACCGAATATTCGTCATCCTCGGCGCGAAATCACTCGCACTGACGGGCCGCGGCGAACTTCGGAACCGGGACACTAGTTACGATTGATCGGCCGATCTTCCAATTCGGCGCGTTGCGGTGGGTTGGCCTCGTGCACCCATTTACGGGCGCTCGACAAGATGTCCGGCAGGACGGCATCGACCTCGTCTTTGGTCATGCCCGCGTTGATGCGCGGATCATAAAGAATATTGAGAAGATACTGGTCGTAGACGTCGAAGAAGCCCATCTGGACGTCGTCGTTGAACATCGTCCACGGCACCGAGTTGTCGTCGTTGATGGCGCCCAGCGCCTGCAACAGCTCCTCATAGGCGCAATCGTAGAACGTGAAATCGCCGGCATCGACGGGCAGAATGACCTCTGCGCGGCGAATACGGAAGCGTTCATCCTTGCCGATGCCTGACAGGCATTCGGGGTTCAGCGCCTGCTGAATCCGCTTGGCCGTGCCATTGCCGTAGAGCGCGCGAATAGTCGGCTTCAGCTTGCGCTCGGAAACAAGGCGAACCACGAAATTCGCCGTATGGCGATCGTTGGTGACGGCAATGTCGAGATGATTCACGCGGGAACGAATGTCGGCCACCACCCGGGCCAGCTCGTCGCGCCGGTCCGGCCCGCTTGCCGCTTCCACGAATATCCTGACCGGTTCGTCGAATTTGCGGACCCGGCCGGCCGGTTTGTCGAGCTGCAATTCGGCGCTGAACGCGATCTTGAAAAAGCCCTTCCTGATCTCCTCGTTGGTGAAATCAGTTCGCGCCGCGGCGCGCCGGCTGGAGATCTCGGGATTTTCCGCTGCTGCCGGAACGCTGCCAAATGTGACGAGCGTCGCCAGCGCAAAAGCCATCAGGACGCGGGGCGCTTTCGTCACGACGTTGCGTGCGGGAACGGAGAGAACGCTGGAGTGATCTATCGGCATATCTGTCTGTCGTCACTCAGATTAAAAAATAATATCTTTTCTTTCAGCGAGTTAGCTTCCGTAGACGAGCAAGATTCATACCGATCGTGGGCGTAAGTCGGTGTCTGCGATCAACATAGCGATGCCCGGATAGGAAATCGGGATGGAGCGATAAGTCTCGTTATAGGGATGTTGTGATAGGGATGTTGTGGGATGCGACGGCGGCAGGCGGCAGGGCGAGTCGTCTTTATGAGATTTTTATAAGGTCGCGACTCCGGCCGCCTCGAAAACCTATGCGTTGGATGGCACTTCAGGGCCAAGCGTCGGACGCGATCCTATGAACCCGCGTCCGAGCCGCGTGTATGCGACCGGGAGAATCCCATGCTGGACCTGATGATGTTGGCGCTTGGCCTGAGCTTCTTCGTGGCCGCCGTCGGTTACACCTACGCCTGCGAGCGGCTTTGAGACCGGCGCCTTTCTTCAAGTCACAAGCCCCGCAAGCGCTTCGAAGGAAACACAGCCATGATGTTCGACTATGCCCTGGCCGGCCTCGTCTCTGCGGGCCTGTTGTTTTACCTGACCTACGCGTTGCTGCGGCCGGAGCGCTTCTGATCACGGCGCGCACAGTAGCCGGCGGACCGGGACGTTCGCCTCAATGACTTCCAAACCCAATAAGGCGTACCCGCCATGACTGCCGTCGGATGGATCCAAATTTTCCTGTTCTGCGCCATCATTGCCGCGCTCACCAAGCCGCTCGGCTGGTACATGACGCGCGTATTCAATGGCGAGCGAACGTTGCTGTCGCCGCTGTTCCGGCCGATCGAGGCCGCGATCTACTGGATCGGCGGGGTTGACGAAAAGCGCGAGCAGCATTGGGTCACCTATACGGTCGCTATGCTGTTCTTTCATGTCGGCGGCTTCCTCATCCTTTATGCGGTGATGCGATTGCAGGCCACGCTTCCGTTCAACCCGGCAGGGCAGTCGGCTGTTGCCGAAGATCTCTCTTTCAACACCGCGATCAGCTTCATCACCAACACCAACTGGCAGAACTATGGTGGCGAGAGCACGATGTCCTATCTGGTGCAGATGCTGGGTCTGACGCACCAGAACTTCCTGTCGGCCGCCACCGGTATTGCGCTTGCAATCGCCTTGATCCGCGGCTTTTCCCGCGCCTCGGTGCGTACCGTCGGCAATTTCTGGGTCGATGTGACGCGTGTGACGCTTTATGTGCTGTTGCCGATTTGCATCGTCTACACGCTGTTTCTGGTCTGGCAGGGCATCCCGCAGACACTTGGCCCGTATATCGAGGCCACCACGCTGGAAGGCGCCAAGCAAACGATCGCGGTCGGCCCGGTGGCCTCGCAGGTCGCTATCAAGATGCTCGGCACCAATGGCGGCGGCTTCTTCAATGCCAACGCCGCCCATCCGTTCGAGAATCCGACCGCGCTTTCCAACTTCGTGCAGATGTTGTCGATCTTCACGATCGGCGCGGCCTTGACCAACGTGTTCGGCCGCATGGTTGGCAATCAGCGGCAGGGCTGGGCGATCCTCTCCGTCATGGGCGTGCTGTTCCTGGCCGGCGTTGCCGTCACCTATTGGGCCGAGGCCAACGGCACCGCGACGCTCGACGCGCTCGGACTGACCGGCGGCAACATGGAAGGCAAGGAAGTCCGCTTCGGCATCGTGGCCTCGAGCCTGTTTGCGGTCGTTACTACGGCGGCGTCCTGCGGCGCGGTCAATGCGATGCATGACAGCTTTACCGCGCTTGGCGGCATGATTCCGCTGATCAACATGCAGCTCGGTGAAATCATCGTCGGCGGCGTCGGCGCCGGCCTTTACGGCATGCTGCTGTTCGTCGTGCTGGCGATTTTTGTCGCGGGCCTCATGGTCGGCCGCACCCCCGAATATGTCGGCAAGAAGATCGAGGCGCGTGAGGTCAAGATGGCGATGCTCGCCATTCTCGTGCTGCCGCTGATGTATCTCGGCTGGACCGCGGTCGCAGTGGTGTTGCCGTCGACCGTTGCCGCGATGAACAATGCCGGCCCGCACGGCTTTACCGAGGTGCTTTACGCTTTCACCTCGGCAACCGGCAACAACGGCTCGGCCTTTGCCGGGCTCTCCGGCAATACCTTCTTCTATAACCTCACGCTCGCAAGCGCGATGTTTGTCGGGCGCTTCTTCATGATCGTCCCGGCGATGGCGATGGCGGGTTCGCTCGCGGCTAAGAAATCGATTCCGCCCTCGGCCGGCACGTTCCCGACGACCGGCGGCCTGTTCGTGGGCCTCGTTGTCGGCGTCATCCTCATCATCGGCGGTCTCACCTTTTTCCCGGCGCTCGCACTCGGCCCGATCGCCGAGCATCTGGCGATGACCGCCAACACCCTGTTCTGACCGTTCATTCGGAGTTGCTGCCATGGAAGTCGTCCAGAAAACAAACAGGCAAACGCCGGCCGCCACGATGCTCGACCCGAAAATCGTGTTGCCCGCGATCGGCTCGGCCTTCGTCAAGCTCGACCCGCGGCAGATGGCCAAGAATCCCGTGATGTTCGTGGTCGAGGTCGTCGCCGCGCTCACAACCGTGATCTTCCTGCGCGATGTTGCAACCGGCAGCGAAGACCTGGCCTTTACCTTTCAGATCATCCTCTGGCTCTGGTTCACGGTGCTGTTTGCGAATTTTGCGGAAGCCGTGGCCGAGGGCCGCGGCAAGGCGCAAGCCGAATCCCTGCGCAAGACCCGCACCGAAAGCCAGGCCAAGCTGTTGGCGGGCACGGGCAGGGACTATCGCCTGGTGCCGGGCACCAGCCTGAAGGTCGGCGACATCGTGCTGGTCGAGGCTGGCGATAACATTCCCTCCGATGGCGAAATCATCGAGGGCGTGGCCTCGGTCAACGAGGCGGCGATCACAGGCGAATCCGCTCCCGTGATCCGCGAATCCGGCGGCGACCGTTCGGCGGTGACCGGCGGCACGCAGGTGTTGTCGGACTGGATTCGCGTACGTATCACCGCGGCGCAAGGCTCGACCTTCATCGACCGCATGATCAAGCTGGTCGAGGGCGCCGAGCGGCAGAAGACGCCGAACGAAATCGCGCTCAATATCCTGCTGGCTGGGCTCACCATTATTTTCGTATTCGCGACCGTCACCATCCCGAGTTACGCCGCCTATGCCGGCGGGCAAATCTCGGTGGTCATCCTTGTGGCGCTGTTCGTCACGCTGATTCCAACCACCATCGGTGCGTTGTTGTCGGCGATCGGCATTGCCGGCATGGACCGGCTGGTGCGCTTCAATGTGCTGGCGATGTCGGGCCGGGCGGTGGAAGCCGCAGGTGACGTCGATACGCTGTTGCTGGACAAGACCGGCACCATCACGCTCGGCAATCGCCAGGCGACCGCGTTCCGCCCGATCCGCGGCGTCACCGAACAGGAACTGGCGGATGCGGCGCAACTGGCGTCGCTCGCCGACGAAACCCCGGAGGGGCGCTCGATCGTTGTCTTGGCCAAGGAAAAATATGGCATCCGCGGCCGCGACATGGGCGAACTGGCCGCGACCTTCGTGCCGTTCACGGCGCAGACCCGCATGAGCGGCATCGATGCCGGCGGCTCGTCGGTCCGCAAGGGCGCGGTCGAGGCTATCCTCAACTTTGTCGGCGGCGGAGCGGCCCAGACCGTCGCGGCCGGAAACACGGTCCGGGCCTTGCAGCCCTCGCTTGCCTCCGAAGCCACGCGCGAGATCACGGCGATATCGGACGAGATCGCCAAGGCCGGCGGCACGCCGCTGGCGGTTGCCAGGGACGGCCGTCTGCTGGGCGTCGTTCATTTAAAGGATATCGTGAAGGGCGGCATTCGCGAGCGCTTTGCCGAATTGCGCCGCATGGGCATCCGCACGGTGATGATCACGGGCGATAACCCGATGACGGCAGCGGCCATTGCCGCGGAAGCCGGCGTCGACGATTTTCTCGCGCAAGCAACTCCTGAAGACAAATTGAAGCTGATCCGCGACGAGCAGGCCAACGGCAAGCTGGTGGCGATGTGCGGCGACGGCACCAATGACGCGCCGGCGCTGGCGCAGGCCGATGTCGGCGTTGCCATGAATACCGGCACGCAAGCGGCGCGCGAGGCCGGCAACATGGTCGATCTTGATTCCAACCCCACCAAACTGATCGAGGTGGTCGAGATCGGCAAACAGCTTTTGATGACGCGCGGGGCGCTCACGACGTTCTCGATCGCCAACGACGTCGCCAAGTATTTTGCGATCATTCCTGCGATGTTCCTGACATTCTACCCGCAGTTGGCGGTACTCAACGTTATGCACCTGGCCAGCCCGCAAAGCGCGATCCTGTCGGCAATCATCTTCAATGCGCTGATCATCGTCGCGCTGATTCCGCTGGCGCTGCAGGGCGTCGCCTATCGCGCGATCGGAGCCGGCGCGCTGCTGCGGCGTAACCTTTTGGTCTATGGTTTAGGCGGCATCATCATTCCCTTCATCGGCATCAAGGCGATCGACCTCGTCATTGCTGCTTTGCATCTGGCTTAAAGGAGACCCGTCATTGCGAGCGAAGCGAAGCAATCCAGGGTGTTGCAAATAACAGACTGGATTGCTTCGTCACTTTGCTCCTCGCAATGACGGAACTAGTGGAGATTGAAAATGCTTAAAGAAATTCGCCCGGCGATCCTGGTCCTGCTGCTGCTGACGCTGATCACGGGGCTGGCCTATCCGCTCGCCATGACGGAGATCGCGGGCGCGATCTTTCCAAAGCAGGCGCAAGGCAGCCTGATCGAGCGTGACGGCAAGGTGATAGGCTCCGCCTTGATCGGGCAGGAATTCAAGGACGACAAATATTTCCACGGCCGGCCTTCGGCGACGACTGCCCCGGACCCCGCCGATTCCTCAAAGACGGTGCCCGCGCCCTATAACGCCGCCAGCTCCGGCGCCTCGAATCTCGGCCCGACCAGCAAGGCGCTGAATGATCGTCTCAGGGAAGACGTGAACAAGTTGAAGGCGGAAAATCCTTCCGCCGCCAGCGTCCCGATCGATCTCGTCACGACGTCGGCCAGCGGGCTGGATCCCGACATTTCGCCGGAAGGCGCGCTATTCCAGGTGCCGCGCGTGGCGAAAGCCCGCAACGTGTCCGAGGATAAAGTGCGGCAGCTCGTGGCCGAGAATACTTCCGGCCGCCTGATCGGGATATTCGGCGAGCCCAGGGTTAACGTGCTGGCGCTCAATCTGGCGCTGGATGCGGCAAGGTAAACGGGGATTGGCGAGCAGATACCACCACCACTCCACTAGGCCCAGCTCGGCCTGAGGACTATATTATTCCTATGGTTCAGCAGCCGCGCCGCGATTCAGAACAACGCCCTTCGCCGGAGGCCCTGCTGGAAGCCGCGCGGCGAGAAACCAGTGCAGCCGGGCGCCTGAAGATCTTCGTCGGCGCTGCGCCCGGTGTCGGCAAGACCTACGAGATGCTGCAAAGCGCCCACGCCCGGCAGAAAGCCGGCATCGATGTGGTGGTCGGCGTCGTCGAAACCCACGGACGGGCCGAGACGGAGGCATTGCTTCACGGGCTTGAGGTGATCCCGCGCAAACGCATCGCCTACAGGGATCAGAGCATTGAGGAGATGGACCTCGATGCGCTGATCGCGCGCCGGCCCCAGATCGCGCTGGTCGATGAACTCGCCCACACCAATGCACCCGGCAGCCGCCATCCCAAGCGCTATCTCGATGTTGAGGAGCTGTTGTCGCGCGGCATCGACGTCTACACTGCCGTCAACATCCAGCATATCGAAAGCCTCAACGACGTGGTCGCGCAGATCACGCATGTGCGGGTGCGCGAAACGGTGCCGGATTCGGTGTTCGACCGCGCCGACGGCATCGAGCTGATCGATCTGACGCCCGACGATCTCATCCAGCGTTTGAGGGAAGGCAAGGTCTACGTCCCCAAGCAGGCCGAACGGGCGCTCGAGCACTACTTTTCGCCGGGCAATCTGACGGCGCTGCGTGAGCTGGCGCTGCGGCGAACCGCCGATCGCGTCGACGAACAGCTGCTCAGCCACATGCAGGCCAACGCCATCGCCGGACCCTGGGCTGCCGGCGAGCGCATCCTGGTCTGCATTTCGGAGGACCCGCGTTCGGCGGGGCTGGTGCGCTATACCAAGCGGCTCGCCGACCGACTGCACGCGCCGTGGACGGCGCTGAGCATCGAGACGCGGCGTTCGTTGCGCCTGAGCGACGTGGAGCGGGATCGGCTCGCCGATACGTTGCGGCTGGCGGAAGCGTTGGGTGGCGAGGCGCTGACGATCCCCGCGCTGGGGCGGCGGATTGCCGATGACGTTATCGGCTTTGCCCAAACCAACAACGTCACGCAGATCATCATCGGAAAATCGGCGCGGAGCTGGTGGTTCCAGCTGAAGCAGGGATCGGTGGTGCACGATCTCGTTCGCCGCGCCGGCAATATCAGCGTCAATGTGATTGCAGGCGAGGAGCTTGCCGCCGACCCGGTGCCGAAAAAGACGGTGCGCACGGCAGAGCGTCATGAGCCGTTCAATCCAACCCCCTATCTGATGTCGCTCCTGATCGTCGGCATCGGTCTGGTCGCGGCCGAATTCATTCAGCCGCTATTCGGGATCGAGAACGTCGATCTGATGTTCCTGACCGCGGTGGTCGGCGTCGCCGTTCGTTTCGGGCTATTGCCGTCATTGCTCGCCAGCGTCGCGGCCTCTCTTTCCTATAATTTCTTCTTTCTGCCGCCGATCTACACCTTCACGATCACCGATCCGACGAACGTGGCGGCGTTCTTCTTCTTCATGCTGATCGCCATTCTCGTATCCAACGTCGCCGCGCGGGTACGCACGCAAGCCAACTCGGCGATCGGCCGGATCAGAACCACAGAACTGCTTTATGCCTTCAGCCGCAAGCTTGCCGGCACCGCCACGCTCGACGACGTGTTATGGGCCACCGCCTATCAGGCCGCGTTGATGCTGAAGGTGCGCGTGGTGCTGCTGTTGCCGGAGCACGGCGTGCTCACGGTCAAGACCGGTTATCCGCCGGAAGATCAGCTCGACAAGGCCGACCTGGCGGCCGCCAACTGGGCCTGGGGCAACGACCGCGCGGCGGGCCGCGGCTCCGACACGCTGCCCGGCGCAAAACGCCTGTTCCTGCCGATGCGAACCGGGCGAGGGCTGATCGGCGTCATCGGAATCGACGACGACAAGAGCGGCCCGCTGCTGACGCCGGATCAGCGACGCTTGCTCGACGCGCTGGTCGACCAGGGCGCGCTGGCGATCGAGCGCGTGCTGCTGGTGGAGGACATGGACCGCGTCAAGCGCACGGTCGAGTCCGATCGCCTCCGTTCGGCGCTTTTGACCTCGATCTCGCACGATCTCAAGACGCCGCTGGCCTCCGTTCTTGGCGCGGCCTCCACCATGCGCGACCTGGCCAGCGGGCTTAACGAGGCCGAGAAGCGCGACCTTCTGGCGACCGTGATCGACGAATCCGAGCGGCTCAATCGTTTCATCGCCAATCTGCTCGACATGACAAAACTCGAATCCGGCGCCATCAAGCCGAACACCGCGCCGCACGATGTCGGCGAAATCGTCGGCAGTGCGTTGCGCCGCGCCGGCAAGATTTTGATCCATCACAAGGTGTCGCTGGATCTCGAGGCCGATTTGCCGATGCTTGAACTTGACGCCGTGCTGTTCGAGCAGGCGCTGTTCAACCTGCTGGACAACGCCGCCAAATATGCGCCGGCTGAGACCACGGTCTCGATCCGGGGATGGCGGGACAAGGATTTTGTCTTGCTGCAAATTCTGGACGAAGGCGACGGCATTCCGCAGTCCGAGCTTGAGAGCGTGTTCGACAAGTTTTATCGCGCCCAGAAGGGCGATCACGTTCGCCCTGGCACCGGGCTTGGGCTCGCGATTTCCCGCGGCTTTGTCGAAGCGATGGGTGGCACGATTTCCGCCGGCAACCGCAACGACCGCAGCGGCGCGGTGCTGACCATCCGGTTACCGATTGCGCCCTCCGCCTCAAACGCACTGGATACCGCCGCATGAGCGCCAATTCGATCAAGGTTCTTGTCATCGACGACGAGCCGCCGATCCGTAAATTGCTGCGGATGGGGCTGAGTACGCAGGGCTACGAAATCCTGGAGGCACCGAACGGCAAAACGGGGCTGGATCTGCTTGCGGAGGAGCCGGCTTTGATCATTCTCGATCTCGGCCTGCCCGACATCCAGGGGCATGACCTGTTGCGGATGATCCGCGGCCGCAACGACAGCGTTCCGATCGTGGTGCTGTCGAGCCGCGGCGACGAAGCCGGCAAGGTGCAGGCGCTCGATCTCGGCGCCGACGACTACCTCACCAAGCCGTTCGGCATGGACGAGTTGCTGGCCCGCATGCGCGCGGCGCTGCGTCACCAGTTGCAGGTCCATGGCGAGCGCCCGGTGTTTCGCACCGGCGATCTCTCGGTCGATCTGGTTCGCCGCATCGTCAAGGTCGGAGAGCGCGAGATCAAGCTGTCGCCAAAGGAATACGACCTGCTGCGGGTCATGGTGCAGCACGCCGGCAAGGTGCTGACCCACCGGTTGTTGCTCAAGGAGCTCTGGGACGAAATGACCGACGCGCAATACCTGCGCGTCTATGTCCGGCAGCTCCGGCAGAAGATCGAGGCCGATCCCGAGCGGCCGCAGTTCGTGCTGACCGAAACCGGCATCGGCTATCGCCTGCGGGCGCCGGATTAGGTTCTTATTGCCCCGAGGCGAACATCAGGGTTGATCAGGCCGCCGCTTCAAATGCCAAGCCGATCAGCGTCTCCTTGCGCCACACGACGCGGCAGTTCTGCTGAATTCCATCGTATGGGATGTTGAGCTTGAATTCGTGAGGAATACAAAGCCGACGGTCTATTTGGAGTGCGGCACCCATTGCGGAAATGTTCCGTAAAACGCATTCGACTGTCCGGCCATCGAACTCAATCGATCCGCCTTTCAGAACCCGCCGCCGCTGTGTCGCTCGTCGCTCCATTCGATTGACTTAAGCCAAAATTCTAAGAAACCGGCTAACTGCGACGCCTTGAAAAGGCGGCATCCAATAACGAATTGGCAACCAAGAAATCTCAGCTTTTCGAGGTAAAGCAGGCATCAGAGTTCTCGAGGGTTGAGGTCCGCCTGTGACCGAAAACGATCATCGGGTGCCTCCGGCGGACAATCCGACGCCGTTGCTGGCGTAGGCTGCAAGAGGCCAGATCAATTCACCGCTTGAAGCGCCGCCGTGAAGGCGGCGAGATCAATTCGCGCCGTCTCATCCGGCATCTGCGTGGGAAGGCCGGATTGGTCCGGTGAACCTGTGGTGACTTACTCGTATGCTTTTCACTTTTGCACACAAGGCTGCGGGCGCAACTAGTGGAGTGGATTTGACATTCGCCAACCCCAGCCGCGAGTCCGTAAGCGAATGTCAAATCCTAACTCCACTAGAAACCTATATTTGCTAGTGGTCCTTGATTCTAACATTCGCAAAAGTGCCCGCTGAAAAGGGATGCGAATGTTAGAATCGGACCACTAGCGCGCCCGGCTTTCCCTGCGCCCACTCAGGGCGGCGGATGATTCACGCACAGCTCGGGTGCATCACGCCGCGAGAATGCGGAGCTGTATCCGGAGTTACGAGGACGAGGAGGCGGGGAGCGGAACTATCTTCTTCCGCGCCGCTTAGTTCCGCGCCAGAAGGAGAAAAATCATGGCACGCAAATATTCGAAGAAGGCGTCAAGCTCAGTCGAGCGCGCGGTGAAGAAGCGCAAGGCCGGGACGTTGAAAAGCGGCCGCTCCGGTCGCAAGGTCACAAGCCGGAAGCAGGCGATCGCGATCGGTCTTTCCGAGGCGAGGGCCGCCGGAGCGAAAGTACCGAAGAAGACCACTCGTACACGGAAGGCCAAGAAGGCCAGGCGCAGTACCCGCAAGTAAGACGTCCGTCCTGCCGCGACGTTTGTTTGCCTTCCAATTCCATAGGAGGGGGCATTACAATGCCCCCTCCATGCGTGCATTGAAGCCAAGTCCTGTTTTTTGAGATCGAGCCTTGTCCCTGAAAAGCCTTTCCACCTACCGGAAGAAACGGGATTTCGAACAGACGGCCGAGCCGAGCGGCGAGGTGCCTGTGGCGCCGTCCAGACAGCGGCGCTTCGTGATCCAGAAGCATGACGCGACGCGGCTGCATTACGATTTCAGATTGGAGTTCGACGGGGTTTTCAAGTCATGGGCGATCACGCGCGGTCCCTCCCTTGATCCGCATGACAAGCGCCTCGCGGTCGAGGTCGAGGACCATCCGCTCGACTATGGCGATTTCGAAGGCACGATTCCGAAAGGGCAGTATGGTGGCGGCACAGTGCAACTCTGGGATCGCGGCACCTGGGAATCGGATGACCCGGACAAGGGATTCAAGAAGGGCGATCTGAAATTCACCCTGCATGGCGACAAGCTGCACGGAAGCTGGGTATTGGTGCGGATGCGGCACGATCGCAGCGACGGCAAGCGTACCAACTGGCTTCTGATCAAGCATCGCGATGAATATGCGCGTGAGGGCGAAGCGAACGACATTCTCGAAGAGGACCGTTCGGTCGCCTCGGGCCGCAGCCTCGACCAGATTGCCGCCGGCAAGGGCAAGGCGCCGAAGCCGTTTATGACGAAGGCAGTCGGCCGCGGCCAAGCCGATGCAGTCTGGCATTCGAACCGCGGGGAAACGGCGGAAGCGCGCGGACACGCCAGGAAGGCGGCTGCACCTGCGAAGGTGGCAAAAGTGGACGAAATGCCCGAGTTCGTCGCCTTTGAGCTGTGCACGGCGGTCGAGCAACCGCCCAACGGGGCAGGCTGGGGCCACGAGATCAAATTCGATGGCTATCGTGTCCAGTTGCGGGTCGAGGAGGGCGAGGCCGCGTTGCGAACGCGTAAAGGCCTGGACTGGACGGACAAGTTCAAGGCGATTGCGAAAGCGGGCGCTGCACTGCCGGACGCGATGATCGATGGCGAGATCGTTGCGCTCGATCACAAGGGCAACCCAGATTTCTCCGCATTGCAGGCCGCGATTTCGGACGGCAAGACCGACAATCTGATCTTCTACGCCTTCGACCTGCTATTTGCCGAAGGCGAAGATCTCCGCCGCCTGCCGCTTGAGCAACGAAAAGCGCGGCTCAAGCAGCTGCTCGACGCGCGACAAAAGAAGAAGGCGGCATCGATCCGCTATGTCGAGCATTTCGAAGCCAATGGCGAGGACGTGCTCGAATCGGCGAAGAAATTGTCGCTGGAAGGTATCGTTTCCAAGAAGCTCAGCGCGCCCTATCGCTCCGGTCGATCCGAAAGCTGGACCAAGATCAAATGCCGTGCCGGACAGGAAGTCGTGCTCGGCGGATGGAAGACAACGGAAGGAAAATTTCGTTCGCTGATGGCCGGCGTCTATCGCGGCGATCATCTCGCCTTTGTCGGCATCATCGGAACCGGCTTCGGGCAGGCGACGGTTCGGCGCATTTTGCCTGTGCTCAAGAAGGCCGAGGCCGACAAGAGTCCATTCGGCGGCAAGGATGCCCCGCGCAAGGCCAGCGGCATTCATTGGCTGAAGCCGGAGCTTGTCGCCGAGATAGAATTTGCGGGATTTACCGAGGGCGGCAACATCCGGCAGGCCGCGTTCAAGGGCCTGCGCCAGGACAAGCCGGCCAGCGAAGTCGTCGCGGAGAAACCGGCCATGGTGAATGTCATCAAGTCAGCGCCAAAAGCCTCCAACAAGTCCACCGAAGTGATGGGTGTGGTGATTTCGAAGCCCGACAAGGAGCTGTGGCCGGATGCCGGCGACAGCAAGGGCGTGACCAAGCTCGACCTTGCACGCTATTTCGAGGCGATCGGGGATTGGCTGATGCCGCATGTGAAGGGACGGCCATGCTCCGTCCTGCGTGCACCCGATGGAATCAAAGGCGAGCAGTTTTTCCAGCGTCATGCGATGCCGAGCACCTCGAAGCTATTGGAGCTCGTCAAGGTTTCCGGCGATCGCAAGCCTTACTTGCAGATCGACCGCATCGAGGGGCTGGCAGCGGTGGCGCAATCCGGCGGACTCGAACTGCATCCGTGGAATTGCGCGCCGGAAGCGGTCGATATTCCCGGCCGGCTGGTGTTCGATCTCGATCCTGCGCCCAATGTTGACTTTGCTGAAGTCATCGAGGCCGCCAAGGAAATGCGGCAGCGCCTTGAGGCGTTAGGCCTTGAAAGCTTCTGCAAGACTACCGGCGGCAAAGGACTGCACGTCGTGGCACCGCTTAACGATGACGCAAAGGACAAGGTGACCTGGAAGGAAGCAAAAAGCTTCGCGCAAGGTGTTTGCCAGTGGATGGCGAACGACAACCCGGGACAATATCTACTCAACATGTCGAAGAAGCTGCGCAAGGGAAAAATATTCCTCGATTATTTGCGCAATGACCGGATGGCGACCGCAGTCGCGGTACTTTCGCCGCGCGCGCGCGACGGTGCAACAGTCTCGATGCCGCTGACATGGGCGCAGGTGCGCGGCGATCTCGATCCGAAACGCTACACCGTTCGCAGCGTCCCGGCCTTGCTGGCGAAGAGCAAGGCATGGGACCGCTACGACGATGCAGCATCGTCGATCAAAAGCGCGATGAAGAAGTTGGACGGTAAGCTATAGCCGTGGCGGCCGAATTTAGAGCCGCCCAAGCAGAAGCAAGATCAGCAAGATCACGATAATAAGTCCAAGGCCGCCGCCGCCATAGTAGCCGGTGCCGTAGAAAGGCCCGCCGCCAATGCCGCTAAAGCCACCGAGCAGGGCGATCACCAATATAATCAGAATGATTGTTCCAATAGACATCGAATTTTCCTCCAGCCGATCATGGTGCTTGCGTGTTCGTGCCAGCCAACAAACGGGAACCGCGAAAGTTCCGGCTTATCGCAGCGCACGCACGGCGGTTTTATGAGGAAAACAACGCCGGCATTAAGCGAATTGCCTGCTTCTTTTTGCGGCAGGTTTCGCCGCGCCAAGATATTCGGCTTGCAGCGCCGCCACCGGAAGCTGCTTGAACAAATCGGCCAACGGAACGCGGCCAGCATCAGATTTGACTGCGCCTTGAAGCGAATAACCGTCGATGTGCAACTCGCCCTCGAAAGCTTCTCCGTGCGGCCATGCACGGCCCTGCCCGGAGAGCGGGGCGTGCCATCGTGCCACCGCTGCAATCGCGGCATGGCGGCCGCGGCGGCGGGCAAACGCCATGACATTGTCGCGATGGGGTCCGCTGACTTCGAGTGGTTCGTAATCGCCAGCAGCAAAAACGTCAGGAAGTTCGTTGCGAAGCTTGAGAAGATGCCGCGTCCAGGCGAGCTTGACGTGGCCGTTCGGCCAATCCCGGACGAGCGTTTCCCAATCGGGTCTTTCCACGTGCTTGAGAACAGCAGCGCGCTCGACGAAATCGACCGGGCGGCGGTTGTCTGGATCGACCAGCGATAGATCCCAGAATTCCGTTCCCTGATAAAAATCGGGCACACCCGGCATCATTGCTTTCAGCGTGATCTGGCTCAGCGAATTCAGCGCGCCTAACAATGCCACCCGGCGCGCAAGGTTTTCCAGCGAGTCCAGGAATTCGGCGGAGACCGATCGATCCAGAATTCGCTCGATGAAGGCGCCGAGGGCGGCCTCGTAGCCTTCGTGCGGGTTGAGCCAGCTCGTCTCCTGCTTGCCCTCCCGCGCCGCCTTCACCGCATAGGCCTGCACGCGCTCAGTCAGCGAGCGATCGGGCGGCGTGAGCGGCCAGACCCCGAGCAGGGTCTGGTACAACATATATTCGAAGGTCACCGAGGGCGCGCGCAGGTTGCCTTCGGTGACGATGTGCGGCGCGTTCAGAATTTTCCAGCGGGCAACAGTGCCCGTCCATTCGCCCGCCAGTTCACTAAGCGCTGTTAGCCGCGCACGGGCATCCTCGCCCCGTTTGGTGTCGTGTGTGGCGGTGGTGGTCATGGCGTGAGGCCAGTGCCTCGCGCGGGTTTTCATCATCTGATGAAAGGCGTCAGGCGACAGCGCCGATGCGAAAGGTTCGCCGCCGACTTCGTTCAGCGCGAGCAAGCGGTCGGTGCGGTAGAACGCGGTATCCTCCAGCGATTTCGCCATCAACGGACCGGTGAATTGTTGTACCTTCATGGCGAACCGCCGCACCCGCGGCGCGCTGTGCAAAGCAGCTCCGGGTTTGGCGAGATCCATCGTCAGCGCATCGCGCAGAAAATCGAAGATGCCTTCGTCGGCCGCATACCATTCGCGGCGCGCTCTTTCGATCGTGTCCGATATCAAGGCGCGATCGCCGAGCGATGCGCCGGCCGGGGTCAGGTAAGTCCGGTAGATCGGAAAATTCAGCACGTAAAGTTCGAACGCCTGGCGCAGGCTGTCGGCCGAGAAATCCCGTGTCGAATAGTGGCCCGCCGCGATGCGCCCGAGCAGGCGCGTCAGCACGGTGAATTCACTGGTGAGCAGTGTTTCGAGCACCCGCTGCTTGGCGGCCTTGAGCACGGGGGTGAGCACCGGCGGCATGTTGCTGATCTGCCGCCAAGTCTCGTCGAGCGCGTCCAGCCCGCTTCCGTTGATGAGAACCCGCGTGACGGCGTTGAGCGTCTCGTACCCGGTTGTGCCCTGAACGCCGGCGAACGGACGCAGCGTCTCGTGCTCGCCGAGAATCTTCTCGACCACGACATAGAACGATTTGGCGGCTTTTCCGTCCGCCTGCCGGATCAGGCGGCTCAGGCGCTGAAAATATTGCGCGGGATCGCTCAGGCCGTCGATGTGGTCGAGCCTCAGGCCCTGCAATTTGCCTTCCTCGATCAATTTCCTGACCAGGCGATGGACGACATTGAAGGTCGCGAGATCTTCCACCCGCAGGCCCGCGAGCGAATTGACGTCGAAGAAGCGGCGATAGTTGATATCGCTGGAGGCGAGCCGCCAATGTCCGAGCTTGTAGTGTTGGCGCTCCAGCAAATGATGCAGCACCAGTGTCTGCGCGGGTCGATCCGGTCCGGCGCGGTAGGCGGCAAGCCCGCGGTCAATGATCTCTCGGCCGCCCTCGATGTCCTTCAATTCAGCCTTGAAGGCAGGCGCTTCCTTCCGGTTGGGATGTCGCAGGCCATGGTAGCGCGAAGCGAGGTCGAGAATGCGGCGTTCGGCAGCATCGTCTTCGGCGCCGGCCTCCCTGACGATCGCTTGCAGGATTTCGCCATAGCGTTCCGGCGCGATCGGTAGGCGATGTTCGAAATACCAGGCCGAGAAGCTGCCTTCGCCGGCGTCATAGCGCAGTTCGATCTCGCCGTTCTCCAGCGCCTTGCCATAGGAGGCGCCGAGGATCGGCAACAGCACGCCGCCGCGTGCGCGATACGGCAACAGGTCCCAGTCAATATCGAAGGAGACCGCATGCGGCGAAGCCTCGCCCCATTCCAGGACGTCAAGCCACCACGGATTGTCCGCGAAATGCACGCCGACATGGTTGGGCACGAAATCGAGGATCAGGCCGAGGTCGCATTCCCTGAGAGCGCTGCTCAGCCGCTCAAAACCTTCGTCGCCGCCAAGTTCGGGATTGATGATGGTGTGGTCGACGACGTCATAACCATGGGTCGAACCTTTCCGCGCCTTCATGAAGGGCGAGGCGTAGACGTGGCTGATGCCGAGGGCCTTCAGATAGGGGACGACGGCGGTGGCGGCATCGAAGTCGAAGTTCGCGGTGAGCTGCAGGCGATAGGTTGCAATGGGGACGGAGACCGGCATCAGCGGGCCTCCAGACACCAGCACACCGACCACGGCTTCATCGTGTCCTCGGGCGTACCCCAGATCGGCGTGCCTCGGCGCTCGCACGATTGCCCGATGATCGCGCGGTCCGACAGATTGGCGGTCAGCGACAGCCTTGCGCCATCGTCCATCCGCCAGTTCGCATTCAGCATTCCCTCGTCGGAGGCTTGCGCCTCCCCGAAGCGCGCACCCGCAAGGCGCGGCATGATGTAACGCCGGCGTATGGCCAATAGTTCGCGCACAAGGGCCAGCCGCGCGCGCCCACTACCACCTCTATTCTCCCAATCGAGTTTGGCCGACTCAAAGGTCGCTTCACGCAAGGGATCGGGGACGTCGTCGCCATAGGTCGCATAAGCCCAGGCATATTCATCGCGGCGGCCTTTCCGCACGGCTTCGGCGAGACCGCCCTTGAAGTCGCAGAAGAACGGGAAGGGGGCTTTCGAGCCCCACTCCTCGCCCATGAACAGCATGGGAATTGCGGGTGCGAGCAAGGTGATCGCAAGTGCAGCCTCGATCGCCTCGGGTTTGACGTGGCTCTCGAGCCGGTCGCCGAAGGCGCGGTTGCCGATCTGGTCGTGGTTTTGCAGAAAATTGACAAACGCCATGGGCGGAAGCCCGCCACTTGGCTTGCCGCGCGCCCGGCCGCCACGATGCTCGGAAGCTTCGCCCTGGTAGCCAAAGCCCGAACCGAGGCAACGGGCGATGTCGGAAAGCGGCGCGCGCTGATAGTCGCGGTAATAGCCCTGCTTCTCGCTGGTCAGCTTCACATGCCAGGCGTGGTGATAATCGTCGTTCCATTGCGCGCGATATTTCCCGCGGGGCGGATCCTGTATGGGATCGAGCACGCCGACGGTGTTGTCGTCGTTTTCAAGCACGAGATGAATGTGGCGGCCGGTTTGGGCCGCGAATTCACCTGTCGCGAGGCTCAGGTCGTGCAACATCGGGATTTCGCCGAGCTCGGTAATCGCATGCACGGCATCGAGCCGCAGCCCGTCGAAGCGATATTCGTCAAGCCAATAAAGCGCGTTTTCGATCGCGAAGGCGCGCACCTGTGGCACGCGGTAGTCGATCGCGCTGCCCCATGGCGTCTGCGCTTCGGTGAAAAAGGAAGGCGCGTAGCGGCCGAGATAATTTCCCTCGGGACCGAAGTGATTATAGACGACGTCGAGAAATACCATCAACCCGCGCAGATGCGCTTCGTCGATCAGACACTTCAGGTCCTCCGGCCGGCCATAGGCGCTATCGGGGGCATACCACAACACGCCGTCATAGCCCCAGTTGCGGCTTCCCGCGAAATCCGCAAGCGGCAGCAATTCGAGCGCGGTGATGCCGGTCTCGACGAGATGATCCAGCCTTTCGATCATGGCGCGATAGGTGCCTTGCGGCGTGAAGGCGCCGACATGGGATTCCGAGAGAACGGTCTCGTGCCAGGGACGGCCACGCCAGTCCTCGGCGCGCCAGGTGAAGCTTGCGTGGTCGATCACCTCACTCGGGCCGAACACGTCTTCGGGCTGAAAGGCCGATGCCGGGTCGGGCACGTCGATCTCGCCGTCAATGCGATATTTGTAACGTGTACCGGCTTTCACGCCGGGCACCTCGATCTCGAACCAGCCATGCCTGCCGGCCGCAAGCGGGTAGGGCTTCTCCAGCAACAGCTCGACGCGTTTTGCCGCCGGCGCCCACAAACGAAACGCGGCGCCTTCAGAAGTCAGCTTTGCGCCGAAATGCCGTTCATTCATGCCGAACCTGAAAAGACCAGAACAGAGCGGGGCGGCGCGGTGGTCTCGCTTCCCGGTGGGAAGTCCGCAGCCGTCTGCTTAACGTCGGCGGTGTTCAATAGTTGCCGCCAGCTCTTGTATTCGGGCATTTTCGGCAGCTTGAACTGGATTGCCTCGGGCGCGGCATTCAGCACGATGAAGACGGGCTGCTGGCCCAGTTCGTTTGGACCGAGCACATAGGCGAGAAAGCGACCTTCCGGAAAATTCCAGTCCTGCTCTTTCATGTCGTCGGCGGTTGGCGTCAGCCACAGTACGCCGTAACTGCCGTCGGCACGCCGTCCGTCGAGCCAGCGATGGGCACGGATTTGCGGAAAGCTGCGGCGGATTTCGGTCAGGTGGCCGACAAAGTCGACGAGGTCGCTGTCTTCGCGGCCGACGCCTTCCCAGCCGATCCAGCCGGTCTCGTTGTCCTGGCAATAGGCGTTGTTGTTGCCGTTCTGGGTGTTACCGACCTCGTCGCCCGCCAATATCAGCGGCACGCCCTGGGCGAGCAGAAGACAGGCGAGCTGGTTCTTGCGTAGCTGGGTGCGCAGCGCATTGATGGCGGGATCGTCGGTCGGGCCTTCATGCCCGCAATTGTTGCTGTGGTTGTCGTTGGCGCCGTCGCGATTGTCCTCGCCGTTCGCCTCGTTGTGCTTGGCGTTGTAGCTGAAGAGATCGTTGAGCGTAAAACCGTCGTGTACCGTGATGTGGTTGATGCTGGCGCGCTGGACCCGGCCGTCGTGATTGAAGAGATCGGAAGAACCGGTCATGCGGCTGGAGATCTCGCCGATCAAGCTGCCTTCGCCGCTCCAGTAGCGGCGCATCGCGCTGCGATAACGATCGTTCCACTCCGACCATTGCGAGGGAAAGCCGCCGACCTGATAGCCGCCCAGGCCCAGGTCCCAGGGTTCGGCGACCAGCTTGACGGAGGCAAGCACCGGGTCCTGCCGGACGGCGGTGAGGAAGGCGGCGTTGCGGTCAAAGCCGTTCGGACCACGGCCGAGCGTGGTGGCGAGATCGAATCGAAAACCGTCCACATGGCAGACCTCGACCCAGTAGCGGAGCGAATCCATCACCATCTGCAATACGCGCGGATGGGTGAGATTGACCGAATTTCCGCAGCCGGTGAAGTCGTCGTAGTAGCGCGGGTTGTCCGGTCTGAGCCAATAGTAGGAGGCATTGTCGATGCCGCGGAACGACAGCGTCGGGCCCATGTGGTTGCCCTCGGCGGTGTGATTGTAGACGACGTCGAGCATCACCTCGATGCCGGCATCGTGCAATCGCGCGACGGCGGTGCGAAAGGAATCGAGCGCATTGTCCTGCGCATAACGCGCCTCCGGCGCAAAGAACGCCAGCGTGTTGTAGCCCCAGTAGTTCGAGAGCTTCTTTTCGACCAACATGCGATCGTCGACCAGGCCATGGATCGGCAGCAATTCGATTGATGTGACGCCGAGCCGCTTGAGATGTTCGATCATCGTGGGCGAGGCGAGGCCGCCATAGGTGCCGCGCAGATTGGGCGGGACATCGTCACGTTTCTGCGTCAGGCCCTTGACGTGGGCTTCGTAGATGACGGTGTCTTCCCAGGGAACGCTCGGCCTCAGTTCGCGCCGGCCCCAGTTGAAGGCTTCATCGACCACGACGGCCTTCGGCATGCCGCGCGCATTGTCGCGGCGGTCGAAGGAAAGGTCTTCCCGCGCACTGCCGGTGCGGTAGCCGAAATGCGCATCGCTCCACACCAGCCGTCCGGCGAGCCGCCGCGAATAGGGATCCAGCAAAAGCTTGTTGGGATTGAAACGGTGGCCGTGCTCCGGCGCGTAGGGGCCGTGAACGCGATAGCCGTAAAGCTGGCCGGGCGAGACATCGTTCAGGTAGCCATGCCAGATGTCTTCGGTGCGCTCGGGCAGTTCAATGCGTTCGATCTCGCGCCGGCCCTGGCCGTCGAACAGGCAAAGCTCGATCTTCTGCGCGTTGGCGGAGAACAGCGCGAAATTGGTGCCGCGTCCGTCCCAGCTTGCACCGAGGCGAGATGGCGATCCGGCCGATAATCGCATCTTAGCTTTCCGGTACGAGGAAAATGGTCGCCAGCGGCGGAATAGTCAGTCTCAGTTCCGGCCCCATGCCTTCGAGGGTACGGACCTCGCCGATATTGCCGACATTGCTGCCGCCATAATGCGATAAATCTGTATTGAGAACTTCGCGCCATGCGCCCGCGAGCGGCACCTGAATGATGTAATTACGATAGACGTTCGGAGAAAAATTCGTGACGATCAGGCAGCTCGCTCGCTCGTCCCTGCCTTTGCGAAGCCAGGCGAAGACGTTGCCGGTGGCGTCGTCAGTCACCAGCCATTCGAAGCCGGAAGGATCGCAATCCAACTCATGGAGCGCCGGTGTGTCGCGGTAGAGCCAGTTCAGATCGCGGACCAGCGAATGCACACCGGCATGGGAGCTATATTGAAGCAGATGCCAGTCGAGCGAACGATCGTGATTCCATTCGTTCGATTGCGCAAATTCGCAGCCCATGAACAGCAACTTCTTGCCGGGATGGCCGAACATGAAGCCGTAATAGGCGCGTAGGTTCGCAAAGCGCTGCCAGTCGTCGCCCGGCATCCGTCCGAGGACCGAGCGTTTGCCGTGAACCACTTCGTCATGCGACAGCGGCAGGATGAAGTTTTCCGAAAATGCATAATGCAGGCCGAACAGGATATCGCCATGATGGTATTGGCGATGGATCGGCTCCTTGCCGATATATTTCAGCGTGTCGTGCATCCAGCCCATGTTCCATTTGTAGCCGAAGCCGAGCCCGCCATAATCTACCGGACGTGATACCTGCGGCCATGCGGTTGATTCTTCCGCGGCGGTCGTGGCGTGCGGGAATTGGCCGAACACTTCGGTATTGAAGCGGCGCAGGAAGGCGATGGCGTCGAGATTTTCGCGACCGCCAAATCGATTGGGCACCCATTCCCCGGCAGGGCGGCTGTAATCGAGATAAAGCATCGAGGCGACCGCATCGACGCGCAGGCCGTCGATGGCGTAACGCTCAAGCCAGAACAGCGCATTGGAGACCAGGAAGTTGACGGTCTCCGTGCGTCCGTAGTTGTAGATCAGCGTGCCCCAATCGAGGTGCCGGCCCTGCAGCGGGTTGGCGTGTTCGTAAAGCGCCGTGCCATCGAAACGGCCGAGCCCGTGCGGATCGTCGGGAAAATGGCCGGGCACCCAGTCGAGCCACACGCCAAGCCCCTCGCGGTGGCAGGCATCGACCAGCGCGGCGAAATCGTCCGGGCTGCCGAAGCGGCTGGTCGGTGCGAACAGGCCGGTCGGCTGGTAGCCCCACGAGCCGTCGAACGGATGTTCGCTGACGGGGAGAAACTCGATGTGGGTGAAGCCCATGTCGAGGGCATAGGCCGGCAGCTGCTCGGCCAATTCGCGGTAGGTCAACCACTCGTTATCGCCCTTGCGCCGCCACGATCCGAGATGCACCTCGTAGATCGATACCGGCGCATTCAACGAGTTGATGTTGTCGGGGGCGGGGCGCGGACGCGGCAGCCTTTCCTCGTCGAACACGACCGAGGCCGTGCTCGGGCGAATTTCGGCGGCAAAGGCCAGCGGATCGGACTTCAGCAGGCGTTCGCCCTGCCGGCTGAAGATATCGAACTTGTAACGATCGCCGGCCAGGGCATGGGGGATGAACAACTCCCAATAGCCCAGGCCGCGCACGCGCATCGGATGGCGCTTTGGATTCCAGAAATTGAAGTCGCCGACGACGCTGACGCGTTGCGCGTTGGGCGCGAGCACCACGAACGCCACGCCCGGCACACCCTCCAGCACCATCGGATGGGCGCCAAGCTTTTCGTATAGCCGCTGGTGGGTGCCTTCGCCGAGCAGATAAAGGTCGTAGTCGGTCAGCACAGGCGGAAAGCGGTAGGGGTCATCGAGATCGACCACGGTCTCACCAAAACGGGCGCGCAGTTGATACGCGGTCGAGCCGTTGGGGAGAAATCCCGCAAACAGGCCGTCGTCGTGAACGCGCGTCAGCGCCGCCGCCTCGCCATGCGGCGCGATCGCGTCCACCTTGTCCGCTTCGGGAAGGAAGGCGCGCACGACCGTTCTGCCGCCTTCGGTGTGGGGGCCGAGGTACTGGAAGGGATCGGAGTGTCGCCCTTCAAGGATCGCATAGGCTTCGGCGGAGAGCTTGGTCATGCGGCCTCGCGGGCAGGCTTGGACAAGATCCGCAAGACCCGGGCGAGCGTCGCCGGCAGGGCTTCCGGCCGTTGTGTTAATTCGGTTTCGAGGACGTCGAAAGCCTTTTCGAGCACGAAGAAATCCACCATGTGCCGCGCGGCGAGGGGATCATCTGGCCAGATCGAGGAATCGGCCATGAGTTCGCGGTAGGCCGCGAGAAAGGCGGCGGTGGCGCGGTCGACCCATTCCGCCAATGCGTTGCCAAGCCAGCCATGCTCATCCGGCGCGAGGTGAAGGGCGCGCTCGCGTGACGCGAGGCTTGAGGTCTCGATCGACCAGATCATGTTGGCGACGTCGCGCGCCACCGGCGCCTTGCGTCGCCGTTCCTCGATCGGCTGGCGGAGATCGCCCTCGAAGCCGGTGATGAACACGTCGTCCTTGACGATCAGCACCCGTGCCAGATTGAAATCGCCGTGCAGGCGCGAGTTGAGACCTCTCACCCGGCTCGGCATCAAGCCGTTCAGGCGGTGGTGCAGGATGTCCTGCTGGGCCAGGAACTCGTCGATCATCGTTCGGTCGGCTTCCCCACACGAATTGCGGCGTTGCCTCAAGGTATGGAATGCGCGGGCCGCGCTCTGGACGACAGCCGTGGTCCAGCGGGCAACGTCCGCCGGCTGGATCGGCTCGGGCGTGAAGTCAGGCATTCCGCTGGCGCTGGCCAACGCCAAGTGCAATTCGGCGGCGCGCCTGCCGATTTGCGACAGGTGACGCAAATAGCCGGCCTGCTCCTCGCTTTCCCGCCTTGGGCCGCCGGATGCAAGCAGGCGCTGTTCCTCAAGCAAGCGGTCGAGATAGGCCGCCGTGACCGTCCGGGCGTCGCCCTGGTTGCCGATCTGGGCATGAACGATTGCGATCGCGTTTCGCTGTTCGCCTTCGATCAACTCCGCGCTGCCGAGCATCGTCGGCGTGTTGGGAAAGCCTGCAACCTCGGTCAGGAGCCGGCCGATCTCGATTTCGGGGTTCACGCCGCTTTCGAGCTTCCGGAACAGCTTCACCACGTAGTCGGAATCGACCTGCATCGTGCTGCTGAGAGGAGCACCCTCGAGCAAAGCGATGCGTTCGGGCTGCCTGACGGCTTTGCCTGAGAATTTGCTCGTCGGCGTGAATTCAAGTTTCAGACCGTTTTCGTCGATCGTCAGCGTCTGGCCGAGGTTGCGCAGCAGAAGTCCGATGAAAATCGGATCGGTGGCGACGTCCAGCAGTGTGCCTTCGCGGGCGCCCTGGCGCACCGCGGCCAGCGCGTTCGGGTTATAGCGTTCGCGGTCGAAACGCACCCATTCGATCTGCATCGGCAGCACGTAACGCGTTTTAGCCTCGTCTTCGGTGGCTTCGAAGAAAGTAAGCCACGGCCTGTTGTCGCCGATATCGCAAAACGGGACCGCCGATGTCAGGGTGGGATGGATCGCAGACGCGGTGTGGAGCGGATACCAGCGGGAGCGGGCGAGATGCCCGGGCAGCACGTCGCATTCGAACAGGCTACGGGTGCGGGCGAGCGAAACCCAGGTGGCGCCGACCGGCACCACCAGCGTTTCGAATTCGGGAACGATCGACGGCGCGGCCGGCTCCGACTTGTCGCGCTCCTGAAGCTGAAACCAGTAGAAGCCGTAAGGCGCGAGCGTGATCATGTAGGGCAGTTCGCCGATGGGCGGAAAGTGCGTACGCCCAAGCATTTCCAGCGGCACGCGTTCCTTGAAGGCAGAGAGGTCGAGCTCGGTCGCCTGCGCCGAGCGCGAAAGATTGGCGACGCAAAGAATGACTTCGTCGCCGAGCTGCCGCACATAGGCCAGCACCGCGCGGTTGGCCGGGCGGATGAAAGACATGCTGCCGCGCCCGAACGCGAGCGTCGATTTGCGCACCGCGATCAGCTTCTTGGTGGCGCTGAGCAGCGACGACAGGCTGCGCGACTGCGCCTCGACGTTGACCGCCTCGTAGCCGTAGACCGAGTCCATGATGATCGGCGCATAGAGCCGGGCGGGATCGGTGCGGGAGAAGCCGCCGTTGCGATCCGGCGTCCACTGCATCGGCGTACGCACGCCATTGCGGTCGCCGAGATAGATATTGTCGCCCATGCCGATTTCGTCGCCGTAATAGATGATCGGCGTGCCGGGGAACGACAGCAGCAGCGAGTTCATCAGCTCGATCTTGCGGCGGTCGTTGTCCATCAGCGGCGCCAGGCGGCGGCGAATGCCGACATTGATCCGCGCGCGCGGATCGTTGGCGTAGGTCGACCACAGATAGTCGCGCTCGACGTCGGTGACCATTTCCAGCGTGAGTTCGTCGTGATTGCGCAGGAACAGCGCCCATTGACAGTCGGGTGGAATATCCGGCGTCTGGCGCAGGATGTCAGTGATGGGAAAGCGGTCTTCCTGGGCAATCGCCATGTAGATGCGCGGCATCAGCGGGAAATGATAAGCCATGTGGCATTCATCGCTGTTGCCGAAATAGTACTGAACGTCCTCCGGCCACTGATTGGCTTCCGCGAGCAGCACCTTGCCCTTGGCGTACTTATCGAGCTCGGCGCGCATCCGCCGGATGATGGCGTGCGTCTCGGGAAGATTCTCGTTGTTGGTGCCGTCGCGTTCGCACAGATAGGGGATGGCGTCGAGCCGGAAACCGTCGACGCCGGTGTCGAGCCAGCGCTTCATCACGTGGACCAGCGCATTGACCACGCGCGGATTGTCGAAGTTCAGATCCGGCTGATGTGAAAAGAAACGGTGCCAGTAGAACTGGCCGGCTTCCGTATCCCAGGTCCAGTTCGATTTTTCCGTGTCGGTGAAAATGATGCGCGTGCCCTGATATTTCTGGTCGGTGTCGCTCCACACATACCAGTTGCGCGCGCTCGATTTCGGGGCGCTGCGCCGGGCACGCTTGAACCAATGATGCTGGTCGGAGGTGTGATTGACGACGAGCTCGATGATGACCCGCAAGCCGCGCCGCTTGGCTTCGACGATGAAGCGGCGAAAGTCCTTCATGGTCCCGAAATCGGGATTGACCGCGCCGTAGTCGGCAATGTCGTAGCCGTCGTCACGCCCCGGCGAGGGATAGAACGGCAACAGCCAGAGCGTCGTCACCCCGAGGTCTTGCAGATAGTCCAGTTTTTCGGTCAGCCCTGCGAAATCGCCGATGCCGTCATTGTTGCTGTCGGCAAACGCCTTGACGTGGAGCTGATAGATGATGGCATCCTTGTACCACAGCGCGTCGCTGTCGAGCGCGGCAGCCGGCGTTTCCTGTGTGTCGATAGCTGACATCAAATTCATCGGGACCAGCGGGCGAGCGGAGGCGGGAGGATAATACGGTTCAGGCCCCGAATGGCGTACAGGGCCTTCCGCGGGTTCGGTGGATTTGTTCACGATGGTGCTGGCAGCATAGATCAGTCCCATTTCGTTGGCGCGAAAGGAGATGCTCGGGACATATATACAAAGCCGTTCCCCTTCCATTGGTTCCTTGGGAACGGCATGGTAGGCGAGAGCGTTAGCCACTTCTATCCTATTCCCAAATCAGTAGAATTTGCGGCGACTTCCCCCACGGACCTTCTTCCCCTCCTGCTCTCTTTTTCTGCAAATGGCGTGCCGAATGGACGTTTTTAGCCGGGCCAAGGAATTGGGCATCCAGACCGAGTTTGTGGACGGTCAGGGTCACCGCCATGTGACAGATGCCACCGCGCTCAAGATCATCCTCGATGCCCTGCCGGAACGAACTCCAGGCCGGCTTCTGAATGGCCCGGTCGTGATCCGCGCCGGTCAGACCTCGCGCACCGAACTCAGCCCCGCCGCGGCGCTGCCGGTCGCCTGGAAGCTCGTCGCCGGTCAGGAGGTCGTCGCGCAGGGCGAAGCGGGCCAGCGCACTATCGTCTGGCCCGCCGATTGGCGGGAGGGGATTTACCGGCTCCAACTGACGGATGCCGCCGCTTTCAGCGAGGAAGTGCCGTTGATCGTTTCGCCGCCTCGGGCCTACGCCGGCGATTTCGATCGCGGCTGGCTATTGGCGGTGCAGCTCTACGGCATCCGCTCGGCGCGCAATTGGGGAATCGGGGATTTTACCGATCTGGCCAGCTTGCTCGAGTTTGCCGCCCAGCTGGGTGCGGATGGTGTCGGCCTCAATCCGCTGCACGCATTGTTCGACGACAAGCCGGCCGAGTGCAGCCCTTATTCGCCCAACAGCCGGCTGTTTCTCAATGCGCTCTATATCGATGTCGAGCAAATCCCCGAATTCGGAGCCGGCACCAAGGCCAGCAAAGCGGCGGCTCGCTTAAGGGAAGGCCATATCGTCGACTACAAAGGCGTCGCCGAGCTGAAGTGGCGCGCGTTGCGCGCGGCCTTTGAGAAATTCAGGCTACAGCCGGCTGCCGCGCGGAAAAAGGATTTCGACGCCTTTCGCGCCGAACGCGCGCCGCTATTGTCGCGCTTTGCCTGCTTCGAAGTGCTGCGGCACCGGTTTGCTCAGCCGTGGTGGGAATGGCCGGCCGACTGGCGCGCGCCCGATGATGCCAAATGCGCCAGATTGCGCCGGGGTGAAGACGCCGCCGAGATCGAATTCGTCGAATTCGTGCAATGGACGGCGGATCGGCAATTGCGCGCCTGCCGGGACCGGGCGCGCCGTCTCGGAATGAAAGTAGGGCTCTATCTCGATGTGGCAGTCGGCGTGCAGTCCGGCGGCTTCGACGCCTGGAACGAGCAGGTCGCGATCTCGCGTCATCTGTCGGTCGGCGCACCGCCCGACCCGCTCAACCTCGCCGGCCAGAACTGGGGCCTGGCCGGCTTCAATGCGGCCGGTCTCGAACTGCAGTCGTTCGAGCCGTACCGCGATATGTTACGGGCCGCGATGCGTTACGCGGGTGCGGTCAGGCTCGATCATGTGCTCGGTCTGAAGCGGCTTTATCTCGTGCCGCACGGCTTTGCGGCCGACAACGGCGCCTACGTGCAGATGCCGTTCGAGGCGCTGCTGGCGGCAACCGCCCAGGAAAGCGTGGCGCATGCCTGCATCGTGATCGGCGAGGATCTCGGCACCGTTCCGGAAGGCTTTCGCGACACCATGGCGGAGTGGGGCATCTGGTCGTATCAGGTCATGATGTTCGAGCGCGACGATCGCGGCGCCTTTCGCGGCCCCGATCGCTATTTGCCGAATGCGCTTGTCACCTTCAACACCCACGACCTCTCGACTTATGCCGGCTGGCGCTCGTTCGGCGATCTCAAGATCAAGCGTTCCATCGGCATCGATCCCGGCGAAAGCGACGATGCGCGCTGGCACGCGCTGGCGATGCTGGACGACGTGCTGCGCCATCATGCCATCGACGATAACGATCTCTATGCGATCGCGGCCTTTCTTTCCAAAACAAGGTCGCGGCTGCTCGCAATCTCACTCGAAGATCTCCTCGGCGTGATCGACCAGCCGAATATTCCGGGCACGGTGAATGAGCATCCGAACTGGCGTCAACGCTTGCCGGTTGCGCTCAGCGACATCGCCCACGAAATCGACGTCAGAGCTTTGAAAGACGCAACGCAGGAGAGGACTCGCGCCAGTGGTGAGCCCGTCATGTTCAACCGGTAAAAGCAGTGTCCAGAATTGAAGATTACGGCCTGATCGGAGATTGCGAAACCGCAGCCCTTGTCGGCCGTGACGGTTCGATCGACTGGCTGTGCTGGCCGGATTTCGATTCGGATGCGTGTTTTTCCGCGCTCCTAGGCACGCGGAAAAACGGCCGCTGGCTGATCGCGCCGAGTGACGAAGCTACGCAAATTTCCCGCCGTTACTGGGACAATACGCTGATCCTGGAGACGCAGTTTGAAACCGCAGACGGGGCCGTTGCCATCGTCGACTTCATGCCGCCGCGTGGGCACGCTTCCGACGTCGTCCGCCTGGTGCGCGGCATCAAGGGCAGCGTCAAGATGAGGATGGAGCTCGTGATCCGCTTCGGGATGGGTGCGGACATTCCGTGGGTCAAGCGCACCGAAGATGGCGCGTTGCTTGCGATTTGCGGTCAGGACATGACGGTGCTGCGCACACCTGTCGAGACCCGCGGCAAGGATCTGACCACGGTGGCTGAGTTCGAGGTGACCGAAGGCAAGACCATTCCCTTCGTTCTCACCTATGGCGCATCGCATCTGGAGCTGCCTGATCCGATCGATCCTGCGAAAGCCTTGCAGGAGACCGAGGATTTCTGGCTCGATTGGTGCAGCCGCTGCAATTACGAAGGCGATAGCCGCGACCTTGTGATGCGCTCGCTGATCACGCTCAAGGCGCTGACCTATTTGCCGACTGGCGGCATCGTTGCCGCTCCCACCACGTCGCTGCCGGAAAAGCTCGGCGGCGCGCGGAATTGGGACTACAGGTATTGCTGGCTGCGCGACGCGACGTTTACGCTGCTGGCGCTGATGAATTCGGGCTATACGGAAGAAGCCTCTGCCTGGCACAGCTGGCTACTACGCGCGGCGGCAGGCGCCCCCGGCAACATGCAGATCATGTACGGCATCAAGGGCCAGCGCCGGCTGCTCGAATGGGAAGCGGGATGGCTGCCCGGTTACGAAGGCGCGCGGCCGGTCCGGATCGGCAACGCTGCCCACGCCCAGTTGCAGCTCGATGTCTACGGTGAACTGATGGACGCCTTCCACCAGTCGCGCGTGACCAAGCTCAAGCTCGACGAGGGGACCTGGGATCTCGAATGCACCGTGCTCGATCACCTCGCCGAGGTGTGGGATCAGCCGGACCAGGGCATCTGGGAGCGGCGCGACAACGGTCGGCACTATGTCTTTTCAAAAGTCATGACGTGGGTTGCGTTCGACCGCGGCATCAAGAGCGCCGAGATGTTCGGATTCAAGGCGCCGCTCGACCGATGGAAGGCGTTGCGCGATACCATCCATCGCGACGTCTGCGAAAAGGGTTTCGATCCCGAGCTGAACAGCTTCGTCGAATCCTATGGCGCGAAATGGCTCGATGCCAGCATCCTTCTGCTGCCGGCCGTGGGCTTTTTGCCGGGCTCGGATGCGCGGATTCGCGGCACCATTGCCGCGATCGAACACCACATGATGCGGGACGGATTTGTGCTCCGGCATGATCCTCGCGAGATCACCTCCGAGGTCCAGCCGATCGAAGGCGCGTTTCTGGCGTGCTCGCTCTGGTTCGCGGACGCTTACGTCCTTGCGGGCGAGATCGACAAGGCGCAAGTGCTGTTCGATCGCGTGGTTGGCGTCGCCAATGATCTCGGATTGCTGGCCGAGGAGTTCGATCCAGGTCCAGGCCGCCAGACCGGCAATTTTCCGCAAGCTCTGACCCATATCGCGCTGATCAACACCGCGCACAACTTAACCGAAGCACGGCACGCCAACGACAAGCCCGCGATGCAGCGATCGAAATGACGCCGTTAGGCGTCATTGCCGGGCATAGCCGTTCGAAGAACGGCGTCGCTTCCGCTCGCCTATGACCCGGCAATCCATCTGCCTTCAGGAAAGTATCTTGCCAAAAAGATGGATGCGCGGGTCAAGCCCGCGCATGACATTTACCTTCCGTTCTCTCTCAAAATCATCTCCATCGCCTTGGCAAAGCCCTCGTCTTCATTGGAGGCGGTGACGTGCGTCGCCTGCTGCTTCACATCATCGGTGGCGTTACCCATCGCAAATGACGTTCCGCTGACGTGAAACATCGCCAGATCGTTTTGCATGTCGCCGATGGTGGCGACCAGGTCGGTCGAGATGCCAAGACGACGCGTGATCGTCTGTACGAAGGTGCCTTTATTGACACCGGGCGGCGTGATGTCGAGATAATAGCTTTGCGAACGCACGGCGGTCGCCTGCGCGCCGAGCGCCTCGCGCATTTCGGCTTCGCAGCGTTGCAAACCGGCCGCATCCGCGCTGGCGCCGACGATCTTGCAGGCCGACGAAAGATAGGGCGTGAAATCTGAAACGATGGTCGGATCGGCCCGGATAGCGAGCTTTTCGTGCGGGACATATGGGCCGTTGGGATCCCGGGCGAGCCAAAGATCAGTGGTGAACAGCCAGATTTCGGCGCCGAACTTGCCGAGCACGTCGAGGGTGCGCCGTGTTGCGGCTTCCGGGATCATATGCTGCTCGACCGGCTTCAGCGCCGGATCGACAATGCAGCTGCCGTTGAAGGCGCCAATGGGAAGGGTGATTCCCAGCGGCTCGATCAGAAATCGCATGCCGATGGTTGGGCGGCTCGAGGTAATCGTAAAGCCGATGCCGGCCTCGTGGAGCTTCCGCACGGCGCTGATGGCGCGCTCGGTGAGCAGCTTTTCCTTGGTCAGGAGCGTGCCGTCGACATCGGAGACTACAAGCGCAATGCGGGTCATGGGCGGCAGGTCCTGACTTCGGCAGTCACTAGGGCGACAATGTTGCTGACGATGTCCTCGACCGAAGCGTCGATCGAGACGGCGATCGGACGTTCGTCCGCTTGCGGCGGCTCCAGGGTCTTGAACTGGCTGTCGAGCAAGCCCGGCGGCATGAAATGTCCCTTGCGCCGGGCGAGCCGGTCAGCGATCAGGGCCTGGCTGCCATCAAGAAAGACGATGCGGACGTCGTCGCGTCCGTGCACCAACACATTGCGATAGGCGCGTTTCAGCGCCGAGCAGGCAACCACGATTTGGCCGCCAGCCCGACAAACCTTGTCGATCTCGTCAGCAATCGCTTGCAGCCACGGCCAGCGGTCTTCATCCGTCAGCGGATGGCCCGCGCTCATCTTGGCGACGTTGCTTTTGGGATGAAAGCGATCACCGTCCTCGAAGGTCCAGGATAATTGTCTGGCCAATTCGGTGGCGATGGTGCTTTTGCCCGAACCCGATACGCCCATCACGATCAATGCGCAGGGCGATTTGTCCGGTCTATCCACCACGAAGTTCTCCGCCTGCCGCGGCACGGTCGACGAGAAGCACGGTTTCACCGATCGATCGAGCCCGATTGGCCGGCAGGTTCTCCCCTGCGAGAAGCCGCGTCAAGATCGCACGCTTTTCCTCACCTGCGAGCTCGAACAGCATTTCGCGGCAGGAGGCGAGCGCGGGCAGAGTGAGGGTGACCCGGGGCACAAACGGCTCGACATGCGCTTTGGGCACGCCGACGACCCAGCGTTTGGTCTCGGTAATCGCAGGATAGTCGGGAAACAGGGAGGCGGTGTGGCCGTCGGGCCCGACCCCCATCAGCACGAGGTCGAACAGCGGCAGCGCGGGATCGAGATCACCGGCGCCATAGAACGCTTTGAGCTCGTGCTCATAGCGGCGGGCGGATTCGTCCGGATCGGCGGCATCCGTCGGGATCGGGTGGATGTGACCCCTGGGCGCGAAGCGATCGAGGAAAATCTCGCGGGCCATCCGCATATTGTTCCGGGCATCACTAGCCGGGACGAAGCGTTCGTCGCCGATGAACCAGTGCACGCGATCCCAGGGAATCCGTTTCGAGTAAGCCTCGCTCGCCAGCAATTGATAGAGCTGCTTTGGGCTGGATCCGCCGGTCAGGCCAATCGCTACGCGCCCTGCATTGGCATCGATCCTTGCGAGCAAACGTTGCGCGGCGGTGAACGCCAGCGCAGCCGGATCGGCGACGACGATCCGGCGGACAGGGGGAGGGAATGGCACGCGGCTTAACCCAGCTTGCGCCAATTGCGGCCGTCACGTTTGAGCAGCCCATCTGCGGCTTCCGGACCTTCGCTGCCGGCTTTATAGAATTCCAGCCCCTTCGCGCCTGCCTTCTTCCAGGCATCGAGAAATGGCTGAACCGCCTGCCAGCCGGCTTCCACGCTGTCGGCGCGCTGAAACAGGATGTTGTCGCCGATCATGCAGTCGTAGATCAGCGTTTCGTATCCGGTGGTTGGCTCCGCCTGGAAATAGTCCTTGTAGCGAAACTTCATTTCGACGCCGTCGATGTTGATCGTCGGGCCCGGCACCTTGGTATTGAATTGCAAGGTGATGCCTTCGGTCGGCTCGATGGCGATGACGAGATAGTTCTGCGACAGCCGGTCGACCGGCGTCTCGCGGAACATCGCAAACGGTGCCTGCTTGAACTTGATCGCGACTTCCGTGCGCTTGACGCCGAGCGCCTTGCCGGTGCGCAAGTAAAAGGGCACGCCGGCCCAGCGCCAGTTGTCGATGGTCAGTTTTAGCGCGGCATAGGTTTCAGTCGTGCTGTCGGGCTTGACGTCCTCAGTCTTGCGGTAATCGGGAGTTTCAGTTTCGCCGCTCTTGCCGGTTTGGTATTGGCCGCGCACCGAGTTTTTGAGAGCTTCTTCCTCGCTCTGGGTCTGGATTGCCGCCAGTACCTCGGCTTTTTCCGTGCGCACCGCGTGGGCATTAAATTTCACCGGCGGCTCCATCGCTACAAGCGACAGCAGTTGAAACAGATGGTTCGGCACCATGTCGCGCAACGCACCGGTGGAGTCATAGAAGCTGCCGCGATGGCCGACGCCGATCTTTTCATCAACTGTGATCTGCACGTGGTCGATATGATTCCGGTTCCAGATCGGCTCGAACATGCCGTTGGCAAAACGCAGCACCAGGATGTTCTGGACCGTCTCCTTGCCGAGGTAATGATCGATCCGGTAGATCTGGTGCTCCTCGACGATCTTCAGCAGCTCGTCGTTGAGCGCTTTCGCGGATGCCAGATCGGTCCCGAAGGGCTTTTCGACCACGAGCCGCCGCCATGCGCCGCCTTCCTCTTTCAACATCCCTGCGCGCCCGAGTTGCTTCGCGATCGGGGCGAAAGCGACAGGCGGGGTTGCCAGATAGAACAGGCGGTTGCCGCCGGTCGAGCGATTGGCTTCCAGTTTTTCAAGCCGCTCGCGCATCGAATCGAAGGAATTTGGATCCTTCGGGTCGGCTTCGATGCAGGTGACGCATTCAAGCAGCCGCTTGGCGATCGCATCCTCGATGGGGCGCGTTTTGTATTGGCGCAGGCCCTTCATCAGGCTGTCGCGCATCTCGTCACTCGACATGCCCTTGCGGGCAATACCGACCACGCAGAATTTTTCCGGCAACAGATCGGAGGCCGCCAGATTGTAAAGGGCGGGAATCACCAGCCGATGAGTCAGATCGCCGGTGGCGCCGAAGATGACGAAAGAGCAGGGGTCGGGTTTGTGCTGCTTTGCGGATGGTTCTGTCACGAGTGACCGGCTTTCGGTTTGGCGGGCGCGCTTGCTTGCGCGGGGTCAGAATGCTCGTGCGGCTCCTTGTGGCCGCCGAACCCCTCGCGCATTGCCGAGAGAATTTTTTCAGCGAAGGTATGTTCCTTGCGGGAACGAAAACGTGCGAATAGCGCCGCTGTCAGAACTTCGGCCGGGACGGCCTCATCGATCGCGGCGTTCACGGTCCAGCGGCCTTCGCCTGAATCCTCGACAAAGCCGGAATAGATCCCAAGCGTCGGATTTTTGGCGAGCGCCGAAGCGGTGAGGTCAAGCAGCCAGGAGGGGATCACGCTGCCGCGGCGCCAGACTTCGGCGATGTCGGCAGTGTCGAGCTCGAAGCGATGGTCTTGCGGTAATGCGTCGATATTGGCGTTCTTCAGGATGTCGAAACCTTCGGCGTAGGCCTGCATCAGGCCATATTCGATGCCGTTGTGGACCATCTTGACGAAATGCCCGGCGCCGATGGGGCCGGTGTGGAGATAGCCCTGCTCGACGCGGGGGTCGCGTCCCTGCCGCCCCTCGGTGCGCGGAATGTCGCCGAGGCCGGGCGCAAGCGTGGCGAAGATCGGGTCGAGGCGTTCGACCACTTGCTTGTCGCCGCCGATCATCATGCAGTAGCCGCGCTCGATGCCCCAAACGCCGCCGGAGGTGCCGACGTCGATGTAATGGATGCCGCGTGTTTTCAACGCCTTGCCGCGGCGGACATCGTCCTGCCAGAACGTGTTGCCGCCATCGATGATGACGTCGCCGCTCTCCATCAGCTTGGACAACGCCTCGATCGTCGTTTCGGTGATATGTCCTGCGGGGAGCATCACCCAGGCAGTGCGCGGCTTTTCCAGCTTGCCGACGAATTCCTCCAGTGAGCCGGCCCCTTTTGCACCTTCCTTGGCGATCTCGTCGACGGCTTGGGCGTTCTTGTCGTAGACGACGGTCGTATGTCCGTGCCGCATCAACCGGCGGACGATATTGCCGCCCATCCGCCCCAAGCCGATCATACCGAGCTGCATAGTTTTGTCCTTTAGTTCAGCGCCTGCTGGATCGCATCGTCGAGCGCCTTGAGACCTTGCGCGAGGTCGCCCTTGAGATGCACGCGTAAGGCACGCCGGCCGCGCTCAGTGAGCACGCCGAAATCGCCGCGGGCTTGAGCCGCCTTGATCACGCCAAAGCTGGCCTTCTGGCCCGGCACCGGCAAATCCTTTGCATCGTCGGCGGTAACCTGAAGGAACACGCCACTGTCCGGACCGCCTTTATAGGCCTGTCCGGTCGAGTGCAGGAAACGCGGGCCAAATTCGGCGCAGGTCGCGACATGGCATTCGTCGCGAATGGCGAGACGAGCGGCCTGCAATGTATCGATGTGGGCTGCATTGCGCTCGATATAGGCGAGCAAGGCAACATAGTCGCCGGCATCGACGCGCGAGAAATGCGCCTTCAGCCAGGATTCCAGCGTGCCGTCGGCGCCTGCCTTGCGCAAATCCGCAGCATTTATTTCATCGGTATAGAGATCTGCTTCGTCGGTTGTGATCACCGGCGATTCTTTCGGCAGCGCGCCGGATTTCTCGAACGCAGCGGTCAGTTCGCGTGTCTTGACCTTGGCGGCTTCGACGTCGGGCTGGTTGAACGGATTGATGCCGATAACGGCGCCCGCGACCGCGGTCGCCATTTCGAAGCGGTAGAATTCCTGCCCGATATGTTCGATCGATTTCATGACGATGCGAACGACTGGGTGGCCAGCCTGTTCCAGCGCGTCGAGCTTTTCGTCATGCGCCGCGTCGCTTTCGCTTTCGGTGCGAAGATCGATGAAGAATCGGTCGTCGCCGTAAACCGAGACGTCGCCCAGCGTCTCGCCGTTGACCGGCACAAGACCCTTGCCGTCCTTGCCGGTGGATTCGGCGATGAGTTGTTCAGCCCAGGCGCCGAAATCCGCGATTTTCCTGGACGAGAAAATCGTGACCTTGTCGCGGCCTTCGACGCCCGCAAGTCCCATGGCGAGGCCAAGCTGAACGCCGGGATTTTCATGCGGCGGCACGTCTGCGCCGCAGGAGCGGACCATCGCCAGCGTATGGTGGATCAGGCTGCGCAGATCGATGCCGGCGGTTGCGGCGGGCACGAGGCCGAACGGAGACAACACGGAATAGCGGCCGCCGATCGCGGGGTCGCCATGGAAAATGCGCGCAAAGCCCTGCTTGGTCGCGACCTTCTCCAGCGAGGAGCCGGGATCGGTCACGGCGATGAAACGGTGCCCGGCCTTGTCGGCGCCGATGGCTTTGGACACCTGCGCGAAGAAGTAATCCTTCATCACGTTGGGCTCGGTGGTGCCGCCGGATTTGCTCGAGACGATAAACAGCGTCTTCTTGAGATCGACAGTCTTTTCCATCGCGCGCACCTGCGCCGGGTCGGTGGAATCGAGCACGTGCAATTTGGGGAAGCCCGACTTTTTCGGAAAGGTTTCCGCCAGCACTTCGGGCCCGAGGCTCGATCCGCCCATACCGAGCACGACGGCGTCGGAGAAATTCTGCCCCTTTACCCGCTGCGCGTAATCTTCGTAGTCGGCGATGTCGGCCTTGGCCAGGCTGTCGAGCCAGCCCAGCCATTTGTTCTCGTCGTCGTTGGTCCAGACCGATTTGTCCTTGCGCCAAAGCTTTCGGATCTTGGCCGAAGCGCGCCATTCCTCGGTGCTCTTCTCGACCGCCTTTTCTAGACTGGCGCCAAGCGCCAGCTTCTGCGCGCCGATGGCGGCGCCGAGAACGGTCGCGCGCTTATGGGCGACCGCGCCGTAAAGCTTGTCGGCGGCATCCGCAAACAACTTGACGCCGTCCTTGACCAGTTCCTCCGTGATCGCATCGAGCGAAATGCCGGATTTGTCGAGCTCGGTGAGGACGTCCCTCGCCTCGTCGACATTTTCCTCGAGGCTGTCGCGCAGCTTGCCGTGATCGCGGAAGGCGTCCAGCGTGGCCGGCGGCACGGTATTGACAGTATTGGCGCCGATCAGCTCCTCGACATAGAGGACGTCGCTATAGTCTTTGTTCTTGGTGCCGGTGGAGGCCCACAGCAGCCGCTGCGGCTTGGCGCCCTTGGCCGCGAGTTTTTCCCAGCGCGCACCCGAAAAGAGTTTCTTGTATTCCTGATAGGCCAGCTTCGCGTTGGCGATCGCCACCTTGCCCTTCAACGCGGCAAGCCGCTCTTTCTCATGCGGGTCGTTGGCGCGTGCGATCCTTTCGTCGAGCTGCTTGTCGACCGCCGTATCGATGCGGCTGACGAAGAAGCTCGCGACGCTCGCGACATGGGAGGGATCTCCGCCATCGGCGACGAGCTTTTCAAGGCCGGCGATATAGGCCTTGGCAACTTGGATATAGACCTTTTGCGAGAACAACAGCGTGATGTTGATGCTGATGCCTTCGCCGATCAAATGCTCGATGGCGGGCAGGCCTTCCGGCGTCGCGGGCACTTTCACCATCAGATTCTTGCGATGGACGGCCTTCCAGAGATGCTCGGCCTCAGCGATCGTGCCCTTGGTGTCCATCGCCAGATAGGGTGACACTTCAAGGCTGACGAAGCCGTCATGGCCTTTCAACTCATCATAGACCGGACGGAGCACGTCGGCAGCATGCTGGATGTCTTCGACCGCGAGGTGCTCGAACAGATCGGCGACTGGGCGGTCGCCTTTTTTTAAAGCGCGCCCGATCGGAGCATCATATTCATCCGAACTGCCGATCGCCTTCTCGAAGATCGACGGGTTGGACGTCACGCCCTTGACGCCGTCAGTATCGATAAGTTTCTTCAGGTCGCCCTTGGCGACGAAGCCGCGTGCCAGGAAATCCAGCCAGACTGCCTGGCCGTGGTTTTCGAGTGCTTTGACCGGATTCATGATGTCCCGTTTCGGTTCGAGCGGATGGGGATTTGGTAGCAGACCGGACATTAACGAGAGGTCCTGCCATCAACAATCCTTAGGCCGCTTCAGTGACCGGAATATGGGTGATCTTACTTGTGATAACGCCCGGAGCCGGAGTTCGATCCTCCGAAATACCGCTTTAAGCCTGTTGTGCTGATCAATTTTTCGGGCTTGGTGAGGGGTTGGGCATGCCATGTCAGATCCGGGATGTCTGGGCTGCCACAGGCGGAGCCTTCCGAGCCGTCTTCTGTCGCTGCTATCGTACCTCGATAAAAATAAGTGCAGGGGGAGGATACTTACATGCTGCGAGAGGATATCAGCGCCACGAGCCGCCGCCGGTTTTTGCAATATTGTGCGGCGTCGCCCCTGCTGGCATCGGGCGCGTTCGCCGCGAACGGCATGGAGGCGCCATCGAGACTGCCCGATCCAATGATCTGGGCGCCGCCAGGCAGCGTCGATCTCATCAAAACTCCAAAAGAAGCGATCAACGTGTTCGATTTCGAGCCGGTCGCCCGTCAGAACGTACCGCCAGCGCATTTCGGTTATATGGCCTCAGGAATTGACGACGAAGTGACGCTGCGCGCCAACCGCGAGGATTTCAAGAAATTCCAGCTGATGCCGCATCGTCTCAACGACGTATCGAAGGTCGATATCAGCGTCGAACTGTTCGGAACGAAATACAACTCGCCGATCTTCGTCTGCCCGACCGGCGCCAACCAGTTCTTTCATCCCGATGGCGAACTGGCGGTCGCGAAGGCGGCGCGCGCCGGCAATCACCTGCAAATTCTCTCGACCTCGTCGAATTTCTCGGTCGACGACGTCACCAAGGCGCGCGGCGCGCCGATCTGGTTTCAGCTTTACGCCTCGCCGAGTTTCGAGGTGGCGAAGGCGTTGATCAAGCGGGCCGATGGCGCCGGCTGCCCGGTTCTGGCGGTGACGGTTGATCGTATCGCCGGCCGCAATCAAGAGACATTATTCCGGTTGATGAAATCCGACACCCGCGAATGTTCGGGGTGTCATGACCGCTCCAGCTTTGCCTCGCGGGCGCTGCGGCGGCATAATTACGACGGCATCGATCTCTCCGGCATCAAGGGTGGCGGCGAATCCTCCAATCTCGATTGGGACACCGTCAAGCGCATGCGCGACGTGACCAGGATGAAAATCATATTGAAGGGTATCGTCACGGCTGCGGACGCCGAACTCGCCGTGCAGAACGGCCTCGACGGCATTCTGGTTTCCAATCATGGCGGACGCGGCGAGGACAACGGCCGCTCCACCATCGACGCGCTGCCGGAAATCATCGCGGCGGTGAAGGGGCGCGTTCCCGTGATCGTCGATAGCGGATTCCGCCGCGGCACCGACGCGGTCAAGGCGCTCGCGATGGGGGCGCAAGCGGTCGGGGTCGGGCGTCCCTACCTCTGGGGGCTGGGCGCCTTCGGCCAGGAAGGCGTGGAGCGTGTGCTGGAACTCGTGCGCACCGAAACCAGGGCCGCCATGCAGCAGTGCGGCGCGCGATCCGTAAAGGACCTCAATGCGAGCTATGTGCGCCGGGTAACTTGATCGTCATTGCGAGCGCCAGCGAAGCAATCCAGAGCTGGATTGCTTCGTCGCTTTCGCTCCTCGCAATGACGCGAAATTAACGACCAAGCCTCAGCGCAAACTGGCGTTGATCTTTTCCAGCGCGGCCGAGCCCGGGCAGAGAACGTCCGCCTCAAGGCGATTGAGCGGCTGCTCTACCGTGTTGAGGTGGCTGTGCAGATCCTCCGAATCCGGATCGACGTAAAGCAGTCCGGTGACGATCTGGCCCTTGGCGGCGTGCTTTTGCAAGAACGCCAGCGCGCCGACGCGGTCATGCGCGTCGTAATCGGCGTCGATCTTGCGCAGCGCGATCTTGCTGCCGTCGTGCTGTTCGACCACCTGCACCGTGCCCGGTGCGTAATCGATCGAGATCGGCTCGCGCCCGGTCAGCACGTCGAGGCGGTTCACCGCATCGTTATGCTCGCGCACATAATCGAAGCTCTTGGTCGAGCCGGCATGGTTGTTGAAGGCGATGCAGGGGCTGATGACGTCGATGAAGGCCGCGCCTTTGTGTTCGATCGCGGCCGCAATCAGCGGCACCAGCTGGGTCTTGTCGCCGGAGAAGCTGCGCGCCACGAAGCTTGCGCCGAGCTGAAGCGCGATCGCCACGAGATCGACCGCATTGTCGGTGTTGGTCACGCCCTTCTTCGATTTCGAGCCACGGTCGGCGGTCGCCGAGAACTGGCCCTTGGTCAGGCCGTAGACGCCATTATTCTCGACGATATAGGTCATGTTGACGCCGCGCCGGATCGAATGCGCGAACTGGCCGAAGCCGATGGAGGCGGAGTCGCCGTCGCCGGAGATGCCGAGATAGATCAGGTCGCGGTTGGCGAGGTTGGCGCCGGTCAAAACCGACGGCATGCGGCCATGCACGGAATTGAAGCCGTGGGAGTTGCCGAGGAAATAGTCAGGGGTTTTCGAGGAGCAGCCGATGCCGGAAATCTTGGCGACCAGATGCGGCTCGATCGAGAGTTCGTAGCAGGCCTCGATGATCGAGGCGGTGATCGAAGTCGTGACCGCAGCCGGCGCACAGCGTCGAAATCTTGCCCTCGTAATCGCGATGGGTGTAGCCGAGGCGATTTTTGGTCAGGCTCGGATGGTGGAATTTCGGTTTCGCGATATAGGTCATGACTTCACCTTGCGTAGCGGCGTCAGCTTGAGCTGATCCTGATGTTCGCCGATCGCGTTCGCAATGAAACGCGCGGTGATCGGCGTGCCGTCGTAATGGCGGATCGGCACCAGACGGACCGGATCGATGCCGTTTTCGTTGACGATCAGCGAACGAAGCTGGGCGTCGCGATTCTGCTCGACCACATACACAAAATCATGGTCGGCGATGAAGCTTGCGACCGATGAGTGGAACGGGAAGGCGCGGATGCGCAGGCGGTCAAGCGAATGACCGTGCGCCTCAAGCAATTGGATCGCCTCGTCCATCGCCGGCGCCGTCGAGCCGAAATAGATCACGCCGTATTTGGTCGGCTTCGCCGCGTTGGCCTGCAACGGCCGCGGCACCATGTCCTGCGCGGTCTCGAACTTGCGCACCAGGCGCTGCATGTTGTCGGCGTAGACCGCGCCTTCCTCCGAGTAGCGCGCGTAGCGGTCGCGCGACGTGCCGCGGGTGAAGAACGAGCCTTTGGTCGGGTGGGTGCCGGGATAGGTGCGGTAGGGAATGCCGTCGCCGTCGACATCGAGATAGCGGCCGAAGTCGCGGCCGTCGTCGAGCATTTCCGCCGTCATCACCTTGCCGCGGTCATATTGCCGGGCGTCGTCCCACTTCAGCGGACGGCACAGCCGGTGGTTCATGCCGATGTCGAGATCGAGCATGACGAAGATCGTGGTCTGCAACCGCTCGGCGAGATCAAAGGCTTGCGCTGCGAATTCGAAGGCTTCAGCCGGATCTTCCGGAAACAGCAGCACATGCTTGGTGTCGCCGTGAGAGGCGTAGGCGCAGGCGATGATATCGCATTGCTGGGTGCGGGTCGGCATGCCCGTCGAGGGGCCTGCGCGCTGCACGTTCATGATCACGGCCGGAATTTCGGCAAAATACGAAAGGCCGATGAACTCGGTCATCAGCGAAATGCCCGGACCGGATGTCGCGGTGAAAGCACGTGCGCCGTTCCACGAGGCGCCGATCACAATGCCGATGGAGGCGAGTTCGTCCTCGCCCTGCACGATAGCGTATTTCGCCTTGCCGGATTTGGGATCGTGGCGCAGCTTCTTGCAGTGGTTGGCAAAGGCGTCCGCCAGCGACGACGACGGCGTGATCGGATACCAGGCGCAGACGGTGGCGCCGCCATAGACCGCGCCCAGCGCGGCTGCGCTATTGCCCTCGATGAAGATGCGGTCGCCGACCTTGTCGGCCTTTTTCACGCGCAGCCCGATCGGGCATTTGAGGTTTTGCAGCGCCCAGTCGCGGCCGAGATGCAGCGCATGGACGTTCGACGACAGCAGCTTTTCCTTGCCTTTGTACTGCTCGCCGATCAGTTGCTCGATCAGCTTGGGGTCCATGTCGAGCAAGGCACAGAGTGCGCCGAGATAGATGATGTTCTTGAAAAGCTGGCGCTGGCGCGGATCGGTATAGGTGGAATTGGTGATCGCGGTCAGCGGCACACCGATCACGGTGACGTCGGCGCGGAATTTCGACTGCGGCAGCGGCTTGGTCGAGTCGTAAAACAGATAGCCGCCCGGTTCGATCGAAGCGAGATCCTTGTCCCAGGTCTGCGGGTTCATCGCCACCATCATGTCGACGCCGCCACGTGCGCCGAGATGGCCCTCTTCGGTCACCCGCACTTCATACCAGGTCGGCAGGCCCTGAATGTTGGAGGGGAAGATGTTGCGCGGGGAGACCGGCACGCCGTGGCGTAGGATAGCGCGGGCGAACAGTTCGTTGGCGCTCGCCGAACCCGAGCCGTTGACGTTGGCGAAGCGGACGACGAAGTCGTTTACGCTGCTGATCGGGCTTTGGTCGGACATGATGTTCCTGCGTAGGTCATATCGATGAGATATTTCTGCATGTCCCAGGCGCCGGTCGGGCAACGTTCGGCACACAATCCGCAATGCAGGCAGACGTCTTCGTCCTTCACCATGACGCGTCCGGTCTTGAGATCGGAGGAGACGTAGAGGTCCTGGTCCGGATGCTGCGACGGCGCCTTCAGCCGTGTTCGCAAATCGGCCTCGTCGCCATTTTGCGTAAAGGTGATGCAATCCATCGGGCAGATATCGACGCAGGCGTCGCACTCGATGCACAGCGAGGTTGAAAACACCGTCTGCACATCGCAGTTGAGGCAGCGCTGGGCCTCGCCGAGCGCGAGCTTGACGTCATAGCCGAGTTCGACTTCGGCGCGGATGTCCTTTAGCGCGATGACCTTGTCGCGATGCGGGACCTTGTAGCGCTTGTCGTCGGAAATGTCGTTGTCGTAGCTCCACTCGTGAATGCCCATCTTCTGCGAAGATACATGCACCTCCGGCAGCGGCCGCTCCTGGACATCTTCGCCGGACACAAGCCTGTGGATCGAGAGCGCGGCGTCATGGCCGTGCGCCACTGCCCAGATGATGTTCTTCGGCCCGAACGCCGCGTCGCCGCCGAAGAATACTTTCGGATGCGTGGATCCCATGGTCTTGGGATCGACCTTCGGCATGTTCCATTTGTCGAACTCGATGCCGCAATCGCGCTCGATCCAGGGAAACGCGTTCTCCTGGCCGACCGCGACCAGCACGTCGTCGCAGTTGATCGTCTCGTCAGCTTCGCCTGACGGTACCAGGCTGCGCTTGCCTTTAAAGTCGTACTCGGCCTTCACCTTCTGAAAGGTGACGCCGGTGAGCTTGCCGTTGTCGTGCGTGAAGGCGACTGGGACCATGAAATTGAGGATCGGAATATCCTCATGCATGGCGTCTTCTTTTTCCCACGGAGAGGCCTTCATCTCCTCGAAGCCGGAGCGCACGATCACCTTGACGTCCTCGCCGCCGAGGCGGCGCGCGGTGCGGCAGCAATCCATCGCGGTGTTGCCGCCGCCGAGCACGATCACGCGCTTGCCGATCTTGTCGACATGACCGAATGACACGCTGGAGAGCCAGTCGATGCCGATATGGATATGGCTTGCGGCCTCTTTCCGGCCGGGAACCTCGAGCTCGCGGCCGCGCGGTGCACCGGAACCGATAAAGATCGCGTCGTAATTGTCGGACAGCAGCTTCTTCAGGCTGTCGATGCGATGGCCGCCCTTGAACTCGATGCCGAGGTTGAGGATGTAATCGGTTTCCTCGTCGATGACGGAATCCGGCAGGCGGAATTTCGGAATTTGCGTCCGCATCATGCCGCCGGCTTTCGGGTCCTGGTCGAATACGGTGCAGTGATACCCGAGTGGCGCGAGATCGCGCGCAACCGTCAGCGAGGCCGGACCACCGCCGATGATCGCGATACGCTTGCCATTCTTCGACGACGGGCGCGGCATGCGTCCCTTGACGTCATCTTTGAAATCGGCGGCGACGCGCTTGAGGCGGCAGATCGCGACCGGAGTTTCCTCGACGCGACCGCGGCGGCAGGCGGGTTCGCACGGGCGATCGCAGGTGCGTCCGAGAATTCCCGGAAACACGTTCGACTTCCAATTGATCATGTAGGCGTCGCTATAGCGGCCTTCGGCAATCAAGCGGATATATTCCGGGACGGGAGTGTGTGCGGGACAGGCCCATTGGCAGTCGACCACTTTGTGGAAATAGTCGGGCGCCGAGATATCAGTCGGTTTCATTCCTACCTTTCCGCGCCAACACTCAGAACAGCGCGGCCTTATTTTGTATACGAACGCTCAGATCGCGGCGTTCTTTTCGGTTCTTGAATGACTTCATCGGTTTCTCGTATTAAAGCCAATCAAGCTGATCTTCAAAGCCAATTTTGCGCGATCATCAGCTTTAGTGAGTTGGGTAATGCCGACGCATAAAATTGGGTTTATGCGGCGGTGCAGCATGAAGAAATGGCGGCTTATTTGCGAGGAATATTTCTTCTCATGAAATGTCCGCCTCACGAAATGTCGGTCTTGGCGATGTTCCACAGCAAGCGATAGACGCCGCTCGAAATCACCTCAGAGTTGAAACCCGCGTCGTTGATTAAACGCCTCACGGCGGTATGCGCCGGCGTTGCATCGGTGGCATCGATCAATCCGAACCAATCGCTGGCTGCCGCCGAAGCAGATGGATTGTCGGTCAGGGGCTTCGACAGCGTTGAATCGTTTTCGATCAGGTGCATGGAGATAATGCCGTCATGCGTGGCCGGATCGAAGGCTTCGCGAAGCGCGCTGCGAAGCTGATGTTCGTTTCCAGGTGCGGGCCGGAAGCGAACGATGCCGAGCACAGCGCCGCGGCCCTTGCCGCGGCTGATCGTAATGCGCGCCACGCCGCGGATCATGTTCTTGAAACGTGCGATATTGGCCTTCGACCAAACCGTCTGGTTGGCGAGAGCTTCGCGATAGCGCGGACTGTCGAGCACTTCAAACGTTTCGGTGGAATAGAGGCTCAGATATTTCGGCGCGCCTTCGATGGCGACGTAACGCCGGGCCTCGACAAAGCCCTCAATCGCGACACGTTCTTCCAGATGCTCGCGGTCGTACCAGCGGTTGAAGTCGGCCTCATGCGCTTCGTCGATATCCATCGAGGTCAGCAGCATGCCTTTTCCGGCGATCGGCATCTCTATTCCTTCCGTACCTTCAACCCTCATGGTGAGGAGGCGTGAAGCGCCGTCTCGAACCATGAGGCCTCGATATATTGAGGGCCTTCATCCTTCGAGACGCTTGCTCGCGCAAGCTCCTCAGGATGAGGAGATACATCCGCTAGTCCGTCATCTTCGACGCCACGTCCGCGATCGCCTTCATCACGGCATCGCGGATGCCGGGGTCATACAGCGTGTGGCCGGCGCCCGGCACGATGCGAAGTTCGGCATCCGGCCACCGGGCCGCAAGCGCGTGCGAGGTCGCAGGCGGGCACAACAGATCGTAACGCCCCTGCACGATGATGCCCGGAATTCCCTTCAGCTTTTGCGCGTCATCCAGAAGCTGGTTGGGCTTCATGAAGCAATCATTGGCGAAGTAATGCGCTTCCATGAAGGGCGTGGCGGGCAGGGCGCCCGTCGATTTCAGCGACGCAAGGTCGAGCCGCGTGCGCGAGGACGCGTGCTCCGATAAAATCCGCTCGGTGTCGTGCCAGGCACGGGCGAAGGGCGAATGCACGGCAACGTCCGGATCAAGAATGCGGCACCAGTAGGCATCCAGCAGCTTTTCGCGTTCACCCGTGGGCAACAAGCCGATGAAATCGTCGCTGAGCCCGGGATAGAAGCGCGGCAGCGTTTCGAGAAAGGCGCCTTCGAGCTCGGCGCGGGTGCCGAGAAAAGTGGCGCGTAAAACGATGCCCGAGACGCGGTCGGAATGGACTTGCGCATAGGCGAGCGCCAGCGTGGCGCCCCAGGAGCCGCCGACGACCATCCATTGTTCAAAGGCGAACTTCTCGCGGATCGTTTCCATGTCCGCGATCAGATGCGGCAGCGTGTTGTGTTCGCGCCGGCCCTTCGGGCGGCTGCGTCCGGCGCCACGCTGATCGAACAGCACGGCGTGGAAACGCTCGGGGTCGAACAGCCGGCGGTGATCGGGCTGGCATCCGCTGCCGGGCCCGCCATGCAGATAGACGGCGGGAATGCCGCCTTCGCGGCCGACGCTCTCGACATGGACATCGTGGCCGTCGCCGACCGGCAGCAGTTCAGACGTCAGCGGTGCGAAGGGATCGCTACGCCGGGTGCCAGCGTCAGGCACGATCATCCGTCTCCGGCGTGCCGCCTGCAAAATTGCGATAGATGAAACGGTTGTGGTTGCCGGCTGCTTCCTCGGCCGCGACCTTGAAAATCCGTTCATGGTGCGGCGACAGCGTGCAGGCCGGGTCGGTATTGCCGGCATCGCCGGTCAGTGCGAAGGCCTGACAACGGCAGCCGCCGAAATCGACTTCCTTGAACTCGCAACTCCTGCACGGCTCGGGCATCCAGCCGGTGCCGCGATAACGATTAAAGGCCTCGGAGTTCTGCCAGATCCAGGCGATCGAGTGATTAGAGCGTACCGAGAGGAATTCGAGCCCGGTGATGCTCTCGGCGGCATGGCACGGCAGGATTTTTCCTGCCGGCGAGATGTTGAAAAACTGCCGTCCCCAGCCGCCCATGCATTTCTTTGGCCGCAGCGCGTAGTAATCCGGCACGACATAGTCGATGGCGAGAATGCCCTTTAGCTGCGTTTGCGCTTCCTCGACGATGCGGCTCGTCTCCTCGATCTGTTCCAGCGTCGGCATCAGCGCGGCGCGGTTCTTCAGCGCCCAGCCATAATATTGCACATTGGCGACTTCCAGCCGGTCGGCATCGAGATCGACCGCCATCTGGATGATGTCAGGCAGTTGATGCAGGTTCTGGCGGTGCATCACCGCGTTCACCGTCAGCGGCAATTCGAGTTCGCGCGTCCATTTGGCGACTTCGAGCTTCTTGGCATGTCCTTTGAAGCCGGCGACACGATCCGCTAACACGGGTTCGTTGCCCTGAAAACTGATCTGCACATGACAAAGGCCTGCGTCGGCGAGCGCTGAAAGTTTTTCGCGGGTCAGCAGGACGGCAGATGTGATCAGGTTGGAATAAAGCCCGACATCGCTCGCATGCTGGACCAGTTCGACCAGGTCCTTGCGCGCCGTCGGTTCGCCGCCGGAGAAGTGAATCTGCAACACGCCGATCTCGGCCAACTCTGAAAGAATTTTCTTCCATTCGTCGGTGGTGAGCTCGTTGCCCGCGCGATCGAGTTCGACCGGGTTCGAGCAGTACGGACATTGCAGCGGGCAGCGATGCGTCACTTCGGCGAGCACCGCGAGCGGAATGCCGTAAGTCTCCGCCGTCGAGCCACGCCGCTCCAGCGCTGCGAGCCCGTCATTGGGATCGGCTACCGCCTGGTTTGCATCGGTCAGCGTTGGGCTCATGACGTCTTTTCGCGCGCTTCGGTGAGAAAGCCCTTATCGGCCAGGTCTTGCAGCATGACGACCACGTCTGCGGCGATCGCGTCGCGCGGCGCGGCATATTTGGCGGCGAGCAGGTCCACCATATCGGCAACGCTGCGGGCACCGTCGCATAGTTGCAGCACTTCGACCGCAATTTCGTCCGGCGCAAGCACCCGCTCGGGCGCGAGCAGCACCCAGACCTGCCGCGTTTCATCGAATTTCAGCTTGGCGTGGCGCGGCAATTTCGGCCGGCTCGCCTCGCTGACACTGATGTTACGGCCTGACGGCATTGTTTTTTTCCGATCGATGCTCGCTCAAGCCTTTGGAACAAAGGCTCCCGGCGGAACATGGCCCTCGACATAGGCATGATACAGCGCATCCAGCTGAACCCATAGCACGTTCGTCTTGAAGATCAGCGCGTTGCAAACCGCCTCGCGCTGTTCCGGCGTCTTGGCATGGGCCTTGACGTAGTCGAGCGCGAAACCGGCATCGCGCGGCGCCTGGGTCAGGCGGCGGCTGAAATAGCTCATGATGTCCGGATTGACAAAACTATAGTGCGCCAGCATGCCGGAGATGCGTTCCTCGTGCAGGTTCGGCGCGAACAGTTCCGTCAGCGACGAGGCGATGGCCTCAAGCGGGCTCTTGTCGCGTACGAAGTGCACATAGGCCTCCACCGCAAAGCGCGTGGCGGGCAAAATACCTTCGGTGGATTCCACGTAAGCGGTATCCAGGCCGAGGCCTTCGGTGAGTTTCAACCAGCGCTCGATGCCGCCTTCGGCACCGACGTCGCCGTCGTGATCCTCGATCCGGTGCCGCCATTCCATGCGGGTGTTGCGATCGCGGAAGCGCGAGATCACGACCGCATCCTTGATCGGGATCGTGCTCTGGTAATAGTAGCGGTTGAGCGCCCAGGCTTGAACCTGGCCTTTGTTGAGCTTGCCGCCGTGCAGCAGCTTGTGAAACGGATGCAGGCTGTGATAGCGGGTCTCTCCGATGTAACGGAGCGCGGCTTCCAGCTCCTGCGCATTGTTCAGCACGGTTTTGCCGCCGAGCGACAACGCGGTCATCCCTTCCAGCTTCATGGTCGTGGCGCTCAAAGTGTGATCTCCGTTCCATCGGCGGGGATAGACCATCCCGCGCGCTCAGCGGTTTGCCGTTCTGCGGAATCGGCAAACCAGGCCGGGTTCGAGTTGTTGATATGCAGGAATATCTTCCTCTCGATGCCAAGATCACGCAGGGAAGCGATCGCGCCTTGCTCGCCTGACATCGCGACATGGCCCATGCTCTGTCCGGTCTTGTTGCCGAGGCCGGCTGCGATCAATTCATCGTCCCGCCAGACTGTACCATCGAAGAACACCAGCGGCGCGCCTCTCAACCTCGATTTCAGATCGTCCGTTACCTCGGCGCAAGCGGCCAGAAAGTAGAGGAACTTATCCGTTGCCTTGTCGCGGATGCGAAGGCCGAGCGTATCGCCTGCTTCATTCGTCGCTCGCCGCTCGCCTTCGAGATACCAGGCGCCCTTGCCGGTGACCTCGAAAGGCAGGATTTCAATGCCAGAGGGCGATCCATCCGGAAGCGCCGGCTCGAAGGCCTGATCGATCGCAATCGGCTGGCGGCATACGGTCTTTTCGTTGAGCACGTTGAAGATGCTGTTGGACTTCAGTGTCGCCAACACCTTGGCGTGCGCGTAGATCGTGAAAGGCCATCCCTCGCGCATCGACAACAGCCCGGCGATCGCGTCGATCTCGCCATTGGTCAGGATCACGCCCGCGATCGGCGAGTGACGAAGTTTGCCGGGGGAGGGGTGAAGCTGCGGTGCTGCGATCAGTTGCTGGCGCAGGTCCGGCGAAGCATTGATCAAAAACCAGTGATTGCCATCCGCGCTGATCGCGAGGGAGGCCTGCGTGCTCTGAAGTTCAGGGTGTTTGGTTCGCGCGGCCTGGCAAACCCGACAGCCGCAATTCCACTGCGGAACGCCACCACCTGCCGCGGCGCCCAGGATGACGACGCGCAACATGATCCGTCTCCCGTGGGTCTTTGAAACCCGATTTTTTGGTTGGTGTATTCCAGAAACTACAAAGGTGGATGTGGGTGTGAAACGCTCCCGCAACGGGGACGCGTCACTCCCAGCAATCCACCTTGGTCAGAATAGAGCTGTTTCGTCCGCTTACTTGCGGGCGGCGCAGGCATACATGTTGATTTCCATGCCAACCGGCACTTCAACGATCTTCGGTGCTTTCCAGGCCATTTAGGCTCTCCTCGGGTGAAACCGGACGAACTCCGCCCTCTCCATAAAGTAATCTAGAACGGAAAGTACGCCAGCAGAATCTTCTCCGCGGGAACCGTCTCTGTGCAATATTGCGTTGCACCATATTTTTGAGGCCGCGGCCGAGATTCCGCCAAACCAATGACGTATCAACGGGTTCTTCTGGAGATCATCCGCGTAGGGGACCGCCCGCCCGCACCACCCACTTCCAGATAAAGCAACTGTGAAAGACGGCCGGGCTGTCGCCTGCCGGTATCTGACCCTCAAGCCGACAGGTTCGACCATGCCGCGATACTTCTTCAATACGCAAATCGGCAACGAGGTGATCGCCGACCCGGAGGGCGAAGAACTGCGCAATCCGGATCGCGCCTGGGAGGTCGCCCGCGCCATGATCCACGAGCTGTTGAGGATCGAGGGCATGGAGAACCTCATGCGCGCGGTTCTTGAGGTGACCGATGACGAAGGCGAGATCGTGCTCGAATTTCCGTTTGCCGAGGCCGTCCTCGACGACACCGATGCGAGCGACATGCCCGTCACGAAGCATTGATAGGGCGCCGTCAGCCCGAATCCGCTGAAGCCGGCTAAGGTATCGGTGCCTCCGATTCCGCGAGGCGATGCCCGGCGCCGTCGACCTTTCGGATGTTTTCCGATTGCGCGCGGGCGAAAAAATATTCAAGACTGTGCCACGAAGTCCGCCGGCAAGGGGGGAGTTTGTCCCGTGTACGGGTCGAAGACTTCCATCAAGGGAGAAAATTATGAGGATCAGTTCATCGGCGCCGCACAGCCTGTTGCTGGCGGGCGCCTTTATCGGTGTGTTGAGCTATGGCGCGTTCGCGCAGACGGCCCAACCACTTCCGCCGGGCTCGCCGCTGATTGGCCGCCCCGACAGTGAAGCGGCGGCAAAACTGGCGCCGGTCGCCGCTCCGCCGCTTGCGGCTGCGCCGGACAAGCTGCCGCTCGACAAGCTCAAGGTCCCGGCCGGCTTCCACATCGAGGTCTATGCGGCGGGGATGCCGAATGCGCGTTCGCTCGCGCTTGGCGACAAGGGCACGGTTTTCGTCGGCAGCCGCACCGTCGACAAGGTCTATGCCATCGTCAACAAGGACGGCAAGCGCGAGGTCAAGATCATTGCGTCCGGCCTTTACCGGCCGAACGGCGTCGCCTTCAAGAACGGCACGCTCTACATCGCCGAACTTTCCAAGGTTTCGAAGATCGACAAGATCGAGGACAATCTCGACAACCCGCCGAAGCCCACGGTGATCTACGACAACCTGCCGAAGGATGAAGCCCACGGCTGGAAGTTCATCGCCATCGGACCGGACAACAAGCTCTATGTCCCGGTCGGCCAACCCGGCAACAACGTGCTGCATGACAAGGATCACGGCCAGATCCGCCGCATCAATCTCGACGGCAGCGGCGCCGAAGTGATCGCGCTTGGCGTCCGCAACACCGTCGGCTTCGACTGGAATCCGGAAACCAAGCAGCTCTACTTCACCGACAACGGCCGCGACTGGTTGTCGGAGGACGTTCCGAACGACGAACTCAATCGCGTCACCAAGGTCGGCGAGGATTTTGGAGCGCCCTATTGCTACCAGGGCAATATTCCGGATCCGGAATTCGGCTGGGGCCATTCCTGCAGCGAATTCGTCCCGCCGGTCGGCCTGATGGGCCCGCACGCCGCTTCGCTCGGCATGCGTTTCTATACCGGCAAGATGTTCCCCTCGAGCTTCAAGGACCAGATCATCATCGCCCGCCACGGTTCCTGGAACCGGACCAAGAAGTTCGGTGGTGACGTCGTCGTTGCCCATCTCAACAAGGACGGCACGGTCAAGAACCTCGAGCCGCTGGTTACCGGCTTCCTCCAGGACAACAAGTATGTCGGCCGGCCGGTCGATGTGATGCAGCTGAAGGACGGTTCGATGCTCATTTCCGACGACTGGAACGGCGCGGTCTACCGCGTCTCCTACGGCAAGCCAAAGGTCGCTGCGCGATAAGGCGCGGATCCTAATCGGGGGCAGAGCCGTCAGGTTAAACATTCGCCACCCGTTGCGGCGGGCTTCTTTGCGAATGTTAAAATCAATAAAAAACTCTAGTGAAGTTTAGGATTTGACATTCGCTTTCCAACTCGCGGCCAGGCGGGTAGCAAATCCACTTACGCCCCGATTTTATTTTGTGAATGACACCTGAGGCTCCCATGATGCGAAAAATAACAAATATACTATCTGATGGCCGCTCGCTGGCCATATCTTGGCTTCGGTCAACGCTGCGGAAACCATCGAGCAGCGCGCGGTCACCTGTTTTGCCTGTCACGGCGAACATGGCCAGTCGGAGACGGAAAACACTCCCTCGCTCGGCGGCCAGCAGGCGCCCTATGCGCTGATCCAGCTTTTCATGTTTCGCGAGAAGCTGCGCACTTTCGAGCCGATGAACGAGATTGCGAAATCGTTCACCGACGACGACCTTCAGAAGTTTTCCGATTTCATCGCCAAGTTGCCGAAGCCGCAGCCGCCGGCGGATGTCGGTGATCCCGCGCGCATGCAGCGGGGGCTCGCGCTCGCGCGAGCGAACCGCTGCAACAGCTGCCATAACGCCGATTTTTCGGGCAAGGAAAACGTGCCGCGGCTTGCCAACCAGCGCGAGGATTATCTCAACAAGACGCTCAGTGAATACAAGGACAATAGCCGCCACGGCTACGATGGCACCATGGCCGACGTGATGGGTTCGGTCACCAAAGAGCAGATCCCCGAACTCGCTTATTACATCTCGCACTATCGTTAGGGCGCTATGGCGTCGTAGTCCTCGCGGCGCTACAACTTCCCGCGCGATCAAGGGAGTTGCACATGGAAGATCTCTGGCGCCTGTCGGCCGAGCAACTGGCCGGCCTGATCCGGACCAAAAAGGTTTCGGCCAAGGAAGCAGCCTTGGCGGCGCTGAAAAGGCTCGATGCCGTCAACCCGGCGATCAACGCGGTGGTCGACCATCGCCCCGATGACGTGCTGTCGCAGGCGGCCGAGGTCGATGCGGCAATCGCGCGCGGCGACAATGTCGGACCGCTCGCCGGCGTACCCGTCACTATCAAGGCCAATATCGACCAGGCCGGTTACGCCAACACCAACGGCCTCAAGATCCAGGCCAATCTCATCGCTCGCGACAACAGTCCCGTGGTCGACAATCTGCGCAAGGCGGGCGCGGTAATGCTCGGGCGCACCAATTGCCCAGCGTTCTGCTATCGCTGGTTCACCACCAACTTGGTCCACGGCAACACGAAGAACCCGCGCGATCCGTCCATTACCCCGGGCGGCTCGTCCGGTGGCGCGGGGGCCGCGGTCGCTGCCGGTATTGGCCACATCGCGCACGGCACCGACATCGCCGGTTCGATCCGTTATCCGGCCTACGTCAATGGTGTTCATGGCTTGCGTACCACCACAGGCCGGATCGCTGCCTTCAATGCCGCGCTGCCCGAGCGCACCATCGGTCCGCAAATCTCGGCGGTCTCCGGTCCGCTCGCGCGCACCATCGCCGATTTGCGGATTAGTCTCGCGGCGATGTCCGCCTACGACCCGCGCGATCCCTGGTGGGTGCCGGCGCCGCTCGAAGGCCCGCCGATGAAAAAGCGTGCCGCGTTGTGCGTCAATCCCGACGGGCTTGATCCCGTGGCCGAGGTCAGGGCCGCCGTTGTCGATGCCGGCAAGCGGCTGGAACGCGCGGGCTGGACCGTGGAAGAAGTCACATCGCTGCCGCCGCTAAAGGAAGCGGCCGAACATCAGACCAAGCTCTGGCTCGGCGACAATTATGAAGCCCAGCTTGCCGCCGCCGAACGCGAGGGCGATCCCGGCGCGCTGGCCTGTCTGCGCGGCAACCGCTCGAAAGTCTTTCCGTTCGACGCGGACGCGTTGTCGAAAACGCTGACGCGGCGCGCGACGCTGGTTCGCGAGTGGTCGCTGTTTCTGGAAAAATATGCCGTCCTGGTGATGCCGGTGTCCGGTGAACTGCCGTTCCCCGATCAACTCGATACCAGGGATGCCGCTTCCTTCGCGCGCGTCTGGCACGCGCAACTGACGCAGATCGCGATTCCCTTCATGGGCCTGCCGGGCCTGACCGTTTCTACTGGGCTTGTGGGGCGCGTGCCCGTCGGCGTTCAGGTCGTTGCCGGACGCTATCGGGAAGATCTCTGTTTGCTGGCAGGCGAGGCAATCGAGGCCGGGGGCACACCGTCCTCGGTGGTCGATCCCGTTACGGGCTAAAGGGGCAGGGCATGGCTTCGATCTACGATTTCAACGCCAAATCGCTTGCGGGCGAGGACACACCGCTCAAGCAATTTGAAGGCAAGGTGCTCCTGATCGTCAACACCGCGAGCGCCTGCGGCTTTCACTCCGCAATATAAAGGTCTCGAGGCGTTGCAGCAGAGCTTCGGCGCGCGGGGCTTTTCGGTGCTCGGCTTCCCCTGCAATCAGTTCGGACGCCAGGAGCCGGGCAGTGCCGCCGAGATCGGGCAATTCTGTTCTTCGAATTACGCTGTCAGCTTTCCGATGTTCGACAAGATCGACGTCAACGGTGACAACGCCCATCCGTTGTATCAGTATCTCAGAGGCGAGAAATCCGGACTGCTCGGCTCGTCGATCAAATGGAATTTCACCAAATTCCTGATCGACCGTTCGGGCAAGGTGGTTGGGCGCTATGCGCCGACCACGACACCGGAGTCACTCACCAAGGACATCGAGGCCCTGCTGTGAACGAAAAGAATGAAATGACCGCGTCAGTCGAATTGCCGGACCGCCTGTGTGTCGATCCGAAGAGCCCCTATTACAATGAAGCGGTATTGGCGCTCGACGTCGGCATTCGCTTCAAAGGCGTCGAAAAGAACAATGTCGAGGAATATTGCGTCAGCGAGGGGTGGATTCGCGTCTCCGCTGGCAACGCCAAGGATCGCTACGGAAATCCCCTGACCATCAAGGTGCATGGACCGGTCGAACCGTATTTTCGCGACAAGCCGCAGGCGTGATGGGTTCACCGGGACGCGTCATGGCGAGCGTCAGAACGCGAATGCCCGGAAACTTTCATATCTTGAAAGCTGGATTGGTTCGTCGCTTAACGCTCCTCGCAATGAGCGGAAGGCCTACGTGCCCCGGCCGCATTCTTAGAATCCCTCGAAGAAAACCGACTCCGCGATAGCGCTCGCCCATCTCGATGGTCTAAGGCGGCTCGACGCACGCAACGCATGGTTGTTGCCGTCGCGTCGTGCGAATAAGGGACGGATCGGCAGACACGATGGACGAATTGAACGGACGCATGATCGCTTGCCAGCTTCTGATTGCTGGCTTGATTGCGCGCGTCGCCAATGATTCGGCCGATCCCTTGCGCTTTCTTACGGATTTTCGCGACGAGATCCGCGCCGTCGTGAACGGAATCAGCATCGCCGGAACTGGCAACAACGAACGCGCGCGACAGGTCGCAAAGCAGACCGTCGACGAACTGTTCTCGCTGATGAAACCGCCAAGCAGCGATTGAACCATCGCCGCGCATGTGCGGATGGTTCTTTGTTACCTGTAGCTGGAACAATTTAAAGCCGCAGTTTAGATCGGTTACAAACTGCAAGTTAGAATCGATTTGATCTAGGAATATTCAAGACGTCCTGGCGTTGACCGAAAAATTTTGCGCTCGATACCAACCCCTTCATTGGCTCAATGCAGATTCAACTGCATGAGCATCAAAGCTTGATGATGGGGCGTGTTGATGAGCCGGGTTAGGGCACCGAAGTCGCTGCGTTCGAACGCAGCGGTCCATTTCAACGACGAAAGACTGGATCACACCTCCGGCCGCAAGGTTTCCGCCGTGGCGGGACTTGATTGCCGTGGCCTCGTTTTCAGGTGCGGAAGCGCAGCAGACGAATTTGCCGCCGGTCACCGTCGATGCGCCGGTCGCGCGTCCGAAGCCTGCGGCCACCGCGCCGACGCCCGATCAGGTAAGGGCCCGCAACGCGCTGCGCCGCGCAGCCAGGCGGCAACAGGCCAAGCCCACACCAGCCGTGGCTACTCCCGCTCTGGCGCCGGATCGCGATCGCTATGCGGACTCTGCCGCGCCCTACAAGGGCGATCGTCTTCAGGCCTCCGGCAAATTCCCCGAACCGCTCTTGAACACGCCAAAGACAGTGACGGTGCTGACCAAGGACATCATCGAGGACAAGAACGCGACCACGCTCAAGCAGGCGATCCTGAGCACGGCGGGTGTCACGCTCGGCAGCGGCGAGGGCGGCAATGCCTTCGGCGACCGCTTCTTTATCCGCGGTTTCGACGCCCGCAACGACGTCTTCATCGACGGCGTACGCGACTCCGGCGTCAGCGTTCGCGAAAATTTCTTTACCGAGCAGATCGAAATTTTGCGCGGTCCGGCTTCCTCCTTTGCCGGCCGTGGCACGACCGGCGGCGCGATCAATATCGTTACCAAGGAAGCTCAGACCGACAAGAGCTTCTACAACATGGACACGACGTTCGGAACCGACCAGACCAAGCGGATCACGGTTGACGTCAACCAGGTGATCAGTCCGACATTCGCTGTGCGGGCCGGCGGCATGTTCCAGGACGCCGATGTCGCCGGCCGCAGTGTCACCACCGACGACCGCAATGGCGGGTTTGTCGCGACCAAGTGGACGCCCGTCGATGCGGTCAAGATCACCACGGATTACATCCACACCGACCTGCACGGCATTCCCGATTTCGGCGTGCCGTACTACCGGCCGGGCTCGAACGGATCGAGCAGCCAGCAATTCACTTCAACCGCCGGCGCCCCATATCCCGACGTCGGCATCAACAGAGACAATTTCTACGGCTTCGCCAATCGCGACTTCTTCCATGTTCAGCAGGACATCGGCACCATCAACACCGAGGTCCATGTCACGCCTGATCTCGTCATCAGCGACAAGATGCGGGCCTCGCAGTCGCTCAATAATTACATCGGAACGCTGGCGGAAACCCCGATCGCAACCAATCCGCTGACGATGGCGACGGTGACGGTCAATCCGCAAAGCCGTTACCAGACGACCGACGTGCTCGCCAACCAGAGCGAGGCGACTTACAAGTTCGATACCGGCAGCTTCAAGCACACGCTGCTCGGCGGCGTCGAACTCTCTCAGGAGCGGTCCTCGATCGATAAATATACCGGGTTGAACTCGGAGACGGTGACCGGAACTCCGTTCACGGGCGGCGGTTCGCTGGGCGGGGTAAGCGTCTTCTACCCGCAATTCACCGATATTCCCTTCGGCACCACGCCGACGCTGACGGGAATGCCGACCAAGGTCCTGATCGATACGACCAGCGTCTATGCGCTCGACACGGTCAATTATCGCGACTTCATCATTCTCAACGGTGGCGTGCGGTATGACGACTACCGCATCAACACCTCCGGCTGGGGAACCCTCAGCGGCGTCTCCACCTTCGGTACGCAGGCCGCAGAATTCGGCCTGCCGAACTTCAACGTCGGCGTGACGATCAAGCCGTTGCCGAACGCCAGCGTCTACGCGGCCTATGCGACCTCGTCCGATCCGGTCGGCGTCCGAATTCGACGGCACCAGCACCGCCTATGGCGGCATCGGGTCCGGTGGTGGCGGCAATCCGAACCAGATCTTCGGGCCGGAAAAGAACAAGGCCGGCCGAAGTCGGCACCAAATGGGAGCTGTTCAATCGCCATCTGCTTTTGACGGCAGCGCTGTTTGAGACCACCAAGGACAATGCGCGCGAGGCTTTCAATGTTACCGCCCGACGAACCAGACCGCGCTTGCCCCTATCCGGCAGGGGTGACCGGCAACATGTCCTGCATCATCGCCGGATCCGCCTATTACGTGCGCGGCATCGATCTGGCGTCGGCGGAAAGATCACGGATAAATGGAGCATGTTCGGCGGCCTCGTGCTGATGCAGTCGGCGGTGACCAAGTCGAACGTGCCGACTGCGAACATGCCGCAGACCTTAACTGTACACGACAAACGTCGGCCTGCCGCTCGCCAACGTCGCACATCAGTCGTTCAGCCTTTTGAGCAAGTACCAGCTCACGGATATGTGGGAACTCGGCGGCCAGGCGGTTTACCGGTCGAGAATCTATGGCGGCACATTGCTCGCCGCAAACGAAGGTACGTCGATCCCGAACTATTGGAAGTTTGACGCGTTCGTCGAAGCCAAGATCGACATGAACTGGAAGCTCAAGCTTTACGTCAACAACCTCACCAACAAGCTCTATTACGACGCGCTCTATCAGAGCGGGACGCCGTTCGTGCTGGAGGCTCCGGGACGCGCCGCCTATCTGGTGCTCTCGGCGCGGTATTGATCAAAAGCGATGCTCGTCTGTGTTCCCAACGTGCTTGGCAAGGATGATGTGGCGGATTTCCGCCGCATCATGGATGAGAGCCGCTGGGAGGACGGCCGCTCGACCGCCGGCGCGCAATCGGCGTTGGTCAAGAGTAACGAGCAGTTGCCGCCGGACAGCGAGGTCGCCCGCAAACTCGGCAACCGCATTCTCTCCGCGCTGACGGCGAACCCGCAGTTCATTTCTGCGGCTATTCCGCTTCAGATCTTTCCGCCGCTGTTCAATCGCTATGCCGCGGCCGACGGGAATCATTTCGGCATCCATGTCGATAATGCGGTGCGCGGCGACCGCCTGACCGGTTTGCGCATCCGGACCGATTTGTCGGTGACGCTGTTTCTGTCCGAACCCGACGAATATGACGGCGGCGAACTGGTGGTGGAGGACCTCTACGGATCCCACGAGGTCAAGCTGCCTGCGGGCGATCTCGTGGTCTATCCGGCCTCCAGCCTTCACATGGTCACGCCGGTCACGCGCGGTGTGCGCGTCGCATCGTTCTTCTGGCTGCAAAGCATGATCCGCGATGCCCATGCGCGGAGCCTGATCTTCGATCTCGACAATGCAATTCAGGCTTTGGTGGTGCGGCTTGGACGCGACGATCCCGAGACGGTCAGACTGACCGGCGTCTATCACAACCTGATCCGTGCGTGGGCGGAAGTGTGATTTGCGTTGAGCGCTGGCTTGCTAAGCCGTCATGCCCGAGCCTTGACCCGGGCATCCACGAGCTTCGTTCCTTACATTGGCCAAGACGTGGATGGCCGGGCATAGGCTCGCGGAAGCGACGCCGTCCTTGACGGCTTTGGCCCGGCCATGACGAGGACCCGAACAGCCTACTACCCCAGACGCATATCAAGCAGCCTGCGGCCCTCGCTCTTGAGCAGTTTCTTCACGGCACTGGAGGCGACCACGGTGCCGTCGTTCGCATAGGCCTCGTGGTTCTTTTCGATGTCGTCGAGCCGGTAGAGGTAATTGACCATGATGCCGGCCGACTCGCGCTGGCCTTTGGTCGAGGTGTCGCCGAGCCAGTTGATCCGCTCCAGCCGCGCGCCATTGCCGAGATGGAAGCGCGCCACTGAATCGATCAGGCGGCCCTTCGACGAACGCGCTTTGAGGAAATAGTAGGCCGCGAGCGGTTCGACGACCGAACGCAGTTGGCCTTCGAGCTCGGCATTCTTCCACCAGTCAGGCGTATCCAGATGCTCGAGCAGCGGCCGATCTTCGTCGGATACGGGAACGTCATCCGCCTTTTTCAGCCATGACATGAAGCCCGGCACCGGCGAGAGCGTCACGAAATCTTCGAGCTTCGGCAATTCGCGGCGCAATTCCTCGACCACCTGCTTGATGAGGAAGTTGCCGAACGAAATGCCGCCGAGGCCGCGCTGGGTATTGGAGATCGAATAGAACACGGCGGTGCGTGCTCGTTCAATGCCGACCAGCTCGCGGTCTTCGGCAAGCAGCGGCGCAATCGCCCCCGGTATGGTTTCGGTCAGCGCCACTTCGACAAAGATCAGGGGTTCATCGACAAGCGCCGGGTGAAAGAACGCGTAACAACGGCGGTCGACAGGGTCGATGCGGCGCCGAAGGTCATCCCAATCGCGGATCTCGTGCACGGCCTCATAACGGATGATCTTTTCCAGAATGTTGGCCGGGGTCGACCAGTCTATTCTGCGCAGCACGAGAAATCCCCTGTTGAACCAGGACGCGAGCAGATGCGCGACGTCACGGTCGAGCGCTGCAAGGTCCTTGTCGCCGCTAATCAAACCGAGCAGGTCGGCGCGCATCGCGACCAGATCGGCGGTGCCGCCGGGCGCACGGTTCAGCCGCCGGATCAATTCCTGCCGCCTCGGCTCGGAAGCAAAGTGGAGGGCGCCACCATTGCCTTCGCCGGGCTCGGCGATCCAGGTTTCGATGGCCTTGTTGACCCTGTCCCGGTCGGGGCCGAAATTCTGCGCCAGCACGTGGAAGAAGGTGCGTCGCTCTGTGGCATCGAGATCGTGATAGCGATCCAGAACTTCGCTGGCCATCGCGGTACCGGAGGCCTCGCCACGGCCGGATAATACCGCCTCGCAGAGTTCGATCAGGCCGGCGGCGTCCTCCTTGCCGTCGTCTGGCTTGCCGCGGTTGAGCAGGGTACGCCCGCGTTCCGAAATGGTTGCTAGCAGGTCGCTGAAGAAGGCGTTGGCCATCGTGACTGGTCGAATCCGTGTCTGAGTGCGCGTGGATGTTACCTTGATTTAAGGCGAAGCGGGCCCCAATCAAGCACAACAATTTGTCATGCTGATTGCGATCAACCGCAGTTAATCAGGTCTTTTGGGTAAATTCGGTTGGTGTGCGGCCTGTAACCTGCCGGAAGGCATGCGAAAATGCAGGGAGGCTCGCATAGCCGAGCTCGCCCGCGACTTGCTTGATCGAGACATTGGTATCAGTTGACAGCCGCTCGATGGCGGCCGCAATCCGCGCTCGCTGGCACCAGCTCTTGAAGGAGAGCTCCGTCTCCGCCGAGAACAGCCGCGACAGCGTCCGCGCCGAAGTGCCGACCTTGCGCGCCAGCGTTTCGATTTCATGCAAGGCAGAGGGGTCGCGGAGCACGATCTCGGCTGCTTGCCGGCAGCGGGGCTCCTGCGGCAACGGGATGAAGGTCGTGGAATCTTCGGCGCGATGCAGTTCGAGCAAGACGAGCCGGATCAGCAACACGGTGCGCTCGGCGTTGGCGCGTTCGTCGAACAGAGCGAGGATCGACTCATGCAACAGGCCAGACACCCGCACCACGAATTCGGAATCCAGGCTTGAATTGAATTTCTCGCGGCCAAGCCACTTCAGGTCGAAATACAGCGTGCGCATGTCGATGTCGGCGAGGACGTCGATCGCATGCCCGAGCCGGGCCGGCACCCATACCGCGCGATCCGGCGGCACCAGCCAGCGCCCCCTCGGGGTCGTGACCTGCATCGTGCCTTTGGCGGCGTACACGAGCTGCGCCTCGCGGTGCATGTGGGTGTCGAGCCGCACGCCTTTCTTGTAGTGGTTCGCAACCAGATGAACGCCGTCGCCGGTCGAGGTCCGGCGCCCCTGGATCGCTGCAATTGGCTTTTCGACGATATTCATTGGCCGCATCTCGTCAGCTCAAGACCGTATAACCTATTTCGGTCATTGCAGGAATCGTCCATGAACACTCCCACCCGGGTCATCAGCTTTGTCAATGCTGCTCACTTCATCGACCATTATTCGATGCTGATCTTTGCGGCTGCCGTCATCGTGATGGGGCCCGCGCTCGGCATGGCCTATTCCGAATTGTTGCCTTATGCGACGCCCGGCTTCGTCGCGTTCGGCGCCGGCTCGCTGCTGACCGGCTGGCTCGGCGACCGCTGGAGCCGCCGCCACATGATGGTGATTTTCTTCATCGGCATCGGCGCCTCGATGATCGCGGTCGGCCTCGTCAACACCCGGCTCGAACTCGGCGCGGCGCTATTGTCGATCGGCATATTTGCCTCGATCTATCACCCCGTCGGCACCGCGATGATCGTCTCTTATGCCGAGACGCTGGGCCGGCAGATGGGCATCAACGGCGTGTGGGGCAACCTTGGCGTAGCGTCCTCCGCGCTCGTCACCGGTGTCGTCGGCCAGTATCTCGGCTGGCGCTGGGCCTTCATTCTTCCCGGCTTTGTCACGATCCTGATCGGGCTTTGCTTCATGGCGATGGTGAGCCACGAAGACCGCACCAATGCGAAGCAGGCGGCGGCGCAGGCGCGCGTCGCCAAACAGGATATGTGGCGCGTGATCGTGGCGCTTCTGATCGTCGTGATCGCGATCTCCACCACCTTCAACGCCGTAACGGTGGTACTGCCGAAATTGTTTGCCGAACGGTTGACCGGTCTCACGCGGAGCCCGGCGCTGCTCGGGGTGATCGCGGCGGGTGTCTATGTGTTCGGCGCGATGACGCAATACACCATCGGCAAATTGATCGACCGCTACTCGTTGAAGGCGGTCTCGCTACCGCTGTCGTTCGTACTCGCGCCGTTTCTGTATATCGCGGCCGAACTCTCCAACCTTCCGCTCATCATCGCCGCCATCGGCATCGTGATGGGCGCGTTCGGCCAGGTGACGATCAACGACGCCATGGTCGGCAAGTACACCAGCGAGGAATGGCGCTCGCGGGCCTATGCGGTGCGTTATTTCGTTGGCTTTACTGCAGCCGGTGTTTCGGTCGGCCTTGTGGCGTGGCTCTATCAGCAAGGCGGATTTGTCACCATGCTGCACGCCTTTTCAGGCCTTTGTCTGCTCGTGATCGCCGCCGCGATCATTCTCCCCGTTGAAATCAGGACGCCCGCCGCCCAGTCAGGCTAAGCTCCGGCCTCAAGGCTGACGCCAGCCTCGTCGCGCCTGCCGCAGCGGCAGCTCGAATAGCTGCCTCACCGAATTTTCATTCCAGACGTGGTGTCACGGCTTGCGCCGATCGGCCATAATGCTTGGCGAAGGCCCGGAGCTAATGAGGGCCGATGGGAGCGAGAGTTTCATGCGTAGTCTGTCCTTGCCGCGCTTCGCCGGCGTAATCCTGGGTATCTCAATCATGATGGTTGGTTCTGCACACGCCGATGGCTTGAAGGATGAAATGGCGCCGACCGGCAAGCTGCGGGTCGCGATCGGAATCAGTCCGGCAGGCGGCGCTTACTGGTCGACGAAAACGGAAAACGGCTATGCCGGCGTACCGGTCGATCTCGGCAAGGCTTTGGCCGATCAGCTCGGCATTCCCGTCGAATATGTCGCCTTTCCGAATTCGGGGCAGATCACGGACGCCGCCGCCAAGGGCGCCTGGGATGTGAGCTTTCTGCCCGAAGATCCGGCGCGCGCGAAGAAGATCGCCTTCGGCCCGATCTATGAGGTGGCTGAGGCCACCTACATCGTCAGGGCTGGTTCGACGATCAAGGATTTTGCTGATCTCGATCAGCCGGACGTCAAGGTCGCGGCGGTCAACGACACCACCACGATGCGCGGCGCGGTGGCGCATCTGAAGAACGCCAAGGTTACGGGCTATCAGACCTTCGACGAGATCTTCAACCTGCTCAAGAATGGCGAGATCGACGCGTTTGCGCTGTCGCGCGACCAACTCAATGCGCTTTCAAAAAAGATTCCAGGCTCACGCGTGCTGGATGAAACCTTCAAGCAGACCGTGACGGCGGTCGCGGTGCCGCTCAATCACCCGCTATCGCTGGAATATGCGAGCAAGTTCATGACGGACGCCAAGGCCAACGGCCTGTTGCGCAAGGCGTTCGACAATAATGGTCTGAAAGACACGCCGCTGCGGGCGAAGTAGCGGCTTTACTTCGCCCCGCCCGCGATCGGCTCGAGGCCGCTATTGATGATCGTTTCTCTCGCCGCCGGAGAAGCGAGGAACTTGATCAGCGCCTTGCCGGCCTCGGGCTCCTTCGAGCCGGTGGCGATGCCGGCAGAGAACACTGTGACCTTTTGCAAGCTGTCCGGCAGCGGGCCGACGATATCAATGCCGTGAACAGGCTTCAATTCGCTGATCTGCTGAAGGCCAAGCTCGGCTTCGCCCTTCGCGACGATTTCCGCGACGGGCGTGGCCGGAATCTTCTTTGCCTTGTCCTTCATCTCGGCGGCGATGCCGAGCTTGTCGAACATCTCGGTCGAGACGTAGACGCCGCTGGCGCTGTCGGAATAGGCGACGGACTTTGCCGCGAGTAGCGCGCGCTTGACCGCGTCGGCCGAAGAGATGTCGGGTTTCGGGCTGCCTGCCTTCACCGCGACGCCGATCTTGGAGTTGACGAGATCGACCCGGCTGTCGGGCACGGCTTTGCCATGCTTGATCAGATCGTCGAGCGCATATCCGACCAGGATCAGGACGTCGGCGGGCTCACCGCGCCCGAGCCGAACCGGGATAGCGTTGACCGTCGTGCCCATCGAGGGTCCGTAGGCCGTGATCACCTTGTTGCCCGTGGCCTTCTCGAACTCCGGCACCAGCGCGTTATAGGCAGCCGAAAATCCGCCCGAGATCATCACATGAATATCGGCCGCTTGGGCTGAGCCCGCCAGCCACAGGGCAGCGGCAACGCCAAGCGTCAGATTGCGGTAATAAATGGCGGCGAAACGCATGAAAAATTCTCCCCAGTGCTGCCTATTTGAAGTTCCTGCACCACAAGCGGCGAATTCGATCCAGGAACTTCAAATAGAAAAGCGGCACTAGAATCATAGATTTGCTAGTGCCCATAACTTTCCGAAGTTCGTGAAAGGTGCGTGCTGAGGTGTAACACGAACTTCGGAAAGTAGGGACTAGACGGCTTTTGTTTTGCCGATACCTATTAGCGGGGAGGGGCCCGCGTGCAAAGCCGCAAAACGGCGCGGTTAACCTTCGGGAGGCGGGCGCGCGGGCCTGTCCGAATGTGCCGGACGTCATCTTGTGTCGTCCCGTACTGGCCGCGACGATATCTAGCCGTGAACATCGGCGTACGCGGCCGTTCGGCTGATTCGGGCGCGATTCGTTCCACCCGCGTTCCGAACCTTAAGATTGGAATAGGCCGTCGTTGCATTTTGGCACAAGGGCCGAAGCTCAAGCGCGGCCGGATCAAGGCTTTGGCGCCGCCAAATCAGTTTCGCCGCAGCCGCCAACCGATCACGGTCGCTTCGAGCGCGCCGCCGGACTCATGATTGCGCCAGGCGCCGTCCGCAAAGCGGCAGGGGAACGGCAGCTCATAGGTGCCGCTGTGGTCTTCGCACAATACCTGGACCGGCTGGTCGGGTGGCGGCTCTCCCTCACCATCGAATTGAGCCAGCCGTTTCTCGCGCGTTGCCATTTCCAGTCCCGCTTTCGTCCATTTTGCCGAGCGATCGTACGCCTGTATCGATCAAGCTCAATGGGCGATTGAGGTCGCAGTGTGGTAGCATTCGCCATTGAAACGCCTGCTCGCAAGAAGTTTACCGCGCGACATGTACTGAAACGAGGTTTGCGATGATCGGCCGGTTTTTTGTCGGCGTGTGCGTGGTGGTGCCGTGCCTGTTGAGCGCTGGCATCGCCCACGCGCAGGACGTTCCCGGCATCGAAATCTGCACCGTCGAAAAGACGATGGAGCGGCGCACCAGTTGCTTGCAGAGCAATGTCGAGTTTCTGCAGAAGACGATTGCGCGGCTTGAGGCGCAGCACCAGCAGAAGCTCGACGCGGCTAAGGCGCAGATCGAGGTTTTGAAAGCGAACATCGCCGCATTGCAAAAGATCGTAAGTGACCTTCAAGCCGCGCAACACAAGCCGGCGGATGAGGCGAAGAAGGCCAGCACGCCGCCACCGGATGCGACCGCGAAGGATGCTGCCCCGAAAGACGCGGCGAAGGATACGGCGGCGAAGGACGGCGCAAAACAGGGAGCCAAGTAACTTCGCGCATCTTGCGAGTGGCGAGCGCAAGGACGATCAAACGCGGCGCGCGCGGGCCGTGCACGATGGCGCCGCTTCGTGGAAAGCCTTGAACTGATGAATCCTGCCCAGAAAGCGCTCTGGTTTATCGAAAGCCATTTGGCCGGCGAACTGACGCTGGACGAAATCTCTGATGTTGCGGGGGTCACGCGCTTTCACATGGTGCGGGCATTTGCCGCGGCCACCGGTTTCTCTGTCATGCGCTATGTCCGTGCGCGCCGTCTCAGCGAGGCGGCGCGCTCGCTTGCGTCTGGCGCCCCCGATATTCTCACAGTGGCGCTGGATGCGGAATACGGCTCCCACGAAGCCTTCACCCGCGCGTTCCGCGATCATTTCGGGCTCACGCCCGAGACGGTTCGCAGTCTTGCGTGCATCGACGACATCAAGCTTCAGGAGCCGATCCAGATGAATTCATCCCTCATCGAAAACCTTGCACCTCCGCGTTTTGAAGTCTCCAAGCCCTTGCTCGTTGCGGGCATCGGCGATCGCTATAATCACGAGAACGGCGCCGGCATTCCAAGCCAGTGGCAGCGCTTTCATCAGTCGGTGGACGATATTCCCCATCGCGTCGGCAAGGTCGCCTATGGCGTCTGCTACAACGGCGACGATGCCGGCAATTTCGATTATATCGCGGGCGTCGAAGTCTCCGACTTCTCGGATTTGCCGCGCCCGTTCTTTCGTGTCCGGATTCCCGAACAGCGCTACGCGGTGTTTACCCACCGCGATCACATCTCGACCATCCGCCACGCCATCAATACGATCTGGAACCACTGGCTGCCGGCATCCGGCTTGAAAGTCGCCGACGCGCCGACTTTCGAGCGCTATGACGAAAACTTCGATCCCGTCACCGGTAATGGCGGCTTCGAGATATGGGTCCCGGTGCAGGAATAGATATCTCAAGCTTCCCGGCAGGCCTGCCTTGCGCCGAGATGCGCTGCGGCTGCTTGCAAGCCACAGCGGCTTTGCCCTAACGTTGTGCGAACGATATGGCGCGACTGGGCGGGGCCGTCTGCGCGCCGCAAATAAATGCCGGGAGGGGATTCATGGCCGAACTTCGCGTGCTCGCTACCGGCCTGGAATTTCCAGAAGGCCCGGTGGCGATGCCGGATGGATCGGTGGTGCTGGTCGAAATTCGCGGGCGGCGGCTGACGCGGGTTTACCCTGATGGGCGCAAGGAAGTGGTGGCGCAAATTCCCGGCGGTCCGAACGGCGCGGCGCTCGGTCCCGACGGCAAGATGTACATCTGCAACAATGGTGGCTTCTCCTGGATTCCGGCCGGCAAGATGATCATGCCCGGGGCGCAGCCCGAGGATTATCTCGGCGGCTCGATCCAGCGCGTCGACCTGCAAAGCGGCAAGGTCGAGACGGTCGTCTCGAAGTGCGGTGAGCATGCGCTGCGCGGCCCGAATGATCTCGTGTTCGACCGACATGGCGGCCTGTGGTTCTCCGATCTTGGCAAACGTCGTCCCCGCGAGATGGATGTCGGTGCGTTCTATTACCTCAAGCCCGGCATGAAGGAGATCGTCGAGGCGGTGCATGGCATATTGCCAGCGAACGGCATCGGGCTGTCGCCGGATGAAAAGACCGTCTACATCGCGGAGACGCCGACCGCGCGGCTGTGGGCCTACGAAGTTTCCGAGCCCGGCACGATCAAGCCGGGTGACGTGATCTATCGCGGCGAACGGGGCAGGCCGATTGCCGGGCTCGGCGGCTACCAAATGTTCGATTCGCTCGCCGTCGAAGCGAATGGCAATGTTTGCGTTGCGACCCTGATCTCGGGCTGCATCTCGGTGATCGCGCCGGACGGCAAGGTCGTCGAACAGGTGCCGACCGGCGACCGCGTCACCACCAATATCGCCTTTGGCGGGCCGGAGCTGAAGACCGCCTATATCACGCTGTCCGGCAAGGGCGAGCTCGTAGCGATGGACTGGGCGCGGCCGGGCCTGCCGCTGAATTTTTTGAATCGATGACGGCAACTTCGCCGTCATCCCGGAGCGATGCGCAGCATCGAATCCGGGATCTCGAGATTTCGGGTCTGGTGCTGACGCACCATCCCGGAATGACAAGTTAAGAGGAGACAGTAATGCCCTGGCTTGAACCGGTAACGCTTGTTGGCCCGCATGCGCGGCTTGAGCCGTTGTCGCACACCCATCTCGATGGCCTGACGGAAGCGGTCAGGGACGGTGAGCTGTGGAAGCTCTGGTACACGACCATTCCGAAGCCGGAAGACATGGGCAAGGAGATCGACCGCAGGCTTGGCTTGCAGACGAAGGGTTCGATGCTGCCTTTCACGGTGTTCGATGCCAACGGCCAGATCGCGGGTATGTCGACTTACATGAATGTCGATGCGGCCAATCGCCGTGTCGAGATCGGCTCGACCTGGTATGCCAAGCGGGTCCAGCGCAGCGCGCTCAACACCCAGTGCAAATTGCTGTTGCTGACGCATGCGTTCGAGAAGCTCGACTGCATCGCGGTCGAATTCCGCACGCATTTCTACAATCACCAGAGCCGGCGCGGCATCGAGCGGCTCGGCGCCAAGCAGGACGGCATTTTGCGTAACCATCAGATCGCGCCGAACGGGACGCTGCGCGATACCGTTGTTTTCAGCATCATCGCCTCGGAATGGCCGACGGCGAAGGCGCATCTCACCTATCAACTGAACGAAAGAGCGCGGTCGTAGTGAAGAGGACGCGTCAAAACAAAGAGACGCCGGAAGCGAGAGTATGGATACGTTCGATTATGTGATCATCGGTGCGGGCTCGGCCGGTTGCGTGCTGGCCAACCGCCTGAGCGAAGATTTGGCGACCAAAATTTGCGTGCTGGAGGCGGGTCCGCGCGACTGGCATCCATATATCCATTTGCCGGCCGGCTTCATCAAGACCTTTCACATGCGCAGCATCAACTGGGCCTACCAGCAGGAGGTCGGTCCCTGGACCGGTGGCCGCAGCATTTACGCGCCGCGGGGCAAGACGCTCGGCGGCTCGTCTTCGATCAACGGCCACATCTACAATCGCGGCCAGCGCCAGGATTTCGACACCTGGGCGCAGATCGGCAACCGCGGCTGGGGCTACTCGGATGTGCTGCCCTATTTCAAGCGGCTGGAGCATCGTATCGGCGAGGGCGAAGAAACCTTTCGCGGGCGCGAGGGCAATCTCACCGTCACCACGATGGACTGGCGCGATCCGCTCTGCGAGGCCTTCATGGCGGGGGCGATCAGTCTCGGCATTCCGCGCAACCCCGATTACAACGGCGCGATCCAGGAAGGCGTGTCCTACGCCCAGCGCACCATCAAGAACGGGCTTCGCGTCAGCGCCGCCACCGCCTTCCTGCATCCGGCGCGCAAGCGCGGCAACGTCGATGTGCGCACGCACGCGCATGCGACTGAAATCGTTTTCGAAGGCAAGCGCGCGGTCGGCGTACGCTACCGGCGCGGCGGCAGAAACGGCACGCTGCATGAGGTGCGTGCGGCCAAGGAGGTCATTCTCTCCGGCGGCACCTATAATTCGCCGCAGCTATTGCAACTGTCGGGCGTCGGCTCGCCCGATCTGCTGCAATCGCACGGCATCGAGGTCAAGCACGCGCTGGCCGGCGTCGGCGAAGGATTGCAAGACCATTACGCGCCGCGTTCGGTCGCACGCGTCAAGAACATCATGACCATCAACGAGCGGCGTCAGGGCCTTCGCCTGATCGGCGAGGTGCTCAAATGGGCGACGACGCGGCGCGGCCTGCTGTCGCTGTCGCCGACCATGGTCTATTGCTTCTGGCATTCCGGCGAGACCGCCGAGAGTTCCGATTTGCAGATGACCTTTACGCCTGCGAGCTACAAGGAAGGCGTGCAGGGCACGCTGGAAGATTTGCCGGGCATGACGGTGACCTCCTGGCAGCAACGGCCCGAGAGCCGCGGCTATGTCCGCATCCGCTCGGCCGATCCGTTTGCGCCGCCGATGATCCAGACCAATTATCTCACCGCGGAGCTCGATCGCCGCGTGATCGTCGCCGGCATGAAGCTGGCACGGCGGCTGTTGAAGTCGGAGCCGCTGGCGCCCTATTACGACCATGAGGATTTTCCAGGTCCCGGTGTGCAGACCGACGACGAATTCCTCGAGGCCGCCACCAAGCGCGGCACCACCACCTTCCATCCCGGCTGCACCTGCCGCATGGGCCCAGTGGACGCGCCATGGGCCGTGGTCGACGACCAGCTACGGGTCCATGGCTTGCAGGGCTTGCGCGTGATCGATGCCTCGATCATGCCGCGGATGATCTCGGCCAATCTCAACGCCTCCACCATGATGATTGCCGACAAGGCCAGCGACCTCATTCGCGGCAAGACGCCGCCGGAGGCAATCATCGTCCGCTGACGCCGGCAAATTGAGTAACCGGCGGGGCTCGCCCATGTAAATTCCAGGATTGCGCTGATATATTGATCTCACATTTCGCAAAAGTCCGATTGCGGCAGGAGCGATTTTGACATCCGGCTGGACCTTCCTGCTCTCGTTTGCGTCAATCGTGGCCGGCATCGCCCTCGGGATGAAGCTGCGGGCCCGGATTCCCGCACCCAGGCTTGGCCATGACACGAAGGAAGTCATCAGGCTTGGCACGGGTCTGCTGGCGACGCTGGCGGCTGTCGTCATCAGTTTGCTGATCGCCTCAGCCAAGTCATCTTACGACACTCAGGACGCACACTTCCGGTTGTTGGCAGCGCATCTCGTCGAGACCGATCAACTGCTCGCGCAGTATGGTCCGGAGGCAATGCCGGTTCGCAAGCTGATGCGGCAAAACGTTCCCGCGGCGATGGATCGCATCTGGAACGAGAAGGCCACGGCATCACAAGGTAACGCCTTCACAGTGAACTCGCTCGCCGAGCAGCTCTATGCCGCGATCGAGGCGCTGTTGCCCGCGAATGACGCGCAGCGTTCGCTCAAACTTCGCATAGTGCAGGCCAGCAACGAGATCGCGCAGACGCGACTCCTGATCTTTGCCGATGGCGACAGGCCGATCCTGACGCCGTTCCTGTTGATATTGATCGTCTGGCTGACGGTGATCTTTGCAAGCTTCGGCATGTTCGTCGAACCTGGCGTGGTCGCCTGGACGGCGTTGTTGGTGTTTGCGCTGCTGGTCTCAAGCGCCCTGTTCCTGGTCGCCGATTTGAGCCAGCCGTTTGCCGGATTGATGCAGATATCCAAGGAACAGCTCAGGCACACGCTCGCGCCATTGAGCTGACAAGCGAGGTTGCAGCGCCTCACACCTCTCTTCGGCTCAGGAACGCCAGCCGCTCGAACAGGTGCACGTCCTGCTCGTTCTTGAGCAGCGCGCCGTGCAGCGGCGGGATCAGCTTGCGCGGGTCGCGCTCCCTTAAGCTTTCCGGCGTGATGTCTTCGTTCAGGAGCAGCTTCAGCCAGTCGAGCAGTTCCGACGTCGAGGGCTTCTTCTTTAGGCCCGGCACCTCACGCACTTCGAAAAAGATGCGCAGCGCTTCTTCGACCAGGCGTTTCTTGATGTTGGGGAAATGCACATCGACGATCCGGTTCATGGTGTCGACATCGGGGAACTTGATGTAGTGGAAGAAACAACGGCGCAGGAACGCATCCGGCAGTTCCTTCTCGTTGTTGGAGGTGATCATCACGATCGGGCGCAAGGCGGCCTTGATGTTCTCGCCGGTCTCGTAGACGAAGAATTCCATGCGATCGAGTTCGAGCAGAAGGTCGTTGGGAAATTCGATATCGGCCTTGTCGATCTCGTCGATCAGCAGCACCGGGCGTTGCTCCGAAGTAAACGCCTCCCACAATTTGCCGCGCTTGATGTAATTCTTGATGTCGGACACCCGCTCATCGCCGAGCTGGCTGTCGCGCAGGCGCGATACCGCGTCATATTCGTAGAGCCCCTGCTGCGCCTTGGTGGTGGACTTGATGTGCCAGGTCAGGAGCGGGGCTTTGAGCGCCTTGGCGACTTCCTCGGCCAGCACGGTCTTGCCGGTCCCCGGCTCGCCCTTGATCAAGAGCGGACGCTCGAGCACGATCGAGGCATTCACCGCGACCTTGAGGTCCTCGGTGGCGACGTAGTCCTTGGTGCCGGTAAATTTCATCGAGGCCGTTGCCTTGGTTTTCGAGACGAGGAAACGCCTCTGGACAGGAAAAGACCGCCGGGACGGCGGTCGCTTGCCCCGTAATGTAATTGAAAAACCTCAGAGGTCCAGACCGTGACATGCCCCGCCGCGCCGCCCTGATCTACGCCAATTGCCCTTGACGAAGGCGGTCCGCCGGGCAATCTGACTAATGCGGCGGTTCGGAAGTTCTCTTCCGTGGTGCCGCGGGTTCTTCAAGAGAACTTCCGAACCAAAGCCGCATTAGAGTCTAGGTTTTCTAGTGCCCCTTTGAATCCGAAGTTCGCTAAGGTGGGGCCCGGATACGAGGCGAACTTCGGATTCGGGGCGCTAGTATGTTCCTGCAATTTTTCACATCGCTGCGCGAGGCCCAGGTCCCGGTGACCTTGCGCGAATACCTGACGCTGATGGAGGCGATTGACGCCGACCTCGCCGAGCAGTCGGTCGAGAATTTCTATTACCTCGCGCGCACCGCGCTGGTGAAGGACGAGCGCAATCTCGACAAATTCGACCGCGTGTTCGGCTCCGTATTCAAGGGGCTGGAAAGCCTGCTCGATGCGATGCAGAAGGCCGACATTCCCGAGGAATGGCTGAAGAAGCTCGCCGAAAAATACCTCACCGAGGAAGAGAAGAAGCAGATCGAGGCGATGGGCTGGGACAAGCTCATGGAGACGCTTCGCAAGCGGCTGGAAGAACAGAAGGGCCGCCATCAGGGCGGCAACAAATGGATCGGCACAGCGGGCACCTCGCCGTTCGGCGCCCACGGCTATAACCCGGAAGGCGTCCGCATCGGCCAGGAGAAGAACCGCAACTTCCGCGCTGTGAAGGTGTGGGATCGCCGCGAGTTCAAGGATCTCGACGGCAATGTCGAGCTTGGGATTCGCAACATCAAGATCGCGCTGCGGCGTTTGCGCAAATTTGCCCGCACCGGCGCGCCCGACGAACTCGATCTCGACACCACGATCAAGGAAACCGCCAACCACGGCTATCTCGACGTGCATATGCGGCCCGAGCGGCGCAACGCAGTCAAGGTCCTGGTGTTCTTCGACATCGGCGGCTCGATGGATTCCCACATCGAGCAGGTCGAGGAATTGTTCTCGGCGGCGAAGACCGAGTTCAAGCACATGGAATATTTCTACTTCCACAACTGCCTTTATGAAGGCGTGTGGAAGCAAAATCGCCGCCGCTTTACCGATCGCACGCCGACTTGGGACGTGCTGCACAAATATCCACACGACTACAAGATCGTGTTCGTCGGCGACGCCTCGATGTCGCCCTACGAGGTCATGGTGCCGGGCGGCTCGGTCGAACATGTCAACGAGGAAGCAGGCTCCGTCTGGCTGGAACGCATCACCCGCACCTATCCGCACGCGGTGTGGCTCAATCCGGTCGCGCAGAAGCATTGGGACTATTCGGAATCGACCACCCTCATTCGCCGCATTTTTTCGGAGCGCATGTATCCGATCACGATCGAGGGTCTCGAAAACGCGATGAAGGAATTGGTGCGGTAGAAAGTCAAAGGTGAGACCATGCCCCAGACCATCCATCGCGGGATCAAGGCCCTGATCGACGAGGCCAATGCTGAAATCGAAACCCTGAGCGCGGCTGAGGCCATCAAGGCCGCGCAAAGCGGTGACGTCGTCATTGTCGATATCCGCGACCCGCGCGAGCTCGAGCGCGACGGTAGGATTCCCGGCGCGTTCTCCTGCACCCGCGGCATGCTGGAATTCTGGATTGATCCCGCCAGCCCCTATGCCAAGCCGATCTTCCAGCAGGACAAGAAATTCATTTTCCATTGCGCCGGCGGCCTGCGCTCGGCGCTCGCGGCCAAGACCGCGCAGGACATGGGCTTGAAGCCGGTCGCGCATATGGCCGGCGGCTTTGCTGCCTGGCGCAACGCCGGCGGGCCGACCGAAAAATGGGAACCGAAGAAGAAGGGATAGGTGTTTGCTGTCATTCCGGGACACGCGTTTTCGCGTGGACTACGATGTGCAATTGCACATCGGAGAATCTCGCCCCGCAAAATAAGCTCCAGATTCCGGGTCTGCGCCTTTCGGCGCATCCCGGAATGACCACAGGGAATTTGCAACATGACCACCAACGATCCGCTCGTCTCCACCGAATGGCTGGCGTCGCACATCAATGACGCCAACGTGAAACTCCTCGACGCCACGTTCAAATTGCCGGGCATTCTCCCGCTGCCGAAGGACGACTATCTCGCAGCCCACATTCCGGGCGCGGTGTATTTCGACGTCGATGCGGTGTCCGATCATTCCGACCCGCTGCCGCATATGTTTCCGAGCGCCGCGCAGTTCGGCCGCGATGTCGGCGCGCTTGGCGTCTCCAATAGCGACACCGTCGTGATCTATGATGCCGGCGGCTGGGTCGCCGCCCCCCGGGTATGGTGGATGTTTCTTTCCTACGGCCACCGCGATGTCCGCATTCTCAATGGCGGCCTGAAGAAGTGGCGCGCCGAGGGACGTCCCGTTCAGGCCGGCGAGGTGACGGCGAAGCCCGCGACATTCAAGGCGACCTATGACGAGGGGCGCGTTCGTTCGATCAAGCAGATGATCGCCAATGTCGCTAGCCGCGCCGAGCAGGTGATCGATGCGCGCGCCGTCGAGCGCTTCGAGGGGCGCGCACCGGAGCCGCGGCCGGGCATTCGCTCGGGCCACATTCCGGGCGCGCTTAACCTTCCCTACAACAACCTTTTCGATGCCGCGACCGGCACCATGAAACCGCTCGACGAGTTGAAGAAGGCCTTTGCGGGCGCCGGCGTCGATACAGCAAAACCGATCGTGACGAGCTGCGGGTCCGGCGTCTCGGCCGCCGTGCTGACGCTCGCGCTCTATCGGCTCGGCGTCGAAAACACCGCGCTGTATGACGGCTCCTGGTCGGAATGGGGCAACGCCGATGGTCCCGCGATCGCCACCGGGGCGGCCTGACGCTTACTGTCTTTGCTGCCGGGTCGCGGTGGCCGTCGGCACGACAGGCTGCGCAAAGGGATTGGCCTGCTGAAGCAGGAGCTGTTGGGCCGCTAGCCGCGCGCGCGCCGCAAGCCTGCGACGACGCGCGATGCGGCGCGCATGAACACGCTTCTCCACAGCGCTCGGATCATCCTTCGCGTGCTCCGGCTTCGCTGACTTTTCCTTGGCCCGCTTGCCCGGCGCAATGTCGACCGGCGGCCCGCCAAGGGTTGCGATCTTCGTCGCCGCGATGCTGGCCCCCGGTGGAGTTGTCGGGACTGAAACCGCAGATGTCGTTGAGGCCGCCGCTGTCGTCGAAACCGCCGTTGCCGGATCGGCTGGCGGTGCGACGGCCGGCGCGGGCCGGGGCATCACCGGCGCGCTGTGATCGGATGACGCATTCGAAGCCACGACTACGGCCGTCTTTTCGTCGGTCGAGGCCGCCGTCTTCGTCGCGTCGGAAGTGGCGACAGTCTCTGGGGCGGGCGCAGCTTCCGGAGCAGGCAGCGTTTCCGCAACCGGCATTTGCGCCAGTGCGGCGTCAGGCTTCGAGGTGTCGATCGCCGGAGTTTCCGCCGGACTTAATGCGGCAACCTGAGGGATGCTTACGGATGCTGCGGGTGCCGGCACCGGCTCAGCGGGCGCGGCAACGGCCTTGGCCGGGTCGGGCGCTTTCTCCGCCACCGTGTCGACGCGCAAGGCGGCGAGCATCGGCATCGTCGGCTCGGTGTGCTGGACGAAGGTGACTTCCGGCGCCCCGCGCCATGATGAATTGCTGGCAAAGGACTCATGCGCCGCGCGCAGCAAAGCCGCCGCCCCCAGCCCGAAAACAAGGAGCGACATCGACAACATGACCGCTGCGAACAGGAAACGAAAACCGGGGAGCATGGCGCGCGAAAATCTTGCGAAAGCTGCGGATGGGAACGCGGTGGCCACTGATGGAGGTGATTTGCCGCGCGCAGTGGGCGACGAAGACGAATCAGGCTCACGCAAGAATAGCGCAACGGATTTTCGGCGCTTGTGAAATCTCGCAGCGATTTGAAATCGGACGCCGAACTGTCACCTTGCCGCCGCACGTCGTAAAGCCACTGCCACGGCATGCCGGCCTTGCCGCCGGATATTCCGTGCCTCGCCGGACAGCCAAAAACCGCCGAAAAACGAGGAACTTGGGTCATCACAAAATGGTCGAATCCACCGTCGAAAGCGCTATTGTGTCTTGAATGCGCCGCGATCTTCCGTCATCTCCCGTTAACGATCCGGTGGCGCCTTGGGGCTATACAAGAGCAATGATGACCAATCGCATTTTGACGATTTGTGCCGCGTTTTCTGCTGCCTTGGCGGCAGGAGCCGTGGGAACCTCGCTTGCGTCGGCGCAGGGTTATCCGCCTCCGGGATCCGTCTATTCGCCTACTCCGCAACCCTATCCGTCCGGTTCTCCTGCTGACTATCGCAGGTCGCCGCGTCCGGCGGATTTCGACACGCTGGAAGACGACGAGGGGCCCAATGGGCCCGGTTCGACTGCGTTGTCGCCGCCCGGCCCGGCCGATCCCCGCTATGGCCGTCGTCCCGTTTATCCCGACCAAGGCCCGATCCTTTCGCCGGACGATCCGCGCTATGGCCACCCTCCCGGACTTTATTCGGAGCGCGGCCCCGTGATGTCGCCGGACGATCCGCGCTATGGCCGTCCCGCGCCGCCCCCGGGAGGCTATTCCGGTCCCGTGATGTCGCCGGATGATCCACGCTATGGTCGTACCGATCCGCCGCCAGTGATCTATGCGGACCGGCCGGCCGGTGCGCCGCCGCAGGCTGCTCCCGGAGCTGACGGGGTTCGGCCGCCCGGTGCGGTCGGCGGAGCTGGCAATGTGACCGGCAGCGTGGAGCCGCCGCAAGGCGCCGCGCCGCAGGGGCCGGACAGTCACTCGGTCGCGCTGTTGCCGCCGGAGGAACAGCCTGAATCCGGGCCGGCAAACCTGGCGCCCAACTTGCGCCGGCAGGAAGTCAGTTTCGCCACCAAGGAACCGGCGGGGACGCTGATCGTCGATACGCCCCACACCTATCTCTATTACGTGCTCGGCAATAACCGCGCGATCCGCTACGGCGTTCGCGTCGGCCGCGACGGCTTCACCTGGAACGGCGTACAGAAAATCACGCGCAAGGCGGAATGGCCGGATTGGCACCCGCCGCCGGAGATGATCGATCGCCAGCCTTATCTGCCGCGCTTCATGGCCGGCGGCCCCGGCAATCCCTTGGGCGCGCGCGCAATGTATCTCGGCAATACCGTGTATCGCATCCACGGCACCAACCAGCCGTCGACGATCGGCAAGTTCGTCTCCTCGGGCTGCATCGGCATGCTGAACGAGGACGTTTCGGACCTGTTCGATCGCGTCAAGGTCGGCACCCGCGTCGTGGTGTGGCCGGGCAAGCCGCCAGCTTCCACCACGACGGCTTCCGCGGCACCCCTGCCGGGACCGAACGCCGGACCGGCCATGCCGCCGCCGAGCGTCCCCGCGCCCTCATCGGGCGCGGCGCCGCCGCTGCCGCCGCCGGTGACGGTGCGCTGAATCAGCCAACAAGGACTACGAAAAGCGCGCCAATCGGCGCGCTTTTTTTATGATCGCGGGGCGCGAGGGCTCGTGCGGGGAGGATCACTTTGAAGGGAGCAGTATAGGCGCTATGGGCTGTTGCCTATTGTGAAAAGCAGGGGCTGGAATGAAAGTGCGGTCGCTGCCGCAAGTGAGAATACCAGCCAGACTCAACCGCAAGTCAAAGGCGGTACATTTTATGACGACAGCCTTTGCCACGACCATTTTTCCAAGCGCACCCAAGGTGCACGAGGCGGATTTGCCGACGTGGCGGTTGCTTCCGGCCATCATGAATTCCAGCCTCTCGATTTGGCCCAACTTTGCCTTTGATATTCTTGTCAATAAGCGAACGACGTTGGGCGTGACGTCCATCCTCGTGAACGACCCCGAGGGAGTCCGGCACTTTCTCATCTCCAACTCCGCGAATTATCGACGGCCACCGTCGATCCGCCGTGTCGCCGTTCCGCTTGGCGGCTCCGGCCTTTTCATGGCCGAGGGAGCCGAATGGCGGCGTCAGCGTAAACTGATGGCGCCAACGTTCACCCCGTCGAGCATCAGCGTGTTGGTGCCGCACTTCCAAGAGGCGGCGCGGCACTTGCTGCAAGGGGTCGAAGGCAAGCCGCGCGTCAATCTGTCCAGAGCTTTTCAGGACACTGCACTCGAGGCCGTCCTGCGCGCCTTGTTCTCGATGCCCGACCACCAGGCTCGCGAGCAGCTGAGTTCGCTAGTGCGGAGTTATGTCGAAGGCGCCGGACGCCCCGGCCTGTTCGACGGTTTCGCCACAAGCGAGGAATCATTTGGTTTCGTGCTCGGTAAACGCAAGCGGTTTCAAGCCAAATGGTTCGCCGCTATTGCCGGCATCATTGCACGACGCAAGGCCGAGCCGAAGTTGGCAGGTCATCACGATCTGCTCGATCTGCTGGTTGAACTGAAGGACGCCGAAACCGGCGAGATACTTTCGGACAACGAAATTCGCGACCAATCCGCGACCATGATCTTTGCAGGCTCCGAGACGACCGCACGGCTGATGTTTTGGGCAACGTACCTGCTGGCGCTCGACAAGGACGAGCAACGGCGGCTTCATGACGAGATTGCGGCCTTTCCACCCGATCGTGTCGAAACGCTTGATGATCTCGCGAACTGGCCGCGGCTACGCAATGTCTTGCTAGAAGCGCTTCGGCTCTATCCGCCGCTGCCGCACATCGTCCGACAGGCCAACGGTCCCGATACGATCAGCGGTATGAGTGTGGCGGACAACGATCAAATATGGGCCAGCGCCTGGGTCATGCACCGGCATCGCAAATTCTGGCAGAATCCAACCGCCTTCATGCCAGACCGATTCGCCGGCAAGTCGGCACCGTGGGTGCAGATGCCCGCTTATGTGCCCTTTGGCGTTGGGCCGCGTATCTGCATCGGACTGCATTTTGCCTTGTCGGAAGCGCAGATCGTGCTGGCGCATCTCTTGACCCGGTATCAGATCTCACAGGTAGGGACGCGGCCGGTCATGCCGGTCGGCCGCGTCACCGTAGAGCCGGACCACGAACCGTTGTTCCGGCTTGACCGGATATGATGCCGCGGGAAATCGCCTCACGCCAACTTTCGTACCGGTTCGCCCTTGAACCAGCCGTCGATGCCCTCGACCATCTGATTGTAGTGGGCGATGAAGGTTTCCTCCGTGACGTAGCCGAGATGCGGCGTCAGCACGAGGTTGTCGAGCTTTCGGAAGGGGTGATCGACCGGAAGCGGCTCGACCGAGAACACGTCGACGGCTGCGCCCGCGATCTTGCGCGCCTTCAGCGTTTCCAGAAGCGCCATCTCGTCGATGATCGGCCCGCGCGCGGTGTTGACGATGAAGCTTGTCGGCTTCATGCGGGCAAGGTCACTGGCGCCGACCAGGCCACGCGAGCGGTCGCTCAGCACGACATGGATGGTGATGATGTCGGCGGTCGAGAAAAGCTCCTCCTTGGTGGCATAGGTAACGCCGACTTCCTTGCAGCGTTCGGCCGTCAGGTTCGGGCTCCAGGCGATGACGTTCATGCCGAACGCCTTGGCAAGTCCGGCAACCTTGGCGCCGAGCTTGCCGAGCCCGACGATGCCGAGCGTCTTGCCCTCGATCTCGATGCCGACATACTTCTGCAAATATTCGCCGGCATGCATGCGGGCATTTTCGCGGCCGATATTGCGGGTCAGTTCCAGGATCATGCCCATGGCGAGCGGCGCGGTGGGATCGCGCGGCCACTGCGTGCCGCAAACGACCACCTGCTTGTCTTTCGCGGCCGCCATGTCGATCGAATTGTTGCGCATGCCTGAAGTGATCAGAAGCTTCAAATTAGGAAGGCGTTCGAACATCGAGCGTGGAAACGGGGTGCGCTCGCGCATCGCGCAGATGATCGCGAAATCCTTCAGCGCGCTGGCGGCGCTATCCTGCGAGGCGAAGGGCTGGTTGAAGACGGTGACCTCGACGCGATCCTCGACCTTGGACCAGTCCGCGACCTTGAGCGAGAGATTGAGATAGTCGTCGAGAATTGCACAGCGCAGCCGCGTCATGGGGTGATCCGTTCATGGCGATGATGACGGTGCCTGATACGCGCCGTCCTCGGGAAAAGGAGGCGCATGGTCGCGCGCGGCGCTTTTTCAGGCAAGCGCTACAATCATCAAAATTGCGAGGGGAGGGGCCATGAGCCGGAAATTGCTGTCATTCCGGGATGGTGCATTAGCACCAGACCTCAGATGCGCAATTGCGCATTGGGGAATCTCGAGATTCCGGATCGCCGCGGAGCCTGTCATCGGGCGCGCATTCGCGCGACCCGTTGGCGTCGTCCGGAATGACGATCGAAGGCGAAATTAGCTAGTGATCCGGCGGGCTGCGGCCTGTTTGGCGCGGCAGGCCGGGCCCGGTCCGCGCATATAGTGCAGTTCCGGCCGGTAGGGGTCGAATGCCCTGGCGAAGAACTCGTTGAAGTAGGCTCGGATTCCGGCGAAGGGATTGGCAAGGGGATTGGTATGTCCGTCGCGGCGGTCTGCCGGGGAGGGAAGGGATGCCGAATCGATGATCGCCATGACGAATCCTGTCTTTTTTCCGGCGTCTTCTGACGCGCGAAGCGCTTTCTGGCGGCGCTCGCGCGAGTTTCGGGCGGAAGTTATTAAAAGAAGGTTTCAATTGTCGCGATCTCGCGCACACATGGTGTCGATCCCGTATTCGTCCGTGGTGAACAGATGGAAAACCGCCCGGCGCGGTCGCTGGAAAGGTTGCCCTTTGGGACCTGCGCCGCTAAATCAGCCGCAAGCTGAATATCCTTAAAAATCTCTTGCTTTCAGGGGCCTCGATGGCGCGCCAATTCGTCTATTTCATGCAGGGTTTGACCAAGAGCTACCCCACCCGCAAGGTGCTGGATAACGTCCATTTGCAGTTCTATCCCGATGCCAAGATCGGCGTGCTCGGCGTCAACGGCTCGGGCAAATCGACCCTGCTCAGGATCATGGCCGGCCTCGACAAGGAGTATACCGGCGAGGCTTGGGTCGCCGAGGGCGCGCGGGTCGGTTACCTCGAACAGGAACCGCACCTCGACGCCACCAAGACCGTCCGCGAGAACGTCATGCTGGGGGTCGCCAAGCAGAAGGCGATCCTCGACCGCTACAACGACCTCGCGGTCAACTATTCGGAAGAGACCGCCGACGAGATGACCAAGCTGCAAGACGAGATCGAGGCCGCCGGCCTCTGGGATCTCGACAGCAAGGTCGATCAGGCGATGGACGCGCTACGCTGTCCGCCCGACGATGCCGATGTGACCAAACTCTCCGGCGGCGAGCGCCGCCGCGTCGCGCTATGCAAGCTGTTGCTCGACCAGCCCGAGCTGCTGCTGCTGGACGAACCGACCAACCATCTCGACGCGGAATCCGTGTCATGGCTCGAAGGCCATTTGCGCAACTATCCCGGCGCAATCCTGATCGTCACCCACGACCGTTACTTCCTCGACAACGTCACGGGCTGGATTCTCGAACTCGACCGCGGCAAGGGCATTCCCTACGAGGGCAATTATTCGTCATGGCTGATGCAGAAGCAGAAGCGGCTCGAACAGGAAGGCCGCGAAGATGCTGCGCATCAACGCACGCTCGCCCGCGAACAGGAATGGATCGCGGCTTCGCCGAAGGCCCGCCAGGCCAAGTCCAAGGCGCGCTATCAACGTTATGAAGATCTGTTGAAGCAGGCGAGCGAAAAGCAGACCCAGACCGCGCAGATCACGATTCCCGTCGCCGAGCGGCTCGGCCAGAACGTGATCGATTTCGAAGGGCTCACCAAGGCCTATGGCGACCGTGTCCTGATCGACAATCTCACCTTCAAGCTGCCGCCGGGCGGCATCGTTGGCGTGATCGGCGCCAATGGCGCCGGCAAGACCACGCTGTTTAGGATGATTACCGAACAGGAGAAGCCGGACTCTGGCTCGATCACGGTCGGCGAGAGCGTGCATCTTGGTTATGTCGATCAGTCGCGCGACGATCTCGAGGCCAAGAAGACCGTGTGGGAGGAAATTTCCGGCGGCAACGAACTGATCCTGCTCGGCAAGCGCGAGGTCAATTCGCGCGGCTATTGCTCCTCGTTCAATTTCAAGGGCGCCGACCAGCAGAAGAAGGTCGGGGCGCTGTCGGGCGGTGAGCGCAACCGCGTGCACCTGGCCAAGATGCTCAAGTCCGGCGCCAATGTGCTATTGCTCGACGAGCCGACCAACGACCTCGACGTCGATACCTTGCGCGCGCTCGAAGAGGCGCTGGAGGATTTCGCCGGCTGCGCCGTGATCATCAGCCACGATCGCTGGTTCCTCGACCGCATCGCCACCCATATGCTCGCCTTCGAAGGCGACAGCCACGTCGAATGGTTCGAAGGCAACTTCCAGGACTACGAAAAGGACAAGATGCGCAGGCTCGGCCAGGACTTCGTCATCCCGCATCGGGTGAAATACAAGAAGCTGACTAGGTAGCGGGCTACATCCAATGCCGTCATTGCGAGCAAAAGCGACTTGTCCGCCGAAGCTTGCGCGAAGGCGGAAGCAATCCAGTAAGTTTAGCGTCGAATCGATCTGGATTGCTTCGTCGCTGACGCTCCTCGCAATGACGATTACTGTGATCGTTTCTCCCGCCCACGCCGCGCCCGATCCTGCCTTCACGCAATTCATCGCCTCGCTATGGCCGGAGGCCGAGGGGCAAGGCGTTTCGCGCGCGACGTTCGACCGCGAGACCTCAGGGCTTGAGCCCGACTACAAGCTGCCCGATTTGATCCTGCCGGGACGGCCCGCAACCGGCGCGCCGTCGCAGGCCGAGTTCGTGCAGGTCCCGGCCGACTATATCAAGGAAGCTGCCATCGCGCGGCTTGCCGCCGAAGGCCAAAAGCTGATGGCGAAATATCGCACTTCTCTCGATGGCATCGAACAGCGCTTCGGCGTGCCCGCAGCCGTCCTGCTCGCGATCTGGGGCCGCGAAACCGATTTTGGCCGCTACACGCTGCCTTACGACGGTGTGCGCGTGCTGGCGACGCAGGCTTATGTCGGCCGCCGCAAGGATAAGTATCGCAACGAGTTCATCCTCGCGCTGAAACTGATCAATGACGGCGAGGTGACGCGCAAGGACCTTCGCACCTCGTGGGCCGGTGCGACGGGGCTGACGCAATTCCTCCCTTCCGAGTTTTACCAGCATGCGATCGATTTCGACGGCGACGGCCGCAAGGACATCTGGCACTCAGTGCCGGATGCGCTGGCATCTGCCGCGGAGCAACTCGTCAACAAGGGGTGGCAGAAGAACGTGCGCTGGGCCTATGAAGTCAACCCGCCCGCAAATGTCGATTGCACCATGGGTATGCCGGAAGTAACGAAGCCGCTTGGCGAGTGGCTGCGCGACGGTTTTGTACCGGTGCGCGGGCAGAAGTTGAGCGCGACCGAGCAGGCGGAAGAGGCCTCGCTGCTGCAGCCGGAAGGCATTTATGGCCCGTCATTCCTGGCGACCAAGAACTACTTCGTGATCAAGGAGTATAACTTCTCCGATCTTTATGTGCTGTTCGTCGGTCATCTCGCCGACCGCATGGTGAGCCCGCTGGCCTTTGCAACGCCGTGGTCGGCCTCGACGCAGTTGCACACCAAGGACGTCGAGGCGATGCAGCACCATCTCACCCGCATCGGGCTTTACGCCGACAAGATCGACGGCAAGGCCGGCATGAAGACGCGCGCCGCGCTCGGCGCCTATCAAAAACAAGCCGGGCTGAAGGTGGATTGCTGGCCGAGCGAGGCCGTGCTGCGCTCGATCGAGCAGGCGCGATAAATCTCTTTCGCCAATAAAAAACCCGGCCGCCTGGGCCGGGTTTTCGAAGATCAAGATGCGATCAGATCAATCGCAGTACTGAACGCGGCGGAAGCGCCAGTCGTAACCATCCCAATAGCGCTCACGCACCCAACGGCACGGGCCCGGCGCGACGTAAACTGGGGCCGGCTGGCTGGCCGCAACCGCGCCGCCGACGATCGCACCACCGATGATGCCGCCGGCAATCGCAGCGCCAAGGGCGCGCTGAGCGCTGGCCGGGGTGGTGGTAAGCGCGCCGGCAACCATTGCGACCGCAACGAGCGCAGCAAATGTCTTGTTCATGTCTTGGATTCTCCTGGTGATGCGGCGCTTGTCAGCGCCGAGGGGATTTTAACAAGGGGGGTAAGTTGATTCGCACGCTGAGCTTGGAATTACTCTGTCGCTTACGAAGCGCCCAACGTTCAACCCAAAGTAACGGCTCGTGGGACATTGGCTGCAAAAGCGGTTTTTTCGAGCCGTTATTTCCGGTGTTTTCGAAATCAGGCGGAACTAGCCGCTAGCCCCGCCTGATTTAATGAAGATGAATGGGGCTTAGCCGCAAACCCGTACGCGGCGGAAGCGCCAGCTATAGCCATCCCAGAAGCGCTGGCGCTGCCAGTAGCAGCCATAGGGATCAGCGGCGACATAGGCCGGGTGACCATAATAGGGGCCAGGTCCGTAGGGGCCGGGTCCGTAGTAGGGGCCGGGGCCGTAGTAATAGGGGCTCGCTGCAACCGCGCCGCCGACGATGGCACCGCCGATCAGACCGCCGGCGATCGCAGCGCCAAGGGCGCGTTGGGCATGGGCGGGCGCCGAGGCCCCGAAGGCCAAGGTCGCGACGGTGGCCAGTGCCACCAGTGTTTTCCTCATGGCATTACCTTTCTAATTGAAGACAAGACTGAGCTATCCAAGCGGTCCGTGCGCGAAAAGTTTCATATTTCACTTGAATGATCAATGAACGGGGCCGTCATAATACCGGCTCAATCCAGCAACTTCCGAAACAATTGTGCGATGCACAATTCGGTATTGCGAGGGGTGAATTGTGCCCGTGAAGGAAGAATTGCTGGTGCTGATGGTAGTGGCCGGCGCCCTTGCCGTCGGCTGGATCGTGCTGCGTCGGAAGCGGCAGGGCGGCGCATCGGGTCACGACGGTTCGTCTGGCGCTGACTACGCCGGCGGCGGTAGCGGCCACGGCTGGTTCGGCGGGCACGGCCATTCGGGGGATCATGGCGGAGCCAGCGGCGATGCTGACGGAGGGGCCGACGCTGGTAGCGATGGAGGCGGCGGGGGTGACGGCGGCGGGAGCGGCGATTGACGATGCCGATGGCGCTGGTGATCGGGTTTACCCTGCTGGCTCTTTAAATTCATTCCAGTGTGAGCCGGCTATCAGTTTGGAATTGCTTGAAAACACCGTTTTTCCTTTTGCATCTCATACCGCCGTTCAATATTTGAAGGGCTCCGCATCACCAAACGAGCCCGCCGCCTTTATGATCGTCTGTTCCTGTAACGTGCTTAGCGACCACGACGTCCGCAGTGCCGTCGAGGGTACGCAACAGCTGCACCGCAATGCCAAGCAGATCTACGGATGTCTCGGATGCAGCGCCGAGTGCGGCCGTTGCGCGCGCACCATCAAGACCATCATTGATGATGCGCTGGGCGCTTGCGCCAAGGCTTGCTGCGTCGGCTGTCCGCATAGCCATGCGGCTCACGACCACGACCGGCCCGCCGATACCGTTGGCGCGTTGCAAGCCGCCGTCTGAAATCCGCCAAATTCGCCTTTGTGGTTCCGCGCGCACGGCTGGCGACGGCTTGGCCGTCCGCCAAACCGCTTAAACTTTGGCGAATGATGCGTTAGAGCATAACGAGCTGACGTAGGAGGGAGCCGTCCTGGCGGCTCCGACAAGAGAGGCACCATGCAAGGCGACGCCAAGGTCATCGACTATCTCAACAAGAGTTTGCGCCACGAACTCACGGCCATCAACCAGTACTGGCTGCATTACCGGCTCCTCGCCAATTGGGGCCTGTTGGAGATGGCCAAGGTCTGGCGCAAGGAATCCATCGAGGAGATGGAGCACGCCGACAAGTTGACCGATCGCATCATCTTCCTCGACGGCTTTCCCAACATGCAGGTGCTCGATCCGTTGCGGATCGGCCAGAACGTCAAGGAAATCATCGAGTGCGACCTCGCGGCCGAGCACAGCGCCCGCAACCTTTATCAGGAAGCCGCAACCTATAGCCACGGCGCGAAGGATTACGTTTCGCGCGACCTGTTTGAGAAGCTGATGAAGGACGAGGAACATCACATCGACTTCCTCGAAACCCAGCTCGATCTGATCGGCCGGATCGGACTTGAACTCTACACCCAGAAGCACGTGGGCGGCCTCGAGAGCGGGAGCTGAGGGAAAGCCCAGCTCTCGCCGTCGTCCCGGCCAAGCGAAGCGCGAGCCGGGACCCATAGCCACAAGCAGATGTTATAGCGAAGGACATCTGCCAGAGTGCCTTGATCCACGGACTCCGCGGTATGGGTCCCTGCGTTCGCAGGGACGACGACGGTGATCAACTACAACTGCGTCTTGTAGCGTGCTTCGACTGCGGCCTGCGATTCGGGCTCGCCGAGCCTGGTCTGGTCGTGAATCACCTGGCTGATCGAGGGGAAGGTGGCACGCTCGACCTGCGCGTCCTTTGACCACAGGTTTGAACGCATCAACGCCTTGCCGCAGTGGAAATAGGCTTCAGCGACCTCGATGCACAGCACCGCGCGCGGCAGCTTGCCGAATTCCTCCATCGCGGCCAGAAGCGCAGGCTCCGCCGTCACCGCGCCTCGGCCGCCGACCCGCAGCGTCTCGTCGAGCCCGGGCACAAAGAACACGAGGTGCACGAAGCCGGTGCCCTCGACGATGTTTTTGAAACTATCGATCCGGTTATTGCCCGTGCGGTCGGGCATCAGAAGCCGGTTCGGTCCCTCGACACGGACAAAGCCCGGATGGCCGCCGCGCGGCGAGGCATCGACGCTGCCGTCGGAGCCTGACGTGGCCAGCACGCAGAACGGCGACGTCTCGATGAATTTCCGCGCGTGAATGTCGATCTCCGGCCGCGCCTTGGCGATCACGCGCGCGGTCGGCTCCGGGTAGATCGTCTTGAGGTCGCCGGGACAGAGCTCGTTCACCATCGCTCTCCAAAGTTACGGGCCGAAATTATCATCGCGGCGAAGTCGAAAGCTACCGTAAATTCCGCCGCCATGGCCAATCGATAATCCCTGCGGAAAACAGCGCCCACCAAACCATTACCGGCTGAAAAGCGAGCCGGGGGCCGTGATAGAGCCAGCTACTGGAAATATGCGGCAGGTCGATGCCGTCGATGGCGTGCTTGAAATTGGCGGGCCACACGCAAATGGCATAGGCCGCTAGCGCAAATCCCGCCCAGCGCCGCAGCGGCGTCGTCACCAGCGCGACGGCGCCAGCCAATTCGCACAGGCCGGTCACGAAGATGACCTGCGGCGCGAACGGCACCCATGATGGGGTGATCGCGAGCAACTGATCCGGTGCATAAAGATGCGCAATGCCGGCGGTGACGTAGAAGATGGCCATCGCCCATCGCATCGCGACGCGAATGACATTCAAACGATCATCTGGCATGGGCGGTTTCAGATCTCAGGGGTCCTCACATCGCGCGCGGAGGCGCCGATCGAAGTAATTCTTCAAGCTGCAGCTTGTAGAATTTTGCGTTTGCGGTTGTGCCATGGCCGCGCGTCTCGGTCGAGGCCGGGATGAGGTAGAGGCTGCCATGCCTAACCTGTTTGATCGCAGCCGCGGTCACGCCGGTTTCCGGCGGATTGCGTTCATCGTCGGCCGAGTTGATGGCGAGCACCGTGGCCTCGATGCGCGACAATCCCACTGAGGCATCGTAGTCGCGCGAGGCCTGCCACTGATAGATGAAGTCGTTGGCGTCGGCGGTCACCGCTACAGCCAGCCGCGCGTCGACCATATGGTCGGCCTTTTCCGCTGATGGTGCGTGGTCCTGATAGGCGAGCGTGCCGCCGGAACTCGCAAAGCCATAAGCTGCGATCGCATATTTCATCATACGCGGCTGCTGAGCGTAGTTGCCGTTATTGTAGTCGGGATCGTTGCGGATCGTCTCGAGCATCATCCGCCGCAAGATCCAGTTGCGCGACGCCATCGCGGTCGGCTGCGATGCCATCGGCACGACCGCATCCATCATGTCCGGATATTTTTCGGCCCAGAGCCAGCCCTGCATGCCGCCCATGGAATTGCCGATCACGAGCCGCAGGTGCTTGATGCCGAGGCCTTCCTTGACGAGGCGGGCTTGCGCCTCGACCATGTCGTCGTAGTCATATTTCGGAAATGCGGTCTTCATCCCGTCGGACGGTTTTGAGGATTTGCCGTGGCCGATGCCGTCGGGAATGACGATGTAATATTTCGAGGCGTCGAGCGGCTGGCCTGCGCCGAACAATTCGCCGGCAAAGCCCGGCGTCAGCATGCTCGCAGCCGAACCGCCGGAGCCATGCAGCACCAGCACCGGCTGGCCGGTCGCTTCGCCCACCGTCGTGTAATGCAGCTTCAGTTCCGCCATCACCTCGCCGCCGTGGAACTTGAAGTCGTGCACGATGAAGTCGCCTTGCTTCGGCGGCGGATAGTCGGCCGCCATCGCGGCAAACGATGTGACGGCGAAAATCGCCGCTAGGAGCGGCCGCAAACCTCTCATGGCGTCATCCTCGTTTGATGGCTTGTCGTGTTATGGCATGTCTTCAACGTCGGTCTCGGGACGATCGCCACCGGAGGCGGTCTCGCTGTGCCATTTTCCGTCGGCCGTTTCATACTCAATGGCCTCGGTCCGCCCTGGCACACGTTGTTCGGTAGCGGCCCGCCGCGCAGCCGCCAAGGCCTTGGCGTGGCTCGGGAAGCTTTCCGAGAACACGCCGTCGACGGTATAGGCCCAGCCGCCATCATGTTCGACGATCTTGTAGGTGACATGGCTCATCGGGAACTTGTCCTCTGTGTGCTCAACCGGGCTTACGGGAAGCAAGCGCGCCGGTTATTCTATGACAAATTGGGCGGTGAGCCAGCCGGCTGCCACCCCGCTTGCGACCTTTCGCGAAGGGAAACGGAAATGTGCCGAAACATCAAGACGCTCTTCAACTTTGAGCCGCCGGCGACGGATGCCGAAATTCAGGCCTCGGCGCTGCAATTCGTGCGCAAGCTGTCAGGTTTCAACAGGCCGTCACAGGCCAACGAGGCCGCCTTCGACCGCGCCGTCGAGGAGGTCTCTGCCGCCGCGCATCGGCTGTTCGCTTCGCTCCATACCCATGCCCCGTCGCGCGACCGCGCGGTGGAAGCCGAAAAGGCCAAGGAGCGCTCGCGCTTGCGGTTCGGATAGAGCGAGCAAGGGGTCTGTCATGGTCTGGTATGTCTATGTAGGCTGGTTCTTCGCCGGTGCATTCTTGACGAACGCCATTCCGCATGTCGTGCAGGGCATCTGCGGCAACCGCTTTCAGACGCCGTTCGTCTCGCCGCGGAGAGTCGGCGAGTCCTCCGCGGTGGTCAACGTGGTCTGGGGATTCGGCAATCTCGCGATCGGCGGCGCGCTGCTTTACATCTTCCTGCCGCAACTGCCGCCGCCGTGGCCGTTATGCGCGGTGGCCCTGATCGGCGGGCTGATCATCGCGCTCTATCTCGCGCGGCATTTTGGAAAGGTGCGCAAGGAAGCTCCCCACCCCTGAGGCGGCTACTTCTTGTTTTTGTGCTTCTTGTCTTTGTGTTTCCTGTCCTTTTCCTTGCGCTTCTTGTCTTTCTTCCTGCGGTGTTCGTCGTCCTCTTCGTCGAACGTGTCGTCGTGGTGTTCGGTGAGCGCTGCTTGCGTCGAGGCATCGCGTTCGGCGGCCTCGGTCGCCTCGATTGCCTCATGTTCGCGCCGGCGCTTATAGTCTTCGTAGGCGTCAAACAATAAATGCAGCCACGGCATCACCTGCTCGATCGACGGCAACTGGCCGGGCGGCCCGGCTTCGCCGCGCGGACCCTTTTCGCCCGCTGCACCCGGCTTTCCCTGAGGGCCGGCTTCACCGCGTTTGCCCTGTGGTCCGGCTTTACCCACGGGTCCCGGCTTGCCGCTCGATCCTGCGGCGCCGGGTCGGCCGGGATGACCCTGCGGTCCTGGCGGTCCGCGGCGGCCGACGGTGTCGTTTGCCACGTGCTTTACTCCCGATGAATCTCGTATACCAATTTTAGCAGAGGACGAATGGCACCAGCAATTGTGCGGGCGATTGATCAACATCAATCGTAAACCGTCCCGGTCGTACCATCAAAGCAGTCCTGCTGCGCGCGTTCGCATTGTCGATCCTTCGTCAGATCGCCCGATAGCCGCCATCCGCCATCACGATCGATCCCGTGACATAGGATGAGAGGTCGGAAGCGAGAAAGATCGCCGGTCCCACGATGTCTTCCGGCTTGCCCGCGCGCCCGAGCGGCGTGTGGTCGATGAAAATCTTCACCAACTCCGGATTGTTGGCGCGCACCGTGGCATTGAGCGGCGTTTCGATCAGGCCGGGGCCGATCGCATTGACGCGCACGCCGTATTTTCCGAGTTCGGCGGCGAGCGCGCGGGTGAAGCCGAGCACGCCGTGCTTGGAGGTGGTGTAGGCCGGCGAGTTCGGCGTGCGCACATGCACGAAGGACTGAATGGAAGCAATATTGACGATGCGGCCCTTGCTCGCGCGCAACGGTTCGAGAAAGGCGTGCGTCACATTGAAGACGCCGTTGAGGTTGATCGAGATGATATCTTCCCAGTCCTTGATCACGGCCGAGGCGTCGCCGGCAAACGCATTGCGGCGGTTGATGCCGGCATTGTTGACCAGGATCGAGACCCGGCCGACCTGTTCGCCGACAAGCTTGGCGACAGCAACGCAATCCTCGCGCCTGGTGACGTCGAGCCGGTAACTTGAAGCCCTGCCGCCCGCGCGGCGAATCTCTTCCGCCGCGTCCTCGGCCGCCTGCTCGTTGATGTCGAGGAGGACGACCTGTGCGCCTTCGCGGGCATAACCGGCCGCGATCGCGCGGCCGATGCCGGAGGCGGATCCCGTGACGACAGCGATATGATGTTCGAGAAGGGGCATGGCGTTTCCTCAACGTTATGATTTTGGCGACAAGTTAATTCAAATCCGCGCCGGCGGGAAAGAAAAGCTTATCCCTGCAGGGTGTTTCATGGCTGTCAGGATATCGCCATGGACCGGCAGCTCGCGGAATGGAAACTTGAGCTCGACCGCGTATGGTCGGCGCATGCGCCCGACTATGACGAGGCGGTACGGCTCGCGCTTTGGATCGCAGGAAGCAGCGAGGAAGAAATGCTGCGTCATGCGGCCTCCCAGGCGTTGCCGATTTTGCGCCGGGCCGCGCACGAGGATGCCGACCACGCGATGCACGATGCCGCGCGGCGGCGGCTCGGCGTTATCAGGGAGGTGTTGTCGGCGCTCACCACGCCGCAATTCGGCAGGCGAAATGCGCCGCTGAAAACCCTGACACCGGAAGAGCGTTGCCGCGAGCTTTTAGGGTTGCCGCTCGACCGCCGCCTTTCCAAAAACGAGATTCATCGCGCCTACAAGCTGCTCGCCAAGCGCGCGCATCCGGACGCGGGTGGCAACGCGGAAGCTTTCCTGAGGATATCGGCTGCGCACGATGTGCTGATGAAGGAGCGGCGAATACCGTCGCGATATCGGTAGGGATTTAAATTACGGAGTGGAATTGACATTCGCAAAGGCGCCCGCTGAGAAGTGATGCGAATGTTAAAATCGGGGAAGATGGGCACGGGCCGCGACATAACGCGAATCCTGTGCCCACCGTTCCGCCGATCGAACTGGTTCTTAATTGAGCATGATCTCCGCGCAAACGCACTTTGCGTTTGTCGCGAGGGAAAACCGGTACCCACTTTGCGCTAACGCGGCCCTGCGGGTCCGGATCATGCTGCTTACAGCGAGCAGTAGTGCCTGTTCAGCAGCCAGCCCTTGACAGCGACAGCGCGCTCGTAGGTCGGCTGGCGATGGGTCATGACGGTGTAATGCACCGGCCACGGATTGGTCGGGAAGCCGTTATCCCAGACCTGGCAGAAGCCGGTGTCCGCGTAGCGGATGACGTGGAAGGGGGCGGCCGTCGCGGGGCTTGCGGCAGCGAAGGCAGTGGCGGCAACGAAGACGGCAGCGCAAAGGGTGCGAAGGTGACGCATGGTCGGTTATCTCCTGATGGGGTGATTGAGTTTCTCCACTGGACCTGCTGAAGAGGCCCTTGCGGAGGTTGTGTCTCTTCGGAGCGAGGGGATCGACCCGAATGCCCATGAGTGTCGGTGACCGCGAAATTGGTTCAAACGATCCGGTTTCAGAATGACTTCAAAATGGCTTCTTCGGGGAGGTTGCAAAGGCCAGCGTCCCGGTTCTGACATCCGCATACCTTGGCGGAGGGTTCGATTGCGGATGTCAGAACCAAAGGGACACTGGAAAATGTAGCCTGCTAGTGTGGCTTTGGATTTGACATTCGCTTGAAGGACCTGCAGCTAGCACCGAAGCGAATGTCAAATCCGCCGCACTAGTTCCGTTGGAGCATAGGGCGGGCGTTGAAGAAGTAACGTTATCGCCCGGGAGGATGAAATGAATGCTGCGGCCGAAGAGAAAGTGGGGCCTGTAGAGCCTGGGCGGCTGCATCAGGCGCTCGGCGTTTACCAATCGGCGCTCGCCGCCCAGGCATCTGACGCCGGTGCGAACGAACCCGAAAGCGCGGATGAACCGGCGAGCCTTCGCGGCATCCTCGCGGTGAAGCGCGAATTTCCCGATCCGAAGGAATTTTTAAGCCTGAGCCTTCGGCTCAAGCGCTTCACGGAAGTGATCGGCGACAAGAAACTGATCAAGTGGGGCATGGTCAAGCACAGCGAAGGCGGGCTCGAGATTCACGACGCCGTGGTCAATGCGCTCGCGGCTGCGCCCTTCCGTAAATCCGGCGTACTCGACAAGGACGCCTTTCACGAACTGGTCAAGGCCGAGTACATCAGGCTGGAAGCAGCCGAGAAAAACTAACCGCGGCCGTCACCCGTCCGAGGGCGTCGCAACGGCTGCGCCCGGCGGCGCGTTGCTTGGGACACCGCTCGCAGCATTCCGGCGCTGCCACAGCTCGTAGCCGAACATTCCCAGCACCATCGTCGCAACGAAGACGATGATCGGCGCGCTGAGGCCCGCGAGATCGACGAGCGCCGGCCCCGGACAGATTCCGGACAGGCCCCAGCCGACGCCAAACAGCGCCGAGCCGATGACCAGCGGCGCATCAATGTCGCTGCGCGCTGGCCATGAAAAGTTTGCCGCCAGAACCGGTGCGCTGCGGCGGCGCGCCAGCGCAAAGCCGAGCGCGGCGACGGCGACCGCGCCGGCCATCACGAAGGCTAGCGTTGCGTCCCACGCGCCGAAGATGTCGAGGAAGCCGATGACTTTTGCAGGCTCGGTCATGCCGGAGATCAGAAGACCTAGCCCGAAGACAAGACCGCTGACAAAGCTTGCGACAATGAGCGCCATCTCATCATCCTCCAAAGCCGTGGTGCACCAGCGCCACCGTTGCGGCCGCGACCACCATGAACACGACGGTGGCCGTGATCGAGCGCGTCGAGAGGCGGGCAAAGCCGCAGACGCCATGACCGGACGTGCAGCCATTGCCCATCCGGCTGCCGAAGCCGACCAGAAGGCCCGCGACCGCAAACACAACCAGGTTTGACGAGGCGAGGTGCGCGGGCGATGGCGCCCCGAACAGGGGTGCGACGATCGCGGCCACGATCAGGCCCGCGATGAAGGCTGCGCGCCAGGGCCGGTCGGCGCCCGAGGTGAGCGTGCCGCCGAGAATGCCGCTGACGCCGGCAAGGCGTCCGGAGAGCAACATCAGCATCGCGGTGGCAAGCCCGATCAGGGCCCCGCCGATCAGTCCGCTGAGCGGTGTGAAGTTATGCATGGTCATGCCTCCAGGTCGGGGGACGGGCGTCAGGGGCGAGCTTCGCAAAAGTCTTGCCACGATATGGCTCGTCTGGGCCAAGATATGGCTCCCGTAGTGGGCTGCCAATGCCTTTTTACCGGCGCTTTCGATCGGTTAAGGTTCGGCCGACGAATCGGTCCATCCGATCGCAACCTCCGGGGGAGAAACCTATGAGACTGTCATCCGCTTTTCGCTCTATTGTCCTTGCGCTCGTCGCGTTCGCCGGTCTCTCGTCGGCCGCGCGGGCCGACGACGGCTACGTGCAACTGACGATCATCAAGGCCGGATGGATCATCGGCGGCAATGGCGGCAGCGGGGTGCTCGATTTCCACGGTCGCCGCTATGCGCTGTCGATCGGCGGCATCGACTACGGCCTCGTGTTCGGCGGATCGCGCGCCGTGCTGCGCGGCCGCGTCCATAACATCTGGCGTCCGTCGGATGTCGCCGGCGCCTATGCGGCAGGCGGGGCGGGCATTGTGGTCGGCGGCGGCGTGCGCGGCATCGTGCTCACCAACGCGAGGGGCGTCGTGCTCGAATTGTCAGGCACGCAGCTTGGCCTGATGGCGAATGCGGACTTGAGCGGGCTCGCGATTTCGCTGCACTGAGAGGCTCTTTCTTATCCCTCCCCCTTGCGGGGAGGCATAGGCCGCGATACGCGGCCGTTCTTAAGAGACGCCGAAACGAAGCTTCGGCTATGGCGAATGCAATGAGCATCGGGGCGGGGGTTATTGAAATCATGCTCAATCGGATTTTTCGATGACGTTGGCACCCTCCCCACGCGTTCCGGGATGAAGGATACGCCGGCCTCAGCTACCAGCCCTGTCGAAAATCTCTTCGGCAGGCGCCGGCGGCGTCACCTTGAAGATATCGCGCATCGCCTCGCTTAACTCGCTGGCGTTTCGAAGCGTGCGCTCGGCGACGACTTCGCCGTCGCTCGCCTCCGTCGAAAGCAGACGATCGACCAGCCTGTAGCGCCGCCCGCCGGCGAGCCTTTCCATGATCAGCCGGGTGGTGAGCGGGATATTCGGGTTGGTCGATGTGAACCAGTTGCCGAGTTCATAATCGGCCTGAATTTGCGGCTGCAGGTCGAAGACGTATAGGGTGCGCCACCCGCCCTGCCGTTTTGCGCTGAGCGAAAACAGGCCGTCCGATTGAGTAAGCCGGTAGGTCCCCATCGCGGTCGTCTGTTCGATGTCGGCTTTCAGTTGCAGCGGCGCATCGAGCAGGCAGGCGCCGAAGCCGACGTCGGCGAGATAAGCGCCCTCAGTGAGATCGACCTTCAGCATCATGTGCGTCTTCGGCCCCAGGGGGCTATCGGGCGGCGACATCCAGCGCACGCGCCCGGCGAGGCCGGTGACCTGAAAGCCGATGGCCTGAAGCGCGGATCTGAAAAGCAGATTGTGCTCGAAGCAATATCCGCCGCGCCGGCTGTCGACGAGTTTGGCCTGCACCGAAGCGGGATCGAGGTTCACCGGGCGGCGTAAAAACGGATCGAGCGCCTCAAACGGGATCGCCTCGAGATGGGCAAGCTGAAGGGCTTTCAGCGTTGCGAGATCGGCCGCGGTCGCCCCATTATGGCCGATCCGCGCCAGATAATTTTCCAGCCGAAACGTTTCTGACATAACGATCCGCCCCCGTGCGACGCCAATACTATTTCACGGGAGCGGCGCCGAAACCAGTTGCTTGGAGTCAAGCCAAGCTGCGTACCGTCGTCCCGGCCAAGCGACTTGTCCGCCGTAGCTCGAAGAGCGAAGGCGGAAGCGCGAGCCGGGACCCATAGCCACCGATATCTATGGCGAGAAAGATCGCCGCACCAGCGTCGCGCAACAAGCGACGCTGGTGGTTATGGGTCCCGGGTCAAGCCCGGGACGACGTGGGGAGAGACTGGCGCAAGCGGGAGGGAATCCTCACAGCGTGCAGTGGCGGCTCATCCGCATGTTTTCCTGGATCGCTGCCGCGGCAGCAAATGTCGGCACCGGCTTGCTGACGACCTCGTAGTCAGAGAAGAAATGCCACGGCTTTTCCTGAAGCTCAGTGTTCCAGATCGTGCAGACGCCGGTGTTATCCCAGCGGATCACATAATAGCCGGACTGTTGCGTGTGCATGTGCATGGGGCGGGCGACGGCGGCGCCTGCGACAACAAGGCTCGAGGCGGCGATGGCGGCGGCACAGAAAGCGGTAACGCGACGCATGACGATTCTCCTTTGAATTTGAAGCAGATGTTTCTGTCCCGCCACGGCGCATCGTGAGCCTTGGCGGGTTCATCCCCGGGATGGCGCGGTAACAGGTGCGGCAAAGAAGCGGTTTTTGAAAGTAGAAAGGCCGTGATCGGTGGACGAATCGCGCTGAGACGGATCGCTCATACCTGCTATCATCCCACAGTTCCGCCATGCCGAAAGATGCGGGACACCATGGAGGATCGCAGATGAGCAGGGCAAATCGAGCCAGCGCCGCACTCGCAGCGATAGGCGTGGCTGCCGCGCTGTTATTTTCGACGAGGCCGGGGCTTTCGGCGGCTCCGCTCACGGTCGCGGTCGCCGATTTCGACTACATCGACACGTCGGGCGAGGCGAAGGACCAGCGCGCCGCCCATCAGGCGCGCATGGCGCAGTTCGCCGAACTGCTTCGTGCGAAACTCGGCGCGCAAGGTGACTTCCGCGTACTGCCGCTCGAATGCGCCGAGCCGCCGTGCACGCCCATCAACATGCAGCCGGACAAATTCATTACCGCAAGCCGACGCTCGGGCGCGCGCTTCGTCGTTTATGGCGGCATCCACAAGATCAGCACGCTGGTGCAATGGGGCGATGTCCAGTTGCTCGACCTCGAAGCCGACAAGGTGCTGTTTCGGCAGAACGTGACGTTTCGCGGCGACACCGACGAGGCTTTTCGCCGCGCCGCCGCCTTTGTCGGCGAAACTGTCAGGGATGCGATGGAGAAGAGGTGAGGCTCAAAGCCGCGCTTCCGGCCGTGCCATATCCGCGCGATCAGGATATCCGGTGGCAACGCCGCATAACGAAGGTCGACCGCAGTGATATTGAGATAGGTCTCTGGATGCCGACGACATCGGAAGCTGACGAAGACAAACGGAAGATGTTGATGCGCAGCCTGACCGAAGTTGGTCCGGCGAAGCCCGTCGGCTATCTGCCGCTCCGTACGATCAAGGATTTTGTCAAGCTTTCTCCCGACACGATCGCTGCAGATGCAGCTAAGCACGGCCTTGCGATGGCGCAATTTGACCCGAAGACGTGCTGTATCAAAAGCGGTGCGCTATACGTTTACGATAGGGAATCTCTTGCTAAGCTTTTGCAAGCGCAAGCTGACGCAGTATCTGTCGCGGGAGTTCCGCACGACCCTGATCGCTTCGTCGCGCATATCGCAGCCGTCTGGTACGCCGAGGATCATCCGGCCTATCCGATCATTGCTAAGGCGTTTGGGGAGGGCGTCGCGTTATGAGCACGCACCGCATGCCCGACCCTTCCTACGAGTTATGCGCCTCTAACCCAATCCGCCAACTCCTGCCATGGTCGCACGGACCAGTGGCCCGATGCGGCGCCGGAAGGCGAGGCCAACACGAAGATAGTCGGAAAATCCGGCTCTGTCGGCTGTCGGCCCAACTCAATGGCTTTCGTCGGTCGCCCATAGAACAGGCTCGCGGCCTTTTTGCTGGTGAAGGCGATCGTCTTCGGCCGATAACGTAGCATCTTCTCACGGAAAGCCGGGACATCGATGGGAAAACTGAGGGCGGTGTGGTCCATTCCCGCACCGGCTCTTTGCACAGGTCGGTAAAGCCCATGCCAAGGTCTTGCAGGCTTGAAAATTCGTGCGGTTGATATTGCCGTGGCGTTACGCCGGTCTCATGGATCGTTCGCCAAAAGCGATTGCCGGGATGGGCGTAATATTGGCCTGCGTCGGCCGACCGCTGTCCGGCAGCGGTGCCGACGAAGACCAGTTTTAGATCATCCTTGAGTAGGTCAGGAAGTCGTTCCACGGCGTGAGCGGTATCTCACAGCACCCTATTGCTCTCCTTCACCTTCTCCGCATCGAGATAGACCTCGATCCCATCTCCTTGAACTTCTCGCTCATCTTCGCCATGCCGTCCTCGATGGTGCCTGACATCGACATTCCAACCGAGTTCGGATCGTTCAGCGTCGCCGCATAGTCGCGCACGTCCTGCGTGATCTTCATCGAGCAGAATTTCGGGCCGCACATCGAGCAGAAATGCGCCACCTTGTGCGCTTCCTTCGGCAGCGTCTCGTCGTGGAAGGTCGCGCGCGGTTTCCGGATCGAGCCCGAGGTTGAACTGGTCCTCCCAGCGGAAGTCGAAACGCGCGCGTGACAGCGCGTCGTCGCGCAGTTGCGCCGCCGGGTGGCCCTTGGCGAGATCGGAGGCATGCGCCGCGATCTTGTAGGTGATGACGCCGACCTTGACGTCGTTGCGGTCGGGCAGGCCCAGATGCTCCTTCGGCGTCACATAGCACAGCATCGCGCAGCCGAACCAGCCGATCATGGCCGCGCCAATGCCTGAGGTGATGTGGTCATAGCCCGGCGCGATGTCGGTCGTCAGCGGGCCAAGCGTATAGAACGGTGCCTCGCCGCATTCCTTGAGCTGCTTGTCCATGTTGATCTTGATCTTGTGCATCGGCACATGGCCGGGGCCTTCGATCATCACCTGGCAGCCTTTGTCCCACGCGATCTTCGTGAGTTCGCCGAGCGTTTCCAGTTCGGCGAATTGCGCGCGGTCGTTGGCGTCCGCGATCGAGCCCGGACGCAGGCCGTCGCCGAGCGAGAACGACACATCGTATTTGCGCATCAGGTCGCAAATCTCGTCGAAGTGCGTGTAGAGGAAGCTTTCCTTGTGATGCGCCAGGCACCACTTCGCCATGATCGAGCCGCCGCGCGAGACGATGCCGGTGACGCGGTTGGCGGTGAGGTGGATGTAGGGCAGGCGCACGCCGGCGTGGATCGTGAAGTAGTCGACGCCCTGTTCGCACTGCTCGATCAGCGTGTCCTTGTAGAGCTCCCAGGTCAGCTTGACCGGATCGCCTTCGCACTTCTCCAGCGCCTGATAGATCGGAACGGTGCCGATCGGCACCGGCGAATTGCGCAGGATCCATTCGCGCGTGGTGTGGATGTTGCGGCCCGTCGAGAGGTCCATCACGGTGTCGGCGCCCCAGCGGATCGCCCACACCATCTTGTCGACTTCCTCCTCCACTGACGAGGTCACGGCCGAGTTGCCGATATTGGCGTTGATCTTGGTCAGGAAGTTGCGGCCGATGATCATCGGCTCGAGTTCGCCGTGGTTGATGTTCGAGGGAATAATCGCCCGTCCGCGTGCGATCTCGGCGCGCACGAATTCCGGCGTGATGAAGGCCGGCACGGCCGCGCCAAAACTTTCGCCATCGGCCAACGCAGCCTCGGCGCGTTCAAGCTGCTGCTTGCGGCCGAGATTCTCGCGCTCGGCGACATAGATCATCTCCTTGGTGATGATGCCGGCGCGGGCGAATTCGAGCTGCGTGATCTTGTGGCCGTCGAGCCCGCGCAGCGGCGTGTGGTGCGCGGTGAAGGCTTTTGCGGCGTGCGAGGCGCCGACATTGCCGTTGTCTTCCGGCTTGATGTTGCGTCCCTGATATTCCTCGACGCCGCCGCGCTCCTTCACCCAGGCGGTGCGATCGCGGGACAGGCCGGCATTGACGTCGATGGTGACGTTAGGGTCGGTGTAGGGGCCGGAGGTGTCATACACGGGAAGATTGGGCTCGCCCGCACCTTCGCTGAGGATGATCTCGCGCAAGGGTACCCGCAGATCGCTCGCCGCATCCGGCGTGGCAAAGATCTTGCGCGAGGAGGGCAGCGGGCCCGTGGTCACGGCGGGAAGGGTCGTGTCGGGATTGGAGCGGATGTTCATGGTGTCCTCCTTACTGATTATGTTTCGTCATTGCGAGCGAAGCGAAGCAATCCAGAATCCCTCTGCAGAGACGGTCTGGATTGTTTCGTCGCGTTGCTCCTCGCAATGACGGGTTGGAAACTTTGCTGCACATCGTCACGCCGCCTCCTTCAGTTGGAGCCAGGCGCGCACCCGCTTGTCGGGGTCGGCGTTCTGAGTGACGTCGGAAACCACCGCGATCGAGTCCGCGCCGGCGGCGAAAATCTCGGATGCGTGTTCAAGCTTGATGCCGCCGATTGCGACCAGCGGAATCCCGCCAACGCGCTTCTTCCATTCCGTGATCTTGGGGATGCCCTGCGGCGCGAAGCGCATCGACTTCAGCGTGGTCGGGAAGATCGGCCCCAGCGCGACATAATCGGGCTTGGCGGCGAGCGCCGTCTCAAGTTCCTCGTCGTCATGGGTCGAGATGCCAAGCGTGAGCCCGGCTTCGCGAATGGCGGCGACATCGGCTTCCGCCAGGTCTTCCTGGCCGAGATGCAGATGCTTGGCACCAGCCTCAATCGCCGCGCGCCAATAGTCATTGACCACGAGCTTCGCTTTGGTGCCGCGGATGACTTCGAGCGCGTCCTTCACCGTCTGCAACGCGTCGGCCGCACCGAGATTCTTGGCGCGCAACTGGATCGTGCCGACGCCAAGCAGCGCGAGCCGCGCGACCCAGGCGACGCTATCGACCACGGGATAAAAGCGATCAGGATACGGCATGCCAGAACGGGGTCCCTACGACGGGGGTTGAAGGGGAGGCGAAGTCGCGTGCTTCCATCAGGCCGGCTTCAAAGGCGGTGCGGCCGGCCTCGACGCCTTGGCGAAACGCTTTCGCCATCGCCACGGGATCGGCGGCTTTTGCAATGGCGGTGTTGAGCAGCACGGCGTCATAGCCGAGTTCAAGCGCGCGGGCGGCGTGGCTCGGCGCGCCCAGACCCGCATCGACCACGAGCGTGATGTCAGGCAGTCGGTCGCGCAGCAATTTCAGCGCATCGGGATTGATGACGCCCTTCGCGCTGCCGATCGGCGCCGCCCAGGGCATCACGACCTTGCAGCCGGCATCGACCAGCCGCATCGCGACCGACAGATCTTCGGTGCAATAGGGGAACACCTCAAAGCCGTCCTTGATCAGGTGATCTGCGGCTTCGACGAGGCCGACCACATCGGGTTGCAGCGTATCGTTGTCGGCGATGACTTCCAGCTTGATCCATGACGTCCCAAACAATTCGCGCGCGAGCTTGGCCGTGGTGACTGCCTCGCGCACGCTGCGGCAGCCGGCCGTATTCGGCAGCACCGTGACGCCAAGCTCGCGGATCAGTTTCCAGAACGCATCGCCGGTCTTGCCGCCGGCAGCCTCGCGCCGCAGCGACACCGTGACGATTTCGCTGCCCGCGGCGCGGATCGCGCCCTGCATGATCGCGGGCGACGGATAAAGCGCCGTACCGATCAGCAGGCGGGAGGTGAAGGTTTTGCCGTAGAAGTTCAGCATGGCATCGGTGTCCCATCACATCGATCGTCGTCCCCGCGCACGCGGGGACCCATACGCCGTGTCTTTTCAGTTTGGCAGGAAGGCTGCCGGCTTCCGCGCCAACGAACATCTGCGGTTATGGGTCCCTGCTTTCGCAGGGACGACGTAAGTAGTGAGATCGTGAGCATGACGAAAAAACTACCCTCCCTGCCGCGGTGTGATGATCTCGATCTCGTCGCCGGCCTTGAGCGCCGTCTGCGCCCAGCGGCTCTTCGGCAGCACGTCGTAATTCAACGCGATTGCAAAATGCGTGCCCTCATAGGCGAGCTCGCCGAGCAGCGCGTCGAGCTTCGTTGCGGCGATCTCGCGCTCCTCCCCGTTGATGATCACGCGCACTGCATCACCTCATTGTCGATGGTGCCGCGCTCGACGTAGCCGAGCGTCAGTTCGGCGAGTGCTGGCGCCAGCAGGAAGCCGTGGCGATAAAGCCCGTTCACCGCGATCTTCTCGTTATTGACCGCGATGCGCGGCAGGTTATCGGGAAACGCCGGCCGCAGGCCCGAGCCGAATTCGAGAATGCGCGCTTCACCAAAGGCTGGATGCACGGCATAGGCTGCGCCTAAAAGCTCCAGCGCCGAGCGGACGCTGACGCCTCTATTCTCGGTCTCGATCGAGGTCGCCCCCAGCATGAAGCGGCCGTCCCCGCGCGGGATCACGTAAAGCGGAAAGCGTGGATGGATCAGCCGCACCGGACGCTTAAGCTCGACCTCAGCGGTTTCGATGAGGATGAGCTCGCCCTTGACGCCGCGAAGCTCGCTTTGTTTGTCGCGCGCGGCCAGTCCCCGGCAATCGATCACGGTGCCCTCGACATCGTCGGGTTCGACATCGCTGTTGAAGTGGATGTCGCCGCCGCAGCTGCGAATGCGCGCGTGCAGTTCGGGCAGGATTTTACGCGGTTCGACATGGCCCTCGTCGGCGTAAAAAAGTCCCTCGCGAAAACGCCCCTCCAGCGACGGTTCGATCCCGGCGATGGCTGGTGCGTCGAGCCTTTGATGGCCGGTCGTGAGCCGCGCGAAGCGTTCGAAGTCGGCGCGGTCGCGCGGATGCGCCACCACCAGCGAGCCATTGAAGGGCGTTTGCGGAAAATAGTCGCGCCAGAGTTTTAGCGAACGCAGGCCGAGGCGGACGATCACAGGCTCGGTGGATTCGGCCTCGCAATACGGCGAGAGCATGCCGCCGGCCCAATAGCTGGTGGATTGCGTCATCGCAGCGTCACTGCGCTCGTGCAGCATCACGCGGTGGCCGGCCTGGGCGAACAACAACGCCTGCCAGGCGCCAGCGACGCCCGCGCCGATGACGGAAATCGGGGCTTGCCCCCGCGGATTCGTGGAACTCTGCTGCATCCCTGTCCCTTCGCCGGAATGACCCGGATCAGGTTCAAAGGGTCACCGCGGTCTCTTGGCCCTTAAGGACATGATCCTTCGGATCAGTCCGGGACCAGAGGATGCGGTCTCTCAGCTCCTCGTCGGAGCTCCCCTCGGAACAGTCCCTAATGTAGTCCCCTGCGGCGGGGTGTCAACGCGCTATCCCGTTGTTTGCCCCGGCCGATCTGCATGCGTGCCCGGACACCGCGCGCGTATTTCGCAAATTCAAATCGAATGGACCGACGTTTTGGAACCTCCCCTTGAAAAGGGGAGGTCGCTTTGCTCGCTCCCGAGCAAAGCGGGAGGGGATCACTTGGTTGACGTTGAGTAGACCCCACCCCAGCCCTCCCCTTTGCAGGGGGAGGGAGAGCCTATTCCTCAGCCGCCTGTGGTTCTCGCTGCCGTCGCTGCCGTTTGGCGGCGTAGTAATAGCCGCTTGCATAATAGCCGACCGCCCGGTTGTGATCGCCGCCCGCGGCGCGATAGGCGCCGGCGAGGTATTTGACCGCGTAAGTGAGGTTGGTGTCGGGATCGCGCAAGCCCTCGGCCGTGCCGCTGTAGCCAAGGCTACGCGCGGTCGCGAGCTTGATCTGCATCAATCCAATTGTTCCGCCACGCCCGACGAGACCGGCGTTGTAGCGACTCTCGCGCATGATAACGCGATGCACGAGCGCGACCGGCACGCCGTTGGCCAGCGCGTGCCTCGCGACCAGCTCCTCATATTGGCCGCGCTGGGCGTGGGCGGCAGCCGGGCAAAGCAGGGCGACGGCCAAAGCAAGCGATGCGAGGGTTAACAGACGCTTCATGAGAAGGCCTCCGGGCGGGGTGTGAGGCTTGAGCCGCGTCGAAAATGCGGAAAAAGCCTAGCGATTATGCGTATCGATATGCCGAAAAGCCGGCTTTGTTGCTGCCAGCGCAGCGAAACCCGCGGAACTGGTTTACGGGGAATTATGCCCTGATGTGCTTCGATCGGGTCGATATTTCAAGGATTCCGCTGTGACCTTGGCCACCGCCGAAGTAGCGCCCGACACGCACGCCTTGCGCGGATCACTGCCGCTGTGGGTCGGCATCGTGAGCTATGCGGTACTGATCTTCAGTGGCGATCGCCTGCTGAACGACCCCGACACGCAGTGGCAGATCACGGTTGGGCAATGGATTCTCGACCATCACGCGGTGCCCCACACCGATGTCTACTCCTTCACCATGCACGGGGCGCCATGGATTTCGACCCAATGGCTGGCGCAGGTTCTCTACGCGCAGATCTATGCCTGGTTCGGCTGGGCCGGGCCGGTGGTGCTGGCGGCTGCCGCAAGTGCAGTGACCTTTGCGCTGTTGGCGCGCTATCTCGTCCGAAACCTGAGCGAGCGCGCCGCGCTGGTCTTTGTCGCGGCTGCGCTGGCGCTGACGGCGCCGCATCTTCTGGCGCGGCCGCATGTGCTCGCGTTGCCCATCATGGTTGCCTGGATCGGTGAACTAATCGCGGCTGCCGACCGGCGCGGGACGCCGCCATTCCGGCTGCTGCCGCTGATGGCGCTGTGGGCCAACGTTCATGGCGGCTTTGTCTTCGGCCTGATGATGATCGCTCCGATCGCGCTCGATGCCGTGATCCAGGCGGACGCGAGCAACAGAATGGCGCTCGCGGTGCGCTGGGGCGTCTTTGCCGCGCTCGCGCTCGCCGCGAGTTGCTGCACACCCTATGGGTGGGAATCTTTGTTGGCGTCGCGGAATATCTTGGCGCTCGGGAGTGCCTTGCCGTTGATCACCGAATGGCGGGCGGTCGATTTCACCACCTTGCGTCCGTTCGAAATATGCTTGCTCGGCGGCGTCGGGCTGGCGCTCTATCGCGGCATCAGGCTGCCGCCGCTTCGCATCGTGATCCTGCTCGGTCTCATTCACATGGCGCTGTCGCAGGGACGCGCGGCGGAAATTTTGGCGCTGCTGTCGCCGCTGGTGCTTGCCCGGCCTCTGGCGCGCCAGATCAGCGGCATTGAGGCCGTGGCCTCGTCTTCGCTGCGGCCCGTTCGCGGCGTGATGCTCACTGGTCTTGCAGTGGTTCTCGTGGCGGGAACGCTGATGTTCGCTGCGATGCATCGCTTCACGCCCAATGCCGCCAACTCGCCGGTCGCGGCGGTAGCTGAGCTGAAGAAGCTCAATGTCGAGCGCGTCTTCAACGACTACGATTTCGGCGGCTATCTGATCGCGAGCGGGGTCGCCCCCTTTATCGATGGCCGCACCGAGCTTTACGGCGAGAAGTTCTTTGTCGACTACGACAGGGCTTCCGGGCTGAGCGAGCCGGACAACTTGTTCCGCCTGCTGGAGGAGTATCACCTCCAGGCGACGCTGCTGCGCACGCAGAGCGCGGCGAGCAAGCTGCTCGATCACGTCGATGGCTGGCAGAAGGTCTATAGCGACGAGATCGCGACGATCCACGTTCGCAAAGCGGGTGCGTCACACACCGCTGAGCCCAGTGCCCACTTTCCGTAGACGGCACTAGTGGTCCGATTCTAACATTCGCATTCCCTCCTCAGCGGCCACTTTTGCGAATGTTAGAATCAAAGCACCACTAGCAAATATATGTTTCTAGTGGAGTTTAGGATCTGACATTCGCTAAGCGCACTCGCGGCTAGGTGGGTAGCGAATGTCAGATCCACTCCACTAGGGTGGAACCCAAATAGAATTCAGTTAGAGGAAAATTTGATTCATCGCGGCGTCGCGTCGCGGTGACTTCGCCGTTGAATTGCCCTATTACCGTTTCAAAACACCATGCGTCGATGCGCGCGGGTCCGGCAGCACTGCTGTCCCATCGCGTCTCAGGCGCCGGATCAGACATCACGTCAAAAACAGAAATCAAGAAACGGGAGATACGCCATGACCGGAATGCGATTCCGCTCGTTGCCTCGCAAAAATCCCTGCGCCCAATGCGGCAGATCGATTGCGCTGCCGGAATGGGTCGAGGCCGAACCCGGCCGCACCTTCTATCTCTGGCGTTGCATGGCCTGCGACTATCGTTTCGAGTCGGTCGCCTATTTCGAACAGGTCGAGGCGGACAACGAAGCGATCGCGGCGTAACGCGATCAGGAGCGAGCACTAACGCGATCCTTGGCTCACTCGGCCGCTTGTCGGGTGATTTGCCTGATCGGCAACTCGATGCGTACGATCAGTCCGTGCGGTGCGCGGTCATGCAGCGATAGCTTGCCGCCATGCGCCAGCACGACGGCGCGCGCAATCGAAAGCCCAAGTCCGAAGCCTGCGGTCTCATCCATGTTGCGCGCATCATCGCCGCGCACGAAGGGCTCGAGCATCACTTCCTTGCGAGCGTCCGAAATGCCGGGGCCGTCGTCCTCGACCTCGATGGTGGCGACGTCAGCCGAGGTCGCCAGCCGAATGGTGACGAGAGCGCCGTATCTGACGGAATTTTCCACGAGGTTGGTGACGCTGCGCGTCAGGTCGTCCGGCCGCACGGTCGCCATCGCATGCTCGGGACCCTCATAGGTCACCTTGTGGCCGATATCGGCGAACTGGTCGGCGACAAGCTGCAAGGTGGAGGCGATGTCGGTTAGCGTCATGGCCTCGAGCCTGCGATCGTTACGCAGGAAGGACAGCACCAATTCCAGCATCGAGCGCATCTGGTCGAGATCGCCCATCATGCGCACGCGATGCGCCTCATCCTCGATGAACTCCGCCCGTAGCCGCATCCGCGTGATCGGCGTACGCAAATCGTGACTGATGGCGGCCAGCATCTTGGTGCGGTCGTCGATCAGGGCCGTGATGCGCTCTTGCATCCGGTTGAGCGCTTTCGCCACGGACCGGATTTCTTCCGGCCCGCGCTCGGGCAGGGCTGAGGCCGCACCGTTCACGCTGAAATTCTCGGCCGCCTTGGCGAAGGCCGACAGCGGCGCCGTCAGCGCTCGCGCCGCCCAAAGGCTGAGCAGGCTGACGCTGATGATCGCAAACAACAGCGTCACTCCCCACGACCCGATCCAGAACGGCCGCGACCGCGGATCGCGCAAGACCCGCGCCGAGATCATGGCGCCATCGGGCAGCGCGATGCCGACCCTGCGGCGGTTTTGTTCATTGGCGAGCGGAAAGATGCGGTAGCTGCTGTCGAGCCGTCGATGCAGGCTGCGCTGTTCGGGGCCTTCGGGATCGCTCGCTTCCGGAACTGGTCCCGCCGGCATGGCTTCGATGTCGAGCTTCGGAAACGCGCGAGCGACGTCGGCCAGCAGCCGCGGGCGGTCGACTGGGGCGGCGGCGCCGAGCAGTTGCACCGCCGCGGCAAACTGGGCGTGACCGCGGTCGATGTTCGGATCGGGCTGGTCCGGACGGCTGATCAGGAAGATGCCGGTCAGGATCACGTGAATGGCGAGGATCGATGCGATCACAAGTGCCGTAAGCTGACCGCCGATGGTTCTCAGGTTCAGGAAATCGGCGAGCTTCATTTGACGCTATCGAGTGGGGCCATGGCGGCCTCCACCGTCGGCGTGAACAGATATCCGCCCGAGCGCACGGTCTTGATCATGCTGGAATCCTGCGGATCGGTTTCGATCTTGCGGCGGATGCGGCTCACCAGCACGTCGATCGAGCGCTCGAACGAGCCGGCGCTGCGCCCCTGCGTCAAATCGAGCAGGCTGTCGCGCGACAAGACCCGGCCCGGCCGCTCGCAAAAGGCCCGCAGCAGGTCGAACTCGGCTGACGTCATCGCGACGCGAGCGCCGGCCGGATTGCGCAACTCGCGCAGGCGGAAATCGATCCGCCAGCCCTGGAAGGTCAACGCGGTTGCGCCCATCACGGCGCTGGCGGTCAGCGCCGCGGCCTGCCGGCGCAGCACGGCATTGATGCGCGCCAACAGTTCGCGGGGGTTGAAGGGCTTCGCGAGATAATCGTCGGCGCCCATTTCGAGGCCGAGAATGCGGTCGACGTCCTCGCCGCGCGCGGTCAGCATGATGATCGGCACCTGCAACTCGCCGCGGATCTTGCGGCACAGGCTCAAGCCGTCTTCGCCGGGCAGCATCACGTCGAGAATGACGAGATCGACGCGATGGTCGGTCATGGCGCGGGCCATCTCGCGCCCGTCATTGGCGGTTGTGACGTTGCAGGCGTTGTTGCGGAGATACTTCGCGATCAACGCCCGCGTCTCGCGGTCGTCCTCAACGACAAGAATGTTTGGCGTTACAGGGGGCATACAAATCTTTTGCCTAAGATTTCGGGCAACAGAACCATCTTTTTGTTTCCGGATATTTCCCGGCTCACGAGCGCAACAGCGCGCAACAAGTCTATTCCGGCAGGTCGTTAACGCGTTAAGAGTTTCTTAATCCTGACATAGCGTTATTCGGTAGGGAACCCTTAACCTTATTAGGCCGGGCCGCCGGCAGGCCAGAACGCATGTTCGACACCATCCTCCTCCTGACGGGTCCGATCGAACGGGCGCCCTTGCCGGCAGTCCTGTTAGGGCACAATCCGGGCCTTGACGTGCTGGTGATCGAGCGCACCGAGGAACTGGCCGCGCTGAGCTCCGATGTGCTGCGGCGCTCGCGCCTGATCGCCTTCGTGACGCCGGTGATCGTGCCCAAGCGAATTCTGGACCAGATCGGCTACGGCGCCGTCAATTTTCACCCGGGTCCGCCGAGCTATCCCGGCTGGGCGCCGGCGCATTTTGCGCTCTACGACCAGGCGGACGAATTCGGCGCGACCGCCCATCTCATGGTCGAGAAGGTGGATGCGGGGCCGATCATCGATCTCGCTGCGTTTTTGATTCCGCCGAATACGTCGGTCTTCAGCCTCGAGGGCATGGCTTACGCTCATCTGTCGTTCTTGTTTTGGCGAATGGCGAGGCAATTGGCTTGCGATCCCTCGTTGCCGCCGGCATTGCCGGTCCAATGGGGCAGCCGGAAATATTCGCGCAACAACTATCTGTCGATGTGCGACATTCCGCTGGATATTTCCAAGAGTGAGTTCGACCGGCGTATGCGGGTTTTCGGCGGCCACTATTTCGGCGTGTCGCCAACGATCAGACTGCATGGGATCGAGTTTCGCGCCGTCGTCTCCCCGGCGATCGGGAGCGCGGGCGCTGCGATGGCCGCAACCTGATTTTTTTGCCGCGTTTGCGAACGGCCAGCAACCACGACACGAGGTAAGTCGACGATCTTAAAAAGAGCGCGTCTGGCTTTGCCGGTCGCGCTTTTGCCTGGTCGTGTTCGAGGACTTTGCGCCTTTCAGCGCTGATATCCCGATGCTACGCTCGGGAGCGGCAGGAGCACCTGCGTCCTGCCTAACATCGAACGGGAGGACGACATGGCTGAGAGCGTCTACAAGATCATCGAGTTGGTCGGCACCAGCAAGGAATCCTGGGAAAAGGCGTCCGCCGCGGCGGTCAACCGGGCCAGCAAATCTCTCCGGGATCTTCGGGTTGCCGAGGTGGTCCAGCTTGATCTGCAACTGGATGCCAAGGGCAAGATAGAAGCCTATCGCGCCAAACTAAAGGTCTCCTTCAAGTTTGAGGGGGCCTGAGCCGAGATCGGCTAGCTCAAGTTTCCGAACGAAAAAAGCGCGTCCGGTTTTGCCGGGCGCGCTTTCTGTTTGAGTTGCTACTTGCCGTCATTGCGAGCGGAGCGAAGCAATCCAGAACTTAAGATTGCTGGATTGCTTCGTCGCTTTGCTCCTCGCAATGACAGTAACGACGTTCTCAGTTCGTCTTCACCAGCGGGCAACCGCCCTTGTCGAGCGGGCGGAAGGCTTCGTCGCCGGGAACGGTGGCGAGAAGCTTGTAGAGATCCCATTCGCCCTTCGATTCCTCGGGCTTCTTGACCTCGAACAGATACATGTCGTGGACCATGCGGCCGTCGATGCGGATCTTGCCGTTTTTGGCAAAGAAATCGTTGATCGGCGTGGCGCGCATCTGCGCCATCACCTTCGGTGCTTCATCGGTACCGGTGGCCTCGATCGCCTTCAGGTAATGCATGGTGGCCGAATAGAGGCCGGCCTGGATCATGGTCGGCATGCTGCCGACCTTCGCATAGAAGCGCTTGGAGAAGGCACGGGTCTCGTCGTTCATGTCCCAGTAGAAAGCGTCGGTGACGATCAGCCCCTGCGTCGCCTTGATGCCAAGCGAGTGCGTATCGGTGATTTCCTGCAACAGCGCGATCATTTTCTGGCCGCCTTGCACGATGCCGAACTCGGCCGCCTGCTTCAGCGCGTTGGTGGTGTCACCGCCCGCATTGGCGAGCGCGATCACCTTGGCCTTGGAGGCCTGCGCCTGCAGCAGGTAGGAGGAGAAGTCGGACGAGTTCAGGGGGTGACGGACGGTGCCGAGCACCTTGCCGCCGCTTTCCTTGACGACGTTGGCGGCGTCACGCTCGAGTGCATGGCCGAAGGCATAGTCGGCGGTGACGAAGAACCAGGTGTCCTCGCCGCGCTTGACCATCGCCTTGCCCGCGACGTTGGAGAGCGCATAGGTGTCATAGGTATAGTGCACGGTGTTCGGCGAGCAGGCGACGCCGGTGATGTCGGAACTGCCGGCGCCTGAATTCATGTGAATCCTGTTCTTCTCGCGGGTCAGCTGCGAGATCGGCAGCGCGATGGAAGAGGTGGGGACGTCGAAGATCGCATCGACCTTCTCGTTGTCGTACCAGTTGCGCGCAATAGAAACACCGATATCGGGCTTGTTCTGGTGATCGGCGTAGACAACCTCGATCGGCTTGCCCTTCACCTTGCTGCCATAATCGGCGACCGCCATCTGCACGGCGGTGAGCGAGCCCTTGCCGGTGGCGTCCGCATAAAGGCTCGACATGTCGGTGAGCACGCCGATCTTGACGACGTCGTCGGAAATTTGCGCGCTCGCCGCTCCACTGGATGCGACAAGGGCAGATGCGGCCAGCAACACGGCTGCAAAGGACTTCATGGTTCGATCTCCCTGGGTGTTTTGTGCTTGTTTTATCCCGCTGTTTTACCCGGCCCACAGGGGCCCGCAAAGCCCGAAAAGGTGCTTTCACGGCCCGAGGCGCTGAGGCTGGTTAATGTCGGGAGGCCAGGCTGAAGCCGCGCGGAATGCGCTCAAAGCCCCGGCAGCGCCGCGACGGTGACGTTGATGGTGCCGGAGGCCTCGGCGATCAGGCGCAGCGTCTTGGAATCGTAGGCGATGTCGGCGAGATCGAGGTTGGCGATTTCCGCCGTCACTCGCACCCCGTCCTCGTTCTTTTGCAAATCCGAAATTGCGCTCGCGACCATTTTCTGCGCGTCGCCAAGGAACGGCTTGAGATCGAGCGTGGTCTTCTCGGCCAGCACCTTCTCCAGATGCGGCATAACGGCGCGTGCCGCGGCGCCGAGCAGTCCGAAGGCGGCCTCCGATTCGACGGTCATTTCGACACTGGCAAGCCGGAGTGTCTGATGCGCTTTATCCAGCACCGGCCGGCCCCATATCTGCACCGTGGCCCCGCCGCCGAAGCCGAACCAACTGGTCTTCTCCTTGGCGTTGACCAACAGCGAGATCAGCAGCCGATCGCCCGAGGCTGAAACCTGCGCGCGCTTCACGGTGACAACAACCGAACCCGAACCGTCCTCGGGAAAGCTGTGCCCGACGAGCTGCGCTTCCACGATCTTGTCGACATCGGCAAACGGTATATCGACGGGGATTCCGATGCTGACGACCGGCTGGGTCGGCGGCACCACCGAAAGCTTGTCGGGGAACGGACACAACGGCGTGGTTTGTTTTGGCGTGATGCGGGTTTCCGCCTCGATGCCAAGTGTCATCGTCACCGCCGTGGCGCTGACACTCGGCTGCACCGCGACCGCGCGCGTCGGCCGCAGTTCGAGCCAAAGCGACGGCGCCGTTGCGTTTCCGGCTTGCAGCGGTATCGAACGGCAGGCCCTGGCCCATTGAATGCGGGCATTGCGCTCGAATGACGGATCGTTGCGGATGCGGTTGCCGGCAGCCGTGATCTGATCGGCGACGTTCTTGTCGATCACCGGCTTGATCTGGGCGGGAACGTTGACGCGTGCGCCGGCGACCGACAGGCTGGTGTCGCCGAGACTAACCTGGCCGGTCAGATTGGGCTCGATGCGCCAGGCGGCGGCGAACTTTGGTCGCGCGGTAATGATGACGTTGCCCTTGATCTCGGCGGAGGCATTGACCGCCTTGATGTTGATGGCGCCGATCTTGTTGCCGACGTCGCTGCCGAGCAGGCTGCCGATGGCATCGCCGACCGCGCCGGTCGTCTTGGCCGCCAGCGAGCCGGTGACGTTCAGTTTTCCGTTGAGCGCCGTGGTCAGCGACAGCACGTCCTGACCGCCAGTGACCCCGACCGGCCCGCGCGAGGCGGTCCAGCCGATGTCGGCATTCTGCAGGACCTGAGACACCGGGTTATCAGCCTTGCCCGCAAAGGTGCGGGGCGTGCCACGGTCGGCCGCGTCGCGGATCGCGGTAACGGGAATGGTGATCTGGGCCAGGATCACGGAACTGCGCGGGGCGGGCGGCAGCGGCGGCAGATTGGCCACGACCGGCCGGGTGCTCGAAACGCGCGGTGAAAACCAGTCCATCGCCTTCAGGCTGATGAAAAACGAGACCGCGACCACCGCGATCGCGAGCAGAATGATTTTGGGCCGCATCGTCCCCCCGGGACTAGAGCTCCGATTCCGAAGTTCGCAAGGCGATCGCGGCGGCCTCTGATGCGAACTTCGGAATCAAAGGAGCTCTAGCAACTTATTGATTTCTAGTGCGGCGTTGAATTTGAAGTTCCTATGACGAACTTGCCGCGACCCTGATAGGAACTTCAAATTCGCCGCACTGGTTCAAACAGGAGTCTATAGGGCCGGCGTGGAGGGCGCTAGGGCAGCCCGGGCGGCCATATGGCCCAGGGAGGCGGCGGCAATATGGTCGGATCATTACCGTTTGGAAAGGCGAGAAAAGAGGCGAGGGCATAACCGCGCCCGCCCGTCGACGGAGAACAGCGGTCGAAAGCGTCAGTGAGGCATCGTCGGCAGGGATGCTCGAATGCGTTGCGAGAAATCGGGCGCGTTATCGGCCGCCTGCGCGGCCTCGTTAATCAGCGAACGCCGCCGCAGTTCCTCAAACGACAGCGTTGTATCAATCCGGCCCGAATAATAGAGGTAGCCATCGATCAGGCCGTTGAGCAGATGCCGGACGTCGAGGCGGCCGACCCGGCCGGCGGCGTTGGCATATCGCACGATGTTGATGGTGCAGCTGTTGGTCAGCAGGTGATAGAACTCCGGCCGATCGGCGAGTTCGTTGATCCGCGTCAAGTAAACCAGGAGCAGCCGGCGGGCGTCGCCGGGTGAGGTGTTGAGACGATAGAGGTAAACCGCCTCATGCCGGTAGTTGGCGCGTACCCCCACAAGGTCGTGCTCGTCACCCACTACATAGATCAACTCGAATTGCTTGAAGAGTGAGGCTATCGGCGCAAAACTTTCTCCGACCTCCGGCCGCGTTTCGATGGAAATACTCAGCGGCGGCGCGTTGTCGAAGATAAAACTCAGGAACGTGTGTCCGACCGGACCCGCCATAAAGTAGGACACGTAGAAATCGAGGGCCGTCAGGTGCGACAGCAGCACCTCGCGCTCCTCATAGCGCACCGTGAAATCATTCCGGGTTCGATAATCGAAGTTGCGAACACCGGTGAGGCGCACGCGGTCGCCGTCGATGAATGCCCGTGGCATCACCGCGACTTCTGGCCGCCAGGGACGATCGTGCGAGGGACGGATGGTGATCCACCAGGCGACCACACCGAGAAACAGCGCGATCACGATCACGGACATGCGCCGTTGACGCGAAAGCCAGAGAGCCCAGACTGCAAACGCCGCGAAGGCGCCCGCCAACGCCGGCCGCAGCCCTGCTGACGGCAAATTCGAATAATAGATGGCAAGGGTGGTCCACGTGATTAGCGCGGCCCAGCACAGAAACCGGATCGTTGCGATCAGCCACCCGAAAGATCTGGGCAGGAACCCACGAAGCAAACTCAACGGCTCCTCCGGCTCGCTTCTAGTGCCCACTTTCCGAAGTTCGTGCTCCATTGCAGCACCCGCTCCCACGAACTTCGGAAAGTTATGGGCACTAGCAAACCATTTGGTTCTAGTGCCGCTTTTCTATTTGAAGTTCCTGGATCGAATTTGCCGCTTGTGGTGCAGGAACTTCAAATAGGCGGCACTAGTGGAGTGGATTTGACATTCGCTACCAGGTGAGCCGCAGGTTGGTACGGCGAATGTCAAATCCGAAACTCCACTAGGGCGGCCTTGAATTTGAAGCTCCCGAAACGAATTTGCCGCAGCACTGATAGGAACTTCAAATTCGCCGCACTGATTGCGACCTCACTTGCTCAGTGTGTTCTTGTAGATTCTGCCATCCTTCATGATGACGACAAAATTCTTGTCGGGATTTGCGACGAGGTTGAGGTCGTCGAGGGGATTGCCCTCGACCAGCAGCAGATCTGCAAGCGCGCCGACTTCCACGACGCCGAGCTTGCCGGGATAGGGATTGATGAAGCCGGACAGCGCCATCAACTCGCCATTGTCGGCGGTCGCCATCTTGAGCGCTTCGGCGGGCGTATACCAGCGGGTCATCATGGCGAGATATTGCCCCTGCCGGCTGGCAGCCGCCGCATCGCCCAGGATATCCGCGCCCCAAGCGGTCTTGACTTTGTATTTCTTCGCAAGGTTGTAGGCATTCTCGGTTCCGGCAAAGACCTCGAGCGCCTTCTTCTGCGACACCGGGCTCATCCGCGCGAAAACTTCTGCATTATAGGTCAGCGGCTGCAAACTCCACCAGATGCCTTTGTCCGCCAGCAACTTCGCGGTGGGTTCGTCGATCAGTTGCCCGTGTTCGATGCATTTGACGCCGGCGGCGATCGCTTGCCGGATCGCAGCCGGGGTATATGCATGCACGGCGACATAGGTGCCCCAGTTTTCGGCCGCCTCGACCGCGGCATGAAGCTCCGCTTCTGTGAACTGGATCGACTCAATCGGATTGTGGGGAGAACTGACGCCACCGCCTCCCATCAGCTTGATCTGACTGGCCCCATGTCTCAGTTGCTCGCGCGCGCGCAGCCGCACCTCATCGGGGCTGTCGGCAATGGCTGCGACACCCGTGAGCTCGGACTGGCTCAACGGCCCTCCCAGTGCCCGCGGCACTTCATAGTGAAACCGAAAGTCGCCATGGCCCGAGGTTTGCGAGATCATTGCGCCCGAAGGATAGATCCGTGGACCAACTGTGACGCCCTCGTCGATGGCGCGCTTCAGTCCGAACACCGGACCACCCATGTCGCGTATAGTGGTGAAACCCCGCATCAGCGTTGCCTTGGCCTCTCGCGCAGCCAACAGATTGAGGTAGCCGGAATCCGCGGTCACGAGGATCGCAGGCGACACCGCCGCCATGAACATGTGCCAATGGGCGTCGATCAGGCCCGGCATCAGCACGCGCCCGTTGCCGTCGATCACGCGGACGGCGGCACCCGCCTCGGTGGCCGCCGGGTTGGCCGATATCTGCTCGATGGTGTTACCCCTGACGAGCACACTGGAAGGCGCCGACAGCTCGGCGTTCTTGCCATCGAAGATGCGGACATTCTGAAAAAGCGTCACCCCGGCCGCGGGCAACTCGGGAGCAGCGGGTTCCTCGGGCCCGAGGTCCAGCGCCTCGTATTGCGCCAGCCCCGGCTGGCAAGGTCCAATCAGAAAAGCTGCCGCCAGCAGCATCGGACACAGCGTGCGCCGCAAGTTCCAGACAATCGTCAAGGCAAATGAGGTACTCAGAAGGTTTCTTGAGTTCATCGTGCATGCTCCTCTTGGAAAGCACGAGGCCCTTCACATCAATACTATACTATCCGTAGCCATTCCCGAACGTTGGCTGCGGACATTCGTTCCGTGGGCCTCAACCAAGGCCGCCGCGCCAACGGCCGTTACATTTTTTCTCCCGCCCGCAAAGCCGCGAAGAGAAAAGCGCATGCGTTACGAAATACGACTGCTCCGGTTCGGGTCTTTTACTAAAATCGTCAGCAACGACAAGGCCATATCGAAAACGGAAAAAGTCGAAATAGCAAGAGATAGCGATTGCAGCGGGTATCACTTGTTGGATATGTTTCAAGCTCCCGTCTTTTGCAGACGGACGTCGGATAGGTTTTCGTAACGGAGGACCGTCATGACCAATACTTCACATACCCTGAGCAATTCGCAAGTTAGTTCTGATACGGCACCGCTACGCGCTAAGTCGGGCTGGATCATTGCACTCGGCTTCGTCTATCTGCTCGCCGGGTTTATCGCGCTTGGCAGCGTTGTGATGGCCACCGTCGCGAGCGTCTTCGTCGTCGGCGTGATGATGATCGTCGCCGGCGTCACTGAAGTATTTAGCGCCTTCCAAATCAAGAGCTGGGGCAAATTCCTGCTCTGGGTTTTGCTCGGTGTGCTGTACATCATCGCCGGCTTCGTCACGTTCGAGAATCCACTGCTCGCCGCCGCGCTGCTCACCCTCATTCTCGGCGCGTCGCTGGTGGCTTCGGGCATCATGCGGATCATCCTGGCCTTTAGCATGAAACGGGAAACGCCGTGGACCTGGGTGGTGCTGTCCGGTGTGATCACGGTGCTGCTCGGCTTGCTGATTTTGGCGCACTGGCCGGTCTCGAGCCTCTATATCCTCGGCCTGTTCCTTGGCATCGATCTCATCATGGCCGGCGCAGCCTGGATCGGACTAGGCTTCGGCCTGCGCCACGCTCGTTAAGGTGTGGCAGGCAGAGTGCGCGCGGCCACGCAGTCTCTTGATCGACGATTAACGAGGCGCCCATGCGCTGGATCTATCTCGCCGTCATAACCCTGTTTGCAGCGGCGACGGTCATCTTTGCGCTGCAGAACTTCGAAATCGTCACCATGTCCTTTCTGGGCTTCAATGCTCGCGTACCGCTCGCCCCGTTGGTCGTCGTCACCTACCTGCTGGGCGCTGCGACCGGCGGCAGCCTGTTTGCGCTGTTGCGTCGATCGTACGAAGGGTCGAGACGAAACATTGCGGGTCCGTCCTGAGTTAAGTGTCGTTTCGTCTCCGACCGAAGAGGGTGACGATGAACGAAATAGCGCGCGAACCAGTTTTGGTGGACCTTGCCTTGCAGGGTGGCGGCTCCCACGGCGCGTTCACCTGGGGCGTGCTCGATCGGCTGATAGAGGAGCCTTGGCTGCGCATTGAAGCGATCTCCGGCACGTCGGCGGGCGCGATGAATGCAGCCGTGGTGGTGGACGGATGGATGCAAGGCGGAGCCGAGGGCGCGCGGGCGGCACTCGATGCCTATTGGCGGCGCGTGTCGCGCGCGGCGGCGTTCAGCCCACTGCAGCGCTCGCCGCTCGACCGGCTGATGGGCCGTTGGACACTCGACACGTCGCCCGCCTACGTCGTCATGGATCTGATGGCCCGCGTGCTTTCGCCCTATGATCTCAATCCGCTCGGCTTCAACCCGCTGCGCACCATCCTTACCGATAGCATCAATTTCGGCCAACTCGCCCGGGCACCAATCAGGCTGTTCATCACCGCTACCAACGTGCGTACCGGCCGCGGCCGCATCTTCCGCAATGCGGAGATCACGGCCGACGTCCTGCTTGCCTCGGCTTGTCTGCCGACTATGTTCCAGGCGATCGAGATCGATGGTGACCCCTATTGGGATGGCGGTTATGCCGGCAATCCGACGCTGACTCCGTTGGTGCGCGAGAGCGACGCGCATGACACCATCCTGGTGCAGATCAATCCACGAGAACGGCTGGGCCGGCCGCGCACGGCAAGCGAGGTCTTGGACCGGCTCAACGAGATTTCCTTCAACTCGCCGCTGATGAAGGAATTGCGCATGATCGCGCTGCTGCGCCAGGTGGCGGACCCCGGACACGGCGAAGGCGCGCGTTGGGCGGGAATGCGCATGCACCGGATCATGAGCGACGCGCTCGCGGACTTCGGAGCGTCGTCGAAGCTCAACGCCGAGTGGGAGTTCCTTTCGTTGCTGAAGGAAGAGGGGCGCAAGAGCGCCGACGCATTCCTCGCAGCCCATGGCAAGGATATCGGAAAGCATTCCACGGCCGATATCGACGTTCTGCTCGCGGATTGCTGAGATGATGACTGTGTCAGGGCTTCTCGGCATCCTGATCGGGCTCGGCCTTCTGATCTTGTTCGCCTTCCGGGGCTGGAGTGTGCTACTGCTTGCGCCGCTCGCCGCGTCGATCGCAGCGCTGTTCTCCCGCGAGCCGCTGCTCGCCCACTGGACTGAGACCTTCATGGTCAGTGCGGCGGGCTTTCTGGCGCAGTTCTTTCCGCTGTTTCTGCTGGGTGCGTTGTTTGGCAAGTTGATGGAGGACAGCGGCTCGGTCGCCGCGATCGCGAGCTTCATGACACAGCGGCTCGGTCCGCAGCGGGCCGTGCTGGCGGTGGTGCTCGCCGGCGCACTCGTCACCTATGGCGGCGTCAGTTTGTTCGTCGCCTTCTTCGTACTGGCGCCGATGGCGCAGGAGTTGTTCCGTGTGGCTGGTGTCCCGCGGCGTCTGATGCCCGCGGCGATCGTGCTCGGTACCTCAACCTTCACCATGTCGGCGCTGCCCGGCACGCCGTCGATCCAGAACGCGATCCCGATGCCGTTCTTTGGCACTACGCCCTTTGCGGCGCCCGGACTCGGCATTCTGGCATCGCTGATTATGCTGGCCTTCGGCCTGTGGTGGCTCAATCGCGCAGAGGCGATCGCAAAGAGGAACGGCGAAAGCTTTGGCGACGGCGCACCGATGCCGGCCGAACGTCTCGCCACCGACGAAAAGTTGCGTGAACGCACCACCAGTGCGCGCGAGTTCGATCCAGCGGAAATCATGCACGGCGCAGCGACCGACGTACCGCCTCCAGCCATGCTCGCTGCGCTGCCCCTCATCGTGGTGATTGTCGTCAATCTCGCGATGTCGTTGTTCATCCTGCCGGCACTCGACACCCACTTTCTCACTGAAGCTCGTTGGGGAGAGACGTCTTTGGCAGCCGTCGGAGGCGTGTGGGCAGTGATCACGGCGCTTGCCTGCGCGATCGTCACCGCGCTCGCGGTCAACTTTCGGCGACTGCCGGCTCTGCGCGCCACCATGGATGCCGGCGCCAATGCCGCGGTGCTGCCGGCGATGAGCGTGGCGAGCCTGGTCGGCTTCGGCGCCGTGGTGGCGGCGATGCCTGCTTTCACCGTGGTGCGCGACGCCGTGCTCGGCATCGGTGGCGGCCCGTTGGTGTCGTTGGCGGTCGCTACTAACGTACTAGCAGCACTTACCGGCTCGGCGTCGGGTGGGCTGACCATTGCGCTCGACGCGCTCGGGGCGACATACATGACGCGGGCAGCGGAGATAGGACTCAATCCCGAGTTGCTCCATCGTGTAGCGGTGATCGGTTCGGGCACACTCGATAGCCTGCCACACAATGGCGCGGTGGTAACTTTGCTTGCGGTCTGCGGATCGACGCACCAGGACAGCTACCGCGATATCGTGGCGGTCGGCATCATCGGCGCCCTCATAGCGCTTGCCGCCGTCATCGCGGTCGGCTCCCTGGTGGGTTCGTTCTGAGCTATCCGCGTGGGCCGAGTTTTCGCGGAAGCGCAAAAATGGCTTCACCGCATTCATGAATTATTTCATCTGTATGTCATGAAGCGAGAAAACAGAGCGAAGGTGCGAAAATCGCAGGCGTTAACCTCTGTGACGTCACACGCTTGAAATATCTCTAGCACAACGTCGGTCCAAGAGAATCAGCAGGAGCTGAATCAGCAAGGCTGAATCAACAAGGCTGAATCAACAAGGCATCCGACGATGCGAATATTGATTGCGACCGACGCTTGGCATCCGCAGGTTAACGGCGTGGTGCGCACTTTGACTTCGCTCAAGCGCGCCGCTAGCTCGCTCGGCGGGGATATTGAATTTCTCACGCCCGAGGGTTTCCCCTCGATGGAGCTGCCGACCTATCCGGGTCTGCGCGTCGCGTGGCCGAACCGGCGCGAGATCGCCGCTAGAATCGAAGCCGCGGCGCCCGAGGCCATTCACATCGCGACCGAAGGTCCGGTCGGCTGGGCGGCGAGGGGCTATTGCCGGCGCCGCGGACTTGCCTTCACCACTTCTTATACGACGCGTTTTCCGGAATATATCGCGGTCCGTTCGATCGTTCCGGCGTCCGTGCCCTATGCCGTGCTGCGCCACTTTCATAACGCCGCCAGCACAACGATGGTAGCGGTCCCCTCTCTTTATAATGAGCTCAGCGCGCGCGGCTTCCGCAAGCTCGGCTTCTGGGGACGTGGCGTCGATACCGAACTGTTCAACCCGGATCACCCGGCGCTGCTCGATCTGCCGCGCCCGATCTTCATGACCATGGGTCGCGTGGCCGTCGAGAAGAACATCGAGGCTTTTCTCTCGCTCGACCTGCCCGGATCGAAGGTCGTGGTCGGCGACGGGCCGCAGCGTCGTGAACTCGCGCAGAAATATCCTGGCGTCCATTTCCTCGGCGAAAAGAAAGGCGCGGACCTGACCGCGCATCTTGCAGCCGCCGATGTCTTCGTGTTCCCGAGCCTTACCGATACGTTCGGCGTCGTGCAACTGGAAGCGCTCGCCTGCGGCACGCCGGTTGCGGCATTTCCGGTCACCGGACCGATCGACGTGATATCAGATCATCCGATTGGCGCGCTCGATGAGGATCTGCGAGCTGCGTGCCTGCGCGCGCTGACGATGTCGCGTGAAGGATGCCGCAACTTTGCGCTGGAGCGTTCCTGGGAAAACAGCGCCAGACAGTTCATCGGTAATTTGAGTGCCTTGCAACCCAACCGGTCGCCTCGCGCTGTGCCGATCGCAGCCGAAAGTCACGCAGTGGGCGGCTAAGGGTTCAAACACCACTACAAGGGCCGGATCGGCTTCAAGGCAGACGAAAACGAGAAAGCAATCATGGCAGAGAGCATCAAACTGGACAACGCCGCGCATCTGGATTTCGACCGCGAGATGGTCGAGCAGGCCTATGACCGCTGGGCGCCGATTTACGACCTCGTGTTCGGCGGAGTGTTCTCCAAGGGCCGCGACGCCGCGATCCAGGCGACCAACAAACTCGGCGGCCGCGTGCTCGAAGTCGGCGTCGGCACCGGCATCTCGCTGCCGCTTTATGCGCCGCATGTGCGCCTCTTCGGCACCGATATTTCCGAAGCGATGCTTAACAAGGCTAGGAAGCGCGTTGCCGAGCAGAAGTTGAAGAATGTCGAAGGCCTCGCGGTGATGGACGCCGAGAAGCTCGAATTCGAAGACGGTTCCTTCGACGTCGTGATGGCGCAATATGTCGTCACCGCCGTGCCAAATCCGGAAGCGGCTTTGGACGAATTCGCCCGCGTGCTGCGGCCGGGCGGCGAACTGATCATCCTGACCCGTGTCAGCGCCGATGACGGCTTACGCCGCTTCATCGAGCAGGGCTTGCAGCCGGTGGTGCGCCGGCTCGGTTTCCGCACGGCCGAGTTTGGCTGGTCGCGCTATACGCGCTGGCTCGGGACCGCGAAAAACGTCGAACTGGTGGAACGCCGCCTGATTCCGCCGCTCGGCCACTTCTCGCTGGTCCGGGTTCGGAAAACCGCCGCATCCAACTGAACCATAGCTCGTTTTGTGACAGTCCGGTTGTGTAACGGCGTGTGACATCTTGATGATGTCACACGCCGGACATCGAAATCCCCTAACGTTTCACCGACTCACCTTTTCGAGGACGACCATGATCAAGAATTTCCTGGAGCAGCTGCGCATCCAGCGCTGGGACGACCATCGCTACTATCACCACAGCCGGATCAACCAGAGCCTGCACTTCGTCAGCGCCGTGAGTTTCCTGATCGGCTACGTCATGATGTTCTTCGATCCCTTGATGTCGGCCCTGATCGGCTGGCTGGTCTCGATGACCTCGCGCCAGGCCGGCCACTTCTTCTTCGAGCCGCGCGACTACGATCACCTCAACGACGCGACCCACGAACACAAGGAAGCGATCAAGGTCGGCTATAACCTGCGCCGCAAGGTCGTGTTGATGACGATCTGGGCCGCCTCGCCGCTCGTGCTCTATGTCGATCCGACGCTGTTCGGCCTGGTTAACCCCTGGGTGACGCCGGCCGATTTCATGCGGCAGGTCGCCAAGGTCTGGTTGTTCGTCGGCGTCGGTGGTCTGCTGTTCCGCACGGTGCACCTGTTCTTCATCCGCGACGTCGAGACTGGTTTGGTCTGGATGACCAAGATCCTCACAGACCCCTTCAACGATTTCAAGATCTACTGCAAGGCGCCGCTCGCGCTGATGCGCGGCGAACTGATCGATCCCGGCCTCGACATCATCGAGCACAACACGCTCGTTGAAGAGCACGCCTGAGATCAGCGCTTTGCGTCGCTACGAATCCTGGAATGCCCGGGCTCAGCCCGGGCATCTATATTTTTGTGAGAGTTGGATGAGCCGCTTCTTATCCCTCCCCCCGCGAAGCGGTGGGGAGGGAAGACCGAAGCGTAGCGAAGGTCAGGGTGGGGGGCGCCGGTTTGCGATAACTCCCCCCACCCCGACGCTTGCCTGCGGCGCGCGTCGACCCTCCCCACCACTCGCTGCGCTCGCGGGGGGAGGGATAAGAGCAGAGCAGCCGTCACCGCCTAAACCTGCTTCTCAACATTTCTTTCAGGATCTGGCGGCGAATCGCCTTGTTGGTCAGGGTGGGCGGATGCCACCACCAGCCGTCGCGCTTCATCTTTTCGGCGGCCGCGACGAAACGCTGCTCGACCTCGGCGAAATCGGCGTCGGTGAAGTTCAGGCTGAAGATGAACCGGCCACTGCCGACCCAGCTCAGCGCGAGGCCTTCGGCGCGCAGATAATACTGGAACATCCAGTTGTAACGGGACGGCTCGGTATATTGCACGGTCCAGACCGAAGACAGGTTGGCGACGCGAACGGGAAGATTTTCCTGCTCACACCGCGCGTTGAGCGCCTCGGCGCGGCCGTTCCAGGTTTCGTCCAGGCGATCGTAGATACTGCGGAAGTTTGGGCTCGACAGGCGCGAGAGGAACTCATCCATCGCCGTCATGACATAGGGATGCGAGTTGAAGGTGCCACGCGCGAAACAGACGTCGGCAGGACGATCGTCGCGGAACCGGCGCATCAATTCTTTTTTCCCACAGACCACCCCAATAGGGAGTCCGCCGGCGAGGCTCTTGCCGTAGGTCACCATGTCGGCGCGCACGCCGAAATATTCCTGCGCGCCGCCGGCAGCGATGCGAAAGCCGAGAAACACCTCGTCGAAAATCAGGACGATGCCGCGCATCGAGCAGACGTTGCGCAACTCCTTGAGCCAGGCGGTGTAGGCCTCGCGGTCGAAATGCGAGCGGCGCGAGGAATCGACCAGCGCGGAATCGCCGGGCGCATTGGCGTTCGGGTGCAGCGCTTGCAGAGGGTTGACCAGCACGCAGGCGATGTCGCGCCGCGTCCGCAACACATGCAGCGTCTTCTCCGACATCTCGGCGAGCGTATAGGTCTCGTGCGGCGATACCGGATTGCCGACGCCGGGCTGCACGTCGCCCCACCAGCCGTGATAGGCACCGGCGAAACGGACGAGATGCGTGCGCCTGGTGTGATAACGCGCAAGCCGCACCGCCTGCATCACGGCTTCGGTGCCGGACATGTGGAAGGAGACTTCGTCGAGCCCGGATATCTCGCAGATGCGCCGCGCATTGTCGGCGACGACGGGATGATAGGCGCCAAGCACGGGGCCGAGCGCGTGCGCGTGCTTCTCGCCCGCCTCGATGCATTCCTTGTAGAAGTCGTTGCCGAAGATGTTGACGCCGTAGGAGCCGGTGAGGTCGTAGAACACGTTGCCGTCGACATCGGTCACGGTGACGCCGGAGGAAGACTCGGCGAAAGCGGAGGTACCGAGATTTTCCTGCACGAGGTGAGAGAACTGGAACGGCACGCGATAGGCACGGGTGAATTGCAGGTCGGAAACGTGGCTTGCTGTTTCCGCCGTCAACTGCCGCCCCTTAGCGTAGCGCTCGGCGTAGAGTTTCGCGAGTGCGAAGAAGGCTTCCTTGCGCTGACTGGATATTTCCGGCGGCGCGCCGTCGACGCCAAAATATTCGTCGCCGGAAAATTCGTAGAACGGGACCAGCCGCGCCACCCGCCGCGACATTTTCGAATGTCCGGCCAGCGAGCGGTACTTGGCCCGCGACAACTCAAGGCGCGCCTTGATCCTGGGGAAGGTCGCGGCGGCGCCGGCCACCGCTGCGGCGGACAAAGAGAGAATTGGAAGGGACGAATCCATGCCACCAGCGCTAGCCGGTCGATCTAACAGATTCATGACAGTGAAGGGCCTGATCGCAGCCCTGACGGAACAGGAGAACGTTAATTTCCTCCTGACCAACCGCATTCCGCGCGCGGCCGTCACCCGCTTCATGGGCTGGTTCAGCAAGATCGAGAACCGGATCGTCTGCGCTGCCTCGATCGCGTGCTGGCGGCTGTTTTCCGACCTCGACCTCAGCGAAGCCAAAAAGACCGGGTTCAAGAGCCTGCACGACTGCTTTACTCGCGAGTTGAAGGACGGCCTGCGCCCGTTCGATCCGGACCCGCGGGTCGTGGCGAGCCCGAGCGATGCGATCATCGGTGCGCATGGTGCCATCGAAGACACCGAGCTGTTCCAGATCAAGGGCGCGAACTATTCACTGAAGGATCTGCTCGGCGAGGACGAATTGGTGGAGCGACACCGCAACGGCCGCTTCGTCACGCTGCGGCTGACGTCGAGCATGTATCACCGCTTCCACGCGCCGGCGGATTTCAATATCGAACGCGTCACCTTCATCTCTGGCGACACCTGGAACGTCAATCCGATTGCGCTGAAGCGTGTCGAAAAACTGTTCTGCAAGAACGAGCGCGCCGTGATCGAGACGCGTCTCGTCTCGGGCGAAGCGCTGACGCTGGTTCCGGTCGCGGCAATTCTGGTGGCGAGCCTGCGGCTACATTGCATCGACCGGACGCTGAATGCGCAGACGCGCGGCGCCAGCGTCTTTCCCTGCGACGTGCAAGTGCACAAGGGCGACGAGCTCGGCTGGTTCGAGCACGGTTCGACCATCATCGTGCTCACGCCGGATCGTTTCGAATTCTCCCCCAATGTGCGCGAAGGCGCGCGGATCAAGGCCGGGCAACCGTTGTTGCGGAAATTGGGATGAGGCTTCTTATCCCTCCCCCTTGTGGGGTCCGAGGCGAGCGAAGCTCGCTCTCGAGGTCGGCGCGGAGCGCTCGGGCCTCATGGTTCGAGACGCACGGCGTTGCCGTGCCCTCACCATGAGGACCAGGAGCCGCTTGCTATGGCCTCGTCCTGAGGAGCATCGCGAACAGCGATGCGTCTCGAAGGACGTTCGGCAAACTACCGCTTCTTCCCCTTCGGCGGCGGCTTCCTCGGCGGCGGCGGTTTTCGCGGTGCTGCGGGCCGGTTCGGGCCCGCGCCCTGACGCAGCGCGGGTGCGTTGGGCCGCTGCGCGCCAGGCGGTTGTTGCGGCCGTCCTTGCTCGGTTGCACGGTTCGGCAGGCCGGGCTGACCTTGTTGGCCAGTGCGGTTCGGCTCGCCCGGCCGGCCTTGTTCGCCGTTGCGATTAGGCGAATTTTGCAGCTCGCGGCCGGGACGTTGTTGCAAGTTGTTCTGGCGCTGTTGCAGGTTGTTTTGCCGCTGCGGGCCGTTTTGACCGGGCGCACCACGCGGGTTGGTCCGGTTCGGATTCGCGCGGTTCGGGTTGGCGCGCCGCAGCGCGCGCTGTTCGTTCACGACCTGGCGTCCGACCGCCTGGGCCGCGTGCACCTGGCGCACGATGCCCTGGTCGCGCGCCGCCTGTTGCGGCGAGATCGCAAGCGGGGCTGCGGTGATGCGGCCGCCGGCGCCGGCGCGGATCGTAAAGCCGCTGGAGCCTTGCGTGAGCGTGCCAAGCCGCGCGCCGTTGCGGTCGCTGATGTCGATGGTGCCGACATGGCCATCCGGATCGGGATAGAGCTTGATGTTGTGCGCGCCTGAGCCGGCGCCATTCACCTCGACGAGCCCGGTGGTGCCGCGGATGCCGAGGGTTGCGGTCGGCGTCGCGATTTTCATGCTGCCGGTCTTGGCGACGGCGGAAGCCACAAAGGCCACCGTGCCCTTGGCGACGTCGAACAGCGCCGAGTTCTGCTGGCCGCCGTCTTCGTAGATGAAGTTGTCGACCGCGATCGACGCATTGGCGGTGAGGTTGAAGGTGGTGGCGTCGTTGAAGGTGACGCCGAGGGTGGAATCCGAAAACGTCACGAGCTTGTCGTTGAGGTAGATGTCGTCCTTGAGTTTGAGCGGAAGCGTATTCTGGTTGCGGATCACGCTCGCCGTGCCGGTCAACGTCGCGACATTGCCGATCGGCTCGTCGGATGGCGCGGCGGCGGGGGAAGCCGCGGGCGAATTGGCGGGAGGCGAAGCAGCGGTGGTTGGTGCGGCGGCGGGCGGTTGTGCCGGTGACGGCTGTGCTTGCGCGAGCCGGATCGACGCAGCAAGCGCGCTTGCAGTGGATGTCCGGCCGGCGTCTTCCATCGTATCCGGCACTGCGTAAGCTAATGCGGGGCCGGCCAGGATGAGATTTGCAAAAAGCGCCAGTAACGCCGATCTGAAGTCCCTGCAGGACGACCAGCATCGCGCCGGGCCCGCGTTGGATCCGCCATCACGCGGGGTCGCCCATGAAAGGTACATGTCTAGTTTCAATCCGCCTGTTCAAAAACACAGTTTTGCCGATCGTTTCCGGCCCGGCAAGAAATGTCTTGAAACCGATTTGGGCGGTTTGCGGCTGAATGCGGCATGAACATTGCGGCCATTAAAAAACCCGGCGGTGATCCGCCGGGCTTTTCAAAATGATGGATGATGTCGGCAAGTACGGCTTTATAAAATGCCAAGTACGATCGCGCCGACAAAGGCAAAGGCGAGGTACGCGGTCACCACGCTCAGCTGCCTGAGGAAAGGACGAAGGGCCATGGGGATGCTCCAAAGGTCACGTCGCTAACCGCATTGAACGCACAAGCTAGCCATCGGTTTCATGACAAAAAAGTCAGCGCTGCTGTCCGTCCGCGGCATCTCGGCGGCGCACAATCGCTGGCGACGTGGTTAAAGAGTCGTGAAATCAAGATGTTGATGAGTCCTTAAATAAATTCGTTGAAGTTCTCCGCATGACGCGCGGAGTTTGTTTGTGTCTCGTCGGCTCCTTCGTCCTTGTATCGTTGGTGGGGTGCGGCCGCGGGTTCTTCACCGAGGAGCGCGAACCGTGGCGGGCCGAGGCCGAAATCGCTTGCCTGAAGTCCGGCGAGGTCAAGGAAGGCCCTGATCTGGTTCGGATCGACCCGATTTCAGGTCCCGGCGCCTGCGGCGCGGAATTTCCGCTCAAGGTGACCGCGCTCGGCGAAAACTCGGCGAGTTTCGGGTTCGCGGATGACGATCTTCGCCCGCCGGCCGCGATCGGCAATCAGCCGCGCTGGCCGGTCGGCCAACCGCCGCAGACCTATCAGAGTGCGCCGCCGCCACCTGCGCCTTATTATCCCGGTAACGCCGCGCGCCCGCCCGCTTATGGCACGCCAAGTTATGGCACGCCGAATTACGGCGCACCTTCCAGCGGCCCGGTTTCGTTGCGTGCACCAGGCGTCGCCCCGGATCAGGACGATATTCCCTTGCCCAGCGAAGGTGCGCCTGGCGGATGGCAGGCCGGGCCGTCGTCGCCTTACGCGCCACGGCCCACCTATCCGCGCGACCGCTATGCCCCGGCCTCGCCGCAGCGTGTCGAGGCGCCGCCTTTGCCGCCGCCCAGTTCCTATGAGCCGCCGCGGCTCGGGCCGGGCCCGCTTAATCCCTCAGCCACCTCCGGTCCGGTCGCGGTCAAACCGGCGGCGACGCTGGCCTGCCCGATCGTTTCCGTGCTCGACCGCTGGTTCGCCGAGACGGTGCAGCCGGCGGCGCGGCGCTGGTTCGGCCAGCGCGTGGTCGAGATCAAGCAGATCTCGGCCTATTCCTGCCGTGGCATGAACGGCAATCCGAACGCGCATATTTCCGAGCACGCCTTCGGCAATGCGCTCGACATCGCCGCCTTCACGTTTGCCGATGGGCGACGCATCACGGTGAAGGACGGCTGGCACGGTCTGCCGGAAGAGCAGGGCTTCCTGCGCGACGTCGAGGCTGGCGCGTGCCGGCAATTCACCACCGTGCTGGCGCCGGGCTCCAACGCCTATCATTACGATCACATCCATGTGGATCTGATGCGCCGCGCCTCGCGGCGTCTGATCTGCGAACCGGCCGCAGTTTCCGGCGAGGAGATTGCGTCGCGGGCCGCCCAGCGCAATCCTTATGCGTCGTCGCGCGAGCCCTATGCGACGGGATCGCTCGGTGCCCACAAGACGGCGTCCGCGCACAAGCACGGCGCCAAGGTCGACGAGGAAGACGAGTTCGAGGACCAGTAGGGGCGCGCTCTGTCATTGCGAGCGTTAACGAACGGGCCGCGCGAATGCGCGCCCGATGACAGGCTCCACAATCCAGTCATTCCGCAGAAACGCTTCTGGACTGCTTCCGACTGGCAATATCGCGTCATTTTCGGCACCAGCTTTGCCACGATTGCGTTCCATAACGCTCCCCGGTGGGCCGGACGAACCGAGGGAGTCACGAAATGTCAGACCAGATCGATCGCCGCCGTTTTTTCGGCGCCGCCGCCACAACGGTGGTCGCAACCCAATTCGCCCTGAGCGGGCCGGCTGAAGCGCAAACGTCGCCGCAAAATGATTCCGGCGCGGCTTCCGCCAAGGCGGGAGGCCACACGTCCTTTCCCGCTCTGAAACAGATCAATGCCGGGCTGCTCAATGTCGGTTATGTCGAGACCGGTCCCGCCGGCGGCAAGCCCGTGATCCTGCTCCACGGCTGGCCCTACGATATCTACAGCTTCGTCGATGTCGCGCCGCAGCTCGCCTCGGCCGGCTATCGCGTCATCATTCCGTATTTGCGCGGCTATGGCTCGACGACGTTCCTGTCGGATGCAACGGTGCGCAATGGCCAGCCCTCGGCGATCGCCGAGGACATCATCGTGCTGATGGATGCGCTCAAGATCGAGAAGGCCACGCTCGCCGGATTCGACTGGGGCGCGCGCACCGCGGATATCATCGCGGCGCTGTGGCCCGAGCGCTGCGCGGCGCTGGTTTCCGTGAGCGGTTATCTGATCGGCAGCCAGGAAGCCGGCAAGATGCCGCTGCCGCCGCAGGCCGAGCTGCAATGGTGGTATCAATTCTATTTCGCGACCGAGCGCGGCCGCGTGGGCTACGAGAAATATCGCCGCGAGTTTTCCAGGCTGATCTGGCAGCTCGCCTCGCCGAAATGGCATTTCGATGACGCCACCTTCGAGCGAAGCGCGAAGGCGTTCGATAATCCGGACCACGTCGCCATCGTGATTCACAATTACCGCTGGCGACAGGATCTGGCGCAAGGCGAGGCCAGATATGACGACCTTGAACAGAAGCTCGCCAAAGGCCCTGTGATCGGCGTGCCGACCATCACGATGGAAGGCGATGCCAACGGCGCGCCGCATCCGCCGCCCGCGGCCTACGCGAAAATGTTCTCGGGAAAATATTCGCACCGGAACATCACCGGCGGCATAGGGCATAACCTGCCGCAGGAAGCCCCTCAGGCATTTGCTGAGGCGGTGATCGATGTCACAAAGACGGGGTGACCGGCCATAACCGTGAAGGGCGGCGCCAGCCAATGGCCCTGGACGCTATACCGCGGCCCGCCAATTTGCTAAATCTCGCGCATCGTTTTCAGGGGAGTCTCGCGTGTCCCTTATTGAAGCCGCGGTGCGTGGCGGAGCATTTTTTCTTCTGATTTTGGTTGCCGCGCTGCTGCTTCGCGATGCGCGGCGTGTGCCCGCTGGACTGTTCGGCGCGCTGTTTGCGCTTGGCGTCGCCTGCTACGTCGTCGTCTCGGCCTCGGCGTTTGCAACCGGGCTGCCCGCTTGGCTATTTCCGGCGAAACTCGTCGGCATGGGCAATCCGGTCGTGTTTTGTCTGTTCGCCGCTGCGCTGTTCGACGACGATTTCAGGCCGTCCTGGTGGCACGCGCTGGCGTGGCTTGCGATCGTGGCGCTCGGCGCGTCGTGTTTCCTGATCGGCACGCCGCTGGCCCGCGTCGGCTTCGCCACGGTCGGGCTCGGCTGCAACGTGCTTGGCGCTTGGTACGCGCTGGCCGAGCGGTCGCTCGATCTCGTCGAACAGCGCCGGCGCCTGCGTACCGTCCTGATGGTCGTCATCGCCTTCTATGCGACCGCGATCATCGCGTCCGAGATCGTTTTTCCGAACGGCAGCGGCGGCGAGGGGCTTGCGCTCGCCCTCGGCACCGGACTGCTTGCGATCACAATGGTGTTTGTGATCGTGCTGCTGTCCGTCAGCCGCGAAGGCGCGTTGATTTCGTTTGGTCAGTCCGAGCCGCAGCCGCTGCCGGTCGCAGCCCGCGCGCCGGCTGCCGCGCCAGGCCTTACCGAGCGATCCGAACGCGACGACGATACGCGGCTGCTCGCAGGCCTGCGCCGTCTCATGGATCATGACAGGGCCTATCGCGAGGAGGGACTGTCGATCGGCGGTCTTGCCGTCAAGCTCGGCACCTCCGAGCACGGTCTGCGCCGCCTGATCAACCAGCGGCTCGGCTACCGCAACTTCAATGTCTTTCTCAATGGCTATCGCCTTGATGACGCCATGACGGCGCTCGCCGATCCGGCACAGGAAGAAGTCCCGATCCTGACCATCGCGCTCGATGCCGGATTCCAGTCGCTTGGGCCGTTTAACCGCGCCTTCAAGTCGAAAACCGGGATGACGCCGAGCGAATTCCGCCGCGAACAGCTCGGCAGGCGCACCCGCGTCGCCGCCGAATAGGGCCTTTCATCCAAAATCGGCTAGCCGAATTCGAATTCGGCCAGCTTCGCAGCAGGGTTCGGCGAGCCCATATTCGCATCTCCGTTCAGCATCGGGCCAGTTTCGGTCCCTGAACGGAGATCCCCATGCAGACCCTCCTCGATGCAATAGCCCGCTTCTGGCAAATCTGGTCCCCCAATCTCATCCTGGATGTCGGCCGCTATGTCATCGCGGCCTTCGGCATGGCGTTGATCCTGAAACTGTTCTGGAACGCCGGGCTTGGCCTGCGCAAAATCCAGGCTCGAACGGCATCGCTTGTCGACGTCAAGCGCGAAATCCTGACCTCGCTGCGGACGGGAGTGCTGTTTTCGCTGACCGGTGTCGGCATCGTGCTCGGCGCCATGCATGGGGTCTTCACCATTTACCTGGATTTCGAGACCGCCGGGGTCGGCTATCTCGCGATCAGCCTGATGGCGATCATCGTGGCGCATGACGCCTATTTCTACTGGACGCATCGGCTGATGCACCATCCGCGCCTCTATCATTATTTCCACCGCACCCATCATCGCTCGGTCACGCCGACGCCGTTTGCCGCCTATGCCTTCGACATGCCGGAAGCGCTGATGATGGCGGGGTTCACGCCGCTATGGCTAAGCCTCGTTCCGATGCACGCGCTCGGGCTGTTTCTGTTCATGGCCTTTATGATCGTGCGCAACGTCATGGGCCACGCCGGCGTCGAGCTGATGCCGCGCGCGCTCGCTGACAGCCGCTGGTTCGGATGGATTAACGCGACCACCCATCACGACCTGCATCACTCGAGCTTTCACTATAACTACGGGCTCTATTTCACCTGGTGGGATCGGATGATGGGCACCGAGCATCCGCGCTATCGCGAGCAGTTGCGCGGCAAGCCTGCAGATGATGTCGCGACTGCCACGACTAATGCGGCTCGCGCGGCCGTCGTTGCGAGCTAACGGTCATCGTATTCGGGCCGGCGCGGGTGGTTAGTTCGCCCGCCCGTGCCTGCGGACCATGGTGAGCGTGAGGTCCCAGGCGTTGCGGATGCTGACGATCGCGAGCAGCAGGAGAGCCCCTGCCAGCGCATCCAGCCCAAAGTCCTTTTCCAGATAGATCGAGACGGCAGCCGCGAGCAGCGCGAGATAACCGAGGCAAGGGAACAGGCCGTAGGCCAGGTAGTCCTCGAGATAGTTTGTCATGTCGGTGCGCACGACTTGAATCGTGATCCAGGCCGAGATGACCGCGCCGGTCACGGCCGTAACGCCAATCAGCGCGGCGAGGAACTTCGCTTCATGCCATGGCAATAAAGCGATGGCCGAGAGGAAGAACACGCTGGTAAAATGCAGGACGACCGGGCTCATGAAAGTGCGTGCTGCCGCCCGGCGCTCTTCGGTCAGGAAGCCGGTCCCGAGCGAGACGGCGACAAACATCAGTGCGAGCAAGGTTGCGCCCGCCGTTCCGACCAGCATGTAGAAGTCGTGCCACTGCTTCAGCGTTTCGATTGTCCACATCGACAAATCCCGTTTCTGCCGCAGCTCCGCGTGCTGGCGATGTCGAACGCGTAGCACCGCTCGCGCTCGGGTAACAGCTGGGCTGTTTCCCGTTCTTCTCTTTCGGGAATTAAGACGCCGGACGCAGGTGGCGGCGCATTCCGTGGCGAAACCTGCGAAGGGACTTGACCGCGTCAAATCTGCCCCCTTGATTGGGAAAGGCAGATCGTCAGCGGCGGGGTTGCATCCGATGTCGGCTAAATGCCGCCGCAAGGAGGTGCTGATCATGTCCAGAACATCCAACAATCCGTGGCCTGATCTGGCGGCGATAGATCTTCGGCCGACGACCGATGCACTCCATCTCTGGAGCCAGGTGGTCGGCAAGGTACGGCTGATGCTGACGCCGTGGATCAACCATAGCTGGCAGGCGACCTTTTACCTGTCGGGCCGCGGCTTCACCACCGGGCCGATCTATCGGGACGGGCGCGCTTTTGAAATGGAGTTCGATGTATTGAGCGGCCTGCTGCGGATCGACACCGCGGACGGAGAGGCGCGGCGCGTGAAATTGGAAGTGCAGAGCGTCGCCGCATTCTACCAGGCGACAATGGCGGCGCTTGCCGAGCTCGGATTGGCGGTGGACATCCATCGAATGCCCTGCGAAATTCCAGACGCAGTCGTCTTCAACGAGGATCACGCGCCGCGCGCCTACGACCCAGACGCTGCAAGAGCATATTGGCGCGCCATGCTGCAGGTGCAGCGGGTCTTTTTGCTATTTCGCTCGCGCTTTGTCGGCAAATGCAGCCCCATCCATCTGTTCTGGGGCAGCTTTGACCTGGCGGTGACGCGCTTCTCGGGACGCGATGCTCCGCCGCATCCAGGCGGCATGCCTCATGTGCCGGATGCCGTGGCTCGCGAGGCGTATTGCCGGGAAGTTTCAAGCGCAGGCTTTTGGCCCGGTATCGATCAGCCCACCTTCTACAGCTACGCGTATCCCGTGCCGGACGGCTTCGGCCTTGCCAAGGTTGAGCCTGAGGCCGCGAAGTTCGATACTCAGCTTGGAGAATTCCTGTTGCCTTACGACGCGGTTGGCTCCAGCGCGGATCCCGACACGGCTCTTCTGGCATTCTTGCAAAGCGCGTACGAAGCCGCCGCCAATCTCGCCCATTGGGAGCGGTCGCGTCTTGAGCGAGCGCAAGGCAAGCTTGGTCGGTTGTCCGCGGACGCCTAGTGCCCACTTTCCGAAGTTCGTGCTCCATCGCTGCACCCACTTCCAAGAACTTCGGAAAGTTATGGGCACTAGCAAAACTATTGATTCTAGTGCCGATTTTCTATTTGAAGTTCCTGGATCGAATTTGCCGCTTGTGGTGCAGGAACTTCAAATAGGCGGCACTAGCGCTCGGGAAGGCCTCCGTATTGAGCGTCATCACCATGCGTTTGCGTAGCGCAAGCGCCGAATTCAGAAATTGGAACGCATAGCTGAGTAAATGCGAGTGATGTATTCTGACGCATTGCGGTTGTGGAGTGACGAATGCCGATCAGGCCGCCGCCATTTTCAGAACGGGACCTTGTACATGCCCGCAACATTGCGCGTTCATGGAAGCTTCTCGACCAACTCTCCCCTGCCGAGATCGAGATTGTCGTAAGGGCCATCGCGCAGGGTATTGCAGAGGGACGCATATCGGGCCTGGAGATCGCGCAAGGGTGTTATTAGGCAGGAATATTAGTCGCGGAAGATCGACGACGCCGTCGGGCCCATTGTTTCGGCAGCGCGGCTATTCCGCGGCGGATTTGATGTCACCCTCTGTTTCGGAGTCATCAGGTCTCCTGCTCCGGGTCCAGCGCGACAGCGCGTTGGAGAACGTATCGAGATAGAGATAGACCACCGGCGTCGTGAACAGTGTCAGGGCCTGGCTGACGACCAGGCCGCCGACCATGGCGTAGCCAAGGGGCTGGCGAATCTCCGATCCAGCGCCGGTGCCGAGCATCAACGGCACGCCGCCGAGCAGTGCCGCCATCGTGGTCATCATGATGGGACGAAAGCGCAGAATGGCGGCCTGCCGGATCGACTGATGCGGCGTGAGATGCTGGTCCCGTTCCGCGGCAATCGCGAAGTCGACCATCATGATGCCGTTCTTCTTGACGATGCCGATCAGCAGAATGATTTCAATGAGAGCAATAAGGCTGAAATCGAAGCCGAAGGCCATCAGGATCACCAGCGCGCCGACGCCGGCCGACGGCAACGTCGAAAGAATCGTCAGCGGATGGATGTAGCTCTCGTAGAGTATGCCAAGGATCAGATAGACCACCACCAGTGCAGCGAGGATCAGGAGCGGCACCGTGCCGAGCGACTGCTGGAATGCCTGCGCCGTTCCCTGGAAGCTCGAACTCAGCGTCGCCGGCGCGCCCATGGTGTCCATTGCGGCCTGCACGGCGCCGGTCGCTTGTCCGAGCGCAACTCCCTGGGCGAGATTGAAGCTGATGGTGACGGCGGGAAACTGCCCCTGGTGGGCAATGGCGAGCGGCCGCACCGGCACGCTGGTCCATTTGCAGAAGACCGATAGCGGCACCTCCGCATTGCTGGTCGGGGAACGGATATAAAGCTTGTCCAGTGTGTCGATCGTGCCCTGCAGTTCGGGCAGGATTTCCTCGATCACGTGATAGCTGTTGAGCTGGGTGAAATATTGCGTGACCTGGCGCTGGCCGAACGCGTCGTAGAGCGTGTCATCAATCAGCTGCGGGGTAATGCCGTAGCGCGCTGCGGTGTCGCGATCGATTTTCAATTGCAGGGTCGTTCCCTCGGTCTGCTGGTCGGTTGCGACGTCGCGCAATTCCGGCAGGGTCTCCATCCTGGCCAGGATTTTCGGCCCCCACTGGTTCAGCTCGTCGAGGTTGGCGTCCTGTAGCGTGAATTCGAACTGGGTTCGCGTGGCGCGGCCGCCGAGGCGCACGTCTTGCGTGGCCTGCATATAGAGTGTCGCTCCCTCGACCTTCGCAAGCTTCGGCCTCAGCCGCGCGATGATGTGCGCCGCGTCGGCGTCACGCTCGTCGTGCGGCTTGAGCGTGATGTACAATCGCCCCGAATTGAGCGCCGTGCCGCCGCCGCCGATGAACATCGCGATGCCTTCGACGGCAGGATCGGCTTGAACGATCTTGTTGAGCTCCTCCTGGTGCTGCTTCATCGCCTCAAAGGAGATATCCTGCGAAGCTTGGGAAACCCCGGTCAAAAAGCCATTGTCCTGTTGCGGAAAAAAGCCCTTCGGAATGATCGTGAAGAGGTAGACGGAAAGTCCGATGGTGACGAAGAAGATGGCAAGCGTTGTCCTGCGCCAGTCGAGGGCGAGATCGAGGCCACGCTCGTAGGCATGCAGCATCCGATCGAACAGGCGCTCGCTCCATTGGTAGAACCGCCCGTGCCGGGTCTCGCTGTTGGCGCGCAGAAAGCGCGAGGCCATCATCGGCGTCAACGTCAGCGACACCGCCATCGACACGAAGATGGCCATCGCTAGCGTCACCGCGAATTCGCGGAACAGCCGGCCGATGACGCCCCCCATCAGAAGCAGCGGAATCAGGACCGCGACCAGCGATACGCTGATCGAGACGATGGTGAAGCCGATCTCGCGTGCGCCCTTGAATGCCGCCGCGAGCGGCTTTTCACCCTGCTCGACGTAGCGGGTGATGTTCTCCAGCATCACGATGGCGTCGTCGACCACGAAACCGACCGCAATCGTCAGGGCCATCAGCGACAAATTGTCGAGGGTATAGCCGAACACCCACATCAGCGCGCAGGCGCCGAGCAGCGCCAGGGGCACGGTGACTGCGGGAATCACCGTCGCCCAGAAGCTGCGCAGGAAGATGAAGATCACCATGATCACCAGGAAGATCGTGATCAGCAGCGTGATCTGCACGTCTTCGACTGCGGCACGGATCGTCAGCGTGCGGTCGCTAATGATCTTGATCTTGATCGCGGGCGGAATCGCCGCCACCAGGCGCGGCAGCTGCGCCTTGATCTTGTCGACGGTGTCGATGACATTGGCGCCGGGTTGCTTGAAGATGACGAGGAACACGCCGCGCTTGCCGTCCGCCCAGGCAGCCTGCTTCATGTCCTCCGGCGCCGCGATAGCCTGGCCAATATCGCGAACCCGCAACGGCCCGCCGTTGCGGTACGCGATGATGACGTCGTTCCACTTGTCGGCGTCGAGCATCTGGTCGTTGGCATAGATCGTATAGGCCCGCTTCGGTCCGTCGATGCTGCCCTTCGGGCCGTCGACGGTATTGGCCACGAGCTGGCTGCGCACGTCCTCGAGCGACAGGCCCTTCGCGACCAGTTTGGCGGGATCGACCTGGATCCGGATCGACGGCTTCTGCTGACCGCCGATGAACACTTGTGCCACCCCGGAGATCTGGCTGATCTGCTGTCCGAGCTGGATGTCGATCGCGTCGCTCAGGCTGATCAGCGGCACCGTGTCCGAGGTTGCCGACAACAGCATGATCGGCGAGTCGGCCGGGTTCACCTTGCGATAGGTTGGGGGCGACGGCAAATTCTTGGGCAGCTGACCGCTCGCGGCATTGATCGCGCCCAGGATGTCGTTGGCAGCGGCATCGATGCTGCGGTTGAGGTCGAACTGGATCGTAACCGCGGTCGACCCGAGCGAACTCGTCGAGGTCATTTGCGCGATGCCGGGTATCTGCGCCAGCTGCCGTTCCAGCGGCTGCGCCACCGAGGAGGCCATGGTTTCGGGGCTTGCGCCGGGCAGGCTCGCGTTGACCTGGATGGTCGGGAAGTCGACCTGCGGCAGCGGCGCGACAGGTAGCAGGGGGTAGGAGACCAGACCGATGAACAGGATGCCTGCCATCAGCAGCGAAGTGCCGATCGGAAAGCGGATAAAGGGTGCCGAGATGCCTTCGTTCATGCCCAGACCTCGCAAGGGCCGGCGCATCTCTTCCCAAAAGCCGGGAGTCGAGACCGCAGCGCACGAACGTCCGCTTTCTCAACCCTGCCGGCGGTTCGCCCGAGAGTGAAATCCGAGACCGCTTGTTGGCTGGAAGCATACCGATTCCGGGGCGGCTTGCGACCTGAAACGCCGGTGTCACCATTCGACCTTCGTCAGGGGCGGGTTCTATAGTTCCGAAGGGATTGACGAGCGTCGGGCCACTAGGGCTTGGCTACGATCGATTGCGAACACGTTAGTGCTCGGGAACACTTCGCTTAGCTGCCACGCGTGTGCGTGCCCATTCGGTGTAGCTTGAGCATGGCATAGACCGCATTGTTGGCCGGCGTCGGTACGCCGAGCGTGCGACCGAACTCGACGATCTTCCCGGCAAGCCAGTCCAGCTCGAGCCGGTTGCCGCGTTCAAGATCATGCAGCATCGAAGCCTTGAAGGTGGGCGGCGAGGCGTCGGCGAATTTCATTCTGTCTTCGGCGAAGTTCTCCGGTATCGAGACGCCCTTGGCGCGGCCGACCGCCACCACTTCGCACATCAGGCTGTAAAAAAATGCTCGGGTATCCGGGTCGGCCAGGATTGGCCCCAGCGGCTGGCGAGTCGTTGCGGTCGCGCCCGACAATCCGACGAGAAACACAAATTTCTGCCACCGCTCCCGGTCGATCGCGTCGGACACCGTGATATCGATGCCGGCCGCATGAGCGGCATCGGCAAAGGACTTGAGGCGTCCATCGGGTTTGCCGTCGGTTCGCCCGCAGACCATGCGCGCGAACTGGCTTGTGTGGGTGACGACGCCGGGTGCGGACAGCACCGTAGCAATATAGGCGCTTCCAACGACCACATGGTCGGTGCCTAAAATCGGAGCGATCCGCTCTGTGCTGTCCACGCCGTTTTGCAACGGGATCACCCGGGTTTGGGATCCGACCAGGGGAAGGGCCTGCACTGCCGCCTCCTCGCTGTCCCATAACTTGACCGCGAACAGAACGATATCTACCGGGCCGACTTTGGCAGGATCATCGGTTACATTGGGTTTAGGCAAATGAAGATTGCCATGCACGCTCTCAACTTTGAGACCGTTTTTCTCGATTGCCTCAAGGTTGGAGCCGCGTGCGATGAAGAACACATCGTGCCCTGCCGCAGCCATACGTGCTCCAAAATAACCTCCCAAGGCACCCGCTGCCATCACAGCGATACGCATGTCATCCTCCGCCCTCGCAAATCATTCCGCCGACGGAGAATACCGCGCGGCAGGCCGTTATTCGATCCATCGAACGTCTGATCCTAGCTCATATTGGACGTCCGACGCTGCTAGAGCAGTGTCCGCAAGTGGCCTTAACGGACGTAACCATCGCGCCGGGGCATGTCCGCTGTTGACGAAACAGCGGTCGTTGAGGTTACCAGCGCCCGACTTCCGCTTATGGACCCGAAACGGACATAGGCCGCGCCTAGCGGCGGTGTTCTCAACACCGGATTTAGCCCCTATCAACGTACTCGTTTGAACCGCTAAGATGCCGTTTCCTGAGCATGGGTTTGACAGTGCAGCGGCGTGAGTTCGTCACACTTCTCGGAGGCGCGGCGGCTTCTTGGCCGCTCGCCTCACGCGCACAGCAGCCAGTGCTGCCGGTGGTCGCGTTTATTCGAGACGGGTCGGCCGCTTCCTCCGTGCGCTTGGCGGGCGCTTTCCGCACGGGTCTCAGCGAAACCGGCTACGTCGAAGGCCAGAACGTGACGGTCGAGTACCACTGGCTGGAGGGCCAGTACGATCGCCTGCCGGCGCTGTTGGCCGATCTGGTCCGCCGGCAAGTGGGCGTCATCGCCACGGCCGGTACCCTACCCTCGCTCGCGGCCAAGGCTGCAACATCGACAATCCCGATCGTCTTTGGTGTCGGCGACGACCCCGTCAGGCTTGGTCTTGTGGCGAGCCTCGCCCGGCCTGGCGGCAACGCCACCGGCGTCAATTTCTTTGCCAATGAAGTGACGGCAAAGCGGCTACAACTCCTGCATGATCTGGTGCCCAAGGCCGTTCGGATTGCTGTCCTCCTCAATCCGGAGAATGCGGCGGTCTCCGAGGTCACAATCCAGAACGTGCAAGAAGCCGCTCCTATGCTCGGGCTGCAATTCCAGATACTGAATGCCAGTACGATCGGCGAAATCGATGCCGCCTTTGCAAACCTTGCGCGCCAACGCCCTGATGCCCTCTTCGTTGCTGGTGACGCATTCTTCGTCAACCAGCGCGCGCAACTTGCCGCCTTGACCGCGCGCGACGGAATTCCAACGGCATATTCGGTCCGTGAACATGTGGCAGCCGGCGGGCTGATGAGCTATGGAGGCGACCTCACAGACACAATTCGTCAAGTCGGAGTCTACACCGGCAGTATCCTCAAGGGTGCAAAGGTCGCCGAGTTGCCGGTATTGCAGTCGACCAAATTCGATTTCGTCATCAACCTCAAAACGGCGCGCGCGCTCGGCATCGAGGTGCCGTCGGCGCTGCTCTTGATCGCCGATGAGGTGATCGAATAGCGCGCCTGACTTCCGTTCATGGCCCTCAACCGAAGTGGGCGCTGGTCGTCGGCACGTCAGCTATCGAGGGTGAACCGGAAACGGGTTTTCGCTGTTGTGAGCGCCGCCTTTGACCCCGAGCAGACCTCTCATGGAGGCCAATCCATTTTGGGGGATATGTGATCATGGCGCCTTCTGTCAGCGCCGGCGACGGAGGCCGAAACGTCGCGGGCGAATACCTTGTCGCCGAACCGCTTGATTACTTCCATTTCGCCGAGGCGCCTGTCGGGGTTTACGGGTCGGTGTTACAGCCCGATCCCGAAACAAGAGCTGCTGCCTCGGTGAGGGAAATAGACGTGGCACATCCATCGAAACGGAAGGGCAGCGGCTTCGAGCTGGAAGTTGTGAAGGTGCTGCAGGCGATGTCGCTGGCGAAGCCTGCCACCGATCCCGACAGCGGGATTTTCACCGCCTCGATGGCGTAGCCCGGCGCGGTGCTGACAAGGCAAGATATTTCGACTAACCTTCACTGCGGACCTTCAATGCGGGGCCGGAACAGGGCCCTCGACAGGAGATCGATGAGCACAGTAAAAAACGCTCTGGCCCAGAAGAGTGGCGCCCTGATCCATGTTCGTTCCGGCGACATGGTCGTCGAAGCCTTGCGCCAGATGCGCGACCACCGGGTCCGGTCGGTACTGGTTATCGACGACGACGTGCTGGTCGGTATCGTGACCCAAGGTGACTGCGCCATCAAAGTGCTGCTGCCCGGGCTCGATGCGAAGCAGACGCCGGTGGGCCAAGTGATGACGGGCAACCCGGTGACGGTCAAGCCGGACGATCGGCTGGAAGGCTGCATGGCAATGATGGCTGCGCGCGGTTTTCGCCATCTGCCAGTCCTGGACGCGGGCAAGGTCGTGGGCGTGATCTCGATCGGAGATGTCGTCAAGGACATCATCCGGGATTTGGAGCACAACGTGGACGACCTGATGGGCTACATCATGAAGGACGGCCCCGGGGGCTGACAGACGAACCGCGGTGCCGTCGCCCCCCGTCCGCGATCCTGCGGCGGCCCTAGTTCTTCTACGATTGAAAACCGCTCGCCGAGGTGGTCTAGCCGCCTAATCTCTAGACCCGCGTTGTCCACTTTGCCTTACCTCGCTCTCGACCCCCGTCATTCTTGTGGACACCACCTCCACCAGAGTTCAAATTGTTTGCCGCCCCGCAAGCTGGGTTCGAAGGCAAAAGGAATCTGACATGAAGATCAGGCTGCTGATCGCAGTGATGTCGTCGGCGGCCGGCTTTGCCCTCGTGGCTTCGGTCCCGGCGGCTTTGGCCCAAACGCCGCCGCGGGCAGCAACGGAAAAACCGGCCGCGCCAATGAAGAGAGCCGCGCCAGCTGAGGAGGTGACGCCAACAGGCGTCTCGATTGCCGAAAAGGCCCAGAAATGTCTCAAGATCGCAGCTGATCCCCAAGCCCGGCTGGATTGCTACGACGCTGCTGTCAAGCCGGAACTCAATCCGAAACCGCCGCCCGTCAAAGGCATCCGGGATTGCCGCCACCTCGTCGATAAGAACGATCGACTGGGGTGCTTCGACGGCTTCGCCGAACAAATTCCAAAATTCACGCATTAGGGCGCGCGGACGTCGCTTCTGGCAGGCGCACGTCTGGCCACCGACGGGTCTCAAAAGGTCACTGGACGTCCGTTGGTGGCAGATAGTGTTGCAAAAGTCTTTTTGCGGTAGCGATGGATATTTTTCAAGACCGCTGATGCGTGTCACGCGCGCGGATATGAGGGACCAACGTCGTTTCGTCCGAATGCGATCACCGAGCTTCGCATCGACGCTACGGAGTATTGCAATGTTGGAGTCGAACTCGAAACCAACATTTACGAGATTATCCGCAAGTGGCCTTAACGGACGTAACCATCGAGCCGGGACATGTCCGCTGTTGAGGGAACAGCCGTTGTTGCGGTTACCAGCGCCCAACTTCCGCTTATGGCCCAACTCGGACTTCGACGCGTCTGCTGGTCATCATTCCGGGAGACCGGCTCGGAGCATTCCATCATAGACGCGCTCTCGTCGGGCAAGATAGGTTGGATTGTCGGTTGCTGCGCTCGCGCGGAAACGAGCGACGGTAAAGCTTGGGTCTAGGAGAAGCCCAGCTTTTGCTGCGGTCCGCGCATCCTCGTGTCGATTTACGAGCTGCAGCGCAGATGCAAGAAAGAAATGTCCGACGGCTAGATTTCTGTTGGCTTCGATACCCCGGCGTAACCAGACAATTGCTTCTTCATCGGCTCCGAGCTGCGTCTTGGCATTCCCCACCCAAACCATCCACACATTTGCACTGGGATCTCGTGGAGAAAGACGAAGCGCTTCCTGGACGTGGGCTTCGGTTTCTTCGCCGCGGCCGGTTACGTATTTAGCAAACCCAATTTGTGCATGAGCGACGGCTAAATTTCGATCCAGCGCCAGCGCCCGTTCGCATTCGGCGATGCCTTGCCTCTGCACGATTGGAAAAGATTTGGACGATGCCCAGCAAGCAATGCGCCATTGGCATGATTTGGCGCGAACGACAAGACCTTGGTCAAGGCAGCCTCGGCTTCCGCGAGGAGACGCGCTCGCTGGTCGCTCATAAAATAAGAACCACTGCGTGCATCGACGGCCGCCCTGCCAACCAGCGCCTCGATATTGCCGGGGTCGAGTGCGAGCGCCAGCTCGAAAAAGCCGCGTGCCTTCGCGATCCGTTCCGGAGAAGACCCTCCATTTGCGTGAAGCATCCCCTGGAAATAGAGGTCCATTGAATCTGGGCTTGGCACTTGTTCTGCACGTCTCGCTTCGGCCGCGACCAGTTCGGTGCCTAGCTGATTGGCAAGACGCGCCACGATTTCGTCCTGCATATCGAAGAGATCGGCCAATGGTTTGTCGAAGCGCTCGGCCCAAAGGTGATTGCCAGTCTCGGCGTCTATGAGTTGGACATTTACCCTCAGCCGATTTCCGCCACGTTGCACCGAGCCTTCGAGAACGTAACGCACGCTGAGATCGCGGCCTACCTGTTTTACGTCTACGTGCTTGCCCTTGTAGGTAAAGGCCGTGTTGCGCGGCCGATCACGAAGCGCGCCGGAGATGCGCGACAAGTCCGTAGTCAAGCTTTCGGTGACGCCGTCCACGAAATACTCCTGCTCCGGATCACCACCCAGATTGGCGAAGGGAAGGACCACAATGGAAAGGCGGGGCGGTGTGTTGGCTGGCCCCGATTTGGCTTGCGCCGGCTTGCCGACTTCGAGCGAATACGCCCGGATCGGATCGGCAATGTTCTTCAGGTTTTGCTCACCGAGATCGGCGACTATAAGGTCAAGCCGCGCCTTGACTTGGCGATAGGCATCTTCGGACAGGCAAATAGCTCCCGGTTTGGCGATTCCCTCAAGACGGGCCGCTATGTTGACGCTGTCGCCCATGAGATCGCCGTCCGATTCCTCAACGACGTCACCGAGGTGGATTCCGATGCGAAACTCGATACGGCGCTCGGCAGGGACGCCCGCATTGCGCTCGACCATGCCGTTCTGAACCTCGATGGCGCAGCGAACGGCATCGACCACGCTGCTGAACTCGACGAGAGCGCCGTCCCCGGTACGCTTAACAACACGCCCTTTGTGGACGGAGATGGTTGGATCGATAAGATCACTGCGCAGCGCCCGCAGCCGCGCAAGCGTGCGGTCTTCGTCTGTCCCTGCAAGGCGGCTGTAACCCACGACATCGGCGGCGAGAATCGCGACAATCTTGCGGTGCGTCATGCTGGCACCATCTCACACGGCCGCATCTGGATCGGCGAAGTAAAGGGAATGTTACGGGAAGTTGCAGGGAAAGGCTATTGCCGGTTACCGCAATTGTCGCAACCGATCGGTCGATTTTTCCGCCATCTGAAGCGAATACCCCTCAACGGACATAGGAAGAAGAAGCGTGAAATAAGGCGGCTCGACGCATTCACAATGACCAGCCAAGCCCTTCCTGAGCATGGCGCTGAGCGGATACGATACCCTATCCTGAACCGGGAGGCAGGCGGTGAAACGACGTTCCCAAACTGCCGGCCAACCGGTTAAAACGCGACGCCTCCAGACGGCAAAGCCAAGGCGGCGCAATGAGTAAAAGGCAGTGCGCGGCCTCGGTCCGTCTATTGCCGACCTGCAGGACCAACTTGATTGTCGAGGACGCGAACGCGACGAGGCGCTGGAGCAGCAAAAGGCGACCGCCGATGTGCTCGAAGTTATCAGCCGCTCGGCGTTCGATCTTCAGGCGGTATTCGAAACGATTGTCGAGAGCACGGCCAGGCTGTCCGGGGCCGACCGGAACAGGGCATCGATATATCGTTTCGACGGCGAGCTATGGCGCATGGCGGCACTCTTCAACGTCTCTAAAGAGTTGAAGGAGTTCGTAGAAGCAAATCCGGTTCGTACAGGCCGGCATAGCGGCACGGCCCGAGCCTCGCTCGAACGCCGAACGATTGACATTCCCGATGTTTCGGCTGATCCAGAATATACCTTCGGTGCAAAGGCCATCGAAACGGTCGGCTCGCTGCTCGCAGTGCCCATACTCAAAGGAGATGACTTGCTCGGCGTCCTATTGCTCTACCTCTTGGAGGTCGCGCCGTTCACGGTTCGGCAGATCGCTCAGGTCGAGACCTTCGCGCACCAAGCCGCGATAGCAATTGAGAACGTGCGACTATTCGAGGAAGTGCAAGCACGCACAAAAGAGCTCTCGGCCTCGCTCGACGAATTGCGGACCGCGCAGGATCGTCTGGTGCAGACCGAGAAGCTGGCTTCGCTCGGCCAGCTTACCGCGGGCATCGCCCACGAGATCAAGAACCCGCTGAACTTCGTCAATAATTTCGCAGCACTTTCGGCCGAACTGGTTGGGGAGATGAACGATGTGCTGGCGAAGACGTCGCTCGACACGGCAACGCGGGAGGAACTCGACGAACTAGCGCGGATGCTGAGGGGCAACCTCGAAAAAGTAGTTCAGCACGGCAAGCGCGCCGATTCATCGTGAAAAACATGCTACAGCACTCCCGAGAAGGTTCCGGCGAACACCGTCCTGCCGACATCAACGCAATAGTCGAGGAAAGCCTGAACTTGGCTTATCACGGTGCCCGAGCGGAAAAGACCGGCTTCGGTATCGTTTTGCAGCGCGATCTCGACCCGTCCGTCGGCATGGCTGACGTCTATCCGCAAGAGATTACACGGGTCCTGCTCAATCTGATATCGAACGGGTTTTATGCAACGACAAAACGCAAGGTGGAAGCCGGCGACCGCTTCGAACCGATGCTTACCGCCACGACGAAGAACCTCGGAGACAAGGTCGAAATCCGTATTCGCGATAACGGGACGGGCATTCCCGAAGACGTCAAAGAGAAAATATTCAATCCGTTTTTCACGACCAAACCCTCGGGCGAAGGGACCGGGCTTGGCCTGTCGATGAGCCACGATATTATTGTGAAACAGCACGGCGGCCTCATCGATGTTGAGACGGAGCCGGGACTCTTCACCGAGTTTAGGATCGTATTGCCGCGCGGACTAACCAAAGTTAACCCCACCAACACCCATTTCACCGGTTGACCAGCGCCCATTTTGCTGCGGTGCATGAGTTCGATAATGGCCCAGGCCGTGTGGAAACGTTTTTCGTCTCCCAACATCTGCCCCGCAACCGGGCGCGTTGGGCCTCGAGGCGACCTTCTGAGCCTATTTTTGCTGTATCGAGTCTGGAGTTAATCCGGGCACAACTTTAAGCCATGCTGAGCGACCTGAACGGTCACGAGGCCGGCATCAACATGACACGCTCCTAAGGTCCGGATGGCGGCGAGGAACGGTTTGATACCGAAGATGTTCATCACGCGCGTGAGGTTGTAGGCGAGCACGTGCAGCGCCATCTCGGTCGCTACCTTCGGCAGCGTCTTCATCAGAAAGTGCGTCGCCCCCATCCGCATCTTCAGCGTGGCGAACGGATGCTCGACGGTTTCGCGGCGCACACGCATGGCTTGCGGGTTCTGATCGAGCCGCGCCTGCGCGGCTTCGGCGACGTGTTCGTGTTCCCATCGTTTGATGCGGCGCTCGTTGGCCGTCGTGCAGCGATCCTTGAGCGGGCATGTGCGGCACGCCTTCGTCAGGTAAATCAGCATTTTCTGGCCATCTTCATCAGCGGTGAAGTGGTGCGCTAGCTTCTCGCCGGCCGGACACCGATAGACATCGTCCTTGGCCAAATAAACAAAATCAGGTTTCCCAAAACGGCCTGCCGACTTGGCGCCCGAAGTTTGCGGCTTGGGCAGTGTGACCGCGACGCCGGCCTGTTCGCAGGCCAGGATTTCCTCACCCTTGAAGTAACCTCGATCCGCAACGACGTCCAAGCTATCACTGCGCAGCGCAGCTTTCGCCGCCTGCGCCATCGTCGCCAGTTGCGATCTATCGGTGCCGATGTTGGTGACCTCGTGCGCGACAATCAGATGGTTCGTGGTGTCGACCGCACTTTGCACATTGTAGGCGACCATGCCTGAGCCGCGCCCGCTCGTTGCCATCGAGCGGCAATCGGGATCGGTCAGCGATATCTGCTTGTCGGGCGAGGCGAGCACTGCCTTTTCAATCGCGGCCAGCCGTTTCACTTCTTCTTCGAGCTTCGCCAGCTTCTCCTTAAGCCGCGTCTTGGTCAGCAGCACCGTTTCCGACGGCTCTTCACCTGCGGCAGTCTGACGGTCGGCGGTATCGAGTTGGCTCATGTAGCGCGCCACGCTCTCTTCGATCTGCTTCCGCCGGCGCTGGATCTTGCCCTGCGTGAAGTTGTTGTCGCGACTGTTCACGGCCTTGAACTTGCTGCCGTCGATGGCAACGCTGGCCTTCGCCAGCAGGCCCATCTCGCGGCACAACTCGACGAAGCGCGCGCAAACCTTCTTGATCGCGGAACCATTGTCCTTGCGGAAGTCGGCGATGGTTTTGTGATCCGGCGCGAGCCGTCCGGTCAGCCACATAACCTCAAGATTGCGGCAAGCCTCACGCTCCAGCCGCCGACTCGATTGGACCCGGTTGAGATAGCCGTAAATCTACAGCTTGAGCATCGCCGAAGGATGATACCCGGGCCGGCCGGTCGCCGCCGGGTGGACGCCATCGAACCCCAGGTCGCGCAGTGCCAACGCATCGACGAATACATCGACCGCTCGAACAGGATTGCTCTCGTCGACCCAATCATCAAGGCATTCCGGCAACAGCGTCGCCTGCCGGCGATCCACCCCTTGAACGAAACCCTTCATCAGTCCCCCCGCGATTCAGCACGGAAATCATACCATCGGTGGGGTTTCCACACAGCCTGGGCCCAAAGCAGACGTAAGCCAACTCCGATCCGAGGTCCGCTTTATGGCGTGAAGCGGACCTGGCGATTTTAGTAAGTTGACAATCCGAAAGACGGCGCAAAGTGATTTGCCCGTCGTGCCAATGTGTCGCAGCTCCTTTTGCTTGCAACGTCGGGCAAATCACGAGCATTTTTCCGCGCGTCTTCTGCCCGCATGAGGGGCGTTTCGCGATCGTCACAAAACGTTGGACGGAAGATGCGATGGACGCAACAGCGCACCAGACGAATGCGCGTGTTGCGGACGGCGAAATCGTGTGGTCCTGACGCCCCGACGCTGGCGTCAACTCGCGACAATGCTTTGCATTACGCGGGGATGGTGGCAAGAAAGCCCGGTCACCAGGGAGAGCGCGAAGGAAACCGTTAAAACCATTCGCGTGCGGGAATGCCGAGGTGAAACCGGCGCGACCGTGGTGACTACGCTCGTGTGGTTTTTATTTTCCCATGCGAGGCTGCGGGTGCGCTTAAGCACCCGGCATTCCCCACGCCCTCTGTTTTCAGGAGGGACGATGTTTTCAAGAACTCGGGTGAATGAACCGCGGGACGGCGAGGGTGTGTCTACGGATCGCCGTCATTCCGGGGCGATGCGTAGCATCGAACCCGGAATCCATCTCTCCAAGCATTCTCGCGGCATGATGGATTCCGGGCCTGCGCCTTCAGCGCAAAATAGCTTCGCAATTTTGTCGCGACGGCGCATCCCGGAATGACGGAGAGTTAGTGGTTAGCAGATGCCCTCAACCCTTCCGCTGATACGCCGCCAGGAACATCTGCGTGGCGCTGGCGATCACTTCCTCGATCCGGTCGGGCGAGGGCGCCGGCGCCACCTGAAAAATGAACGGCATGAACAGCGAGGCCTGACACATCTGGGTGAATTGCGTCGACGCCAGTTCGAAGTCGTCGATCGCAAGATTGTCGAGCTTCGCGCGGGCCTTCAGATAGTCGGCAAGCCGCGCCACCGTCACGGCAACGACGTTGGTGTAGAAGCGCCGGCCGACCTCGGGCATCCGCTCGGCGATCGCCATCACGGTTCGGATCGCCGAGCCGCCGCCGGGCCGGCACAGCACCTGGATATAGGCCTGGCCGAACTCCATCAGGATCGCAGCGACGTCGCGTTCCGGATCGAAGTTGAACGCCAGCTTGCCCTGCTCGAGGCTTTCCTCCTCGACGATGGCCTCGAACAGCCGGTTCTTGTCGGCAAAGTAGACATAGAGCGTGCCCTTGGAGACGCCGGCGGCGCGCGCGATCTCGCCCATGCTGGCACCGTCAAAGCCGAGGTCCAGGAAGACCTTGCGGGCGCCGTCGATGATCTGCCGCCGTTTGGAGGAGTCGGCGTCACCGACCAGACGGAGAGACGATGGGTTGTCTGCAACCATTGGTTTAACTTCTCGGCAGGTATGGGAACCCGGCAACAACTTGGAAGGGTATTCCTCGCATATTATCGGCGCAAGATATACATTGACCGAACGGTTCGGTCAATGATAATTTCAGGCTAGCTGAGGCCGTTTCGGCCTCGATTTTTGTCGAATTTTGTAACGGGCAGGGGAGGCCATTATGGCCGCAGCGAGAGATCAGGCCGCACGCATTCTGCGCAACGAGCCGGAAGGTGCCGAGGCCTCCGCTGAGATTGCCGATTCGATTCGCGCTCATCTTTCCGATGATACCGGCCGCCGGACCCTCGAAGGGCCGGATCGGTCCGTGGTCGCCAAGCCGGTCGTGCCGGAGGTTGCCGCGCCCACGGCGAAGGCGGGAAAGCGCAAAATGGTTTTCTTCGGCGCGCTCGCACTGCTCGCACTCGCGGCGGCGTCTTATGGCGTGCACTGGTTTCTGATCGGACGGTTTCATGTTTCGACCGATGACGCCTATGTGCGCGCCAACAATACCACGCTCGGCGCGCGGGTGTCCGGACACATTGCGGCGATCTTCCCGCACGACAATGCGACTGTGCATGCCGGTGAGGTGATCTTTGAGATCGACGACGGCGACTACCGGATTGCGGTCGATGCCGCACGCACCAAGATCCAGACCCAGCAGGCGACGATCGACCGGCTCGGCCGGCAAGTCGTTGCGCAGGAGAGCGCGGCCGAGCAGTCCAAGGCGCAACTCGCCTCCGCGGAAGCCGGCTTGAAGCGGATGAACCTCGATTACGACCGGCAGCAGCAATTGAGCGAAAAGGGTTACGCCACGCACGCCACCTTCGAACAGTCCGAGGCCGGGCGCGACCAGGGCTTGGCCGGAGTGAAGGCGGCGCAGGCGGCCTATGACGCCGCGCGCGACAATGTCGAGGTGGCGAAGGCGCAGCAGACCGAAGCACGCGCCCAGCTTATGGAATTGCAGACCACGCTTGCGAAAGCCGAACGCGACCTCGACTTCACGTCGGTGCGCGCCCCGGTCGACGGCACCTTCTCCAACCGCATGGTCAATACCGGCGACTTCATTGCCGTCGGCCAGCGGCTCGGCAATGTGGTGCCGCTCGACGACGTCTTCATCGACGCCAATTTCAAGGAAACACAGTTGAAGCGGATCAGGCCCGGCCAGCCGGTGACGATCTCGGTCGATGCTTACGGCCATCGCAAGTTTGCTGGCACCGTCGACAGCATTTCGCCGGCGGCGGGCTCGGTGTTCACGCTGCTGCCGCCGGACAACGCCACCGGCAACTTCACCAAGATCGTGCAGCGCCTGCCGGTCCGCGTTCGCGTGCCAAAGGATGTGGCGCGGCAGAACCTGCTGCGCGCGGGCATGTCGGTGTATGCCACCGTCGATACCACCGAGGGCGCAGCCGATGCGGACAGCAATGCCGACCTCGATGCGCCCGGCATGGTTCATCCGCAGTA
>CAVZJE010000022.1:0-57065 GCA_963775545.1 uncultured Alphaproteobacteria bacterium
TATGGAAGCGCCGCTCCGTCTGCTTGCTTCACCTCTCCCCGGCGGGGAGAGGTCGGATCGCTCCTGGCGATGCGAAAGCATCGTCCAGTGCGATCCGGGTGAGGGGGCGCTGCTCGCGCGCGAGACCGTAACCCCTCACCCCAACCCTCTCCCAATGGGAGAGGGAGCGCACTTCCGGTGCAGATAGAGCAGGTTGAAGCGAACATGACTGACACCACCGCCAACACCTCGATGATGGAAGCGACACCAACCGAGCGGATCGCGCCGCGGCGGCTGGTGGCGTTTCTGATCATGGTGTTCGGGATGTTCATGTCGATCCTGGATATCCAGGTGGTCTCGGCGTCGCTCACCGACATCCAGGCCGGCCTCTCGGCGAGTTCGACCGAAGTGTCGTGGGTGCAGACCGCCTACCTGATCGCCGAGGTGATCGCGATACCCTTGTCCGGCTTTCTGTCGCGCGCGCTCGGCACGCGATTGCTGTTTGCGATTTCCGCCGCCGGCTTCACGGTGTCGAGTTTCCTTTGCGGCTTTGCTTCTTCGATCGAGCAAATGATCGTGTGGCGCGCGATCCAGGGCTTTCTCGGCGCGGGCATGATCCCGACGGTGTTTGCCTCGGCCTATACGGTATTCCCGCGCTCGAAATTCTACATCGTCGGTCCGATCATCGGCCTGGTCGCGACGCTGGCGCCGACCATTGGTCCGACCGTCGGCGGCGTCATCACCGACCTCATGTCCTGGCACTGGCTGTTCTTCATCAACGTCGTGCCCGGCATCATCATCACCGTCGGCGTGCTGGCGCTTGTTGACTTTGACAAGCCGGATTTCGCGCTGCTCGACCATTTCGACTGGTTCGGCCTGATCGCGATGGCGGGATTTCTCGGCGCGCTGGAATATGTGCTCGAGGAAGGACCGCAATATGAGTGGCTGCAGGATACCTCGGTGGCGACGTGCGCGGCGATCAGCGCCGTTTCCGCGATCGCCTTCTTCTATCGCGTGCTCACGGCGAAAGAGCCGATCGTCGACATCACCGCCTTTACCGACCGCAATTTTGCGGTCGGCTGCCTGATTTCGTTCTGTGCCGGCATCGGTCTTTACGGCCTGACCTACATCTACCCGCGTTATCTCTCCGAAGTGCGCGGCTACAGCGCACTGATGATCGGCGAAACCATGTTCGTTTCCGGCGCCACCATGTTTTTGATGGCGCCGATTGTCGGGCGGCTGACGCAGAAGCTCGATATGCGGCTGATCATCGCCTTTGGCCTCGTCGTCTTCGCGCTCGGCTCCTGGGAGATGGCGTCGATCACCCGCGACTATGATTTCAACGAGCTGCTGCTGCCGCAAATCCTGCGCGGCATCGGGATGATGTGCGTGATCGTTCCGACCAACACGATTTCGCTCGGCACGCTGGCCGCCGATCGCGTCAAGAACGCCTCGGGCTTGTTCAACCTGACGCGCAATCTCGGCGGCGCGGTCGGATTAGCGGTCATCAACCAGGTGCTGAACGAACGCACCGATTTGCACATCGCCAGGCTTCAGGAGCGCGTCAACTGGGGCAACATGACCGCGACCGAGACGCTCAACGATTTCACCCAGCGCCTGGAAGGCACGGGCGATGCCGCGTTGATGGCGCTAAAGCAGTTGTCGCAGATCGTTCACCGCCAGGCGGTGGTGATGGGTTATGGCGACGCGTTCTTCATGCTGGCGGTGTTCTATTTCGGTCTCAGCGTTACCGTGATGCTGTTGAACAAGCCGACCACCGGCGTCGCGGTCGAGGCGCATTGAGGCGAGCAATATTGCGCGATGCATTGCTTCATGCTTGAACGGCCGGACGGAATCGGGAATTCAGCACCATGTCCGCTCAAGGAGTGCTCCAACGCGTCCAGGCCGTGTCCGCGCGATGGATTGCCGCCGTACTCGCGCTGACCGCCGGGGCGTGGCTTGTGGTGCTGGCCGGTCTGTTGGCCGTGGCCAGTCGCGTTCACGACGACATCCCGGTGATGCTGGCGGTCAAGCTTCCGCTCCTCGCGTCGCATCCTGAACTCATTTTTGGCGGCGAGAGCCGAACCGCTTACCAGGTCGACCCGGCGCTCGCCGCGCAACTGATCGGCAAGCCGCCTGGGGCTGCGGTCAATATTGCCTACGATGCCGGGGAGCCGCTGGCGCTGCTTGCGGCGATACGCCGCGAGCGCGTTCTGTTTCAAAAAGCCCATGTCGTCGTCAGCGTCGCGCCGTTTCTGTTTAATGAGGGCGTTCGATCGGCCGCGGTCTATCCACAGGACGTCCTTCCCCGGATCGGCGTGTTCGAGCAAATGGTTTCGTTTCTGCCGCTTCGCGTCGGCACGCTGATCCGCTTCATTCGCGAGGCCTTCGCCGCGCGTCTCGCAGCCGAGCAGCATGTGGCCGATGTCGCGCCCCAGCCGGTCGCGCTGGGCATGCAGATCATTGACGCTACCCAGCCGGACAACCGTTGGCCGGCCGACATCGGCTCGCACGCGCACTATGCGGGGTGGAATCTTGCAGGGCCCAAGGCGCACTTTGAGATCGGCGCGCTGTGCGAGATGGTGAAGTTGGCGAGAAAGGTGACGGTGGTTATTCCGCCGTGGGCGCCGCGCTACGACCGCGCTCGCGATCCCGAGTGGCTGAAAAAGGACGATCAGTACGTGGCGCTCGTTACCGATGCCGGCCACGTTTGCGGATTCGACGTATTGAACATCACTTCGGTCCCCGGGCTGGAACAGGCCAATTACGCCGACGAGATGCACGTCAACGTCTCGGGCGTACCGATCTACACACGTTATCTCGTATCGCAGTTGAAGCGTTAGCCACTTCCGATGCTGTTCTCCTCCTATACATTCCTGTTTCAATTTCTGCCCGCCGTGGCGCTGGCCTTCGCGGCGGCGCGGCGGCATTCACCGCGCACCGGCATCCTCGTGCTCGTCGGTGCGTCGCTATTTTTCTATGGGGCGTGGCGGCCGATCTATCTGCTGTTGCTGACGGCTTCCATTGCCGCGAATTTTTCGCTTGGCCTGCTGATGGAGGATCCGCGTCGCCGCAACAGCATGGGCATGATCGGGGTCGCGCTCAATCTCGCGCTGCTCTGCTATTTCAAATATACGAACTTCATCTTCGACAGCATCAATGTGCTGAGCGGCGCGCCGCTGCCGTTCATGAACATCGTGTTGCCGCTCGGCATCTCGTTTTTCACCTTCCAGCAGATCGCTTATCTGGTCGATGTGATGCGCGGCGCCCCGGTCGAACGTGACGTCCTCAGCTATAGCCTGTTCGTCTCGTTCTTCCCGCATTTGATTGCAGGGCCGCTGGTCCATCACGCCGAGATGATCCCGCAATTCAAGCGAGGGCGCACCTCCCGGTCGGCTGTGCTGGCGGCGCGCGGCCTTGCGATCCTTGCCGCCGGCCTGTTCAAGAAGGTGGTCATCGCCGACAATCTGGCACAGTTCGTCTCGCCGGTTTTCGCGCATCTCGATGCCGGCGGTGGCGTCACCACGTCATGGGCGTGGCTTGCGATTTTGTCCTACACTTTGCAGATTTATTTCGATTTCTCCGGCTATTCCGACATGGCGGTGGGATTAGCGCTATTGTTCGGCATCCGCCTGCCGGTGAATTTTCGCTCGCCCTATAAGGCCACATCGATCATCGATTTCTGGCGGCGCTGGCACATCACGCTGTCGCGCTTCCTGCGCGATTACCTCTACATTCCGCTCGGCGGCAACCGGCTCGGCGAACAGCGCCGCTATCTCAATCTGGTGCTGACGATGTTGCTGGGCGGGCTTTGGCACGGCGCCGGCTGGAATTTTCTGATCTGGGGCGGCCTGCACGGTCTCTATCTCTGCGTCAATCATCTCTGGCAGAAGTGGCGCGGCGTGACGACCAAGGCCTCAACGGTCGACGGGTCGGCCAATCGTCCCGGCAAGGCCTTGTCGTGGTCGATCACGTTTTTTGCCGTCGTCATCGCCTGGGTGTTCTTCCGCGCCAGAACGCTTGCGGGAGCGTGGCAGATGCTGGGCGGTCTGTTCGGCGCTGCAGCCGGCAGTTCGGCCTATGCCTCGCCGGGTATCTTGCGGGTGATGGATCTGCCGGTTCTGGTCGGCGAGCAATGCCTGCTCCTGATCGGCAGCGGCGCGGTCTTGCTGACGCTTGCGATTGCTTTGTGGCTGCCCAATGTCCCGCAACTCTTCGGTTATCGCGAATATCGCCGCGTACCGGAACCCTCTGCCTGGCTGCGCTGGCGGCCGAATCTCGCCTGGGCGTTGCTGTCGGCGCTTGCTTTTGCGACGTCGTTGTTCGGCATGTGGCAACATCTGGAATTTCTGTATTTTCAATTTTGACGTGAACGGCTGCCTACCCTCCGATACTGCTCCAGACCAGCGTAATGCCGGACAGAAACAACAGGCCGAGCACGATGTCGCGGAAATTGCCGTCGCTCAGCGCGTGATAGGCGCGCGCGCCCAACCACGCGCCGCCGATCGTGGCCGGCAGCACCAGTAACGCCAGCCACATCGTCTGGTGCGTGATCAGGCCGCTGCCCGCCTGCATGCAAAGTGCCGCGGTCAGTATCGTCCAGTTGAAAGTCTGGAACAGGCCGCGCCGTTCGTCCTTGCCCCAGCCGCGCACGCTTGCCCACAAAATCGGAAGCGGACCGGACAGCCCGGCGAGACCGCCGAGCACGCCGCCGGCAAATCCAATGCCGGTGTCGGCAACCTTGCCGCCGACGCTGAGTGCCATCGGCCGGCGCTGCAAATAAAGCGCGGCCGGAAACACCAACAGCAGGATGCCGACACTGAGCTTGAAGTCGCGCGGATCGGCATAGGCCACCAGCACAGTGCCGAGCGGCACGCCGACAATGCCGCCGGCCAGAAAGGGCCACACCAGCTTGAAGTCGATCGACCGCCAGATCGAAGGCAGCGTCGAGGTCTGGGCAATGATCGAGCAGATCAGCACCAGCTGGACGGCAACGTTCGGCGGCACCACGTAAAGCCAGATGCCGAGCGCCATCAACGCGGTGCCAAAACCCGCAAGGCCCGACACGAAGCCGCCGGCGAGCGCGCCGAATATCAGCACCGTCATCGCAGATGTGCTCATGCCGACGTGGTTCTGACATCCATATCGGAATGTCAAATCGCCCCGCCAAGCGTGCTGGCGCTACTGGCCGTTGCTGCGCCTGGGCCCGAATATCTCGGTGTAGAGATCGGTGGTCGGCCCGTTGGCGGTGATGCCGTAGGCGGTGGGAACGTCCGGCTCTGGCGGAGGGGCAGGCGGCGCGGGTTGCTGCGCGACCTGCACCGGCTGAACTGGAGCCGGTTGGCCGTAGGCCGGTTGCGGCGCGCGGTTGGCCGCGGTGGTCTGTCCCTGCCGATTCGTCGCGGTTGTGACCTGACCCGGGCGTGCCGCGGCCGCGCTCTGTTGGACCGGGGTGATCGGTTGTGCCGCAACGGGCTGACCAGGTTGAGCCGAGGCAACGTCCGTTGCGGGCGCGGGCGGAGGTTGGCGCGAACCAAAAAATTCGGTGTAGAGGTCCGTGGTCGTCCCCTCGCTGGAGATGCCGTACATGGTCCGATACGGCTGCTCGCCTTGGCCCGATGCCTGCGCCGAGGTCGCGTTATTCGCCGCCGCGCATCCGGCAACGACGATCGCAACCGCGGCCAAGGCGGTGGCAGTCCGGATGCAAGGCAATGCGTTAATCACGAAGCCCCCCTGACCGAGAGCCGGTCGATGGTTCAGCAATAAAGGCTGGATATGGCGCGGGCAAGGCAAAGAATAGCGCCAAAAATGGCCTGGACCGGCCTGAAATGGCGAGGGGTCCGGCGCGTTACGCCGAACCCCTCATTAATCAGCATCAGCCGGCCTGTAAGCCGGGTTCTGTAGGGCCCCGCCCATTTGCATGGACGAGACGTGACGGCCATTCCTCTGGGACCATGCTTGCGCATGGCCTCGAGCAACCTACCCGGATAGCGAGCCTGACATCGCTCCCGCAGGCGTTATCGCTTTCGCGAACGACCCGCGTTGCCATCCCTATTCGGTCTTGCTCCCGGTGGGGTTTACCATGCCGGTTCCGTTGCCGGACCCGCGGTGCGCTCTTACCGCACCTTTTCACCCTTACCCCGCTTCGCTCCTTTCGGAGCTTCGCCGGGCGGTTCATTCTCTGTGGCACTTTCCCTGGGGTTGCCCCCGCCGGGCGTTATCCGGCACCGTATGTCGATGGAGCCCGGACTTTCCTCTCCCAAGGCCTTTCGACCAGAGTGGGAGCGGCCGTCCGGCCGACTGACGTTCAAGGCATGGGGTTTATGGCGGGTGCCGTCAAGCCGATAACAGCCGGACCGGCGCCCCAAAAATAATTATCGTGAAGATGTCGTTTGGCAGCAGGTCTCTTCGACTTGTTGTCGGCGATGACGCCGATCACAAGGAGTAATGCGATGCAATATCTGCTGATGATCTATCGAAGCGAAGCCGAGCTCGGCAAGATGGACGCCTCCGACCTTCAGAAAATGTCGGCCGACTACGGTGCCTTTACGCAGTCCATTATCCAGAGCGGCAACTTCAAGGCCGGCGACGGATTGCAGCCGTCGACGACCGCGACCACCGTGCGCGTGCGCGAAGGTAAAATCCTCACCACCGACGGCCCGTTTGCCGAAACGCGCGAGCAACTCGGCGGCTACTATCTGGTGGAGGCCAAGGATCTCGATGCAGCGATCGGAATCGCGGCCCGGATTCCCGGAGCCAAAAGCGGCTCGATCGAGGTTCGGCCGATCATGATTTATAAGTGAATGTTCTTTTCGTCATTCCGGGGCGCATCGAAAGATGCGAACCCGGAATCTCGAGGTTCCGGGTTCGTCCTCCGGACGCCCCGGAACGACAAGGAGAGAACGACCCGTCCTATGCAGCCAATCGAAATCGAAAAAATATTTCGCGACGAGGCGGGGCGGGCGCTGGCCACGCTGATCCGCCTCGTCGGCGATTTCGATCTCGCCGAGGACGTGTTGCAGGAGGCCTTTGCGGCGGCGCTGGAGCGTTGGCCCTCCACTGAACCGCCTTCTAATCCGCGGGCATGGCTGGTCAATGTCGGACGCAACAAGGCGATCGACCGCATTCGCCGGCAAATCTCGTTTCGCGACAAGCAGGCCGCCTTGACGCATGAAGTGCTGCTCGACGCCGAAGTATCGGTCGAAGGCGACGATGCCGTGCTTGACGACGACATGCTGCGGCTGATCTTCACCTGCTGTCATCCTTCGTTCGCAGCCGAGGTTCAGGTGGCGCTGACGCTGCGCACCGTTTGCGGGCTGACCACGGCGCAGGTGGCGCGCGCCTTTGTCGCGAGCGAGGACGCGATGGGCCAGCGCCTCGTCCGAGCCAAGCAGAAGATTCGGCTTGCCGGGATTCCCTACGAGGTGCCCGACCGCGACGCGCTTGAGCCGCGGCTGCGTGGCGTGCTGGCGGTGATCTATCTCGTTTTTACCGAAGGCTATGCCGCGACCTCGGGCGAGGAATTAATGCGGCCCGATCTCGCGCGTGAAGCAATCCGGCTCGCGCGTCTGCTCGATGCGTTGATGCCGCGTCGCCGCGACGTCAAGGGCCTGCTCGCCTTGATGCTGTTGCACGATGCACGCCGCAGCGGGCGCCAGACCGAAGGCGGAGATATCGTGCTGCTCGAAGAGCAGGACCGCTCGCTCTGGGATCAGGCGCAGATCGCCGAAGGGTTAAAACTCGTGGACGATGCGTTGCAGTTGCCGAGCCGCGCCGAGGCCTACACGGTGCAGGCGGCGATCGCCGCGCTTCACGCCCAGGCGCCCAATTTCAAGGATACCGACTGGAAGCAAATCGCAGGACTTTACGAAGTACTGTTGCGGATCACCCCCTCGCCGGTGATCGAACTCAACCATGCGGCGGCGGTTTCGATGGTCGATGGACCAGCGCGCGCACTCGACCTGGTCGATACGATAGCGGCGCGCGGCGGCCTCAATGGCTATGAATTGCTGCCTGCCGTTCGCGCCGATCTGTTGCGCCGGCTCGGCCGGCATCAGTCCGCGCGCGAGGCTTATCTTGCCGCAACCGCGGCTACCCAGCTTGAGCCGCTGAGGCGGCTCTATGCGCGGCGATTGGCCGAACTCGATCGCTAGGGCTGGCTAACTCGCCGCGACCGCCGCTGTTTGCGTCGGCAGACTGGCGAGCAGGGATTGCAGCGTCACCAGCGTCGAATGATCGGCCAGGCCGTCGACGCGCGAGGGGCGGAAGTGCCGTTGAAACGCCGTGACAACTTCCATGGTGGCAGTATCGTATTTTCCGGTGATCGAAACGCCATAGCCGTAACGGGCGAGCGCCTGTTGCAAATTGCGTACCTCGTCGCTGATCGTGCCAAGCTTGAGCCCTTCGCTGCGCACGATCGGCGCCGGCTGAACCCAGTGGCCGACGCCGGAATTCGCCATCGAATGCCAGGGAAATTTCTCGCCGGGATCTTTCTTGCGCGACGGCGCGACATCGGAATGCGCCAGCACGCGGTGCGATGGCACGTTACGGCGAAGCATGATGCCCCGGCACAGCGCGATCACGGCGGCGATCTGGCGTAGCGGGAACTCGGGATAGCCCCAGTCATGCCCGCGGTTGACGATTTCAATCCCGATCGAGCAGGAATTGATGTCGTCCTCGCCTGCCCAGGAGGCGACGCCGGCGTGCCAGGCACGCTTGGCTTCCGGCACGCATTGGACGATGCGGCCGTCTTCCAGAACGATGTAATGCGCGGAGACATCGGTGCCCGCGGTGCAGAGTTGTGCGATCGCTCCCTGCACATCGGGCATTCCCGTGTAGTGCAAGAGAATCATGTCGGGCAAGCGGCCCTTGTTTCGCTCGCCGAAATTTGCCGAAGGAATGACGTCGGAAGCGATCGAGGTGTCTGGCGTGAAGCTCTGCATATTCGCGATAGGCCGGGGTAACGGGGTGGCGCGCCGCTTCGAATCAATGGGTACGAACGAACCAAGCGACATATCACTACTCAAACCCGGCAAGACAGCGGCAATAAATTTTTTCCAAACAGAACACCGCCACTATTCTCCCGGGATGCGGTGCGCGCAATCCAATGTCGGGCTTGGCTTGAGCATTTTGGCCGAGTGTGTGCGGAAAGCATCACCGGACTGTGGCGGGAGATGGAACCGGTCTGCACCATCGTTTCCCTCAACGCAGCTGGCGGTCGCCGACCGTCAACGCTTTCTTAACGCTAACTGTCGTTACTAAGTGGTGAAGAACTGCGCCCGATTTCTCGGGCCGGTGAGCGCCGCCGACGCGAGGTTTATGCATAGGGGGTGCGCTTCGGGGTTCGGTCGGAAACCTCCGCCCGCGGAGGGGTGCGCGGGAAGCATAGGTTTGACGTGTCTTTTCGAATCGCAGCTCGAATTCCGACCGTCGGCCGGCCGCCAAAACCGGAAAGGCTGGCGAAAGGCTTATTTTCGAGGCGCCATGGACCCCTTCGCGTCCAAGTTCCGTATCGTCTTCCGGCATTCGCCCGGAGGAAGGGCATGACACAGCCGGCGCCCGCCCGTCCGCGTCATATTCCGGTGCTCGGCCGGGAAGTGGTCGCCTGGCTGAAGCCGCGCGAAGGTGGAATTTACGTCGATGCCACCTTCGGCGCCGGCGGCTATAGCCGCGCCATCCTTGAAGCCGGCAATGTCAGCGTCATCGGCATCGACCGCGACCGCACGGCGATATCGGCCGGCTTTGATCTCGTCGATCGTTCAAATGGCCGACTTACCCTGGTCGAGGATCAATTCTCCAACCTCGCGGAGGTTTGTTCCGCTCAAGGTGCGCCGTCGGTCGATGGCGTCGTGATGGATATCGGCGTGTCCTCGATGCAACTGGACGAAGCCGGTCGCGGCTTTTCGTTTCGCAGCCAGGGCCCGCTCGACATGCGCATGGGGCAGGACGGTCCGACCGCAGCCGACGTGATCGCCAAGGCGTCCGAAGCTGATCTCGCCAACATCATCTATATTTTCGGCGAAGAGCGTCACTCGCGCGCCGTGGCGCGTGCGATTGTCGCCGCGCGGAAGGACGCACCGATTACGACGACGCGTGCGCTCGCCGATCTCGTGGGCAAGATCGTGCGCGCCAAGCCCGGCGAGATTCATCCGGCGACGCGGACGTTCCAGGGCTTGCGGATTTTCGTCAATCAGGAGCTCGACGAACTGCACGTGGCGCTTTCCGCCACTGAGCGCGTGCTAAAGCCCGGCGGCCGGCTGATCGTGGTGTCGTTTCATTCGCTCGAAGACCGCATCGTCAAGAATTTCCTCAACGAGCGCGCCAAAGCAGGCGGCGGCTCGCGGCATCAGCCGGAAACGGCGCAGCGCGCGCCGAGTTTTGCGGTCCTCACCAAACGCCCGGTGACGGCCGAAGACGATGAAGTCCTAAGTAATCCTCGCGCCCGCTCCGCCAAGTTGCGCGCGGCCGAACGCACCGATGCGCCGGCCCATGCCGCGACGGCGCTTCCCGGTTGGCCCACCCTCGATACGGTGATGAGGGGAGGCTGACGCATGCGCATCATCCATCTTCTCGTGATCGGCGCCCTGGTATTTGCGGCTGCCTATGTCTATCGGATCAAGATGGACTCGACGGAGCGCACCGAGCGTGTGCTGCGGCTGCGCGCCCAAATTCGCGAACAGCGGGATGCGATTGCGGTGTTGCATGCCGAATGGGCCAAGCTCGCTTCTCCGCTGCGACTGCAGGGACTAGCCGAGCGTCACCTGGCGCTGAAGCCGCTTAACGCCAATCAGTACAACTCCTTGAAGAACCTTCCCGATCGGCCGCCGAACTTCGCAAGGCCCGGTGAAGCCGATCCGATCGGCGCGATGCTCGAGACCATCGAGGCGACCGCCGATGCCCCAACCGTGACGGGCTCGATCCCGGCACAGGCAGTGACGCAAGCACCGGCGCAGGAGGAGCAGCGATGACCAATCGCCCGCCTTCCGGCCGTCTGTCGCAAGAACCTTGGCGGCAGCGGCTGATCCGCAGCCTGCTGTACGGACGCAACGTCGATCGCGCCTTGAAAGCGCGCGCCCGCGTCGGCTTTGTGATGCTTGCCTTTGTCGCGGTCTATGCCGTGATCGGCGGCCGGCTCGTGATGTTTGCAACTGGGACCGACAGCCACGGTGCGCGTCGCAGCGCAAGCCAGGACGCCATCGCAACCGCACGGCCCGATATCGTCGACCGTAACGGCGAGATTCTGGCGACCGACGTCAAGGCGCCGAGTTTGTTCGGCGAACCGCGCCGCATCATCGACAAGGACGAGGCGATCGAGCTTCTGACTGCCACCTTGCCCGATCTCGACACCGGCGAGGTGCGCGAGCGTCTTTCCGGACACAAAGGCTTCGTCTGGCTCAAGCGGGAAATCACGCCGCAACAGCAGCAGGAAATTCACCGTCTCGGCATTCCCGGCATCGGCTTCCTGCGCGAGAACAAGCGGGTCTATCCAACCGGCAACGAGGTCGCGCATCTGATCGGCCTCGTCAACATCGATAACCAGGGCATCGCCGGGATGGAGAAGTGGCTCGACACCAATGGTCTTGCCGATCTACATCGCGCCGGTTTTGCCACCGATCGCTTGCAGCGTCCGGTCGAGTTGTCGGTCGATCTGCGGGTCGAGCACGCGCTGCGCGATGAATTGCAAAAGGCGAAAGAGAAGTTTCACGCCAAGGCGGCTTCCGGCCTCGTCACCAACGTCAGGACCGGCGAGGTCGTCGCCATGGTCTCACTGCCGGATTTCGATCCGAACAATCCGAAGGAAGCGCACGATCCCGATCGCATCAATCGCCTGACTACCGGCGTCTACGAGATGGGCTCGACGTTCAAGGCTTTCACGCTGGCGATGGCGCTGGATACCGGCAAATACGGCCTCGATTCGCTATGGGATGCGCGCGGGCCGCTGCATTACGGCAAGTTCACGATCCATGACGACGAGCCGAAGGGCCGCTTCCTGAACATGAAAGAGGTCTTCACCTTCTCCTCCAACGTCGGAGCGGCGCGCATCGCATTGGCGCAGGGCGTTGAAGCGCACAAGGCGTTCCTACGCAAAATGGGGCAGCTCGACCGGCTGCGCACCGAATTGCCGGAAAGCGCCTCGCCGATCGTGCCGCGTCACTGGGGTGACCTGAACACCATCACGATCGCTTTCGGTCACGGCATTGCGGTGGCGCCGTTGCAGGCGGTGATGGGCGTCAGCGCCCTGGTCAATGGCGGCTATCTCATTCCGCCGACCTTCCTCAAGCGCAGCGAGGAAGAGGCGATGCAAGTCGCCAAACGGGTGATCAAGCCCGAAACCTCTGAGAAGATGCGGTTCCTGATGCGGCTCAATGCCGAGGTCGGCACCGCGCGCAAGGCTGACGTCAAGGGCTACTATATCGGCGGCAAGACAGGCACGGCCGAGAAGGTCATCAACGGCCGCTACGCCAAGAAGCGAGTGCTGACCGCCTTTACCGCGATCCTGCCGGTCGACAAGCCGCGCTACCAGGTCCTGATCATGCTGGACGAGCCGCAGCCGTTGAAGGAGACCTACGGCTTCATTACCTCGGGCTGGAACGCGGTGCCAACCGCCGGCAATGTGATCGCCCGGATCGCTCCGATTTTGGGCATCGAACCGCGTTTCGACCTGCCGCCGTCCGACCGCCTTATTCTTGCGGCATCCAAAACAACCCAGTAAGTCGTAATATTCGTTCCGCCATGGATTCGGGAATGGAGCCTTAGTCTTGCTGCGTCAAACCCTCATGGTGAGGAGCGCCGTTTGGCGCGTCTCGAACCATGGGCCCCGCTATTGACCTCATCCTTCGAGACGCCGCTTGCGCGGCTCTTCAGGATGAGGGAAGAGGGCGAGCCGTGACGCAGTAGGATTAGGCGCCGACCCTGACTGGAATGTCATGAAGCTTTCGGACCTCCTCGGCGTTGACGCCACGATCAATCCGCCAAAAGCTGGCGTGATCGAGGTTTCGGGCCTCGCCGTCGATAGCCGCGCCGTCAAGCCGGGCGACCTGTTCTTTGCGCTGGACGGTACCAGGACCGACGGTTCAAAATTCATCGACGCTGCCATCGCCGCCGGCGCGGCCGCGATCGCGGGCCAACATTTCCCGGATGGCGGAAGCCGCGTGCCCTTTGTGACGGCGCCGAATCCGCGCCGCGCGCTGGCGCTGGCTGCTGCAAAATTTTTCCCGCAGCAGCCCTCGACCATCGCCGCCGTCACCGGTACCAGCGGCAAAACTTCGGTCGCCGCTTTCACGCGCCAGATCTGGCGGCATCTCGGGCTTGAAGCGGCCAGCATCGGCACCATCGGTCTCGTCTCGCCAAAGCGCACGGTCTATGGTTCGCTGACCACGCCGGAGCCGATCGAGCTGCACCGGCAGCTCGACGAACTGACGCGCGAGGGTGTTACTCATCTGGCGTTCGAGGCATCATCGCACGGGCTCGATCAGTACCGGCTCGACGGCGTGCGCGTGAATGCCGGCGCCTTCACGAACCTCACGCGCGATCACATGGATTACCATCCTGATGTCGCGCATTACCTCGCCGCCAAGCTTCGCCTGTTTCGCGATCTCGTCGCGGACGGTGGAGCCGCGGTGATTTCGGCCGATCACGATTGCTCGCCTGAGGTGATCGAAGTGGTGCGGCAAAGGAAGCTGCTGACCATCACGGTCGGTCACAAGGGCGATGGCGCGGGCGAGGGGATTGCGGTTGCAGCCACCGCCGTCGATGGCTTTACCCAGCGGCTTGAGCTGGTCCATCGCGGCCGTCGTTATTCGATCCATCTGCCGCTGGTCGGTGAGTTCCAGATCGAGAATGCAGTTGTTGCCGCCGGCCTTGCGATCGGCACCGGCAGCGCGCCGGACGAGGTTTTCGCCGCACTTGAAAAGCTCGAAGGCGCCAAGGGGCGGCTGGAGCGCGTCGGCGAGCATCATGGCGCGCCGATCTTCGTCGATTACGCCCACAAGCCCGATGCGCTGGCAAAGGCGCTGCAAGCCTTGCGGCCCTATGCACCAGGAAAACTCATCGTCGTGTTCGGCGCCGGCGGCGACCGCGACGCCGGCAAACGCCCGCTGATGGGCGCGATTGCCGCTGAAAATGCCGATGAGGTCATCATCACCGACGACAATCCGCGCAGCGAAAATCCGCAAGCGATCCGCGCGGCGATCCTGGCGGCCGCGCACGGTGCAAAGGAGATCGGCGACCGCGCGGAGGCTATCGGCAACGCCATTGCCGGCCTCGCCAAAGGCGACGTGCTCCTGATTGCCGGCAAGGGCCACGAAACCGGACAGATCATCGGCGATCGCGTGCTTCCGTTCAGCGATCACGACGCGGTGGCTGCCGCTTTGGCGGAGACGGTGGCATGAACACGCTGCCTTTATGGACGTCGGATGCGATGCGAGCCGCGATGCGCGCCGAGGCCAATGGCGTGTTGCCGCAAGCGATATCAGGCATTGCCATCGACAGCCGTACGCTCCAGCCTGGCGAGGCGTATTTCGCAATTCGTGGCGCGGTGCATGACGGCCACAACTTTGTTGCCGCTGCGTTGAAAGCCGGAGCAGCGCTCGCGGTCGTCGAAAAAGCGCAAGCTGGCAAATTTGAAAGCAATGCACCGTTATTGGTGGTCGACGATGTGCTCGGCGCACTTGTCGATCTGGCGCGGGCGTCGCGGGCGCGCTCGCAAGCGCAGGTGATCGCGGTCACGGGCTCGGTCGGCAAGACCTCGACTAAAGAGGCGCTGTTGCACGTGCTCTCGGCGCAGGGCCGAACCCATGCCTCGGCGGCGTCCTTCAACAATCATTGGGGCGTGCCGTTGTCGCTGGCGCGCTGCCCGGCGGACGCGCAATTTGCGGTGTTCGAGATCGGGATGAATCACGCAGGCGAAATCGAGCCGCTGGTGAAAATGGTGCGGCCGCATGTGGCTATCATCACCACAGTAGAGCCGGTGCATCTGGAATTCTTTGCCGGCATCGAGGCGATTGCCGATGCCAAGGCGGAAATCTTCGAAGGCGTGGAACAAGGCGGCGCCGTGGTGCTCAACCGCGATAATTCGCAATTCGCTCGCCTCAGCCGTCGCGCCAAGACGTGGGGCATCGCGCGCATCGTCTCGTTCGGCGAGAACGAGAAAGCCGATGCACGGCTGCTCGACATTTCGCTGCATGCGACCTGCTCGGCGGTGCATGCCGATATTCTCGGGGACGAAGTCACCTACAAGCTTGGTATGCCGGGACGCCACATGGCGATCAATTCGCTCGCCGTTCTAGCCGCCTCCTCTTTGGCGGGCGCCGACCTTGCGCTGGCCTCGCTGTCGTTGACGCAGCTCGTCCCGGCGGCGGGCCGCGGCGGCCGGCACACGCTGGTGTTGGCGGCCGGCGAGGTCACCTTGATCGACGAGACTTATAATGCAAACCCCGCATCGATGGCGGCGGCGCTGAGTGTCCTTGGCCAGGCGAAGGTCGGCCCGCAGGGCAGGCGGATCGCGGTATTGGGCGATATGTTAGAGCTGGGCGCAACCGGACCCCGATTGCATGGCGGCCTGAATGACGCCATCAAGGCTTATCATATCGATCTTATTTATTGTTGTGGCCCGCTGATGCGTAATCTGTGGGATGCTCTTTCCACCGGCAAGCGAGGCGGTTATGCCGATAGCGCGGCAAATCTCGAAGCGCAGGTCGTCGCCGCCATTCGGGCCGGCGATGCCGTCATGATCAAGGGTTCGTTCGGCTCGAAGATGAAGACCATCGTCACCGCGCTTGAAAAGCGCTTTCCCGGCAAGGCCGCGCTCGACGAAGCCGCGGTATAGGGCAAATTTAATGTTCTACTGGCTGATCGATCTCTCCAACACCGTTCCCGGCCTGGCCCCGTTGCACAGCATTCTGAACGTGTTCCGCTACATCACGTTCCGCACCGGCGGCGCGATGGTGACCGGGGCGCTGTTCGTTTTCCTGTTCGGCCCCTGGATCATCGATCACCTGCGGCTTCGCCAGGGCAAGGGGCAGCCGATCCGCACCGACGGGCCGCAGTCGCATCTGGTCACCAAAAAAGGCACGCCGACCATGGGCGGGCTGATGATCCTTTCCGGGCTCGTGGTCTCGACCGTGCTGTGGGCCAACCCACTCAATCCCTATGTCTGGATCGTCCTGGCGGTGACGCTCGGATTCGGCTTTGTCGGCTTCTATGACGACTACCTGAAGGTTACCAAGCAGACCCACAGCGGCTTTGCCGGCCGCATCCGGCTTCTGATCGAGGCGATCATCGCCTTGCTCGCGTGCTTCGCGCTGGTCCGGCTCGGGCGCGAGCCGTTCTCGACGTCGCTGGTGATTCCCTTCTTCAAGGACGTGGCGCTGAACCTCGGCTGGTTCTTCGCCGTGTTCGGCGCCTTCATCATTGTCGGCGCCGGCAATGCGGTCAATTTGACCGACGGTCTCGATGGCCTCGCCATCGTGCCTGTGATGATCGCAGCAGCCAGCTTCGGCATGATCTCCTACCTCACCGGCAACGCGGTATTCTCGGATTATTTGCAGATCAATTACGTGGCCGGCACCGGCGAGCTCGCCGTCATCTGCGGCGCGGTGCTGGGCGCGGGTCTTGGATTTCTCTGGTTCAACGCGCCGCCCGCCTCGATCTTCATGGGTGATACCGGCTCGCTCGCGCTCGGCGGCATGATTGGCTCGATCGCGGTTGCGGTGAAACACGAGATTGTGCTCGCGGTAATTGGCGGCCTGTTCGTGCTCGAGGCGGTCTCGGTGATCGTGCAGGTGGCTTCCTTCAAGCTCACCGGCAAACGCATCTTCAAGATGGCGCCGATCCACCACCATTTCGAACAACTGGGCTGGACCGAGCCGCAGATCGTGATCCGGTTCTGGATCATCTCGGTGATGCTGGCGCTCGCCGGCCTTTCGACCTTGAAGCTGCGGTGATGATCCCCGTCACTTCCTTTGCGGGCAAGACGGTTGCGGTGTTCGGCCTCGGCGGCTCGGGGTTGGCGAGCTGCCATGCCTTGAAGGCTGGCGGCGCCGAGGTGATCGCGGGCGACGACGGCGCCGAGCGGCTGGCGGAAGCTGCCAAAGCCGGCTTCGTGACCGCGGACCTGCGCACCGTGAACTGGTCGCGTTTTGCGGCGCTGATCCTGACGCCGGGCGCACCGCTGACCCATCCCGCGCCGCATTGGAGCGTGCTGGCGGCACGCTCAGCCGGCGTCGAGGTGATCGGCGACATCGAGCTGTTCTGCCGCGAACGGAAACGTCACGCGCCGGATGCGCCGTTCGTTGCGATCACCGGCACCAACGGCAAGTCCACCACCACAGCCTTGATCGCACATTTGATGCGCGTGGCCGGCTACGACACCCAGATGGGCGGCAATATCGGCACCGCGATCCTGTCGCTGGAACCGCCGCGCAAGGGACGCGTGCATGTGATCGAGATGTCGTCCTACCAGATCGATTTGACTCCGAGCCTCGATCCGACGGTCGGCATCCTGATCAATGTCAGCGAAGACCATATCGACCGTCACGGTACGCTCGAACATTATGCCGCGGTAAAGGAGCGCCTGGTTGCCGGTGTTCAATCGCAGGGCACCGCGATTATCGGCGTCGACGACATCTGGTGCCGCGCAGCCGCCGACCGGATCGAGCAGGCGGGAAAACGCGTGGTGCGGGTCTCCGTGAAGAATCCGCTGCCGGATGGTCTCTTTGTCGATCACGAAACGATCTGGCGCGCTTCCGGCGGCGCGCGCAGCGAGATTGCGCGGATCGGCGGCATCGGTTCGCTGCGCGGCCTGCACAATGCCCAGAACGCCGCCTGCGCTTCGGCTTGCGCGCTCGCACTCGGTGTCCCCGGCGAGGTGTTGCAGAAGGGCTTGCGTAGCTTTCCGGGCCTCGCGCACCGGATGGAGCAGGTCGGCCGCCGCGATCAAGTGTTGTTCGTCAACAACTCCAAGGGCACCAATGCGGACGCGGCCGCGCATGCGCTGTCGTCCTTCGCTGATATTTTCTGGATCGCGGGCGGCAAGGCAAAAGCCGGCGGCATCACCGGCCTCGCCGATTATTTCCCACGCATCCGCAAGGCCTATCTGATCGGCGAAGCCGCGCCTGAATTCGCGGCCACGCTCGGCACGGGCGTGGCGCACGAGATTTCGCAAACGCTGGACGTTGCGGTCGCCAATGCGGCGCGCGATGCGCAGGCGTCAGCGCTTCCGGAAGCGGTGGTGCTGCTGTCGCCGGCCTGCGCTTCGTTCGACCAGTACCGCAATTTCGAAATTCGCGGGTCGAAGTTCCGCGACCTTGTGCAGGCGCTGCCGGGCGTTAAACCGGTGGTGTAGGTGGGTCTCGTGTCCCGGGCGCGGTGCAGCGTCCTTCGCTGCTCCGCAGAACCGGGACCCATCACAATCTTCACCGTGCCGTCGTGGGCCCCGGATCAGCAGCGCAACACCACAGCGCGTCAACGCGCTTATGGCGTTGCGCAGCATTCGGGGCACGAGAGGCCAACCGGGCGCAAAACATCCCGATTCCATTAACCCCTTGGAAACCATCCTAGGCGACCAATGGGCGGATCTCTTCCAAAGGGAACGCCCATGCTCTCCCGTGAACAGCGAAATCCCTTCAGCGACTGGTGGTGGACGGTCGATCGCCTGCAACTGGCGGCGATCATCGCGCTGATTCTGGCGGGGGTCATCCTGTCGCTGGCGGCAAGCCCGCAGGTCGCGACCCGGATCGGGCTCGATCCCTTCCATTTCTTCAACCGCCACGTCCTATTTCTGCTGCCGTCTTTTATCGTGCTGATCGGCGTGTCGTTCCTCTCGCCTTTGCAGATCCGGCGCACCGCGCTGATCGTCTTTGCGGTCAGCATTGCGCTGATCGTGATGACATTGTTGATCGGCCCTGAAGTAAAGGGCTCGCGGCGCTGGATCACGCTGATCGGGGTGAACATCCAGGCGTCCGAGTCTGCCAAGCCCGCGTTCGTGGTGCTGGCCGCATGGCTGTTTGCTGAATCGACCAAGCGGCCGGAAATGCCGGCAACCTCGATGGCGCTGGTGCTTCTGTTGACGCTGGTCTCGCTTCTGGTGATGGAGCCCGATTTCGGCCAGACCATGCTGATCCTGATGGTGTGGGGCGCGCTGTTCTTCATCGCCGGCATGCGCATGATCTGGGTGATGGGGCTCGCGGGTGCGGCAGGCGTCGGGCTGTTCACCGCCTATCTTTTGGTGCCGCACGTGGCCGGCCGCATCAAACGCTTCATGAACCCGGCCTCCGGCGACACCTTTCAGGTCGATACCGCGATGGAAGCCTTCAGCAATGGCGGCTGGTTCGGGCTTGGGCCGGGCGAGGGCATCGCCAAGCGAAGCCTGCCGGATAGCCATACCGACTTTGTCTTCGCGGTGGCGGCGGAGGAATTCGGCATCATCCTGTGTCTGGTGCTGCTGGCGCTGTTCGCCTTCGTGGTGATCCGCGCGCTGTCGCGGGCCTATCGAAGCGAGGACATGTTCGCGCGATTTGCGGCTTCGGGGCTGGCCATTCTGTTCGGCGTGCAGGCGGCGATCAACATGTCGGTCAACCTGCAACTGATCCCGGCCAAGGGCATGACATTGCCCTTCATCTCCTATGGCGGTTCCTCGATGGTGTCGCTGGCCTATGGCGTCGGCATGATGCTGGCGCTGACTCGGCAGCGGCCGCGCACGGAGCAGGAATCGATGAACGCGGGCGCCGCGCAAGGTTACGCGTAGGGCTGCGCTCCCTCCCTCATTGCGAGCGAAACAATCCGGCAAGCCTGGAATGTTTCCAAGCTCACGCTCCCTCGCAATGCCGGTGCTTTCCCGGTAAGGAGTGGCCACCATGTCCAACGCTCCGCTCATCCTGCTCGCTGCCGGCGGCACCGGCGGCCATCTGTTTCCCGCCGAGGCGCTCGGCGGCGCGTTGATGAAGCGCGGCTTTCGGGTGCGGCTGGTGACAGACGCGCGCGCCTTGCGCTATTCCGGCCTGTTCACCCGCGACACCATCGACGTGGTGCCGAGCGAAACCGTGCGCAGCCGGAACCCGTTCTCGCTCGCGCGTACGGGCTTTACGCTCGCCGCGGGCATGGCGGTCGCGGTTTACCTGTTGCGCAAGCTGAAGCCTGCCGCGGTGGTTGGCTTCGGCGGTTATCCGACGTTGCCGCCGCTCGTCGCCGCGCGTCTGCTCGGCATTCCCGGCATTGTGCATGAAGCCAATGCGGTGCTCGGCCGCGCCAATCGCTTCCTGGCACGCCGCGTCAGCGCAATCGCAACCTCGCTGCCGGGTGTGCTCGACCGCGATCCAGAGCTTGCGTCGAAAACCACGACCGTAGGCATGCCGATGCGCCCGGCCATCGTTGCCGCGGCGGCCGTGAAATATGCCGTGCCTGATCCTGCCGGGCCGTTTCGTCTGCTGGTGACCGGTGGCAGCCAGGGCGCGCGCGTGATGGCCGACATCGTGCCGGGCGCGATCGAGAAACTCGAACCTTCGTTATGGAGCCGGCTGGTGCTGACCCAGCAGGTCCGCGAGGAAGATTTGGCGCGGGTTCGCGCAGTCTATGACCGGCTCAAGATCAACGCGGAGCTTGCGGCGTTTTTCACCGATCTGCCGGCGCGGCTCGCCGCCAACCATCTGATCGTCTCGCGTTCGGGGGCCGGCACGGTGTCCGAACTCGCCGCCATCGGCCGTCCCTCGATCCTGGTGCCGCTGCCGGGCTCGATCGATCAGGACCAGTTCGCCAATGCCGGCGTGCTCTCGCAAGCCGGCGGCGCCTTGCGGATCGTGCAAGGCGAATTCACGCCCGACCGCCTGGCCTCCGAAATCTCCGCGCTCGCCGCCGAACCCGCAAAACTCGCAAGCATGGCGCAAGCCGCGCGAAACGCCGGCCGGCTCGATGCGGCCGAACGCCTCGCCGATCTGGTGGTGAAAGTCGCCGGGATTTAGGCGATTCGCCGCTAAAATGCCCTTGTCAGAGCCTTCGAAAGCGGGGCATCCAGTACTGCGCGTGGCTGATTTGCGCCTCGCCTACCTGATGTCTGGGGAATACCAATGAGACTGCCGCGCGAGATCGGACCCATTCATTTCGTCGGAATTGGCGGTATCGGGATGAGCGGCATTGCCGAGGTGCTGTGCAATCTTGGCTACACCGTGCAAGGCTCGGACGCCGCCGAAGGCGCCAATGTCGTGCGCCTGCGCGAGAAGGGCATCAAGATCGCGATCGGCCATCAGGCCGAGAATGTCGCGGGCGCCGACGTCGTTGTGGTCTCGACCGCGATCAAGCGCGACAATCCGGAATTGATGGCCGCGCGCGCGAGCCGCATTCCGGTGGTGCGGCGCGCCGAAATGCTCGCCGAATTGATGCGGCTGAAAAGCTGCGTTGCGATCGCGGGCACCCACGGCAAGACCACGACAACGACGATGGTCGCAACCCTGCTCGATGCCGGCGGCATCGATCCGACCGTGATCAACGGCGGCATCATCAACGCCTATGGTTCCAATGCGCGTCTCGGCGCCGGCGACTGGATGGTTGTGGAAGCCGACGAGAGCGACGGCACGTTCCTGAAATTGCCGGCGGATGTCGTGATCGTCACCAATATCGATTCCGAACATCTCGATCACTTCAAGACCTTCGACGCGATCCAGGAAGCCTTCCATAACTTCGTCGAGAACGTGCCGTTCTACGGTTTCGCGGTGATGTGCATCGATCATCCGGTGGTGCAAACGCTGGTCGGCAAGATCGAGGATCGCCGCATCATCACCTATGGCGAAAATCCGCAGGCCGATGCCCGGCTCGTCGATCTCACGCCGAACGGGGGCGGATCGAATTTCAAGGTCGTGATCCGCGATCGCAAGAGCGATGCCGCGCACGAGATCGCCGATATTACCTTGCCGATGCCCGGGCGTCACAATGCCTTGAACGCCACGGCGGCGATCGCGGTGGCGCATGCGCTTGGCATTTCCGACGATGCAATTCGTGAAGCTCTCGCAGGCTTCGGCGGCGTGAAGCGGCGCTTCACCAGGACCGGCGAATATAAAGGCATCACCGTCATCGACGACTACGGCCATCACCCGGTCGAGATCGCTGCCGTGCTGAGGGCCGCGCGCGAGTCGACCAACGGAAAGGTGATTGCTGTGGTGCAGCCGCATCGCTTCACGCGGCTGCAATCGCTGTTTGAGGAGTTCTGCACCTGCTTCAACGATGCCGATGCCGTGGTCGTGGCCGAGGTTTACCCGGCGGGCGAAGCGCCGATCGAAGGTATCGATCGCGATCATTTCGTGCTCGGCTTGCGTGCCCACGGCCATCGCGAAGTGATCCCGCTGCCGAATGCGGCCGCGCTCGCCGGCATCGTCAAGGGAATTGGTGGCAGCGGCGATCTCGTCGTCTGTCTCGGCGCCGGCAACATCACGCAATGGGCCTACGCGCTGCCGGCCGAATTGAAGGCATTGGGGTGAGCGTGACCTTCCCCGACATCACGCCCGAACTCAAAACCGCGATGCCGCAATTGCGCGGGCGGTTGACGGCGAACCAGCGGCTTTCGGAGCTTACCTGGTTTCGCGTCGGCGGTCCGGCGCAGATGCTGTTCACGCCGGCGGACGAAGACGATCTCGCTTACTTCCTTGAGAATCTTCCCGCCGCGATTCCAGTTTATGTCGTCGGCGTCGGCTCCAACCTGATCGTGCGCGACGGCGGATTGCCGGGTGTGGTCGTCCGCCTTGGCCCTCGCGGCTTCGGCGAGGTGAGCGCGCAAGGCGAGGTCGTCGTCGCGGGTGCGGCAGCACTCGACAAGCGGGTGGCTGAGGCGTCTGCCGCTGCCAATCTCGGCGGGCTCGAATTTTTCTTCGGCATCCCCGGCACCGTTGGCGGCGCACTGCGCATGAATGCCGGCGCCAATGCCGCGGAGGCCAAGGATGTCCTGATCGAGGCGTCCGGCATCGGCCGCGACGGGAAAAAGCACGTTTTCAGCAATGCGGAGATGAAATTCGTCTACCGCAATTCCGGCGTCGACCCTTCCATCGTTTTCACGTCGGCGCGCTTTCAGGGCAGGACGGCCACGGCCGAGGCGATCCGCGTACGCATAAACGAGGTGCAGGCCCATCGCGAGGCGGCGCAGCCGATCCGCGAGAAGACCGGGGGCTCGACCTTCAAGAACCCGTCCGGGCACAGCGCCTGGAAGCTGATCGATGCCGCGGGTTGTCGCGGTTTGCGCGTCGGCGGCGCGCAGGTGTCGGAAATGCACTGCAATTTCCTGATCAATACCGGTGAGGCAACCGCCAGCGATATCGAAACCCTGGGCGAAACCGTTCGCGCGCGGGTAAAGGAAAATTCGGGAATCGAGTTACACTGGGAAATCAAGCGGATCGGGATTTCTTGATGCGGATCACCATTCTTTTCGGCGGAACGAACAAGGAGCGTCTGGTGTCGGTGGCATCAGCGCAGGCGCTGCATACGGCGCTGCCCGAGGCCGATCTGTGGTTCTGGGAAGCCGACGATGCGGTGCATGAGGCGAGCGGCAAGGCGCTGCTGGCTCACGCCCGTCCGTTCGAAGATCCGTTCAAGCCCGATCGTTCCCGCATCAGCGGTTCGATCGAGCTGGCGATAGATCGCGCTAAGGCCGATGGCCGCGTTTTGGTGCTGGGGTTGCACGGTGGCCGCGCCGAAAACGGCGAGTTGCAGGCGATATGCGAGCTCCGTGGCGTCGCCTTCACCGGCTCGGGCTCGGCCTCGTCCAATCTTGCCTTCGACAAGGTTGCGGCCAAGCGTTTTGCGGCGATTGCGGGCGTCAACTCGCCTGTCGGCATCGCGCTCTCCGACATCGAGGCGGCCTTTGCGGAGCATGGCAAGCTGATCGCCAAGCCGGCACGCGATGGGTCGAGCTACGGGCTGATCTTCGTCAATTCCAAACAGGATATCGTGGCCGTTCGCAACGCCGCACGCACCGAGGAATACGTCATCGAGCCGTTCATCGCCGGCACCGAGGCGACCTGCGGTGTGCTGGAGCGGGCGGATGGTTCGGTCATCGCGCTGCCGCCGATCGAGATCATTCCGGCCGAGGGCGGGCTCGGCTTCGATTACCGTGCGAAATATCTCGCGAAAGCGACCCAGGAAATCTGTCCCGGCCGCTTTTTGCCCGAGATCAGCACCGCGATCATGGATATGTCCTTGCGGGCCCATAAGGCTCTGTCCTGCGCCGGCTATTCCCGCACCGACTTCATCGTCTCCGACAAGGGACCGGTCTATCTCGAGACCAACACCTTGCCAGGCTTGACCAAGGCCTCGCTCTACCCGAAGGAACTGAAGGCGCAAGGCATCGATTTCGCCGATTTCCTTAACGATCAGATTGGGATCGCGGAACGGCGCGCGCAGGGCTAGGCCGCGGCCGTCGACGCGGAACCGGCTCAAGCATTACCGAAATCCTAACGTTACCGGTCAAAGCCTTATCCGGGCACGTCAAATCGGGGCCTGCGGCGACCAAATTTACCCTTTGTTTACCAGGAAGTCCGAAGGTTAACGCCGGCGGCGCGTGTGTGCTCGGCTGCCGGGGCGTGAGCTATTGGCGGACGTTTCCCGCTTTTTGCGAGCGTGGGGATGGTGACCTTTCTCTAGCCCGGCATGGCCGAGCCGTCAGATGCGCCCGCTTCCCGCAATTCCTTGCGGGCACAACCGTTGACGAGCTCGAGTAATGGATGGTGGAGGACGTCTCGCCCGGTCGCCGCGATCGCCGAGGCAACAGACTGACCTGATGGACGCCGTCATTGCCGCGGCTGTGGCTCTGCGCGCGCGGCTGCGTCCTGCTTCGCCTCCCGCCAAATCCAGATCACGCCGTAGCGTCCGCGATGAACGGCCTCATGGGCTGATCGCCTTTATGGAGAGCCGCCTGCCGCGCCGTTCCGGCGTCGTCGCAACCTTGTTGTTGCTGGCCGCGAGCGCCGGTTTTGGCATCGTCAAGGGCGGCCATCTCGACGCGTTCGTCGCGACGGTAAGCGACACGCGCAACGCACTGGCCAATTCGGCCGGGTTCCGGATCACCACCGTGGCCATCAACGGCCGCAAGCAACTCTCGCAGGACGAGGTGCTTGCGATCGGCGGCGTTAATGGCCGCTCGTCGCTGTTGTTCCTCGATGCCGCCTCGGTTCGCGACAAGCTGAAAGCCGGCGCCTGGATCAGCGAAGCTACCGTGCAGAAGCTTTATCCCGGCCAGCTGCGCATCGGCATCGTCGAACGGACGCCTTTTGCGCTGTGGCAGCACGACGGCCGCCTCGCGGTCATTTCGGATGATGGCGCGGTGCTGCAGGACTATATCTCGCCGGCCTTCCTTAAATTGCCGCTGGTCGTAGGCAAGGGAGCCGAAACCCGTGCCAAGGATTTCCTGACGCTCCTTTCGCATTATCCGCAGGTCAAGGCCGTGACCAAGGCGGTGACCCTGGTTGGCGAGCGGCGCTGGAATCTCAGGCTCAACGACGGCCTCGATGTCCGCCTGCCCGAAAACGACGTCGGCAACGCGCTTCTCACCTTGAGCAACCTCGACAAGGACGAGCACCTGTTTTCCAAGGACATTGTCGCGATCGACCTGCGACTGTCGGACCGCCTGATCGTGCAACTGTCGGACGACGCCGCCAAGGCCCGCGAAGAAGCGCTCAAGAAGAAAGAGCCGAAAAAGAAAGTCGGCGACGCATGAGTGCCCTCGATCACAACCAGGCGCCGAAGACGCGCCCAATGTCGGGCAAGCGCACCGCTTTGGTCGCTTCACTCGACATCGGTACCAGCAAGATCGCCTGCATGATCGCGCGCCTGACGCCGTGCCCGCCGAGCGAAGCCTTGGGCGGTCGCAGTCACGCGGTGGAATTGATCGGCTACAGCCAGATCCAGTCGCGCGGCGTCAAGGCCGGCGCGGTGGTCGATCTCGCCGAATGCGAGCAGGCGGTTCGCCAGGCGGTCGCGGCTGCCGAGGATATGGCCAAGGTCCGGGTCGAATTGGTCCTGCTGTCGGTGTCGGCCGGTCGTTTGCAGGGCCAGCTGATCGAGGCGGCCGCCGACATCAAGGGCGGGGCCGTGACCTCTGCCGACGTTTCGCGCGTCACCTCCGCCGGCATGCACCATGCGACCGGCGAGGGCCGTACGGTGCTGCACGCACTGCCAATCAGCTACTCGCTCGACGGCGTGAAGGGCGTTCGCGATGCCAAGGGCATGGTGGCGCGGCAGTTCGGCGTCGACATGAATGTCGTCACGGCGGACACCACGGTTGTCAAGAATCTGATGCTGGTGGTCGAACGCTGCCACCTCAATGTCGAGGCGATGGCGGCAAGCCCCTATGTGGCCGGTCTTTCGGTCCTGACCGACGACGAGGCCGATCTGGGCGCCGCGGTGGTCGAAATGGGGGCGGGGACCACCACGATTGCGACCTATTCCGGCGGGCGGTTCATGCATGCCTCCGGGTTTGCGCTGGGTGGCCAGCACATCACCATGGATCTGGCTCGGGGACTCTCGGCGTGCATTGCGGATGCCGAGCGAATCAAGACGTTATATGGCACGGTGCTGACCGGCGGGTCTGACGCACACGAGTTGATGTCCGTGCCGTCTGCCGGCGACGACGAGCTGGATGTTCCGCAGGTGGTGTCGCACGCCACGATCGCAAACATTGTCCGGCCCCGTGCCGAGGAGATTTTTGAGATGGTCAGGGACCGGCTTGCGGATTCTCCCTTTGCGGCGGAACCGAAAGCCCGTGTCGTCTTGAGCGGGGGCGCTTCGCAGCTCACCGGCATCCTCGAACTCGCCACGCGGATTCTCAACCGGCCGGTGCGCACCGGCCGCCCGCTGGGTTTCAGCCGGCTCTCCAGCGAAGCCAAGGGGGCTTCCTTCGCGGTTCCCGCCGGCCTCCTCGTCTATCCGCAATACGCTCATCTTGAACATGTCGAACCGCGGCATACGCGGCAGCTCAGGACAGGGACGGACGGCTATTTCGGGAAAGTCGGACGATGGCTTCGAGAGGGCTTCTGATGAATCTTTTCCGCAAATCAATTCCACCAACACCCGCGGCCGTCGGCCGGGGCGAACCCACGCGCGCGTGATCGAGAGGCAACCATGGCACTCAATATTACTCCTCCTGACATTCATGAGCTGAAGCCCCGGATCACCGTCTTTGGCGTCGGCGGAGCCGGCGGTAACGCCGTCAACAACATGATCACCGCCGGATTGCAGGGCGTCGATTTCGTCGTCGCCAACACCGACGCGCAGGCGCTGACGATGTCGAAAGCGCAGCGAATCATCCAGATGGGCACGCAGGTCACGCAAGGGTTGGGCGCCGGTTCGCAGCCCGACGTCGGCGCGGCCGCCGCGCAAGAGGTCATCGACGAGATCCGCGACCATCTCTCCGGCGCCAACATGGTGTTCGTCACCGCCGGCATGGGCGGCGGCACCGGCACGGGTGCAGCCCCGGTCATCGCCAGGACCGCGCGGGATCTCGGCATCCTCACCGTCGGTGTCGTGACCAAGCCATTCCACTTCGAAGGCCAGCGCCGCATGCGCACGGCGGAAGCCGGGATCAACGAACTGCACAAGGTGGTCGATACACTTCTGATTATTCCGAACCAGAACCTGTTCCGGGTTGCGAACGAAAAGACCACCTTCGCCGACGCCTTCGCGATGGCCGACCAGGTGCTCTATTCGGGCGTCGCCTGCATCACCGACCTGATGGTCAAGGAAGGCCTGATCAACCTCGACTTCGCCGACGTCCGCGCCGTGATGCGTGAAATGGGCAAGGCGATGATGGGTACGGGCGAAGCCACCGGCGACAAGCGCGCGCTGACCGCTGCGGAAGCTGCCATCGCCAACCCGTTGATCGACGATTCCTCGATGAAGGGCGCCCGCGGCCTCCTGATCTCGATTACCGGCGGCCGGGATCTGACGCTGTTCGAAGTCGACGAAGCCGCCACTCGAATCCGCGAAGAAGTCGATCAGGACGCCAACATCATCGTCGGCGCGACCTTCGACGAGACGCTCGACGGCATCATCCGTGTCTCGGTGGTCGCGACCGGCATCGAACAGGCGTTGATTTCCCGCAACACCGGCAATGCCTCTCCGGCTCCCGCGGTCAACGCCACCAGTTCGACTTCGTCTCCGGACACCCGCTTGGCCGAGTTGACCGCGCGGCTTCGGGCCGACAATGCGCGGCTTGCCGAGCGTGCGCAGAAACTGGATTCGTCGAATTCGGCCCAGCCGGCTCAGGCTGTGCCGCAGCGTCCCGGCCATAACGTCGAGCGCGCCGCATTGGCGGCGATCGCCGCTGCCGTCGCGCCCGAGGCGCCGCAGGCTCCCGCTGCGCATGCGCCATTGCAGTCCGCAGCCTATGGCGATGTCACGGTTCGCCCGATCGCCCAGAAGCCGTCGCTGTTTCCCGATCCGGAAGTAGCGTCAGCGCCCGTTGTGGAATTGACCCCGCCCGAAACCTTCATTCCGCAGGCGGCCGAACGAGCACCAGCCCGTGCGCCGCGGATGCCGAAGTTTGAGGAATTGCCGATGCCGGCCCAGAACGAAATCCGCCAGGCCCGCGGCGAAGTCGAGGACGAGCATCCGCAAAAGACCCGGATGTCGCTGTTGCAGCGTCTGGCCCATGTCGGCCTTGGCCGTCGCGACGAAGAAAGCGAGCCGCCGATCGCGGCGCGCGGATCGGGCCCCGCGATGCCGGCCATGCCGGCGCTGCCGGACCGCAAGCCACAGCGGTCAGTCGCCGAGCAAATGGCGGCTCGTCCTCCGGTATCGGAGTATGCTCCGCGGCACGCGCCGCAGGGATTGGACGCCCATGGTCGTCAGGCCCCTGTTGCATCGGCACCACAGGGCGACGACCATCTTGATATCCCCGCTTTCCTTCGCCGGCAGGTGAACTGAAGTTTGTTACAATCTAGGCGACCCAAGGGGCCCCGGTTTGATCACCGGGGCCCCTTTTGTTTGTGGGATTGCACTGACCCAATTAGCGACTCAAGCCATTGAAACTAAAATGGTAAATAGAAATGCTAAGATCGCGGCGACAACCGTTTGACAGCTGCCTTCGGCGCTCGAATGAGGTCGGGCTTTGGCGCGAATACGGCAGAGATAGGGTAACAATCGGTAAAAAAGCGTGAGTTGGCGCGCAATATGGCAATGACTATTCTCGACCGTGACTTGGGGAACCACTGAGTCGGACCGGCATCAAAAGGGGAGCCGGTTTGGTCTCACGGTAAGTCAGTGTGGGCACTTCTGTATGAAATTCAGCCGGCAGACAACGCTGCGTTCGCAAGCTACGGTTACGGGCGTCGGTGTCCATTCCGGGCTTCCGGTCAATCTGACAATCGGACCTGCATCCGTGGATGCGGGTTTTATTTTTGTCCGCACCGGCCTTGAAGGCAGCGACCGCGAAGTTCGCGCCGAAGCCGAATCCGTCATTGCCACCGAATTTGCTACCGTTCTTGGCGACCGCCAGGGACCGCTGGTCTCGACCGCCGAGCATGTGCTGGCGGCGCTGCGCGGCATGGGCGTCGATAACGCCACCATCGAAGTCGATGGTCCCGAAGTCCCGATCATGGACGGCAGCGCGGCGCCCTTTGTCGCCGCGATCGATCAGGCCGGTATCGTTTCTCAGTCGACGGCACGCCGTTTCATCCAGGTGCTGAGGCCGGTGCAGGTCGCGATCGGCGATTCCTTCGGCGAACTGCGCCCATATGCGGCCGGCTTCCGTGCCGATGTCGAGATTGATTTCGCCAATCCGGTGATCGGCCGTCAGGTCTATTCGCTCGATTTGAGCCCCGAACGCTTCCGCCGCGAAATTTCCCGCGCCCGGACCTTCGGCTGCGTCAACGATGTCGCGCGCCTGTGGAGCGCCGGCTTCGCGCTCGGCGCTTCCTTTGAGAATTCGGTGGTGTTCGACGAAACCCGCCTGCTCAACAGCGAGGGCCTGCGCTACAGCGACGAATGCGTGCGTCACAAGGTGCTCGATGTGATCGGCGACCTGGCGCTGGCTGGTCTGCCGCTGCTCGGCGCCTTCCGTTCGGTCCGCGGCGGCCACAAGCTCAATCACGCCGTGCTGACGGCGCTTCTGGCCGATCGCACCGCCTACCGGGTGGTCGAGGCTGAGACCGCCCGCCGCTCGCGCACCCATGCCGAGGCCGGTAGCGGAATGGTCGGCGGCATGGTCGCACCTGCCTATGGCCCCGACGTTTCCTGAAACGTCCTTTCCCCTCATTTGCCCGTCGATGCATGCTTGGCGGCAAAGCACGCCTTTGTGGACTAAATCCCAAGTCTCGCCCTGAACGCCGGCTGGGGCGCTAAACCCTTGGGAATCACGGCCCTTCGAACCCGCCTTATTCCGGGCGAAATGCCTGCGTATCCGGTTGGTTAAGGGCCTTGTTTTAGATAAACAGAGATGGGGCAAGGCCGATAGCCGGCCCCGATTTTCGTTGCGCCCGATCCGCTCGAAAGGCGTCTGGTCTGAACTCCATGTCGACAAAGCCTATGACGCCCGCACACCAGGGATTTTTAAACCGTTGGAGCCTTGAGGGCCTCGCACGGCTGCTGCGGGTCGTCGCAAGCCTTGCCGTCGCCGGCATGGTTTTGAGCGCGTGCAGTTCGGCCACCGAAATATGGGACAAGGTGACCCAGAAAGACGACACCTTTGTCGATGAGCCAGCGGAAAAGCTCTACAACGAAGGCCTGTTCCTGACTAACGAGAAGCGCGATCCGAAGGGCGGCGCGAAGAAATTCGAGGAAGTGGACCGCCAGCATCCTTATTCGGATCTCGCGCGCAAGTCGCTTCTGATGTCGGCCTTCGCCTATTACCAGGCCAACGACTATGACAGCTGCATCGGGGCGGCGACCCGTTACGTCACGCTGCACCCGGGAAGCGCGGACGCCGCCTACGCGCAATATCTGATTGCTGCCTCGCATTACGACCAGATTCCCGACGTGACCCGCGACCAGGGCCGTACCGAGAAGGCGATCGCCGCGCTCGATGAGGTTGTGCGCAAATATCCGACGTCGGAATATGCCGTCAGCGCCAAAGCCAAGCTCGAGGCCGCGCGCGACCAACTCGCCGGGCGCGAGATGAATGTCGGCCGTTACTACATGCAGAAGCGCAACTACACGGCCGCCATCAACCGCTTCAAGGTCGTGGTGACCCAGTACCAGACCACGCGGCATGTCGAAGAAGCGCTGGCGCGGCTGACCGAAGCCTATATGGCGATCGGAATCGTCAGCGAGGCGCAGACCGCGGCCGCCGTCCTCGGGCACAATTTTCCCGACAGCCCCTGGTACAAGGACGCCTATAATCTAGTAAAGTCCGGCGGGGTCGAGCCGAGCGAGAATCAGGGCTCCTATATTTCCAGGGCCTTCAAGAAGCTCGGTCTCGGTTAAGGTCGGATTCCGACGCGATCGGAACCTGATTCGATCGGCTGGAACTTGATCTGGGAATAATCCTCTCATGCTGGCGCGTCTGTCGATCCGCGACATCGTCCTGATCGAACGGCTCGATATCGAGTTTGCCCGTGGCCTTGCGGTGCTGACCGGCGAGACCGGCGCGGGCAAATCCATCTTGCTGGATGCCTTCGCGCTGGCCTTGGGCGGCCGCGGCGATGCGGGCCTGGTTCGGCATGGCGCCGAGCAAGGCCAGGTGACGGCCACCTTCGATGTGCCGAAGGACCACCCCGCTTCGGCGTTGTTGACCGAAAACGGTCTCGAGGACACCGGGGAGATGATCCTGCGCCGGGTCCAGTTCGCCGATGGCCGCACCCGCGCCTTCATCAACGATCAGGCAATCAGCGTGCAGACGCTGAAAGCGCTGGGCGCTTCGCTGGTCGAAATCCACGGCCAGCATGACGAGCGCGCGCTGGTCGATGCCTCGACCCATCGTCGCCTGCTCGATGCGTTCTCTGGCCTCGAAAAAGAAGTCGCTGCGCTGGAAAAACTCTGGGAGGCGCGGCGCGAAGCCAATCGAGAGTTGGATGAGCACCGCGCCGGCATGGAGCGGGCCGCCCGCGAGGCGGACTATTTGCGGCACGCTTCCGACGAATTGAAGCAGCTTGCGCCAAAGGACGGCGAGGAAACGGCCTTGGCCTCCCGCCGCACCACCATGATGCAGGGCGAAAAGATCGCAGCCGATCTGCGCGAGGCGCAGGAGGCCGTCGGCGGCAGTCATTCGCCGGTAGCTAGCCTGTCGGCGGCGGTGCGCCGGCTCGAACGGCGCGCGGCCAATTCGCCGGCCCTCGTCGAGCCCGCGGTGAAGGCGATCGATATCGCGATCAACGCGCTGGAGGAGGCCGATCAGCATCTTTCCGCGGCGCTCGCCGCTGCCGATTTCGATCCCGCCGAACTCGAGCGTATCGAGGAGCGGCTGTTCGCGCTTCGCGCCGCCTCGCGCAAATATTCGACGCCGGTCGATGGGCTTGCCGCGCTCGCCGCAAAATATGCCGCCGACGTCGCGCTGATCGATGCCGGCGCCGACCGGTTGAAAAAGCTGGAAGAGGTCGCCGTCGCCGCCGACAAGCGTTACGCGCTGGCTGCGACCAAGCTTTCGGCCGCGCGGGTCAAGTCGGCGGAGAAGCTCAACAAGGCGGTCAATGCCGAACTGGCGCCGCTCAAGCTCGAACGCGCGAAGTTCACCACGCAGGTCGAGTCTGATCCGGCTTCGCCCGGTCCGCAAGGCTACGACCGTGTCGAGTTCTGGGTCCAGACCAATCCGGGTACGAAACCAGGTCCGCTGATGAAAGTCGCCTCCGGCGGCGAACTGTCGCGTTTCTTGCTGGCGCTCAAGGTCGTGTTGTCCGATCGCGGCTCGGCGCCCACGCTCGTGTTCGATGAAATCGACACCGGGGTAGGCGGCGCGGTGGCGGATGCGATCGGCGCGCGGCTGTCGCGGCTGGCCGAGAAGGTTCAGGTGATGGCGGTGACGCATGCGCCGCAGGTCGCCGCCCGTGCCAACCAGCATCTGCTGATTTCGAAGGATGCACTCGACAAGGGCAAGCGCGTCGCGACCCGCGTCAATGCGCTCGCCGCCGATCACCGCCGCGAGGAAATCGCCCGCATGCTCGCCGGCGCCGAGATCACCGCGGAGGCGAGGGCGGCTGCGGAGCGGCTGCTCAAGGCTGCGACGGCATAGGACCAGCGTCCCGCCATGGTAACGAAATCCAAAACCAAACCACTGCCCGACGTCGCCAAGCTCACCAAGGCGCAGGCAAAGGTCGAGCACATCAGGCTGACGCTTGAGATCGAGCGTCACGATAGGGCCTACTACCAGGACGATGCGCCAAAAGTTTCCGACGCTGAATATGACGCGCTGCGCCAGCGCTTCAACGCCATCGAGAAACGCTTTCCGGATTTCGTCAGCGCCGAATCGCCGTCGCAGAAGGTCGGCGCCGCGCCGTCCGGAAGGTTCAGGAAAGTCCGCCATGCGGTGCCGATGCTGTCGCTCGACAACGCCTTTGCCGAGGAAGACGTCGTCGATTTCGTCGGGCGCATCCGTCGCTTCCTGAAATTATCCGAAGACGAGCGGATCGACTTTTCCGCCGAACCGAAGATCGACGGGCTCTCGATGTCGCTGCGTTACGAGGACGGTGAACTCGTCACCGCGGCGACGCGAGGCGACGGCGCGGAAGGCGAAGACGTCACCGCCAACATCCGCACGCTGGAAGACGTGCCGAAGAAGCTGAAAGGCCGCAAGGTGCCTTCAATTTGCGAGGTGCGCGGTGAGGTCTACATGACAAAGAAGGCCTTTCTGGCGCTCAATGAGCGGCAGAAGGCAGCCGGCGATACGATCTTTGCCAATCCGCGCAATTCGGCCGCCGGCTCCTTGCGCCAGAAAGACCCTTCGATCACCGCCTCGCGCCCGCTGGGCTTCTTCGCTTACGCCTGGGGCGAAATGGCTGACATGCCGGAGGACACACAGAGCGGCATGATCGGCTGGTTCGAGCATTGCGGCTTCAAGACCAATCCGCTCACCAAGAGCTGCCACTCGGTCGAGCAATTGATCGCGTTTCATCGCAAGATCGAGGAGCAACGCGCCCGGCTCGATTACGATATCGACGGCGTCGTCTACAAGGTCGACCGGCTTGACTGGCAGGAACGTCTGGGTTTCGTCTCGCGCACGCCGCGCTGGGGCATCGCGCACAAGTTTCCGGCCGAGCGCGCCGTAACTAAATTGATAGATATTGTGATTCAGGTCGGGCGCACGGGTTCTCTTACTCCCGTTGGTAAGCTGGAACCGGTCGGCGTCGGCGGTGTGATCGTGCAGAACGTCACGCTGCACAATGAGGATTACATCAAGGGCATCGGCAACAAGGGCGAGGTGCTGCGAGAAGGCCGCGATATTAGGCGGGGCGATACCGTGGTGATCCAGCGCGCCGGCGACGTGATTCCGCAGGTGGTCGATGTCGTGATCGACAAGCGGCCTGCGGGCACCAAAGAATTCCACTTCCCGAAGAAGTGCCCATGCCCGCTGCACACAGAGGTGGTGCGCGAGGAAACAGCGACCGGCGAAGAAGGTTCGCGCGCGCGCTGCACCGGCGAGTTTGCCTGTCCCTATCAGAAGATCGAGCATCTGAAGCTGTTTTGTTCGCGCCGCGCCTTCGACATCGAGGGACTCGGCGAGAAGCAGCTTCAATACTTCTTTGACGAGGAATGGGTGCGAGAACCCGCCGATATCTTCACGCTACAAAAACGCAACGCCAAACTGAAGCTCGAAGAAATCGAAGGCTACGGCGAGACCTCGGTGCGCAATCTGTTTGCCGCGATCGAGGAGCGGCGGCGGGTATCGCTGGAGCGCTTCATCTACGCGCTCGGCATGCGGCATGTCGGGGAGACCACGGCGCTGGCGCTGGCGCGCGGCTACGGGTCGTGGGACGCCTTCCACGACGCCTGTCTGAAGGTCGCCAAGGACGACGAGGAAACCGTCGCCGAGATGGATGCGCTCGACCAAATTGGAGACACGGTGATCGCGAGCATCAAGGCCTATTTCGGCGAAAGCCACAACCGCGGCATCGTCGAGCGGCTGACGCGCGAGGTCACGATCCTCGATGCGGAAAAGCCGAAGAGCAATTCGGCCGTGGCCGGCAAAACGGTGGTGTTCACGGGATCGCTGGAGAAGATGACGCGCGACGAGGCCAAGGCGACGGCCGAGCGTTTAGGGGCCAAGGCGGCGGGCTCGGTGTCGAAGAAGACCGATTATGTCGTCGCGGGTCCCGGCGCGGGGTCAAAGCTGGCGGAAGCCAAGAAGCACGGCGTGGCGGTGCTGACCGAGGACGAGTGGCTGAAGCTGGTCGGGGAGTAGGGCTTCGTCCGCACTCTCAACTGTCATCATCCGTCACCGGGTCGTCACTGCGTGACGCCCGATGACAGGCTCCAGCGGATGATCCAGTATTCCAGCGGCAATGATTTGTTATCCGAGAGGGCTCGGCGTACTGGATACCCCGCTTGCCGCCTTCGCTGAAGCTTCGGCGGCCCTGGCACTAAACTCCGGCGAAGCCTTGGCGTAGACGGGTCGCGGAGTATGACGATCTTTTTGTTGGTCTCACAGCGTCATTGCGAGGAGCAGCGCGACGAAGCAATCCAGCGCTTTCTTACTTCTGGATTGCTTCGCTTTCGCTCGCAATGACGGCTAGGAGCATCAACGACCCGACCTAGACAATCCCGGTTTCTTCTTCCGCCAGTTCGATCAGTTCCTCGCTGACGACAACATCGCGCCGTGGAATCAGAAAGACCATCGTTGAGACGCAGGCGAGCGACAACGCGAATATGGCCGCGTTGAGCGGCGCCGGCGTCGCAAAATGGTCGCCGAGATAAGCGCCGAACTGCGACAGCAACGAACCGAGCCCCATTTGCAGGAAACCCATCGCGCCGGAGGCGGTGCCGGCCGCTTCAGGCCGGACGCTGATGGCGCCGGCCGCGGAGTTCGACATCACGAAGGCGTTGGCGAACATCACGATCATCTGGGTGCCGAACAGCCACGACGGCACCTGGTTAATCCCGGTGAGCCCCCAGATGAGATTCAAGAGACTTCCGAAGAGTTGCAGCGCAAGCCCGAACCAGATCAGTTTTTCCAGCTGATAGCGCGGTGAGAAGCGCACGCAACAGAGATTGCCGATCAGATACGCAAATCCCGTGGTCGCGAACCACGCGCCATATTCGGCGCCGGTGCGGCCCATATGCGTCACCACGATGTAGGGACCGCCGCCGGCAAAGGCAAAGATGATCTGCGAGGCCAGCACCTGGCACAGCACATAGCCGATGAAGGCGCGGCTGGTCAGGAGGGTGCCGACATCGCCGCGAAAGCCGCCCGTGGCGAGGCGAACGCGGCGCGTTTCCGGCAAGACAATCGCGATCGCGATGGCCACGACCAGCGAAGCGGCGGTGATGACATAAAAGATCGCGCGCCAGCCGAAGGCAGTCTCGATCAGGCCGCCGGTCAGCGGGCTCAGCATCTGCGCGATCATCATGACCGCGATCACGAGGCTGATCATGGAAGAGATGCGCTCGCGGTGATAGAGGTCGCGGATGATGGCGCGGCTCACGACCATGCCGGTGGCTCCGCCAAGCGCCTGGAAGAACCGCGCGGCGATCAGTTCGGGCAGGCTTTCGGCGAAGATGCAGGCTGCGCTCGCCACCACCATCAGGCCGAGGCCCGCCAGCAATACCGGACGGCGTCCGAAGCGATCGGAGAGCGGCCCCATCAGGATTTGCGAGCAGGCGATGCCGACCATGTAGAGCGACACCGTCATCTGCGCGATGGAGATGTCGCTATTGAAGCTGGTGGCGAGAAGCGGCAGCGCCGGCACCAGCATGTACAGCGAGATGGGCGCCACGCCGGTCATCGCGACCAGGAGCAACAGCATCCCCCGCGTCGTTGCAGCTTCTGCGCCGTCGGTCAATGCGGCCGGTCTGCCGGCGACCCCATGCATGAAGAGTCCAATTCCCTTAAGCGCAGGAGCCGTCAGGCCGCGAGGCGGTTCGCTGCTTGCCTTGTGATTTCGTCGAACGCGGCTTGTTTGAACCGGACTCTAGCGTTGTTCGGCGCGCCGCGAATACGGATGTTTCGGAATACGGCTATTCGCTTTCCGGGATGCGTTTGATGCAATTGGCTCTGTCATTCTGGAATGGTGGCACGGGCGGCGCTGATCACCTTGCAGGATCGTTGCCTCCGATGCATCGACGATCTGTTGCCGCGGAAACGGTACGCTCCCTCTCCCATGGGGAGAGGGTTGGGGTGAGGGGGTACGGTCTATCGATGGTCCATAACCCCTCACCCGGATGCACCACTGATGCTTCGCATCGTCGGTGCAATCCGACCTCTCCCCATGGGAGAGGTGATCGCGCGGGTGGCGAGTAGACTACAGCGACAGCGGCGCGGTCGCCGCATCGAGCCAGGTCTTGGTGGCATCGTCGACGTGGCCGCGCACGGCGTGGCGGACGCGTTCATGGTATTCGTTGAGCCAGCTCAGTTCGTCGCCTGTCAGCATGTTGAGATCGACGAGGCGACGATCGATCGGCGCGAGCGTGAGTGTTTCGAACGCGTTGACGGGTTTCTCGGCGCCAGCGACTTCGGCGGCGACCACGAGCTCGAGATTTTCGATCCGGATGCCGAAAGCGTCGGTTTTGTAATAGCCGGGTTCATTGGAGAGGATCATGCCGCGCTTTAGCGGCGTGGCGCCGAGCTTCGAGATTCGCGCCGGGCCTTCATGCACCGAGAGGTAGCTGCCGACGCCATGGCCAGTGCCGTGTTCGAAATCGATGCCAGCCTGCCACAGATATTGCCGCGCCAGGGTGTCGAGCTGCGCGCCTGACGTGCCGTCGGGAAACAGCGCGCGGGCAATCGCGATGTGGCCGCGCAGCACGCGGGTGAAGCGGTCGCACATCTCGAACGTTGGCTCGCCGATCGCAATCGTGCGGGTGACGTCGGTGGTGCCGTCTTCATATTGCGCGCCGGAATCGATCAGCAAGAGATCGCCGCGCGCGATGCGGCGGTTGCTCTTGCGGGTGACGCGGTAGTGCACGATGGCGCCGTTCGGTCCCGTGCCGGAAATGGTGGGAAACGAGACGTCCTTCAGCGCGCCGGTTTCGCGACGGAAAGTTTCCAGCGCCTCGACGGCGTCGATTTCGGTGAGATTGCCTGCGGGCGCCTCGCGGTCGACCCAGGCGAGGAAGCGCGCGAGCGCGACGGCATCGCGCCGGTGCGCCGCTTTCGTGCCGGCGATCTCGGTGTCGTTCTTGACCGCCTTCAAAAGGCTAACGGGATCGCTGCCGCGCAATGGCTTGCCGCCGGCCGACGAGATCAGGCGGGTCAGCGCGTCGGCGGCGGTCGCGCCATCGAGCGCGATTGCAGCGCCGCTCTTCGACAGTTCGATCAGTTTTGGCGTCAGCGCGCCGGGCTCGACCACGGTCGCGGTCTGTTCGAGATGATCGCGGACGCTGTTGGCGAGCTTGCGGTGATCGATGAACAGCGTCGGCCGGCCGGTTTTGGGCACCAGCGCGTAGGATAGCGGCAACGGCGTGTGGGCGACGTCACCGCCGCGGATATTGAAGGTCCAGGCCACTGCGTGGCTGTCCGACAGCACCAGCGCGTCGGCGTTAAGTTTGGCGATTTCGGCCTCGATCCGTTTCAGCTTGTCGACTTCCGCCTCGCCTGAAAATTGCGGGCCGTGAAGGGTGACGGGCGCGAATGGCTGAGCGGGGCGTTCGGTCCAAACGGCATCAACCGCGTTGCTGTCGACCGCGACCAGTTCCGCGCCAGCCTTTTCGCAGGCCAGGCTAAGCTTTTCCGCCACCGCGGTCGTGTGCAGCCAGGGGTCGAAGCCGAGGCGGTCGCCGGGGCTAAGATGTTGCGCCAGCCAGGTCTCCGGCGGCGGATCGACCAGCGGCTCGACGCCCCAGGCCTTGGTATCGACCTGTTTTCCGGCTTGCAGCGTATAGCGTCCGTCGACAAACAACGCAGCCTCGTGGGCAAGCACGATGGCAAGGCCCGCGGAGCCGGTAAAGCCGGTGAGCCAGGCCAGCCGCTCCTCCGAGGGCGGGACATATTCGTTCTGCTGCTGGTCGGCGCGGGGAACCACAAATCCGCTCAGGTTGCGTTTGGTCAACTCCTCGCGAAATGCGGACAGGCGGGCGGTCAAAGCGACGCCGGTCTCGGGCTCGTCAAATGTCTGGAAGTGCGCCTCGAACATTGGTCGATAGTATCATCTTCCACTGAGAACTCGGCAACCGACTCAATTTGCTTCCGATTCCGAATTTATTGTGATTGAATTGCTGCACCTGCGTTAGACGGGTTTGAACGTTTCATGACGCCAACTGTTATGAAGGTTCAGGAAGAAATCTTTCGGGTGGAATTCCAAGGCGGTTCCAAGGGCGTTTTACCTGCGTCGAGGGATTAACCATGCCCGTCTTCACCTTTGAGAAGATTTCGCCGCCGCTCAGCGTGCCTGAGTCCGCGCCTGCTGCCGAGAAGCCGCGCAACGTCATCGTTCAGTTTCTGGATCGTTTTGTCGAGGCGCGCGTCAAGCGCACGGTCATTGACGAAAAGGCGGGAAACCCGCACCAGCACAAGCCGGCGGAGTAAGTTCCTCATCCAGAGGAGCGGCAATTGCGCCGCGTCTTGAAGGATGAAGGCCCGGATGGGGCCTCATGGTTCTCCCGGCAATACGAAGTATTGTCCGGAAGTCGCGCTCCTTATTCCGCCGTTCGCTAACGACCTCGTTTCACTCGGCCTGCTCGGGCGGTCGCTCCTCCTCACCATGAGGGACTTCGATCAAGCTTCTACCGCGCTTTGTGTAGCAACAGGCTGCTCCAGCCTTCGATCCGGATCTGCCGCTCCAGAATAAGCCCACGCGCGCGATAGGCCGCGATCACGGAAGGCGCCTGAGCCGACAATAACCCCGACAGGATGACACGCGCCCCACCGGCCAGATGCCGGGACATTGGCGTCGCCATCTGCCGCAGCGGATTGGCGAGGATATTGGCCAGTATCAGGTCGAACGGCCGGCGTTGCCGCAGCAAGGGTGCGGAAAACCCGTTGCCCCACGTCACCTCCACCAGAGGACCGACGCCGTTCTGCCGGGCGTTGTCGGCAGCGACCTTCACCGAAAGCGCATCGATGTCGCTCGCCAGCACCTTCCCGTGCAGCGCCTTGGCGGCCGCGATCGCGAGTACGCCGGTGCCGGTGCCGAGGTCGAGCACCCGGCGAGGCCGGTAGGTCTTCAAAACTTCGCCGAGCAGCAACAGGCAGCCGCGGGTGGTGCCGTGATGGCCGGTGCCGAAGGCGAGCGCCGCCTCGATCTCGATGCCGAGCCGATTGGGGGCGACCCTGGCCCGGTCGTGCTGGCCATGGACGACAAAGCGCCCGGCATGGACCGGAACCAGCGCGTCGAGCGTGGCCTTGACCCAGTCCTTGGCTTCCACAGTGTCGAACTGGACCGCTTGCGCGGCTTCCTCGCCGGCGGCCAGGGCGACGAGGCTGCGGATCGCGTCCTGGTCGGGGGCGTCGGCAAAATGCACGGCGATGGCCCAGCGCCCGGTCGGGCCCTCGAAGGCGGCGACCGCGGCCTCGCCCTCATCGAGGCTTTCGCTCAAGCGATCCGAAGCGCGCCGGGCGGTTTGTTCGTCGCCGATCGCAAAGGTGGCGCGGTGGGTCAGGGGGGTGAGCGTTGTTGTCATCGGCAGTCTGCTAGCGCGGCTTGGAAAGGGGAGGTCGCTTTGCTCCCGAAAGGAGCAAAGCGGGAGGGGATCAAAGGGCGAAGGGGAAGGCAACTTTCGGACCCCCACCCCAGCCCTCCTCCTTTCAGGGGGAGGGAGCCGCAGCTTCGAACTGAGAGAGCGGGGGTGTTCCCTATGACGCAGTTTAAGGCTTCGTTCACGCTGTTATTCTAGGTTTGGGTTGGTTGAAGGCGCTCAGCGCGCTGCTTTTTGGCGACGACCCCAAGCCTGCGCGATCTGTTGGTTAAAAACAGATTAACATGCAAGGGCATAGCGGTGGTTCTGAAACTACTTTTTGAGGCACTTCATCTGCTGCCTCAAGTCGACGGCCAAATTTCTCCCCAACGAGCCACATTTTGCGCGTGGTTAGTTTTTGGTTAAAGCTCCCATCCCATCATTTTGAATTTGCTGATTGATCGAGCGGCGCGGGCGTCGACCATCGCCCGCATGCTGGCCACGGCGATGCCGTCGATAGCCCGGTGGTGATCTACCGTTGCGCGACGTGAACGCTCGCGCCTTGCCGACGCGTGAAATCTGGACAGCCTCACGTTGCTTGTCAGGTTTCCGGCGGCTGGGCTTAATGGACGAATTCAATCGGAAGGAAATTTTTTGAAGCGCCAACTCGGTCTTGTCGCAGCCTTCACGCTCGCGTCAGCATTTTTTGGGCGGATTCAGGCGGCGACAGAAGCGGGTTCGGGAGACACCAGGCTGCACCTCGAAGCGTGCACCCAATGGTCCGAACAAGACGGCAGCTTCGGCTTCACCAACCAGTGCGGCGAGCCGCTGGCGCTGTTGTTTGTCCAGCTCAATGGCCAGCACTGGTTCGATCGCGTGGTCAAACCGGACGAGCGTTTCGATACCGGCGTGCCCGAAAAAACGCTGGGTGCCACGGGCTGGCTTTTTACCGCCTGCCCCGCCGAATACGTTCCGAACCTGCCCTTCACCGTCGAAAACCAGGCTCAGATATTGAAGGGCCAATATGAATGCGTTCGGAAGTGAAACACGGATGCTTGGGCCAACGAGCCATTGTGAGCATGGGTCTTAACCGGGTGGGCTGATCGCAAGCAGCTACCTGGCCGGCACCAATACCAGGCGGGTGCGTCGCGCGCTGGCGGCCTTGTTCGGCGGGACGGTCGGCAAGGACACGGTGAGCCGGACCTGGCGCAAGGTGAAGGGCGACTGGGACGCCTGGAACAGCCGCTCGTTGGCCGCCGAGCCGATCGTGCGCCTGATCCTCGACGGTACTGTTGTTCGGGTGCGCCTCGACCGCAAGGCGACCTCGATTTCACTGCTCGTTGTGCTGGGCGTGCGAGCGGACGGCCAGAAGGTTCTGCTCGCGATCAAGAGCATGGGCGGCGAAAGCGCCGAGGCATGGCGCACGGTGCTGGATGATCTCGTCAAGCGCGGGCTGCGGCGTCCCGAATTCCTCATCGTCGACGGCGCACCAGGGCTCGACAAGGCCATTGCAGTCGTCTGGGACGGAGTGCCGGTGCAACGCTGCACGGTTCACAAGCACAGAAACCTGCTGGCGCATGCCCCGGAGCGCCTGCACGACGAGATCACCGCGGATTACAACGACATGATCTATGCGACGACGCCTGAGGAGATCACCGTTCGCCGCAAGGCCTTCATCCGCAAATGGCGGCTCAAGCATCGTGCCGTTGCCGCTCCCCGCGGAGCACAGGGCAGACTACAGTCCGACGCGACCTCGCGAAATTCAAACTGAGACACTACCCGCGTTTCGATGACACCCTACAGCTTCCATTCTCATCGGGAGTGTATTCGCTGCCCTCGCCAGCTAAGTCTTTGACCAGCGAGACTTAGCCGCTTTCTTTGCAATTTCCTTACGGCGTTTGGCAGTCATGCCTTCTGCCCGCGCTTTGCCGCCCATACGCCCTAGCGCCACGGCGGCGGCGTTCTTCCCGTCCTCTGTGGTGATGTCCTCAATCTCGCCGGTCGCGATCTTGGCGATCATGACGGCGTTGCCGACGGCGTCGGCTGGGCGCTTTTCGCCTTTTGGTCCTCTGGGCATTCGGGTATGGTAATGCTTAGCGGTAAGCTTCGCAAGGGAGCAATATGCCGATGCACATGACCGTACTTTTCGGCATCCCAATTCCATCAGATAGCCCGCTGTTCTTGAGTATTGTGGGCATCCATGTGCTGTTTGGGTTGGCGGCGGTTATTGCTGGGGCAGCAGCAATGCTAAGCCCTAAAGGGCGTGGCCGACACTCAAATTTCGGAACGATCTATTTTTGGTGTCTATGCGGCCTATTCGTCACCATGAGCACCTTGGCGTTAATGCGCTGGCAAGAGGATTACGACCTGTTCATTTTGGGGGCGCTTTCATTTGGCACGGCGGGGCTTGGACGCACGATCCTGCGCCAACGCTGGCGTCAATGGCCCCGGCTGCATCTAACATGCATGTCGGCATCCTACGTTCTTATGCTCACGGCGTTTTACGTCGATAATGGTAAGAACTTGCCGCTATGGCGCGAGTTGCCACAAATAGCCTTTTGGATACTGCCCGCACTTCTAGCTGCGCCGCTCGTCGGCTACGCGCTGAGATTCCATCCCGTGGCATTAGCTTATGACCACTCACAGGCCGATGAAATTTCAAACTGAGGCACTACCCGTTATTCACAGCAGCCCACAGCGAACGCGAGGCTTATTCACAGTTGCTGACGCTGAACATGCCGTGTGGCTTCAAGAGCTTGCCTCGGTCTCCACAGAAGTCACGAGGGCGGGACGTGCGGCTTCACTTGAGCTGCGAGGCGATCGGCATCCCACGCCGCCTATCTGATATTCGGCAAATATCCACAAGCTTGTGCAGAGGTTTTCCCCGGCCAATCAACTCACGCGCGAAACAGCCTGCGGTGGTCGGCCAAAATCACCCGCGCGGCGTTGTGGCCGGGTGCGCCGGTGACGCCGCCGCCGGGATGGGCGCCGGATCCGCAGTGATAAAGCCCCTTCAAGGGGCCGCGATAGTCGGCATGGCCGAGCATCGGCCGCGCCGAGAACAACTGGTTCAGCGTCAGCGCGCCGTGGAAGATGTCGCCGCCGAGTAGCCCGAACTGCCGCTCGAGGTCGAGCGGGGAGAGGATCTGTCGCCCGATCACGCTGGCCGCAAAGCCGGGTGCGTATTGATCCACGGTCGCGATCATGAGGTCTGCGACTTCCTCGCGGTGATCGTCCCAAGAACGTCCATTCGGGAGTTCCGGCGCGACGTGCTGACAAAACAGGCTCGCGACATGCTGGCCTGCTGGCGCGAGGCTGTCGTCGAGCGTCGAGGGAATCAGCATCTCGACAACAGGCGCCCGGCTCCAGCCGCTGTCCCGGGCGTCCCGCCAGGCGCGATCCATATAGTTCAGGCTGGGCGCGATGATGATGCCGGAGGTCAAGTGATCGCCGTCTCCGGGCAGCGCGGTGAACGAGGGCAGGGTGCTGAGCGCCACATTCATCCGGAAGGTGCCGGATCCGTTGCGCCAACGCTGCATGCGGGTGAGGAAATCAGCCGACAACGCGCCCGACGGGACAAGGCGGGTGTACAGCAGTTTCGGGTTGACGCTGGAGGCGACGTATCTTGCGCGCGTCGTCTCGCCGGTGTCGAGGACGACGCCGACAGCGCGGCCGCGCTCGACGATCACCTCGCGCACGCCGGCATCCAAGTTGATCTCCGCGCCGGCCTGTTGCGCGGCGCGTGCGATGGCCTGGCTGATCGCGCCCATGCCGCCGATGGCGTGACCCCAGACGCCCTTCTTGCCGTTCACCTCGCCGAACGCGTGGTGCAGCATCACATAGGCGGAGCCCGCGGCGTAAGGGCTCGCATAATTGCCGACGATGGCGTCGAAGCCGAACAGCGCCTTGATCAGGTCGCTCTCGAATACCTCGTCCAGCATCTCGCCTGCGGAGCGCGTGAACAGATCGAGCAAAGTGCGCTGTTGCTCTAGCGAGAGTCGCCGCAGGACGTTGGCCGACCCAAGCGCGTTAAAACCTTCGCGGATCGCGGCTGCACCAAAACCTTCGACGATGTTCGGCGGCGCGCGCAGGACGAAGGCGCGCAGCACGTCGGCGATTTCTTCAAGCTTGCGGTTGAAGCCATCGAGTTCTCCGGCGTCGTGCGGGCTGAGCTTGGCCAGAGATTCTTTGGTGCGGCCTTCGCCGGTGATGAGGTAACGGCCGTCGGCGGCGGGCAGGAAATTCTGCGCGCGGCGCTCGACGATTTTTAGGCCATACTCGCTGAGTTTCAGGTCAGAAATAATTTTCGGGTTGAGCAGGCTTACGGTGTAGGCCGCGACCGAATTGCGAAAGCCGGGAACGAACTCCTCCGTCACGGCGGCGCCGCCCACGACCTTGCGCCGCTCGACCACCTTCACCCGCAGGCCGGCGGCCGCGAGATAGGCCGCGCAGGTGAGCCCGTTATGTCCTGCACCGATGATGACGACGTCTGTTTCGTTCATGTGGGCTTCATCCAGGCGTCATTCCGGGGCGCGCATAACGCGAATCTCGAGATTCCGGGTTCGCCTCTTCGAGGCGCCCCGGAATGACTGGTAAATGACACATCGAAAGCATGGATGCGAGCGTTGGTTGACTTGCGCACATTGCCCGCATCGATGCCGTGTGCTCCATTGCGCCGCCCTCCCAGCCGGGTCCATCACCGGAGTTTCCATGTCCGCCGCCGAACTAGCCACAAGTCAGCCGTCTGTCGCCTCGCGCAACCGGGTGGTGCTTCTGACTTACACGGCCGCGATTTTCGTCAGCGCGCTGTTGTTGTTTTCGGTGCAGCCGCTGTTCACGAAAATGGTGCTGCCGCGGCTCGGCGGCTCGCCCGCGGTGTGGTCGGTGGCGATGGTGTTTTTCCAGTCGCTGCTGCTCGCGGGCTACGTCTACGCGCATCTGTTGATGCGGATCAAAAGCCGGGTAATTCCGATCGTGGTGCATCTGCTGCTGCTGCTGGTTGCGTTTGCCGCGCTGCCGCTGACGATTGCGGCGCGCTGGGGCGAGCCGCCGACCTCAGGTTATGCGATCTGGCTGCTCGGCCTGTTTGTGGCCTCGATCGGTCTGCCGTTCTTCGCGCTGGCCGCCAACAACCCGCTGCTGCAAGCCTGGTTCGTCCGCACCGGCCATCCTGATGGCGCGGACCCTTACTTTCTCTATGCGTCGTCCAACGTCGGCAGCTTTCTCGCGCTGTTGTCCTATCCGCTGGCGCTCGAACCGGTCTTCACACTCCGGATGCAAAACCTGATCTGGACTGGCGGCTATGGCCTGCTGATCGTCCTGATCGCCGCCTGCGGTTTGCTGTTGTGGCGCGCGCCGGTCTCGGCAATCGCAAACAACGCCGCGGCGGAAAGCGACGCGCCGGCGCCGTCCTTCAGCACGCGCGCGCGCTGGGTGTTTCTCGCCGCGGTGCCGTCTGGTCTTCTGATTGCGGTGACGGCGCATATTTCAACCGACGTTGCTGCTGCGCCGCTGTTATGGGTGTTGCCGCTCTCGCTTTATCTTCTGACCTGGGTCTTGGTGTTCCAGCAGCGCCCGCTGCTGCCGCACAAATGGGTGTTGTGGGCCCAGCCCGCCGCGATCGCAGGCGTCATCGTGCTGCTCGCGGTCGGCGGCGAACAGAACCTGCTGCTGACGCTCGGCGGGCACCAGCTCTGCTTCTTCGTCATCGCGATGGCCTGCCATGGCGAACTGGCGCGGACGCGGCCGCCGGCGAAATATCTCACCGGCTTCTACGTGGCGCTGTCCTTTGGCGGCATGATCGGCGGGCTCTTTGCCGGTCTCATTGCACCCAATGTATTTTCCTGGGTGGCGGAGTATCCGATCCTGATCGCGCTCGCCGCGCTTTGCCGTCCGCCCGCCGACGAGCGGTTGCCGCGCTTGAGCCGCTGGCTCTGGCCGCTCGCCGCGGTGCTGGCGCTGGTGCTGATTTTGCCGTCGCAAATGAAGGGCGAGACGCTCGACTGGTTTGAGGACCATCGCGTCTATGTGGCAGGCGGCGTCGCAGTTTTCGGCATGCTGCTGGCGCTCGCGCTCAACACCGCGCGTCTGAAGCTTGCGGCACTGGCGGCGCTGGCGCTGGCGCTGATCCGCATCTATCCCGCCGACGAAGGGCGCGTGGAGACCGTGCGCAGCTTCTTCGGCGTCCACAAGATCGTGACCACTCCGAACGGCCAGTATCACGTGCTGATGCACGGCACCACGATCCACGGCGCCGAAAAATACGCCAATGCCAACGGCACGCAGGTCGCAGGCCGGCCCGAGCCGATCACCTACTATCACAAGGACGGCGGCATCGGGCGGGCGATCACGGCGATCCGCGAGCGCAAGGGCGCGCCGCTGCGGGTCGCCGTCATCGGCCTCGGCTCCGGCACGTTGACGTGCGCATCCGCGCCAGGCGAGACCTGGAAATTCTTCGAGATCGACCAGTCGATGGTCGATACCGCGCGCGATCCGAAATATTTTACCTATGTCGAGAAATGCGAGCCCGAGTTGAAGCCAACCATCGGCGACGCGCGGCTGACCTTTGCGCGCGAGCCGGACGGCATCTACGACCTGATCATCGTCGACGCCTATTCGTCGGATGCGATCCCGATCCATCTCGCCACCAAAGAGGCGATGGCGATCTACAAGGACAAGCTTGGCCCCCAAGGCGCGGTCGTGATGCACGTCTCGAACCGGCATCTGGAACTGGCAAGCGTCGTCGTCGGCATTGCGGACGCGAACGGGCTGAAGAGCTGGGTCTACGACGAAGATTCGGGCCGCGACAGCGAATACATCTTCGCCACCAATGTCGTAGTGTCGGCGCGCGCGGAAGCCGATGTCGGCAAGCTCGCTTCCACGGAGCAATGGGCAGAAACCGACGCCAACGCGAACCAGCGGGTCTGGACCGACGATTATTGCAACGTGCTGGGCGCGGTCTATCGGCGGCTACGCGACGGCGAATAACGACTTAAATCGTTTTTATCCTCCGCATGTTCGCGAACGAGCGGCGCTGACGGAACCCGCAAGATCATTCCGGCGTTGGTGGCATTGAATATCCCAATTGTGCCGTCGCGCGCCGTTCGAATTTGGGCAGTGCGGCATATCGGCACCCAATTCCGCCGGAGGATGCCATGCCCAACGTCAAATGGTTGTCGGTTCTTGTGTTGTCGGTCGCGCTGTCCGGCGCGGCCTATGCAGCCGGTCGCGGCGGGGGCGGACATGGCGGCGGCGGCGGTCATGGTGGCGGCGGCGGTGGTCGCGGCGGTGGTGGCGGTGGTGGCGCTCATTTCGGCGGTGGCGGTCATGGCGGAGGTGGTGCGCATTTCGGTGGTGGTCATTTCGGTGGCGCCCGTGTCGGCGCCGCGCGCGGTGGCGGCGCACATTTCGGCGGTTCCCGCGGCGGCGGGGCACGGTTTGCCGGAGCACGCCATGGCGGCGGCAGAGCCGCGGTCTCCCACGCAGCGGGCGGTCGAGCGGCCGCGTTTTCACGCGCCGCTGGCGGCAGCAGTTTTCGCGGCAATCGTGCGGTTGCGAACCACAATGCCGCGGGCCATCTGAACCATCAAAACGCCGGCCTGCGTGCCAACGCGGTCCATCATGCCCTGGCGGGTCACGCCGTCGCCGGCGCTTTGCATAACCACAACGCGTTGAACAATCCCGCAGCCCGCGCGCATATCGCGGCCGCGGCGGCGACCGCCGGATGGGAGGGGCACGGCCGGCACGGCGGTTGGTGGCGCCACGCCCATGGCGGCTACGGCTGGGTCGGACCGCTGTTCTGGCCGTTCGCCTATTACGATCTCTCTGACTACGCGATGTGGGACTACGATCCCTCGCTCTGGGATTACGGCTACAGCGATATCTATGCCGGCATCTTTGCGCCGTACGGCTATGACGACCTGACCGGCTATCTGCCGTCAGGCAGTGCGCCATCCGCATCCAGAGGCGCCGCGCCGTCGAATGAGCCGAATGAATTGGCGCAGATGTGCGGCGAGGACAGTCAGGAAATCGCCGGCCTTCCGATCGATCGGATCCAGCAGGCGCTGAACCCGAACGACGAGGAGCGCAAGGCGCTCGATGAGCTCGCCAACGCTTCGGTCAAGGCTGCCCAGACCATCAAGGCGGCCTGCCCGACGCAGGTGGTCTCGACCGCGCCCGCCCGTCTGGCGGCGATGCAAACCCGGCTACAGGCCATGATCTCGGCGGTCAAAATTGTCCAGCCGCCGCTCGAACATTTCTACGGCCTGCTGAACGACGAACAGAAAGCGCGGTTGACGGCCCTGGGTGAAGATCAACGGCGCGGCCGCGAGCGCGACGGCGTACTCGCCCAAGGCTGCGGCAGCGGACAGGCCGGCGCAACCGATTGGCCGGCGGCTGAAATCGAGCAACGGGTCCATCCGACCGATGCCCAGCGCGCGAGCTTCAACGATCTGAAGGATGCGAGCGCCAAGGCCGCCGACATGCTCAAGGGCACCTGCGAGCCCAACGAGGCGTTGACACCGCCGGCACGGCTGTCTGCTGCCGGCAAACGGCTCGACGCGATGTTGCAGGCGGTCGAAACCGTCAAGTCTTCGCTCGATGATCTCTATGCCAAGCTAAGCGACGAGCAGAAGGCGCAGTTTGAATCGATCGGCCCCGGTCGCGAGCTTTCCCAAGCCTCAACCTCAACCTCAGCCACAGCCTCGGCTTCTGCTTCGGACGAAACGACTGAGCCGGCGCCGCACCATCGCCATTACCACCATCGCCATCATGCGAGTGTGGTAGGCCTCGTCCGCCGGCTGGTCGGGTTCTAGCCAGGCAACGCGCCGGCTCTGTGTTGCCGGCGTCAGGCCTTGGCGGTCATGCGCGGCTGCGCGGCAGGGCTCGTGCCGAGCACGGCACGGCGATCGGCCACGGCGTGATGAAACTGCTCGAGTACGAGGCTGTAGGCGGACAGATCGCCTTCGTCGATCGCGCCGTCGTCGTAGCATTCGAGCGTCTCGCGCAGGAATTCGTCGGCTTCTTCCTGCAGCGCATCGAGTTCTTCAATGGAGTCGGTCTTGCGGACCTGCGCGATATGCAACAGCAATTTGTCCCGGTGCTGGCTGGTCAGTGAGCGTTCGTCACGCTTCAGGTAATGGCGCAACCATGCTGTGCCTGAGCCGAGCACGGACAACAACAAGACCGCGCCCCAGATGTAATCGCTGTATTTGTCCAGGAAGGTTCGTTCATTGCCGTCGATATAGGCTGCCGCACCCGGATGTGCAGGGATCGCTGCATCCTTGTCGGTGTCCGGCTTCTCGATCTTCGAGGCGGCCGGATTTTCCCGGGCGAGCGAAGGGCGGACGGTAAACAGCGCGCGCGTGAAGGCGCCGACCGTCGAATCCGACAGCGACTTCGGCGCCACGATCAGGTGATTGACGCCCACCGTATCGACCGTGTCGTCGGGGCGGGCAGGGGAGCTGGTGAACGAACTGCCGGGAATTTCCTCCGCCTCGTAGAGCGGATGTTTGTGGGCGATCGCCTCCGAAACATCGATGGCGAGAAAGGCCGGCTCGCCGCGCAGCCGCGCCGTCGTGGTGATGGCGTCGATGGTGATCTTGCTGTCGAGCGGACCTACCGTCATGAACGCGTCGATCGAGGTGTCGCGCACCATCTCGGTGATCTGGTCGGTGGAGAATTGCGAAATGGCGACCTTGTCGACGTTGAGGCCGGACTCGCTCAGGATCACCTTGAGCAGCGTGACATTGACCGGCGTGCGGCCGATCACGCCGATACGATGGCCTTCGAGATCGCCGATCTCCTTGATCTTCGATTTGGTCTCTTTCTTCCCGCCTTTGCGCGGTGCGCCCGAAGGCGTCCACAGCACCACGACGTTCTTGCGCAGGATGGCAACTGATCCGGCCCCCTTGGGCATGTCCTCATCGGCGCGACCCACCGCAAGATCGGTCTCGCCCGCCGCCAGGAGCCCGAGGCTCGCGACAGCGCCTGCGGTCGAGATCACCGTCAGCCGGATCGGACTTCCCTCGCTGATAAAGGTCTGCGCCAGATTTTGGATCAGCTTCTGATCGTCGCTTCCGGCCGGCCCTACCGCAATTCGCAAGGTAGTTGGCCGCCACAGCAGGAAGGCCGCGCCGGCAATCGCCGCGAAGATCAGCAGCGTGGCGGCAATGAGCAGAAGCGGCGAACTTCTCTTCCGCCCTCCGGAAACCAGGTTCGCCTTCAGGCCGTCCGACACAGACATGTTGTTGCCAGGCAAGGTGTAATCCCCAGGGGACGCCCCAGGGAATGCGCTGCACCATGTTAGCACGATCCGGAGTCGTACGGACCAAGGATTTGTGTTGGCGGCGGTCGGCCGGTCATCGTCAGCCCGCGCGAATCGCGTAACCATCCCCTGTTGGGGAAAATTTCGTTTGTTCGGTTCGCGGATGACATTCGGCCGATGGTCCCGGGTGCTCATTTTGGACACGATTTTGCGGAAACCGTTGTGCCTGCCGATTGTTGTGAAACAGGCAGTTTGGCCCGGCTAGTGCCCACTTTCCGAAGTTCGTGCGCCACCTCTGCGCCCACCGTCCACGAACTTCGGAAAGCCATGGGCACTGGCAAAGTTTATGTTTTCTAGAGCCGCATTTCCATTTGAAGTTCCTTAACGGAGTTTGCCGCTTGCGATGCAGGAGCTTCAAATGGGCGGCGCTTGAGGCCGAATGCGCTCACCGAGGAGAGCGTACCGTGCGATTGCGCCATCTGGTTTGCCTGACAGCTCTCGCAGTTGGTCTATCAGCCTGCTCACAGGAGATCGAATATACCCCGGAGCAGCGCTCCTGCATTGCCCAGCATTACTCAGCCTATGACGCCAAGCAGATCAACCAGTGCGTTGACGTGTGCAGGCTGTGCATGAAAGGCAATACGGTGACCTGCAACACGTCGTGCAGGCTGCGGGGCGCAAGCTAAGGCTCCCACCGTTGCCGTTAACCGAACGCTGAGAAGACGCAAATGCCTAGTGTGGCGACTCTGACGTTCCTTTCAGTGTCGCCGCGAGTTCGTCGAAGGAACGTCAGAGTCAAAGCCACACTAGAATCATATGGTTGCTAGTGGAGTGGATTTGACATTCGCTACCCCGTAGCCGGGAATGCGTAAAGCGAATGTCAAATCCAAAACTCCACTAGAAACCTATATTTGCTAGTGGTCCTTCGATTCTAACATTTGCAAAAGTGCCAGCCAGACCGGGATGCAAATGTTAGAATCGGACACACTAGTGTCCCTTTGGTCCTGACATTCGTAAAAGTGCCCGCCGCGATAGCGTACGAATGTCAGAACCGGGACACCAGCGAGGGCTTGACCCGCTCCTGAGGGCATTGAATCATTGTTGCTTTCAGGCGTACGCCCAAAATGTTTGAAGTTGGGGTTATTTCCATCGTTGTGCTGGCGGTCGGCTACTGGGCCACCCTGTGGCTGATGGGGCGCCATGACGATGTCCTGCATGGCGATTTCGTTCACGCCGAAGAGGGCTCCGAGGCGGCAACGCCGCTTTCCGCCTTTCCTCCCCATCCGCCGTTTCCGAAGAAGCCGGAAATCCACAAGCCAGCGCCCGCCAGACCTGCCGCCGTCAAACGCGCCGAGAGGCGCTCCGCATCGAAAGTCCAGGCGCCGTTGCCAGCCGGTCCTGACTCTTCAGATTCGCTGCAAACGCTGCTGGCGTCCATCAAGCGGCACTTGAAGGACGCCTCGCAACTTTAAGCCAACCGGGAGGAAGCAGCGTCAGTCCGGAAAGCCGAACAAGCCGCGTTGCTGATAGCGCTGCGGTTGCGGATAGCCGTTGCCATCATAGGTCTGCTGCTGCTGCTGATAGTAAGCCTGCCCGTCATAGGTGCGCCGGCTCGAACGCGGCGCGGGATAGCGCTGGTCGGTCGAACTGCCATCGGCCGGATAGATATAGCCATCGTCGGCCTGCTGCTGCACAGGCTGTTGCTGGACAGGGCGGCGGCCGGGTAAAAGTTGCGGCTGCGGCGTCAACACCATCGGCTGACCGGAATCCGAATATTGCTGCTGATATTGCTGGTCGGGCTGTGTGGGTTCGGCGCGGGCGACGGCACGCGTCTTCGGATTGCGGGCGAGCGCAACCGTGGAGGAGCCGGTCAGCGTCACCGTGGTGTTGAGCACGCCTTGCTCTTCCACCAACGCGTACAGTGTGGCGGCGTGCGCGCGCGACAGCCGCACACAACCGTGTGAGACCGGCATACCGAGGCTTCTTTCGGACTCGGTACCGTGGATCGCATGCCCGATCTTGGTGAAGAAGATCGAGTGCGGCATCGGCGCGTCGTCGAATTCCTTGGAGAAGTGATCTGCTTCCATCCGGAAGGCCCGGAAGGTGCCGTTGGGCGTCTCGTGCGACGGATTGCCGGTGGAGACCGGCCACTGGTAGCGCTGAACGCCGTCGACGGCGACGGTCAGCATTTGCGCATCCTTGTCGACGGTGATGGAGACTTTGGCCTGTGCGGCGCCGGCGGCAAACAGCATCAGGGTCGTTATAGCAACGAGAAGGGAACGCATTTACCGCTGGCCTCCGGGCCTTTAATTGTCGCACCGCACCCCAGATCCCCGCCGGTACTATGCCCGAATTCCCCCCGCGGTTCCAGTCGCGCTCTCCTGCAACGCCAAATACCCAAGCAAGTCTCGGTGAGGTGGCATCGTTAACGGCAAAAGCCAAGGCAAAACGTGGCGGCGATGTGCCATTCGTCTTTGTGACGATAGGTCATGCGTCGATGAACGCGGAACCCGCGTGTCATGCGAGCGTTATAAATCCATTCACGGGATGAGGAATGAGAATGATGAATAAGGTAAAGCCGGCCAGGACTGTAGCGTACCCTCTTGAAATGCCAGGAATGCGTTGGCTTGCGGCACTGGCATTTGGGCTGGCGCTGTTCGCCATCACGCCGTTGGCGCATGCGCAAGGCATCGTCCGCGGCGCGCAGCAGGGCGAGTATGAAGGCGGCCGCGTTGCGGGTCCGGTCGGCGCTGCCGTCGGTGGCGCTGTGGGCGCCGGCGTCGGAGGCGCGGTCGGCGCTGTCGACGGAATTCTCGGCGTTCCCTATCGCCACTGCCGCGGCTATTACAACCGCTACGGCCACTGGCGCTGCTACCGGTAACGAGACTCTTCGCCAAAATCCCGGGTTCGCGCTAAGGCGCGCCCCGGGATAATTGCTTTCGCAGGTCAATTCTTCAGCCGATATCCGGTCTTGAAGATCCACCACACCACGATCATGCAGACCACCAGGAACGTCAGCGTCATGCCGACGCTCAAGGCGACGCTGACGTCGGCGATTTCATAAAAGCTCCAGCGGAAGCCGCTGATCAGATAGACCACCGGATTGAGCATCGTGATGGTGCGCCAGCCCGACGGCAGCATGTTGACCGAATAGAAGCTGCCGCCGAGGAAAGTCAGCGGCGTCACGATCAGCATCGGGATCATCTGAAGCTTTTCAAAACCGTCGGCCCAGATCCCGATGATGAAGCCGAACAGGCTGAAGGTCACCGCCGTCAGCACCAGGAAAGTCAGCATCCACAGCGGATGCTGGATGTGTAAAGGAACGAAAAGGCCGGCGGTCGCCAGGATGATCAGGCCGAGGACGATCGATTTGGTCGCAGCCGCCCCGACATAGCCGAGCACGATTTCGAAATAGGAAATCGGCGCCGACAATATTTCGTAGATCGTGCCGACGAATTTCGGAAAATAAATGCCGAAGGACGCATTCGCAATGCTCTGCGTCAGCACCGACAGCATCACCAGTCCCGGCACGATGAATGTGCCGTAGCTCACGCCTTCGACCTGGGTGATGCGCGATCCGATCGCAGCTCCGAACACCACGAAATAAAGCGAGGTGGAGACTACCGGCGACACGATGCTTTGCACGATCGTGCGCCCGGTGCGCGCCATTTCGAACCTGTAGATTGCGCGGACGGCCCGGAAGTTCATGACGCGTGCACCAGATCGACGAAAATGTCTTCCAGCGAACTCTGGTTGGTTTCGAGATCGGCAAAGCGGATGCCGGCGTCGCGAAGATCGGCGAGCAGGCTTGTGATGCCGGTGCGGTCGCCTTTGGTGTCGTAACTGTAGGTCAACTCGCTGCCTTCGTTCGATAGTTCGAGATTGTAGGAGGCCAAGGCCGCCGGAATGGCGTCGATAGGGGATTGCAGATGCAGCTTGAGCTGCTTCTTGCCGAGCTTCTGCATCAGGTTGGCCTTGTCCTCGACCAGAATGATTTCGCCCTTGTTGATGACGCCGACCCGGTCCGCCATCTCCTCGGCTTCGTCGATGTAATGCGTGGTGAGGATGATGGTGACACCGGCGGCCTTCAAGGTCCGCACCACCTCCCACATGCCCTTGCGCAATTCGACGTCGACGCCGGCGGTCGGCTCGTCGAGGAACAGGATTTGCGGCTCATGCGACAGCGCCTTCGCAATCATCACGCGGCGCTTCATGCCACCTGACAGCGTGACGATCTTGGAATCCTTCTTGTCCCAAAGCGAAAGATCTTTCAGCACCTTCTCGATCAGGTCGGGATTTTTCGGCTTGCCGAACAGGCCGCGGCTGAAACTCACCGTCCCCCACACCGATTCAAACGCGTCGGTGTGCAGCTCCTGCGGCACCAGGCCGATCATCGTGCGCGCCGCGCGGGCATCGCTGATGATGTCGTGGCCGCCGACCGTGACGCGGCCGCTGCTGAGATTATTGATCCCGCAAATGATGCTGATGAGCGTGGTCTTGCCGGCGCCGTTCGGCCCGAGCAGCGCGAAGATTTCGCCCTTCTGAATCTCTAGATTGATGTCCTTCAGCGCCCTGAAACCGGAGCCATAGGTCTTGGAGAGATTGGAAACGGAAATGATGGCAGGCATGGCGGGGAGGGAAGTCTCGTGAGGAGGCACTTTGGGGGCCGAAACGAAAAAACCGAGGCGGGGACACGAGCAGTTCAGATAGGAAGTGAGAACTTTTGTGCAATCCCGCACGCTGTTTTTAGCAGTTGTTCGTGATCCGCCAATCGAAATATCCTGCGGTCAGAGATCAATCAAAACAACCGGCAAAATAACCGGTAGCCGAGGAAATGTCAGGGCTTTGTCAGCATGATGTCAGCATCAAAGAATTTTCGCGTCGCTTCCCTGTTGGCGATGATGTTTGCGGCATCGCCGCAAATCGCGCGGGCGGCCGAGGCCACCATCAAGCTCGGCAATACCGCGCCCTATAGCGGGCCGGCGTCGGCTTACGGCACGATTGCCCGCGCGGAAGCCGCCTACTTCCAGATGCTCAACGACCAGGGCGGCATCCAGGGGCGCAAAATAGAATTCCTCACCCTCGACGACGCCTATTCGCCGGCCAAAACCGTCGAGCAGACCCGCAAGCTGGTGGAGCAGGACGAGGTGCTGGCGATGTTCTCCTCGGTCGGCACCGCGCCGAACATCTCGGTGCAGAAATATCTCAACGCCAAGCATGTGCCGCAAATCTTCGTGTCGTCAGGCGCGACGCGCTGGAACGATCCCGGGCATTTCCCCTGGACGGTGGGTTTCAATCCGACCTACGAACTCGAAGGCAGGCTGTACGCACAATACATCCTGAAAACCAGGCCGAACGCGAAGATCGCGGTGATCGCCCCGAACGAGGATGCCGGCAAGGATTATGTGCGCGGCTTCAAGGAGGGCCTTGGCGAACATATCAACCAGCTCGTTTCCGAGACCACCTATCTCACCGCCGATCCCACCATCGACTCGCAAATGGTCACGATGCGCGAATCCGGTGCGGATGTTTTCTTCGCGGAAGCCACGCCGAAATTCGCGGCGCAAGCCATCAAGAAAGCCGCCAGCATGGGTTGGAAACCGCTGATCATCCTGCCGTCGGTATCGAACTCATTTTCGGCGGTGCTGGAGCCGGCGGGTCTTGAGAACTCGGTCGGCGTGGTGACCGGGCTCTATCTCAAGGACCCCAACGACGTGCGCTGGGCCGACGATCCCGCGCTCAAGGACTGGTTCGCCTGGATGAAGAAGTACCAGCCGAACGCATCGACCGGCGATCTCTTTAACGTGCAAGGTTACACGGTGGCGCAGATCATGGCGCTGGTCTTGAAGAATTGCGGCGACGATCTTTCCCGCGACAACATCATGAAGCAGGCCAAGTCGCTGAACGGGGTCGAGATGCCGCTGCTATTGCCCGGCATCAAGGTCCATACCGATCCGAACAACGTCACTCCGATCCGCCAGATCCAGATGGCGCGCTTTGACGGCAAGTCCTGGGTGCTGTTCGGGGATGTGTTGGGGGAGGAGTAGAGTTGGTTTTCACCTCTCCCATGGGGAGAGGCATAGGCCGCCTTGGTGGCCGTATTTCCAAAAAGAACGCCGAAGCAAAAGCTTCGGCTACGGCACATCGTGTTTCAACGATC
>CAVZJE010000023.1:0-71811 GCA_963775545.1 uncultured Alphaproteobacteria bacterium
TCTTCCCCACGTTGACGCAGCAGGTCTTTCGCCAGATCGCTCAGCGATGGGCGCGGCAGGGCCGCAAACGGCAGCGGCCGGGTGACGTCGATGGCGGCGAGCCCGAGCCGTGCGGTCAACAGCCCGTTGAGGAAACCTTCGCCGAGCCGCTGCGATAGTTTGGCGGTGAGGCCGTGGCCGAGTATCTGTTGAATCACGCTGTCGCTCGCCGCCATGCCGCCGGTGATGGCGAGATGGGCGATGACATGGCGCATCAGGCGGATCATGCCGAGCGTGCCGGGCCGGCCGCCGTAAAGCCGCGCCAACTGCCGGATCAGGCGAAGCGAGGCCGCGAACACGAAGACGATGTCAAACAGCGCGCGGGGGCTGATCGCGGTGACGAGCGAGACGCGTTGCGCGGCGGCGGAAATCAGCAAGCGCGCTTGCTGATCGAGCGGCGTCATCAGTTCGCGCTCGGCAAGACGAACCATGTCGGCGCCGTCGATGATGTCGCCGGCATGGTGGCTCAGCGTGGCGCGGGCGCGCGCGAGATGCGGGTTCTGATGGGCGATCTTCAGAAGATCGCGCAAGACGGCGCGGCTCTCGGCGCGATCGTCGCTCGCGATCACCAACGCGGCGCGCCGGTGCAGGTCTTCGATTGTCCTAAGCCGCATCAGGCCGATCGCTTCGCGTGCGGACACCACGATCAATGACAGCGTGGCGGCAGAGGTCAACGCCAGGCCGAGGATGCCGAGGCTCTCGCTGCGCGCAAACAGATCCTCGATCAGTTGCGTCACGCCTATGCCGGCGCCGAGCAGGACCAGTCCACCGACCGCGCTCCAGAACAGCATCCCCCAGCGGAAGCGCGGCTCGGCCGGGACGATCGCCGGCTCAAGCGCGACCGGCAACTGCGGCGTTTCGTTTTCCGGGGTGATGAGAACCGTGCCGCGGGCAGGGCGGCTCTCATCGTCCGGATCGGTCACGATCACGCTCGCGTCGTCGAGCTTGAAGGTTGCCGGCCGCCGGTAAGAAGGGCGTTCGCTCATTGTAGTTTGTCTCCGATGAGGAACTGCATCGCGCGGTCGAGGCGGATGTGAGGCAATGCCACGGCGTCCGCGCTGTCCTGCGCAAGATGCGGCGGCCGGAAGCGCAGGAAGCGGAAGTCGGCTTTGTCTGCCCTCGCGCTGGCGAGGCCGGAAAACGCCGTCTCGCTTTCGAACAGGACTTGCGGATCCTCCGGCAGTTCGCCGGGAAAGGTGGCGACTTCGGTGTTGCCGTCAAAGGTCTCGCCGTCGGCGATTTCGCCCGTGATCGGCGTGCCGAGGATGGACGGCAAGCTGTCGCGGTCGCGCGTGCGTCGCGGGTACTTGCGCCTCCCGCGTGGCGCGGACGGCGGCAAGCGCAACGACATCGATGGTGGCGCCGGTGTCCTCGGCCCGCATCACGGCGCTCGCAACCGCGCGCCGCAGCACCGCCTCGAGCCGGTCATGGCTTGAATGATGCAGATGGTCGGCTTTGGTTGCGGCAAACAGGATGCGGTCGATCCTGGGGCGGAACAGCGCGTTGAGGAAACTGCCGCGGCCGATCCGGAAGCAGTCGAGAATTCCGGCGAGTGCGGCTTCCAGATCGAACAGCGCATTCGGCCCGGAATTGAACGCGGCGAGCGCATCGACCAGAACCACCTGGCGATCCAGCCGCGCGAAATGATCGCGGAAGAACGGCCGCACCACCACATCCTTGTAGGACTGATAGCGCCTTCGCATCATCGCCCACAGCGATCCGTCTGGAGCATTGCCGTGTTCGGGCACGTCGAGCGGCGCGAAGGTCAGCGCCGGCGAACCCGCAAGGCTGCCGGGCATCAGGAAGCGGCCCGGCGGCAACAGGCTCATGGCGAAGCGCTCGTCGCGGCAGGCGCGCAAGTAATCGGTGAAGAGTTTTGCCGACATCAGCGCGGCCTGTTCGTCCATCGGGCCTTCAGCATTCAGGCCGGAAACATAGGCATGCCAGGGCGCGGCGAGAGAACTGCGGGCGCCGCCGCGCGACAGCGCGAGGCTTTCGCTCGACCATTGCTCATAGCTCTTGTTGAGCAACGGCAGATCGAGCAGCCATTCGCCGGGATAATCGACAATGTCGAGCGTCAGCGTCCGCTCGGCGCCGTTCGGCCGCTGATAATCAATCACGAGCCGCAACTCGCTGATGTCGACGGTGGAGTTCGGCCAGGCCCGTTCGTCGATCAGGGTGTGGAGGTGACGCTCATAATCGAAACGCGGCACCGCGTCGTCGGGCTGCGGCTCAAGACGGGCACGGGCGATCCTGCCCGAGGCGAGCGGCTCGAACACCGGAAAGCGCCCGCCGCGGGTGAGGCCGTGGATCAGCGCCGTGATGAACACGGTCTTGCCGGCCCGTGAAAGCCCGGTGATGCCGAGCCGCAAGGTGGGGTTGAAGAGGTGCTCGCTGAAATCCCTCAGCGCGCGCGCCGAGATGCGTGCTTCCTCGACCATGTCGGAGAAATCAAAGGCCAAAACGCGACTTTCGGAAGGGCAATTTGAATAAAGCCGCCCTAAAGGTGGCCATTAATGACCCAAAATCAAGCTTCACATTTACGACGACGCGATCTAGAGTCCGACCGCAGATATCACGGCAACTTCTGATCGAATTCGGACAGATTAGTTTGTAGTGCGGCTTTGAAGTTCTGAATGCCGCAATGATAGGAACTTCAATGGCACTAGTGGCTTTTAGAGTTCGTTGACGCTGCCTAAGTATCATCCGTTCAGTGAGTAAATTAGACCTGCCCCTATGACCGTCTTCAGACTGAAACAGCTCGCCTCGACCTCGGCCCATGCGGCGGCCGGCGCCATTCGCTGGAATTACGATCGCGCCGAACTCATTGCCGACGGCATCGTTCACGGGATCGGCGTGTTCAGCGGCCTGATTGCGGCGACCGTCCTGATCGTACTGGCGGCGGTGTTCGCCTCCGCCTATTCGGTGGTGACCGTGTCGGTCTATGCCGCGGGCCTTTTGGCCATGCTCGGCTGTTCGGCCGCCTATAATCTCTGGCCGGTATCGCGACGCAAATGGGTGCTGCGGCGCCTGGATCATTCGGCGATCTACGTTCTGATTGCCTCGACCTACACGCCGATCTTCGCGCAGTTGCAGGACCGTGTGTTTGCGATGTCGCTGCTTGCGGGCGTATGGAGTGTCGCTGCGGTCGGCATCGTGCTGAAGCTGTTCTTTCCCGGACGCTTCGACCGGCTGTCGGTCGGTCTTTATCTGGCGATGGGCTGGAGCGGCATCATTGCCTATGACGCCGGCCTTTCCTCGCTGCCCAAACTGGCGCTCTGGCTCATCCTGGCGGGTGGCCTGCTCTACAGTTTCGGGGTAATCTTCCACGCATGGCGACGGCTGCGCTTCCAGAACGCGATCTGGCATTGTTTCGTGCTTCTCGGCGCGGCGTGCCACTATACCGCTGTGCTCGACGTCGTTCTGGCGTAAGCTTACTCCCAACAAATCAGGCTTTGCGATGCAGGTGAGCGGCAAAATCGTCGTCGTCACCGGCGGCGCCAATGGCATCGGCCGGGCGCTGTGCGAAGCCTTTCGCGGCGCCGGTGCCGCCAAGGTGGTCGTAGCCGATCGCGATATCACAGGCGCGCGGACGGTCGCCGCCTCGCTCGATGGCGCGGCATTCAAGTGCGATGTCGCGCAGGAAAAAGACATCCTTCACGTGATCGATGAAACCGAGCGCCTGTTCGGCCCGATTGCGCTGTTTTGTTCGAACGCCGGCATCGGCGCCGGCTTCGATCCGCTGTCGGTGAACGTGGGCGGCACCTCCGACGAGCCGTTCGTGCGGAGCTTTGCCATTCATGTCATGGCGCATGTCTATGCGGCGCGGCACCTGGTCCCGCGTTTCAAGGCGCGCGGCGGCGGCTACTTTCTCAATACGATCTCGGCCGCAGGGCTGCTGTCGCAGGTCGGAAGCCCGGCTTACTCAACGACCAAGCATGCGGCGGTGGGGTTTGCGGAAAATCTCGCGATCTCGCACAGGGACGATGGCATCAAGGTCTCGATCCTGTGTCCGCAGGGCGTCGACACCGACATGCTGCGCTCGATCCCGAAGGGTCCGCAATCCGGCGATGGTGATCTGTCGCCGGCGCAGGTGGCGAAAGATGCGCTCGAAGGCATCGAGCGCGAGACCTTTTTGATTTTGCCGCACCCGCAGGTGCTCGGCTACATGCGCAAGAAGACCGAGAATTACGATCGCTGGATTGCCGGCATGGCGAAGATCCAGGCGAAGCTCCGGGAAGAGTTCGGGAAGTGAACTGAGGCGGCGGCCTCATGGTTCGAGACGGCGCGGAGCCTGTCATCGGGCGCGCATTCGCGCGGCCCGTTGGCGCCTCCTCACCATGAGGGTCGAATTCTGTTCCTCATCCTGAGGAGCCGCGAAGCGGCGTCTCGAAGGATGAGACGCTTAGCCCTTCCGCTCGTAAAGCACCGGCACGACGGAATCCACCATCACCTCGATGAGGCTCGTCCCCTCGTGCGCCAGGCTTCGCTTGAGCGCGCCCGCCAATTCCGATGACTTCGTCACCCGTACGGCCGCGCAGCCCATGCCCTCGGCGATCTTCACAAAGTCGATGCCGGGTATGTCGAGGCCGGGCACGTTACGCACCTGCATTACCTGGCTGAACGATCGCATCGCGCCGTAGCCTTCATTGTTGATGACGACCACGGTCAGCGGCAATTTCCGCTGGGCGGCCGTCCACAGCGCCTGGATCGAATACATCGCCGAGCCGTCGCCGACGAGGCAGACGGTGCGAATGCTTGGGCGGCCGAGTGCGATGCCGACCGCGGCCGGCAGGCCGTGGCCGAGCCCCCCGCTCGCCATGGTGTAAAAACTGTCTTGGCCGCGCATCGGCATGAACTTCTGCATCGCCGGGCGGTGCGAGGGCGCTTCTTCCACCAGCACGGCACCGCCGGGCATGGCATCCGCGAGGCGGTGCAGCAGGAATTCGGCCTTGATCGGATCCGACGCCGCAGGCGCAGGCGGCAGAACACGGCCTTTTGGCGCCGCGCGTTTGCTCTCGCCGGTCATCTCGATCAATGCGGCCAGCGCCGGCTTCATGGTGGCGATGATGCTGGTGCCGGCCGGCGTCACCGCGGCGGCATCGGGGTCGTCGGTGATCTGGAACAGCGTCGTCGTGCCGTCGAAAATCGCCGCATGGCCCTCGACGTGAAAGGTGAAGACCGGCGCGCCGACGACGACAACCAGATCATGCGCGCGCAGCGCTTCCGATAGTTGACCCGGCGAGGCGTGCAGGAAGCCCGCAAATTGCGGGTGGCGCTCCGGGAAGCTGCATCGTGCCGAGAAAGGACTGACCCAGACGGAAGCTTGCGTCTTCTCGGCGAGCCGCACCATCAGATCGACGGCTTGCGCGCGGTCGATACCGGGGCCGACCACAAACGCCGGGCGTTCGCTCGCCGCAAGCGCCTCGGCCAAGCCCCTGATGGCGTCGGGATCGGGGCCAGCTCTCGCGTGATGCTGCGCGCTTCGATCGCCTGCGCCGGCTTCATCCAGTCGTCGCTCGGGACGGATACAAAAGTCGGCCCGCAGGGTGGTTGCATCGCCACGTAATAGGCGCGCGCGATCGCGGCCGGCACGTCTTCGGCGCGCGCCGGCTCGACCGCGAATTTCACGTAAGGCCGGGGAAATTCGCGAGCGCGCTCGGCGAACAGAAACGGCTGCAAGGGCAGGATGGAGCGCGCCTGCTGGCCCGCTGATATCACGAGCGGCGTCTGGTTGCGGTAGGCGGTGAAGACATTGCCGAGTGCGTGACCGACGCCGGCCGCCGAATGCAGATTGACGAAGCCGGCGTTGCGGGTCGCCTGCGCGTAGCCGTCGGCCATGCCGATGACGGAGGCTTCCTGCAAGCCCAGCACGTAGTCGATGTCGTCGGGCCAGTCGCTCAGGAACGGCAATTCGGTCGAGCCGGGATTGCCGAATACTTTTCGGATGCCGAACGCGCGCAGCAGGTCGAAGGTGGCCTGCTTGACGGTGAGGGGGCTCACCACGTCGCGGTCCCCTTCATCGTCGGCTGGCCTGCCGAATTCGCGGTCCAGGTCTCAAGGCCGGAAGCAATCTCGTTGGCATTGACCGAAAATTCGCTGCCCTCGAATAACGGCTGTACGCCGCGATAGGCGAATTTCTTCGGCACAATGGAGCGCAATTTGGCGGCGAACTCGATCTGCAACGCCGCCTGCATCGGCCCGTGGAAGATCAGGCCGGGATAACCCTCGACCTTGGTGACGTAGTCGCGGTCATAGTGAATGCGATGGCCGTTGAAGGTCAGCGCCGAATAGCGAAACAACAGCACCGGATCGGCCATATGGGTTTCGCGGTGTTGTGCGACCGGCGGCGGCGCGGCGGGCTTGGCGGGTGCGGCTTGAGCCGGCGTAACATCGCGATAGACGATATCGTGCCGCTCGCGGATCGCCGTGCCGCGCGGCGTGGTCAGCTCATGGTCCACAGATACGAAGCACAATACGCCGGTCGAGCCGGTCTTCATGGTCACGTCCTTGATGCGCGAGCTGCGCGTCACCTCGTCGCCGACACGCAACGTATCGAAGAATTCGAGCTCGCCGCCGGCCCACATTCGCCGTGGCAGCGGCACCGGCGGCAGGAAGCTGCCGCGCGCCGGGTGGCCATCGGGACCAAGCTCCGAGGCTGGAACCACCGCCGGCGCCAGGCACCAGTGCACGGTGAAGGGGGCGGCGTCGCCGGTTTTGGGCTCGCCAACGGGAAGAAACAGCGTGGCGCGCAACCCCTTCACCAGTTGCGCGGTGACGATGTCGGAAGCTTCGGTGCTGCGGCCGATCCATTGCCGCAAATGATCGAGGTCGGGTTTTTCGCTCATGAGGCTTTGGTCCGCGCAGAAGGTTTTTTGGCCGAGGCCGGGTGCTCGCCGATCGCAGGCACGGCGCCATAGTGGCGCGGCTCGCCGACGACGATCGCGGCCGGCGCCGGATAGCTCACCACGCCATTCGGCGTCTTGACTTCGATGCGCCGCAGATGCGGGTGCTGCGCGAGATCGTCCATGGTGTTGACCTCGGCAAAGGCGATGTCGGCATCCGCTAGCCGCTTGCAGCAAGCTCGTCGCGCGTCATCGATCCGAAAGCTGTTGCCGACGATGCCGTCGGTCAGCGGGCGATTTCTGACGCGCTCGACCATGTTGGAAAAGCGCGGATCGTTCGGCAGGTCGGGCTGGCCGAGCACCTCAGTGCAGAGTTTTTTCCATTCCCGCTCGCTCTGGATCGAGATCAGGATGTCCTTGCCGTCCTTGGAGCGGAACACGCCGTAAGGCGCGATCGAGGGATGGGCGAGGCCGATGCGCTTCGGCGGCTGGCCGGCCTCGGAATTGATCAGCGGCACGGCGAGCCAGTCGGCCATCACGTCGAACATCGAAATGCGGATATCGGCGCCCTTAGCCGGTGCGCGAGCGCGCGATCAGCGCCTCCAGGATCGCGGCGTGCGCCGTGGCGCCGGTGGCGATATCGACGATCGACAATCCGACGCGCGAAGGGCCTTCCGGCCCGCCGGTGATCGAGGCGAGGCCACTTTCAGCCTGGATCAGGAGATCGTAAGCCTTGCGATGCGCGTAGGGCCCTTCATCGCCGTAACCAGTGATGGTGCAGGTGATCAGCGCCGGATAATCCTTCTTCAGGCGATCCAGCGAGAAGCCGAGCTTGTCCATCGAGCCGGGCTTGAGATTCTGCAACAGCACGTCGGCGCCTGAAATCAGCCGCTCCAACTGGCTGCGGCCTTCCTTGGTGGCGAGGTCGACGACTTCGGAATCCTTGCCGCGGTTGAGCCAGACGAAATAGCTGCTTTGTCCCTTGGCGGCGGCGTCATAGCCGCGGGCGAAATCGCCCTCCGGCCGCTCCACCTTGATGACATGGGCGCCGGCATCGGCCAGCCGCGACGAGCAGAACGGCGCGGCCACGGCCTGTTCGACGGCGACGACGGTTATTCCTTCCAGCGGCAGCATCTTTAAGGTCTCAATAAGAGCGCGGCATGCCGAGCACATGCTCGGCGATGTAGGACAACACCAGATTGGTCGAGATCGGCGCCACCTGATAGAGCCGCGTCTCGCGGAATTTGCGCTCGACATCGTATTCTTCGGCAAAGCCGAAGCCGCCATGGGTCTGCACGCAGGCGTTGGCCGCTTCCCAGGAGGCATCCGCCGCCAGCATCTTGGCCATGTTGGCCTCCGCGCCGCAATCAAGCCCGGCTTCGTATTTGCGGGTGGCTTCCTTCACCATCAATTCGGCGGCGCGCATCGCCGCATAGGCTTTGGCGATCGGAAACTGAATGCCCTGGTTCTGGCCGATCGGGCGGCCGAACACGGCGCGCTCCCTGGCGTAGTTTGAGGCCTTCTCGATGAACCATTTGGCGTCACCGATGCATTCGGCCGCGATCAAAATGCGCTCGGTATTCATGCCGGACAAGATGTAGCGAAAGCCCTTGCCTTCCTCGCCGATCAAATTCTCCGCCGGCACCTTCATGTCGGTGAAGAACACTTCCGTCGTGGAGTGGTTCATCATGGTGCGGATCGGGTGGATCGAGAGCCCGTTGTTTTTCGCAGCCTTCATGTCGACGATGAAGACCGAAAGCCCGTCGGTGCGCTTCTTCGCCTGTTCCTTCGCCGTGGTGCGCGCGAGCAGGATCATCAGGTCGGAGTATTCGGCGCGGCTGGTCCAGATTTTCTGGCCGTTGACGATATAGCTGTCATTGCCCTCCCGCCGGGCAAAAGTCTTGAGCGATGAGGTGTCGGTGCCGCTGGTCGGCTCCGTCACGCCAAACGCCTGCAATCGCAATTCGCCGCTCGCGACCTTCGGCAGCCATTTGGCCTTCTGCGCCTCGCTGCCGTGCCGCAAGCAGCGTGCCCATGGTGTACATCTGGGCGTGGCACGCGCCGGCATTGCAGCCCGCGCGGTGTATCTCTTCCAGGATCGCGGTTGCGGCCGACAGCTTCAGGCCCGCGCCGCCATACTCTTCCGGAATCAGTACCGAGAGGTAGCCGGACTCCGTGAGCGCATCGACAAAGGCCTTCGGATAGGCCATCTCGCGGTCGAGCTTGCGCCAGTATTCGCCTGGGAATTGCGCGCAGAGCTTGGCGACGGCGTCGCGGATATCGGCGTGTTCGTCCTGATCGTGGGCGGTCATTTTGTCTCGGCTTGAAGGTCAATCGGTGCGCGGATGCGGCTCCTCGGGATAGGCGGGTCCAGAGGCGCGTTCAAGGGGATAGTTCCCGCTTACCGCGCTGATCTAAGCAGGTATGCGCACCGGCAAGGACTCGATGCCGCGCACAAAGCTGGAATAGACCCGCTTCGGTTCGCCGACCACCTCGATCCGCTCGAAGCGTTTCAGGATTTCCTGCCAGACGATCTTCAATTGCAGTTCGGCAAGCCGCATGCCGACGCAGCGGTGAATACCGAAGCCGAACGACAGATGAATTTTCGGACGCGCGCGGTCGATGATGAATTCGTTGGGCCGCTCGATCACTTCCTCGTCGCGATTGCCGGAGACGTACCACATCACGACGCGATCGCCTTTGCGGATCTTCTTGCCGCCAATCTCGGTATCGACCAGCGCGGTGCGCCGCATATGCGCCAGCGGCGTCTGCCAGCGAATGACCTCGGGCACCATGGTGTCGATCAAAGCAGGATTTTCGCGGAGCTTCTTGTACTGCTCGGGGTGTTCGTTCAGCGCGAGCACCGATCCGCTCATGGTGTTGCGGGTGGTGTCGTTGCCGCCGACGATCAGAAGGATGATGTTCCCCATCAGATTGTCGGGGTCCATGTAGCGGGTGGCTTCATTGTGCGCCATCATCGAGATCAGGTCGTTGCGCGGCTCGGCGTTGACGCGCTCGTTCCAGAGCTTGGCGAAATAGGCCGCGCATTCGTCCATCTCGGCGCGGCGCTGCTCGGCCGATTCCACGACGCCGCCCTTCGGCAGCGCAGTCGAGACGTCCGACCAGCGGGTCAGCTTGCGCCGCTCCTCGAACGGAAAGTCAAACAGCGTCGCCAGCATCTGCGTGGTCAATTCGATCGAGACCAGATCGACGAAATTGAAAGTCTCGTTGCGCGGCAGCGAATCCAGCACCCGTCCCGTGCGTTCGCGGATCAGGATCGCGAGTTCGTCCAGATGCGTCGGCGTGAACATCGGCTGCACGGTCTTGCGCTGGGCCGAATGCCGCGGCTGGTCCATCGCGATGAAGCTCGGCCAGTCATAGCCCGGTGGAACGTCCCGGATCGAGATACCGCCAAGCGACACGTCGGAGGAGAAGATGCCGTGGTTGGTGTCGACATGCATGATGTCGTTGTATTTGGTGACCGACCAATAGGGCTCGATCGGCGATTTGGTGCAGTAATGCACCGGCGCTTCCTTGCGCAGCCGTTCGAAATACGGCCACAGCGTATCGTTGCGGAACAATTGCGGCGCGCCGGGATGAAAGTCCTCCAGCGGCATCGAATAGGCCGCCTCGCGCGCGGCGCGCAGAAGCTCGTGCCGATTGACCCCTGGGGCTGTCTGGATGTTCATGGTCGCTCTTCCCTGGCCACTCCGTTGCCGGAAGGTGGTGATTTGGGATCAAATTACATCCCCTTGCACGCATCAGGGCAAGAGAGAGTTTTGGCGGATTTGGGTCGGACGCCATGGCATGCCAGCGACCATCGTGCCCCTCCCAACCTCTGTCACCCGTGACAAGGTCGGGTCCAGGGATTAAGGCATTAGACGGATTTAAAAAGGTCGATTTGCCGGAGCCTGCCCGCCATGATTCCCAACGCCTACCGGATGTTCAACTTCGACCTCGGCGAAACTGCGGATGCGCTGCGTGAGACGGTTCACGATTTCTCAAACAACGAGATAGCGCCGCGCGCCGCCGAAATCGACAAGACCAACCAGTTCCCAAGGGATCTCTGGCCCAAGCTCGGCGCGCTCGGCCTCCACGGCATTACGGTCGAGGAGGAATATGGCGGCTCGGGCCTGGGCTATCTCGAACATTGCGTCGCCATGGAAGAGATCTCGCGGGCGTCGGCCGCGGTCGGATTGTCTTACGGCGCGCATTCCAATCTCTGCATCAACCAGCTCCGGCGCAACGGCAACGACGCGCAGAAGGCGAAGTATCTGCCGAAGCTCGTTTCCGGCGAACATGTCGGGGCGCTCGCAATGTCGGAGCCCGGCTCCGGTTCCGACGTGGTGTCGATGGCAACGCGCGCCGAGAAGAAGGGCGATCGTTACGTCCTCAACGGCTCCAAGATGTGGATCACCAATGGCCCCATCGCCGAGACGCTGGTGGTCTATGCCAAGACCGATCCGGCCGCGGGGGCGCGCGGCATTACGGCGTTCATCATCGAAAAGGGCATGAAGGGATTTTCCACCGCGCAGAAACTCGACAAGCTCGGCATGCGCGGCTCCGACACCGCCGAACTCGTGTTCGACAATTGCGAGGTGCCGGAAGAAAACGTGCTCGGCCAGGTCGGCCGCGGCGTCAACGTCTTGATGTCGGGCCTCGACTACGAGCGCGCGGTGCTGGCGGCGGGACCGCTCGGCATCATGCAGGCCTGCATGGACGTGGTGCTGCCTTACGTCCACGAGCGCAAGCAGTTCGGCCAGCCGATCGGCAGTTTTCAGCTGGTGCAGGGCAAGATCGCGGACATGTACACGACCATGAATGCCTCGCGCGCCTACGTCTATGCCGTGGCGAAGGCCTGCGACCGCGGCGAGACCACGCGCGAAGACGCCGCCGGCGCCATTCTTTATGCCGCGGAAAAGGCGACGCAATGCGCGCTGGATGCGATCCAGTTGCTCGGCGGCAACGGCTATATCAACGATTATCCCACCGGGCGGCTGCTGCGCGACGCCAAGCTTTATGAAATCGGCGCCGGCACCTCCGAAATCCGCCGGATGCTGATCGGACGCGAGCTATTCGAGAAATCCGCTTAAAGGCCGATTAACCGGAAACAGTGTGGCGGTTCAGAAGTCCGCATCATTGCTGCCGCGAGTCGTCATGCGGACTTTTGAACCAAAGTCACACTAGATCAGTAATTTACTAGTGTCCTTTCGATTCTGAAGTTCGTAAACGTGGCCCCGCAAAATGACACGAACTTCGGAATCGGGACACTAGCGCGAGCGTTGACATCGGCTCAATCCAAGGTTTCACTGCGGCCTGATTTCCGGGGGGCTGTTCCGTGAATGAGATGAGCTCGGTGCCGCAGTTTCAACCGCCGCGGCCGCACCCACCGCCATTGCCGTCGCCGGTGACATTTTCCGGCGATCGCTACGAGTTCTTCCAGCTGGTGCGAAATGGCGTCATGCTCGAGCTCGTTACTTTCGGCTTTTATCGTTTCTGGCTCGCCACCGATATTCGCCGCCATCTGTGGTCGCATACCTCGATTGACGGCGAGGCACCGGAATACACCGGCCGCGCACGCGAATTGCTGATCGGCTTTCTGTTCGCGCTGGCGATCCTGGTGCCGATCTATGTGGCCTATTTCATCTTTGGCATCGAGGCCGAACGCTACAAAGCCTACGCGAGCCTGCCGCTGTTTCTGTTCTTCTATCTGTTCGGACAGTTTGCGGTCTATCGCGCGCGGCGCTACCGCCTCACGCGCACCGTCTGGCGCGGCGTGCGCTTCTGGATGAATGGCTCGGGATGGGCCTACGCGATGCGAGCTGCGGGATGGAGCTTGCTAACGATACTGACGCTGGGAGCGACCTTGCCGTGGCGCGAGGCCGCACTCGAGCGCTACAAGATGCGGCACTGTTATTACGGCGATTTACAGGGCAGCTTTGAGGGGCGCGGATCGGAGTTTTTCAGACGCGGATGGAAATTGTGGCTGGCAATGTTGCTGCCGTTCATTTTCTGGATATCGACCAGTGTTGCCAAGTCCCATCTGCCGCGCGGAGCAGGCGCCATTATTGGACTGTTTGTCTTCATCTGGTTTATTTGCATGCCTTTCATTTACGGTTCGCTCAAAGCGATCGAATGGCGCTGGTGGATTTCCGGCATCCGCTTTGGCGAAGTGTCCTTTGACTCGGATTTGTCGTCAGGCGCGCTGTACGGACTTTACTGGAAAGTCCTTGGTTGTTTTCTGCTCCTACTTTTGGTCTTTGTCGTGTATCTGCTCATGAGCTTCTGGTGGATTTTGGGATTCACCGACATGGCTCATTTCGCCAGTCGGCTTCAGGCGAGCCTTGCGATAAAGGGCGCCGTGGCCGCGGGTTATCTGGGGTTCATTCTCACGATGAACCTCGTGATACGGGTCTATCTCCTGCGCGATGTCTGGGCGAGGGTGGCTGTGTCTGCGACCGCCTTCCGTCTGGAAGCAGCCGCGAATGTGGCCGCCAAGGGTGAACTCGCAAGTGCGCTCGGCGAGGGCCTCGCCGGGGGGCTGGATGTCGTCGGATTCTAGCGGGATGATCGACGGTGGTACGGAGACAATTCCGCCGGCGCCGCAGCCAGACGGCAATTCCGTCTTCTATGACGGCACATCGAGCCGCCGTCATCAGGTGCAGCTTGCGCTCAGCGACCGGATCGAAATCATCGAGAACGGAATAACGCTCGCGACCTGGCCGTTTGCGGATATCCGCCGCGCTGAGGGGGCTGCGGACATCCTGCGCCTGAGTTGCGTGACCGCGCCGGCGCTGGCGCGATTGGAAGTTCGCGACGCCGCGCTCGCCGCGGCATTGAGCTTCCGTTGCGCCCACCTGAATGACAATGCTGCCGGCCGGCATAGTGTCGCCGCCATCGTGGGCTGGTCGCTGGCGGCGACGGTGTCCATCGTTGCGGTGATCTGGTTCGCCCTGCCGTTGGTGGCCGATCGTCTCGCGCCGTTGGTGCCCAGCACGCTGGAGCGGCGCATCGGCGATGCGGCGGAGGGACAAATCAGGATCATGTTTGGCGGCAAGACCTGCAGCAATCCCGCCGGCCGCGCCGCCTTCTTCAAGTTGATGAAAGAACTTTCTACCGCCGCCGGCATCGATACGCCGATTAGGGCCGACGTGCTGAACACGCCGGTGCCGAACGCCTTCGCGCTGCCGGGCGGCAAGGTCTATTTGTTCAGCGGATTATTGGCGAAAGCCGAAAACCCGGACGAGATCGCGGGCGTGCTCGCGCATGAATTGGGTCATGTCAGGCATCGCGATAACACGCGCAACATGATCTATAGCGGTGGGACGTCGTTCCTGATCGGGCTGCTGTTCGGCGACGTCACCGGGTCCGGCGCGCTGATTTTCGCCTCGCGATCGCTCGTCACCGCGTCCTATTCGCGCGATGCCGAGCAGAAGGCGGACGATTTTTCGATTTCAGTGATGCATCGGCTCGGCCGTCCGACCAAGGCGATGGGCGAGCTGATTTTCCGCATCACCGGCAACCAGGCGGACACGGCTTTGTCGATCCTGTCCAACCACCCGCTTTCGATCGTGTCCAACCACCCGCGACCGAAGACCGGCTGAAGCATCTCAGCGACGAAGACCGCCCCGCTAGCGGTCCGCCGCTCCTGACCGACAACGAGTGGACGGCGCTCAAGGCGGTCTGCCAATCGGGCGGCTAACGATTTGGACCGACGGGTCTTGGCGCCAACTCCGGACATCCAAGGCGGAGCTACCAAGTTGTTCGGAGTGACGAGTATTCAACGCGCGTGTTTGCGCCCCCAAGCCCGCATGGCAGCGACAATCGGGCCGAGGTCGCGACCCTTGGCGGTCAGCACATACTCCGCGCGCGGCGGGTTCATTGAATAGAAACGCCGCTCCACCACGCCATGCTGCTCAAGCGTCCGCAGACGATCCGACAGCGTCGTCGGCGCGATGCCGTCAAGCGAGTCCTGCAAGTCCTGAAAGCGCCGTTCACCATGCAGGAGGAGGTCGCGCAGGATCAGGCAGGTCCAGTTCGATCCAATGACGTCCAGGGTGCGGGCCACCGGGCAGTCCGAGGTATTTTGGGTCTTTTGCTTTTGCATCGCTCCATCTTATCCGGCGGTCACGCTTTTGGGAATTGACTCCATAAAAAATAGTGACTATGAAATTAATAGTAATAACCAAAGGAGTCAAGCCATGACACCGGAAATCCCCGCCTATCTCGTAACGTTCGAATCGGCCGTCCGCCCGTTTGTGGCAGCAATCGCGCTGGTCCTCATCTGGATGGGTGCCTTCCGCATGGAGGGGCCCGCGCAGTCACGATACGTGACGGCCGGCGCGCTCTCGGCGACCCTTATCGGCTGGCTGGCGATCGCGCAGTACATCGGCTCGGCAAACATGTATTTCGCGACCGCCGACACCGCGGTGCCGACCATAGCGCTCGGTTTGACGATCCCGCTGATCGTTGCCGCCGCAGGCTTGCGGCTGTCGGGAGCAATCGCGCGCCTCGTCTCCGCGATACCGCTGCACTGGATCGTGGCGGCTCAGGTCTATCGCGTTGCAGGCGGCATCTTCCTCGTGCTCTGGGCCGACGGACGTCTGCCCTGGCAGTTTGCGCTGCCGGCGGGGATTGGGGACGTTGCGACCGGCTTGCTCGCCGTCGTCGTGGCTGCGCGGCTGGCGCGGAATGCGCCGGGTGTCCTCAGCGCGGTCTACGCCTGGTGCCTTTTTGAAATCGCCGATCTGGTCGTGGCGCTCACGATGGGGGCCATGACCTCTCCTGGGCGGCCGCACTTGTTGGCCTTCGATGCGCCGAACCTCCTGATCACGTCCTATCCGCTGGTGATGATACCCACCTTCGCCGTCCCGCTCGCCCTGATGCTCCATGGTATCGTGCTGTGGCGGCTGCGGCGACAGACTGCTGCGAAAGGCCGGCTGGCCGCGGCTTGATGCCTCTCGCCTGATCAATGGTGCCGGGGAGGGCGAAGGGGTGTCGCCCTCCCATCTCACGCCTGAGCAGCGAACAGGTCCCAGCGCCCCGGAATGCCCTTGAGTTCATGCGAACCGCGCTCGGCGAATTTCAGCCCCGCGCCCGCAACGAGGTCGGTGACGACCCTCGAAACCAGGACTTCGCTGGCCTCGGCCTGCGCCATGACGCGAGCGGCGGCATGAATGGCGATGCCGCCGACGTCGCGATCGCGCAGTTCGATCTCGCCGGTGTGCAGGCCTGCCCGCAGCGGCAGCCCGATTTGTCCAGCGGCGGCGCTGAACGCCAGCGCGCAGCGGACCGCGCGGCCGGGACCATCGAAGGTTGCGAGAATTCCGTCTCCGGTCGTCTTGATGAGATTGCCCCGGAACTTCTCGACCGTTTGCCGCGCGATCTGATCGTGATTGTCCAGCAAGCGGCGCCAGGCATGATCGCCCATCGCAGCCGCGCTGCGGGTGGAATCGACGATGTCGGTGAACAGCACGGTCGCAAGAATGCGTTCGATCTCGACCGATGAGTGATCGCGGCTTCCGGTGACGAACTCTTCGATGTCGCCGAGAAATGCCTCGACATCGCCGGACCAGTACACGTGATCCTCGCCGGGATATTCGATGAATTTGGCGTCCGGTATCTGGCTGGCCAGCGCGCGGCCGGCCGCGATCGGCACCTGAAGGTCCCCCGTCCGATGCATCACGAGGGTCGGAATCCGAATGGTAGGAAGGATCGGCCGAACGTCGATCTGGGCGTTCAGAAGCGTCAGCGCCCTGATCGCGCCGGGGCTGGCGGAGAGCCGTTCGATCTTCGCCATCACCTCGATGCCTCCGGGTTTCGCGATCAGGCTCGGCCATGCCTGTTTGAGGATCTCGCCGGTGCCCCAGCTCTTGAGACGTTCGGCCGCTTTCGCTTCAAAATCGGCGGCCATCGCCGATAGCGCAAATCCGCCGAACAGCAGAAGCTTCTCTACCCGCTCTGGATAGGTTGCGGCAAACAACGCGCTCATCGGACTGCCTTCGGAGAATCCCATCACGGCGGCGCGTTTGGAGCCGACAGCGTCCATCACCGCACGGACGTCATCCATGCGCTCTTCCAGGGAGGGAGCGGACACCCGGTCGGACAGTCCCTGGCCTCGCTTGTCGAAAGTGATCACGCGTGCGAATTCGGAGAGGCGCCTCAGGAACGCTGTGTACCCCGGCGTCTCATGAAAGAATTCGACGTGCGAGACTACGCCGGGCACCATCACGAGATCGATCGGCGCCTCGCCCATCACCTGATACGCGATGCTGCAGTCGCCGCTGAGCGCGTAACGGGTCGCGGGCAGGACAAAATCATTCATGCGGATGGGGCTCGACGTTCAGTCGTCATTGCGAGGAGCGCAAGCGACGAAGCAATCCAGGATCACAGCAACAGTCTGGATTGCTTCGCTAGCGCTCGCAATGACGAAATGGGCGCCGTCTATGGAACCCTACCGCACCACCACGAGCGTGCCGACCGAGACGCGGTTGTAGAGATCGGTGACGTCCTCGTTGGTCATGCGGATGCAGCCGGAAGAGACGGCGTGGCCGATCGTCTCGGGCTCATTGGAGCCGTGGATGCGATAGAGCGTCGAGCCCAGATACATCGCGCGTGCGCCCAGCGGATTTTCGATGCCGCCGGCCAGGTAGCGCGGCAGGTCGGGGCGCCGTCGCCGCATCTCCGCCGGCGGGGTCCAGCTCGGCCACTCCTTTTTCGCGGTGATGTGATGAGTGCCGGACCAGCCGAAGCCGTCGCGGCCGACGCCAATGCCGTAACGCAGCGCCTCGCCATGGCCGAGGATCAGATAAAGCCGCCGCTCTGATGTCGAGATGTAGATACTGCCCGGCGGCTGCGCGACTGGGGAGCTAACTCGCTCGCGCGGGATCGGGCTTGAGCTGCCGCCGTAATAGTCGGAGCCGGGGCCGTAATAGGGATAGGCGCGCCCGGGCTGCGGCTGCGGCTGCTGCCGCTGCAGGCGTCCGAAATTGAAAAAGTCGTCGTCCATGGTGGCGCGGGCGGGTGCGACGCTGGCCAGCAGCATCAACCCTACGGCCAAAGCGGCAAAAGTCCGGATCATCGGGTTCCTCCCGGGTAGAGCTTGACGGGCAAGCAGGCCATAACGGGGGTATTTTCGCAAGCAAACGTGACGGAATTCGAATGGCGCGGTTAAAATTGTGAGCTACCCACGACGGTGATGGCAACCATGCGCACAAACCCCCTTTGACGAACGACGTGAGGAATGGTTGATCTTGAGGCTTGTCGAAGCCTTAAATCGCGAACGGGAGTGACGGGATGAACGGTGCGGAAAGTCTGGTGCGGACCCTGGTCGCGGGCGGGGTCGACGTCTGCTTTACCAATCCCGGCACCTCCGAGATGCACTTCGTCGCAGCGCTCGATCGCGTCGAGGGCATGCGCTGCGTGCTCGGCCTGTTCGAGGGCGTGGTAACGGGGGCGGCCGACGGCTATTTCCGCATGAAGGGCACGCCGGCCTCGACGCTGCTGCATCTGGGCCCCGGTCTCGCCAACGGGCTTGCCAACCTGCACAACGCCAAGAAGGCGCATTCCGGCATCGTCAACATCGTCGGCCAGCACGCCACCTATCACATCGGCTACAACGCGCCGCTGACTTCCGATATCGAGGGCCTGGCGCGGCCGATGTCGAAATGGGTGCGCACCTCGCCGAATGCCAAGTCGGTCGCGGCTGATGGCGCGGCAGCCATCGCCGCCGCCAAAAGCGCGCCGCCGCAGATCGCGACCCTGATCCTGCCGGCCGATACCGCCTGGAACGAGGCCGACGGCATCGCGCAGGTGACGCCGCCCAAGCAGCAGCCGGGTTTTTCCGCCGACGCCGTCGAGAAGGCAGCCAAGGTGCTGCACTCCGGCGGCACGCAGAACCTTCTGCTCATCACCGGCAACGCGCTGACTGAACGGGGCCTGGCGCTGGCGCAGCAGATCGCCGGCAAGACCGGCTGCAAGGTGATGGGCCAGACCTATCATCCGCGCATGGCGCGCGGCCGCGGCCGCTTCTCGATCGACCGCATTCCCTATGTGATCGAGCAGGCGCTGCCGCTGCTCAAGGACTTCAAGAACATCATCCTGGTCGAAGCCAACGACCCGATCGCCTTCTTCGCCTACCCGAACAAGCCAAGCCAACTGAGGCCCGAGGGCTGCGAGGTTCAGCGCATGACGGCCTGGGGCGAGAATTCGGTCGCGGCGCTGGAAGCGCTCGCCGACGCGCTCAGTGCCAAGGCCTCCGACGTCAAGCCGCAACAGCTCACCGAACTCAACAAGCCGACCGGGCCGCTCAACCACGCCTCGATCGCGCAGGCGATTGCGTGCGCGATCCCCGAAAATGCGATCATCGTCGATGAATCCATCACCACCGGACGCGGCTTCTTCCCGCCGACCGCGGCGGCCGCACCGCATGACTGGTTGCAGAACATGGGCGGATCGATCGGCTTTTCGACGCCGGTGGCGACGGGCGCTGCGGTTGCCTGTCCCGATCGCAAGGTGATCTGCATGGTCGGCGACGGCAGCGCGATGTACACCATCCAGTCGCTGTGGACGCAGGCGCGCGAAGGCCTCAACGTCGTGACGATCGTGTTCGCCAACCGGATTTACCAGATCCTGCGCGGCGAATTCGACGGCGTCGGCGCCGGCTCTCCCGGCAGCCGCGCCATGGACATGCTCAAAATCGACAATCCGACGCTGGACTTCGTAGGCCTCGCCAAGAGCATGGGGGTTGCGGGCCGCGCGGTGACGAGCGCCGACGAATTCAACGTGGCGCTGGCGGAAGCGATCGCCGAGCCCGGCCCGCGGCTGATCGAAGTGCGGATGTGACGAACTGTCATTCAGGGCCGTGCGAGGCGACAAAAGTGAAACGTCAATTTTGCGCGGAGCGCCAGACGACGAAGCAATCCATTCTTCCTAAGTGTCTGGATTCGCTTCGCTTCGCCCGGAATGACGACCTGAACGCGGGGGCCAGATGCACGCCGAGCTGGACAAGGTCGTCGCCGCGCTGAAGCAGTTTTATGCGAGCGAGGCGTTCCTGTTCGAGCACGATCTCGGCGAGCGTACGCTGACGCATCGGCTCGCCTTGCACCTGGAAAGACAGTTTCCGGATTTTGAGGTCGATTGCGATTTCGATCGTCTCGGCGTGCGGACGCTGCAACTGCCGCACGGTTCGATCGTCTCGACCGACGATCATCTCGGCAAGTCGATCTATCCCGATATCGTCGTGCATCAGCGCGCGGTTCCCAACAATCTGCTCGCGATCGAGGTGAGAAAAGCGGCCAACCATCAGCCGGTCGAGCACGACCGGCACAAGCTGCGCGCCTTGACCGATCCGCACATCTGGTTCGCCTACTGGATCGGCGTGCTGGCGACGCTGGGGAAGACCGGCGTTGTTTCGCTGGAGGTCTATGTGGCGGGCAAGCCCCACGAGGAGCTTTCCGGCTTTCTGGCGCAGCGGCTGAAAGAAGCGGGTCTCGCGTAAGCGCCGCTAGTTGGGGCGGTTCGCCTTTTCCCGCATGCGATAGAACTTGAGCGCCGTCTGCGCCGTTGCCGGCTGCAGCCGGAAGAAATTGGCAAAGGTGATGTCCAGTTGGTGCCGCGAAGAGCCGTTGACGCCGGCATGCAGCAGCAGAAGCTTCATTGTCGTCGCCCAGGAGATATCGACCGCGCGGGCCAGAACGACGATCTGCTCGGTCTGGTTCTGGACGAAAGCCCGCTCAACGACACCGACCGGAAGGTCGCACATCAAGGACAGTGCGGCGACCACCTTGTCGAAACTGCCTTCGTCGGCGAAAGCCAGCAATTGCGCTTCGTTCAACTTGCCTGCGGTGTTCAGCTCGCGCACCAGATGCTGGGCTTCCGAAAACTCGTTCGAGCCGGCGCGCGCCTTGGTCTGGATGTCGTCGGTTGCCTGCGCCACCATCGACCTGATCAAGTCGGCGCGCCGGGGATCCGCCTCTACAAGCTGGTTCTTGACCGCTTCCGAGGCATCGACAAACAGCTTGACCAGGTTCTGACGCGGAATATCCGGGCGCGACCAGACGCAGAGGGCAAGGTCGCCGTCGTTGCAGGCCTTGCGGACCAGCGTTGATACGCCGAATTCGGAGAATTTCGCGCCGGCATTCTGCGCGGTCGCAGAGACGACGGCGCGGTTGCCGCGATCGACCAGAACGTCGGTCACCGCTTCCGCCAAAATCTTGCGGCCGGAGATCGCGAGCAGATGGTCCTGGCTTTGGGTCTTGGCGCTGTCGACCAGGGTGTCGACGTCGATCCGCTCGCTATGGGCGAGGACGGGTCCGGCGACCTCGATGGCGGCATCGGCGGCCAGCAGGCGAACGACCTCGCGCGGCGCATCGGGCAATCTTGCGATACGGCTTCCAAACTGGGCGCGGGCCGCGCTCTCGATGTTTTCGAGCAGCCTGCCCATCACGACATCGAACAGCGCGATCTGGTCTTCGGAGAACGTCCCGGACTTCAGGACAAAGAGGTCGGTCACCTTGCGCAGGACCTCGGCGCGCCGCGCCAAATTCTTGTCGCCAAGAGCATCCTCGAGCTGATCGATCAAACCTGTCTGCGCGCTCATGACATGATACTTTCTGTATCGAAAAAACGCATCCCGGTCAGGCCACCATGGCCTGCTGTTCGGGACGGGAAATTCGTCAGGTACGTCACGGAAGAATAGCCGGTGCCAAATCGTCCAGCGCCGAGGATATACCGAGATTCTTAAGCTGGCGTATCGTCGCCCGGCCTCCTGGTTTTCCAGGAGCGAGGTTTCGGTGATTTCGAGCCCCAACCGCTGCGTCACCCCTCAATCGAGGCCTTGATCTCCAGGCTTCCGAAGGAAGCCTCTTGCAGTTGCTCGAAGATCCTGGTGCCGCCTATTTGAAGTTCCTGCACCACAAGCGGCGAATTCGATCCAGGAACTTCAAATAGAAAAGCGGCACTAGAACCAAAAGGTTTGCTAGTACCCATAACTTACCGAAGTTCGTGGAAGTGGGTGCGGCGATGGAGCACGAACTTCGGAAAGTGGGTACTAGTCCGGGTCATGTCGCGGCCGATATTGGCCTCGACGAACGGCCGCCTCGCGTTAACTGGCCTGCTCTCTGGCGCGATCCTGAATTTCTTCCTGGGCGGCGTCCAATTCCTCCGGACTCGCGTTTTCGATCGCCGCGATCTTGTTGTTGGCGGTCTCCAGCGCCAGGATCAATTCGGAGAGCTTGACCTGCAGCGCCTTGGTGTCGCGGTTTTGCGTATTTTGAATCAGAAACACCATCAGGAAGGTGACGATCGTGGTGCCGGTGTTGATCACCAGTTGCCAGGTATCGCTGTAGTTAAATACCGGGCCGAGAACCGCCCAAACCAACACGACCAGAACCGCGATGACGAATGCCGGCGAGGTGCCGGCCCACGTCGCGGTGTTGGCGGCAAAGCGTACAAACCAGTGGGCTGATCGGGTGGGAGAACCTGTCAGCGATGATACCGGGAGGCTGCCGCGCATGCATGCGTTCTCGAGGGGCGATCTCCCTATAATTCATCGGGTTCCCGATGGTTCCACGAGGCCAGGTCGCGGAGATGGCTGACTGGTTTTGTTGGGTTCGTCGTCGCGCCAGATCAGTGGCTGATGTCAGCGCCGGCCCGCCCACCTTTTCCCGAAGTCGGGCATGTCCGGCTTGTCGACCTGCCAATCGAACAAATCATAATCGCCGGACCACGCATGGACTTCAGTCCCGCAAACCTCGCAAGAAAAGCTGCCGGAATGCCTGGTTCGATGCTGCTCCCGGGTCACGCTGTAGGGCAACGCGCAACTCGGGCAGCTGAAGTATTCGATGGTGAAAAGACTGCCTGCCATGTCAGGATGATGCTACGCGCCAAGCCTTTGTGCCAGCCCGACAGGTTTCCATAGTCAACGAGCTGCTACCGCAACCGTTGACGCTGGCGGACCAGTTGATAGCGCTTTTTTAACTCCTGGTAGCCGTCCAGGCCCGGCTTTGCGTGAAGTCTTGAAAAGATCGATCAGATCTACCGCGCGGAAATCACGCGCCCGTTTTTGGCAAGCAGGTCGCGCAGATCCCTGATCGGAGGGAAAACCTCCTGATTCCAGTCGGCGCCCTGCGCGTCGTAGGCGGCTTGCTCCATCTCGACGATTTCGCGGTCTTCCTCGAACACGCGATTGGTGAACCAGGTCAACACCGGCCACGCAAGGTCCAGCACACCGGGGATTTTGGGCCGGCGCACCGAAAGCAGAATGAACGACCGGTTTTTCCGCTGTTCGGCATCGACCGGCGTGTAGCCAAGCCAGACGTGCAAGACGGGCTTGTCGCCTGCCGTCCAGAACCGCAAGCTCTGGTGCGGATACTCCGTGCGGATGGTCATGCGGTCGCGCGGCTTGGAGGTGTCCATCCGGAAGCTTCCCATGATCAGGGATTCGCCGAGCGGCTGCTTGGAGTCCGGCCGTGCAAAGGTGTAGTCGAGCTCCATCCAGCCTTCGCCTGCGCGCTTGCCGAGGTAGCGCGGCGAGACCTTGCCGGTCGTTCGACGGTGAAGAAACTGATGGTTCATGTCCATCAGGTTTTCATGCATGAACGTGTAGTGGCAATTGACGACCCGTCCGAAGGACCGCGTCTTGTAGGCCTTGTCGCCGCCGGCGCCGAGGCTTGTGGGCTGCGGCGCGGCCGGCAAATGGCCCGGCCAGATGAAGATGACGCCGTCGCATTCGCAAGCCGGATATGTCCGCACGCCATTCGGCTGTTTGCCCTTGCCGAGATAGGGAACATCGCACTTTCCCGACGCGTCATAGCTCCAGCCGTGATAGCAGCAATGCAGCCTGCAATCGGTCACGGTGCCCTTGGACAACGGCACCTGACGATGCGCGCAGCGATCTTCCAGCGCGTACAATTCGCCTTGTTGCGGGCGCACGATGGCGATCGGCTCGCCTGCGAAAGAGGACGCAACGACGTGTCCTCTCTTGACCTCGTGCGACCATGCAACCGGATACCAGTGATCTGGATGCGCGCCGACCCGACGCAAATCAGCCGGCGCGTGGCCGACACTTGCTTCTGAAACCAGTCCAGGATTCAAGATATCAGCCCCCGTTGCCCCGCGATGAATCACCGGAATCTGTTCCGCGGCGACATAACGAACATAGCACGCCGGGCGGCTGTTATTCCTCGCAAACGATATAAAGCTTTTGGGTTTTGTTCAACATCTCCCGGGCGCTTGGGGGATCATCAGAATGCTTGCACTGCACCTCAGCAGTCATACTGTTACCGGGATGAGATTGCTTGCGAGAAGTTCGGATTGAGTGTTGCCTTCACCAAGGAAGAGAGCGCCGAAACGGCCTCCGAGACCCTGCTTCCCGATCGTCCAATCTCGGATCATCCCAATCTGGTTACCGAAACAGGATTGAAGGCTTTGAAGCGTCAGCTCGACGAGGCGCGGCAGGCCTGTGAGGCTGCGCAGCGGATCGAAGACGTCAACGAGCGCAGACGGGAAGCGGCGATTCCCTTGCGGGATCTGCGTTACTTCTCCGAGCGGGTCAGAACGGCCCAGCTCGTTCCCGATCCGGCATCATCCGACGTCGTTGCCTTTGGCAGCACGGTGACGTTCAGCCGCCATGACGGCCGGGTGCAGAAATATCGTATCGTCGGCGAGGACGAAGCCGATCCCAAAGCCGGCTCGATCTCGTTTGCTTCTCCGGTGGCAAAATCCCTGATGGGTAAAAGCGTAGGCGACGTCGCAGGCTCGGGAAATCAGGAGCTCGAGATCGTCGCCATCTCATAGAGCGACAGCCTTCGCTGAGATAGATATCGGGATGGCCTGCCAAGCCGACGGATGACCTCTTGCGGCCCTCGCCTTGGCCTGCTCTTGCGCGATTCGGTTGAGAAGCGGGTCGATCGTTACTTTTCCTTCGCCGTGCTGAAGTCGAAAGCTCGAAACCAGCTCGGCGGGAGATGCGGCCCTTGCGGCCAACCGTCTGCGCGGCGGAAAAATGGACCGAAAAAGCCGAAATTTAAGCCATTTTTAGAATCATAAGGGGAGAATTCGGAGCTTGGGATGTTTCGAATGGTCAGGTTGCGTATCTCGGCCGCTCTTAAACGAAGCTTCAGAGTCCTGGTGATTTTTCCCCTCATCATCACGGGCCTTGCATTCACGTGCGCGGCCGTATGCCTTTCTTTCCTGACGGTTCTCTCACTCGCTCTCGGCCACCACGACGCGGAATCCCGTCTCGCAAGCGCGCAACTGCTGCCGCGGAGCGACCTCTGGAACGGCACGACCGCCGATCTTATGAGCGCTCCCGATGAGCCGCAGCAAGGCGTTCAATTCATCAGTTTTGAATCCAGATTCTCAAGCGCGCAACCGCTTCTGCGGAGCGACTTCCGGAATGGCGCGACCGCCAGTCTCGCGAGCGTCCCCAATGCGCTGCCGCAAGGCTTTCAATTCATCAGGCTTGACGCGCCAACCCTGGCTCCGATGGCATTTACGCAGTTCTGCTTGAAATACCCTGGTGACTGCAAATCGGGGCGGTTGTCATTCGAGGGCGACCGGATCGAGTTGAACGACATGCGCCGGTCGGAGCTTGAGAACATCAATCGCACTGTCAATTCATCGATCCATCCCGAGCGAAATCTGGACGGTCTTGCGGGTGAAAAATGGTTGCTGAGCCCGGTTCGCGGCGATTGTAACGATTACGCCGCGACAAAGCGCCACCAATTGATCACGAGAGGTTGGCCCGCTCGCGACGTTCTGTTGAGCGAGGTTGCGACCGTCTCGGGCGAGCATCACCTTGTTACGGTTGTCCGTACCAACGGCGGCGATTTGGTGCTCGACAATCTGACCGACCGAATCCTGCCCTGGTCTCGCACGCCCTATCGATGGGTGCGCATTCAGACGCCCAAAAATCCAAACTACTGGGCATCGGTTTCCGAACAGAACGCTTGAGGCACGCGCCGAGCCAGCGTCCCGACGCGCGGGCGTGATCACAGGCAGAGGTCATTCAGCATCAATCGGCAGGGCTTTTCCTTGCCATCCGCGCCTTTGGTGCTCCCTGCGCGCTTTGGTTCTGGACCCGCAATCACCATCGCCCAATAGGTCTCACCACTTTTGGGGCTTCTGGCGCTGGCGATACCGACGCGCGTAGCCTCGTGCATCAAGAGGTTGCTGCGGTGGCCATACGATCCGATCCACTGGTCGAGCGCCTTCGAAAACGTGTCATCCCCCTCGGCAAGGTTTTCGGCGGCCCGTTCTGCGTTAAGGTTTGCCACGCGATCGCTGAATGGCCTGAGCACGGCATGCCCCATTTGATCCCGTGCGGCCATCGCTTTGGCCTGCTCTTGCGCGATACGATTGAGAACCGGATCGATCGTTACTTTGCCTTCGCCATGCTGATGTCGAAAGCTCGAAATCAGCTCGGCGGGAGATGCCGCCCTTGCGGCTAGCGGACAAGCGAAGACGAACAGAACCGCAGCCAAAGCGGCGAGCCATCGGGCAAACGAGGGTCGCTTGCGCCGGCAACGCATGAATCCGGTGATCAAGATCAACTCGCCGGAATGTCTTCGCCTGCTCATGTCGCCTTATCCCGCTGCTGTTTCGATCCAGTCAAAAAACAAAAAGCCCGATTTGGGGCTTTTGGTGTCCGCCTTCGCCCAAGGCTTCGGCGCGACAGCCTTCGCTCGTCCGTCTTCGCTTTCGCTCGCGCTCAAGCTACGCCGGACATGCTTCGCTGAGATTTTGGCTGGCTGCGCCATGCGGAGCCGGAAGGGCGATTGTGATGTATCATAACGGTCCGCCTTCGCCTAAGGCTTCGGCGCGACAGCCTTCGCTCGCTAAATAATTTGGTGGCTTGCCAAGCCGTAGCTCGCAACGCGAGCGAAGGCTGGTGGGCGCACAAGGGATCGAACCTTGGACCTCTCCCGTGTGAAGGGAACGCTCTCCCGCTGAGCTATGCGCCCGGCCGTCAGGTAGAGGGCCAGAGGTGCGATTTACGAAGCGGGGGGTAGGGGTGTCAAGCTGAATACGGGTGAGGGCGGCTTCATTTGCCGTCTTCCCAACCACGGGCGTCCGCTTTCCCCGGACGCTGCGCAATGCGCCGCGTCAGCGGCGTGGTGCGCTGCTGATCCGGGGTCCATTATTCTCGCATTGAGCTCATCGTCCTCGCATGGGTCCCGGCTCTGCGGAGCAGCGCCATAGCGTGTCGAAGACGCGCGTGAACGAGCTGTTGGCGCCGCACCGCGTCCGGGATACGACAGAAGCTCGGGCGAAGCAATTGCTCGTCACTTGACACGATTTCCGCCGTCGCACCTGATTTGCCCGTCGTGTTAATTGGTCGCAGGCTGCGCGGTTGATCGTCTTGCTAAAATCACTGGCAGAATCTCGCCCATCCCGCGCCCGATAAAGAGGGGCGTTTCGCGATCGTCACGAACGTTGGGCGCAGGGAGGCGATGGACGCTTGTGGTGCGCAAGACGAATGCACTGGCAAGCGGACGGCGAAGTCGTGTGGTCCTGACGCCTCGACGCCGGCGTCAAGTTGGCGGCGATTGCTTCGGCATCAACGCCGACGATGGTGACAAGAAAGCCCGATCACCAGGGAGAGCTCGAAAGAAGCCGTAAAACCGTCGCGCGGGGAATGCCGGGATCGTCCGGCGAACCTGTGGTGACGACCTTCGTGTGGTTTTCTTTATTCCACGCGAAACTGCGGGCGAGCTGTGCGCCCGGCATTCCCTGCGCCCTCCGATTTTCGAGGGACGTTGTTTTTGAAAAACTCGGGCGCGTACGTGCCGCGGGAATGCGAGGGCGTGCTAAACTCTCTCCGACCTCGTGCGTTCCGGGCACGCCCCGCAAGGGTGAGCCCGGAATCCATGGCGCCGCAAGAATGCATGGAGAAATGGATCTCTCAGGTGCGCAATTGCGTACGGATAGTTCGCATCTTCGAAGCGCCCCGGAATGACGAAGCGAGGAGAGCTATCGAACGAATAAGTGCAAACGTCACGTCAGCACGACGTCGAAGCTCTACGCCCCTTGCTGGCGGGCGCGGGAGGCGTGGGATTGCAGCGCGCGAATGCGTTCGGCGAGCGTGCCGCCGCCTTCCGGCGGGCTGCCATGGGGCGCTGCGCCATTCGGTTCGCTGGTTTCGCAGGCTCGGCGGCAAGCAGGGCCTCGATCGGGGAGTCCGGCCCTTCGAGCTGGATCGCGAGCTTGGCGACTTCGGCAGCGATGTCGTTGATGCGTTCGCGCAACAGCGCATTTTCCATGCGCTCGGTAGCCCACGAGCTTTCCGCCTGCTGCTGGATCGCGTTGATGTCGCGTTGCAGCTTGGACCGCTCGTCGCGTGCGACGCGAAGCTGCTCCTCGACCGCGGCCTTCTCCGACTTCAGCTTGTCGAGCGCCGGCCACGAACCCGAATTGGTGAGGTTGATCTCGTCGCGCAGCTCCTTGATGGTGCGGTCGGCGGCGTCCCTGGTCTGGCGAAGCTGGTTGACCTCATAGTCGCGCTCGGCGAGCAGCTTGCCTTGTGTCGAAAGCCGCCCTTCGAGATCGTTGACGCGGTTGCCGAGCAGTTCGGCTTCCTTGACCTGAACGATCAACTGGCGATCGAGGTCGGTGACCCGCTGGCTCAAATTTTCGACGCGGCCGCGCGCATCCGTGAGTTCGCGGCTTGCGGTCTCCGACTGGAGGCGTTCGTGCTCGAGCCGCGCTTGAGTGGCGGCGAAATCCTTCTCGGCATCGCCGACGCGATTCTTCAGCGCGTCGATCTGGGTATGCACGGCGACGAGTTCGACCTGCCGGCTTTCCGCCATCACCGAACGGTCGGTCAGCTCAGCGTTGATCTTGCCGAGTTCGCCCTGCTTGTCGGTCAGCGCCTTCTCGGCCTGGCGCAGCGCTTCGGTCTTGGTGGCGAATTCTTCTTCTGTGGCGCGAAGCTGTTCCTTCACCGCCTTCTCCCGCGCTTCCAGCGCAAAGATGGTCGCGTTCTTCTCGCCGAGCTCGACCTTCATGCGGTTGATCGCATCGGTCTTCTTGCCGAGTTCGGCGAGCTGGCTGGTGGTCTTGTGCTTGAGCTGGTCAACGCTCATCTCGAGCCGGCGCGCCGACATTGCAAATTCCGCGCGCAACTGGTCCTTGTCGGCCTGGATTTCCGCCATCGAGAGCGGGGTTGCCGCTTCCATACGCCGCGTGGTCAGCCGTACCGCGCGGTTATGCACCAGCGGCACGATCGTCAGACCGAGCAGCATCGCGACCAGAAAACCGATCGCCAAATACATGATCGGCTCGACCATCGATGAAGCCTCCACACAACCAACAACTAAACCAAATCAACAATGCCATGACGTGCGGGGCAAAGGCCAGTCCCTTGCACGGTTAACGTCGATCGACAAGCGCGCACGAATTCCAGTCCGGGAAACTACGGCTCCCGTGCGATCAGAACGGATTCCAGGTCGCGTGCGGCGTGTACTTCAAATAGCCGATGTTGGCGCCGAGCCGCAGCCCCAGGCCGGAGCGGATCGGGACCAGCACGATGTTGTTGGCGGTGAGCGCCGTCATGCCGAAGCCGCCGATGATGTAGGCGGAACCGTCGATGCCGGCGAAACGCTGATAGATCGCAGCCGTGGACGGCAGGTTGTAGACGAGCGTCATGGTGCGCGCGCCGTCGCCGCCCCAATCGAAGCCGACCGACGGTCCCTGCCAGTACACCCGCAAATCGCCGGCGTTCTTGGTGTAAAGGGTGCCTTCGCCGTAACGCAGGCCGGCGACAAAGGCGCCGGAGCCTTCTTCACCCAGGATATAGCCGTTCGGCAGGCCCCATTGGCTGACCGCGCGCTCGATCACCGAAGCAAGACCGCGGGAGACGTTGCCGAAAAACTTGTGACCCGCGCCCACCAGTTCGTCCGGCCCGTAATAGCTCGGGCCCGGCTGGCGTTGCGGCGGCGGCAAATCCGGGGCGGGCGCTGCCTGCGGCGGCGCGGAAGCCGGTGGGGGCAGCGGTGGCGGCGGCTGCTGCGCGGAAACCGGCATCGCCAGGCACATCAGCGCGGCCAACGTCGTCGCGGCCAACGGCATCGCGGCAAGGCGTCTGGCGAAAGTCATGAAACTACCCCTGGACATCGAAAATTCGGCTTCGGCCTTAACCTGATGCTGACCAGCATGAATTTAGGCTGAACCCGTATTTCCCCGACTCGGACGTTATCGGGTTCAACTATGACGCTACAACGGCAGGAAGCAAACCAGATGGGTGCCAGACCGCATTTTCGTCCCGGAATTAGCCGTGATCGCGCTCCTGACGGCTTTGGGGTCGATGGGCGGGGGCTGGCTCGCGGGTTCCGGGTCGGTGGCGCGGGCCACGACGACGGAGCGCGTGGTCACCAACCGCTATAGCGGTCTCGCCATCGAGGGCTACGATCCGCTGGCCTATTTCATCGACGCGCGTCCCGAGGTTGGCCTGCCGGACTTCGAGGCCGTGGAAGGCGGCGCCGTCTGGCGCTTCACGAATGAGGGCAATCGCGCCTCCTTTGTCGCCCATCCCGAGATCTATGGCCCGCAATATGGCGGCTACGATCCGGTCGATCTGGCGCGCGGCGTCACGGTGGGCGGAAGCCCGATGTTCTGGACTGTCGCAGGTCAACGCCTCTATCTGTTCGGGCGTGAGGAGACTCGCGATGCGTTTGCCGCCAATCCCGCGCCTTATGTAAGGGAGGCGACACTGCGCTGGCCCTCGCTCGAAGATCAATTGGCGCAGTAGACCAGGGCTCGCCTTAGCCCGCCGTCGGATCGCCCCAGGCGATGAAGCCCGGCACGATGAAATCGCCGAGCCGCTCGCCGAAGCGCAACTCGCCGCCGGATGGATCGGTGATTTTTCCGCCGGCAGCCGCGACGAGCGCATGCCCGGCGGCAATGTCCCATTCGCTAGTCGGCGCCAGGCGCGGATAGATATCGGCCGCGCCCTCCGCGACCTTCGCAAATTTGACGGCCGAGCCGAGCGTTTGCCTGACAGCGCCGCGGCGCGCGTCGATGAAGGCCTCGGTGACGGCATCGCCATGCGAACGGCTCACCGCCGCGATCCAGGACTGGCCGGGGGACGGAAAGCGCCGGGTGCGGATCGGCAGGGCCGGCCCGATTCCGTTGCCTTGTCCTGTGGCAAGCCGCTCAGCCCCCTGGCCGACCAAGCCGCGCCAGATCAAACCGAGCGCCGGCGCGCCGATGATGCCGAGCAGCGGCGTTCCCTTGACCACCAAAGCGAGGTTGACGGTGAATTCGTTGCGGCCGGCGACGAATTCCTTGGTGCCGTCCAAGGGATCGATCAGGAAGAAGACCTCCGGAGAGCTTGCATGCCACTGGTTTGCGCGTTCCTCCGACAGCGCTGGAATATCGCTCGCTAGCCGGGCCAAGCCCTCGGCGATGATGCGGTCGGCTGCAAGGTCGGCTTCGGTCACCGGCGAGCCGTCAGCTTTGCCGTCGACGCGCATCCTTGTGCGATCGACGGCCAGGATCGCAGCTCCCGCCAAAGCGACGAGTTCGGTCAAGGGGCCCATCAGAGCCGCGGCGCGACGGCCGATTTGGGGCATGGGAGGATTTCCGGTCGGCGGGCCCATGAAAGTCTCAATTCGCAGCGATGAAGTCGTCGCGCCGGGCGGATCCCGGCGGCTGGCAGCGCAAGCTTGCGCAGTGTATCAAGCCCTACCCCACTAATGTGATTCGCATCGTCCGTGCCGTCACTGATTTTAGGGAAACCCTATGTCTGATGCCCCGTCTTCCGGTCCCGCGCCCGACGCCCTTGAACTGGCGGCGCTGCTTTGTTCGCGGGTGTGCCACGATCTCATCAGCCCGGTGGGGGCGATCGTCAACGGCCTTGAGGTGCTGGACGACAATCCCAAGCCGGAAGACCGCGAATTTGCTCTCGACCTGATTCGCAAGAGCGCGAAGACGGCCTCTGCCCGCCTGCAGTTCTGCCGGCTGGCGTTTGGGGCGGCGGGATCGGCCGGGGCGCAGATCGATCTCGGCGACGCGCAGACCATGGCGCGGGGCCATATCGAGGACGGCAAGACCACGATCGCCTGGAACCTGCCGCGTCTGTTATTGCCCAAAAATCGCGTCAAGCTCCTGCTCAACATGCTGGTGATCGCGCAGCAGACAATTCCGCGCGGCGGCGTATTGACGGTTGATCCCGTCGGCGAGGGCGAGGCGTTCGGCTTTCGCGTCACGGCGAGCGGGCTCAATGCCCGCCTGCCGCAAAATATCGCCGATCTCCTGAGTTCGCCGCAGTTGTCGGCGAGCGATGCCCATTCGGTGCAGCCTTATTATACCCGCCTGCTGGCGCAGGCTTGCGGGCTGAGCGTGCGGCTCGCCACTGAGGGCGAAGCGGTGGTGGCGACGGCCACTTAAGCGCGGATGCCTGAAACGGCAGCGGTTTCAGGACGCGCCGGCCGCGTTTGCCGCGACAGGTGCGTTGGTTAACAAAGGGTTTCACGGCACCCCCGATTTCCTACGGAGATTTCTTATCTCTTTGTTGAGCCCGTTCTTTTCCATTTGCTCAACCAATATTAAACGGTTTGCATAGAAGCTGGCCACACTCGGAAAGCGCGTCGAGCGCACGCGTAGGGGTGAAGGCCAGATTTATGGACGATCTTTTGAGAGAGTTTTTGACGGAGACCGGCGAGAGCCTGGACACCGTCGACAATCAGCTGGTGAAGTTCGAGCAAGAACCGAACAACGCCAAGATTTTAGATAACATCTTTCGTCTGGTGCACACCATCAAGGGAACCTGCGGGTTTCTCGGCCTGCCGCGGCTGGAAGCGCTGGCGCATGCCGGCGAAACCCTGATGGGCAAATTCCGGGACGGCATGCCGGTCACCGCCGAGGCGGTGACGCTGATCCTGAGCAGCATCGACCGCATCAAGGAAATCCTGGGCGGGTTAGAGGCGACCGAAGCGGAGCCCGAAGGCAACGATCAGGATCTGATCGTGCAGCTTCACGACCTGGTCGAGCGCGGCATGGCCGCGATGGCGGCCACTCCGGAGGTGCCATCGCCGGCGCTAGCACCCGCTGAGCCGGCTCCGGAGCCAGCAAACACCGAAGGCAAGCTGACCTATCAGATACTGGAGCGCGAACTGCGGCCGGGCGAAGTGTCGCTCGACGAACTTGAGCGCGCGTTCCGCGAAACCGCCGCCGAGCCCGCTCCGCCGGCGCCGGTTGCAAAGCCCGCGCCCGCGAAGGCCAAAGTCAAGGCCGCACCGACTCCGAAAGCTGAAGCCGAACCAGCTTCTGAAAAGGCATCGAAGTCGGTGGCCAAGAAGGCCAAGACGGCCGTCGAAGTGGAAGCCGGCGGCGATACCGACCGGGTCGCCAACCAGTCGATCCGAGTCAATGTCGATACGCTCGAACACCTGATGACCATGGTGTCCGAACTCGTGCTGACGCGTAACCAGCTGCTGGAAATCTCGCGGCGTAACGAGGACACCGAATTCAAGGTGCCGTTGCAGCGGCTATCGAATGTCACGGCCGAACTGCAAGAAGGCGTCATGAAGACGCGGATGCAGCCGATCGGCAATGCCTGGCAGAAGCTGCCGCGCATCGTTCGCGATCTCTCGGGCGAATTGCACAAGCAGATCGAACTCGAGATGCACGGCGCCGATACCGAGCTCGACCGGCAGGTGCTGGATCTGATCAAGGATCCTCTCACCCACATGGTCCGCAATTCGGCCGATCACGGGCTGGAGACGCCCGCCGAGCGCGCCGCCAGCGGCAAGCCGGAGACGGGCACGATCCGCCTATCTGCCTATCATGAAGGCGGCCACATCATCATCTGCATCGCCGACAACGGCCGTGGCCTCAACACCGAGAGGATCAAGGCCAAGGCGCTTCAGAACGGTCTCGTCAACGAGGCCGAACTTGAGAAGATGACGGAAGCGCAGATCCACAAATTCATCTTCGCGCCGGGATTTTCGACGGCCGCCTCCGTGACCAGCGTATCCGGCCGCGGCGTCGGCATGGACGTGGTGCGCACCAACATCGATCAGATCGGCGGCACCATCGACATCAAGTCGGTGGCCGGCGAGGGCTCCTCGGTCACCATCAAGATCCCGCTGACGCTCGCGATCGTCTCCGCGCTGATTGTGGAAGCCGGTGGCGACCGCTTTGCCATCCCGCAGCTTTCGGTGGTCGAACTGGTGCGTGCACGCGCCAATTCCGAACATCGCATCGAGCGGATCAAGGACACCGCGGTGCTTCGCCTGCGTAACAAGCTGTTGCCGCTGATGCACCTGAAGAAGTTGCTCAAGATCGACGACGGCTCTTCCTCCGATCCCGAGAACGGCTTCATTGTGGTGACGCAGGTCGGCAGCCAGACCTTCGGCATCGTGGTCGACGGCGTGTTCCACACCGAGGAAATCGTGGTCAAGCCGATGTCGACCAAGCTGCGTCACATCGAGATGTTCTCCGGCAACACCATCCTGGGCGATGGCGCCGTCATCATGATCATTGACCCGAACGGCATCGCCAAGGCGCTCGGCGCTTCCGGCAACGTCAGCCACGAGATCGCCGACGAGAATGCGGCGCAACGTGCCGGCGGCGCTGAGCAGCTGACCTCGCTCTTGGTGTTCCGTGCCGGCTCCAGCCAGCCCAAGGCCGTGCCGCTCGGCCTGGTGACGCGGCTCGAGGAAATCGCCGCCGACAAGATCGAGCTCTCCAATGGCCGCTCGATGGTGCAGTACCGCGAACAGTTGATGCCGCTGGTGCAGATGGCCGGCGTGAATATCCGCACCTCCGGCTCGCAGCCGATCCTGGTATTCGCCGACGACGGCCGCTCGATGGGGCTCGTGGTCGACGAGATCATCGACATCGTCGAAGAGCGCCTGCACATCGAGGTGGCCGGTTCGAGCGACGGCATTCTCGGCTCCGCCGTGATCAAGGGGCAGGCGACCGAAGTGATCGACGTCGGCCATTTCCTGCCGATGGCGTTCGCCGACTGGTTCAGCCGCAAGGAAATGCGGCCCTCAATGTTGGCGCAGTCGGTGCTGCTGGTCGACAACTCCGCATTCTTCCGCAACATGCTGGCGCCGGTGTTGAAGGCGGCGGGCTACAAGGTTCGCGTCGCGCCGAACGCCCAGGAAGGCCTCGTCGCGCTGCGTTCGGGCCAGTCCTTCGATGTGGTGCTGACCGACATCGAAATGCCCGACATGAACGGCTTCGAATTTGCGGAGACGATCCGGGCCGATGCGCATCTGGCGTCGATGCCGATTATCGCGCTGTCCTCGCTGGTTTCGCCGGCGGCGATCGAGCGTGGGCGTCAGGCCGGCTTCTACGACTATGTCGCGAAGTTCGATCGTCCGGGCCTGATCGCGGCGCTCAAGGAGCAGACCGCTGAAATGAACCGGCAGGCGGCGTGAGGTAGGGCAAATGGATCAAAGCATGACCAGCAAAACCGAAGGCGTCGAAGGCGCCGTCGCCGAATACGTTACCGCCATGATCGGTGGCCAGTTGTTCGGCCTGCCGATCTCGCGGGTGCAGGACGTGTTCATGCCGGAACGCGTGACCCGCGTCCCGCTGGCTTCGCGGGAAATCGCCGGTGTCCTCAACCTGCGCGGCCGCATCGTCACCGTGATCGACATGCGTGCCCGCCTCGGGCTGCCGAAAAACGATGACGGCAAGCCGCCGATGGCGGTTGGCGTCGATCTTCGTGGCGAATCCTATGGCCTCCTCATCGACCAGATCGGCGAAGTGCTGAGGCTTCACGATGAAAGCCGTGAAGAAAATCCAGTCAACCTCGATCCCCGCATGGCCAAGCTTGCCGGTGGTGTGCACCGCCTCGACGGGCAGTTGATGGTCGTGCTGGACGTTGAGCGGGTGCTCGAAATGTCGCCCGAGATGATGGCGGCTTGAGATCTGACGAACGCGCAGTGAAGAAACCCAATCGGTTTTCTTAGGACAAAGGCGACAACAATGAAAACATGTCTCGTCGTGGATGACTCGAGCGTCATCCGAAAGGTTGCAAGACGCATTCTGGAAGGACTGGATTTTCAGATCGTGGAAGCCGAAGACGGCGAAAAGGCGCTTGAAATCTGCAAGCGCGGATTGCCCGAAGCCATCCTGCTGGACTGGAACATGCCCATCATGGACGGCTACGAATTCCTCGGCAATCTCCGCCGCATGCCCGGCGGTGATCAGCCCAAGGTCGTGTTCTGCACAACGGAAAACGATGTGGCCCACATCGCGCGCGCGCTTCATGCGGGCGCCAACGAATACATCATGAAGCCGTTCGACAAGGACATCGTCACGGCCAAGTTCCAGGAAGTCGGTCTGATCTGATCTCCGGCGCCTATCCGGCGGCTCACGAGCCCCGGTTCTGCCGCTGAAGCGTATGTTCGATTTCGGCGAGTGAGTTGAGTTCGGTTGGTGAGTATGAGTGTTGCGTTGACAAGTCCGGTGGCCCACGGGCCGGTGCAGCAAGAACCGCTGCGGGTAATGCTGGTTGACGATTCCGTCGTCATCAGGGGCATGATTTCGCGCTGGCTTGGGTCCGAGCCCGACATTGTCGTGGCCGCTTCGCTGCGCACCGGTCTTGAAGCCGTCAACCAGATCGAACGCATCAATCCCGATATCGCCGTGCTCGATATCGAAATGCCGGAGCTCGACGGCATTTCTGCGCTGCCCCTGTTGCTGGCGAAGAAGCGCAACCTGGTCGTCATCATGGCCTCGACGCTGACCCGCCGCAATGCGGAGATCAGCTTCAAGGCGTTGTCGCTCGGAGCTTCCGACTATATCCCGAAACCGGAAAGCACCCGCGAAGCGACCGCTGCCGAGACCTTCCGCCACGACCTGGTACAAAAGATCCGGCATCTGGGTGCCAGGGCTCGCCGCTCATCCCATCCGACGGCGGCGCCCTCGTTGGCTCCTGCGCACGATCGGGTGCGCGATGCCGCGCTTCGCGCGCCCGCGCCTGTCAGCGCGCCGGTGGTCAAGCGCAGCTTCTCGTCGCAAAATCCCAAGGCGCTGCTGATCGGCTCGTCGACGGGCGGCCCGCAGGCGCTTATGGCCCTTGTGGCCGAGATCGGTCCCGTCATCGACCGCTTTCCCGTGCTCATCACCCAGCACATGCCGCCGACCTTTACGACAATTCTTGCCGAGCATCTGGCGCGCGCCAGCAATCGGCCGGCGCGGGAAGCCATCGACGGTGAAGCGGTCAAGGCCGGTCATATCTATCTCGCGCCGGGCGGCCGTCATATGCGCGTGGTGCGGCACGGTATCGAGCCGGTAATTGCCCTGGACGACGGCCCGCCGGTGAATTTCTGCAAGCCCGCCGTCGATCCGCTCTTCGCCTCCGCCGTCGACGTGTGGCAGGGCGCCACTCTGGCGCTTGTCCTGACCGGAATGGGTTCGGACGGCATGCGCGGCGGCAAGGATATTGCTGCCGCCGGTGGCAGCGTGATCGCCCAGGACGAAGCTACCAGCGTGGTGTGGGGCATGCCGGGCGCGGCAGCTCATGCCGGCATTTGCGCAGCAGTGCTGCCGCTCAATCAAATCGCGCCAAAACTGGTGAGGTTGTTTTCGGGAGACCGCTCGTGACGCCGTTGGATTATGAGTTCTTGAGGAAGGTCCTGAAGGAGCGTTCCGGGCTCGATCTGTCTGCAGACAAGCAATACCTGGTCGAAAGCCGGCTGGTGCCGCTGGCGCGCAAGGCGGGCCTGGCGGGCATTACCGAACTCGTGCAGAAGATAGTGAAGGCGGGGTCCGCAGACGCGCTGACCACGGAAGTGGTCGAGGCGATGACCACCAATGAGACCTTTTTCTTCCGCGACAAGATTCCCTTCGACCATCTGAAGGACACCATGCTGCCGGCGCTGTTGCAGGCGCGCGCGGCGCGCCGCTCCTTGCGTATCTGGTGCGCGGCTTCATCGACCGGGCAGGAGCCGTACTCGATCGCGATGTGCCTGAAGGGGTTGGGCGCCGCGATTGCGGGCTGGAAGATCGATATTGTGGCGACCGATCTCTCGCAAGGCGTTCTGGAAAAGTCCAAGGCCGGGATCTTCAGCCAGTTCGAGGTTCAGCGCGGCCTGCCGATTCAGATGCTGGTCAAGCATTTCGCGCAAGTCGGCGATATGTGGCAGCTCAATGCCGATATCCGCTCCATGGTGCAGCATCGTCAGCTCAACCTGCTTCAGGATTTCGGTTACCTCGGGACCTTCGACGTGATCTTCTGCCGCAACGTCCTGATCTATTTCGATCAGGACACCAAGGCAGGGATTTTCGAGCGCCTGGCCAGGGTGGTCGAAGCCGACGGGTTCATGGTGCTGGGTGCGGCCGAATCCGTGGTCGGCATTTCCGATGCCTTCAAGCCCCTTCCCGATCGGCGCGGACTTTATCGCCCGAATACGATCCGAACCGTCAAGCCGGGGATGGCGGGCGGCATGCCGCAGAAGGCCGCAGCGGTCGCGGCGCGATAGCGTCGGTTCATTCCTCAAAGGATTGCGTGCGGCAGAAAGCGCGACGTGTTGCAGGTGATGGGATTGTCGTCCTCGCGGATCGATAATCCACAAGGCACGTGGTCGACGAGCCAGCTTCCGAGCACCGGATATTGACCGGAGAAATTAGGCAGTGGCGCGAGCGCCTGGCGAATGTAGCCTTCAGCGCCGTACGGGCTTTGCCGCTCGGCGACGAGATCGCCATGCCGCAAGATGGCGGCCGCGCGTTCGTCAAGCGAATGTCAAATCCCAAACTCCACTAGAAAATTTCAATTTGCTAGTGGTCCCTTGATTCTAACATTCGCAAAGGTGCCTGCTGAGAAGGGACGCGAATGTTAGTATCGGAGCCCCAGACTAGTTGCCGGTTCAATCCCCAAATAAAAACCCCGCCATTTGCGGCGGGGTCAGTCTGGGAGGAGTGAGCCTACGGGCTCGCACGAAAGATCAGGCGGGAATGCGCTCTTCATGCTCGTGCGGCTCGCGCAGCACGTAGCCGCGGCCCCACACGGTCTCGATGAAGTTGCGGCCTTCGGAAGCATTCGCAAGCTTTTTGCGCAGCTTGCAGATGAAAACGTCGATGATCTTCAGTTCGGGCTCGTCCATGCCACCATAGAGGTGGTTGAGGAACATTTCCTTGGTGAGCGTGGTGCCCTTGCGGAGCGAAAGCAGCTCTAGCATCTGGTATTCCTTGCCCGTCAGATGCACGCGCTGGCCGCCGACCTCGACCGTCTTGGTGTCGAGATTGACCACGAGATCGCCGGTCTGGATGACCGACTGGGCGTGGCCCTTGGAACGGCGCACGATCGCATGAATGCGCGCAACCAGTTCGTCCTTGTGGAAGGGCTTGGTCATATAGTCGTCGGCGCCGACGCCGAGACCCTTGACCTTGTCCTCGATGCCGGCGAGGCCGGAGAGGATCAGAATGGGTGTCTTGATCTTGGAGACCCGGAGCTGCTTGAGCACGTCGTAGCCGGACATGTCGGGCAGGTTGAGGTCGAGAAGGATAATGTCGTAGTCGTAAAGTTTCCCGAGATCGACGCCTTCTTCGCCGAGATCCGTCGTATAGACGTTGAAACTCTCGGATTTAAGCATCAACTCGATCGACTGCGCGACGGCGCTGTCATCTTCAATCAGCAAAACGCGCATGCCAGTCCCCTATAGTCGCCGCTCCTGGGCGTCAGGTCGGCCGCACTTGCGGCACTCAAAACGCCTTTGAACAACTGATTCGGATCCTGACGGGATATGGTTAACAAAATCTGATTCTGTTCCGCAAGATCCTATCGTGCAATTTTTTTCGAATCGCCCTAAGATATTGCGTAGAAGCAGTTTTTTGTATCCGATCTCGCTCAAGCTCTACATTAAGAGGCGGGTCTAACCAACTCTCAAGATTCGCCCTTCCCAAATCAGGTCGAGCGTCCTCAGTTACCAAAGACAGTGACGTAATGATTAACGATGCGAGTAAACACCGAGTTAAGGTCCGGCCCCAAACGCGTGAAAACTTAAGGTTTTCGCAATGAAGGCGCTCGCCGAGCAGATCAGCGACATCGATGGCGTCAACATTTATGGCCGTGTAGTCGGCGTTCGTGGCCTGATGGTGGAGATCGCCGGCCCGATTCACGCGATGAGCGTCGGCGCGCGCATCGTGATCGACACCGGCGGCAACCGTTTCATCCCCTGCGAAGTCATCGGCTTCGCCGGCAGCAACGCGGTGGTGATGCCGTTTGCGGGCCTTGAAGGAGTGAGGCGAGGCTGTCGCGCCGTGATCGGCAATGCCGGCAATCAGGTGCGGCCGTCGCCGCAATGGCTCGGGCGCGTCATCAACGCCATGGGCGAACCGATCGACGGCAAGGGGCCGCTGCCGCAGGGCGCCTCGCCGGTACCCTTCCGCAACGCCCCGCCGCCGGCGCATTCGCGCAAGCGCGTCGGCCATCCGCTCGATCTCGGCGTCCGCGCGCTGAATACGTTTCTGACCTGCTGCCGCGGCCAGCGGCTCGGCATCTTCGCCGGCTCCGGCGTCGGCAAGTCGGTGCTGCTGTCGATGCTGGCGCGCAACGTCGATGCCGACATCACGGTAATCGGTCTGGTCGGCGAACGCGGCCGCGAGGTGCAGGAATTTCTGCAAGACGACCTGGGCGAGGAGGGGTTGGCGCGATCGGTCGTGGTGGTGGCGACCTCCGACGAGCCTGCCCTGATGCGGCGGCAGGCCGCCTACCTGACGCTCGCGATCGCCGAGCATTTTCGCGACGAGAACAAGGCTGTGCTGTGCCTGATGGACTCGGTGACCCGTTTTGCGATGGCGCAACGGGAGATTGGTTTGTCGGCCGGCGAGCCGCCGACCGCCAAGGGCTACACGCCGACCGTGTTCACCGAACTGCCGAAACTGTTGGAGCGCGCCGGCCCGGGTGAGGGTGCCGGCACCATCACCGGCATTTTTACGGTGCTGGTCGATGGCGACGATCACAATGAGCCGATTGCGGACGCGGTGCGCGGCATCCTCGATGGCCATATTGTGATGGAGCGGCGGATCGCCGAACGCGGAAGGTTTCCGGCGGTTAACATTCTCAGGTCGATCTCGCGCACCATGCCGAAATCCGCCGACCCGGCCTTTCTGCCTGTCATCACCAAGGCCCGTCAGGTCATGTCGACCTATGCCGACATGGAAGAGTTGATCCGGCTCGGAGCCTATAAAGCGGGTTCCAGCCCAGAGGTGGACGAGGCAATCCGCCTGCATGAGCCGCTGGAGGCCTTTTTGCGCCAGGCCAAGGACGAATCCACCGGCTTCAAGGAGGGATATGGCCGGTTACAGCGAATCCTTCAGGGTTTGGAAACGGAACGCTAACTTTGTCAGGCCATCATCCGCGCCACAGTTGTAATGCCGGCGGGGCCCCGCAGGGGAGCCGGTGCTGTCCCTTAGACAAATTGGGACTTCTGGGGAGTATGAGTCGATGAAGTCACGTGAAACGCTGATCCGTCTGAAGAAATTTCAGGTCGATGAAAAGCGCCGCAGGGTCTCCCAGATCGAGGGCATGATCGCTGATTTCCAGCGTATGTCGGTCGACCTGGAGCGCGAAATCCAGACCGAACAGGAGCGCGCCGGAATCAACGACCCGTCGCATTTTGCCTACCCGACCTATGCCAAAGCTGCGATCCAGCGCCGGGAAAACCTCACCCGCTCGGCCGAGGAACTGCGCGTTCAGCTCGAAGAGGCCCGCGGCCTTCTGGCCGAAGCCTTCGACGAACTCAAGAAGGTCGAACTTCTCGACGAGCGCGATCAGGCGCGTGAGCGCGCCGAGGAGAGCGCCCGCGAACAGGCCGACCTCGACAGCATCGGATTGATGCGCGCCCGGATCGGCGCCATCGCGTAAGGTTCGATTGATCTCAAGTGCGGCGAATTTGAAGTTCCTGTCAGTTTCGCCGCCAGTTCGTTATAGGAACTTCAAATTCAAGGCCGCACTTAAAGCCAATCATAGCTAGAGCTCCTTTGATTCCGAAGTTCGCATCGGTCGCCGCGATCGCTTGCGAACTTCGGAATCGGAGCTCTCGACATCGTTTCGCATACCGAAACCCGGACCCTTAAAGGTCCGGGTTTTTCTTTGGCCCGGCCGCGACTTTTCACGGGGGTTTGGACCGTTTCCCCGTGGACTGATTTGGCCCAAGATGTGATACGACACAGAGGGACATTTAATGCTGTTTTCCGGCAAACGACATGATCGGGCATCGCGATTGGGGAACGCTAAATGCTGACGCCAGCTGAGCTGGTATGGCTGATCGCCGCGGTTGCGAAGGGCGATCAGGCGGCTTTCGAGCGCCTCTATGCCGCCACGCGGGCGAAACTATTCGGCGTGGTCCTCCGTATCTTGCGGCGACAGGATCTCGCTGAGGAGGTTATTCAGGAAGCCTACGTCAAGATCTGGAACAGCGCCGGACTGTTTAATCCGGGCCAGTCTTCGCCGATCACATGGATGGCGTCGATTGCGCGCAATCGGGCCATCGACGTGGTGCGAAAGCGCACCGAGGCCTCGATCGAGGAGGAGCCGGCCGCCATGGAGGTGGCAGCCGACACGCCCGATCCGCTGGCGCGGCGAGAGATGACAGAAGACCTCAAGCGGCTTCTGGAGTGCGTCGGCCAGCTCGAGCCGGACCGGCAAAAGCTCGTGCTGCTGGCCTATTACAACGGCTGGAGCCGCGAGCAACTGGCGGAGAAATTCGAGGCACCGGTAAACACGGTGAAGACATGGCTACGTCGCAGCATGATGGATATCAGGGAGTGTCTCGGACTTTGAATGATGGCCTATAGCGAGGACCATATCGCGCTCGCCGCGGAATATGCACTCGGCACACTCGATGCCGGCGAGCGCGCGCAGGTCGAAACCATGATGTCCGTGGACAAGGACTTCGCGGCGATGGTCCTTGCGTGGGAGCACAAGCTCGGCGCGCTCAACCAGATGGTCGGATCGGTCGAGCCGGGCCCCGAAGTATGGGAGAAGATCAGGGCCGCCATCGGTCACTCCGAACAGCAGGCGCCGATCGTGCTGCCGCAACCGGAGCCGGAGCCTTTCGCGGCCGTGACTGAGGCCGCACCTCGGGTTGCCGACACTTCCAACGTGATCCAATTGGCCGCCAATGCGCGGCGCTGGCGAACAATTGCGACCGCGACCTCTGCGATTGCGGCGGCATTGATCGTGATGATCGGGGTTGGCGTATCGAGGCCGGATTTGCTGCCAGGCAGCATGCGGCCGGCGCCGAAGACGCAAGTGGCGGAGGTCAAGCCGTCGCCAGCACTGAGGCCATCAGCGCAATATGTCGCCGTGCTTCAGAAGGACGGCGGCGGGCCGGCCTTTATCCTGACGGTTGACGAAGCCACCAGGGACTTCACCGTGCGCAAGGTCGGCGCATCCGCCGAACCGGGCTCGAGTTTTGAGTTGTGGCTGATCTCCGACAAGCTGCCGAAGCCGCGTTCGCTGGGTGTGATCGGCAACAACGATTTTACCTCGCGTCCGCTACTCGCCGCTTATGATGCCGACATCGTCAAGTCGGCGACTTACGCAGTGACGGTGGAGCAGGCCGGCGGATCGCCCGACGGCAATCCGCATTCGACGCCGATCTTTGCCGGCAAGCTGATCGAAACCGTCCCGCCCGCTCGTTGAGCGGATGTTTGATCGATTTCAAAGAATGCTGTCTCAGCCAACTTCCCCTTGAAAAGGGGAGTCGCTTTGCTCCGTCGGGAGCAAAGCGGGTGGGGATCCAACGCTCGTCGGATTGTGAAGCGTTCGCGCCGCCGGCTTTTCGGCTAAATTGCTTCAGACGATCCCACAAAAAGAAAACGCCCGTGGGGAGCGGGCGTTTTCGAAAGACCAACTTGGGGGGAAGTTGGGCTTCCATCTATCCACGTGGCGATTTGGGGGGCTGATAAAGCGCCGCGTGAATTCCTGAAACTCTATTGCACCGTCACCGTGCCTGAACTGGTTACAACAACCGGCTTGCCTGCCTTGATGACGCGCGCGGTCTGCGTCGAGCCATCATCCGAAAACGTTCGAGCCGAAATTCCGAAGCCTGCCACTGCGATACCAGCGACCAGCGCCATCACGACGATCTTGAGGTGCGTCGAGCGATCGGCACTGTAAATCGAGTGATTCATCCAACCCTCCTGCCGCCTGCCCATCTGCGAATTCGTCGTCCTTATCCGCCGACAGGTTCATCCGTCTCGGCTCTAGAAACGTAGGAATAGAGCTCTCGTTTCCTAAGAGGCGATCACAAGGCGGTGATAAGACGTGATCTTTCGCGATCCATTTTGCGATAAGGCACCAGGAAAATCGAAATTTGATAATAGATGTAGTTACTTACAGATTTGGCCGGATTTCTGCGGCAAAATAGCCCAGATTACGGAAAATCAAGAAATCAGTTGCCTGTGGCTAAAAAACACGCGCTGCACCGTGCTGCTTCGCGGCCAGGGGCGCCTGGGCAAGGGTATTGGGCTAGTGCCGCCTATTTGAAGTTCCTGCACCACAAGCGGCGAGTTCGATCCAGGAACTTCAAATAGAAAAGCGGCACTAGAATCAACGGGTTTGCTAGTGCCCATAACTTTCCGAAGTTCGTGGAAGTGGGTGCAGCGATGGAGCACGAACTTCGGAAAGTGGGCACTAGATGCTGCCGACCGTCTTCAGGCGGGCTCGGGGATGGATTTCGGACTGCGACAGCACCGTGGTCTGCGCGCGGAAGCGCTCGACCAGCGAGCGGACGAAGGGCCGGATTCCGGCGGAAGTGACCAGCACCGGCAACTCGCCCTCGCGCGCGGCCTGTTCGAACCGCTCGCGCACCATCGTCATGAATTCCGACAGGCGGGACGGCTGCATGGCGAGGCTGCGTTCCTCGCCCTGGCCGACCAGCAACTCCGCAAAGGCCTGCTCCCACTTCGCCGAAAGTGCGATCAGCGGCAGATAGCCGTTCATGGTGGTATTCTGCGCGCAGATCTGGCGCGCCAGGCGGGCGCGGACATGTTCGACCACGGTCGCCGGGTTGCGCGAGAACGCCAGCGCGTCCGCAATGCCTTCGAGAATGGTGGAGAGATCGCGGATCGAGATGCGCTCGGCCAACAGCAGCTGGAGCACGCGCTGGATGCCCGAGATCGTGATCTGGGCCGGCACGATGTCCTTGACCAACTCGCCCTGTTCCTTCGGCAGTTCCTTGATGAGCTTCTGCACCTCGCCATAGGACAACAGGTCGGACATGTTGTTCTTGAGCAGCTCGGTGAGATGGGTCGACATCACGGTGGCGGCATCGACCACGGTATAGCCCTTCAGCGAGGCCTCTTCCTTCAGGCTGGCGTCGACCCAGGTTGCGGGCAAGCCGAAAGTCGGCTCTGTCGTATGGATGCCCGGCACATCGACCTGGCTTCCGCCGGGGTCCATCGCCATGAACTGGTTCGGCCAGATCCGCCCTGAGCCCGCATCCACCTCCTTGATCTTGATGATGTAGGTGTTGGCCTCGAGCTGCACATTGTCGAGGATGCGCACCGAGGGCATCACAAAGCCCATCTCGATCGCAAGCGAACGGCGCAGCGCCTTGATCTGTTCGGTGAGCCGGTCGGTGCCGTCGGGGCCGTTCACCAGCGGCAGTAGCGCGTAACCGAGTTCGATCTTGAGATCGTCGATCTTCAACGCCGCCGAGATCGGCTCCTCGGCCGCAGCCGCTGCGGCCGCCGCCGCCGCCGGGGTCGCTGCCGCCGCGCTTGCGGCCGCAGCCGTTGCCGTGCGCTTGGATTTGCGGGCGTAAAACGCCAGCGCCGCTGCGCCGCCGCCGAGCGCCAGGAACGGCAGCATCGGAATGCCCGGCAGCGTCGAAAGCATCAGCATGACGCCGGCCGACATGCCAAGCGCCTGCGGATAACCGGAGAGCTGCTTCATCAACGCCTTGTCGGCCGCACCCGAGACGCCGGCCTTGGAGACCAGAAGGCCCGCGGCGGTCGAGACGATCAGCGCCGGGATCTGCGTGACCAGGCCGTCGCCGACGGTGAGCAGCGTGTAGGTATGGCCCGCTTCGGCAAAACTCAGGCCCTGCTGGGCGACGCCGATGATGATGCCGCCGACGATGTTGATGAACACGACCAGAAGGCCGGCGACCGCGTCGCCGCGGACGAACTTCGAGGCGCCGTCCATGGCGCCGAAAAAGCCGCTTTCGTCTTCCAGCGCCTTGCGCCGTTCCTTGGCGGCCTTCTCGTCGATCAGGCCGGCCGAGAGGTCGGCATCGATCGCCATCTGCTTGCCGGGCATGGAGTCGAGGTGGAAGCGGGCCGCGACTTCAGCGATACGGCCCGAACCCTTGGTGATGACGACGAAGTTCACGATGACCAGGATCGCAAAGACGATAATGCCGATGACGAAGTTACCGCCCATCACGAAGTTGCCGAAGGCCTGGATCACGTGGCCCGCGGCATCGGTCCCTTCGTGGCCGTGAGACAGGATCAGCCGCGTGGAAGCGAGGTTGAGCGAAAGCCGCAGCATGGTCGAGATCAAGAGGATGGTCGGGAACGACGAGAATTCCAGCGGCGCCTGGATGAACAGCGACGTCATCAGGATCAGGATCGACAGCGTGATCGAGATCGCCAGGAACAGGTCGAGGAGGATCGAGGGCAGGGGAAGGATCAGCACCACCAGAATGGTGAGGATGCCGAAGGCGAGCGCGAGGTCGCCGCGCTTGAGGATGGTGCCGATTTCGCTGAGGCTGGGGAAATTGGACGAGGGTGCCGCGCCGCCCTGACCCGCCGTGACATCGACCATGCTACCCGGTTCCTCCCGCGAATGCCGTCCACGGCGGCCAAACGTCTGCGCGGCGGCCGCAGGACCACCGTTTCGAAAGTGAGGCACCGCACTGGCGTCCACGGAGTACTCCCCCGTTTTACGCGGCTGACGACACTCGACTTCGCAACTGGGCAATTTTTGCCCAGTTTATGGTTAGCAAAGGGTTAATGCGGGTGCGATTTCGGCGGAGAGCCGGCAGATTGCGGCCGATGACTTTTGCCGCAACCTGCCGTTCCGGATCAGAGCCTCTCGGCCAGGTCGGGCGGCGAGCGGTGCGGAAGCAGGGCCTTACGCGCTTTCAGCGCGTTGCCCACCCGCTTCATTTCGCTGTTCTTGACGAACCAATAGGCCGCAAACGCCCATATGCCGCACCATTCCGCGACCAGGATGTAGGCTCCCTGACCGTGGTGCGCATAGTTGAGGCAGACCGCGGTAACGATCGACAAGACCATGAAGGCGGCGATGCCGCGGTAGGTCCACCTGTAGCGCCTGTAAAGAGACGGATCCGATGTCTCAAGCTCATTCAGCGTCGCGTCTGAATACCAAAAGATCACGATGGCGATGCAGGCGAACGCCACCACCGCGCAAATTCCGTGAAGCGAGAGCAGGGATAAGCCAAGCCAGGCCAGCACGAAGCCGTATTGGTCCTGGCCGTTTATCGCCATTGGAAAAATCGCAACGCCCAGCGCAAAGATGCCGGCGGCGTTGAGCCATTTTTCCTCGTGCTTGGTGAAGCCGGGATATCTGACCAGGAAAAATCCGACGACAAACAGGATGCCGCAGAACCAGAGTCTCACAGGTGTGTGGTCCACCGTGACGGGGTCTTCGGCAAAGTAGTAGTTGCTCAATGTCGGTTGAACCGCGATTCCCCAGAGCCGTCCTGCGAAAATCAAAATCAGGGGAAACCCAATCGCCAGGAATCCAATCCACCTGCGCAAGGAGCGGTAGCTTTGCAGCATGGCTTCATCGACATGATTGAGGTCTATCTCATGATTGAAATTCATAATGCTTCTCCGTCATTGAAATGAGCTCAGAATGCTCCCCGAATTTCAGATTGCTAAAAACGATTTTGCACACGAAAGTTGTGGATAAATCCGATGCGCCGGGCCTCATACCGAGAGGGGCTCTTCGCCTGGATTGTTTGCGGCGCGGGCCTTCAGCGCTCCCCCGCATCCGCATGCCCAATACCGCGCCATTGTGGGTTGACCGTGAGCATCATTGCGGTGAATTTGCGCTCGCCGTGGACACTACCGCCGATCTCACCCGACATTCGTTGCCGTTCGTTCCGGATTCTCGCCGGGCGTGGCTTCGCCTTGCCGTGGCCGTTCTCATCGGTTCGCTCGGCAGTGTCGGCATGTGGTCGGTCGTGGTGGCGCTTCCGGTGGTCCAGGTTGAATTTGCTGCCGCCCGCGGCACCGCGTCGCTTGCCTTCACGCTGGTGATGCTGGGATTTGGCATTGGCCAGGTCATCACCGGCAAGATCAGCGACCGCTACGGCATCGTTAGCGCGATCGGCGTCGGCATCGGCCTTCTCGGCCTCGGCTATGTCGGCGCGGGGCTGTCGCCCGCGATCTGGCAATACATCCTGGTGCATTTTCTCATCGGCCTGTCGTCGGCAGCGACATTCGGGCCGTTGATGGCGGAAGCCTCGTACTGGTTCGAGCGCTACCGCGGACTGGCGGTGGCGATCGCCGCCAGCGGCAACTACATCGGCGGCACGATTTGGCCGCCCGTAGTCAACTGGGGCATGCAGACCCATGGCTGGCGCGCTACCCACATCGCCATCGGCATTTTCACGGCGATAGCGATGTCGCTGGCGCTGATCGTGCTGCGCATGCTGATGGGGGCGGGAACGCGGCGCAGCCATGTCAACGCGCCGCCGCCGCGCGTCGACTTGAGGCTTTCCACCAATGCACTGACCGCGATTTTGTCGCTGGCCAGCATTGCCTGTTGCACGGCGATGTCGATGCCGCAGGTGCACATCGTCGCCTATTGCGGCGATCTCGGTTACGGCGTGGCGCGCGGCGCCGAAATGCTGTCGCTGATGCTGGGCTTCGGCATCATCAGCCGGATCGGTTCGGGCTTTCTCGCCGACAGGATCGGCGGCATTCGCACCCTACTGATTGGCTCGATCGCACAAGGCTCGGCGCTGTTGCTGTATCTGTTCTTTGACGGCCTCACCTCGCTCTACATCATCTCTGCGATGTTCGGCCTGTTCCAGGGCGGTATCGTGCCGAGCTATGCCATCATCGTGCGTGAGGCGATGCCGGCGTCGGAAGCCGCGACCCGGATCGGGATCGTGATCTTTGCTTCCGTGTTCGGAATGTCGTTCGGCGGCTGGATATCGGGCGTGATCTTCGATGCCACGGGTTCTTATGCGGCCGCGTTTCTCAATGGGCTCGGCTGGAATGCGCTCAACATCACCATCATGGTGGGACTGTTGCTGCGCTCCGGCCGGCGGCTCGCGATGGCGTGAGGTGGAGCGCTCGCGCTAGCTACACGCCCTGGCCGCTCTTGATCAGCATGCAGCCCGAGATCTTGAGGCTGCCGTCGTCCTGCTGTTCCAGCGTGTAGAGCGCTTCCCAGGGCACGCCGTCGCTATCGACGATGTGAACCTGCTGGGCGATCTTGCCGTCGGCTGAGCGTACCTCGCCGAATTCGAAACTCTTGTGACGATAGACCGGAGCGTAGCTGTTGCGTACGATGCCCAAAAATATCTCGGCTTCCGGAAAACGCTCGTGGATGCCGGGCGCGGCGTAAGAATAAGCGGCGGCTGCATCGTCGCGGGCAAAGGCCTCGACCTGCGAACGGATGACGGATTGCGCGGCCGCAACGTCATCGGCCGCCGCGACCGGTGAAACGCAGGCGATCAGAAACGCGAAGAGCAGGGCGAAGCGGCGCATGGGTTGCCTCGGCGCGTGGTGGCTATGCGGCCTAAGCCTATGCCGGCCGCAACGTGCTGCAAACGGCTGAGATACCACCCCACGCGATTGTGAGCCTCGACGCCTTGCGGCACAAACCATTATCGGCTGCCGGCGCGGAGCGGCGGATTTTCAAACGCGGCGTCGTCGGACTCCAGTGATGCGCGCCGCGTAACAAGCCGGAAGATGCTCCTGCATGTCGGGCATTCATATTGCCACACGTCGTGCCGGTTACGGGTGGGCTGGATGCTGACCAGCGTTCTTTCGATGTTGCAGGTAATGCAGATCGGTGCAGCGGCCATGTCCGTCGTCTCGTTTCGCGTAACGGTTGTTGGACTTTCGCGCACTCTATCGCGTGGGCTCGCGCCAGCAGTTAATTTGAAGGACCGTGGGAATACGGCCCGGATGACTACGGGTTGGGCGCGGTTTGCTGCATGTCCCAGGCTGAAAAGGGCGGGATAAGTTGCAAGTTGGGGCGGGAATGGCGGGCGGCCGCCAGACGACTCTTGTAGATTCACCGGCACGGGGTGTGGAGACGCCAACCTTATTTCGGGCGTGCTTTTCCCTCGACCAAAACTCTCTTGGGTTTTCGCTTTCGCCTTTCGGATTTCATGACCGAGCCAAATTCAGCTTCGCCGACGGCCGCCGAAACGGCCGATATTTTGCGGTTTCTGCACCGGTTCGCCGACCTGATGTCGAACGGCAGCAATTCAGACAATCTGCTCCGCGCGGCGAAGATGCTGGAAGCGCATATCGCGCTCCTGCGCGAGACCCAGGATCTGCTTCAGGTCGAGCGCATCAGGGGCGATGCGAGCGCCGAGGCGCGTCAGGCGCTCGAAGCCAGGATTGGCGAATTCGAACAGGAGATTCTTGCGCTTAAATCCGGGCTCGCTGAGCAGCGTTCGCGCAACGAGAATATCGTTGCCGAGATGGAGAGACGGTTAGCTGAGTTCTTGCACCGCGCCGAGGAGGCCGAGGCCCTTCTGGCGGCAGCGGTGGAGGCGCCTCCCGCCATGCCCTTTGGCTGCATTGCCGTGCCGCTGGCGGCGTTGCGGATAGCCAAAACCCAGTTTGAAGCACTCGCAGCGGCATTCGAAAAGTCGGGCAACATCGTTTCGCAAGCCATGTGCGAAGCCAGCGCCTCGAGCCTTGAGCGCGTCATCCTTGACGCCGGCGTCGCCGATGACGCAGAAAGTCGCTCACAGCAAGCGGCGTGACACATCATCGGCGATAGTTGGGACATGCACGGTGCAGGGCCGCGGCCGTGCGTTCGGCCGCGGCGCTGCCGGTCAGGCTGCGTGGATCAACCCAAGCTGTTGGAGGGCTGTTACACCGTCGTCCAATCCGATCTCCTCGGTGATCTTGCCGCTTTCAACGCGGAGCACCGTCGTTCCGGTGAAGTGCATTTTCCGCCCCGTCGCAGCCGGAAGCGATCCGGCGAGGAAATCACTGAAGGCAGGACCGGTGTGCGTGCCGCCGCCTTCCCAGCGGCCGACGACATAGTCGCCCTCCGCAATGAGGTCGGCTGCGCCCCAGAAATTGAGATCGGGGAACGCTTCGCGAAAGCCGGTCATGAATGCCTTGATATCCTGCCGACCGCGACGCGGCTCATGCAGTGAATATTGCAGCAGCATGTTCGGCGTCGCCAGATCGTCGACCACACCGAGATTGCAGGTCTTGCCCCAGAACTCGGTAAACCAGCGGCCGACGACGGCCTTGTTGTCGGATTCTTTGCTCACTTCTTGTCTCCTTGATTGGCTCTGCGTCCGGCCGGTCGGGCCGGCGCTGTGGTCGGTGGACACGCTCGTCGTAGCGAGTATCCAGCGCGGCGAGCCACCCGCTTTCCGTCACGGGCCACCCGTTTTCCGTAAAACCGCAAGGTGGGTTGGACGGTCGTGAGATGATAGGATGGGCCGCGTCGGCCGGGTCGCCGACGATATCGGCTTAATGCGCCGCCGGAGTGTTGACCGCGATGACTGCAATTACCCAAGCTTCCCTGGCAAGACTGCCGGTCACCCTTGCCGACGTCGAGGCGGCAGCGATGGCGCTCACAGGCTTTGTGAAGCGGACGAATTTCGACCACAGCCGCACGCTGTCCGACATCACCGGCGCCAATATCTGGCTCAAGTTCGAGAACCTGCAATTCACCGCGACCTTCAAGGAGCGCGGCGCGCTCAACAGGCTTTCTGCGTTGACCGCCGATCAGCGCAAGCAAGGCGTGATCGCAGCTTCCGCCGGCAATCACGCGCAGGGCGTAGCCTATCACGCCGCGCGTCTTTCGATTCCCGCCACCATCTTCGTGCCGGTCGGAACGCCGACGGTGAAGATCGAGAATACGCGCCGTCACGGCGCGACCGTCATCGAAGGCGGCGCGACTTTGGAAGAAGCCGCAGGCCTGGCCGGGGAGTATGGCGAGAGCCGTGGCCTGACCTACATTCATCCCTACGACGATCCCCTGATCATTGCGGGCCAGGGCACCATCGCGCTTGAGATGCTGGCTTCAACGCCCGATCTCGACGTTCTGATCGTGCCGATCGGCGGCGGTGGCCTGATTTCCGGCATGGCGGTGGCGGCCAAGGCGCTGAAGCCTGGAATCGAGGTCATTGGGGTGCAGGCCGCGCTCTATCCATCCATGTACAATGTGATCAAGTCGCACACCCTGCCGATGCGCGGCGATACCTTGGCGGAGGGCATTGCGGTCAAGGCTCCGGGCTCGATTACCTCCGAAATCGTGCGGGCGCTCGTGGACGACATCGTGCTCGTGACCGAACGGGATCTCGAGCACGCGCTGAGCTTGTTGCTGACGATCGAGAAGTCCGTGACCGAGGGCGCCGGTGCGGCCGGACTTGCCGCCGTGCTCGAAGATCCCGATCGCTTCAAGGGCCGCACGCTCGGCCTGGTGCTGAGCGGCGGAAATATCGACACCCGCTTGCTGTCGGGCGTGCTGACCCGTCAACTCGCGCGGGAAGGCCGTCTGTCGCGGCTTCACTTCGACATCGTGGACCGGCCGGGCCAGCTTGCCGCGGTCGTTTCGGTGCTGAGCCACGCCGGGGCGAACGTCGTGGAAATCTCGCATCAGAGGATATTCACTCATCTGCCGGCCAAGGCGGTGGTTCTCGAAGTCGTCATCGAGACCCGCGACCGCGCGCATCTCACCTCAACCATTGAGGCTCTCGAGGCGGGAGGCATCCGCGTCGAGGTGCTCAGTTGATGGAATTGGCACGTCGGCTCCCTAAATTTAGTTTTAAGTGACGAATATATCGCGTCGATGTGGGTTTACCCTTGAGGCTGTCAGGAGAAACCCATGAGCCAATTTGCGATCCGGCTTTCGATGCTGACTATCGGCGCGGCCGCGCTGGTGGTGTTTCCCTCTGTGACGGCGGCCCAGGCCGAAACGGGCAAAAACCAAATGCATAAGCATCAGCGGCACTGGCGGCATCACGACAGTGCGGCCTGGTCCGTCGGTCCAAGGCGGCCGGTGGTCGGGTCCTACAGTGTGTCCGAGCCGGTTTGCCCGGCCATTGGCAAGAGCTTCGACTGCAAGATCTGGCCGCCCCCGTTTGCGGACGATCCCGATCGGAAAACGTCGCGGTACTGATGCAGCTCAAGCGGCCCCGATTGACGGGGCTTGCACTTGGCGCGAGAGATTTGATCTCGCGCCGATGGCATTGTAGTGGTTTCGCGCCCCGCGATATTCGCAAGCACCATCCTTGCATAGCGCACCAGCCTTCGCGCTCTGGACACAAACCTCCGGCGACGTCAAAACTCGCGCCAAAACAGGGAGGAACGTCCAGATGCCGATTATCGATTCCCAGGTCCACGCCTATGAGGCGAACACGCCGCAGCGGCCTTGGGCTAGCGTGCCGAACTGGCCCGCTCACGTCACCGGTGACGAGATGGTGGCGGCGATGGACAAGGTCGGCGTCGATGGCGCGATCTTCATCTCGGCCTTTTCGATGTATCGCTATGACGGGAGCTACGCCACCGAAGTGCAACGCGCCCATCCGAATCGGATGGCCATCGTCAAGCCGGTCGATCCGGATAATCCGGCGGTAGATGACGTCGTCGCCGAGTGGAAGAAGACGCCGGGCGCGGTCGGCATCCGCATCATGCTGACGAAGGAGAATAAGCGCGATCCCAGCCATCCCGGCCTCGACCGGATCGCGCGCGCGGCCGTGCGCCACGATTTTCCGGTCAACGTGTTGTGCTGGGACAATCTGGAAGCGGGCACCACGCTGATCGATCGTCATCCCGACACGCGCTTCATCCTCGACCATCTCGGCATTTTGCAGCCACGCGTGCCGCCAGCGCCGGCCGAGCCTTCTTGGGCTAAGCCTTGGACCGACCTGCCGAAGGTGCTGGATCTCGCAAAACGCAAGAACGTGGTGATCAAGGTCTCAGGCGCCTGCACGCTGTCGAAAAAACCTTATCCGTTTCCGGACATCTGGGATCCGCTGGCGCGGGTTTTCGATGCCTGGGGATTCGAGCGCTGCCTGTGGGGCACGGACTGGACGCGCGCGTTTGCCGTCGTCAATTACGAGCAGGCCGTCAAGCCGTTCCTGGAGACGGACCGCCTGAGCGCCACCGAGCGGGCCATGCTGATGGGCGGCGCCTGCGCCAAGGCCTATGGCTGGTCGCCGAAAAAGGGGTAAGGCGGATTCGAAAGGCACTGACGATCTCGCGCGAAGTTCGAGGAATGCTGTGGGGGCTTTTGGGCGTCGTAGCCTTCAGCCTCACCTTGCCGGCGACCCGCGCGGCGGCGCCGTCGCTCGGCATTGGCTTCGTGTCGCTCGGCCGCACCATCGGGGCCGGCATTCTTGCCGTGATCATCCTGTGGTGGACGCGCCAGCCGTTGCCGCGGCGCAGTGATCTCATCAGCATCGTCATCACATCCCTGGGCGTCGTGATCGGATTTCCGTTTCTCACCACGCTGGCGATGGCCCACGCCGCGGCCTCGCATGGCGCCATCGTCGTCGGGCTCCTGCCGCTGTCGACGGCGGTTGCCGGGGTGTGGCTCGCGCGCGAACGTCCAAGTTTGGGGTTTTGGCTCACCAGCCTGATCGCCACCGCGATCCTGCTGACGTTCGTGCTGCAGGAATCCGATGGCCATCTTGGCGTCGCCGATGCCGCGCTGATGGGCGCGGTCGTTTGCGCGGCTCTCGGATATGCAGCGGGAGGCCAGTTGGCGGCCCGGCTTGGGAGCTGGCAGGTGATCTGCTGGGCACTTGCGATCGCGCTGCCGGGTCTCATCGTCGTGGCGCTCGTTGCTGGAATTCGGCCGCAACTTCCGGCGCCACCCTCCGCGTGGATCGGCTTTGCCTATGTCACCCTTGTCAGCCAGCTTGCTGGGTTCCTGGCCTGGTATCGCGGGCTCGCCATGGGAGGTATCGCGCGCGTCAGCCAGACCCAGCTCTTGCAGGTCTTCTTCACCCTGATTGCATCCGCCGCGTTGCTGGGCGAGGCGGCGGACGCTCGCCTGATCGGTTATGCGGCCGCGGTCGCCGCCGTCGTTGCGCTTGGTACGCGATTGCGGATTGCGCGGTCTTCCTCGGTCATCGGCGCCGCGAAATAGAGTTGCCGGCAGCCGCCGGCACCGCTGCCGCAATGCGTATCTTCCGTGACAAAATTATTTTGTCGCAAAGCCACGCACGTGCCGCTTATTTCAAAAAAGATATTTATTCCTCCGCCGCAATTTTTTTATTCGGGAATAAATCGCGCCCTGAAATCGTCGCGTCACAAAAGAGCATAACAACTCGACAATATTGCGTGACGTTTCTCGTCATTGCGGTTCGTTGCGCGTCGCCTCGTTGTGTCCCGGCAACTCCACCGAAAACATCCCGCGGTCCAGAGGTCAGTGGATGATTGATCAGAGAGTGGCGCTGAGCCTGCTCTTCCTGGCGCTTGCCGCCGGCACGCGCACGGCAAATGCCGCGGCGCTTGACGACGCGGCCGAGCGCTATCGGGCTTATGCGATTGAGGGAATCGGGTCGGCGTTATCAGGCGCGCGCGATCTGCGCGAACGTGCCGCCGCGAAAGATCTGGCGGGTGCGAGGAAAGCATGGCTGTCGGGCCGCGCCGGCTGGGAGCGTTCGGAAGTATTCACCGCGGGCTTCGTCCCGGAACTCGACGCGCTGATCGATGCCTGGCCGAATGCTGACAGTGGTTTCCACGCCATCGAGGCCAAATTGTTTGGCGCCGGTCAAACCGATGTTGCGGCCGACGCTGACGCGCTGGTCGACCATCTCGACGAGCTCCACAGCAAGTTGCGCGACATGCCGCTTTCGCCGCAGGGCCTGCTCGATGGCACGGTGCGGCTCGCTTACGAGGTCGGGGAAAGCAAGGCGGATGGCGGCGAATCCCGGATCAGCGGCACCTCGCTTGACGATATGCGCAACAACGTCTCCGGCATCGAATTCGCCTATCGCACGATTTTCGCTGGCTCCCTCAAAGAGGTCGACGCCGCCTTGGCCGATTCGGTGACGCAGCGGATCGAGCAGCTCAAGACCATTGTGGCGGTGGGCGATCTGCCGCACGTCGATGTTCGAGCGCTGCGGCGCGTCAGCGAGGAATTGGTGGTCGCCCTGCAGGCCGCTTCAGTCAAGCTTGGATTGCGCCGGTCCACGCTGGAGGCGCAATCGCGATGAGCCTTCGTCGGTTGGGCGGCGCCGCCGTCGTCGTCATCTTGTTGATTGCAGGTTGGCACGAACGTGTCCTCGCGTTCCCGGTGGACGGCGACCAGACCGCGTTGCCGGCGAAAACCGAACTGAACGAGGACGCGCTGTCGAGGCCGCGCGAAGTGTTCCATTCGGAGATCAACGGCCGCAAGTCAGACCTGATCAGGTTGGGCAACCTCGCTTTCGCCTCGCCGTCGATCCTCGGCAGCGTGGCGCAGCGGGCCGGCATCAGTTGCGAAACCTGCCACGTCAACGGCGCCGGCAACGCCAAGCTCTTCATGCCTGACATGTCGACGCGTCCCGGAAATTTCGACACCACCGGGCCGCTGTTCAATCCGAAGGCCGACAACGGCGCGCTCGATCCGGTCCGGATTCCAAGCTTGCGCGGCGCGCGCTACCTTGCGCCCTACGGCGCCGACGGCCGCATCGCTTCGCTCCGCGACTTCATCCGCAACGTCATCGTCAACGAGTTCGCCGGTCCTGAGCCACAGCCTTCCACGCTCGATGCCATGGTCGCCTATGTCCAGGATATCGATTTCCTCCCGAACCCAAGCCTCGGTCCGGCGGGCCGACTGGTCGGAAGGGTCCGCGAATCGGAGCGCCGCGGTGAAGCGTTGTTTGCAAAACCGTTCCCGCATGATTCCGGCCTGAGCTGCGCCGGCTGCCATATTCCGTCCGCCGCCTTCGTCGATCACCGGCAGCACGACGTGGGCACGGGCGGACTGTTCAAGACGCCGACGCTTCGCAACGCCGATTTCAACGCACCGTATTTTCATGACGGCCGCTTCGACACCTACGATCAGGTGGTGGCGCATTTCGACCGGGTGTTCGAACTTGGTCTGAGCGCGCAGGATCAAAAGGATCTGGTCGCCTATCTCACCGCGGTGGGCGACGGACTGAACCCCTATGAGCATGACGGCGCCGGCGCCACGCTGAAGGAAATCAACGACTTCGCGATTCTGCTCGGCACTGCTATCCCCGCAGGCGACAAGGAAGTCGTTACGCTGGCCGTCGACACGATCGGCGGCGAACTGCGCGAACTGACGGAGCGCTATCCCGACCGCAAGGACACCAGCGTGCCGGGCGGCGAGCAGCAACGCGCCAGCGCGCGTGCGGGGCTCAAGGAAGTCGTGCTGCTGCTCCGGCGTATCGATATGGCGGTCGGCGAAGGCCGGACCGCGGATGCGGCCGCCGACTACCGAAATTATCGTGCTCTCATGGCCGCCGCCATTCCTTCGATGCTGGCCAGCGCCGAACGATGGTCGCTTTTCAATATCGAAGCGCACGACCGGCACTACGAGGCTCTTCGTCAAGTCATGCAATCGAAGCACATGTCGCACTAGGGCGCGGGCAGGGCTGAACTTTACCGGCACGTTTGTGGCGGCGTCGATGCCGAGAAGAAGAATCCGCGTCATCAAGGCGCGGAATGGATTCGACGTTCGCACCGCTCGCGCAGCTTTTGGCGCGGGCGATGCGCGCTTGCGCAACATGAATCGAAGAGAGCAAGTTGTTCAAATTCTTGCGCGCGGAAAATCGTGTGTAGAAATTCTCATCGAAAATTTATTTGAGTCATTTGCGATCTTGGCTCGCTCTTTCACAACCTTGATACGCCTGCGTCACGTTGATGCACTACGCAGCGTCTCGTTAACAAACCCCTTTTGGAGTCGATGATGACTTTCAATTTCAGAACACACTGGCGAACCACGACGGCGCTGTGCATCGCTTCGACGATCGCACTCGCGACCACGGCTTATGCCGCCAACTCCGGCGGCCTCAGCAATTGGGACAAGCGTCTTCATCTCAATCGCTTCCTCAAGCTCTTCGCCGAAATCGAAAACGGCAAGAACAACAACAACGACAAGAATCACGGCAACGGCGTCAAGACCGCTTCTCCGATCAAGCACGTCATTGTCCTGATCGGTGAAAACCGCGGTCTCGACCACACCTTCGGTACCTACAAGCCGAAGGGCGCGGGCCAGACCATCTCCAACCTGCTGTCCAGGGGCATTATCAACGAAGACGGATCGGTGGGCCCGAACTTCGCGCAGTCGCAGCAATTCTCGGTCGCCGCGCAGTCGTCGTATTACATCGGCGCTCCGACCGCGTCGAAATTCCCCTACAACCCGACCAACCTGATGCCGCAGCCGAACACCAACGGCGCCCCGCAGGCTCAGAGCGCGACCGGCGCTCCGTTCCAGACGATTGCCCAGGCAAGCGTCGAGAAGGACATCGATCCGGCCGATCTCGACATCCTGACGACCGGCGCCACCGGTCTTGCGGCTGGCGTGCTCGACACCCGCGTTCCCGGCGCCGGCAGCCTGAACGGGCCGTTCCAGTTGCAGGGTCCGATCTTCACCGACGACGACTACACCGGTGATATGACGCACCGGTTCTATCAGGACTGGCAGCAGGAAGATTGCAGCGTCGCTTCTGCGTCGAAGAGCAATACGTCGGGCTGTCTGGCCGACCTGTTTCCCTTCGTGATGCATACCTACTCTGCCTCCAACCAGAGCCAGGGCAACGAAATGGGCTTCTACAACGTCCAGCAGGGCGAAGCCCCGATCCTGAAGCAGCTGGCTGACCGCTTCACCCTGGGCGACAACTTCCACCAGTCGTTCCATGGCGGCACCGGCGCCAACCACTTCATGCTTGGCACCGGCGACGCCGCGTTCTGGAGCGATGGCAATGGCAACCCGGTCACGCCGCCCTCGAACCAGATCGCCAACCCGAACCCGAAGTCGGGCACGGTCAACCAGTACACGGCCGACAACAACTTCTCAGCCTGCGCCGACATCAGTCAGCCGGGCGTCGGGCCGATCGTGACCTATCTGGAGAATCTGCCCTATGCGGCAGAACCGAACTGCCAGCCCAACCACTTCTACATGCTCGACAACACCAACCCCGGCTACCTGCCGAACGGTGCGCTGTCGGGTGCTGGCAATCTGCCGCCTTCTCCGGTTCGCACCATTGGCGATGCGCTACTCGAAAAGAACATCACGTGGGCTTACTACGGCGGTGCGTTTAACGCCGCGGTGAATCTCTCGAACGATGCTGTCAAGGCGAATGCGACCAGCCCGAACCTGACGGCTGCCGCTATCGCCGATCCGGCCAACGCGGTCGGCGTCGCCTACTGCCAGATCTGCAACCCGTTCCAGTATGCGACCTCGATCATGGCCAATCCGGCCGTGCGCACGGCGCATATGAAGGACACGAGCGATCTGATCACGGCGATCCAGAACAACACCCTGCCTTCGGTGTCGTTCGGCAAGCCGGACGGCCTGCTCGACGGTCATCCCTCGAGCTCGAAGGTTGACCTGTTCGAGGCCTACGTTCTCAACATCCTGTCGGCGCTGGATGCCAATCCGGAGCTGAAGGCCGAGACCGCGGTGTTCGTCACTTGGGACGAGGCTGGCGGATACTGGGATTCAGGTTTCATCCAGTCGATCGACTTCTTCGGCGATGGACCGCGTATCCCGATCCTGATCCTCTCGCCGTACTCGACCGGCGGCAAGGTCTATCACAACTACGGCGATCACGTTTCGGTCCTGAAGTTCATCGAGCGCAACTGGAGCCTCCAGCCGCTCACGAACCGCAGCCGCGACAACTTGCCGAACCCGACGTTCAAGAAGAACAACGCGTATGTGCCGACCAACAGCCCCGCGCTCGCTGACCTCTTCGACGCCTTCGACTTCAACAAGGCGGTCAACATCTCCTACACCGAGTGATCCCGAACGGGATCACGACGTGAGTTGACACGTTGCAAAGCTGGGGATGCCGATCGAACCCATGCGGTTCGGTCGGCGCTCTCTTGTCTGACCGCAAGATGCGGAATGTCTGACATGATCAAGGACGAGACATCGGTACGGTTGCGCAAGACGAGTTGGTTCTTGCTTGTATTGGCCTGTCTTTCGGTCTCAAGCGCCGTTGCCGCGCAGGCCCAGCAATTTTCCGCTGACATCGTCACGCGCCACGACGACGCGCCCGCGCCCGCGGGGCGGCTGAGCGTGCTCGACGGCAAAGTCAGGATCGAGACACCGGAAGTCCCGGATGGCTTTTTCCTGGTTGACCCCGCGAAGCCATCGGCTTATTTCGTGCGCCCCACCGCACGCATCTATATGGACGCCCGACAATCAAGCCGGCTCACCCGGCTGTTCGTTCCCGTCGATCCGGATGCACCATGCCAACAATGGCAGGCCATGGCGCGCCTGGCCGGTGTGGCCGGGCAGGGCGAGTGGCGCTGCGAGCGGGCCGGCGAAGAGACGATCGATGGCCACAACACTGTTGCCTTTCGGGTCTCGTCGGGAGCGGGGGAGGGGTATCTCGGCTGGATCGATCGCGAGCGCCGGTTTCCGCTGCGGATCAAGACCGACGACGGCACCCTCATTGGGCTCGAGCGGATCAAGGACGCCCCCCAGCCGGCCTCATCCTTCGAGCTTCCGGCAAGCTACGGGAAATTCAATCCCGAAGCGCTGATCGAGCAGATCAAGCAAAGTGATGTCTGGGTTTCCAGGCCCGGCGCTGCCGAGGCCTCACATCCGTGAGCCGGCCGGCGTGCGATCGCGACGACGGTCCCTTATGTCAAAAGGACCGCGACGACCATCCCGACCAGCGTGAGAGCAAGGCCTGCGACCAGCATCGGCACCAGGCTGCTGCCTGCATAAGGATCGGCCGAGGGCGGTTCTTTCGCTGGAGCGGATCGTTGGATCATGGCATGGCTCCTTCTTGCTGTCGCCTGAATCGCTCACCGACGCCGATCAAGACGCCGTTGGCGTTCGCGACGCCGAGTTCGAGGCTTGCGGCAATCCGGCGCGCGCACGCGAGAAAGTGCGCAGAAGCTTCCGGCGGACATATCTCGCGCGCGGTCTGTTCGAACAACGCCAGCCAGCGATCGAAATGAGCGGCGTCGACCGGCAATGGCATGTGCTTGGCCATCGGCGTACCGTGATAGCGGCCCGTCATCAGCGCGACCGACGACCAGAACGCGCACATCTGCGCCAGATGCGGCTCCCAATCCTGGATGCGCGCGTTGAACACCGGCGCCAGCATCTCGTCGGCGCGAACCTTGACGTAAAAGGCGTGCACCAGGTGCTCGATCATGGCCTCGGTGATCCCGGTCCGTTCCGCGATCTCGGCAGCAACGCGCTCGCGCGGCGTCATGACGGTTCTCCTTAAATAGGTATTTAAAATACCAATTTAGGCGTGTATAGTCAACCGGAGAAAGTTAGAAGTCTTCGAGGTCTCCCCATGCGCCTCACATCGTTCACGGATTTCGCGTTGCGCACGTTGATGCGGCTGGCGTCCGAGCCGGCGCGCTCGTTCGCGACCAGCGAGATTGCCTCCGAGTTCAAGATCTCGCGCAATCATCTTGCCAAGGTGGTGCGCGATCTTGGCTCCGGCGGCTTTATCACCACGCAGCGTGGCGTCGGTGGCGGCTTCGTGCTGGCGCGGCCGCCGCAATCGATCACGCTTGGCCAAGTCGTTCGTGCGCTCGAAGGCGAACCGCTGGTCGAATGCTTCCGCGAGGACGGCGGGGGCTGTGTGCTCACGGCGCGTTGCCGGCTAAAGGGACGACTGGCCGCCGCCCGTGAAGCGTTCCTGCGTGAACTCGACGTTACAACGCTTGCGGAATGCGCTTATCCTTCGCGTCCCAGAGGCTGGCAGCAGGCCTCTTGAAATTGTTCGGGTTCCAGAACGACCCCGTTCGGACCGTACGATCGAACCGATACATTTTTGCTCGAAAGGCGTTTCATGGAAGACCGCTCTCAATGGGCTGAACGGATTATCGACCAAATCGCCGACGCCGTCGTCGTTGCGGACCGCTCGGGCGTCATCGTTCGCTGGAACGACGCCTCTGCCGTATTGTTCGGCTTTACCGCGGAGGAAGCGCTCGGCCAAAGTCTCGATCTGATCATTCCCGAACATCTGCGCGCCTCGCACTGGCGTGGCTTCGAAGCCGCGATGACGAAGGGGGCGATGAAGCTTCAGGGCCGTCCCACGCTGACCCGCGCCCTGCACAAGGGCGGACGAAAATTATACGTCGAGATGACTTTCGCGATCGTCAAAGGCGAGGCCGAAGGCGAAATGCTTGGCTCGGTCGCGGTGGCCCGCGACGTGACGGAGCGGGTTGAACGAGAGCGCGCCGCGCGCGCCTCGTGAGGGTTACGGATCGACGGAATTCCTGTTTTTCAGCGCGATTGATTCAAGCAGCCAGTTCTTGAACGAAAGCATGGCACTGGATGGTTGCCGGGACTGAAGCCGCGTAATCCAGTAATCGCCCAGCGCCACTTCGGCATCAAAAGGACGCACCAGCAGCTTCCGCCGCACTTCGTGCTGAAACATCGGTGCCGGCAGCAGAGCAACACCGAAGCCCTGCATCGCTACGCTTGCCATCGTGATCGACGAATCGAAAACCATACCTTTGATGACCGGGCTCGTCAGTCCCGCCTCGGCAAACCAGCGCGGCCATTCGTCATCTCGATAGGAACGCAGCAATACTTCCCGCTTGAGATCGGCAGGCCGGCCGAGCTTGCGAGCTGAAGCCGGCGCGCAGAACGGACTGAACGGCGCCGCGAGCAGGTGAGTGGCTTCCGTGCCATGCCAAAGGCCGTTGCCAAACCTGATCGCGTAATCGAGCCCTTCGCCTGCGATGTCGACGCGATTGTTGTTCGTGAACAGCCGCAAGTCGATCCTCGGATAGGCCTTCCGGAAATTGGCGAGCCGGGGAAGCAGCCATCCAGCGGCAAAGGTGCCGACCACGCCCACCGAGATGACGTCCTGGTAGCGGTCGTCTTCAAAACGATGGAGCGTTTCGGTGAGACTCCGAAACGCCCCAACGATGCTCGGCAGCAGCAGTTGCCCTTCGTCGGTCAGCGCGACGCCGCGCGGCAAGCGGCGAAACAACTGCGCGCCAAGCCGGTCCTCCAGCAATTTAACCTGCTGACTGACCGCGGCTTGCGTGACGCGAAGCTCAAGTCCGGCGCGGGTGAAGCTCAGGGTGCGCGCCGTCACCTCAAAAGCCCGGAGCGCATTTAGCGGAAGCTGCGACAGCTTCGTTCGTCGACGCATTTGCTTAAGCCCCTAGTTTTTCTTATGCCAGACCTCAAAACAGATCGTTTGTCAAGAAAGCGGTCTGTGGGCACGTTCCTGCGCAACAGAGGATTCGCAAAATGATCAGCAGGCGACGGTTTCACATCGGGTTGGGCGCGGCGTTGATAACGGCTCATGTGAGCGGCGGATCGAAGGCCGCGCGCGCCGCGAGTTCCGATCCGCGACTGATCGAGGAGCTCAAGCGCCTGGAGAGTCAGAGCGGCGGCCGGCTCGGCGTCTGCGTTCTGCAGACATCAACAGGCTTGCGTCATGCCTATCGGGGCGACGAGCGCTTTCCGATGTGCAGCACGTTCAAGGCGCTTGCGGCCGGCGCCATTCTGGCGCGCGTGGACGCCGGCAAGGAGCAACTGACGCGCCGCATTACGTTTGATGCCTCTGCGGTCGTTGCGAATTCACCGGTCATTGAAAAGCACGCCGGGGATGGCGGCATGACGCTGGCTGAAATTTGCGAAGCGGCGATCACACGGAGCGACAATACGGCCGGCAACCTCATGCTTGCAGATATCGGCGGTCCTCCCGGCCTGACAGCTTTCGTGCGTACGCTTGGCGACGGGGTCACGCGGCTGGACAGAAATGAGACCTCGCTCAACGAGGCGCTGCCCGGCGATCCCCGCGATACGACGACACCGAACGCGATGGCCTCCAACTTCAAGACGCTGCTTTTTGGAACCGAAGCCCTTTCGGCCGCGTCACGCGAGCAATTGACGACGTGGTTGATCGCCAACAAGACCGGCGACGCGCGGTTGCGCGCCGGCTTTCCGAACGATTGGCGCGTGGGCGACAAGACAGGCTCCGGCGAACGCGGCACGGCCAATGACGTCGCCGTGGTTTGGCCCTCTGGCGGCGCGCCCATCATTGTTGCGGTCTATTTGACCGGCGCCGGCGTTCCCGCCGCGCAACAGAGCGGCATCATTGCCTCGGTCGCGCGAGCCGTCTCCACGATCGGCCTGAACTAGATGCGCCGTTGATGTCGCCTGCGCGAAGCGACGCCTAGTTTTCCATTTTGTACATCTTGGCCTTGTCGAGCTTGTAGGTCCAAGGCAAGCCGGCATTCTTCCATCCGTTGACGGCGCGCTGCCCGGCGTTCGGTCCGTTAGCCGCCAGATCACCCTCGTATCCGTCGACAACCGAATAAACGTTCTTGAACCCGGCCTGAGCGAGAAGATTGGTCGCAGCCGCACTGCGATCGCCCGAGCGGCAGAGCAACACGATCGGATCGTCAGGCTTCAGACCTTTTGTGGCCAGCCTGCGGCGCACCTCGGAGAGGAAGTCGGGATTGAGTTCGAGCTTGAAGGTTCCCTTCACGCTGTCCCAAACCGGAAAATCGGGCTCCTTCATGTAGGGAACGTTGGCATCCGCCTGCACTGGCATCCCCAGGAACGTCACCTCGGCGGGTGTCCGCACGTCAAGGAACAGCGCCTTTGACGCATTCTGATCCATGAACTTCGCCGCCTCTTGCGACGACAGGTACTGGCCAAGTTTGGTTCGCTTCGGTTCTGGCACTGCGGCTGCGTCGAACGCATGCGCCGTCGTCGAAGCCAGCAATAGTACGATCAACCAACCAGCGAAGGCTTTCATTGATTCTCTCCCTGAACTTTTTCTTTTATAGAAGATTTGTGTTCGAGTGCGTCACAACTATGACGTCGCTGTCAATGCAGTTGCCATGTTGCGAAGCGATAACGGCGGCCTGTCCGCTTCCGAACTCCGGCTCGCATTTGACAAGTTCATGCAGACTTACGCGTCTTCATCCGGTGGCAAGGCGCTCTGTCGTTACCCGTTTGTCCCTACGTGCAGAATGGATACCGTCCCCATTCGACCCCGGTGTCCCAAGTAAAAATTGAGTGTGGTCAATTCCGATAGGTTGAATACGTGGTAATCTGGGTAGACCGGAGGGCACCGGCCGCCGGTCAAGGCCGCGCTTTTGACCCCAAGTGACCCCAAGTGACGGCGAGAGACAATCGTTAGGAGCGCGATCCAATGCCTCCCGAGATGTCAGAGCATGAAAGCGAGTCAAGTTCGCTCGACACGCCCGCGATAGCGAAAGCGGGTGCCACCGTCGATCGCGACGGCGAAATGCCGCCGACAAATTCCGCGTCGAAGGCCGTCCCACCAGCGAATCAACGGTTCACACCGCGGCGAAAGTTACTGATCGGCGTGCTCGGCGCTCTGGTCATCGCGATTGCCGTGTATGGCATTCCCTGGATCCGGTTTGTGCTCGGCACGGTTTCGACCGACGACGCTTTCGTGAACGGCCACGTGACCTTCGTCGCCCCCCGCGTCCGCGGCCAAGTATCCCGCGTTCTGGTGGACGACAACAACCGTGTGCACAAGGGCGATCTTCTTGTTGAATTGGACAAGGAGCCATTTCGGGATGCAGTCGCAGTGAAGAAGGCGGCCGTCGATACCGCACAGGCGGATCTCGAAGCAGCGAGGGCCACGGTGCGCGGTATCGAAGCGCAGGCCAGGAGCCGTCACTGGCAATTGGAACAAGCCTTTGAGAATGTCGAAAACCAGACAGCCCTGCTGCATGCCCGGGTCGCCGCACTCAAGAAGGCGAAGGCCACCCTTATACTCGCGCAGCAGGAGTTCGACCGGACCTCGAAGCTGGTCGTATCGGATACGGCGAGCCACGAGCTCTATGATCAGCGCCAGGCATCGCTGTCAATCGCTCAAGCAGGTGTTGTCCAGGCGTTGGCGGATGTGAACCAGATCCGTGTCTCATTGGGCCTGCAGACGCAGCCCGAAGACAGCGCAGATCTCGACCAGGTACCGCCCAATCTCGATCAAACGTTTTCCGCGGTCCTGGGGGCGCAGGCGCAGCTGATTCAGACCGCGGCTGAGCTCGGCGTTCTTCATTCCTACAACAAGTCTCCGAAGCAGATGCTCGAAGACTTCGAAAAGCTTGATCCCAAAGGCGACATCAACCGCACCTTCGACCGGCTGGCGGCGGAGGCGCCGACGGTCAAGCAGGCCGAGGCCAAACTCGAAGCCGCCAAGCGCGATCTCGCTCTGGCTGAACTCGACCTTCGCTATTGCGACGTCGTCGCGGACATCGACGGCGTGGTCACGCGCCGAAACGTCAAACCCGGGCAATGACGTTCAGGTCGGGCAGAGCCTGATGGCGATCCGCTCGCTCAGCGAGATCTGGGTCGACGCCAACTTCAAGGAGACGCAACTGCGTGATTTGCGGATCGGTCAGCCTGCCGATCTTTATGTCGATATGTATGGCGACAAACAGGTGTTCAAGGGCCGGATCACCGGGTTTACGATCGGGACCGGATCGACGCTCGCATGGCTGCCGCCGCAGAATGCCACCGGCAATTCATCAAGATCGTCCAGCGGCTGCCGGTCCGGATCGAGCTTGAGGGTTACGATCCGGACAAGAAGCCGCTGTTCATCGGCGCATCGGTCGTTCCAGTACGTCTATATCAACAAGCCGCCGACCGGCCCCGATGCCGGGAAGTTCCTTCAAAGCACGATGCAGCCATCGTCGGGTACCGCTTCGGCCACGAGCGCGCCGGGCGTCGGCAAATGACCGAACTGGCACTTTCACCCTCCGGATCCCGAGCGGACGTGAACCCGTGGCTTGTCGCCGCCGTCGTCATCGTACCGACCTTCATGGAGGTACTCGACACCACCATTGCCGTGGTCGCGCTGCGATACATTGCCGGCGGCCTTTCAGCCACGGTCGACGACGGCGAATGGGTCATCACCAGCTACCTTGCCGCCAATGCGATCATCCTGCCGATTACGTGGCTGGCTTGTCGGCTCGCCTCGGGCGCCGCAACTACTTCCTGCTGTCGATTGCCGTGTTCACGCTTGCGTCCGGCGCTATGTGGAATGGCCACGAGCCTCGGTCAGCTGATCGTATTTCGCGTCATGCAGGGCCTGGCGGGCGGTGGTCTTCAGCCTTCCAGTCAGGGCGTGCTGCTGGACGCCTTTCCGGTAGAGAAGCAAGGCATTGCGATGACGCTGTTTGGCCTGGCTGCCCTGTTGGCGCCGGTCGTCGGTCCGACCCTCGGCGGCTGGATCACCGACAGCTATTCGTGGCGATGGGTGTTCTACATCAACGTCCCGGTTGGCCTGCTGGCGTTTGGTGCGTGTTATGCGCTGCTGCGGGATCCGGATTATCTCGTAAAGGAGCGCATGGAGTTGAGGAGGCAGCCGTTGCGTTTTGACGGGCTCGGGCTGTCGCTCCTGGTGATCGTCATGGTCTCCTGGGAGGTGGTGCTCAGCAAGGGACAGGAGTGGGACTGGCTCGGCGATCCATTCTGGCGCGTGCAGACGCTGGTGATTTTTTTCGTGCTGGGTCTGATGGCGCTGATCTTTTGGGAGTTACGCCACCCGAGCCCCGTGGTCAATTTCCGTCCCCTGCGGGAACGAAATTTCGCTGCATGCTGCGTCATCATTTTTTGCGCTTTCGCAGTCCTCTACGCCGCCAGCACATCATTGCCTGCACTGCTTCAATCTCTGTTCGGCTACGATGCTCTCAGCGCGGGACTGGTCATGTCGCCGGCCGGGTTCGGTGCGCTGGTGGCGATGCCGTTTGTCGGCCGGGCGCTTGGCAAGGGGGCGGATGCCCGCTGGTTGCTCGCCGCGGGTCTGCTGATCATGGCGATCGCAAACTATTGGATGTCGCAAATGAACCTGGATATCAGCCCGGGCCAGGTCGTCTGGCCCCGGGTGATGCTGGTGTTTGGACTCTCGATGTGTTTTGCGCCGGCGAATGTCGCGGCCTATCTCTATATCCCACCGTCGCTGCGTGGAGCAGCCGTCGGCTTGCTCAGTCTGCTGCGCAACGAGGGAGGCATGTGGGCAAGTCAATGGCGCAGACCATTCAGGAGCGTCGTGACAATTTCACGTCCTGCGGCAGGGCGAGTCCCTCATTCCTTAACGCTAATGTCGCTTCCTTCCTCGATCAGGCCCGGGCAGTTTTCCTGCAGCAGAATGGCGATCCGTCTGCAGCACAGCAGGTGGCCTGGCAGGCGCTTGAGAACTTGCGGCAGCAGCAGGCATCGTCACTTGCTTATTTCGATGTCTTCTTTTTGCTGGCCGTGGCGGGCCTGGTGCCGCTACTCGCGGTGTTGCTGATGAAGCGTTCGGTGGCTGAGAAAGGAACTCGCATCGGTGGCGAATGAGGTGTGTATGCCGGATCCCGTGCGCCGACGAGATGGCACTTAGCTGACATGCGTGTTGAACGTGCGATGTCAGTAGGCCGACGGATGGAGGTCGGGGTCTTCCCCGCCTATCCGCGAGCGATCGCGGCCTCCGAAGTCCTCTGTGTTTTCCTGAAACTGCGGGCGCGGACCGAAGAACTCGTTTCGCTGGTTATAAGCGCCGCGAAAATGCTGGTCCCGGAGACCATGGTGCGCCGGCCCGCGATGTCTCTCCGATCCCGCGTCTCGCGCCAGCACTGGCGCGGCGACAACGGTTGAAAGAACAGCCATCACGCTCAATGTTTTTAGGATCGTCATTGGTTTTTTCTCCATGCGACGCCGCCTGGATGAAGAACCATATTCATCGATACTAAGAGATTTTTTATTTTCGGAATGCGCTGGAACCGTTATCGGAAGGCGTACAACACCCACGCACCCTTGTTCTGGGAGAGTGAGCCGCTACCGCCGACGTTCGCCCATATGCCGCTCCCAAAAAGCAGCAAAGCGACACTCAGTCCGAGTATTTGCTTCATTTCCAAAACTCCACATTGGACTCACAGGCCTCATTGGGCCCGCCGACTTAACTCGGCGGGCTTTTGCTTTGCTTTTACGGGGCGCCGCAAGGTGTTGAGGGTGCGTTTCAGCTGGCTGCTTTTGGGCATGACGGGTGCGGCCGGCGCGACAAATCTCGCGGCCCACCGCTGCTCGAACTTTCTTTGAAGGTGAAGAGGAATAACACTCATGACCAAAGCTCCGCGTTCCTCGACGCCCCGGTCTCAGTGCTCCAACGCGCGTGATCGATTAAAGGTCCGCAATCAGGCTCATCAGCCCGGCCCTATGCCGACGGTCTCGTCCAAGTGGTCTGAGGTGTGGTCTGAGGTGTGGTCGGCGGTGTGATCTGCGGTCCGGGCTCGGCGAGCGCAGCCATAATTGAGCAGCGAACGCCCTCGGGAGCGAACTCCAGCCGGGTTTTCCCGTCCAGGTCGCGGCTTAACGCATGTTCGATGAGGCGGCTGCCGAATCCTTGACGGGTCGGCGGAACAACAGGAGGGCCGCCGCTCTCCCGCCAGCTCAGATTGAGCCGGCCGGCCTGCACTTGCCAGCGGAGTTCGACCCGGCCTTCGGGACGCGAGAGCGCTCCATACTTCGCGGCGTTCGTGGCGAGTTCGTGCAGCGCCAGGGAGAGCGCCAGTGCCTGGCCTGGCGGAACGTCCACGGAAGGACCAACGAGCGCGATCTGACCGGATACGAACGGCGCTACGGCGCGCGCTGCCAGATCGGCAAGATCGGCGCCCGCCCAACTGCGATCGGTGAGTAAATCGTGAGCTCCGGCGAGAGCGACGATACGCGCGTTCAGCGTCGTGCGCGCCGCCTCGGTATCGACTGCGCCCCGAAGGGTCTGATTGACGATCGACTGCACGGTGGCGAGCGTATTCTTGACGCGATGGTTCAACTCGTTGCCAAGCAGCCGATGCAATTCTTCAGCCTGCTTTCGCTCGGAGAGATCGCGGCTCGCGCCAGCGATGGCGACCGGCTTGCGGTTGGTACCTTGGCCTTCGAATTCCACCAGGCCCCAGGCACTGAGCCATCGCCAGCTGTCGTCAAGTTGCCTTACCCGGTATTCGACGTCATAGCGGCCGTCACCCTTGGGATCGAGCGCCTTGGCGAGGCGGGCCCACATCCGATTCCTGTCGGCAGGGTGGAATTTGGCTTCCACGCCATCTTTGTCGTGGAGAAAACGCGCCTCTGTCAGTCCATAGAGCCGCTGGGCGTTGTCATCGTAGACGCAGATGTTGTCGGCCATGGTGTAGCGCCAGGTGCCCATGTCGGAAGCAATCATGGCGAGGTTGAAGTTGCGTTGCTGGCGCTCTATTTCGAGCCGCATCTCGTGCTCGCGCGTAACGTCCTGAAAGCAGTTGATGGCTCCGACGACCGAACCATCTTCGTCGCGCAGAGGGGCGACATTGACGCGAGCCACCCAACGTTTTCCGTCCGCGTTTTGAACGACTGCTTCTGCGCCCTCAAAGCTTTCGCCCGCCAGCACCGCACGAGCCATCGGTGTCTCGCCGGGCGGAATGAATTCACCTTCCAGGCTCTCGACCCGGAACGAGCCGCAGAACCTTTGGACGGGATCGAGGAGTTTTGGGGTTCGTCCCCAAAGCTCGATCGCACGCCGGTTGACCCGGAGGATTTGACCGTCGGCGTCGCACGCGTAAACGCCGATCGGCAACGCATCGAGGATCGCCTGGTCCAGCTCCAGAAAGGATTCGAGAAGAACAGCCGTGCGGACCGGGATGTCGAGCTTAATCAGGGACATGGCGCCTCGAAGAAGACGCGCCAGTCTATCAGGCGGCGTGCTCGCAGGACCAGCAGAACAACGAATTAACCGCGGGATTATTCAAAGTTGCGGTCGGAACCTTATGCCGATTGCCGGGTTGCTCCCGGTTTCATTGCGAGAAATTTGACATGCGGGACGTCGGCCGCCGCCCGCGATCGTCGCGTATGAGGCGCGATCGCTGGCCGCGAACGACACCCGCGGATGCGCGGGCTGAACCAACCTTAGGCGGCTAACCTTCTCGCCTGAGGCGTCCGCATCGGTTCCAGCAGGTAGAAGGCCGACCGGAAACCGAACTGCATGTAAAGCAGGCTCAGGAGCAGAAGCCCGGGAGATTTAAGCGGCATGCGCCGTACCTCCGTCAGCTTCAGGCCTCGCTCTGCACCGAGCCTTTCGATCAGCCCACGGAACCACATCGGATATTGAATAAGAAGCCGGCCGTCATCGGCGAGGTGTTCACCGACTTGCGCGAAAAGCATGGGCAGGTAGCGCACCGACGTGGCGAACTGCTTGTCCTTGTCTTGGAAATCCGCCTCGAGATAGGGCGGGTTAGCCAGGATCAGATCGAACTTGCCGTCGACGCCGGAAAACATGTCGCTTTGCTTGACCCGGACATTGTTCAAGCCGTTGAGGCGGCAATTCTCTGCCGTATTCTTGACCGCTGACGGGTTGATATCGACAGCGAGCAGCTCGCTCGCCTTGGGCGCGCAGAACACGGCGCCGACGCCGCTGCCGCAACCGAGGTCCAGCACCCTGTCGCCCTGGCGGCAGTAATCGGCACAGGCGTATTCGTTTTCCAGCGGCTTATAGACGTCGGGAAATACGACGAGCCGCTTTCCCTGAACGACGATCGACGGCAAAATCAAATTCAGGACTTTGACGTACCGATACCAGAAAATCATGAATGCGTGCTTGGCAAATGACCAAATTATCATCATCGAAATTCCCTTGCTGGTGGCGAGCGATTTGAACAC
>CAVZJE010000024.1:0-76297 GCA_963775545.1 uncultured Alphaproteobacteria bacterium
AGCACGAACTTCGGAAAGTGGGCACTAGAAGCAGAGGACCGAAGATCGAAGCGGCCGGGAGTGTGCAGAGACCGGCGCAGGCTGCGGCGATCACGACGAGGCTCCGCGCAAGACTATCGCTTGCACCACAACCGATCCGGTCCATTGCCTCCGTGACGATCCGCCACGGCGCCAGCTTGATGAAGCTGTCAAGCAACAGGATCATGATTTGGATGGCTTGCATGTTCATCTCGCGCGTCCCTCTTCAATAGGCTGTCTGCCCTAAAGACGAACGGAGGAGACGTGGACCGACAGGTCTCCAATTATTTTTTTGTCGCCGTCGAACCGGATGGTTGGCTGTCGCGCATCAAGCGGTCCAGATGCATGCGGATGTGAGCGGCTTCCGCCGAGGTATTGGCGAGCGCAATGGCGCGGTCGAACGCCACACGCGCCTCTTCCTTGCGGCCGAGCTGCATCAGGAAAGCGCCGCGGACGCCGAAGTAATGAAAATAGTTTGACAACCGATCGCCCAGCGGCTCGATCATCTGCAAGGCGGCCTCAGGCCCGCGAACCTTGGACGCCGCCACCGCGCGGTTGAGCGTGACCACCGGCGAAGGCTGCAGGATCTCCAGTGAGCCATACAGCAAATCGATCTGCACCCAGTCGGTGTCTTCGGGTTTTACCGCGCGCGCATGCAAGGCCGCGATCGCCGCCTGCACCTGATACGGCCCCGGGCTGCGATGACGCACCGCCTTGTCGATCAGCGCGAGACCTTCGGCGATCAGCTTCTGATTCCACAGCGTACGGTCCTGGTCGTCGAGTAGCACCAGTTCGCCGCTCGCATCGAAGCGCGCGGCCGCGCGGGCGTGTTGCAGCAGCAACAAAGCTGTGAGCCCCATGATCTCTGGCTCGCTTTGGAACAGCCGGAGCAGCAGCCGCGCCAGGCGGATTGCCTCCTCGCACAACGGTTTGCGGATTTCGGAGGTCTCGCCGCTGGCTGAATAGCCTTCGTTGAAGATGAGGTAGATCATCGCCGCGACGGCTGCGAGCCGTTCACTGCGCTCGACCGCGCCCGGCGTCTCGAACGCCACGCCGGCATTGGCGACACGCGCCTTGGCGCGGGTGATTCGTTGCTCCATCGCCGGCTCCGAGACCAGAAAGGCGCGGGCGATCTGTTTTACCGTGAGGCCGGAAACGATGCGAAGTGCGAGCCCAATCTGCTGCGTTGCCGGCAGGTCGGGATGGCAGCAGATGAACAACAGCCGCAGGATGTCGTCGCGATAATGCGAACCGTCGAGCCGATCGGCAAGCTCCTCCTCGGCATCGTCGAGATCGGAAATGGCGGCATCGTCGGGCAACGGCTCCTGCTTGTGGGACCGGCGCACCTCATCGATCGCGGCATTGCGGCCGACCATGATCAGCCACGCCGCCGGGTCGCGCGGCGGACCATTTTGCGGCCAGCTCTTCAATGCGCGCAAGCAGGCGTTCTGGAACGCTTCTTCCGCGGTATCGAGGTTGCGGAAGTAGCGCAGCAGCGCGCCGACGGCCTGGGGACGCGCCGAGGTTAGCGCGGCATCGATCCAGGCCGTGTCGTTCACTTCGCCTGACCTCCGGGTTGATAAACGCCGACTGGGCGAATTTCATAGGCGCCACCCGGGTTGGCCGCGCCGAGATCGCGCGCCACGCCAACTGCGGCGTCGAGATTTTCGCAATCGACGATGTAGAAGCCGAGAAGCTGTTCCTTGGTCTCGGCGTAGGGACCATCCAGCACGACCGGAGGATCGTCCTTGCGGAGCGTCGTCGCGGCCGTGGTCGGCAACAGGCGCGCGACCGGGCCGAGCCGCCCCTCCTTTTTCAGTTTGTCCTGGACAATAGCGAGCTTCGACATGACGGCATTGTCCTGCTCCCTACTCCAGGAACCGACCACGTCCTCGTCGTGATAGCAAAGAATGGCATACAGCATAGACGTAGAGCTCCCTTTTGACCCAAGGACGGCTGAGTATGCCCCGGCCCGACAGTTCGACGAAAAATATTTGTGCCGGAAATAACCCCCGGTAAGGTCGGCCCCCGGGGTGGCGAGAGGCGAAATGACGAAAAAAAAGGGAACATTGGCGCTGCTTATTCACGGCGGCACCGAAAACTGGTCGCCGGCACGTTGGAGGCGCCGGTTTGACGAGGCGTGCGTGGGCCGTCCGGTTTGGCTCGCGACGGATGGGGGCGGCGATCCTGCCGACGTTCGCTATGCCGCGGTCTGGAAACCCGCACCGGGCGAGCTGGCTGCTTTTCCGAATCTGAAGGTGATTTTCAACCTTGGCGCCGGCGTCGATGCGCTGATGGCCGACAAGTCGCTGCCCAGCGTGCCGCTGGTACGCGTCTCCGTCGGTGACCTTACCCATCGGATGACGGAATACGTCGCGCTGCATGTGCTGATGCATCACCGCCAGGAACTCTATTTGCGCGATAGCCAGCACGAGAAACGCTGGCAGCCGAAATACCAATGGCCGGCGGCCGCCATTACGGTAGGGATCATGGGCCTCGGCACGCTCGGATCGGATGCCGCCGAAGTGCTGGCGCGGCTTGGCTTTCGCGTCGCAGGCTGGAGCAACAGCCCCAAACAGATCGAAGGCGTCGATTGCTTCCACGGCAAGGCGCAGCTCGACGCATTTTTGCGCTGCACCGACATTCTCGTCTGCCTGCTGCCGCTTACGTCAGACACGCGGCACATCCTCAACCGCGGCCTGTTCGCAAAACTGAACCGTTCAAACCCAATGGGCGCACCGGTGCTGATCAATGCGGGCCGCGGTGGGTTGCAAAACGAAGCCGATATTCTGTCATGCCTCGACGACGGCACGCTAGGTGCGGTCTCGCTCGATGTCTATGCGACCGAGCCGCTGCCGCCGGACAGTCCGTTCTGGACCCATCCGAAAGTTGTCCTCACGCCGCACAACGCCGCCGACACCGATCCCGATGAAATCTCGAAATATGTCGCGCGCCAGATCGATCGGTTTGAATCCGGCGAGACGCTTGAAAATCTCGTCGATCCGGCGCGGGGATATTGAGAGCTACGGCAACCGCACCGTTCCGGCCTCATCCACACATCACTGCAATCGCGCCCTTCACGATCGTCTCAAGCTCCTTGCGCGGCACCCCTGCCCGCGCCCGGATCGCAATGGTGTGGATGGTTGCCGATGCTAGCTGCGCCAGCACCGCGGGGTCGGCGGACGACGGCAATTCACCGTTCTTCTTGGCGAAGCGGAAGCTGGAAGCGAAGGCCTTGTCGAGTTCGGAAAAGCCGTCGAGCACCATGGTGCGTATTTCCGGATCGGCGACCGCTTCGGAGGCCGCCGTCATCACCGTGAAGCAACCGCGCGGACCGGATTCACCCAAGAGATAGATGTCGAGTGCCGCCGCATAGATGCGCGCGAGCCTTTCGCGGATGGGAACTTCACCCCTGAAAATCTCGATCATCGCCGCGCGGGCGTCGGCGCGATAGCGCTGGTAGCTTTTGATGTAGAGCTCGCGCTTGTCGCCGAACGCCCCGTAGAGACTCGGCCGGTTCATGCCGGTCGCGGCGCTGAGATCATCGAGCGAGGTGGCGGCAAAACCGTCCTTCCGGAACAGGTCAAGCGCCCTGCCGAGCGCCACGTCGGGCTCGTAGGCGCGTGGCCGCCCGCGGCGTTTCGGCTCGGCCGCCACGGATGCGGACTTGTTTTTACTTTTTTGTACCATTTCGCAAAAAATTCCTTGACCCCGGATATATTATGCGAAACAGTATAAAAATCAACCTGCCGCCAAGATTTCAAACCCGAACGCCAAGGAGGCTCACCATGGATCTGTATTTCTCGCCGCTCGCCTGCTCGATGGCGACCCGCATCGCGCTTTACGAGGCCGGAGCGAATGCGAACTATCTCGAGGTCGATCCGAAAACCAAGGTGGTGCAGAACGACGGCTCGGACTTTCGCAGCGTGAACCCGCTCGGACTGGTGCCGACCTTGCGCACCGACGATGGCGCCGTGCTGACCGAGAACGCGGCGATCCTGCAATATGTCGCCGACCGTTTCCCGACGGCAGGGATCGCCACCGATCCCGGCATCGAGCGGAGCCGGCTGCATCAATGGCTCTGCTTCATCGGCACCGAACTGCACAAGGGATTGTTTGTGCCGCTGCTCGACAGGAAAGCTCCGCCGGAGGTGAAGACCTACACCCTCGGCAAAGGCCTTTCCCGGCTCGATTATCTCGAAAACTACCTCAGGGGACGCGACTATCTGCTCGATCATTTCAGCGTCGCCGATGCCTATCTCGTCACGGTCATCAACTGGACCATGGCGACGCCGCCCGTCGAACTCGCGAAATGGCCAACCGTGAAGGCTTATTACGAAAGGCTTCGGGCGCGCCCGAGCGTGGCCAAGGCCCTGGCGGAGGAGTTCGAACTGTACAAGGCCGAAATCGCCCGTCACAAGGCCGCGGCTTAATCGCGCAACGAATTTTAAAAGCGACGACTTAAAACGGATTCGCACCCAGCCCCGGCACATCTTGCGGCCGCGGGCCCGGCGCGGGCCAGTGAAAGCGGCGGTCCTTCTCCCCGATCGCGATGTCGTTGATGCTGGCCTCGCGACGCCGCATCAGGCCATGCTCGTCAAACTCCCACTGCTCGTTGCCGTAGGAGCGATGCCACTGGCCGCTCGCGTCGTGCCACTCATATTGAAAGCGCACCGCGATGCGGTTGCCGTCGAACGCCCAGAGATCCTTGACGAGACGATAGTCGAGCTCTTCGCCCATTTGCGCGTGAGAAATGCGACGATGGCCGCGCGCCCTTCAAAAACTTCCGAGCGGTTGCGCCAGCGGCTGTCTTCGGTATAGGCGCCCGCGACGCGTTCGGGGTCGCGCGAATTCCAGGCATCTTCCGCCATACGCGCCTTCTGCGCGGCGGTTTCTCTCGTGAACGGCGGCAGCGGCGGACGTGACATGATGACCTCCCGGATCTCTTATGCGGCAGCGAGATTATCGTCTGAATCGAAGGAGTCGATGGCCGGATTCTTATCAGCCGATAACGAGAGCAAATCGACCGTGTTCGCAATCATCACCTCTATTCGACATCAGCCTTCATCAACACGCGAAGCGATTTGGGAATCGGCTGCGCCCGCCCCTCGCTGATAAAGGCGACACGCACCTCGGCCTTGACCAGCACCTCCGCGCCGCGGCGGACTTCCTGCGCCAGCGTGATCGAAGCGCCCTTCACCGCCACCGGCCATGTCACGACGTCGAGCACGTCATCCATCCGCGCAGGTTTCAGAAAATCGAGGTGCATCGAACGGACCACAAAGGCAAAACCGGGCGTCTCGGCCTCCGCTTCCGCGAACAAGGCGTGCTGCTCGGCGCCCATCAGGCGCAAATGATTGGTCCTGCCGCGTTCCATGAAACGCAGATAGTTGGCGTGATAGACGATGCCGGAGAAATCCGTGTCCTCGTAATAGACGCGGATCTGCATGTGATGACGGCCGTCGCGAATTTCGCCGTCGATATGGGGTAAGGTCACGTGCGGCCCTCGATCGCCTTTCCAGGCGCTCGTTTTGCGCAAAATCTGCGGGCCGCGCAAGCGGGCTACCGCGCTGGAGAGCTACGACACGATCGAAGCCGGCTTGCCCAGCGTCACCAGCACGATTTCAGGCGGGACACCGAGCCGAAACGGCACGATGCTGCAACCAAGGCCGCCGGAGATGATGACGTCGCTGTTCATCCTGACGTGACCATAAGCCAAACGTTGCCCTGCGGGCGATACCGGAGACCAGCCGAGCAATCGTACCTGGCCGCCATGGGTATGACCGGAAAGCTGAAGTGCGACACGCGAAGGCACGCGAGTGGCCACATTCGGCTCGTGCGCGAGCAGGATGACCGGCGCATCGTCTGTAACCTTGTTCAAGGTGCCGTCGAGATCGTCGACGCCGACCCGTCTGACGGTGCGGTACCGCCGGGCCGGCCAATAAGCCAGTTGATCGCCAAGGCCAGCGAGCCAGAACGGACGACCGGCCTTGTTCAGGCGCTGGACGTCGTTCTCATAAACCGGAATGCCGGCGGCTTCGAGCGCGCGGCGGGCCCTCGTCATTCCCTCGCCATCACGCTGCACCGTTCGGTCTTCCCAATAATCGTGATTGCCGAGGATGGCGTGCACCCCGAGCGGCGCCTTGAGCCCGGCGAGGACGGCCGCCCATTCGTCGGCCGGAATAAATCGCGTTACATGGCGCTGGCCGGCGACATAGTCGCCGAGCATGACGGTGATATCGGCGCCGAGCGCATTGGTATGTTCGACAATCGTCTCGATGCGTTCCAGCGACATCCACGGGTCGCAGGCGTGAACATCGGCGATGACGGCGATCTTAAGTTTGAAGTCGGCCGGCCATTGCGGCGGAGAAATCCGATACCGCGTGACCCGAAGCTGCAGCTCGGGTTCGCTGAAGCCGTAGGCGACGGTGGAAACGCCGGCGACGCCGAGGCCGGAAAACGTGCGCAGGAAATGACGGCGTGAAAGCATGAAGGACCGGTTGTGATGCGCCGAGCTTTTGCCGCGGGAATAAAGCCGAATTGGGGAGCGTTTGTGCAGATATTGCGCAAGCTACCGGTGGCGACGTGACATCCGCGTCTCCATCGCTCCATTGACCGTCATTCGTCCTCGCTGTCGGTCCCGAACAATCCGAACTGCGCGGGATCGCGCGTGGGCTCGGCCAAGCCGAGATGACGGAACGCGTGCGAGGTCAACAGGCGTCCGCGCGGGGTGCGTTGCAGATAACCGCACTGGATCAAGAACGGCTCGATGATGTCTTCGATGGCATCACGCGGCTCCGAGAGCGCCGCGGCCATGGTCTCGACCCCGACCGGGCCGCCGCCATAGTTCAACGCGATCGTCGTGAGGTAGCGCCGGTCCATCGCATCGAGACCGGCGGCATCGACCTCCAGCGCGCTTAGCGCGGTGTCGGCAATTTTGCGATCGATCGAGTCCGCGTCGGCCGCCGAAGCGAAATCGCGCACCCGGCGCAACAGCCGCCCCGCGATGCGCGGCGTGCCGCGGGCGCGCCGGGCGATTTCGTTCGCGCCGTCGGGTGTCACGCCGATCTGGAGCACGCGGGCGCCGCGAGTGACGATCTTTTCCAGTTCTTCTTCAGTGTAGAAATTAAGCCGCACCGGAATGCCGAAGCGGTCGCGCAGCGGATTGGTCAAAAGGCCTGCGCGTGTCGTGGCGCCTACAAGGGTAAATTTCGCGAGCTCGATCTTGACCGAGCGCGCCGCCGGCCCTTCGCCGATCATGAGGTCGAGTTGAAAGTCTTCCATCGCCGGATAGAGCACTTCCTCGACCGCCGGGCTCAAGCGATGGATCTCGTCGATGAAGAGCACGTCACGTTCTTCGAGATTGGTGAGAAGAGCGGCGAGATCGCCGGCTTTGGCGATCACGGGACCGGAAGTGGCGCGAAAGCCGACGCCGAGCTCGCGCGCGACGATCTGCGCCAGCGTGGTCTTTCCCAAACCCGGCGGGCCGACGAACAGCACGTGATCGAGCGCCTCGCCGCGCTTGCGCGCCGCTTCGATGAAAATCGAGAGGTTCTTGCGCGCCTGCGCCTGGCCGACGAATTCGGACAGCAGTTGCGGCCGCATCGCGGTGTCGCCGACATCGTCGGTGCGGCGCTCCGGCGTGACGATGCGGGAGGGCGGATTCATTCGTTGCCCCTGCGGTATTTGTTCGGCAACAGCTTACTAATCTTCGCCACTTTCGGCGTGCGGCCATTGTCGGGCACGATGACGCGCGCCTTGGCATCGTAATCGTGGATCAGTTCACGGCAGATGCCGCACGGCGAGACCACCGCGATCCTGCCCGGCTCGTCGGGTTTCGGATGACGCACGGCCACAATGGTCTCGATGCCATGGTCGCCGCCCTCGGTGATGGCGCGGCCGATCGCAATGGCTTCGGCGCAGACCGCGATCCGGCCGATATAGGCGTCGATGTTCACGCCGGTGATGATGCGGCCGTCGCGGGTGCGCATCGCCGCGCCCACTTCCTGCCAGTCGTCGCGATAACGCTCGCTGATCGCCTTGGTGGCCGCTGCTATCAGTTCCTTGTCTTTCTTGCTCAGCATGGTCGACGATGCATTTCCTTCGAGGCGGCAGCGACGCTAGTGGTCCGATTCTAACATTCGCATCTCTTCTCGGCAGTCGCCTTTGCGAATGTTAGAATCAGAGGACCACTAGAAAACATTTGTTTCTAGTGGAGTTTAGGATTTGACATTCGCTTTCCGAGTTTGCGGCTAGGTGGGTGGCGAATGTCAAATCCACTCCACTAGCCTACTTCGCCAATTCCTTCAGGCCCAGCCGGATGAGTTGCGCCGTCTCCGCTTTTTCGCCGGCGCTGCGCGAGGCCGCCGCAATCGCGGCTGCCGCCTGCGGCTGACCGTAACCGAGATTGACCAGCGCGGAGATTGCATCCGTCACTGGACGCGGCGCGCGGTCGTTGTCGATGGCGCCGGACAAATGCACAAGCGCCGGGTCGACATTGGCAAAGGCCGGCGCCTTGTCCTTCAGTTCGGTGACGATACGTTCGGCGACCTTCGGTCCGACGCCGGGCGTGCGCACCACCGCCGCCTTGTCGCGCAGCGCGATGGCATTCGCCAGGTCCGGCGGCGACAGCGTGCCAAGCACGGCGAGCGCGACCTTGGCGCCGACCCCCTGCACGGTCTGTAGCAGGCGAAACCATTCGCGTTCGATATCGCTCTTGAAGCCGAACAGCTTGATCTGGTCCTCGCGAACGTAAGTCTCGATCGACAACACCGCCGCCTCGCCTGCTGCCGGCAACGCTTGCAAGGTGCGCGAGGAGCAATGCACCTGATAGCCGACACCGCCGACATCGAGGATGACGAAATCCTCGCCATAGGAATCGATCAGGCCCTTGAGTTTGCCGATCATGCTTTCTCTCTTCCCCTCTCCCCTTGTGGGAGAGGGTGGCGCGAATGAGCAACGCAAATGAGCGACGGGTGAGGGGTACGCCACGCGCGCTGGAGCCTGGAGCCACCCCCCTCCCCAACCCTCCCCCGCAAGGGGGGAGGGAGCGCGTTGTGCCCGCGTTCCATCATAGACCGACCACCTTCAGCCGCATCGCGGCGCTGCCGCGATGATGCGCATGCGTGATCGCGACGGCGAGCGCGTCGGCAGCGTCGGAGGATTTCGGCTCGGCCTTGGGCAACAGCACTTTCAACATCACCATGATCTGGTTCTTGTCGGCATGGCCGGCGCCAACCACCGTCTTCTTCACCTGATTGGGCGCGTATTCCGAAACCGAAATTCCAAACATCGCCGGCGACAGCATCGCCACGCCGCGGGCCTGACCAAGCTTGAGGGTGGCGACACCATCCTTGTTGACGAAGGTCTGTTCGACGGCGGCCTCGGCGGGGCGAAAATCGCCGAGGACCGCCGCCAGCCCCTCGTGAATGGCGAGCAGACGGCTCGCCAGCGGCAAATCCTGCGGCGGTTCGACCGAACCGCAACCTACAAAAAGCAGACGGTTGCCCTCGACCTCGATCACGCCCCACCCCGTGCGGCGCAGGCCCGGGTCGATGCCGAGGATGCGAACGGATGAGCAAATCGGCGGCGAGGACATGGGCATTTATACCCCATGATTCGCGATAACGCGGGGTTATCCGCCCATCCTGGCGACCAGCGCGTCGGAGATCTCAAAATTGGCATAGACGTTCTGGACGTCGTCGTGGTCGTTCAGAAGGTCCATCAGCTTCAATAGCTTCTCGCCGGTTTCGTCGTCCACCGCGACGGTATTTTGCGGCTTCCAGATCAATGCCGCCTTGCGGGCTTCGCCGAACTTCGTCTCCAGCGCCTTGGCGACATCGCGGAAGGTTTCCTGGGAAGCGTAGATCTCGTGGCCGCTTTCGCTGGAAACCACATCGTCGGCGCCGGCGTCGATCGCAGCTTCCAGCATCGCATCGTCGGAAGCCACCTTGGCGTCATATTCGATGACGCCGGTGCGATCGAACATGAACGAAACCGCGCCGGTTTCGCCGAGGTTGCCGCCCGATTTGGTGAAATAGGAACGGATATCGGAAGCCGCGCGGTTGCGGTTGTCGGTGAGCACCTCGACGATGACGGCGACGCCGCCGGGACCATAGCCTTCGTAGCGGATCTCGTCGTAGTTCTCGCTGTCGCCGCCGATCGCCTTCTTTATCGCGCGATCGATATTGTCCTTCGGCATGTTCTCCTGCCGCGCGGCGATCACGGCCGCTCGCAGACGAGGGTTCATGGCCGGATCGGGTGTTCCGAGCTTTGCAGAGACCGTGATTTCCCGCGCCAGCTTGCCGAACAGCTTCGACTTTTGGGCGTCCTGGCGGCCCTTGCGGTGCATGATGTTCTTGAACTGGGAATGGCCGGCCATGCGGGTTCTCTGGGGGTCCGTGCGGGTGATTTGGATGGGAAAGGCGGCCTTATAGGCCCGAGACCTGCCGAAATCAAAGATTTGGCGACATTTTCGGTACTGCCTTAGACCAAATTGCCTCCAAATCAGGCATTTGTTAACCATCACTTCATGGCGCGGTGGGAAGATGACCGCCATCATACCCCACGGCCGAGCGACCTTATGGCGATTGGACTGTTCCGGAAGCCTGCGCTCCAACAGGCTGCGCCCGAACCAGAGACGGCCAAGCCGGCTGCTCTGGCGGTGGCCGTGGACACGTCTGAAGCCGAGTCCACCAAGCAAATTCTCGAGCTGCTGGAAATCGAACTCGGCGGCATGATTCGCCAGCTCGAACGCGCGGCCAGTTCCGTTGCCGAGGGCGCGGAGGCCACGGCCACTACACTTTCGGCCGTCCGCCAACGCACCGATGCGCTGAGCCTGCGCTCGAGCGAGGCGCAAAGCACGGCGGCGATCTTCTCGCAGGCCGCCGGCAAGTTCGCCGATTCGGCCGAAAGCATCGGATCGCAGGTGCGCGATGCCGGCAAGCTCGCCGACGAGGCCAGCGCCGCCGCCCATGACGCGAGCGCGAACGTCGACCGCCTCAAGGAATCCTCCGCCGCCATCGGCAACGTCGTCAACCTGATTGCACAGATCGCGCGGCAAACGACGCTGCTGGCGCTCAACTCGACCATCGAGGCCGCACGCGCCGGCACGGCCGGACGCGGCTTTGCGGTGGTTGCCTCCGAGGTCAAGGCGCTTGCGGTGCAAACCCAGGATGCCACCGAAGAGATCACGAAGAAGATCGACGCGCTGCAACGGGACGCCGCCGGATCGGTCGAGGCGGTGCACCGGATCTCGCAGGCGATCCAGGCAATCCGGCCAGTGTTCGAGAACGTCAACGGCGCGGTGGCCGGGCAGACCCGGACCACGAACGAGATGACCGGGAACGCCGCGACCGCATCGAACTTCATCGCTTCGGTCGGCGACAGCGCCACCGAAATCGAGAGTGTCGCCCGGGAAGCCGATGCGCATCGCGAGCATGTCGCCAATGCCGGCAAGGCCGTGACCATCTTTGCGCAGAAACTCAAATCGCGCTGCGCGGTGCTGCTCGGCCAGGATTTGCGCACCGACCGCCGCAAGCGCGAGCCGCTGCCATGCAATCTGAAAATCGAGATCGATGCCCCGCAAGGCAAGATCGCCGCAGCGGTCTACGAGATTTCGCTCGAGAACATTCTGATCGGCGGCCCTGAGGCCACCAAGGTGCCGCTCAACCAGACGCTTTCCGTGACAATCGAAGACATTGGCGCGTGCAAGATCCGCAGCGGCGAACGGTCGAGCGCGGGTGTTCAGGCGAGCTTCATGACCAATGACGCCGCGCTGACCGAGAAAATCGAAGACAAGCTGTGGTCGATCCACGACGAGAACACCGAGTTCGTCACCCGCGCCATGGAAGCCGGTGTCCAGCTACGGGAAATTTTCGATCACGGCGTCTCGAGCGGCGCGATCCCGATCGATGCCATGTTCGACGCCAACTATGTCGAGATATCAGGCAGCAATCCGCCCCAGCACCGCACGCGCATCCTCGATTGGGCCGACCGCGCCTTGCCGTCGTTCCAGGAAGCGTTCCTCGCCAAGGATCCGCGCATGGTGTTCTGCGTCGCGATCGATCGCAACGGCTACCTGCCGGTGCACAACAAGATCTACTCCCATCCGCAGCGCGCCGGCGACGTCGCCTGGAACACGGCCCACAGCCGCAACCGCCGCATTTTCAACGATACCGCCGGCCTTGCGGCCGGCCGCAACCAGCGCACCTATCTGATCCAGAGCTACGCCCGCGACATGGGCAACGGCAAGACAGTGATGATGCGCGAGATCGACGTGCCGATCCGCGTCCAGGGTCGGCACTGGGGCGGTTTCCGGACCGCCTACAAACTTTGAACCTGTGCCGTTGCGGACGTAGAGCGTCTGAAATCGGTTGATCTGGAGCGTAACGATGTCTGTCACTGAGCCTGCGAGATTGGAAGTCGACGCCGTGGCGCGATCGGAGAGCGAGCGGCTCGTCGATCAACTCACCAATCGGATCGGCGGTCTCGGCGTCGAGCTTGCCGACGTCGCAGGCAACGTCCAGGAGGTCGCGAACCGGGTTTCGACGCAATCCGAGCACTTCGCGCATCTGCAGAGGACCGCCGAGACGATGGTCTCGGCCAACCACGGCATCGCCGACGCCTCCAGGGCGGTGCAGTCGGCGTCGTCGAGCGCGGTCGATGAAATCATGCAGTCGCGGGGCGCGGTGGAGACCGCGGTCCGGCACATTGCGGAACTCGTCGAATCCGTCGGCCGCATCGAGACCCGGCTCGGCGCCGTCTCTTCCGCGCTGGCCCAGGTTGCGAAGGCCTCGGCCACGATCGAGGCGATCGCCAAGCAGACCAACCTTCTGGCGCTGAACGCAACCATCGAGTCGGCGCGCGCCGGCGCTGCCGGACGAGGCTTCGCGGTGGTGGCGAGCGAAGTGAAGAGCCTCGCGGAAGCCACCCGGCAGGCGACCCACCAGATCGGCGAGACCGTTCGCGACCTCGACGGCCAGCTCGGCAGCCTGATCGGCGAAAGCGGCGAAGCCTCCTCGCGCGCCAAGACCGCCGGCGGCGGCGCGACACAGATCCAAAGTATCATCGCCCGTGTGCAGGACGGCTTTAGCAAGGTCGGCCAGGAGATCGACGGTGTCGCCAAGGCCGCGACCTCCAATCTCGGTCACTGCGACACGGTGATCGAGGAGTTGCACAACCTCGCCAAGGGCGTCGACCTCTCCTCGAACGAACTGAAACATGCCGACGAGCGCGTCACCAGGCTGCTCGATCTCTCCGAAAGCCTGATCGCGATGATCGCCGACAGCGGGGTGGAGACGTCGGACGCCCCCTTGATCCGCGTCGTCGTGGATACCGCCAAGCGGATCTCGAGCATCTTCGAGGTGGCGGTCGAGCGTGGCGAGATAAAACTCGAGCAGTTGATGGACGAGAATTACCGGGAGATTCCCGGCACCGATCCCAAGCAATACATGACGAACTATGTCGAGTTCACCGACCGCGCCCTCCCCGCGATCCAGGACCCGATCCAGAAATCCGACCCGCGCATCGTGTTTTGCGTGGCCTGGGCCAGAGGCGGCTACCTGCCGACCCATAATCCGAACTATCGCCTGCCGCAGGGCAAAGACCCGGTCTGGAACAATGCGAATTGCCGCAACCGGCGTATCTTCAACGACCGCACCGTGAAGAAGGTCGCGGCAAACACCAAGCCGTTCCTGCTGCAGACCTACCGGCGCGACATGGGCGGCGGCAACTTCGTGCTGATGAAGGACGTGTCCTCGCCGATCCTCGTCCGTGGCCGCCACTGGGGCGCCTTCCGCATGGGCTTCCGGCAATCTTGAGCCGGCGCGGCGTCGCGGACGCCGCCTTCGGAGCCGGCACCGGCGTGATTGCCAACCACTTGCAAGCTCTGAGCCGAGAACTCTCGCCAAGACATGATCTGCGGTATAACGATTACCGGCCTGAGAGGGGATGCGAATGTTAGAATCGGACCACTAGATCGGAGCTTGCGGGTCTGATGAAGAATCTATTCCAGGCAGGAAAGCTGCTTCTCCTCGACCTGGCCTCGACGTTCTTTTTTCTTTTCCTCTATCTCCTGACAAAAAACATCACGCTTTCGGTTCTCCTCGGGATGGCGCTGGGCGTTGCCCAGATCGGCTGGGAGTTCGCACGCAAAAAACCGATCGACACCATGCAGTGGTTAAGCCTTTTTCTGGTGCTGGGCGCCGGAACAGCCACACTGCTCACCAACGATCCGCGCTTCGTGATGATCAAACCGAGCATAATCTACTGCGTCGTCGGCGTTGTGATGCTGAAGCGGGGATGGATGAACCGCTATCTGCCGCCCGTTGCGATCGAACTGATACCGGACGTCGCCACCATCTTCGGCTACGTTTGGGCGGGCCTGATGTTCCTTTCGGCAGCTCTCAACCTGATCGTGGCCCTCAACTACAGCGTCACGACCTGGTCGGCATTCATGCCGACCTACGCCATCGTCAGCAAGCTGGTCTTGTTCCTGATCGGCTACGTCACCATGCGAACCATCGCCATTCGCCGCCGCGGCCGGCTGGCGGCGACCCCTTCCTGAAGTGGCGCAATTTCCGTTTCAATTTTCAAAACAGCCAAATCTGGATAGCCACGGGCACACGCTCGCATTCTCGCGGCATGGCGGCCCGAGCTTTGCCAAGCGTTCCGCCCGAAAACAGAAGGCGCAGGAAACGCCGGGTGCTTAGCCGCACCCGCAGCCTCGTATGCAAAAGTGAAAAGCATACGAGCAAGTCACCACAGGTTCAGCCGGGATCACCCGGCGTTTCCTGCGCAATGGTTTTAACGGCTTATTCCGAGCTCTCCCCGGTGACCGGGCTTTGTTGCCACCGTCGTCAGCAGAAATCTCCGCCAACTTGACGCCAGCGTCGGGGCGTCAGGACCACACGGCTTTGCCGTCCGCGCGCGGCGTCGTTCGTCTTGCGACGCCGCCGCGTCCACCGCATCCCGCGCCCAACGTCCGTGACGATCGCGATACGCCCCTCTTCTCGGGCGCGGAACGGGCAGGCTTCTAATGGTGATTTGCCCGACGGGTTAAGCGAAATATTTTTGCAAAAAGGGCTGGACAGGGTTTGCGTTGATTTGCCCGACGGGCAAATCAACGTCATTCCGGAAGCCGCGCAGCGGCTATCCGGAATCCATTTGTCAAGACGACTAGCGGCAAAATGGATTCCGGGTTCGCCTTTCAGGCGCCCCGGAATGACGACGACACTTACGTGGGACTCATTGGCCCATCGGGCAAATCAGATCACCCAAATTCCGGCAGTACCCAACGTCAGCCTTCCGCCCAGCCGCACCGCGCCACTTGCACCGCCAGACCCAACGCGGACATCGACGATCGTCAAAAGAAGTTGCGCTATCCACCTCCCGACCCCTTCCAAAAGCTGAAAGGAACCGAATATGATGTCGCTCTAATCGTGAATTGGAGTGATGGACATGCGCCAGAAGCTTGGACATCCCGTTGACTGCAATTGTTTGGGCCGCCGGAATTTTCTCAGGATGGCCGGTGGTGCGGCTTTAGCCGGAGCCACGGGTGGCGGCCTCTTCCTGGCAGATGAGGCACGCGCAGACGCTCTGTCCAGGGAGCTGCGCGACAAGCTGACACCCGAGCAAATCATCCAGGCAATGAAGAACGGCAACAAGCGCTTTCGCATGGGCGAAAGGAAACAACGCAATTATCTTCGCGAACAGAAAGCAAGCGCCAAGGGACAATACCCTGCCGCCGTCTTGCTGACATGCATCGACTCGCGCGCACCGGCCGAGGTCATCATGGACCTTGGAATTGGCGACATTTTCAACTGCCGGGTTGCCGGTAACGTTAGAAACGCGGACATCCTCGGCAGTATGGAGTTCGGGTGCAAATTGGCAGGAGCGAAGGTCGTGCTCGTCATGGGCCACACGGCCTGCGGCGCCATCAAGGGCGCAATCGACAATGCCGAACTGGGCAATTTGACTGGATTGCTGGCCAAGATCAAACCCGCGATCGAGGCGACGGCCTATACCGGCGAACGTTCGGCGAAGAACTATGCCTTCGTCGACGCTGTCGCGCGAAAGAACGTTGAGATGAACGTTGCCGGTATACGGAAGGACAGCCCCGTGCTGGCTGAAATGGAAGCCAAGGGCAGCGTCAAGATGACCGGCGCGATGTACAATCTGGAGACGGGTGCGGTGGAGTTCTTCGACTGAAGCTTCCGAGGGAACATCTCGGCAGCCGCTCGCAGAAAGGCAGATTCTACCCCAGCCAAAATTCCGGCAGCGCCGGCGCCAGCCTGCCGCCCATCCGCACCGGCGCGACTTTCACCGCCAGCCCCGTCGCATCGCTGGTCTCGACCGCGATGCCGCGAAATGTCGCCGGCCCCAGCGCCGGCTCGAAGCGCCCCGCAGGAATGCCGGACGTGAAACGCCGCATCGGCTCATCCTTCTGCATGCCGATGATCGAGTCGTAATCGCCGGTCATGCCGGCGTCGGTCATGTAGGCGGTGCCGCCGGGCAAAATCTGATGGTCTGATGTCGGCACATGGGTGTGGGTGCCGACCACGAGGCTAGCGCGGCCGTCGCAGAAAAATCCGATCGCCTGCTTTTCGCTTGACGCCTCGCCATGGAAATCGACCACCACCGCGTCCGCCGCCTCGCGCAACGGGCAGGCTTCGAGTTCGCGGGCCAACCCTCGCAAAGGGATCGTCGAACGGCGTCATGAAGACGCGGCCGATGGCGTTGACAACAAGCGCGCGCTTGCCGCTTTTGGTGTCGATCAGCGCGGCGCCACGGCCGGGCGTTCCTTGCGGAAAATTCGCGGGGCGAATGAGGCGCGGTGCGCGCTCGATGAACACCAGCGCCTCGCGCTGATCCCAGGCGTGGTTGCCGAGCGTGACGGCGTCAGCGCCGGCATCAAGCAATTCCTGGTAGATCGCCTCTGTAATGCCGAAACCGCCGGCCGAGTTTTCGCCGTTGACGACAACGAGATCGAGCGACCAGTCGCGGATCATGCCCGGTAGATATTCGGCTATTGCGTTGCGGCCGGACCGGCCAACGACGTCGCCAACAAAAAGAATGCGCAAATTAGAGACTCCGAAAATCGAACGCTTTCTTTTCCGTTAGCACATAATCCAGCGCGACGTCGTGCGCGAGCGCGGGGACGGCCTTGATTTCCTGGGTGGCGAAGGCGAGGCCCACGGCGACGATCGGCTTCATTTTCCGCAGATGCGCCAGCGTAAAGTCGTAGTGGCCGGCGCCATAGCCGATGCGATGGCCGAGGCGATCGAACGCTGCCAGCGGCACCAGCATGATGTCGGGAATGAGTTCGGCCATCGCCGGCGACGGCTCGAGAATGCCGAGCGGGCCGAGCGTGAGGCGGTCGCTTTGTGACCAGGCACGGAACGCGAGCGACTTGCCGCGCGCGAGCACAGCCGGCAGCGCAAGTCTTGCGCCTTGCGAGGCGAGCTTGCGCATCAGGGGCGCAGGATCGAGTTCGCTTCGGATCGGCGAGTAGCCGGAGACAACCGCGCCCGCGGCGATTTCGAACGGCAGCCCCCGCGTGGCGAGTTTTTCGCTGGCGGCGGCACGCGTCTCGCCACTCAACGCATCGCGCGCATCGAGTGCAATTTTCCGGAGATCACCCTTCGATTGGGTCGCGGACATGCGGGGCTCGCTCGCCGTTCGGTCTGGACAGAACGCCATGTCACGCCAGGAACGAGAGGGGAAGAAAGAGAGAAAGTGCGAAGCCGCGATCGCCGTTGAAGCACTCGATCCCGGAGTTCCCTACGAAAGTAGGTGGGCACCATATGTCCGGATCCACGGACCCGGCCAGGGACAGTTCCCTAAAGGATCGATAAGGCCCCGGGGATATATGGCTCCTGACGCGCGACGCAGCTTCGCAGAACCAATGTAACAACGAAGCGGACGAATAACCAGCGGCACGACAAACACCCTCCCCTGGAGGGTAACAAAGAGCCACCCGATCGCGACGCCATTGGCCACGGTGCGGTTCGCCCGGTAACGGTGCTGATTTATTGCAGCTTCAGGTCGTCGATACGCTTGGCCTGGGCGACGTCGGCGAGCGCGCGCTTCATATCGCCCATTCGATGGAAGACGATCGCGCGGTCGATGTAGGTGTCCGGGAAGCCTGGATCGAGACTGATCGCCAAATCAAAATCGATCAATGCAAGAGCCCAATCGCCCCTGCGATACGCCCGGCTACCCCGCTGTCGATAGTAGTTGGCGTCCTTCACCACTGCCGCCTCGGAAGTCGCCGGAATAGCGCCTGTGGCGTCGGCTACCTCTGCTGCGTCTGGCGCCGTTATCTGCTTGACGGTGCCGCGAACTTCCGTCTCGTCGGAGATCGAGGTCTGGTCAGGTTTGTTGTGTTCGCCAGCCAGGCCGACCGTCTCGGATGGCTTCGCCCGTACCGCGGCGGTCAGTGCCGATGCCCGTGCGGCTATAGACTGCAGTTGAGACTGCACTTGCGCGGGAACGTCGGAGATCGTCAAAACTCTTTCGAACAGCAGGAATGCGCCGATCGACACGGACGCGATCACCATACTGCTGACGGGGCCCGGAACCCGATGGCGGACGTCGGAAAATACCTTGCGCTTCGAATACAGAGTTCGTTGCTGGTCTGCCTCGGACAGCAGCGAATCATATTCTGCCCGCTGGCTTTCGTCGCTGAGAATGGTGTGAGCGCGAACGATCCGCCTGAATCGCTGCGGAGCATCGGGGTCGCTGGGGTTACTGTCGGGGTGGCTGGCTTTAACGGCGTTGCGGAATGCCGCCCTGAGTTCATCAGCGTCATCGTCAGGAAGCGCACCGAGTAAATCGTAAAGCGTTTGCACAATATGCCTCGCAAATATGATCTCTCAAAAATTTCCCCCTTTTTAGCGCTTTCGAGCAGTCAGAAATTACCACTCATTTACCTGAATTTTCACGAGAAAATCGTGCCGTGATGTGGCGCAAAAACGACCAAATTTAGGGCCGTTGCCCAAGTGTTGTCATCTAGGAGACAGATAGGGCCGGGCAGCCGGCCGCCAGGCTATGGTTAATTTTCAGGACCCTGGTCGCGAATGCGCGCTCGAGGCCGAACTGGGCGGCTGCGGCGGGGCGCGCTCGATCTCGCAGAGGCCAGCTGCCTGTAACTGCCTCAAGCGGTCTCGCGCCGCCATTTCGGCATCCTGAAAACACTGCCGCTCGTACTCGGTTTTCAAGCGGGCCCATCCATCCGGGTCTACCGCCTTGATATCGGCCCTCTTGAATTCGCAGTTGGGCGCCGGTTGTGGAGCAAGCAGTGCGGGATCGGGCCGGCGAACACGCAATTCGGCCTGTTGCCGCACATCGGCGTGCGCACGAACAGGCGAAGACAAGCGAACAGGTTTTGCCCGGACCTCGCGCTGAACCGTTTCGCGCTGAACCGTTTCGCGTGGAGCCGGCTCGCACGCGCATCCGGCAAGCCCCATCGCAAGAGCCATCATCGGAAACGGTCAGCAGTATTGGGCGCGACGACAGCGGGCCATTCAGCCGCAACCGCGTCCGCAGGAATTCGCAGCCATCATCTGCACAGTGCACAGAATCCGCCATCGCCGTTCCGATCATTCCGATACGTGGCGAGGCAGGTTGCGGCCGCCGCTTGCAACGAAATCTCGCGCAGCAGCCACCATGGACGGAAAATTTGAATCTCAGTCTAACAATTACGATGAATGAAATACTAACCGCTGCGGCTTTTCAGCCGATCGCCACGCCATTGCCCACGGTGCGGTTGAGCACCTGCGTGGTTTTCTCGATGCGGTCGGCAGCCGCGTTGAGCGCATTGGCGACCGCGGCCTGCGTGGCCTTAGCGCGGTCGGCGGCGACCGCGCGCACGTCGTGGAGCGCCATCAGCTCCTCTTCAAGACCGTGGATGCGGTTTCCCGCATCCTGCAATTCGTCACACACGGTGAGCGCCGCCATCACGGTCAGCCTCGCATCGCCGATCTCGCCGAACTTGCCGCGCAGACTTACGATGCGCGCCTCAAGACTCTCGGCGAGCCTCAGCAGCCGCGTCTCCTGCCCCTCCTCGCAGGCCATGCGGTATTGCCGGCCGTTGATGGTGACGTTGACGTGGCTCATGGCATATCCCCCGCATCCAGCACCTCGCGGATGGTGCCGATCGCGGCATCGAGCCGCTCGGCGATTTCGCGGTTGGACCGCTCGAGCCGCTTCGACCTCACCAGCGATCCGTCGAGTTCGTCGGCAAGCCGCGCCCGGTCGGCGCCGAGGGCCTGGATCCGCGCCGCCAGTTCGTCCTCGTCGCGGTCGGCGTCGCGACGCCGCTCCACCGCCCGCTCCAGCGCGTCCAGCGCCGCCATCAGCCGGCGCGTGGCGACATCGATGTCGACGAACGCCGGCTCCGTGTGGCCCGAACCGTTGACGGATTGATCGCTCATGAAAGGCGGCGGCGCTCTCGGCTGGCATAGGCGCTCGGCGAAATTGGCGGTCTCACCAAGCGTTTGGATGGAGAAATTTACGTGGCGCGCGAGGCGAGTGCAACGCCAGTTCGGAACTATGCACCACAAAGCAGGTTGAATTGTTCCACTTCCTTTTGACTTTGGCAGATGAGGTGCTATCCAGCCCTTGAATTTCAGGTTCCACCCTCAGCCTTCGCTGCCCGCGCAGGCTCTGCGTTCACCGCCCGCGCGGGCTCCCAAGCATCTCATTATCAGACGGAATTTCATCATGACGCAGGTCGATCACGTTCGTATGGCCAATGCGATCCGCGGACTGGCGATGGACGCGGTCGAAAAAGCGAAGTCCGGCCATCCAGGCTTGCCGATGGGCGCGGCCGATATGGCGACTGTCCTGTTTACGCAATTCCTGAAATTCGATGCGGCCAACCTCGCCTGGCCCGACCGCGACCGCTTCGTGCTGTCGGCCGGCCACGGCTCGATGATGCTCTACGCGCTGCTCTATCTCACCGGCGACAAGCAGATGACGCTCGATCAGATCAAGCGTTTCCGCCAGGTGGATTCACTTACCCCCGGCCATCCGGAAAATTTCCGCACCAAGGGCATCGAGACCACCACCGGCCCGCTCGGCCAGGGCCTTGCGACCGCGGTCGGTATGGCGCTGGCGGAGAAGATGCTGGCGGCGGAATTTGGCAAGAAGATCGTCGATCATCATACCTATGTGCTCGTTTCCGACGGCGACCTGATGGAAGGCATCTCGCAGGAAGCGATCGCCATGGCCGGGGTCTGGCGGCTCAACAAGATGATCGTGCTCTATGACGACAACGGCATTTCGATCGACGGGCCGACCTCCATTTCCGATTGTGTCGATCAGGTGAAGCGTTTCAAGTCCGCCGGCTGGGCGGCCGAACTGATCGACGGCCAGGACCAGGCGGCGATTGCGGCCGCGATCACCCGCGCGCAAAAATCCAACAAGCCTTCGCTGATCGCCTGCAAGACCACCATCGGCTACGGCGCGCCGACCAAGGCCGGCACCAACAAGGCGCATGGCGAGGCGCTCGGCGCCGAGGAACTGAAAGGCGCCAAGGAAAACTTGCACATTTCGCTGGAGCCGTTCTCGGTGCCGGACGACGTGCTGAAAGCCTGGCGCGAGGTCGGCAGCAAGGGCGCTGCGGCCCGAACCGAATGGGAAGCGCGCTTTGCAGAATTAGGGCCGCGCAAGCGCGCCGAATTCGAACGGCGGCTGCGCCATGAGCGGCCGGCGTCGCTGGCAAAGGCTTTGCGCGACTACAAGAAGAAGCTCCTGGAAAACCCGCTCAACATCGCGACGCGAAAATCCTCGGAAGCTGTGATCGATGTGATCGCCGAAGCGATGCCGATGGAGTTTGTCGCAGGCTCCGCCGACCTCACCGGCTCCAACAACAACAAGGCGAAATCGGCAACGGGCTTTTCCGCCAAGACGCCGAAGGGCCGTTTCATCCATTACGGCATCCGTGAGCACGGCATGTGCGCGGCCCTGAACGGCATCTTCCTGCATGGCGGCTTTGCGCCGAACGGCGCCACCTTCCTGGTGTTCACCGATTATGCCCGGGGCGCGATCCGGCTCGCCGCGCTGATGGGAACCGGCGTGGTCTATGTCATGACCCACGATTCGATCGGGCTCGGCGAAGACGGCCCGACGCATCAGCCGGTCGAGCACCTCGCGGCATTGCGCGCGATTCCGAACATGCGGGTATTTCGCCCGTGCGATGCGGTCGAGGTTGCCGAGTGCTGGGAACTGGCGCTCAACCGCACCGATGGCCCGACCTTGCTGGCGCTGACCCGCCAGAACGTGCCGCAACTGCGCACCTCGGTCCCTTCCGACAATCCGTGCAGCCACGGCGCCTATGAGCTGGTCGCAGCCTCAGGCGAAGCGAAGGTGTCGCTGTTCGCCTCGGGCTCGGAGGTCGAGATTGCGGTCGCCGCGCAAAAGGAACTCGCCGGGCGCGGCATCGCGACGCGGGTCGTCTCGGTGCCCTCGCTCGAACTGCTGCTGGCGCAGCCCGACGACAAGCAAAAGGCCGTGATCGGGAACGCACCCGTGAAAGTCGCGATCGAGGCCGCAGTGCGCTGGGGCTGGGACGCCGTGATCGGGCACGATGGCGTCTTCATCGGCATGCATAGCTTCGGCGAAAGCGGACCGGCGAAGGACCTTTTCAAGCACTTCGGAATTACCGCCGAGGCTACGGTTAATGCAGCCCTGAAGCGATTAGGCTGACGGTTGAGCTACCCCCCAAAAAGGGTTACGTAACTGTCATCTTTTCCGTTCCTCGCCCGGCCGAACCGGGCGAAGCGCCGTCAGCCTCCCTGCGGGATCCGCCCCTGGGGACGGCACGGGCTATTAGAGGAGAAAATGCATGGCAGTCCGGGTCGCTATCAACGGGTTTGGCCGCATCGGCCGCAACGTGCTGCGCGCCATCGCCGAGTCCGGCCGCAAGGATATTGAAGTTGTCGGGATCAACGATCTCGGCCCGGTCGAGACCAACGCGCACCTGTTGCGCTTTGACAGCGTGCACGGCCGCTTTCCCGGCACGGTGACAGTCGAAGGCGACTCGATCAGCCTCGGCAGCGGCAAGATCAAGGTTTCGGCCGAGCGCGATCCGGCGAAGCTGCCCTGGAAGGCGCTCGGCGTCGACATTGCTCTCGAATGCACCGGCATCTTCACTGCCAGGGAAAAGGCCGCGCTTCACCTCACCGCCGGCGCCAAGCGCGTGCTGGTCTCGGCGCCGGCCGAGAACGCCGATGCCACGATCGTCTACGGCGTCAACCACGACAAGCTCACCAAGGAGCATCTCGTCGTCTCCAACGGCTCCTGCACCACCAACTGCCTCGCGCCGGTCGTCAAGGTGCTCAACGACACCGTCGGCATCGAAACCGGCTTCATGACCACGATCCACGCCTATACCGGCGACCAGCCCACGCTCGACACCCTGCACAAGGATCTCTATCGCGGCCGTGCGGCGGCGCTGTCGATGATCCCGACCTCGACGGGCGCCGCCAAGGCGATCGGCCTCGTGCTGCCCGAACTCAACGGCAAGCTCGACGGCGTCGCGATCCGCGTGCCGACGCCGAACGTCTCGGTGATCGATCTGAAGATCGTCGCCTCGCGCAAGACCACCAAGGAAGAGATCAACGAGGCGATGAAGCGCGCGGCCGAGCAGCAGCTCAAGGGTGTCCTCGCCTACACCACCGCGCCGAACGTCTCGATCGACTTCAACCACGACCCGCACTCCTCCACGTTCCACATGGACCAGACCAAGGTCCAGAACGGCACGCTGGTGCGGGTGATGTCCTGGTACGACAATGAATGGGGTTTTTCGAACCGCATGGCGGATACCGCCGTGGCGATGGGGAAACTGCTGTAAGGGGATAGCGCCGTGGACCTTCCGAACTGGATCGGAATACCCGGCGCGATCTTGCTGATTGGCTTGATCGTGTACGGCTTCCGCCGGGGAACGAAGGTCACGACGAAACAGGATAGCCCACCGCCCGATCACACGGGCGGCGGCAATTTCCTCTAGATATCTCGCGTTCTCCGAATTCATGCGGTGAGTGATCGATGAAACCATTCCGCACCCTCGATGACGTCGACGTTAAGGGCAAGCGCGTTTTGCTCCGCGTCGATCTCAACGTCCCCACCGAAAACGGCCGCGTCACCGACACCACCCGCCTCGAACGCGTCGCGCCGACGATTACGGAAATTTCCGCCAAGGGCGGCAAGGTGATCCTGCTCGCGCATTTCGGCCGCCCGAAGGGGCGCGAGGCGAAGGACTCGCTGAAGCCTGTCGCGGCCGCCCTGTCGCAGGTGATCAAGAAGCCCGTCGCCTTTGCCGATGACTGCGTCGGCGAGCCTGCGGCCAAAGCGGTCGCTGACATGAAGGATGGCGACATTCTTTGTCTGGAGAATACTCGCTTTCACAAAGAGGAAGAAAAGAACGATCCGGCATTCGTCACTGAACTCGCCAAGCTTGGCGACATCTGGGTCAACGACGCCTTCTCGGCGGCGCACCGCGCGCACGCCTCGACCGAAGGCCTCGGCCATAAACTTCCAGCCTACGCCGGCCGCACCATGCAGGCCGAACTCGATGCGCTTTCGAAGGCGCTGGAAGCCCCTAGCCGGCCGGTGATCGCGATCATCGGCGGCGCCAAGGTTTCCACCAAGATCGACCTGTTGGAAAATCTCGTCAGCAAGGTCGATGCGCTCGTGATCGGCGGCGGCATGGCGAACACCTTCCTGCACGCGCAAGGCATCGGCGTCGGCAAGTCGCTCGCCGAGAAGGACCTCGCTCCTACCGCTTTGCGGATTCTCGACAAGGCGGAAGCGGCCAATTGCGCCATCATCCTGCCCGTCGATGCGGTCGTGGCGTTTCATTTCGCCGCCAACTCGCCGTCGCACGCCTTCGGCCTTGATGCCATTCCCGCGGACGGCATGATCCTCGACGTCGGCCCGCAATCGACCGTGCGAATCCATGCCGCGATCGACGATGCGGCGACGCTGGTCTGGAACGGCCCACTCGGGGCCTTTGAGATGACGCCGTTCGACCGCGGCACCGTGATCGCGGCGCGGCACGCGGCGGAGCGGACGAAAGCGAAGAAACTGGTGTCGGTCGCCGGCGGCGGCGATACGGTGGCGGCGCTCAATCAGGCCGGCGTGGCGGGCGACTTCAGTTATGTTTCGACCGCAGGCGGCGCATTCCTGGAGTGGATGGAGGGGAAACCTCTGCCCGGCGTCGAAGTTTTAAAGAAGCAATAATTCATTTTCGGGCGATCAGCCCCAACGCGGAGAACAGGTGATGGCTCGGATCACGTTGCGCCAATTGCTCGACCACGCGGCGGAGCACGACTACGGCGTGCCGGCCTTCAACATCAACAACATGGAACAGGCGCTCGCGATCATGGAAGCGGCGTCAAGCCTCGACGCGCCGGTGATTATCCAGGCCTCGCGCGGCGCGCGTTCCTACGCCAACGACGTCATGCTGCGCCACATGATGGATGCGGTCACCGAAATCTACCCGCAGATTCCGGTTTGCGTGCATCTCGATCACGGCAATGAACCGGCGACCTGCATGACCGCGATCCAGGCCGGCTTTACCTCGGTCATGATGGACGGCTCGCTGAAGGCCGACGGCAAGACCCCCGGCGACTGGGACTACAACGTCGGCGTGACCAAAACGGTCACCAACATGGCGCATCTCGGCGGCATCTCGGTGGAAGGCGAGCTTGGCGTGCTCGGCTCGCTGGAGACCGGCATGGGCGACAAGGAAGACGGCCATGGCGCGGAAGGCAAGCTCTCGCACGACCAGCTCCTCACCAATCCGGACGAAGCGGTGAAGTTCGTCAAGGAGACCAGGGTCGACGCGCTCGCGATCGCGATGGGCACCTCGCACGGCGCCTACAAGTTCACCCGCAAGCCGGACGGCGACATTCTCGCCATGAAGGTGATCGAGGAAATCCACCGCAAGCTGCCGAACACGCATCTCGTCATGCACGGCTCGTCCTCGGTGCCGCAGGATCTGCAGGACATCATCAACGCCAATGGCGGCAAGATGAAGCCGACCTGGGGCGTGCCGGTCGCCGAGATCCAGCGCGGCATCAAGAACGGCGTCCGCAAGATCAACATCGACACCGACAACCGGATGGCGATGACCGGACAAATCCGCAAGGTGTTCAAGGACAATCCTGAAGAGTTCGACCCGCGCAAATATCTCAAGCCTGCGATGGAAGCGATGGCCAAGCTGTGCAAGCAGCGGCTCCAGGAGTTCAACACCGCAGGCCAGGCAAGCAAGATCAAAAAGGTGCTGACGACGGCCGAAATGGCGAAGCGTTACACCAAGGGCGAACTCGATCCCCGCGTCGCCTAGCGATCGCGAGATGGCGTGAGTTCGAACGGAACTCTCTATCCTCCCTCTCCCCGCGTCGACACTTTCTTATCCCTCCCCCTTGTGGCAGGGTATCGCTGTCGGGCAATGATTGTGTGGATTGTTTTGAATTTTTGTTGTTGGTTTTTTGGAAGAACGAAGCGCAGCACGATCTGACAGAGATGTTGTCATGCGTTGCTCGCACGCTGTGCGGCGCACGACTGTGCGACATCGCGCTGTTTGGCGCTCGAAAGAAGCGCTGTTGCGCACGATTTAGGTGCTGGAACACGGGATACGGAGCCACGACACCTTCAGCCGTGTCTTTCGTATGCTCGATCCGCGCAGCTTCGAAGAGGTTTTTCGGCGCTTCACAAGGTGTTTGAGACGGCGGCCAAAATCAAGGGCGAGGTAGTTATAGATGGCAAGGCACGGAGAAGAGATTAAGAAAGAGGTAAAAGTCATATGTGGACAGTGATGGTGAAGGAGTGGAGAGAAAAGATAAGAATGGAGATAGTCAATGTGTTGGAGAGTGGAAATAAAGAAGAGGTAGGAGATTTGTATCTAGTAGAGATTCTACAGCTGAAAGGTTGAGTAGTCAAGGAGGATGAGATGTATTGTAATAGAGGGATGGAGAAAGATATAGAGGAGAGAGGTGGAGATTAAGTATAGGAGGTAAAGAACAAGTAGAGCGGTTTGCTGCGCGAGAAAAGGAGGAGATCTTCGGAGGGCAGAGCTACCAGAAGCGCCCTTGATTTTGGCCGCCGTCGCAAACGCCTTGGTGAAGCGCCGAAAACCTCTTCGAAGCTGCGCGGATCGAGGATGCGAAAGACACGGCTGAAGGTGTCGTGGCTCGGTATCCCGTGTTCCAGCACCAGAATCGTGCGCAACAGCGCTTCTTTCGAGCGGCCAAACAGCGCGATGTCGCAACAGGTCGTGGCGACGCACAGCGTGGCGAGCAACGCAATGAACAGCATCTCGGTCAGATCGTGCTGCGCTTGGTTCTTCCGAGGATCGACCAACGGCGAAAAGCATTCTGCAAAGCGGTCTACGACAGTCCTCTCTTAAATCAGGAGACACTGTCAGAATCAATTTTTCCTTCCAGCGCAATAGCTTGGCGCCTCGGACGTGCGATTCCCCTGCCCCTTGCTGGGGAGGGGCGACGCGAGTGAAACGAGCGTCGGGGTGGGGGTGCTAGCGTAATCGAAAAATCAAATACTTGTCCGTTTTTTAAAACCCCCACCCCGGCTCGCTCTGGAGCGCAAGAGCGCTCCTGAGTTCGCCGACCCTCCCCTGTGGGCAGGGCTATCGCATGTTCAGGAGCATATCGACGAGGAAACTGTCGTCCCAGGCGGCGCGTTTGAGTTTGCCTCGCAACGAGGTCTTTGTATCGGGATGAGCGCGAGCGATATTGAGGGCAAGTCGGCGCAGAACGGCGAGGTTGGCGGGAGCGTGGTCTTTTCGGCTTCGCGTCTGATCCTCGTCGAGAACGACGTCGAGTGTCCAGTGCAGGACGTTTTCGATGCCCCAATGTTCGCGGACAACGCGCAGCAGTTCTGCGGGCGTGTAGTACTGGGTCAGAAGGAAGTAGCGCTCGACGGTTTTGTCGCGTCCACGTTTGCTGGTGATCCTCGCGACGGCCTTGAGACCCGGAAAGTCGTGCTCTTCGGCCATATCCCTGACCGGCGCCACGATCGCGGTTCGGGTTTCCTTGCGGCCGTGACCGGTGTCCCTGGTGGTGGCTTGTTTGGCCTTCTTGCGCTCTGCCGCGGAGATCGCGGCCTTGGCATCGCGCAGCAAACCGGGCTGGTTGTTCTTTACCGCCAAGACGTAATCTCCACCGCGCTCCACGATGGCTTTCGCCATCCCGCGATGACAATGCAGCGCATCCGCCGTGACGACGCAGCCTTTCAGCTGAAGAAGCTCGACGAGATGCAAAGCGCCGGCCGCTTCGTTGTTTCCAGGCGCCAGCACATTGACGAGCGCCATGCGGGTCGTTGCGCTCCACGCCGTCACCATCACTGGCGGCATGTGACTTTGGCCGCGTTCGTAGGCTCTTCTCAGTGCCTTGCCATCGAGAGCTACCACGCCCTTGATTTTGGCCGCCGTCGCAAACGCCTTGGTGAAGCGCCGAAAAACCTCTTCGAAGCTGCGCGGATCGAGGATGCGAAAGACACGGCTGAAGGTGTCGTGGCTCGGTATCCCGTGTTCCAGCACCAGAATCGTGCGCAACAGCGCTTCTTTCGAGCGGCCAAACAGCGCGATGTCGCAACAGGTCGTGGCGCCGCACAGCGTGGCGAGCAACGCAATGAACAGCATCTCGGTCAGATCGTGCTGCGCTTGGTTCTTCCGAGGATCGACCAACGGCGAAAAGCATTCTGCAAAGCGGTCCACGACAGTCCCCTCTTGAATCAGGAGACACTGTCAGAATCAATTTTTCCTTCCAGCGCAATAGCTTGGCCCCTCGGACGTGCGATTCCCCTGCCCTTGCGGGGAGGGGCGACGCGAGTGAAACGAGCGTCGGGGTGGGGGTGCTAGCGTAATCGAAAAATCAAATACTTGTCCGTTTTTTAAAACCCCCACCCCGGCTCGCTCTGGAGCGCAAGAGCGCTCCTGAGTTCGCCGACCCTCCCCGCAAGGGGGAGGGAGAAGTGCGACGAACGTTAAACTCGGCATTTGCCCGATTACGGTCTATTTTGGCGGCCAAAAGCCGAGCACCTTCCGGAGGATGTTGCGATGAATCTCGCCGATCTCAACAAAGTCGCTCTCGCCTTGGTCACCCCGGGCAAGGGCTTACTCGCCGCCGACGAATCTTCCGGCACCATCAAGAAGCGCTTCGACGCCATCAAGGTGGAATCCACCGAAGAAAGCCGCCGCGACTATCGCGAGATGCTGTTCCGCTCCAAGGAGGCGATGAGCCAATACATCTCCGGCGTCATCCTCTATGACGAGACCATCTGGCAGAACGCCAAAGACGGCACGCCGCTGATCAAGCTGATCGAGCAGGCGGGCTCGATCCCCGGCATCAAGGTCGACGAGGGAACGCAGGCCTTGCCGAATTGCCCGGGCGAACTCATCACCGCCGGCCTCGACAAGCTCGCCGAGCGCCTGAAGAAATATTACGAGCGCGGTGCGCGTTTTGCGAAATGGCGCGCGGTGATCGATATCGGCCAGGGTACTGGCGGTCGTGGCATTCCCTCGATGACCGCGATCCGCGTCAATGCCCACGCGCTGGCGCGTTACGCGGCACTTTGCCAGGCCGCGCAGATCGTGCCGATCGTCGAGCCCGAAGTGCTGATGGACGGCGATCACGATATCGACCGTTGTTACGAAGCGACGAGCCGTGTGCTCAACAGGACGTTCCAGGAATTACGCGTGCAGCGGGTCGCACTGGAAGGCATGATCCTGAAACCCAACATGGCGATATCGGGCAAGAAATCCGCAAAGCAGGCTTCCGTGCAGGAAGTCGCCGAAAAGACCATCCGCCTATTGAAGGCTTGCGTGCCGGCGGCTGTGCCGGGCATCGCCTTTCTCTCCGGTGGGCAGTCAGATGAAGAAGCAACCGCGCATCTCAACGCCATCAACAAGATTGGCGGCCTGCCGTGGAAGGTCACTTTCTCCTATGGCCGTGCACTGCAAGCCGCGCCCCAGAAAGCATGGTCCGGAAAACCCGAAAACGTCGCGGCCGGACAACGCGCGTTCAGCCATCGCGCGCATATGAACGGGCTCGCGAGCACCGGCCGATGGACGGCCGATCTCGAAAAGAAGGCTGCCTAGAGTTGGCCTCAAAACCTGCCGCGCCGCGCCCGCTTCCGCGTCTCTATCTCGCGACGCCGGCGATCGACGATCCGCAAAGCCTGCTTGGCGATCTTCCGGCCCTGCTGGCCGAGGCCGATGTCGCGGCCGTGTTGCTGCGGCTGAAACTGGCCGATCCACGCACGCTGATCTCGCGCATCAAGACGCTGGCGCCCGCGATCCAGGACAAGGGCGCGGCACTACTGGTTGAGGGACATGTTGACCTTGTGGCCCGCTCAGGCGCCGACGGCGCGCATCTTTCCGGCCTGGAAGCGCTTGAAGAAGCACTGCCGACGCTCAAACCCGATCGTATCGCCGGCGTCGGGGGGCTGACGACACGGCACAATTCAATGACGGCCGGCGAACTGGGCGCGGATTACGTGCTGTTCGGCGAGCCGGATGCGCACGGTCATCGGCCGTCGATGGAGGCGATCTGCGAGCGTCTGCAATGGTGGGACGAAGTGTTCGAACTGCCCTCGGCCGGTTTTGCGGGCACCCTCGATGAGGTCGGCGCGTTTGCCGCGGCCGGCGCAGACTTCATCCTCGCCGGCGATTTTATCTGGACGGCGGCCGAAGGACCGTTGGCCTCGTTGCGCGCGGCCATGCAAGCGATCCGCAAAGCCCATGCCGCGATGCCGGCCAGAGCCGAAGCTTCGCAAGGGTAGCGCTGGAAATGAAAGCGATGCGCGTATTTTTGCTCCTTGCTGCCGCCGCGATGCTGACGGCTCGCGCCTCCGCGCAGGTTTCGCTCGCCCCGCCGGCAGCGACGCCGGAGAAGCCGGCCGCCGCGGCAAAGCCGGCCACTGCGGAAAAAGCCAAGATCAGGCCTTTGGCCAAGAAGCCGGCTGCGCCGCCCGCCCCGCCACCCGCGGCCACGGCGACGCCTGAGCCGCCGGACGATCCCAACGCCGACCTCGTCTACGGCGCCTATCAGCGCGGCCTTTACAAGACCGCCTTCGATCTCGCGATGAAGCGCGCGCAGGAGAAAAGCGATCCCAAGGCCATGACCATGCTCGGCGAGCTCTACGCCAATGCGTTCGGCGTCGCGCGTGACGACGCCAAAGCTGTTGGGTGGTACAAGCGCGCCGCCGACGCCGGCGACCGCGAAGCGATGTTCGAACTGGCGATGTTGCGGCTGGCCGGCCGCGGGGGCCCGGTCAACCGCGAGGAAGCCGCGAAACTGCTGGCGTCCTCGGCCAAGCTCGGCAATCCCAAGGCCACCTATAATCTCGCGCTGATGTATCTCGGCGGAGAGACGCTGCCGCAGGACGTGAGGCGCGCGGCGGAATTGCTGCGCGTTGCGGCCGACGCCGGCAATCCGGAAGCCGAGTATGCGCTCGCGACCTTCTACAAGGAGGGCACCGGCGTGCCGAAAGATGCCGAAAAGGCGGCGCGGCTGCTGCAGGCGGCTTCTATAGCTGGCAATATCGATGCCGAGGTCGAATATGCGATTGCGCTGTTCAACGGCACCGGGACCGTAAAGAACGAGGCTGCGGCGATCACTTTGCTGCGCAAGGCCGCCAGACAGAACAATCCGATCGCGCAGAACCGCCTCGCCCGGGTGCTGGCCAGCGGCCAGGGCGTGCCGATGGACAAGGTCGAGGCGCTGAAGTGGCACACCATTGCGAAAACCGCAGGTAAAGGCGATCCGGAGCTTGATCAGGCCCTCTCCACGATGAGCGCGGAGGATAAAGCCAAGGCGGGTGCCGAGGTGCACAAGTGGTTCGGCACCAAATGACCTTGACGGCACCCTCACTACAGGGCACCCACATCTGTCTTCACTCTCCCCTCCGGGGAGAGGTCGGCGCGCAGCGCCGGGTGAGGGGTCTCGAAGCTCACGAACACCGTAACCCCTCATCCCAACCCTCTCCCAAAGGAAGAGGGAGCGCACCGTTTTCGTCAAAGCAAATTGCCGGGATCATGCTGCACTCAGCTCTCATTAACGTCATGGTCAAGGCAGCGCGCCGCGCCGGCCGCAGCCTCAATCGCGACCTCGGCGAAATCGAAAACCTCCAGGTGTCGCTGAAGGGGCCGGCCAATTTCGTCAGCCTGGCCGACAAGCGCGCCGAGGAAATGCTGTATTCGGATCTTTCCAAGGCCCGCCCTGGCTACGGCTTCACCGGCGAGGAAGGCGGCACGCGCGAAGGCGACGACAAGACCCATACCTGGATTGTCGATCCGCTCGACGGCACCACCAATTTCCTGCACGGCATTCCGCAATTTGCGATCGCGATCGCGCTCCAGCGCGAAGGCACGGTGATCGCTGGCGTGATCTACAATCCCGCCAACGACGAGCTCTATACCGCCGAACGCGGCAAAGGCGCCTTTCTCAACGATCAACGGCTGCGCGTCGCGGGCCGGCGCAAGCTCGACGAATGCGTGATCGCCTGCGGGTTGCCGCATATCGGACGCGGCGATCACGACCTCTCGCGCGCCGAGATGACCGAAATCCAGAACCGCGTCGCGGGCCTGCGCCGGTTCGGCGCGGCCTCCCTCGACATGGCCTTTGTCGCGGCGGGACGGCTTGACGGCTATTGGGAGCGCAACCTGCAGCCCTGGGACATGGCGGCCGGGCAAATCGTGGTGCGCGAGGCCGGCGGCATCGTCTCCGGCATCGCCGGCGACGACGATCCGCTCATCACCCGCAGCGTGATCTGCGGCAACGAGCACGTCCATAGCCGAACTGGTGAAGATCCTGAAGCCGCTGGGAAGCGCTGTTGCGCACGATTTTGGTGCTGGAACACGGGATACCGAGCCACGACACCTTCAGCCGTGTCTTTCGCATCCTCGATCCGCGCAGCTTCGAAGAGGTTTTTCGGCGCTTCACCAAGGCGTTTGCGACGGCGGCCAAAATCAAGGGCGTGGTAGCTCTCGATGGCAAGGCACTGAGAAGAGCCTACGAACGCGGCCAAAGTCACATGCCGCCAGTGATGGTGACGGCGTGGAGCGCAACGACCCGCATGGCGCTCGTCAATGTGCTGGCGCCTGGAAACAACGAAGCGGCAGGCGCTTTGCATCTCGTCGAGCTTCTTCAGCTGAAAGGCTGCGTCGTCACGGCGGATGCGCTGCATTGTCATCGCGGGATGGCGAAAGCCATCGTGGAGCGCGGTGGAGATTACGTCTTGGCGGTAAAGAACAACCAGCCCGGTTTGCTGCGCGATGCCAAGGCCGCGATCTCCGCGGCAGAGCGCAAGAAGGCCAACCAACCCACCCCCTTGCAGGGGGAGGGAGAAAGCAGAAGCACCTCGCACCGTCTTCACACGGTATCGGTTGACGCCGACATGACGGCCCCTTGTGGTCATCATCCGCAAAACGCGGGCGAGTGGCCGGCATCATGTCCTTGCCATGCATTCTGAGGACAAGACGTTGGCTGAGCTAACTCCAGCCAAGCAGGCGAAATAAATGAGCGCTGCCCTGAGAGCAGGGCAGCGCCATCTCGTTTCCGGCATCTGACTTTTGAGCCGCCAACTATTTGGCGAACGCGGGAAATGCCGGCAATTTCTCGACGTCGCGCGCATCGTGCTGGATAATGATCGTTGCTTTCAGGTTCGCCGCAATTTTCTTGATGCGCTCGAGCGAAGCCACGGTCTGGGCGCGGTCGTAGTTGAACGACGGAACGCCGTCCGAATCGAGATTCTCGCGGAAATGAACGGCATCGCCGGTCAGGATGACGGCGCCCATCTGCGGGAGCTTGACGAGCAGGCTGGAATGACCCGGCGTATGGCCCGGCGTGCGCAGCATGATCACCGTGCCGTCGCCGAACACATCCTTGTCCTGGGCCTGCGGCTCGACCTTGCTTTCGCCCTTGATCCAGCTCTCGAACGGCTTGTAGTTCACGCCTTCAGCCGGCTTGGGCGCGGAAATCGCTTCCCATTCCTTGGCTCCGATCAGCAGCGTTGCTTTCGGAAATGACGAAACCTGGCCGGTGTGATCGGCGTGATAGTGGCTGATGCCGACATATTTGATCTGGTCGGGCTTGACGTCGATCTTCGCCAGCAGATCGACCAGGCTTACCTTGGGCGCGACCTTGGGCATGGTCATGGCATGGCCCGTGTCCCACAACATATAATCGTCGCCATGCTTGATGAGATAGCAACTGTAGACGAACTGAAGCTTCAGATCGCCGTAAGCAAAAGTATCCGAAAAGCGCGGATTGACGGGGATCGGGTCCTGTGGCGTGCCGCATTCGAGGCGCGCCAGCGATACCTCCGGCGCGGCTAGCGCAGGCGCCGCAAGACCGGCGAATAGGCTGGCGCCGAAAGCGAGCATGGTCAGTGTTCGGTTCATCGTTACTTCCCCTGATTTGCGTGTTGAGGCACGGCTCTTTTTTGCATCTGCGCCGTACGCGAGCGATATAAGTGGAGCAGGCAGGATACACGCACGTGACGGGAAACCGAATGTCAATTCATTTTGACATTCGCTGCCCCATAGCCGCGAACTCGCTCGCAGCGCCGGCGCGTGAATCTTACTATGAGGCTTTGGTTACGAGGCCTTTTTGGTTACTTTTTATGAAGCCTTGGCGATCTTGTGCGCCAAATGGCCGGTCTCATGATCGCGTCGGAGTTGGCTCAGCGACGTCTCGTTCAGATGAAGCAGCACGTCGCTGAGCTTGTCGGTCGCGGGATAACCGGCGGCAAAACTTTGTCCGTAAATCTTGCGCAACGTGCCGATGAGGGTGTTGCCGTGCTTGTGGCTGATTTCGCCGTCGTGGTTGCGGTGGCGATTGTCGAGACCGGCTTTGCTCATGCTGCCCTCCATGGTACCCGCGGGCAACAGCATCCTCCCGCCGGGACCAAATGGCAATCTTGCGCTGCAACCGGGACAAAGCAACAGCCCGCAGGACGGGCTAAATCAGCGGAAGCACCCGTTGCAAAATCGCGCCAAGGCAAATGAGCACAACGAGCAACTTTAGAAGCTGTGCCAATCGGCGGTCAGCGGCGAACTTATCGATCGCCCAAAAGCAGATGGCTCCGACGACCACGATGACCAGCACGCCGATCAGAACTGAAAGAAGCCCCATGTGATACCCCTCTGTCCTCGGTTGGACGGCCCAGCATCGGCTGTCGGTACGTCCGCGTCAAATGCGAATGTTAGAATCGGACCACTAGTTGCCGAGCTTGATGCCGGCGTCCTTGATCACCTTTGCCCATTCGGGCGTTTCTCGTCTGATGACCTCGGTAAACTCGGCCGGCGTGTTGCCGACCGCCTCGAGGCCCAATTCGTCAAACTTCTTGCGCATCGCAGGCGTCGCCAGCGCCTTGACGGTCTCGTCGTGCAATTTGTCGAGAACACCCTGCGGGGTGCCGACGGGCGCGACCAGGCCAAACCACGGCACGGCCTCGAAGCCGGGAAATCCGGATTCCGCCATGGTCGGCAAATCAGGCGCGAGCGGCGAGCGCTTGATCGAGGTGATGGCCAGCGCGCGCAATTTTCCTTCGCGCGCAAGCGGCAGCACGTTCACGATATTGGCGAACGACATGCTGACCCGGTTGGCGAGCAGGTCCGGCATCAGCGCCGTCGTGCCGCGATAGGGCACTGACGCGATATCGAGATGCGCCATGTATTTGAACAATTCGGCGCCCAGATGCTGCGATGTGCCGACGCCGGCATGGCCGTAAGAAAGCTTGCCGGGCGCTGCTCTGGCGAGCGCTACCAGCTCTGCCACGGTCTTGACCGGCACCTCGATTGGTACGGCGAGCACATTCGCCGCGATGAAGACCTGCGAGATCGGCGCGAAATCCCTCAGCGGATCGAATGGCAGCGTTTCGTACAGGCTCGGATTGATGACGAGCGACGAGTTGCCGCCCATCAGCAGCGTGTAGCCGTCGGCGGCAGCCTTGGCGACGCGCTCGGTGGCGATGTTACTGCCGGCGCCGGGAACATCCTCGACCACGAACGCCGTGCCCCAGACTTCCGCAAAGCGGTCGGCCAGCATGCGCGCCACCAGGTCGGGTGCCGTGCCGGGCGTGAAGCCGACCAGGATTTTCACCGGCCGGTTCGGATAGCTCGGATTGCGCCGATGCCATCTCGGCCGCGAGCAGGACAAGCAGGAAAGCGAACGCCTTCGCAGCGAACTTCATCGTTTCCTTTCACGTCCCGCACGCCAGTTTGGCTGGTCATTGCCGGCAGATTTGACCGCAAGTGTGGCACCGGCGGCCGGCGCCTGCAAGGCGTCGCAGCCTTCAGCAGTTGTTGACACCACGCGGGCCGTAATCGAGCCCGCTCGATCAGCGTCGTTATCGAGAAACGAAAGACGGCTACAAGAGACATTACTTGGCCGACCTAACCATCGGCTCCGGCGCACGTCCGTCGCCGACATTGGAGCGATCGCTTCGATTTTACGAAACGGTCTTCGGAGGTCGCATCCTGCGCAGAGGCGACAGCCGCGGCGCTCCGGGGTACATCCAGGTCGCAAACACGTGGCTCATTGTGAACGTCGGGGGCGGTCCGACGCCCGAGAAGCCATCGCTGAAGCTCAGCGTCCCCGCCGATCCCGAATCGGTGAGCACCTTCATGAATATCCGCGTTGCGAATATTCAGTCGTGCTATGAACTATGGCGAAGTCGAGGAGCCGAGTTTATCACGGAGCCGAAGGACAAGTACGGCGAGACGCGCTGCTATATTCGAGATCCTGATGGCTATATTATAGAAGTTGGACGAAGCAAGATCGGCGTCGCTTACGGCTAAGCCGCACGATTCATAAGAGGTGACCGCGTACACTCCGGCGACTCGAAGCTATGCCGTCAAGCCCAGGCTCAATCCGCATGTCTTAGAAGGGAGCGAATATTGTCCGCTTACATGATTGCCCTGAATAGAAGTGTGCATGACCGACAAAAACTGGAAGCGTATTGGAAGGCAGCCGGCCCGACTTTTGATGGATGGGGCGCCAAGTTCCTTTCCGTTTACACACCGCTTACGCCGCTAGAGTTGATGGGGCCGCTCGAAGGTGTGGTCCTGATCGAGTTTCCCGATGTGGCAGCAGCCAAAGGTTGGTACGAAAGTCCGGCATATCAACAGGCAAAGCAGCACCGGGACGGCGCGGCAGATACCGAGTTTTTCATTATCGATGGCGGTCTGGTCCCTCTTGAAGAACGTCTTCCGCACATCAAGAGGCGGCAAACTTAGTCGATTTCAGCATCGGGCGCAGGGCGGACTTAACCGCCGCCCCGCGTAGGTCCGCAGTTGGAGGAGAAGCGCACGTCAAACACACCGACGTCAGACCGCCTTCATCCGGTAGTGGCTGACGCCCCACTCGCTGCCGTCGGCATAACCAAACAGGCCCGCGGTCGCGAGGAAGAACCAACGCCAGCGCCGCATCCACAACGCGGTCTCTTCGCCATAAACCTTGCGCAGGATGGTTTCGATCTCGGCGCGATGAGAATCGAAATTGGAAAGCCAGTCCAGCGCCGTGCGCTGGTAATGCTCGCCGCTCCAGCGCCACTCCTTCTCGACCTCGAACAGATCGGCATATTGCCGGATCAGACGATGGCTCGGCATCACGCCGCCAGTGAAGAAGTGCTGCGCGATCCAGTCTTCCCTGTCGTTGCGGTCGAACAGATAGGCGCCGGTGCGATGGGTGAAGATATGCATGAAGAAGCGGCCATCGGCTGCGAGCCACGACCGCACGCGCCCCAACAGCTCACGCCAGTTCATCATGTGCTCGAACATTTCCACCGACACGATCCGGTCGAATTGCCGCTCGGGATCGAAACCGTTCATGTCGGCGGTGATCACGGAAAGATTGGTAAATCCGCGCGCCGCACTCTCGCCCTGGATATACATCCGCTGTGAATGGGAATTCGACACGGAGACGATCCTGGCGTTTGGAAACTGCCGCGCCATCCACAGCGACAACGAACCCCAGCCGCAGCCAAGTTCGAGGATCGATTGCCCGTCGGCAAGATCAGCGTGATCGACGGTCTGGCGCAGCGCCTCTTCCTCGGCTTCCTGCAACGTCGAGGCTGGCCCTCGATAGAAACAAGACGAGTATTTGCGGTTCGGCCCGAGCACGCGGCCGAAGAAAGCGGCCGGCACCTCGTAATGCTGGGCATTGGCGGCCTCGGCATGTTCGGCGATGGCGCGCGCCGCCATTTCGCGGGCAAACCTGGCGTCGCCTTGCCCATCGGCGGATGCGAACCGCGCGGCGGTGCGCGCACAGAGCCGGTGGATAGCGGTGCGGATCAAGACATCGGGCAAAGGTACCCGCTCGGCGGCGCCGATGGCCCTGGACGTGAGGCTCATCCGGCTCGTCCCGGGGGCAACGGGAAGAAGATGCTGGTGCGCGACTGATAGTCGCGATAGCGCTCGCCGCGCGAGCGCAGCATCTGCGCTTCCAGCGGCGGAATGCCGGTGACGTACACCAGGATCCAGTACATGAAGGCCGGCGCGAGCAACGTGGCCCAGCCCCAGGGATAGGACAGAGGATAGTTCGGCGAGATCGCGATCACGGGATAAGCGAGCCAGCCCAGCCATTCGAAGAAATAATTCGGGTGCCGCGACCAGCGCCACAGGCCGACATCGCAGACCAGACCCTGGCCGCCTCGCCGCTCCCTGAACTGCTTGAGCTGGGTGTCGGCAACGGCCTCACCGGCAATCCCAAGCAACAGCACCAGCGCGCCGAGATAGTCCTGCACCCGCAAGCCTTCGCCCGGAAAATGCGCGGCGACAAAGATCGCAAAGGCCAGCGGGATCGACCCCAAAGCCTGGTTTTGCAGGAATAAAAACATCCGGCCCGGCGCCCGAATACCCCATTCCTGCGCAAACGCCGCGTAGCGCGGATCGTCCGATATTTTTGCGGTCCGCGCCGCGATATGGGTGCCCAACCGCAGCGACCAGGCCGCGACAAACGCTGCGACCAGCCACTGTCGCGCGCTCGGCGCTGCCCCCTCCACCGGCCACAACGCGCCGGCAGCACCGACGAGGCCGACCGAAAACGTCCAGATGGTATCGACCCAGCCGGAATTGCCGGTGCGCTGCTGCACCACCCAGGCCCCCGCCATCAGGACCGAGAGCGATAGCGCGATCGCCGCCAGTGCCCCAAGGTATGAAATCGCCGACATGGTTGATTAACCGCTTGTCTTGCCGAAGCTTTGCCAAAAATACGTGCGAGGTCGAGCCGGGTTTCACGCGGAAGTTCCCACCCCGCGGTCCCCCTGCCCCGCAACCGGCCTTTCATCTCCGCCTCGCTGTGCCATAGTGGGGTTTCTCGCAACGGATGCACTAGTGGAGTGGATTTGACATTCGCTGCCCGCCTAGCCACGAATTCAAACAGCGAACGTCAAATCCTAAACTCCACTAAAAACATATGTTCCCAGTGGTCCTTTTGATTCTAACATTCGCAAAAGACGACTGCTGGGAGGGGATGCGAATGTTAGAATCGGACCACTGGTAATGACCGCCTCTTCCCGCTCGATGGAGCTCGAATTCACCAAGCTCGCGCCGCCGCGGATCTTCCTGGTGCGGATGGTCGTGTTTCTGGTGCTGTGCGCGCTGATTATGGTCGTACTCTACAAACAGATCGTCACCGCCTTCTTCGCCAATCCCGGCCTGAACGCGCTGATTGGCCTGGTGCTCCTGGTCGGCATCATCCTGTCTTTCCGTCAGATGATCCGGCTTTATCCGGAAGTCGCCTGGGTCAATAATTTCCGCGTTGCCGATCCGGGGCTGGCGCTCGACCGCCATCCGACCCTGCTGGCGCCCATGGCCGCCATTCTCGGTGGCGAGCGCTCCGGGCGCATCACCATCACGCAGCAGACCATGCGCCATCTGCTCAATTCCATCGCAACCCGGCTCGATGAAGCGCGCGACATTTCCCGCTACATGACCGGCCTCTTGGTGTTTCTCGGCCTGCTCGGCACCTTCTGGGGCCTGATCGAAACCGTCGGCTCCGTCGGCAAGGTGATCGACGGCTTGAAGGTCGGCGGCGATGCCGGCGCGCTGTTCGATACGCTGAAGGAAGGTTTGGCCGCCCCGCTCGGCGGCATGGGTATCTCGTTTTCGTCGTCGCTGTTTGGCCTTGCTGGCTCGCTGATCCTCGGCTTTCTCGACCTGCAATCGAGCCAGGGGCAAAACCGCTTCTATACGGACCTTGAGGATTGGCTGGCCACGACGGTGCGCGGCTATTCCGGCGAGGCCGGTCCCAGCGGTGAACTTCAGGTCGCGATCGACCGGCTGCGCGCGGCCATGGAGGAAGGCGGCGGCAACCGGGGCACGACCACGGCGATGGCCAATCTGGCAGAGGCCATCCAGGGCCTCGTCTCCCACATGCGCACCGAGCAACAGCTGATCCGTGAATGGGCCGACGGCCAGGGCGAGCAGAACCGCGAGATCAAGCGGCTGCTCGAACGCCTCGCGCGCCAGCCCGAAAAGAGTTAAGCGCGGGACCTGCCATGCTGGATCACGTCACCGTCGGGGTCGAAGATATCGAGCGGTCCCTGCGATTTTACAATTCGGCGCTGCGGCCCTTGGGGATCGCGCGGCTCTATGGCGACGGCAATCGTTTCGCCGGCTATGGCGTCAACCCCAAAGCCTTTTTCTGGATCGGAAATCGCACCAACCCGCAAACCGGTTCGCACATCGCGTTTGCAGCCAATGACCGTGCGACTGTCGACCGGTTTTACGAGGCGGCGATCGCGGCGGGCGGCAAGGACAATGGTCGGCCGGGAATCCGCGAGCACTATGGCCCGGACTACTACGGCGCCTTCGTGTTCGATCCCGATGGCCACAATATCGAGGCTGTTTGCCGCCTGCCGGAGAAGGGTTAGATGCAACCGCCAGCGTTAATCTCGCGTGCGAGCCGCAGCTTCACCTCTCCCCGTGGGAGAGGGCGGCGCACTGGCGTCGCCGAAACATCGTAGTTCAAACTAGCCGAGTACGCCCTATGGCCCTTGCCCGAGCACGACGCAGCGAAAGCGCCTTCAACTATTGGCCCGGCTTTGTCGACGCGCTGTCGACGCTGGTGCTGTCGATCGTGTTCCTGCTCTCGGTGTTCCTGGTGGTGCAGTTCTTCCTGTCGCAGGAAGTCACCGGCAAGGACAAGGCGCTGGAGCAGCTCAATGCCAAGATCGCCGAGCTGAACGATCTGCTCTCGCTGGAAAAGCTCGGCACGATCAACCTCTCGGATCAGCTCACGCAGGTACGGGCGGGACTAGCCTCGGCTGAGGGCGAACGTGACCGCATCAAGGGGCTTTATGACGGCCTCGCCGGCGCCGGCAACGACGCGGCAAGCCGCGCCGGCGAACTCAACAAGGCGCTGGATTCCGAGAAGCAGGTATCGGGGCGCGCGCTGGCGCAGATCGAGGTGTTGAACCAGCAGATCAGCGCGCTCCGCCGCCAGCTCGCGGCGCTCGAAGAAGCGCTGCAGGCTTCCGAAAAGCGCGATCAGGACTCGCAGGGACGCATCGTCGATCTCGGCCAGCGCCTTAACGTCGCGCTGGCGCAGCGAGTTCAGGAATTGTCGCGCTACCGCTCCGAATTTTTCGGACGGCTGCGCACCATTCTCGGCAACCGGCCGGACGTGCGGATCGTGGGCGACCGCTTCGTGTTCCAGTCCGAAGTGTTCTTCGACACTGGACAGGCGCAGCTTTTGCCCGAAGGCCGCGCCGAACTCGACAAGGTCGGCGCCGCGCTGATCGAGCTCGACAAGCAGATTCCGAGCGAGATCGCCTGGGTATTGCGCGTGGACGGCCATACCGACGTTCGGCCCATCACCAACAGCCCCCTGTTCAAGTCGAACTGGGAGCTGTCCTCGGCGCGCGCGATCTCGGTGGTGCAGTACCTGATTTCGCTCGGCGTGCCGGCGCAACGGCTGGTGGCCGCGGGCTTTGCCGAATTTCAGCCGCTCGACACCGGCAACACCGAAGAGGCCTACCGGCGCAATCGCCGCATCGAATTGAAGCTGACGGAACGGTAGTGAGGGCATGATGGCGCTGAAGAGGGCCCAACCATTGTCATTGCCGGGCTTGACCCGGCAATCCATCATAAAAGATCTTTTCGAAGTTGATGGATGCCCGGATCAAGTCCGGGCATGACGGGCGTGCTTCGATGAACCGGTCCTTCACCCTCCGCCGCTATCGTCCCGACGACGAAGACGCCGCGATGGCGCTGTGGCTGAAGACCTGGCAGCAGACCTACTCCTCGATCGATTTTGCTGCGCGCGTGCCGTGGTGGCGCGAACGCTGGCGCAATGAACTGGTGCCGAACGCGGCGATCATCGTCGCGGAAGAAGGGCTCGCGCTGGTCGGATTCGTCACCATCGACACACACGCCTATCTCGATCAACTCGTGGTCGCGCCGGAGCGTTGGGGCTCAAAGCTCGCAGACGCCCTGGTCGACGAGGCCAAGCGGATTTCGCCTGACACCATCACGCTGCTCGTCAACGACGACAACGCCCGCGCGATCCGCTTCTATGAACGCAACGGCTTTGTTCGCGCAGGCCACGACGTCAACCCAACCTCGGGCCGACCGGTATTGAAAATGATCTGGAAAAGCGGAGCGGTTTGATGACGCGCGCCGAATTTGCAATGGGCTCGGCGGTGTTTCTCGCCGTCGCCCTCGCGGGAACTGCCTCGGTCAAACGCCTCGATCGGTACGTTGCTGCCGAAAACGCCGCGCCGCCGCCTTCTCCTCCCCAGCTTGCGTCGGAGAGGATGGCTCCTGGAAAAACTGGGTGTGGGCGAACGTCCCGGCGCTATCGCCGAAATGCGCGGGGAGCCGTCCTTAAGCGCCTTCGAACTGCAGCCGCGCCAACCGCGCATAGAGTCCGTTCGCCGCGACCAGCGAAGCGTGCGTGCCCTGCTCGACGATCCTGCCCTGATCCAACACCAGAATGCGGTCGCAGGACAAAACGGTGGCGAGGCGATGCGCGATCACCAGCGTGGTGCGGTGGCTCATCAGTTCCTCAAGCGCGGTCTGCACCAGCGTTTCGGATTCGGCATCGAGCGCCGAGGTGGCCTCGTCGAGCAACAAAAGCGGCGCATCGCGCAGGATGGCGCGTGCGATCGCGATGCGCTGGCGCTGGCCGCCCGAAAGCATGACGCCGCGCTCGCCAAGCGGCGCATCGAAGCCGCCGGGCAGGCGGCGAATGAATTCGCTCGCATGCGCAAGGTCGGCGGCGCGCTCGACTTCGGCATCGCTGGCCTCGGGCCGGCCAAAACGGACATTGTCACGGGCGCTGGCGGCAAACACCACCGGATCCTGCGGCACCAGCGCAATCCGTTTGCGTACCTCGGTCGGATCGGCGGACCGGATCGGCACGCCGTCGATCACGATCGCGCCGGATGCCGGATCGTAGAAACGCAGCAGGAGATGAAACAGCGTGCTCTTGCCCGCGCCGGAAGGACCGACGATGGCGACCTTCTCGCCCGCGCGCACCGAGAAGGAAACGCCGTCGACGGCCGAGATGCCGGGACGCATCGGATAGGCGAAGCTGATGTTTTCAAAACTGACATCGCCGCGGGCGGGCTCCGGTAACGGGCGCGGCGATGCGGGCGCCGTGATCTCCGACTTGACGCGGAGAATCTCAAACAACCGTTCGGCAGCGCCTGAGGCGGCGGAAACTTCGCCCCAGACTTCAGAGAGCTGACCGAGGCCGGCCGCGGCGAACGCCGTATAGAGAACGAACTGGCCGAGCCGGCCCGGACTGATCAGGCCGGCTTCGACGTCGTTCGACCCGATCCAGAGGATGATCACGACGCTGGTGAAGACGATGAAAATGACGATCGCGGTGAGTACGGCGCGGGCCCGCGTCGAACTGCGTGCGGCCTCATAGGCCTGCTCTACCCCACCGGCAAAGCGCGTGTTGGCGAGCCGCTCACCGGTATAGGCCTGCACGGTGCGGATCGCGCCAACCAGTTCGGAAGCGTAGGCGCTGGCGTCGGCGAGCGTATCCTGGGCGTTGCGCGACAGCCGCCGCACCCAGCGCCCGAACGCCATCAGCGGCAGCACGACCAGGGGAATGGCGAGCAGCACGAAGCCGGAAAGGCGCGGGCTCGTGACCACCATCATCGCGGTCGCGCCAATGAACAGCATGAAGTTGCGTAGCGCGATCGAAACCGAGGCGCCGACGGCGGATTTGATCTGGGTCGTATCCGCGGTAAGGCGCGAGATCAATTCGCCGCTGCGCGAGGAATCGAAGAAGGCCGGCGACAGCGACATCAGATGCGCAAACACGTCGCGCCGCAAATCGGCGACGATGCGCTCGCCGATGGTCATGACGAGATAGAAGCGCGATGCGCTGGCGAGCGCCAACACGCCGACCACCGCGATCATGACGCTGAAATAGCTGTTGATGCGGGCGATGCCCTCCGGCGTGAAGCCGAAGTCGATCATGCGCCGCACCGCGAGCGGCACGATCAGGGTGGTGATCGCGGCAACGGTCAGCGAAATCAAGGCAAGGGTGACGCGGCCACGATAGCGCGCCACGTAAGGCGCGAGCGCCAGCAGCGGGCGCAGCCGCGCGCTGCGCTCGGATGGCTGCGCGCTCAGGGCCGCTTCGATGGACGCCGCCGGCTCAAGCACGGCGCTCGGCTCGATTGCCACACCATCTTTTGGTGCTGCCGGTTCAAGCCGGTCTTCCAGACGTTCCACCGCGCTCATGTATCAGAACCACCCGTTTTGCCACCCCCAGATAGGCGTCATCAGGAGCGCTGGCAAATCGGCCACGCGCCGCGGAGCGTGCCCTTCCGGATCAGGCCGATACCTGGCTTGACTTTGGCTTGACTTGGCTTGTTTTGAAGGGCCGCTTGCGTTATAGACCGGCCCAAATCCGACACCCCCAAAACCGAAACATGGGCGCCGGCGCGCCAAAGGACCTGCTATGAAAGCGGAAATTCATCCGAATTATCATACGATTACGGTCGTCATGACCGATGGCACCGAGTATCAGACCCGTTCGACCTGGGGCAAGGAAGGCGACAAGCTGAACCTCGATATCGACCCCAAGTCGCATCCGGCCTGGACTGGCGGCGCCCAGCAGCTCATGGATCGCGGCGGACGCGTTTCTCGGTTCCAGAAGAAGTTCTCGGGCTTCCTCAAGAAAGATTGAGGCCTCGCAGGCCTTAGTCCCGCGCGCAAATACAAAACGCCCCTGCCTACGCGGGGGCGTTTTAATTTGAGACCCGGGGAAATTAAACCCGCCAGCCGACGCAGGCCGCACCGGCTGCGATGACGCAGCAGGCCGCCAGCCGCAAGCCGGTCAGTCGTTCGTTGAGAAAAATGGCGCCCAGCAACGCTGCAAACACCACGCTGGTTTCGCGCAGCGCTGATACGGCGCCCATCGCATTGCCTTGCATGGCCCAGATGATAACGCCGTAAGCTGCGAGCGAAATCAGCCCGCCGCTGGCCGCTTTGGCCGCTTCCGCTGGCGAAATCGCAAAGGCAGTTCGACCCTGCCACGCCAGATACAATAACGGCATCGCCAGCTCCAAAGCGAAGATACCGCCGGTATAAGCGACCCAGTTGCCCGACGCGCGCACGCCCAGACCATCGACCACGCTATAGGCGGCAATGCTGACGCCGGTCGCGAGCGCTGCGGTCAAGCTCTTGCCGCGGAGGCGAAAAAGACTGTCGCCGGCTCGCGCCGCCGCCAGCGTGAAAATTCCCGCGCAAACAAGACCGACGCCCACGATCCCGAGCGGGCCCATCCATTCACCGGCAAACACGCTGCCGCCGAGCGCAATCAATGCAGGCGAGGTGCCGCGTGCGATCGGATAGGTCTCGCCGAGGTCGCCGCTGCGATACATCCGCACCAACAGCGTGTTGTAACAGAGGTGAAGCAGTCCCGAGACGACAACATAGTTTGCAGCCGATACCGGCAGCCCGGCGACGGCCATCATCGCAAAGCCTGTGAGGCCGGCGATGATGCACATGATCGACATGGATTGCGCGCGATCGGCGCCACCCCGCAACAACGCATTCCAGCTCGCGTGCAACAACGCGGCCGACAACACCAGCGCGATAGAGAAAGGGGTCAGCAAGGCCCAATCATCTTGGAGGTTAGGTCAGTCAAGCGTCACCCAAGGCGGTTTGCCTGCGCAAGCGCGCGTTCAGGAAGCGAGTGGCGCGGGGAAATGGAGGACCGGAAGGCCCGCCGAGGTTATTGTTCGAACGCGGCCTTGAGGCGATTAAGCTGCGGCACCAGTGGATTGCCGATCGGAGCGCGCTCGGCGGTTGGAGCCGCATGGATCGTGGCATCGAGACGGCGCACCTTGCCTTGCAGCGCCATCGAGCGGGCGATCAGGTCCCGCAAGTTCTGGGGCAGCTTTTCGATCATCTCGCCCGGGCCGGGATCTGCGGCCGAGAGCTTGACCTTGGTCTTTTCACGGTTGGCCTGGGTCAAGCTCATTTCGCCTTCCTTGACCGCGCGATGCAGCAGGAGCCAGGAAGCCAATTGCATCAGGCGGGTGGTCAACCGCATGCTTTCGGTGGCGTAGGTCAGGCTGATGGAACGCTCGAGCGCCTTGGCTTCGGTGCGGCCGGCGCCGTCGAGATAGGCGGCGGTCTCCTCGACGAGGTCCATGCCTTCGCGGAACAAGGTACCGAACGCAGCGGAGTTGGTCAGCCGTTCGCTGAAATGGACAAGCGGGGTTTCGCCTTGCGACCGGTCCGACATCTCTGAACGCCTCACGCCACTGTTTACCATCGGCCCGCGGGAGCCGGATTATGATGAACAAATCATTGCGCGCGCGGGGACGAAGAGTCCAGCCGCAACCAAATTTATGGTTTCCAGCGCCCTCTGCAAAGCTCGTGCGAACGCCGTGGGAACTTCAGACTTGTGCTGAAGGTAAGGCAAAAAAGGCAAAAAAAGAGCCGCCGTTTCCGGCGGCTTTTGAAGTTGATAACAGGGAGGCGTCAAACAGAGTGGACAGGAGCCACTCGGTGTCCAAAGAGGACGATGCAAGTCATACCTGGGAAAGCTTAATCGACCGTAAACGAGCGAATTTTTTCAGACTTTGTTTGCCATGTCGGTCATTGGCCGAGTGGGGCTACGGGTTGAGCCTCTCACTGCGTCGTCCCTGCGCACGCGGGGACCCATAACCACCGATCTTTGTGATTGAAGCAGAGCCGTCCGACGACCTGCCTCAAGGTAGGCCGCGGCGTATGGGTCCCGGCGTTCGCCGGGACGACGTGGAGGGATCGCGCGCTATTTCCTACGACTTGAAGAAATTGTTCGCGGCGTCCTTGGAGGCCCGCTTCTTGGTCGCTGCCGCCTGCAACCGCTCGATCTCGGACGTCAGCAGTGAAATGCGTTCGTTGAGTTCTTCCACCGAGAGCAATGAGAGGTCCTGCCCGATCTCATGGGTGACCTTCTTTCGCGGCTTGTCGTCGTCTTCGATGGAGGCCATGGGCCCTGCTCCGTCATCAACAAAGGCATTGGCTGGTTGCCACGCGGATCGCCGGTAGCTAATCAGGTGCCTTGCAGAGAATTCTAGCGTTTGGCCAAGGACAAATCATGGAAAAAGTCCCTTCACAAATGACCGTCATCGGCATCAGCAAACCCGGCGGCCCGGAGGTGCTTCTGCCCGAGACCCGACCGGTGCCTGTGCCCGGGCCGGACGAAATCCTGATCAAGGTCGCGGCCGCCGGCGTCAACCGGCCAGATGTGGCCCAGCGCTCCGGGTCCTACCCGCCCCCGCCAGGCGCCAGCGACTTGCCGGGCCTCGAGGTCGCGGGCGAAGTGGTGGCGCTCGGCGCCGGCAGCCACAAGCACAAGATCGGCGACAAGGTGATGTCGCTGGTGGCCGGCGGCGGCTACGCCCAATATTGCATCGCGCAAGACGCGCAGGCGATGACGGTGCCCGCCTCGCTTTCGATGCTGGAAGCCGGCGCCACGCCGGAGACGCTGATGACGGTCTGGCACAACGTGTTCGAGCGCGGCCAGCTCAAGGCCGGCGAGACCATCCTGATCCATGGCGGCTCGTCCGGCATCGGCACCATGGCCATCCAGTTGGCCAAGGCCTTCGGCGCGAAGGTGATCGTCACCGTCGGATCGAAAGACAAGGCCGACGCGTGCCTCAAGCTCGGCGCCGACCACGCCATCAATTACAAGACCGACGATTTCGTCGCCCTGGCCAAGTCGCTTACATCGGGCACCGGCCCCAACGTCATTCTCGACATGGTGGGCGGCGACTATATCGAACGCAACTATGAGGCCGCCGCAGTCGACGGGCGCATCGTGCAGATCGCGACGCTCGGCGGCGCCAAGTTCACCGCCAACGTTGCGAGGCTCATGGTGAAGCGGCTGCACCACACCGGCTCGACGCTGCGCCCCCGTAGTAATGCGGACAAGGCGGCCATGGTTACCGCCATCGAGGCCAAGGTGATGCCGCTGTTGCGCGAGGGCCGCATCAAGCCTTTGATGGACAGCACTTTCCCGCTGGAAAAGGCCGCCGAAGCGCACCGGCGCATGGAGACCAGCGAACATATTGGCAAAATTGTGTTGGCGCTTTAACGCTCGCAAACGATCACAGGGTGGAAACCCTTTGATTTCCTTCGCATTCGTGTCATCTATCGCGACACGCTGGGCGGTGATCGACGCCCGCGAATGGTGTTGATCGCGGAGAACCGACATTGCGCCTGATCAGATGCCTTACGCTACTGGCGTTGGGCCTCGTGATTTTTGCGGCCACGCCGGCGATGGCCGTCGACGCTGTCAGCGTTCGCGGAGACGTGTCTGCAATCGATCTCACCGCCGTACTCGAGCACCAGCACAGCGACACCGATCGCATCCAGGTTTCCACCGCGCCCGGCACCGACGGCATTGTTCGCCGCATCGAAGTCCGCGCGCGCGAGGGCGGCCAGTACTGGGTGGTGTTCGCGCTCGCCAACAACACCGACGATCAGCTCGATCGCCTGATCGTCGCGCCCCACTACCGCATCGTCTCATCGGGTTTGCTGTGGCCCGATCTCGGACTGTCGCGCATCGCAACCATCACGCCCTCGACCGGCGACCGTCCCGAGCGGCAGGAGAGCGCGACCGCCGACATTTTCCGCATCACGCTCGATCCGGGTTCGGTCGTGACCTATGTTGCGGAATTGCGCACCGATAAACTGCCGCAGCTCTACCTGTGGGAGCCCGACGCCTACAAGGACAAGGTCAACTCCTTCACGCTCTACCAAGGCATCGTGATCGGCATCTCCGGCCTTCTGGCGCTGGTCTTGACCATCCTGTTCGTGGTCAAGGGCAGCATCATGTTTCCGGCGGCAGCCGCACTCGCCTGGGCGGTGCTGGTCTATATTGGCGTCGACTTCGGCTTCTGGGGCAAGGTGCTCGACATGTCGAACAACGCCGAGCGCGTCTGGCGCGCCGGCGGCGAAGCGATCCTGGCCGCGACGCTTCTGGTGTTCCTGTTTGCCTATCTCAATCTCTCCCGATGGCATGTGCGCTACTCCCACATCACCGTCGGCTGGCTGGTGTTTCTGGGCTCGCTGGTCGCGCTCGCTTTGTTCGATCCCGCCGTTGCCTCCGGCATCGCGCGAATGTCGCTGGTGATGATCGCCTTCGCCGGATTTGCGCTGATCGTCTATCTCTCGACGCACGGTTTCGATCGCGCCGTACTCCTGATCCCGACCTGGTTCCTGCTGGTGGTCTGGGTGATTGCCGCCGGCATGACGGTCGCAGGCAGCGTCACCAACGACATCGTGGGGCCGGCACTGCTCGGCGGCCTCGTTCTGATCGTGATGCTGATCGGCTTCACCGTCATGCAGCATGCTTTCGCGGGCGGCGGCGCCACCACCGGCATCGTGTCCGACGTCGAGCGGCGAGCGCTGGCGCTCGCAGGATCCGGCGACCTGATCTGGGACTGGGACGTCTCGGCCGACAAGGTCTTCACCAGCCCGGAAACCGAATCCCTGCTTGGGTTGAAGCGCGGCACGCTGGAAGGCCCAGCCGCCAAATGGCTCGAAGTGCTGCACCCGCTCGACCAGGATCGTTTCCGCGCGGCGCTCGACAGCGTGCTCGACCAGCGCCGCGGGCGCCTGGTGCAGGATTTCCGCCTGCGCACGCCGGATGGGCACTTCATGTGGTTCGCGCTGAAAGCCCGGCCCGTTGTCGGCTCCGATGGCGAAGTCTCCCGCGTGGTCGGTACGCTGACCGACGTCACCGAGAGCAAGAACGCCGAGGAGCGCATGCTGCACGACTCCGTGCATGACAACCTCACGGGCCTGCCGAACCGCAAGCTGTTCATGGATCGTCTCAACGCGGTCGCCAACTTCGCCAAGACCATGCCGAACCTGCGGCCGACGTTGATGGTGATCGACCTCGATCGCTTCAAGCAGGTCAACGATTCCGTCGGCATTGCGGTCGGCGATTCCATCCTGTTGACGCTGGCCCGCCGCCTGACCCGCATTCTCAAGCCGCAGGACACGCTGGCGCGGCTCGCCGGCGACCAGTTCGGCCTGATCCTGATGTCCGAACAGGACCCCGCACGCATCACCGCGTTTGCCGAAACCATCCGCAAGACCATTCGCGCGCCGATCGCCTTCAACGACCGCGAGATTTTCCTGACCGCCTCGATCGGGCTTGCGCTCTCGGACCCGCAGGTTCAACTCTCCGACGAGATGATCAAGGATGCCGAGCTTGCGATGTATCACTCCAAGCGCATCGGCGGCGACCGCATTGACGTCTACAAGCCCGCGATGCGCGCGCGAAAGACCGACCGGCTGACGCTGGAGAGTGAATTGCGCCGCGCAATCGAGCGCGAGGAGATCACGATTCTGTACCAGCCGATCGTGCGGCTGGAAGACCGCTCGATTGCCGGCTTCGAGGCGCTCGCACGCTGGGATCACCCCAAGCTCGGGCGGATGTCGCCGAACGAATTCATCACCATCGCCGAGGAAATCGGCCTCATCGTCGACCTCGGCACCTTCGTACTCGACCAGACGGCGAGGCAGCTCTCGGTCTGGCAGCGCGCCATGCGCTCGCGCGAGCCGATCTTTGCCAGCGTCAACGTCTCCTCGCGACAGTTGCTGCGACACGATCTGATTCACGACATCCGCACCGTGCTGTCGCGCTCCTCGGTGGCGCGCGGCACGCTCAAGCTCGAATTGACCGAATCGCTGGTGATGGAAAATCCGGAACACGCAGCCCAGATGCTGACGCGCATCCGCGAACTCGGCACCGGCCTGTCGCTGGATGATTTCGGCACCGGCCATTCGTCGCTGGCCTACCTGCAACGCTTCCCGTTCGACACCATCAAGATTGACCAATCCTTCGTGCGGACCACCAGCCGCGGCACGCGCCCGGTGATCCTGAAGTCGATTATCGCGCTCGCCCACGACCTTGGCATGGATGTGGTCGCCGAGGGCGCTGAAACCGATTCCGACGCGGTCGAGCTCTACCAACTGGGCTGCGAATATGCGCAAGGCTTCGCCTTCGGCGAGCCGATGGATGCCGACGCGGCGATGCGGCTATTGACCGAGGTCAGGCTCGAGGCAGCGAGCTAGCTGGATGATATTGTCGTCCCGGCTTTGAGCCGAGACCCCTGCGTGAGCGCAATGGCGCTCAGCGCTACGCCGCGGCCCATCCATGACACTCCGGGGTCAATTGTCTTCGCAACAACGATGCCCTGTGGTTATGGGTCCCGGCGTGCGCCGGGACGACGGTTAGAAATTTTCGTGAAACGCACGCCCTTCCCGTCCGGCAGCCTCGTCGCGGTGTAACCGGCCTCGAGGCAGGCCTCGCGCTGCGGCATCTTTTCCTGCCGGCTGCGCAAGGTCTCCCACCAGGAGGCGCGCTGTGCCGCGCGCGGCAGCGCCGCATCGATGATCTCCTCGATCTGCTCGAAGCTCAGCACGAATTCAGCCGGCTTCTGTCGTTTCAGATAATCGCGCAGCGCGTCGTAGTCGTTCACAATAACCTCAGGGAAGAGAGTTGCGCCTGGAAACCAAACATTAACGCATTCAGGTTCGCAGGGAACCCATTTAAGCCGACAGCAACCATTCCGGGCGCATCTCCTTCATTGGGGAGCGAAGCGATGGGATTTGGACGGCGCAAAGATACGGCCAGCCGGCCCTGGCGGCTATCGGCAAAGCTGCTGATCGTCTCCTCCGTTGTCACCGTGCTCGGCTTCTCGGCGATCTGCACGAGCGTCATGCTCGACATGCGTCACAGCGAAGAAGAACTGGCGCGTCAGACCCTTGAGAATCTCGCCTCCGGCATCGATTCCGACATCAGTCGCAACGTCGAACTGTTCGATCTTTCGCTGCGTGCGGTTGCAAACAATATGGTGGCGCCGGAACTCAACGGAGTCAGCAAGCCGCTGCGTCAACTGATCCTGTTCGATCAGGCCGCGACCGCCAAGCATTTTGGCGCGATCCAGGTATTCGATTCCACAGGAAAACTGATCGTCGACGCCTCGACGCTCGATCCGCTGCCGGAAGATCGCAGCGGCGAGGAATACTTCAAGGTTCATCGCGATCAACCGGATGCCGGCCTGTTCATCAGCCGCCCGATGCTGCATCACGGCACCTACGCCATTGTGCTCAGCCGCCGCATCACGGGCGAAGACGGCCGCTTCCTCGGCGTGGTCGCCGGCTCGATCCGCTTTTCCTATTTTCACGACCTGTTCGGCCGGCTGCGCCTCGACCCCAACGACGTCATCACCGTGTTCCGGCGCGACGGCACCGTGATCATGCGCACGCCCTTCGACCTCGACATGATCGGCAAGCAACTTGGCGACCTGCCGGGTGTGAAGCGGGCGCTTTCCGAACCGAGTGGTTCTTATTCAGGAGTGGCATCCACGAACCACTCACCGCGTCTCTATGTCTGGCGCGACGGCACGCGGCCGCTCGTCGTGGTGGTCGGCAAACCATGGGCGGATATCTACAGGCTCTGGCGCATGGAAGCGACCCGGATCGGCGCGATCATGGGAGCGCTCGCCGTATTCGTGCTCGGCGTCTCGCTGTTTCTGGCGCGCGAAATCGACCGCCGCGCGGCAGCCGAAGAGAAGCTCGAGGAGCTTGCAACCACCGACGCGCTCACGGGCCTGCGCAACCGCCGCAAGTTCGACGCCTCCATCGAAGAGGAATGGCGGCGCGCGGCACGGCAGAAGCGGCCGTTGGCTTTGCTGATGATCGACGCCGACCATTTCAAGACCTTCAACGACACCTTCGGACATCAGGCCGGCGACGAGGTGCTGATCGGGATTGCGATCTGTATTTCCGATTCGGTGCAACGGGCGGGCGACTGTGCCGCCCGCTATGGCGGCGAGGAATTCGCGGTGCTGCTGCCGGACTCTTCGCCCGCGCAGGCATTTGCGGTGGCCGAAACCATCCGCCTCAAGGTCGAGCAATGGTCCGGCGAAACGGCGATCACCACCGTCAGCATCGGGGCCGCGAGCATCGTGCCGGACGCCAATTCCGAATGGACCGCCATCGTCACCGCGGCCGACAAGGCGCTTTACGCAGCCAAGGCCGATGGCCGCAATCGCACCGTGCTTGCCCATAACCCGAAGCTGTCGCTCGTCGCGTAACGGGCCGTCACTTCCCCAAATACTTCTTCATCTCGGCACGCAGGCCCTCGCGCAATTCGGCGCGCGCGAGGCCGAAGGCGATGTTGGCGCGCAGAAATCCGGGCTTTGAGCCGCAGTCGTGGCGCTCGCCGGCGAACTCGACGCCGTAAAACTTCTGGGTCTTTGCGAGGCCAATCATCGCATCGGTGAGCTGGATCTCGCCGCCCGCGCCGCGCTCCTGGGTTTCCAGGATCTTGAAGATCTCCGGCTGAAGGATGTAGCGCCCGGTGATCGACAAATTCGACGGCGCGGTGCCCTTCGGCGGCTTTTCGACCATTCCGTCGACCTCGAACACCTTGCCGTGGCGCTTGCCGACGCCGCAAATGCCGTATTGGTGGGTGAGTTCGTCGGGGACGGCCTCCACCGCGATCAGATTGGACTTTTCGCCGAGCTTGCCGGCCGCCTCGATCATCTGCGCCAGACATCCCGGCGTATGCAGCACCAGCTCATCGGGCAACACCACGGCAAACGGCTCGTCGCCTACGATATCGCGCGCGCACCACACCGCATGGCCAAGCCCGAGCGGCGCCTGCTGACGCGTGAAGCTCATGGCGCCGGCTTCGGGCTGATCGCGGGCGAGGATATCCATCTCCGCCTTCTTGCCGCGCGCCGCAAGCGTGGCATCCAGCTCATACATGCGGTCGAAATGATCCTCGATCACGCCCTTGTTGCGGCCGGTGACAAAGATGAAATGTTCGATACCGGCTTCCTTGGCTTCGTCGACCACATACTGGATCAGCGGCTTGTCGACGATGGTCAGCATCTCCTTCGGCATCGCCTTGGTGGCGGGCAGCACGCGGGTGCCGAGGCCGGCGACCGGAAAGACGGCTTTGCGGATTTTCATGGGAATGGGACTGCCTTGCGAAAGCTCGATTGAAAACGATATTTGGTAGCTGGTTTACCGTCGGGAACAAAGACCAATTGGGTACACAGTTCCGGCCTGCCCCGCTCTTTTTCACCAAATCCCTAACGCGGAAAACCCACTTTTGTTAAGCTATTGGAAACCGCGACCGGGCCTCCTGAAGCCGGGTTAAAACAGGCTTCGCAGGTGAACGATGACGCGGCAGATGCAACAGCCAATCCGACGAACAGGCGCCATGGCGCTTGTAGCGGCGCTTTTTTGCTCGGCTCCGGCGTTTGCCCAGTCTTCGGGAAATCCGCTCGATTTTCTTGGCAACCTCTTCAACGGTTCGAAGTCGGGCCAGACGGGCTCCATACCGGCCCAACCGGCTGCCGACCGGCGGTCCGCAGCCGTGGAGCGGCGAAGACGGCGCCTCCGGCCACCCGCTGATGACGGCGAGCGCGATCCGCGAGGCGGCCGCGAATTTCGACAACTGTGTCGCCTCGATGTGGCCGGATGCAGCACGGCGCAACATCTCCCAGGAGAGTTTCCAGCGCTTTACGGCCGGCCTCACTCCCGACCTGCGCATCATGGACCTGCTCAATTCGCAGCCCGAATTCACCAAGTCGATCTGGGATTATCTCGACATCCTGGTCAACGATGCCAGGCTCGCCAAGGGGCGCGAGGTCCTCGCCACGTACAAACCGCAGTTCGACGCGACCGAGAAGGCTTACGGCGTCGACCGCTATATCGTCGCGGCGATCTGGGGCATCGAATCGAACTATTCGACCCAGATGGGCGATCGCAGCGTGCTGCAATCGACCGCAACGCTCGCCTGCATCGGCCGCCGTCAGAAATATTTCCGCGATGAGTTTCTCTCCGCGCTGGAAATTCTCCATCGCGGCGATCTGAGCCCTGACCAGATGCACGGCTCGTGGGCGGGCGCTTTCGGGCCCACGCAATTCATGCCGACGGCATTCAAGCGCTATGCGGTCGACGCCGATGGCGACGGCCGCCGCAACGTCGTCGACGACCCGGCCGATCTGATTGCCTCGACCGCCAACAACCTGAAAAAGGACGGCTGGCAGACCGGCCAGAGCTGGGGCTACGAAGTCGTGGTGCCGAAGGATTTCAACTACATGCTGGCCGATCGCTCCAAGGTCATGGCGTTTGCGCAATGGGAGCATCTGGGCCTCAGGCGCGCCAATGGCCATCCATTTCCGGCCTCAAGCGAGAAGGCCTATCTGCTGGCGCCGGCGGGCGCCGAGGGGCCTGGCTTTCTCATGCTCCAGAATTTCCGCGTTATCATGAAGTACAATCCGGCGGAGGCCTATGCGCTCGCGATCGGGCACTTCGCCGACCGCTTGCGCGGCGGACAGCCCTTCGTACAAGCTTGGCCGCGTCAGGAACGCGAGCTGTCCCGCGCCGAACGGCTGGAACTGCAACAACTGCTGGCTCAGAAGGGATTTTATCGCGGCACGCCGGACGGCCAATTCGGCGGCGAAACCAGGGAGGCGCTGCGCGGCTTCCAGGCCTCGATCGGGGCGCCCGCCGACGGGTTTGCCTCCTCGGAAATACTCGACCGGCTGCGGGGGCAGTAATTCCCGTTAGGGGAGTAACCTTTCGCCGGACTCCGGCTGAAAAGCCGGTTCCCGGTGGGTGGGGATCGTGCTCGACGACCTTGCCTTCGAGCGTTAACGGTAGCATGTGGTGGCATCCTCCCCAGGCGCGGAAATCCGCCCGCTTGCAGCCTGATTTTGTTACTATCGGTACCGACCGAACGACCATTGCGAACCGACCGAATGCCAGAAAAACGACCCTTCTTGCGGCTGTTCACCGAAGCCGGTCCGATGACCGCGCTGGCGGTGGTCGTGGGGCTGTTGATCGCAATTACGGCTCCGGCATCGGCGCAGTTTTTCATTTTCGGCGGCCCGCCACGGCCGCAATCTCAGCCGGCCCCGCAACGCGGCCCCGGTGGCTGGTTCGGCGGCGACCTGTTTGCGCCGTTCCAGCAGCAGGCGCCCAACCGCGTGATCGAGAATTACTCCAAGGCGCCGGCGCCGGCAAAGCGCGACACCGTAGCCGAACACAACGTGCTGGTACTGGGCGACGCCATGGCCGACTGGCTCGCTTACGGCCTCGAGGATGCCTACAACGAGCAGCCGGACATGGGCGTGATCCGCCGGCACAAGACCGTCTCCGGCCTGATCCGCTATCAACCCAAGGGCGATCCGGCCGACTGGGCGGCGGCGGCGAAAGGCATCCTGGCTACCGAGAAGCCGGACGTGATCGTCGTCATGCTCGGCCTCAACGATCGCATTGCGATCCGCGAACCTGCGGCGGAAAAATCCGAAGCCAAGACAGGTGACAAGACAGGCGATAAAAAGACCGACAAGAAAGATGCCCGCGGCAAATCCGATGGCAAGTCCGACGGCAAACAGGGCAACAACACGGCGGAGGCCGGCAAGCCCACGGAGAAGACGCTCGACGCCGAGGCGCCGGCCGACGATGCCGCCGACAACGGCGATGTGCCGCAGGTCATAGCGCCCGAGAGAGGCGGTCACGCGCCGAACGGCCTGGTCGAATTCCATGACGACCGCTGGATCGAACTCTACAACAAGAAAATCGACGAGATGATCGCCGTCCTGAAGTCAAAGGGCGTGCCGGTCATTTGGGTCGGCTTGCCTGCCGTGCGCGGAGCCAAGGCGACTGCGGACACGCTGTTCCTGGATTCGCTCTATCGCGAAGCTTCCGCCAAGGCCGGTATCACCTATGTCGACGTCTGGGACGGATTTGTCGATGAAGCCGGACGCTTCCTGCAGCAGGGACCCGACTTCGAAGGCCAGATCCGCCGGTTGCGTTCCTATGACGGCGTCTATTTCACCAAGGCGGGCGCGCGCAAGCTTGCCCACTATGTCGAGCGCGAAATCACGCGCCTTATGGCTTCCCGCTCCACGCCGATTGCGTTGCCGAGCGAACCCGCAACGCCCGATGCCAATGCACAACCCGGTCAGCCCGCGCCGCGGCCGCTGGCCGGTCCCATCGTGCCGCTGGTTGCTTCCTCCGTCGGCACCGATCAATTGCTCGGCGGTCCGGGATCGCGTCCCGCTGCGGTCGACGCGCTCGTGGCGCGCACCCTGGTGAAGGGCGAACCGCTCACGCCGCCCGCCGGGCGCGCCGACGATTTCGCCTGGCCTCGCCGCGAAATCGGGCGCGAGCAGGCCAAGGGCGATACGCCGGTGGCTTCGGTTTCTCCGGACGGAACGCCGGCCGCACCTCCGGCGTCGCCGAAGTCAAAGCGGCCGGCAGCCGCGCAGTCCACCTCTCCGACGCCGCCGGGATTCAGGAACTTCTTCGGCTTGCGCGGGTCGCCACCGCCGCGGCAGGTCCAGCCGACGCCACGCACGGCGCCCGGCCTCGGCGTACCACGGCCACCCGCAAACGTCGGCCGCTCGGCGTCGGTGCCGCCGCGTAATATCGCGCAATAAATCCGATTGCCTGTCCCGCGATCGATAGGGGTCGCGATCCGTTGACTTCGCGGCGACCGCGAGTAGCCTTTGCCTGAAAGGACAGCGGAGAAACCGCTCGCCTAGTGGAGTGGATTTGACATTCGCTGACCGCCCAGCCGCGATTCCGAAAAGCGAATGTCAAATCCAAAACTCCACTAGAATTTAATATTTGCTAGTGGTCCTTTGATTCTAACATTCGCAAAGTGCCCTCCGCGAAGGGAAGCGAATGTTAGAATCAGACCACTAGTCCGGAGGCACGCCATGACCGTGACGATCCGCCAGCTTCACCCGCATTTTTTCGGCGAGGTTTCCGGCGTCGATCTGCGAAAACCGCTTACGACGGAAGAGGCAAGAGACATCGAATCCGGGATGGACAAATACGCCGTCCTGCTGTTCCGCAACCAGGACATCACGGACGATCAGCAACTGGTTTTTGCCCGCAATTTCGGCGAGCGCGAGAACGCCCGCGGCGGCACCGTCACCAAGCGGGAAGACTATCGCCTCACCTCCGGTCTCAATGACGTCTCCAATCTCGGCAAGGACGGCAATCCGTTGCCGCGCGATCATCGCACCCACCTGTTCAATCTCGGCAACTGCCTCTGGCATTCCGACAGTTCGTTCCGTCCGATCCCGGCCAAGTTCTCGCTGCTCTCGGCGCGGGTGGTGAATCCCAAGGGCGGCAACACCGAGTTTGCCGATATGCGTGCGGCCTACGATGCGCTCGACGACGACACCAAGGCCGAGATCGAGGATCTGATCTGCGAACACTCGCTGATGTATTCGCGGGGGTCTCTGGGCTTTCTCGATTACACCGAGGAAGAAAAGCGGATGTTCAAGCCGGTCAAGCAACGGCTGGTGCGCACCCACCCGGTTCATCGCCGCAAATCGCTTTATCTCTCGTCACATGCGGGGGCGATCGTGGGCATGAGCGTGCCTGAGGGGCGGCTTCTGCTGCGCGACCTCAGCGAACACGCCACGCAGCCCGAGTTTGTCTACGTCCACAAATGGACGGTGCATGACCTCGTGATGTGGGATAACCGGCAGACGATGCATCGCGTACGCCGCTACGACCAGTCACAGCCGCGCGATATGCGGCGCGCCACGGTCGCCGGCACCGAACCGACGGTCGCCCAGCAGGCGGCGGAGTAGTTATCCAACTAACGTCGTCATCGCCCGCGAAAGCGGGCGATCCAGTATTCCAGAGAAAGCTGTGCAATAGGGATGGGCCGCGGCGTACTGGATGCCCCGCCGGAGCCTGTCATCGGGCGGCGCTTTGCGCCGACCCGGTGGCGGGGCATGACCAAGCCGGATGGGTCAAATGAACGCGTCAGGCGTGGCCGGCTTCGTTGGACAACATGCCCGGATCGATCCCGATCTTGCGCAGCGCACGGTTGTATTTCTCATCGACGTCGCCGCCAAAGATCAGATCAGGATCGGCGTCACAATGTAGCCAGCCATTGTCCTGGATTTCGCTTTCGAGTTGGCCGGCGGCCCAGCCGGCATAACCCAAGGCAAGAATCGCATGCTTGGGTCCGGAGCCCTTGGCGATCGCCTTGAGGATGTCGACCGTTGCGGTCAGGCAAACCCCCTCGTCGATCCGCAGCGTCGCATCCTGAATGAAAAAGTCGCTCGAATGCAGCACGAAGCCGCGGGCAGTTTCGACCGGCCCGCCTTTGAGCACCTTCAAGGTCTCGGCATTTTCAGGCAGCTTGATCTGGTCGGCCTTCTTGATGATATCGAGTTGCACCAGAAGACCGGGAAAATCGATGCTGCCCGCCGGACGGTTGACGATGATGCCCATGGCGCCTTCCGCCGAATGCGCGCAGAGATAAATTACCGAACGCTCGAAGCGCGGATCGCCCATCACGGGCATGGCGATCAGCAGCTGGCCATCGAGATAACGAGGCCCTCGTCCTCGCTGGTTCTGTCGGAAGCCTTGCGGCGGGCCGTTTTTGGCCGGAACCGCTCTGCTCCTTGATCTGATCTTTTGTCGTCCGAGCTCATCCGCCAAAGACTCGCCTATATCATCCATCCTGATATTGGTACTCGGCCCTGTCAATCAAGTTGGGTTTGCGATTCAGCATGCATCACAAGCAATTCAATGGCTTGCGATCATACTTGGGGCTAAGGACCTTGGGGCTAAGGACGCTTTATGAACGCGATGGTTCCACTGCTTATCAAACGCGCGCCGACATTCCGAAGTTCACGCTCGGCGGCTCTTTTTGCTCTGGCCGCGCTGACCTCGCTTTCACCGATCGAAGCGCGGGCCCAGGACGCATCGCCCTGGCAGAAAGACTCACACGCCGCCGTGCGGCTGCTTGCGGGATCGCGCAGCGGGCCAGTGCTGCTCGGCGGCATTGCGGTTCAGCTCGATCCCGGCTGGAAAACTTACTGGCGTACCTCCGGCGATTCCGGCGTTCCACCCCGTTTTGATTTCTCCAAATCGGAAAATATCGAGGCCGTGACCGTTCTGTGGCCTGCGCCGATGAAATTCGATGACGGAGCCGGCGGCTTCTCGCTCGGCTATCACGATCAGGTGGTGCTGCCGCTGCGGATCGTGCCGAAAAGCAACGACAAGCCGGTGACGCTTCGCGCCAAGATCAGCTATGCGGTGTGCGAGAAGATTTGCATTCCGGTCGAAGCGAGCACGGAGCTGACGTTCGCCAGCGTCGCGAGCACCGAAGACAGCGTCCTGTTCGCGGCGCTCGATACCGTTCCGAAGCCCGCCTCCGTCGGCGACCCCAATCCGCTCACCATTCGCGACGTCGAGCGCGAGGGCAAGTCGACGGTCCTGGTCGATGTGATTGCGCCCGATGCGAAAGCAGTGAATCTGTTTGTCGAAGGTCCGACACCGGACTGGGCGCTGCCGGTGCCAAAGCTTCTCGAGCACGGACCGCCCGGCGTCAAACGCTTTGCGTTCAAGCTGGATGGCGCGCCGCCGCCGGGAATCAATCCCGAGGGCGCCGCACTCAAATTGACGCTGGTCGGCGGCGACCGCTCCTACGAGTTCAACATCAATCTGGAATAAGCGCGTTCCAACCGAATCTTAACGAAGTGTTGATAGCCAAACCATGACCGCGGGTACCTGCGGCATGAGGACGTTCTGCTTTGGCCGTCATGGATGCTCAATCCGCCACCACCCCGCCCGCTGGTCTGCTCGCGCGGCTGCGCGCGATGCTCAGTGGCTCCGGTGAAGCCTCGGTAACGCAGCGTCTGGCGGGTACGATCTTCATCATTCGCGTATTGAGTGCAGCGCTTGCCTATTTCTCGCAAGTTCTGCTCGCCCGCTGGATGGGCGGCTCCGACTACGGCATCTATGTCTATGTCTGGACCTGGGTGTTGCTGCTCGGCAGCATGATGGACTTCGGCATTTCCTCGTCAGCCCAGAAGATCATTCCGGAATACCGCACCCGCGGCGAGCATGCGCTGCTGCGCGGCTTTCTTGCCGGTAGCCGCTGGATGACGTTTGCTGTCTCGGCCGTAGTCTCGGCGCTGCTGGCGGGGCTTGTCAAACTGCTGTCGCCGTGGCTCGGAGCCGGCGAGGTCGTTCCGCTCTACATCGGCTGCGTCACATTGCCAGCTTTCGTGGTGGCCAATACCCAGGACGGCATCGCGCGTTCCCATGACTGGATGCGGCTGGGATTGATGCCGCAATTCATCATCCGCCAGTCGCTGATCATCGGCGTCACCGCGGGCATGTTTGTCCTCGGTTTCCATTTGGGCGCGACGGCGGCGATGGCTGCGAGCGCGGCGGCGGTCTGGATCGCCATGATCGGCCAGATGGTGGCGCTCAATCGCCGCCTCGCCGGCCACATCCCACCCGGCCCGAAAGCCTATGAGGTCGGCGTCTGGCTTTCGATATCGCTGCCGATCCTGATGGTCGAAGGCTTTTATCTGCTGTTGTCCTACACCGACGTGCTGGTGCTGCAGCAATACCGCTCTTCGGAAGAGGTTGGCGTCTACTTTGCGGTCGTAAAGACGCTGGCGCTGGTTTCCTTTGTCCACTACGCGATGTCGGCGACCACGGCGCATCGGTTTGCCGAGTACCACGCCCTCGGCGATCGGGCGCGGCTCTCGGCCTATGTCGCGCATGCGATCAAATGGACATTCTGGCCTTCGCTCGCCGCTACCATTTTGTTGCTGGCGCTTGGCAAGCCGCTGCTTTCGCTGTTTGGATCGCAATTCGTGACCGGCTACGACATCATGTTCGTCGCCGCGATTGGCCTCGTGGTTCGCGCGGCGGTCGGCCCGGTCGAGCGGCTGCTCAACATGCTCGGCCATCAATATGTTTGCGCGCTGGCCTACGGGTTGTCATTTGTCCTGAACGTCGCGCTCTGTGTCGCGCTGGTGCCGCGCTTCGGCGGACATGGCGCTGCGGCCGCAACCTCGATCTCGCTCACCTTCGAGACCGTGCTGTTGTTCTACATCGTTCGCCAGCGGCTCGGGCTTCACGTGCTGGCGTTCGGCAAGCGCGGCAACTGATCGTTCCGCTCGCGTACTCGCACACTCTCGCGTCTCGTCATTGCCTGCGACAAACGCAAAGCGTTTGCGCAAGGGAGCGAGAGCGACGAAGCAATCCAGATAGCCGGGGACCCATTATGGGTCTGGATTGCTTCGCTTGCGCTCGCAATGACGGTTACTCCGCCGTCCAGCCGCCGTCGATCGACAGGTTCGAGCCGGTGATCTGCGCCGCGTCATCGCCGCACAGAAACAGCGCGAGAGCTGCGACCTGCTCGGAGGTCACGAACTCCTTGGTCGGCTGCGCGTCCAGCAACACGTCCTTGATGACCTGCTCCTTGGTCATGTTGCGCGCCTTCATGGTTTCGGGAATCTGGTGCTCGACCAATGGCGTCCAGACATAGCCGGGGCTGATGCAGTTGCAGGTGATCTTGAAGGTCGCAAGCTCAAGCGCCACCGTCTTGGTCAGTCCGGCGATACCGTGCTTGGCCGAGACGTAGGCCGACTTGAAGGGCGAAGCCACCAGCGAATGCGCCGACGCCGTATTGATGATGCGGCCCCAGCCGCGTTTCTTCATGCCGGGCACAGCGGCGCGGATGCCATGGAATGCCGACGACAGGTTGATCGCGATGATCGCGTCCCACTTCTCGATCGGGAATTCCTCGATCGGGGAGACGAACTGGATGCCGGCATTGTTGACGAGGACATCGACCGAACCGAAGGTCTTCTCGCCGAGCGCCACCATGCCGGCGATCTCGGCCGGCTTGGTCATGTCGGCCGGCGAATAGACCGCCTTGACCTTGTAGTCGGCCTCGATCGCGGAGCGCTCCTTCTCGATATCGGCCGGCGCGCCGAAGCCATTGATCACGACATTGGCGCCGGCGCCGGCCAGGGCGCGGGCATAAGCGAGCCCGATGCCGGAGGTCGAACCGGTCACTACCGCCGTCTTGCCTTTCAGATTAGTCATTGCTTCTTACTCCTTTTTGGAGGGATTTTCTTCGTCCGAGAGATCGTAAGTCACCATGGTTTCGCCGGATTGCGGCCGCTCGAGCCAATCCTTGTGCTGCATCGACCGATGGACATCGCGCACGCCGGCGTCCCAATGCTCGACCAAGGCGACGTGGGAAAAGTCGTAATCCTTGGAAGACGTCTCGTAGTTCTTGCTGCGATAGATCAGGTGCACCACCGTCACGGTGTTCTCTTTGGCCGCCTCGCGCAAATAGGTCACCGAAGGATCGTCCTTGAGGTCGCCGGGCAATTTTTCGATCAGGTCGCGGACCGCCTTGCGCGCATTGTGAATTTGCCGGTTCTTGTCGGTCGCCATGCGGGTGCGGCTGGAGTAGCGGATATCCTTCTCGCGTTCGGCCGCCTCCAGCATGGTTTCCGGCAAAGGCCCGCGGGCACTGAAGAGATCGATCTGGAAGATCAGAAGGTCGTTGGTGGTCTCCCTGTCCAGCACGTAATCGAGCGGCGTATTGGAGGCGATGCCGCCATCCCAATAATGTTCGCCATCGATGACGACTGACGGAAAGCCCGGCGGCAATGCGCCGGACGCCATGACGTGCTCGGGGCCAAATCGCTTGCCGAGCTTGTTGAATTCGACGTTGTCGAAGTATTTCAGATTGCCTGAAGTCACACCTACCGCGCCGACGCTGAGCCGGCATTTCAGGTCGTTGATACGGTCGAAATCGACAAGCCGCTCGAGCGTCCTGCGTAGTGGCGCGGTGTCGTAATAGCTCTGCGCCTCCGGGCTTCCCTTCGGCCACAACGGAGCCGGCGGTATCCGCGGCGTAAAGAAGCCGGGCGTGCCGAAGGTCGCGATCACTGCCGCACTGGTCTCGTTATATAGCGAGCGCTCCCGGTCTCCCTTTGTGATCGGAACCGGGACCCATGGCGACCCCGAAGAGACCATCTCCCAGAATTCCTTCAGCCGGGCGACACGTTTTGCCGGCTCGTTGCCGGCGATGATGGCGGCATTGATGGCGCCGATCGAAATCCCTGCGATCCAGTCCGGCTCGAAATCGGAGCGACAAAGCGCCTGATACGCGCCGGCCTGATAAGAGCCGAGCGCGCCGCCGCCTTGCAGGACGAGGACACGTTGCGCCTTTGCGGGCGTCGTTGCCGGCGCGGGATTGGCAGGATTCATCATTGTTCTAGCGGTCCGATTCCAACATTCACATCCCTTCCCAGCGTTCCCTCGTTATGACATTTGCAGCTTCCGCGACATCATACGAACGTCATAACGGGGATACCAGTTCGAGCCCGCATCACTCGGTGAGGCCGGTGGGAAGCGGTATGCCGGGATGATCGCGCGGCTCGGTTGATGCAAGAATGAGCGTCCAGAACACCTTGTATTTGGTATTTGGAGCATAGCTCGCCGCGATGCCCATCTTTGTGACACCACTCTGAAGCATGTTTGCCCGATGCGGCGGCGAGTCCCGCCAGCCGGAAAACGCCTCAGCCAGCGTATGGTACCCGGCCGATACGTTCTCGACGGCAAGAGTCGACGGGTATCCGGCGGCCTGCAGGCGCTTGGGCAGCGGAGCCTTGACGTCATGGTCGAGCTTGTTGCGGCTTGCCATCGCCTGGGACTGCCCCTCCGCGACCCTCATCAGTTCAGGATCAATCACCACGGCACCGACGCCGTTGTTCTTGCGGTAGAGCGAAATCATCGTCGCCGCCGCCTGGGCATCGAGCTTCGCGCCGGGCTCGGCCATATTGAAATACATGCTGGGCTGTTCGATCGGCGTGTCCGACGCGCAGCCGCCAAGTGCCAACAGCCCGATCATCGCGACTGGTGCCGCCCATTTGAAGTTCCTACAGCGCAAGCGGCGAATTCCGTCTGGGAACTTCAAATGGCAAAGCGGCACTAAAATCATAGATTTGCTAGTGCCCATCACTTTCCGAAGTTCGTGAAAGGTGGGTGCTGAGGCGTAACACGAACTTCGGAAAGTGGGCGCTAGCGCGCGCATAATGTGAGAATCCCCAACGTTTCGGGCCGGTTGTTGCACGCCAACCGTGGCTGAAAGGTGAACGAGGGGCCTTTTCCGGGCTGACCGGAGCTACGTCTTGACGGTATGGATGCCGCATTCGGACTTGGGCCGGCCGCGCCAGCGGCTGTCCCGGGCGTCCTCGTCCGGCTGGGCGCGGCTGCTACAAGGCATGCAGCCGACCGACAGGAAACCGGAGGCCGTCAGTGGGTGCGGCGGCAACTCTGCCTGCGCATAGATCGCTGCGATGTCGGCTGGCTTGACGTTTGCAAACGGGTTGAATTTCAGCCTGAGGCCGTCGGCCTCGACCACCGGGATCGCCCCGCGCAGGCCGCCCTGAAAACGCTTGCGGCCGTTGATCCAGGCATCAAACGGCGCGAGCGCCCGCTTCAACGGCTCCACTTTACGAATCCGGCAACACGCATCGGGATCGGAAAACCACAATTCGCCATTCGGATCTTCGCGCTGCAAAGCTTCGTCCAACGGACGGATCGAGCGGACGTCTTGCAAACCGAGCGCTGCGATCAGCCTGTCGCGATAGGCCAGCGTCTCTTCAAACAGCCAGCCGGTATCGAGAAAGATCACGGGGATCGCCGGATCGACCTCGGCCATCAGCTTGAGCAGCGCGGCCAATTCCGTACCAAAGGAAGACACCAGCGCCAAACGCTCGCGACCGACAATACGCAGCGCGCTCTCGATCACCTCCGACGGGCTCGCGTGATGCAGCACCCCGTCGAGCGCTTCGGCCCTTTTCGCCGCCACGTCCTCGTCCGGTATCCGCTGCGCGAGATCGTTTGCTACCACTAGCTGGCACTCTCCGAATGGCGCAGCTGCATCCGCCGATGCAGCGCGGTCATGCGGCCATCGCCAGTCGGCTGATAAAATACCGAGTAGCGCTTGGCTGTCAGCGCGAAGGCTTCTGCGTCGCTCTCTTTCTTGGCTTCGAGGGCGTCGAAGCCGGCGCGCAACATGAACACGAACTGGTCGCGCAACACCTGACCGGTAGCGCGCAATTCGCCGTCATAGCCATGGCGCTCGCGCAGCAGCCGCGCCTGGCTGTAGGCGCGGCCGTCCCGGAAGGTCGGAAATACCAGCGCTACCGCCGCAAGCCGGCCGAGGAACGGCACCAGATCGTCGACATCGCGATTGTTCGGCCAGATCACCCCGAGCTTGCCGGCGCGCGACAGCAGCGCTTCCGGGTCCTCGAGAAAGCGCGCGGCCGAAACCAGAATCGAAGCCCCTTCCGGCAGCTCGGCGCCATCGGGAACGTGGACAAAAATGTCGGTAGCAATTTTTCCGTGCTTAACGAGTGGCATAGACCCGCTCCCTGAAAGGTTCGACGCCGAGCCGCTTCACCGTATCGACGAAAAGCTCGTCAGGACGCGCGCGTAGCGCAAGATAGGCTTCAACGATGTCCTCGATCACGTCGGCGACTTCGCCGTATGGCACCGCGGGACCGATGAGTGCGCCGAGTTCGGCGTTCTCGTCAGCCCGGCCGCCAATGGTGATCTGGTAGAATTCCTCGCCGTTCTTCTCGACCCCGAGAATGCCGATATGGCCGACGTGGTGATGGCCGCAGGCGTTGATGCAGCCGGAGATGTTGATGTGCAGGCGGCCGATCAGTTCGGCCGTATCGTGATTGGCAAAGCGGCGCGTCAGTTCCTGCGCGATCGGAATCGAACGCGTGTTCGCGAGCGAGCAGTAATCCAGCCCCGGGCAGGCGATGATGTCCGAAACCAGGTTGACGTTCGGCGTCGCCAGTCCAAGCTCGTCGAGCGCCTTCCACAAGGCCGGCAGGTCGCGTTTGGCGACATGGGGCAGCGCGAGATTTTGCTCGTGGCCGACGCGGATTTCGCCGAAAGAATATTTATCGGCGATATCGGCCAACGCATCCATCTGTTCGGCAGTGGCGTCACCGGGAGGCCCGCCGACCGGCTTGAGCGACACGGTCACGATCGCATAGCCCTGCATCTTGTGCGTGAACACCGAGTTGCGGCGCCAGCGCTCGAACAGCGGGTCATGGGCCGCCTTTTTCAGCTCCTCCGGCATGTGCGGCAATTTCTCGTAAGCCGGATAGCTGAAGCGCGAACGGATTTCCTCGATGACGGCGTCGTCCAGCGCCAACGCGCTGTCGCCCATCGCGCGCCACTCCTCCTCGACTTCGGCGGCGAACTTCTCGACGCCAAGTTCGTGCACCAGGATCTTGATGCGCGCCTTGTAGATGTTGTCGCGGCGGCCATACTGATTGTAGACGCGCAAAATTGCTTCGACGTAACTCAAGAGATCGCGGCCGTGAATAAACGGCTTGATGGTCTTGGCAATAAATGGCGTGCGGCCCAGGCCGCCGCCGACCAGAACCTCAAACCCGACCTCGCCTTGCGCGTTGCGGTGCAGCCGCAGCCCGATATCGTGAATCTTGATCGCGGCGCGGTCGTGCGCGGACGCCGTAATTGCAAACTTGAACTTGCGCGGCAGGAAGGAGAATTCCGGGTGCAGCGTCGTGTATTGCCGCAATAGCTCCGACCAGATGCGGGGGTCCTCGATTTCACCGGGCGCGACGCCTGCCCATTGATCGGAGGTGACGTTGCGCGTGTTGTTGCCCGAGGTCTGCATCGAATGGATGCCAACCTCGGCGAGATCGGCCAGTGCGTCGGGCAGTTCGGCAAGCTTGATCCAGTTGAACTGGATGTTCTGCCGCGTGGTGAAGTGCCCATAACCGCGGTCGTAACGCCGCGCCACATGCGCCAGCCGCCGCAACTGGTTTGAGGACAGCGTGCCGTAGGGGATGGCGATGCGGAACATATAGGCGTGCAATTGCAGATAGACGCCGTTCTGCAACCGCAGCATCTTGAATTCATCCTCGGTGAGTTCGCCCGACAGGCGCCGCTTCACCTGGTCGCGAAACTCCTCAACGCGTTCGTTGAGCAGCGTCCGGTCGAGTTCGTCATACGCGTACATGACAGGCTGGTCCTATGCCGAAACCGGAAGCAGATCGATGGTGAGGCCGCTCTGCCGGATATGTTCGCGCAGGTTGCCGGGCTTGACGGTGTCGCCATCCCTGACGTCGACCGGCGCGATATAGGGTCCGACCGCGCCGACATCGTCGGCGATCGCCTCGGCCAACAGCGCGCGCGCCTCATCGACGCTACGAACGATTGCGGCTTGCGACAGATCCGTCGACCAGCCCTTGGCGCGGTTGCGATAGATCACCGCGCCGTCCGCGGTGCGGTTGGCGGTAACCATCGAGGGTCCGGTGATCCGGATTTTTTGTTCGAGTGGCGATGTCATTCGGCGGCGACCTGAAAATAAGAGGCGAGTTGGTTGAGTTGTTGCTGGCGAGCGGGTGCGGAGTGCACGACCACATCGCCAATGATGAGAACGGCGGGACCGCCGGCGACCTTTTCGACGAGATCGGGCAGTTCATCAAGGGTCCCGATCGCGGCCGCCGCATCCTCCCGCGTAGCGCGCGCGAAGACGCCGACCGGCGTTTGCGGCGAACGCCCGGCGGCGAGCAGGCCAGCCCGCACCGATGACGCCGCGGTGAGCCCCATATAGACCACGATGGTCATCTCGATGTCGGTCAAGGTCGACCAATCGACAGCCTCGGCGTCCCTCTCCTTGTGCGCGGTGAGGAAGGTGACACGCAACGCCTCGCGGCGGAAGGTAAGGGGCACTTCGAATTGTGCGGCAGCGCCAAGGCCCGCGGTGATTCCGGGAATGACCGAATAGGCGACGTTCGCCTGCCGCAACGCCTCGATTTCCTCGCCGCCGCGGCCGAAAATAAAGGGATCTCCACCTTTCAGCCGCACCGCGCGCCGACCGGCTTGCGCCGCTTCGATCAGCAATTGGTTGATGGCATCCTGACCGATGCCGGGTTTGCCGACGCGCCGGCCCACGGGAATGCGGGCCGCGTCGCGGCGGGCACGGTCGAGAATTTCGGGATTGACCAGCTCATCGTAAAAAATGACGTCGGCGTCCTGCAACGCGCGCAGCGCCTTGACCGTGAGCAGATCGGGATCGCCGGGGCCGGCTCCGACCAAGGTGACCATGCCCTCCGCTTCGCCCGACGGCAGGCTGCCTGCGAATGCCGACGCGTCACGAATACCCTTGAGCGCCCGTTCCGCATCGTCGCGGCGTCCAGCAAGAACGAGCGCGCCGATCGGGCCGTCGACCACGCGCTCCCAGAAACGACGCCGCAACGCGAATTCCGGGATCAGATCGTGGACGGCCTTGCGCCAACGGCCGATGAAACCTACGAGTTCGCCGATGCGCGCGGGCAGCACCGCTTCAATCCGTTCGCGCAGGCGACGCGCCACCACCGGCGAAGCACCGCCGGTGCCAATGGCGACCACGACATCTCCGCGATCGACGATGGCCGGAAAAATGAATGTGGAGTGATCGAGATCGTCCATCACATTGACGGGAAGACCAAGCGCCCTGGCGCGCGCCGACATCACTGGCGCGAGTTCGCCTGCACCCGCGCAGACAATGGCGATCACGCCGTTCAGCTTCGCGGTCAGCGGATCGCCGGCGGCAAGCTCGATCCGCGACGTCTCGTTTTCGCCAAGACCGGCGAGGTCATGGTCACCGTCGGTCGCATACCAGCGAACCCGGGCACCGGCGGCGGTGAGCACGCGCAGCTTCGCACGGGCGAGATCGCCCGAGCCAACGAGCATCACCACGCCGCGTTGCAGATCAAGAAACACCGGTAGGAATCGCATCCGACGCTCCTTTCCGGAACTTCCGGGTTGACTGGAATTATTTTCTATATATGTGTCATGTCACGCCCGTAAAGAGAAGATTATTTCTCCTATTGGGGCGCGTAACTATGGAATTTTCGTTTCGCTAGGCCAAGGGTTCGTAGATGCATCTTCTCGAAGACAGTTACACGCGCGACAGGGTGCAGCACGACCTTCCGTCCAGGCCCCTCTCCACCACGCAAATTTCAAGCCAAGCGGCGCCCCAGGCGCCCTCGATGGACCACCTCGACGCGCTCGAGGCCCAGAGCATTTACATTTTCCGCGAGGCGTTCGCCCGATTGAAAAAGCTCGCGCTGCTGTGGTCGCTCGGCAAAGATTCCAATGTGATGATCTGGCTCGCCCGGAAGGCCTTCTTCGGCCGTGTACCGTTTCCAGCCCTGCACGTCGATACCGGCAAAAAATTTCCCGAGATGTATGCCTTCCGAGATATCTACGGCAAGGAATGGGGGCTTGATTTGAAGATTGAGCCCTGCCCGCCCATTGATGCTGTCGATCCAACCTTGCCGCCGGCGGCGCGGTCTGCCGCACGCAAGACCGAAGGTCTCAAGCTTGCACTCACCAAATACGGATTCGATGGATTGATCGCCGGCATTCGCCGCGACGAAGAAGCCACGCGCGCCAAGGAGCGTGTGTTCTCTCCACGGGGCACGGAGGGCGGATGGGACGTGCGCGACCAGCCGCCGGAGTTCTGGGACCAGTTCAATGCTTCGCCGCCGCCAGGCGCGCATTTGCGCGTCCACCCGATTCTGCAATGGACCGAGTCCGATATCTGGGCCTATACGCAGCGAGAAAACATCCCGATCATTCCGCTGTATCTCGCCAAAGGCGGCAAGCGTTATCGTTCGCTGGGCGATGCCGACATTACGTTTCCGGTGGCTTCGAATGCGTCGAATATCGAGGAAATCCTGCTCGAACTCGAGCGCACCAAGGTGCCGGAGCGTGCGGGCCGCTCGCTCGACCATGAGACCGAGGACGCCTTCGAGCGGCTGCGCGTCGCCGGCTATCTGTAAGAGTACAGCGTTGAGCCTCACCATGAACATGACCGTTCCCGCCGCGCTATCGACGACGCCAAACGGCACCACCCGCCCACAAGTGCGCATCGTTATCGTCGGCCATGTCGATCACGGCAAATCGACGCTGGTCGGCCGGCTCCTGCACGAAACCGGCAGCCTGCCAGATGGCAAGCTCGACATGCTGAAAGAGGTCAGCGCGCGGCGAGGCATGCCGTTCGAATGGTCGTTCCTGCTCGACGCGCTGCAAACCGAGCGCGACCAGGGCATCACCATCGACACAACGCAGATCCGTTTCCGCACGCGGGCGCGCGACGTGGTGCTGATCGACGCCCCCGGACACGCCGAATTCCTGCGCAACATGATCACCGGCGCTTCGCAGGCCGACGGCGCACTTCTGATCGTCGATGCGCTGGAAGGCGTACGCGACCAGACCCGGCGTCACGGCTACCTGCTGCATCTTTTGGGTGTCAAACAGGTCGCAGTCGTCGTCAACAAGATGGATCGGGTCGATTTCAGCGCCACCCGATTTGCCGAGATCCGCGACGAGATTTCGGCGCATCTGACCGGCCTTGGCGTCACGCCTCAGGCGGTCATCCCGATCTCCGCGCGCGACGGCGATGGTGTTGCCGCATTGTCGCAGCGCAGTCGCTGGTATCGTGGCCCGACCGTCGTCGATGCGCTCGATGCGCTCCAGCCGGCGCAACCGCCGGAGCAGCTCGCGCTGCGGCTGCCGGTTCAGGCGATCTACAAATTCGACGACCGGCGCATCGTAGCCGGCCGGATCGAATCCGGACGATTGGCGAGCGGCGACGAGATCGTCATCATGCCAGCAGGAAAGATCGCGAAGATCAAAAGCGTCGAGAGCTGGCCGGCAACGCCGCTCGAAGGCCCCCAGACCGCGGGCCGCTCGGTCGGCATCACGCTTGATCGCGACCTGTTTATCGAGCGCGGCGATATCATTGCGCACGCCGGCTCCGCCCCGCGCGAAACGCGGCGAATCCACGCGCGTATTTTCTGGCTCCACGACAAGCCGCTTGGCAAAGGCGAACAGATTCTGGTGCGGCTCGGCACGCGCGAGAGCCGCGCGAGCGTCGTGGCGATCGAGAAGGCGGTCGATCCCGGCGAGTTGTCGAGCGTCGAAAATCAGTCGATCGCGCGCAACCATGTCGGCGAAATCGATATCGCGCTGGCGCAACCGATCGCGGCCGATGCCTATGCGGATAATCCCCGGACCGGGCGGCTTGTCATCGAGGTCAACGGCCGTATCGCCGGCGGCGGGCTCGTGCTGTCGGTGGATGCCGGGCAACGTGCGGTACCGGTCGATATCGTGCCGGTGGAATCGGCGTTGCGACCAGATGAACGCTCGGCACGCTTTCGCCATCACGGCGCGGTGGTTTGGCTGACGGGATTGCCCGGTTCGGGAAAATCGACGCTGGCGCGCGCGCTCGAACGCACGGTGTTCGGCCGGGGCGGCTCGCCGATCCTGCTCGACGGCGATACCTTCCGCGCGGGCCTCAATCGCGACCTCGGCTTCTCGGCGGGCGACCGCAGCGAGAATATTCGAAGGCTCGCCGAAGTCGCCACTCACCTCGCGCGCAACGGGCACATCGCGATTGTCGCGGCCGTGTCCCCCTCACGCGACGACCGCGCTAGCGCCCGTCAGATCGCCGATACCGCGTTTCGCGAAATCCATGTCGCGACAGCGGCCGACGTCTGCGAGAGCCGCGATCCGAAGGGCCATTATGCCAAGGCGCGCGCAGGCGGTTTGCCGGCATTCACCGGCATTTCCAATGACTACGAGCCCCCGGTCCAATGCGAGCTGGTGCTCGATACCGCGACACGATCCGTCAGCGAGGCGGCTGCGGAGATCGAACGCATGCTCCTGGCGACAGGGGTGCTGTTCGAGGAAGTCATTGATCTGGCTGCCAATATTTGAGCCTTCGGCCGGCAGCGCGATAAGCCAATGAAAGCCTTTTCTTAAAGTACGCTTTGGCGCTAAAAGGCGCCTGAAACTTCGCGCCGTTTGGCGCGTTTTTTGCTCCGAAAATTCCCGAAGATCGCGTTTTTCGGCGCGGTCTCCTGCGAGAAAAATCTATCATGAATCGTATCGATGCCCACGGACTGAAGATTGCGCCCGTCCTGTTTGATTTCATCGGCAAGGAGGCTGCGCCGAAAACCGGGGTCGCTCCCGATGCGTTCTGGGCCGGGCTTGCCGCCATCGTACGCGATCTGGCACCGAAAAATCGCAAGCTGCTCGCCGTCCGTGACAGCTTGCAGGCGAAAATCGACGACTGGCATCGGGCCCACAAAGGCAAGCCGCTCGACGTTGGCGCCTATGCGGCTTTCCTGAAAGAGATTGGCTATCTCTTGCCGGATCCTGCGACCCACAAGGTCGAGACCGCCAACGTCGACGAGGAAATCGGCAAGATTTGCGGACCACAACTCGTGGTGCCACTCACCAATGCACGCTATGCGCTGAATGCTGCAAACGCCCGCTGGGGCAGTCTTTACGACGCGTTCTACGGCACCGATGCGATCCCCCACGATCCGAGCGAGAGCGGCAAGGGCTTTAGCAAGGCGCGTGGCGACAAGGTGGTCGCAAAGGCCAAGACCTTCCTCGACGCTGCCGTACCGCTCGCCACCGGCAGCCACACCGATGTCGTCGCCTACAGCGTTATCAGCGGCAAGCTCGCGGTCAAACTGAAGAGCGGCAACGCCACGGCGTTGAAGTCCAACGATCAGTTCGCGGGCTTTCGCGGCGACGCGGCCTCGCCGTCGGCGCTCCTGCTCGTCAATAACGGGCTGCACATCGAAATCGTCATCGACCGCAGCCACGGGATCGGCAAGGACGATCCGGCCGGCGTCGCCGACATGATTCTGGAAGCCGCCGTCAGCACCATCCTGGATATGGAAGACAGTGTCGCGACGGTCGATGCCGAGGACAAGGTCCTGGTCTATCGCAATACACTCGGCCTGATGAACGGCACCCTGTCGGCCGATTTCGAAAAAGGCGGCAAGACGCTGACGCGCGCACTCACCCCCGACCGCGTCTACACGACGCCGGACGGAAAGGAGCTCAAGCTCCACGGCCGCAGCCTGTTGCTGATGCGCAACGTCGGCCACCACATGTTTACCGATGCGGTGCTCGACGCCTCCGGCGAAGAAATTCCGGAAGGCCTGCTCGATGCCGCCGTCACCGGCCTGCTCGCGATCCACGATCTGAAAAACCACTCCAGCTTACGCAACAGCCGCACCGGTTCGGTCTATATCGTCAAGCCGAAGATGCATGGGCCCGACGAGGTCGCGCTGACCTGCGAACTGTTCGGCCGCGTCGAAAAGATGCTGGGCTTGCCGGAAAATACCCTCAAGGTCGGCATCATGGACGAGGAGCGGCGCACCACCGTCAACCTCAAGGCCTGCATCCAGCAAGCCTCGAAGCGCATCTGCTTTATCAACACCGGCTTCCTCGACCGCACCGGCGACGAGATTCATACCTCGATGGAAGCCGGCCCCATGATCCGCAAGAACGACATGAAGGCGCAGCCCTGGATCAAGGCCTATGAAGACTCCAACGTCGACAACGGCCTGATCGACGGCCTGCCCGGCCATGCCCAGATCGGCAAGGGCATGTGGGCGGCGCCCGACATGATGGCGGATATGCTGGCGCAAAAGATCGCTCATCCGCAGGCCGGTGCCACCACGGCGTGGGTGCCCTCGCCGACCGCAGCGACATTGCACGCGCTGCATTATCATCAGGTCAACGTGCTGACGCGCCAGCAGGAGCTCGCCAAAGGCGGCCCGCGCGCGAAATTGTCCGACATCCTCACGATTCCCGTGTCGAAATCGAACTGGGCGCCGGATGACGTGCGACAGGAGATCGACAACAACTGCCAGGGCATTCTCGGTTACGTCGTGCGCTGGATCGATCAGGGCGTCGGCTGCTCCAAAGTGCCCGACATTCACGATATCGGGTTGATGGAAGACCGCGCGACCTTGCGTATCTCGAGCCAGCATCTGGCGAACTGGTTGCATCAGGGCGTCGTCACCAAGGAGCAGGTGATGGATTCGCTCAAGCGGATGGCGGTCGTGGTCGACGGTCAGAACAAGGGCGACGCCTTGTACCGGCCGATGGCTCCCGGATTCGATGGCACGGCCTTCAAGGCCGCCTGCGATCTCGTCTTCAAGGGGCGCGAACAGCCCAACGGCTACACCGAATACATCCTCACCGCGCGCCGCCGCGAGGTCAAAGCGGCGGGCTGAACTGCCGCAACCGCTGCCGGAACGATCAGACATCGCGATGGTTAAATCGTCTTCCCTACACAGGAGAGGACGATGGATTGGAACCAGGTCGAAGGTAACTGGAAGCAGATCAAGGGCAAGGCGAAGGAGAAGTGGGGCAAGCTCACCGACGACGATCTCAATGTCATCGAGGGCCGCCGCGACCAGCTCGAAGGCAAGCTTCAACAGCGTTATGGTTTCGCGAAGGATCAGATCCACAAGGATGTGGACGATTGGTTCAGCACGCTCAAGTAAGACTACTTGGGCTCAGTCTGAAAATTCCGAGCACTCCAACTAAAAAGCCCCGGTCATTGCCGGGGCTTTTCGTTGTGAAAATCCGAAAGGCCGGAAGCGCTAGAACACTGCGATATAATTGAACAGCGACAAGACGCCGAGAATGATCACGATGATCCGCACGATTTTGCTTGGCGCGGCCATCGATCGGCAGCAAGTTCACGAGATACAAAATCAGAATGACCACCAGAAAGGTCACCAGCGCGCTTATGAGCATGTCGATTCCCCCGTGCATGCGAAAGAAGTTCAGTCCGCCTCAACGCACAAAGGGGCGTGTCGGTTCCGCTCCGGAACCAAGGCCAATTAGTCAGTAAAATCAGCATTCCAAGGGTGTTGTCGGGACGAATAAGGGCAGCGCCGCTGTCTAAAAATTTACCCTTTTTTGGCTATGTGGGCAGGCTTGCTCTGGGGGAGCCTCATGCTCGATCGCTTTACGGCTTCGTCGCTCATCAAATCGGTCATCGTCCTGATGGCCATTTGTATGACC
>CAVZJE010000025.1:0-94364 GCA_963775545.1 uncultured Alphaproteobacteria bacterium
GTCGTACTGGCCTTGATGTCGTCCCGGCCTTGCGCCGGGACCCATACGCCGCAGCGGATATTTTGAAAGACGCTGGTCGACAGCTTTCGCGCAGTCACGCAGGCCGGTGGTTATGGGTCCCAGCGTTCGCGGGGACGACGATGGGGACCGACACACCTCCGCCTTCCCGCGATGCAAAACGCGCCCGGGTGGTGCTTTATTTTCCGCCCAGAGAGGGCGTGGGGAATGCCGGGCATTCGTTGCGCCCGCAGCCTCGCGTGGAAAAGTAAAAAACCACACGAGTAAGTCCACTACGGTCGCGCCGGAATCACCCGGCATTCCCGCACGCGAATGGTTTTAACGGGTTCCTTCGTGCTCTCCCCGGTGAGCCGGGCTTTTTGTCACCGTCGCCTGCAAGATCATCGTCTCACAAGCTTGATATCAGCGTCGGGATATCAGGACCACACGACTTCGCCGTCCGCTTGTGCGCGCATTCGTCTTGTGCGCGACAAGCGTCCACCGCATCCCTTAGCCCAACGTTCGTGACGATCGCGAAACGCCCCTCTTATCGGGCGGGGATGGCGCGGGCTTCTAAAGGTGATTTGCCCGACATCACAAGCGAAAGCGCCTGCGACACGTTGGCACGACGGGCAAATCACCTGTCGCGCTTTGACGTCAGTCAAGGGAATTCCCGAGGTCGCGTGACGCGGCGCAACGATCGACGCAAGGCCACGGAACTAATGATATGGTTGTCAGTTGCCCAGCGACGTGTATCTTTGTTTCAAACCTGAAGCGGCTTCGGATCGGGAGCGAAGGGCAATGCGCGCTTTGATCTTCGGATTGTCAGTCTTGGCAGTCCTGGCAATCATCGCCAGCGCCAACACTGCCAGAGCCGGTCTGAGCACCACACCCCGGGAGGTGGCTTCCGTCGATCCCGCGAGCCTTCCGGACGAAGCAAATCAGCAAACCGAGGATCAACTAGGTCTGACCAAGGCGACGCGCCGCGAAGTGCAACGGGGGCTGGCCAAGCTTGGTTTCGGTACCAGGGTCAACGGAAAGTTCGACAAGCCGACCCGCGCTGCTATCACGCGCTGGCAGGACGAGCACGGTTATCCAAAGACCGGATTTCTCGACACCACGCAGCATACGGCGCTGCTGGACGAAAGCAGCGCTGCGATCGAAGCCGGCAAATCCGATCATCAGGAGCATCACCGAGGCGGGGGCCGTACTCGCCATGCCCGAGGTATTGGCGGTCCAATTGGTGCGATCGGCGGTGCCATAGGCGGCCTGCTCGGCCGGTAGACATCACGGCTAGTGGTCCGATTCTAACATTTGCATCCCGATCTGGCAGGCACTTTTGCAAATGTCAGAGGCATTCTCCTCCTTACACATCTGAAATTGCAGCGGCGACGCCTGCGGACGTCGGCGCTGAACGATGGTCGGACACGTTGTGTGCCGGCCTTGTCGTTCATGACGGAGTCAACCGGGAAATCGCGCCTCACTCAGCCGCGTCACTCAAGTGTCAATTTGGCGCGCTGCCCTTCCGCCTCGGCGGGCGGTCGTATATGAGAGATTTGCCAACGGAACGTGCCGATAGTCTCGCGAATTGGCGGCGTGGATGGTGGCGACGGGTAATGCGGCGAATTTGAAGTTCCTATCAGTTTCGCCGCGAGTTCGTCATAGGAACTTCAAATTCAAAAGCCGCACTACAAACCGTATTTTGCTAGAGCTCTTTTGATTCCGAAGTTCGCATCAGAGGTCACCCCAATAGCTTGCGAACTTCGGAATCGAGCTCTAGTTAATCAAAAAGCCGCAATCTGACGCTTGATCGACGATACAGGCATTCAACCGGGGCATGGCATGATCAATCGACTTGGGACGGCGCAATCCGCCGGCGTGACGCGGCATTGGGGGCCTTTTGCCGTTGTGACGCTGGCGGCGATCGCCGCGCTGACGGCGCTGACCACGCAGGCCGGGGCGCGACAGGCGCGCCAAGCCGCCGAAGCGACGGCGCCGCGCGAGGCGGGCGAGCCGATCATGGCAATCGTGTCGATCAAGAGCCAGCAGGTCACCTTCTACGACGCCGACGGCTGGATCTTCCGCGCGCCGGTGTCGACCGGAACCACGGGACGCGAGACGCCGGCCGGCGTCTTCGCCGTTATCGAAAAGGACAAGGATCACCACTCGACCATGTATGACGATGCCTGGATGCCGAACATGCAGCGCATCACGTGGAACGGCATCGCGCTGCACGGCGGCCCGCTGCCCGGCTATGCGGCCTCGCACGGCTGCGTGCGGATGCCCTACGACTTTGCCGAGAAGCTGTTTGACAGGACGTGGATCGGAATGCGGGTGATCATCTCGCCGATCGACGCGGCCCCAGTCGAATTCACGCACCCGGCGCTGTTTGTGCCGAACGCACAAGCCGTCGCGGCCGCGCCGGCGCGCGCCGAGGCAGCCACGCGCGCGGCCGAGGACGCCGCCCAGGCGGCCGACGAGGCGAAGAAAGCCGTAGCGACAACGGCACGCGAGGCCAAATCGCTAAACGCCTCGCTGCGCAAGCTGGAATGGGTCAATACCCGCGCCCAGGCTGAGCTCGCATACGCTAACAAGGCGCTCGCCAACGCAAAGACGGACCAGGCGACGGCGCGGGCCGGGGAGCTGCAGCAGAAGGCCACTCCCAAGGCCGCGGACGCGCAGATGCAGCTCGACACCGCCAAGGCCGACGCGAAATCGAAGCTTGACGCTGCCGCTGCGGCAAAGGACGCCGCCAAGGCCGCCGCGGCCAAAAAGACGGAGACCGCCAAGGCAACGCTCGATGCGAAGCTCGCGCTGGAGCCGGTCTCGGTCTACATCAGCCGCGCGACGCGGATGCTTTACGTCCGGCGCAACACCCACAAGGCGTGGGCGGATGGCGGCGAGGTGTTCGACTCCTCCATCGAGGTTCCCGTCACGATCCGCGATCCCGACAGGCCGATCGGCACGCATATCTTTACGGCGATGGCGCGCAACGACACGGGCCTGCGCTGGAGCGTGGTCTCGATCGACAACGGCGACGACGCCAAGGACGCGCTCGACCGCATCACCATCCCGCAGGATGTGCTCGATCGCATTGCGCCGACCGCGGTGCCGCGATCCTCGATCATCATCTCGGACGAGCCCTTGAGCAAGGAAACCAACTATCGCACCGAGTTCGTCGCGGTGCTGAGCAACCAGCCCCAGGGTGGCTTCATCACGCGCAAGCCGACCGAGGTCCCCGTTGCGAGCGGGGACGACGGCGGCTTCTTCGGCGGCTTTTTCCAGCGCAGTTGGGATCCCCAGGCCAGCAACGCCCAGCCTGCCAATCCCCAAGCCGGCAATCCGCGTCAGCGCGGCCAGCGTTATCCTGACAGCCAGTACGCGCGTCCGGTGCAGCAGGGTTGGGGGTGGCAATGAGAGAGGCCACCCATGGCTGATCCTGTCGGCGGCAAGGCCAGCGCCCCACAGACCGGGTTCGCCGGTGTCACGCGCAGGATTCTCGAGCGTCTTCCCTTGCCCGGGGATAACAGGGAGCTTGTCGTCGTTGAGGTGACCTACCCACCCGGCGGCTCAGCGCCGCTTCACCGGCATCCGGTCGGCGGAGCGATCTACATCGTCGAGGGCGTTGCCGAATCGGCCTATGGCAGCGATGAACCGCGCTAGTGGAGTGGATTTGACATTCGCTCCCCTGTGGCCGCGCGCTCGTGATGCGAATGTCAAATCCAAAACTCCACTAGAGACCTATATTTGCTAGTGGTCCTTTGATTCTAACATTTGCAAAGTGCCTGCCAGACCGGGATGCAAATGTTAGAATCGGACCACTAGTATCGAACTGGCGAGACCTTGCAGGATCGCGCCGATATTCCGCACACGCTGTTTCGCAATTGCGACCCGGAACGTCCGCTCCGCTTTCTGACCATCTATGCGCTCGAACCCGAGCGATCCTACACGATGGAGCCGTGAGGCGCGGGTCATTAACTGACCTCCGGCCGCTTTCGAGCAATGTACGCTGATCCCTCAATAAGCGACCTGCGGCGACTGTATCGGCACGTCCGTTTGGTGCCAGAAGTCGAAGTTTCCGGAAATTCGGATGGGCAACGCTCTATTAACAGTACCCATCGAGGCGAGGGTATTCTCCTTTGACATATCTTAAGGTTGTGCGCCGATCCTGTCCGGCTATCATTGCGCCATCACCTCTGCTCTCAGGGGCAACGACAGGCAACAGCGCGTGCGAGCTTTCTTGAAGACGCTGCTCTTGTATGCACTCGTGGGGCCTCTCGTTGGCCTGCTCTCGCTCGTGCCCATTGCTGTTCTCGTCGCCGCGTGGGATGCAATTGCGCATTGGCTGGAAGTTCTCGCCTCCCGCGCGCAAAGCGTATCGTGCGAACATCAAATTCCCCCGGACCTTGACTTTCGTTGTTTTCAACGAGTGGCACCCTTCCAATTCAATTTTCACATCGACGTGCAATTGCAGAGATTGGATCTGTTAGTCGTGGGCGCTTACGCAATAGGTTTCATTCCAGCGGTGTTTGCCGGTTTGCTCGTTGCTCAAGCGATGCTGTTGGTAGGCAACGCTCTTCGCTTTTGGCACGTCCTCGCACTCGGATGCTTGGTTGGCGTAATTTTCTGCACGATAATCGGCGCGGACCGCTACGTGCATGACGCCCACTTCTTCCAGGGCAGCGCTCTTATGGTTTATGTTTGCGCCTTCGCTACGATCGTCTGTTGGCTCCCGACGCGTCGTTGGTGGCTGGAGAGCACTTTGACGGCTAGATGAGTCCCACCATAATTGGCTAGCGCGCAGGAGTTTCGCTTCGGGTCTGACCTTCGGCCGCTTCCGAGCGGTGTACGCTGATCGCCAAATTGGCATCTGTCCAGGCGTCGGAACCGACGCCTTAAGCAAAGCGTTTTCCGGCCTGGGCCGCGATCGGCCTCTGTACAAAATACATCACGATCAGGGAAATCACCGCCGTCGTAACGACGACATATCCCAGCCGGTCGAAATGCCGGAGCGAACCGTCGGCATTTTGCGCGATGAGCGCGGCGGCAAGCACGGACCCGAGCCCGCCGGAGAGTTGTTGCATGGAAGCGCCGACCGCGCTGAACGAGCCGCGTTGTGCGGGCTCGGGGATTGCGGAAATCAATGCCTGCGACGGGATCATGCGCGAAAAGATACCGACGAACATCAGGACGTTGACCAGGATCACGACCGTCAAACTCACCTGACCGAGATGCGTATAGATCAGCACCATGACGATGGACATGGCGCTGCCAAAGGCGAAGGTGGGGAATTTGCCAAAAGCATCGCTCGCGCGTCCCACCAGCGGTCCGATGAAAATGCTGAACAGGCCGGAGACGAGATAGATCGTCGGCAGTTGAACGATATCGATGCCAAGATTATGCACGGTGTAGGCGCTGCCGAACGGCATCAGCATGTAGCCGCCGGTCGCCAGCAGCGTCGTCACCGCGAATGCCATCCAATAGCGTGGCTGTGCCACCGTTGCGATCAGATGCCGGAACGCGTTTTTATCCTGCTTCAGCAAGAGATGGCCGTTCACCGGTTTCATCAAAAACAGCACGGCGGCCATCCCGGCGATCGACAGGCCGACTAATGCGCCGAACGCGACGTGCCAGTTCCAGTGGTTGGAGAGAAAAAGACCGGCGGGGATGCCAAGCACCTGGCTTGCGGCGAAGGCAGTTTGCACGAAGCCCATGACGCGGCCGCGCAATTGCAGCGCAAAGAGATCGGTGACGATGGCGAGCACAACTGAGCCGATCACACCGCCGAACAAGCCGGTAACGATCCGCCCCAGCAGCAGCACGTGATAGTTGGGAGCGATCGCGCAAAGCGCCGTTCCAAGGGTAAAACCGACATAAAAAAACAAAAGCAGCCATTTGCGATCGAACCGATCGGCAAAGCCGGCCGCCAGGATGCCGGAAATTCCCGCGCTGAATGCGTAGGCCGAGACCGCCACCCCGAACTGTGCGGCAGAAATATCGAGCGCCGGCATGATGATGGCGCCGAGTGGCGACATGATCATGAAATCGATGATGATCGTGAACTGGACCAGCGCCAGCAGCGCAACCAGGACTGACTGGTAGCGCGAAAAGCCGCGGGATCGTTCTTGCCGCTCATCGATCGGCTTTGTCAGGATTTGTTCGTTCATGACATTCATTCGGGAGGGAGAAGGGTTAGGACGTGCGATGTGCCGCTAGTGTGGTGGTTCAGAAGCTCTAGACGCCGGTCCTATGTATTCTGGCTCCGCGTTATTTCGATGGCTTGACAAGCAGTTTGATGCCTGCCCGACGCGGTGCGTCGGTTCGGGCTGCGGTAGGTTCTATCGCCACATCTCTCGGGTGCGGGCACTGATATCCTGCTTTGGCTCTTGGCGGGCTCAATCTGGAGCGATGCACCGAATGCTGAGTCCGCAAGCCGGATGGTAAACGGTCCGTTAGCGCCGGCGCTGAAATCCGGCCGCTGACCTCAAGGCTTGCTTATCGGCATAGGCGTTAGGTGATGGCTGGATCATCTACCCAAGAGCCCCTGATGAGCAGCATCTCGGCGATCGCCTTGTCCGGCCTGAACGCGGCCTCTCTCCGCCTTCAGGTTTCCGCCTCGAATGTTGCGAATGCAGGGAGTACGGGCGCGCTGCCGAATGCCAACGGCACAGTGCCGGCCGGATCACCGCAGGCCTATGCGCCGCTTGAGGTTGTCCAGAGCGCGAGCGTCGGCGGCGGCGTCCAGACGTCGGTCACCACGGTGACGCCGTCCACGACCGCGGTGTTCGATCCGCAGGCCTCCTTCGCCAACCAGGACGGCCTCGTCGCCGCGCCGAATGTCGACCTCGCGAGCGAGTTCGTCGGCCAGTTGCTCGCAAGCTATAGCTATGCGGCCAATGCGATTGTGCTGAAGGCGGACGACCGCATGACGCAGTCGCTGCTCGATATCACGGCGTAAGCCTTTGTTCAGCGGCCGTCAGGCTGCGGCGTCTCTCGGCTCGGCTTTCGGTGGTTCGCTTTTCAGAATAAACGACGTTTCCGCGAGATGCTCCCACCGCTCGGCCTGAGCGAGCCACTTCCAGTTTTCCTCGGGGTGCAGGCAGGCCTGCTGGCGGCAGAGCAGCGCTTTGGCGCGGCACTGTTGAGCGTTGTCCATCAATTCCTCCCGTTCGCTCTTTCGGATTCTAATGTCCGCTTGCGACGCGATTTCTGGCGGAAATCTTACGGCCGCCAATTTGTCGGATCGAAGGCGATCATCAGCAATGAAAAGAAAAGGCCGCTGATCGCGAATGGAACCGCGGGAGGACGACAGCGCTGCGCTGTTACCAGCGCCATCCCCATCCCCAGCCCCAGGGCCGGTAGCCGTAAGGGTAAGGCCGGTAATAATAAGGGGCCGGGCGGTAATAACCCGGCGGTGGGCCGGGCGGGCCCTCGACGACTTCTTCGTCGTACACCTGGGGTGCTGCGCGCGGCGCCGGCCGCGGACCCATGCCGACATTGCGGCCGATGACGTAGCCGTCCTTGCCGTCGAGCGACGCCGCGCACCAGCCGCCGGTGCATTTGCCGATCTCGACGGTGGTGCCCTTCGGGATCAGCGTCAGCACCTCGCTGTCGGTCCCGGGCGATTTCCGTAAATTGGTGTCGGCTGATGTGGCGATCGGCTTGGCTGTTGCGCCAACCACTGATGCCAGAATGACGGTGGCGGCAGATGCCGCGGCTCTTGCAAAGCGCATGGCTAAAGGCCCCTTTTGGTGATGCAACGGCCAAAGAATGCCGAGGGAACCGGGCTTTGTCTTGTTAAAAATCTGTAAGCGATGCCTCGATAGCGGCAGCGCGCTCCCTCTCCCCTTGCGAGTGCGTCGGAGAGACTTGAAGAGCGCGCTTCGCGAAGCGCTCCTTGAAGCGGGGGATAACGGGCACATCGCGAAAGGAAATATTTTGGGGGAGGGGCTTAAGCGAAGCGCTGCCCGACCGGCTTGACCCCGCCAGGGCGGCTCGGCAAGCTTTCACCATGCATTTCGAGATTCTCGGCGAAATTTCCGGCATTGAAACCTTCGCCACCGGCTCCGGCATTCGCGAGATCGCCCGGTTAAGGCGTATCTATGGCCGCGGCCGTTGGCGCAAACGCAAGGGCATCGCTCGCGTGCGATTAACCGATGGCTCTATCCATGTCGCTGAGTTACACTGGTACGAGGCGTCCGGGATCGGCCGCAAAGAATTGAAGATCAAGCATCTGCTTTGAGACCATGACAAAGACACAAGCAAAACAACTGGTCGTCTGCGTGGATAACGATGGTTACGCGGTCTCGCTAGAGAAACGCAAAATCTACGTCGCGCTGCGCGATGCAGCGGCCGAAGGACACAATATGCTGCGGATTGTCGATGAATCCGGCGAGGACTACCTCTATCCAAAGGCGTTCTTTCGTTCGATCGCACTGCCGCAGGCCGTCAGAAAAGCAGTGCTGGCGGCCTAGCCCCCAGTTGGTGGACGGGGAGCGGCCTTGTCCGCCGAAGCTCAACGAGCGAACGCGGAAGCGATATCCTATGTCGCTGATGGGTTCGAAGAATTCAACTCACCCTACCTGTTAAATCATTTTTTGGTTTTAGCGCGTTTTCCGGTCTTTGGATCGATATTGAAATAGACGCCGGCCTTCATACCCTCAGTTACTCTATCCTTTGAGAGTATCTGGATGTTCGTGCTCCCGCATGTTGGACACTTTGTCTGATCCTCTCCAACTGAAAACAGCGAGACTTTGCGGCAGGAAAAGCACTCGTAGGACTGAAGCATATTCAAGCCTCTCTAATCCGCATCGCGCATCAACCCTACTTCGCATCTCCCACCGCCGCCGGCGCATTCGCCGGCGCGGCCGCGTCTGGCGTTGCGGGTTTGGCGCCGCCGCCGGTCAATCGCTCGATCATCGAGCGCACGGCGCGATCCTTGATGGCATCGACTAGGGGAGCTGCCCCCGGCGAGCGGCGGATCAGGCTGTCGGGATCGGGGAAAATCAGCGGATCGTCCCACGGGCCCTGCACCACGAAGGGCAGTTCGAAAGCCGGCGCCGCGTTTGGTGCGGCATTGGCTGACGCAAGGCTCGCGACACCCTTGATGTCGAATTCGCGCGACGGCACCGAGGCGGTGCCCGACAGCGTGATGTGCGCGGGGCCATCGATATGCACATCCTGCAGCGTGGCTGTGCCGTCGGCGAATTTCACGGCGACCATGAGGTTGTCGTAAGGCGTCGCACCCGAGCGAAAATTACTGACGCCCGATAGCGGCCGGCGTTCCAGGCGCTTGAGCAGTTGTTCGGCGTTGAAGCCTGCGATCGCGCCGTCATGGCCGGTCAGCGTCGCGGTGCCGTCGAGCGATTGCGCCAGCGCAAACGGGCTCGAGCCGGAGGCGGCGAGCGAGATGCCGAGATTGCCGCGGCCGGACAGCTTGTTGATGCCGAACAGTTCGCTGGCGCAGGCCTGCAAATCGACGTCGGTGAACTGGAACTGGGCCTTGACGTCGGCATCGGCATCAATCCGCGACAGCCCGAACGAGCCCTTGGCGATCCCGCCGTAAATCTGCGCTTCGCCCACGCTCAAGGCCAGCGCGCCGTTGCGCAGGTTGGCGCCGATCGCGGTGCGTCCGAGTTTTGACGGGCCGACCGTGACCTTGGCTGCGGAAAGGCGAATATCGAGATCGGTCGTCGACAGCGAGTCGAGATCGAACAGCTGCCGGTTCCAGTCATGGGCGCCGCTCGCAAGCAGGCGGAAGGTCGAGATGTAGGGCGTGAAGTCGAGGGTATCGGCGGCCAGCGTCGCCTGCAGGGATTGCCGGCCGTTATTGGCGTAGGTCATCACGCCTTCGGCGACATTGCCGTCGAGTTCGACATTGACATTGGTCAGCGCCACCGAAGCGCCGACCACATTGGCGCGCGCCTTCAGTGCGAAGCGGCCGAAGCCGCCGTTGCCGGGCGGCGCCTGTCCGGTCCAGCGCAGCGCGTTGCGCAACGACGAGGAATCGACCGTCATCGTGCCTTCCATCATCAGGCTGGTGCGATTGGCGATCGTGCCGTCGAAGGCGAGTTTTAACGGCGCGCTGGCCAGCCGCGCCTTGAATCCCGAGCGGTCGCCCGAAAGCGCTGCGAGGAAGTCGCCGATCGAGATGCTGCCGTCGACGCGTTCGCCGCGCCAGTCGAATTGACCGGTCGCCGCAAACGAGCGCGAGATCGACGGCCATGCCAGCGATAGGTCGATATCGTCGAGCCCTTCTTTGACCTGACGGACCGGGTCTTCGTAGGACAGCGTGCCATCCTGGATACGGATTTCCGAGAACGAGAGCTGGTTGTCCGCGCCGGGCGTCATGGTGCGGGTGATGGTGCCGATGAAGGGCGTCCAGTTGCTCTGGCCGTTGATGTCGCGGACGACGCGGATATGCGGCCGCAGCATCATCACGTCGGCGATCTCGAAACGTTGCAGCAATAGCGGCAGCAGCCGCAAATTCGCCGTCAGCACGTCCACGGTCAGCGCGGGATCGGCGCCGGCGCCGCCCTTCAACCCGACGTCGTGGAAGGAGACGTAGCTTGCCGGAAAGACCGAGATGTCGGTGCCGCCCTTGACGACCAGGTCGAGCCCGGTCACGGCGCGGATCTGCGCCTCCACCGCCGCGCGCAGGGCGTCGCGGTTGAGCAGCCAGGATGACACGAACAATCCGACCACCATCACGCCGAGGAGCGCCGCGACCGGCATCGCGAAGCGCCGTGTTCGCTGGGCCATCGTCAATGGAAAATCCTGACAATATTCAAGTTTGGTCCGCCTTGCTGGAACCCGCGCATCGGCTGCGAAGCCGTGCGGTTGCTGCCAAAAGGGTAGAGAGGGTATCGAGGGTCCGCCACCCCAGTTCCAACCTACGGCAACTTGATGGTTTTTCTTGACGCTTTCAAGGCCGCTGACCGGTCCGCGGCCTCGCTTCACCTCTCCCCGGCGGGGAGAGGTCGATTTGCCAACGGGTCGCGCGAATGCGCGCCCGATGACAGGCTCCGCAAATCGGGTGAGGGGGCGAATGCCTTCGCGGAATGTCATGGCCGGGCTTGTCCCGGCCATCCACGACTTTTCTTATTCATTGGTAGCAAGGACGTAGATGCCCGGGACAAGCCCGGGCATGACGACCTTCAGCGCCAATCCCCCGTCATTGACGCACTGCGAAGATTTCGCCTAATAGTTCGGGGCGCGGTGAGCGCGTTTTCTCCATCAGGTCGTATCGCATGAAAAAGGTTTATCCCGACGCCAAATCGGCCCTCGACGGCATCCTCAAGGACGGCATGATGATCATGTCGGGCGGCTTTGGCCTCTGCGGCATTGCCGAGACCCTGTCGGACGCGATCCGCAACTCTGGCGTCAAGAACCTGACGGTGGTTTCCAACAATGCCGGTGTCGACGGGATCGGGCTCTCCCGCCTGCTCGAGACGCGCCAGATCAAGAAGATGATCTCGTCCTATGTCGGCGAGAACAAGCTGTTCGCCCAGCTGTTTCTCGCCGGCGAACTCGAACTTGAATTCAACCCGCAAGGCACGCTCGCCGAGCGCATTCGCGCCGGCGGCGCCGGCATTCCGGCCTTCTATACCAAGACCGGCGTCGGCACGCTGATCGCCGAGGGCAAGGAAGAAAAGATTTTCGACGGCCAGAAATACATCATGGAGCGCGGCCTGGTTGCCGATCTCGCCATCGTCCACGCCTGGAAGGGCGATACATCAGGCAATCTCGTCTACCGCAAAACCGCGCGGAATTTTAATCCGATGATGGCGACGGCTGCCAAGGTCACGGTTGCCGAAGTCGAGCATCTGGTGCCGGCCGGCGAGATCAATCCGGACCACATCCATACGCCCGGCATCTTCGTCAAGCGCATCATCGAGGTCGGTACCGCCAATAAGCGGATCGAATTCCGCAACACCCGCCCGCGCCCCGCCGCCTGATCCGGATCCTGCGCAAAACGAGAATTCAAGGAGAGCCCCCATGGCCTGGACCCGCGAACAGATGGCCGCCCGCGCCGCCAAGGAATTGCGCGACGGCTTTTACGTCAACCTCGGCATCGGCATCCCGACGCTGGTTTCCAACTTTATCCCTGATGGCATCGACGTCTCCCTGCAAAGCGAGAACGGCATGCTCGGCATGGGGCCTTTCCCCTATGAAGGCGAAGAAGATCCCGACCTGATCAATGCCGGCAAGCAGACGGTGAGCGAACTGCCCTCGACCAGCTTTTTCTCGTCGGCCGATTCCTTCGGCATGGTGCGCGGCGGCCATATCGACCTTTCGATTTTGGGCGCGATGCAGGTCGCCGAGAACGGCGACCTCGCCAACTGGATGATCCCCGGCAAGATGGTGAAGGGGATGGGCGGGGCGATGGACCTCGTCGCCGGCGTCAAACGCGTCGTGGTGGTGATGGAGCATTCCGCCAAGGATGGTGCGAAACTGTTGAAGAAGTGCACGCTGCCGCTGACCGGCGAGCGGGTGGTCGACATGGTGGTGACCGATCTGGCCGTTTTCACCATCGACAAGCACGGCAAGGACGGCATGGCGCTGATCGAACTCGCCGACGGCGTCACGCTTGACGAAGTGAAGTCGAAGACCGAGGGCGAATTCCGGGTCGCGCTGAAGAACGCGTAGGGCTCTGTCGGTGTTTACCGTCGTCCCCGCGAAAGCGGGACCCATAACCCCAGGACTTTGTAATTGGCAAAGTGGGCGCTCCAGCTCGGCCCAAACCAAAATCGGTGGTTATGGATTCCGGGTTCGCTCGTTGCACTCGCGCCCCGGAATGACGGGATGATTTTTCGTCATTGCGAGCGTTAGCGAAGCAATCCAGAACTACTCAAACGCTGGATTGCGTCGTCGCTTGCGCTCCTCGCAATGACGAAAATCCTCACGCCTGCGCTTTCGCCACTTCCTCCAGGCCGCGGTTGCGCGGCTCGACGCCCCAGGCCCACACCACGAGAATCTGCACCGCCAGCAGGCCGATCATCAGCCAGACCACGCCCGGCAGATTGTAGGACGTCATCAGCGCGGCGACGATGAAGGGCGAGATCACAGTGGCGCCGCGTCCGAAGAAGTTGCAGATGCCGTTGGCGCGCAGTCTGATCTCGGTCGGGAACAGTTCCGTCGTATAGACGCCGTAGAGGATCGCGGTCTGCACGTAGATCGCAACCACAAGGACAAATCCAATTCCGAGCACGATTGCCGGATCGGACGCCGCGTTGAAGCGAGCATAGATGTAGCCCGCGATGATGGTGACGATCGACGCGCTGATGATGCTGGGACGCCGTCCGATCGCGTCGGACGACCAGGCGCCGATCGCGCAGCCGACCAGCGATGCGGCAGATAGCACCAGCGTATAGGCAAGCGAGTTGGTGATGGTCAGTCCCTGGCGCAGGAAGAATTGCGGCAGGAAGATCACGAACCCGAAGATCAGCGTGTTGATCGAGACCAGCACCCACGAGCCGACGACCATGCGCTGTAACAGCGGCGGCTTGATCATGTCGCTTGCTGCGAACTGCGCGACAGGCGCGGAGATGGCGACCGGCGGCAGCGGCTTGCCGCCTGAAGCCTCCAGCTCGATCTTCTGCATCAGCGCTTCGGCTTCCTCAAGGCGGCCTTGCAATTCAAGCCAGCGCGGCGATTCCGGCAGATTCTTGCGCAGGTACCAGACGATCAGCGAGCCGATGCCAGCGATGACGAACATCGGCCGCCATCCGAAGTTCGGGATGATGAGATAGCCGAGCAGCGAGGTCATCGGAAAGCCGGCGACCACGATGAAGGCCATCATCGACAGCCAGCGCCCGCGCGTTTTCGGCGGGACGAATTCGGTCATGGTCGAATAGCCGACCACGATTTCGGCTCCCAGGCCCAGACCCTGTACGAAACGGCAGGCGATGAGCTGGTTCATGTCCTGCGAGAAGGCTGCGGCGAGCGAGGCCAGACCAAAGATCAGCAGGTTGATCTGATAGGTGAAGCGGCGGCCGAACTTGTCGCCGACAAAGCCGGTGATCAGCGCGCCTGCCGTCATGCCGACAAAGGTCAGCGAGAGGAATTGCGAATTTTGGCTGACGGTCGAAAATCCGGTCTTGATAACCGAGGCCAGCACGCCGCCGGCCACATAGAGGTCGTAGCCGTCGAAGAACATGCCGGCGCCGACCAGCCAGAAGATGCGGTAGTGAAATGGCGAGATCGGCAGCCGGTCGAGACGTGCGCCGGCGTTTACTGCAAGAGCCATGGAATTCCCCCCTTATCGTTGTGTAACCGCCGGCCTTCGTGGTCCGGCGTCGATGTTCGCTTCAGTTCAATCGCCGCTGCCCGGCCGTGTCGCGGTACCAGTCGAACGGCGCGTCGCCGGTTGCGACCATCACGCTCTTGACGCTGAAATGATCGTCAAAGCTTTCGGTGCCGCATTCGCGCCCGACGCCGGAATCGCCGACACCGCCCCAGGGCGAGGCCGGATCGAGCCGGTGGTGATCGTTGATCCAGACGATGCCGCATTTCACGGCGGAAGCGACGCGATGCGCGCGCGAGACGTCGCGGGTGCGGATTGCGGCAGCTAACCCAAACGGTAAATCATTCGCAAGCCGAAGTGCGTCCGCTTCGTCCTTGAATGGCGTGACGGAAGTGAAGGGGCCGAACACTTCTTCCTGGAAGATACGCATGTCGGCTTTCACGTCCGCAAACACGGTCGGTTCGACGAAATAGCCGTTCTCGTGCCCGGCAATCTTGGCGGCAACACCGCCGCTGACAAGTCGCGCGCCGTCTTCGTGGCCGAACTTGCAATAGGACAGCACGCGGTCGCGCTGGCGGGCCGAGATCACGGGGCCGAGCTGGGTGGCGGGATCGGAGGGATCGCCGATCCGGATGGTCTCGGTCTTGGCCTTCAGCTTGGCGACGAATTCGTCATAGATCGAGGCCTGCACGAGATGGCGCGAGGCGCAGATGCAGGTTTGCCCCGCGCCGATGAAGGCGCCGAACGCGGCGTAATTCACCGCGCGATCGATGTCGTAGTCGTCGAACACCATCACCGGCGTCTTGCCGCCGAGCTCCATGGTTTGATGCGCGAACACTTTCGCCGCCGCACTTCCGGCGATACGGCCGGCTTCGGTGCCGCCGGTCAGCACCAGCTTGTCGATGTCGCCATGCTCGGCGAGCATCTTGCCGGCGCTTTGGCCGAGGCCGTTCGCAATGTTGAACACGCCGGGCGGCAGACCAGCCTCGGCGAAGATTTTCGCGAGCCGCAAAGTCGTCAGCGGCGTGTATTCCGAGGGCTTGACCACGGTGACGCAGCCCGACGCCAACACCGCGGCGAGTGACTTGCACAGGATCATCAGCGGATGATTGAACGGCGTGCAGTTGGCGACGATTCCGATCGGCGTGCGCAGTGTGTAATTGAGATAGGAGCCTTCGACCGGGATCACCGCATCGCGCCGCGCCAGCGCCAATCCAGCAAAGTAGCGGAAGAAATCCGGTAGCCGCGAGAGCTGCGCGCGGGTCTCGTTGACCGGGCGGCCGTTGTTCAGGGTCTCGAGCTTATAGAGCTCTTCCAGATTGGCCTCGAACGCATCGGCAAGCTTGTTGACGAGACGGGCGCGGGCGCGCACGTCCATGCCGCCCCAGGCCTTGCCCTCGAAAGCGGTGCGCGCGCTCTTCATGGCGCGGTCGATATCCTCGGCGGTCGAGTTCGGGATCTGCGCGATCACCTCGCCGGTTGCCGGGTTGCGCACGTCGAGCATCGCGCCGTGGCCCGCTTCGATCTCGCGGCCGTCGACAAAATTGCCGTGGATCTCGATCTCGATGCTGGATGGTTTTGCGGAGACGTTCATGCGTCCCTCCTTTCTATGATAACGGCATTGCGCTTCAGCGCCGGCAGCACGCGCTTTTCGGTTTGATGGATATGGGCCTTGATCAGGTGCAGCGCGCGCCTTCGATCGCGCCGCTGCATGGCCTCGATCAGTTCGCCATGTTCGGCCACCAGTTGCGTCGGATCGTGGTCCCTGACATTGGCAAGGCTGACGCGCACCAGGCGATCGGCCTGTCCGATCAGGTCGCACAGCGCGCCCGCCATGCGGCGGTTGCCGGAGGCGTCGGCGAGGGCGCAGTGGAAGCCGCGGTTATAGGTGATGAAGTCCTCGCGATCGCCGGCAAAGCTTCGGAAGCCGTCGAGCGCCTCCAGGGTCTTCTCCGTCGCGTTCTCGATGGCTTCCGCGACGCAGGCCGGCTCCAGCGCCAGGCGAAACCGCAACAGGTCGCGCGCATCTGAAAGCGAGATCGGATTGACGCGATAGCCCTGGCGCGGCTGCACGGTGACGAGATGTTCGCGCTCCAGCCGAAGCAAGGCTTCGCGTACCGGCTGGCGGCTCACGGCATAGCGTTCGGCGAGCTCCTGCTCGCGCATGTCGTCGCCGGGCGCGAGCCGGCAGCTCAAAATATCAGCACGCAGGCTTTCATAGACGTTGTCGCGCAAAAGCATGAGGATTTCCGCATGATCTAGCCACTATCTTGCATTCGTGAAATATCACGTCAAGCAAGAATGGCTTGAAATGCCCGCAGTTTGATTTAATGAGTCGGTTCCACTTCGCCGCTTCCGGCCCATCCCGCCGCGCCAGATTAAAGAGAGACCCGCATGGATCGATTGTTTGCTTCCGGGACCGTGAATGCGGCGGTTTCCGGCGAGGGGCCGGCCCTGTTTCTGTTTCACTCGTTGCTATCGGATCGCGCGAGTTTCGATGCCATCGCGCCGGAATTGGCGCGTTCGTACCGCGTGATCGTGCCGGAATTGCCGGGCTTCGGCGGCTCGAGGGCAGTGAACGGCGGGCTCGCCGCGGTTGCCGATCGGATGGCGGAAGCTGTCAGCGAAGCCGGCGGCAACAATGCAATCGTGCTTGGCAACGGCTATGGCGGCTTCGTCGCCCTGCAAATGGCGATCCGGCATCCAACCATCGCCAGCAAATTCATCCTGGCCGATTGTGGCGCGGCGTTTCCGGAACCAGGGCGCGAAGCGTTCCGTACCATGGCCGCCGTTGCCGAAGCCAAAGGGTTGGCGGCGATCACGGATGTCGCAATGCGCCGGCTGTTCGCGCCGGAGTTCCAGGCTGCACATCCCGATCTGATGCGCGACCGCCGCGACGCCTTTTTGAAAACCGATCCGGAAGTGTTGAAGGCGGCCTGCGCGCAGCTCGCCGAACTCGATCTTCGCCCCGAGCTTTCCAAAGCCAAAATGCCTGTGCTGGTGCTGGTCGGCGAACACGACGAGGCGACGCCGCCGCCGATGTCGCATGAACTGGCGGCATTGCTGCCCAATGCGCGGCTGAAAATCATCTCAGGCTGCGCTCATGTGCCCCAGCTGCAAGCGCCCAAGGCTTTCCTGAACGCGATCAGCGATTTCCTGACCGTGGCTCCCGCCGCGGCTTGAGGCGTCCCGGCTTCCGCTTACGAAGCGGATTTGGCGGCGGCTTCGATCATCGCCAATTGCTCGGCGGCAACGAGATCGAAAGGCTCAAAGCTGTGTTCGGCGCGGGCCAGGATCACCGCGCCCTCACAGGCCGCGACGAGGCTCGCTGCAAGCGCCCGCGCTTTCTTTTTCGGTATTCCGCCTTCGACAAATAGCGCAGCGAGCTTCTCGCGCCAGCTGCCGAGGATCTCGGCCGCCTGCGCTCTCAGGTCCGGCGATTCCGCCGCCACCGTCACGGCGACCACCGCGCATCCCGCCGAAAAATCCGATCGGGCCAACACCGAACGCCACAACGACAGGAAGGCTTCCGCGACTTCGCGCGCTGGTTTGCCGGACAGGCGATCAAGCACGCCGAGCGCCTGGTTGGCGGCATGTTCCAGTGCGGCCAGAACCAGTTCGTCCTTGCCGCCGGGAAAATGATGATAGAGCGAGCCGCGCGGCGCGCCGGACGCTTCAAGGATTTCGCTGAAGGACGCGCCTTGCAGGCCCTTTTTGGCAAGCAACACCGCCGTCCGTTCGATCATCGTTTGCCTGATATTGGCCGCCAAAGCTTTATGTCCCTTGACTATGACGATCGTCATAGTAAACTATGACAGTCATCATACCCACACGGGAGGAGTGCCGTCGATGCCGATGATCGATATCTATGCCACCGCAGGCACCTTCAGCGACCCGCACGCCCTGGCGAGAGACGCCGCCACCACCGTCAAATCGATCGAGCAGGTGCCGGACATTCCGATGTTCCGCAAGAACACCGCGGCGTTCGTGCATGAGCTCAAGGCCGGCGCGCTTTCCAACGTGGACGGCGATGCCGATTACGTTCGCGTTCAGGTTCTCACCAACGCGGGCGCGCTCGATCGGCCCAAGCAGATCGCCGTGGCGCGCCAGTTGACCGACCTCGTGGCGAAAGCCGCAGGCGACGATAGCCTCAAGCAGCGGACATGGGTTCTGCTGACCGAGGCGGTGGCAGGCGGCTGGGGCCTGTGGGGCCACGCGCACACAAACGACGAGATCGTTACCGCCGCCAAGAACGAGATCGCGAAGCTGAAAGGATGATCCGCAAAAGCGTGGTCTAGTTTCGGAAGACGACCCCACTAACACAGAGCGTTCGACGCAAACGACCGACGACGGACATCCGGCCCTTTGAGGCAGCTTCCCAGACGACAAGTTCAAAGATAGCATAAGCTTTTGAGCCGTTAATTCTTCGTGGGGCGAGTGGGGGCATGTTTCGTATTGGTCGATGTCATTGATCGATGAAGCCGAACAGCGGCAGCGTACCCGCAGAAATGTAGTCTATCTGCTCCTGCTCGCCGCGCAGTTGGCGGGGATGCTAATATTTGTTTGGCAGGAATTGCCCGCCTTCGAGCAGCTGCTGCTCAATCCAGGAGAACAGCTTCCAAAAGACATTTACTCTGACGTCATGATCTTTGGTGTTTTTTGCTTGATGCAGATATCGTTCTGGTGCCGGGTTCTGTATGTGCCAATCCCGTTTCTACGTCCCAATCTTTTCCTGAATCATGTTTTTTTGTTTTTCGGACGCCTCAGTTTTGTTTTCGGTGGCGCTTTGTTCGCGGTCGTCGTTTTCAGACACCTTCCCAGACTCGAGCGGGATTTCGATGTGCTCTTGGCGATCGAGCGTGGAATCATATTCATAGGCTGCTTGTTCGCGCTGTTTTGCACCAGTCTTGAGGTGGAGCGGTTGGCTCATGCGTTTGAGCGCAATCGAAATTGAGGATTTGACGATCTCGTTGGCTGGAGGGGAGGTTCTTACCCTGCTGCCTGACGGCGCTGTAACTGCCAGCCAATTGCGAAACGCCGCCTCAACAGGCCATCCCGGTCGCGTTGCTATTTTTCAATGTCGGCGTGGAGGTGGGACAATTGATCTTCGTAGCTGCTGCGCTGTCGTTGATCTGGATATTACGACACGCGGCTTTACGCCTCCTGGAGGCTGCTTTCGTCAAGCGGGCCTTTGACCGGCTCGATGGCGCCATCGCCTGCGCGATAGGTGGGGTTGCCGCTTACTGGTTGATTGAGCGGACGACCGCCTTTTTTGTCTAACGACCGGCGCCTCGGCTTCAGGTTTTCGCCATCGCCCGCGAAAACACCACTTCGACCAGGGTGCCGGAGCGTGCGCCGGTCTTGATGTTGAACTGGGCGCGGTTGGCTTCAACCAGCGCCTTCGTCAAAGACAGGCTGACCGCGGCTTCCGGCGATTGATCGAGCGGCGCCTGCGGGCGGAACGGTTCCATTGCGGCCGCGACTTCGTTATCGTTGAGCCCGTGGCCGGAATCGCGGATCCGCAACGCCACTTCGCCGAAGTCGGTCAGCGCGGTCGAAACGATGACCTGGCCGCCGGCATTGGCGAGATGGATCGAGTTGCCGATCAGGTTCATCGCGATCTGTCGCAGCGCAGGGCCGTCGGCGACGACCGGCGGTAGCATCTGCGCCAGCGAGGTGCGGATGATGATGCGCTCGCGATTGGCCTGCGACTGCATCACCGCGACGCAGCTCTCCACGAGATCGTTGAGATTCTGGTTGGTGAAGGCGAGGTCGAGCTTGCCGGTCTCGATGCGGCTGAGATCGGTGAGATCGTCGAGGACCGAGATCACCCGCTGGCCGGAGGCGCGGACATCCTTCATGTATTCGACATAGCGCTCGTTGCCGAGCGACCCGAAGCGCTCACCGATCATCATCTCGGCAAAACCGATGATGGCATTGAGCGGCGTGCGGACTTCGTGGCTGATCCGCGCCAAGAGGTCGGCTTTGGCGTTGGCGGTACGGTTGGCCAGGCGCTGCGCCTCGCGTAATTCGCCCTCGCTCTTCTTGAACTGCGAAAGGTCGCGGAACACGGCGAAGAAATTCGGACCCCGAGCCTGTGTCCGCCCCATGGTCATCGACAGTGGAATCAGGCCGCCGCCGCGGACCCGGCCCAAAACCTCGCGGCCGTGTTCGAGCAGGCTCGCAACGCCGGTGCCGCCCAGGCTTTCGAGGTAATTCCTGACGACGCTCTCGCTCTCCGGCGCGAACAGCGCGGCGAGATGATGCTTGGTCAACTCGTCGCCGTCGTAGCCGAACAAGGCTTCCGCGCTGCGGTTGCAGGAATTGATGTTGCCTTTCGCATCGAACATCAGGATGCCGTCAGCGGTGGTGTCGAGAATGGCGGCGAGTTCTTCCGCGTTGGCATGGCCGACCGCGGATGGGGCGGCGGCTTCGGGCGTCAGTGGCTCGGCGGCAGGCGCCGGGATGGCGTTATCGAGCGCGGTGCCGGTAAAGATCAAGGCAAGGGCGCTTTCGTTGTCCCAACGGATGGTATGCAGCCGCGCGTCGATGGTGACCGCGGGCGAAGCTTCGCCTGCCGCGTCGGGCATGGAAATCCTGACCGGCGTGCCGGTGTCCGACGTGCTGGAGGCGTTGGAGACGCCAGGCTCGACGTAAAGCGCATCGACGCCGCCAGCCTGTTCGAGCGCGTGCAGGCTGTCATATCCCATGCGCTCGAGGAAAATGCGGTTGGCGTAGAGCAGCCGGTCGAGCCGGTAGATCATCACGCCGGTCGGCAGAAGATCGAGCAGCGCCTTGTCGCGCCGGGCTTCTCCGCGCGCCGGCGGCTCGGGCTCGGCCAGCCAGGTCGGCGGTTCGACTGCCGCCTCGGCAGCGGCCAATTCGACCGGTGGCGTTGCGGCGGCCGAAGAAGCCTCGGACAACTCCGTGGTTTCGGGCGCACCGTTCTCGCTCTCGAGCCGTGCCGACAATTGGCGGGCGAGTTCATTGAAGGCGCTGTTTTCGACCGGCGTCAGCAACGGTGCGCGCGCCTCGCCAAGGGGCCGGAACGGCACAACGTTCGGCGGCGTCTCTCCTTGCGGAATTTCGTTTGAGGTTTCCACCGGCGTTTCCAAATCGGTTGGTTGGGCTATCTCGGGCGAGGGGGCAGTCAAAGCGGCAGGTGCAGTCAAATCGGCGCTTGGGTCGGGAATGTCAGGCGAAGGTGTGGCCAAAGGCGAGGTTCCCGCGATGTCCGGGCCAATTTCAGGCGACATCATGTCCGCTGATGGCGGATCGTTGAAGAATTCCTGACTGCGTAGGGCTTCCAGCCGCGCCAGGCCGTCGAGATCGCGGCAGACGCCAAAGCCCCGGTAGCCGACAAAGTTTCCCCGTCCATTGTGGATCGGCAGCCCGGACAACTGGACGGCCAAGCGGCTGCCGTCATCGGCGGGCCAGTTCAACGTGATGCCGCTCCAGGTCTCGCGCGTGGCGATCGCCTTGACGACCAGCCCTTCCGGATCGAGCGCGAAAGTCTGTTCGATTTCCTGCCACGGTCGGCCGAAACCGGCAGCGGTGCGCACGCCGATCAGGCGGGTGAACGCATCAGAACCAAGCGAGAAGCGGCCGTCGGCATCCATCTGCCACATGAATCTGAGGGGATTCCGGCGTGGTGGCGGCGTGTGCGGCTCCGGCTGGGAAGCATCAGCGATCGTCGCTTCGGACGTCAACGGCACGAAGTCAGAAACATCCGACGGCGCGTCATCGGCGGTCGCCCTGGTTTGCGGACTTGGCGCGGCGGCTTCAGCTGCGGCCTCAGTGGATATCTCCGGCTGCTCAAATTCCGACGCAAACACGTCGGTTGGCACAACGGCGACTTGTTCATACGCTTCCGCTATCACGGCCGGCTTGATCAAGGCCAAGAGGCCAACATCGGCGCGGTTGCCGACACGCAACAAGGTCACGCGGCCATCGCCAAGCGGCGCCTCGGCGCGGCCCTCTTTCAAGGCGATCTGGCGTGCGTCTTCGAGGCCTGCGTCGGCGAGGTGATGAAGGCCGGCGAACACATCCGTACGGCTTGCGGCGATGAGTGTGCCGTCGCTTTCGAACGCCGCAGCCGGACCGTCGGCATCTTCGGCGAGCCGTTGCAGCCGTTCGTTCAGCGGCATCGACCGGGCGGCCGGATCGGTCGCCGCAATCAGAACGCCTTCGCTGCCGTCGCCAAAATCAAGCCGCGCGCAGGCGCAGGTCGCGAGCATGCCGAGCGTCGCGCCAAAGCCGCGCAAACGTTCCAGCCGGACCGCGCCATTGGGCAACAGCCGGTGCGCCAGTTGGGCGACCTGACGGCGATGCGGGTCGGCCGGACCGAAGATCTTGTCCGCGAGGCGCGCGCCGGAGAGGCCGAACAAGCGGGCACCGACCGGATTGGCCCACAGCACCCGCGTGCCGTCAGTCGACCACAGCCAGGCAGGCTGGACGCTTGTTGCATGTAACGCCAGCCGCGGATCGTCAGGGCCTCGCGCCTTGAATTCGGTATTCTGCATCGTCTCCGGTGTCGGATTTTCGGCCGCCGAATATGACAGCGTTAACGGACCGTGAGTATCGCCTTCCGGCTCCGGCAGGTCCACGGCCAGGACATGAGATGAGGCATCGAAAGCCGGGATAACCTTAATTAGCGGTCCGATTCTAACATTCGCATCCCTCCTCAATGTCAAATCCACTCCACCCCTGTGGACCTTGTCGCGCGCTTCCGCGTTGGCGTTAAACACCGAGAAAAAACGCAAATCGGGAGATCGACCATGGACGAGCGTGACCGTTTCGAGATTCCAAAGGACATGCGATCGATGGCGGAAGCGAGCTTCGAACAGGCGCGCAACGCCTTTGAAAAATTCCTCTCTGGCGCGCAAACCGCTGCCAATTCACTTTCTGCACGAGCAGCAACGATCGGCGCCGGCGCCAAGGACGTGAACGCGATGGCGTTTTCCTATGCCGAGAAGAACGTCCAGGCCTCGCTCGATTACGCGCAGGCGCTCGTGCACGCCAAAGACCTGAGCGAGGCGATGCGGTTGCACCGCGAATATGTGCAGGCCCAAATGCGGGCGCTGACCGAACAGGCGAGCGAAATGAGCCAGATTGTCGGCCGTACGGCGATGGAAGCCGCAAAGCCAAAAAACTAAGTTTTTATAATGGGTTAAACAAAATCAGGCCGGCTACCGAATCGCTGGGAGCTGGAACCTGAGTATTACTTTATGGCAATGCACGGGCGATTTCGTTGCGTTGCACAAAATAGCCATATAGAGTGCTTATATGTTGATCGCCCCCCAGAGGGCATTTCCGTCCCAGTGATCCTCGTCGACGTTTTCCGGAAATTTGCCGGGGCGCGCAAGGGGTCACACCACGTTCACCCCCAGCGAAGGAATGCATGCCATGGCATCTACCGACCCATTCTCTGCTTCCATCATCCCGTTCGAGGTTCCCGAGCAAGTCCGCGCCTTCGCCGAAAAGGGCGTGTCGCAGGCCCGCGACAACTATGCCCGCTTCAAGGACGTTGCCGAGACCCACAACTCGACCATCGAGGCCGTGTTCGCCAACGCCAACAAGGGCGCCAGCGAGTATTCGGCCAAGCTGATGGAAATCGTCAAGGCCAACACCACCGCCTCGCTCGACTTCGCGCAGGAACTGGTTGGCGTGAAGACGCCTTCCGAAGCGATGGAGCTCTGGACCAACCATGCCAAGAAGCAGTTCGAGACTTTCTCGGTCTGGGGCAAGGAGCTCACCGAGCTGTCGCAGAAAGTCGCCTCTGAGACCGTCGAGCCGATCAAGGCCAATGCCTCGAAGCTGTTCAAGCCCGCCGCCTGAGCGGTGACTCGGCCAGTTTAAAAAAGCCCGGGCGGTAGCGCCCGGGCTTTTTTGTCGGCCGCGCCCCGCGCCGGAGGAGACTGGTGAACCATACGGATAATGCCCTGTGCCGGACGCGCGAGCGGCCTTGCCAAAGCGCAAGCTTGCTTCTAAAGCGCGATATCTGCGGGGACGGTCACCGCGCCCCAGATTGTTGTTTGAGCATGATCCCTGGGTCGGGCCCGAGGGCGGGCTTTTTCGGAAAACCGGCTTCCACTTTTCCGGATCATGCTCTAGTTTCCCGCCGTCTTGCCCGCCCTTGGAGCGGGCGCCAGGATGCAGTTGTAGCTCAGTTGGTTAGAGCGCCTGTCTGTGGAACAGGAGGTCGGTGGTTCGAGCCCACCCAACTGTACCAACTCTTCAGTGACTTAGCCGGTCACCGCAGGTGTTTGACTCTATTTCCGGCACTATCGCCGGCGGATCGTCCTGCGGCCTCACGCTTACGAAGGAGCTTGTCGATGTCTGACGAGGTGCGGATAGGCTCGCTGCGGCTAAAATTCCTGATCGACGACGCCGACAATGGCGGCAAGCTGACGATGTTCGAAATGACTGTGCCGGAGCAGGCCAAGGTCCCGGCGGCGCATTATCATCGCGATTTCGAAGAGGTCTGGTATGGCCTCGGCGGCACGCTGACCGTCACGCTCGACGGGCTGGCGCATCAACTGAAATCAGGTGACGCCTTGTTCGTGCCACGCGGCGCCGTGCACCGTTTCGATAACCTTGGTGCCGGCGAAGCCCGCGCGCTCATAACACTGACACCGGCGGTCGCGGGGAAGCGATATTTCGAAGAGATCGCCACGGTTGTGAACGCTGGCGGGCCGCCTGACATGGCGAAGGTCAAAGCGGTCATGGAAAAGTACGGCCTGATCGTCGCGTAAGAAATCTTTGCAGCATCATTTTGCGCGCGTCGCGCGGGTTTCATTTCGGGAACCTGAGCGCGACAAGAATCTAATCGTCGAGCTGTCCACTGCTAGCTTGCGCTGTTGCGCGCGCATTCGCTTGCCAACTTCGAACAGCTCACTCACAATTTACGCGGGGTAGTGATTTGGGGGGAACATGAATCGTTTCGCGATTCGAGTAGGACGGCTCGCTGGTGTGATCTCGACGATCGTGGTGGGGGCGTGGCCCGCCACAGCATGGTCCTATACCATGGAGCAGCAGCAGGCTTGCATGGGCGATGCGTTCCGGCTGTGCAGTTACGAAATTCCCGATGTTTCGCGAGTCACGGCCTGCATGGTCAGTCGGCAAACCGAGCTCAGTCCGGGCTGCCGGGTCTATTTCAGGCAGCAGGAGACGTCTGCAAGGCCAAGACATCACCGGATACGCCAACATACGGCCTCCGACGAATAGCTGGGTACCGGCAGCCGCCTCGCCCGCCGTTACGTCCTGTCGGTTCGGTGGGCGAGGGGTATGACTCAAAAGCAACCTTGCCGATTATTCAGCGGCTTCGCCACATTTGACCCCAAATTCTTCTTCCACGAATCAGCACGCTGATTCATTTTTCATTATCTGGGGTCAATCTGGAGGCGAAGGGTATGAACGTTATTGTTTTTGCGTCGCGTAAAGGTGGCTCGGGGAAAAGTACCCTTGCCGCTCATCTCGCTGCGCATGTCCACAAGACGACCAAGCCATGTCTGCTAGTCGATGCCGACCCGCAGGGATCATTGATCCTGTGGCACAAGCTACGCGGGACCAACGAACCGCCGATCAAAACCGCCGTCAATTCCGTCAGCGGCATCATCGCCGCCGCCAAGCGTGACGGCTTCGAGTGGGTGTTCATCGACACGCCGCCGAATCTTTCGGCTGTGGTCGACGACGCGATCAAGAACGCCACCATGGTCGTAATTCCGGCGCGGCCGGGCGTCTTTGACGTCAATGCTGTGCAGGAAACGATTCAGATGTGCCGTTCCGCGCGCAAACCCTATGCGGTCGTCCTCAACGGTGCGCCTGCCCGGCGCGACGAGGTGGAAAGTCGCATCGTCTCCATCGCTCGGGAAGCGTTGGCCAAGTTCCGCGCGCCGGTATGGGGCGGGCAGATCACCAACCGCGCGGATCTCCTGATGGCGCTCGGCAAGGGTGAAGGCGCCCGCGAATATTTTGCGGAAGGCCGTGCGGCTGCCGAAATCGGCCGGCTCTGGGCTGCGATTGAACGTTCGGTGAAGGCGATCCGCGGCACGGCGTCGGCGAGCGGCGTGATGCACAAGCAGGCGGCGTAGGCAATTCGAGCGGCAAAGCAGCAGCGGCATCGCGCCGGTTCTGTCGCGTCGTTCAATGGCCAGGTTGGTTGCGGCGGCTGCCAAACGACATCATCCCGGGTGGGCAAGGGGCGCTCACGCGGGATGATGTTGCTTGTGATTATGTGCGGCGATCAGTTCACCATCAGCACGTAGAACATCACGACCGGCGACAGGGTCAGGATGACCGACCAGATGCCGACCGCCCAGATGATGTCCTGCATGCAGAAGCGGCCCCGTTCGGGGTTCGAATTGTCTTGAGTATCCAGAGTATTCATCACGCGCCCCCGCGTTTCTTGTTGTTATGAGGGCCAACGATACGCGATCAGCTTTAAAAGGTGCCCTGCGAACTCGTTCGCATTTCAAACGGCGCCGTCATCGCCCGTTAACCAGAGCACCGGCGAAAGCGCGCCGCTTTGCTTCAGCTTCCGATCAGAAAGCCCACGGCCAGCACCGGCGACAGGCCGAGCAGCACGGCCCACAGCCCGAAGGAGGAAACGAGCAGGAGGTCCTGCTTCCTCTCGGCCCATTTGGAATTGGCAAAGCAATTGTTCTGGGTGGTGTCAGTGGTCATGATTGCCCCCGCGTCCCTGTTGGATGCGGGAAACCAATAGCCGCCAACTCCTAATAATACGGACGCGCATACGGCGTGGAATTTAGCAGGTCGCTTCAGCGGCCGTTAACCAAGCTGCCATCCGATTCCAATTGATGTTTGCGGTGATCTCCGCGCAAACGCTTTCGCGTTTGGCGCGAGGGATCATGCGGCTCAGCGGTCGGCGCGGCCGACGACGTCCATCAGTTCGGCGATCTTGCGGCGCTGATCGGCCTTGTCGCCGGAGACGATGGCGTGCTCGACGCAATGGGCAACATGGTCGCGCAGGATTTCCTCCTCGACGCGACGGAGCGCCGCTTTCGCGGCCGCGATCTGCGTCACCACGTCGATGCAATAGCGGTCGTGCTCGACCATCCCGGCCAGGCCCCGGATCTGGCCCTCAATTCGTTTCAGCCTTTTCAGGCAGGACGTCTTGATCTCTTCGCGCATAGGCCTCATATACCCCCCTAGGGTATCGGATTCAAGAGAGGCGGAGCGGAAAAGATGGCGGAGCGAGATGAGGGGCAGGCCGCGGGGGCCGGCCAGACGTGCCATCACCACGACCACCACGATCATCACACCGGCCACGATCACACCGGGCACGACCACCCGAAGTCCGGCGCGGGCGCTTGCTGCGGCGGCAAGCATGAGAGCGTTGATCCGGAAGCGGCGGTTGCGATCGATCCGGTCTGCGGCATGAAGGTCAAGCGCGAAACCGCCAAGCATCGCTTTGAATATCGCGGTGAGGAATATCTGTTTTGCAGTGCGCGCTGCCGCGAGCGCTTTGAAGCGGACCCCGAAAAATTCCTCAAGCCCAAAGAGCCGGAGCAACAGAAGGCCGAGCCCGTCGTGCCGGCTGGCACCATCTACACCTGTCCAATGGATCCAGAGGTAAGACAAGTCGGTCCGGGAACCTGTCCGATCTGCGGCATGGCGCTCGAGCCGGAGCAAGTTTCGCTCGACCAGGGACCCGATCCTGAACTCATCGATATGACCTGGCGCTTCTGGATCGCATTGCCGCTCACGCTTCCGGTGTTTGCGATCGAGATGGGCCGTCATGTCGGCCTGATGCACTTCGTCTCGCCGCAGTGGTCGAACTGGATTTCGTTGGTGCTGTCCACGCCCGTGGTGCTGTGGGCCGGCGCGCCATTTTTCGTGCGCGGCTGGCGCTCGGTCGTCTCAGGCCATCTCAACATGTTCACGCTGATCGCGATGGGAACCGGCGTTGCCTATCTCTACAGCGTGATCGGCGCGCTGTTTCCGCAAGTCTTCCCGGCCGGCTTCCGTGACATGCATGGCGCGGTCGCGGTCTATTTCGAGGCCGCCGCTGTCATCACCGTACTGGTGCTGCTCGGGCAGATCCTGGAATTGCGGGCGCGCGAGCGCACGTCAGGGGCAATCCGCGCGTTACTCGGTTTGGCGCCGAAGACCGCGCGGCGTATCGCCGGCCACGGCGACGAGGATGTTGCGATTGACGCGGTTGCGGTCGGCGACCGTTTGCGGGTCCGCCCCGGTGAAAAAATCCCGGTCGATGGCAGCGTCATCGAAGGGCACTCCTTTGTCGATGAGTCCATGGTGACCGGGGAGCCGATGCCGGTTGCGAAAACCGAAGGCGCGCGCGTCGTCGGCGGCACCGTCAACCAGAATGGCGCGCTGGTGCTGCGGGCCGAAAAGGTCGGCCGCGACACCATGCTGGCCCGGATCGTGGACATGGTGGCGCGGGCGCAGCGGTCGCGCGCACCGATCCAGCGTCTCGCCGATCGCGTCGCCGGATGGTTCGTGCCGGCCGTGATCGCGGCCGCGTTGATCGCCTTTGCCGCCTGGATGAGTTTTGGCCCCGAACCGCGCCTCGCCTTCGCGCTGATCGCGGCCGTGACCGTGCTGATCATCGCCTGTCCCTGCGCGCTCGGTCTCGCCACGCCAATGTCGATCATGGTGGGGGTGGGGCGCGGGGCGCGCGCCGGGATTCTGATCCGCGACGCGGAAGCGCTGGAAGCCTTCGAGCGCATCGACACCATTGTCATCGACAAGACCGGCACGCTCACCGAGGGCAAGCCGAAGCTGATATCGATCACGACCGCGCCCAACGTGGACGAGAACACGCTGCTGCGGCTCGCCGCCAGCGTGGAAAAGGCCAGCGAGCATCCGCTGGCGCGCGCGATCGTCGAGGCCGCGAAGGCGCGCGGTCTGTCGCTTGGTGAAGCGTCCAACTTCGTTAGCCATCCGGGCAAGGGGGCTACAGGCAGCGTCGAGGGCAAAGCGGTCGCGCTCGGCAATGCCGCATTGATGAGTGATCTGAACATCGCAGCGTCCGAGTTCGATACCGCAGCCGAGGCCGCCCGCTCATCGGGCGCGACCGTGATGTGTATTGCGCTCGACGGCCGCGCCGCCGGCATCATTGCCGTCGCCGACCCGATCAAGCCGTCGGCGAAAGCGGCCATCGCGGCGTTGCGGTCGGAGGGCCTGCGCGTCGTGATGCTGACCGGCGATAACGCGACGACTGCGAAGGCCGTGGCATCGCAGCTTGATATTACCGAGGTCGAGGCTGGCGTGCTGCCGGAACGCAAGGGTGAGGTCGTGCAGCGCCTTCGTAAAGAGGGCCGCCGCGTCGCCATGGTCGGCGACGGCGTTAACGATGCGCCGGCGCTGGCCGCAGCCGACGTCGGCATCGCGATGGGCGGCGGCACGGATGTCGCCATCGAAAGCGCCGGCGTGACGCTATTGACCGGCGATCTGGCAGGGCTGGTGCAGGCGCGGCGATTGTCGGCGGCGACGATGGGCAACATCCGCCAGAATTTGGCGTTTGCCTTTCTCTACAATGCCGCCGGCGTGCCGATCGCGGCAGGCGCGCTCTATCCCGTGTTTGGCATCCTGCTATCGCCGATGGTGGGAGCAGCCGCGATGGCGTTGTCGTCGATCAGTGTGATCGGCAATGCGCTGCGGCTCGCGCGGACGAAGCTGGATTAAGCTTGCGACGTTTCGCCGATCGTTCGCAAGTTTACGTCATGAAATCGGACTTCTGACGGCCGGAAAGATGACCGGCCCGCCGCGCGATCTCGGCATCGAGTATGGCTGCGAGATCGTGGCTCACCTCGACCATCGGCAGGCGCACTTCGGCGCTGTCGATCAGGCCCGTGCGCGCCAGCCAGTACTTTGCCGGCGCCGGGCTCGGCTCGGCGAACAGTAGCCGCGTGAGATCTGACAGGCTTTCCCAGCGCGCGCGGGCGGCATCACGCTCGCCTTGCTTCAGCAGCGTGCGCACGGCAGCGAAGGCCGCAGTCTCGATATGCGCCGACAGCAGGATCGCGCCGTCGGCGCCGTCGCTCAGCGCGTCGAAATATTCGGCGTCCTCCCCGGTCAGGATGCGAAAGCCGGGTTGCCTGCGCCGCAGCAGGTCGATCGACTGCGCGCGGTTGGCGCCGCAGTCCTTCATGCCGGCGATGTTGGGATGCCGGGCAAGTTCAAGCAGCGTCTCGTTCTCGAGGTTGACGCCTGCGCGATAGGGGATGTTGTAGAGCATGACCGGCCAGGACGCATGGTCGGCGAGCAGCGTGAAATGCCGGATCAGGCCGCGTTGCGACGGCCGCGAATAATAGGGGCTTGAGATCAGGTAGCCGTCGATCGGCCAGCCTGCCGTCTCATCGAGGGTGTGGCACATCTTGATGGTATGGCTGCCCGCAAGCCCGAGGCAGATCGGCAAATAGCGGCGGCCTTCGCCGAGCGTCTCCCGCGTCACGGCGACGATCCATTCGAGTTCGGCCATCCCGAGCGTCAGGCCTTCGCCTGAGGTTGCAGCCAGGATCAACCCGTCGATCGGCAAGCCCGCGTAGTGCCGCACCAGCCGCCGCAACGAAACCTCATCCACGACGCCGTCGCAAAACGGCGTGATGAGCGGCAGCCAGAGGCCGGCGAGCTGCGATCGAAGGCCTGTGGATTCCGGGGGAGAAGACATAGGGGTGGTCATGGTCCATCTCCTGATTGACCGGAGACGGGACACGAAAAACCCCACCTCGCGGCGGGGGTTTCAAAGATCTGGCGTGAGTTAGAAGTCTATCGCGCGCGTTGATCCGAAGCCCCCAAAAGGGAGGCTTTTTTCATCACAGCGGTTGCGCACAGATTCGTGATCATCAATGCAATGATGCGGTGCGCTGGTTCCACTGTCAACGGAAGACTAGTGCCCACTTTCCGAAGTTCGCAAGCTGTCGGGGGCCTTTGATGCGAAGGGTCGGAATCAAAGGAGTTCTGGCAGCATATTGTTTTTAGTAGCGGCTTTGAATTTGAAGTTCCTATAACGAACCCGCGGCGAAAACTGATGGGAACTTCAAATTCGCCGCACTAATCTTTCTCATGATGAAAAATACTTCGTGCTTGAAAAGCCGAACAGAAAAAAGTCGGCCTCACCAGAGCCCTGCCAGATCACTGACAGAAAAAAAGCCGGGCTCGCGAGAGCCCGGCTTTAAGTATTGGCCTCGTTGGGCCGACACAATCACCTTCCAAGAGGGATAACCGAACAGCCGCGCCACTGGAGGAGGGGGACATGTGCGCAACGCGAAAGCTCAGTGTCCGGTGATTATGGGCCCCGCGAGCGCCTTGCAGCAACGGGGGAAGCCGCATGTCAGACATGCGCCTATCAGTTATCGACCGATAATTAGGACGGCCAGCGCTGCGCCTTGCTGACCACGAAGTCGCGGAACACCTGGACCCGGGCAACCGTTTTCAATTCCTCGGGATAAACGAAATACGTATCGAGCTGGATCGAATCGGATTCACCGAACAGCTGCACCAGGCGGCTGTTTTCTTCGACCAGATAATCCGGCAGCGCAGCGATTCCCAGGCCCTGCTGACAGGCGCGCACCAGGCCTAGGATGTTGTTGACCTTGAAATAGGCCTCGCGCGGACCGGTGCCGTTGCGGCCGGCTTCGATCAGCCAGAGCCGGTTTTGCAGATGCGGCGCGACCTGTCCGTCGGACAGCGTGATGATGCGGTGGGCATCGAGTTCCTCGAGCGTGCGCGGCGTGCCGAATCGCTTGATGTATTCCGGCGAACAGTAGGCGTGAAAGCCCATCGCAAACAGCTTGCGCTGGATCAGGTCCGGCTGGGTCGGCTTGCGGGTGCGAATCGCGACGTCGGCTTCGCGCATCGAGAGGTCGAGTTCCTCGTCGGTAACGATCAGCGAAATGCGGATTTCCGGATAAAGCGCGGTGAACTCGCCGAGCCTTGGAATCAGCCAGTTGATGCCGACGCCGGGCGTGGTCGTGATCTTGAGGTCGCCGCTCGGCCGCTCGCGGCTGTCGGTCAGTTTGGCGCGGGCGGCCTGCAACTGCATGAACACGTCATGTGCCGTGCGAAACAGCAGGTCACCTTGCTCGGTCAGGATCAGGCCGCGCGCATGACGGTGGAACAACGACACCGACAATTCCTGTTCGAGCGCGGAGACCTGGCGCGAAACGGCCGATTGCGAGAGGCCGAGTTGCTCGCCGGCATGCGTGAAGCTCCCCGCCTCGGCCGCCGCGTGAAACACCTTCAGCTTGTCCCAATCCATATCGATAAATCCGTCGCGGGTTCGATGAAAATTCATTCCGCCGCCGCGCGGTCATTCGCGCGGAGCGCTAAAAAACGTTCGGCTTCGAGGGCCGCCATGCAGCCGAGGCCGGCGGCCGTGACTGCCTGGCGGTAGGTTTCGTCGGCGACGTCGCCGGCGGCGAACAGGCCGGGCACCGAAGTGGCGGTCGAATTTGGTGCGACCTCGACATAGCCCGATGGTTTCAGCTTGACTTGGCCGGCGACGAGATCGGTCGCGGGCGCGTGGCCGATCGCGATGAAGACGCCGTCGGCCGGTACTTCCGTCAAGGTGCCGGTCTTGACGTTTTTCAGCCGGACATGGGTGACCTTGGACGGGTTCGCCTGCCCACGGACTTCGTCGATCGCGCTGTCCCACACCACCTTGATCTTGGGATGCTTGAACAGCCGGTCCTGCAGGATCCGCTCGGCGCGGAAGTGATCGCGGCGATGCACGACGGTCACTTGCGAGGCGAAGTTGGTGAGGAACAGCGCTTCCTCGACCGCGGTGTTGCCGCCGCCGACCACGATGACTTCCTTGCCACGATAGAAGAATCCGTCGCAGGTCGCGCAGGCCGAAACGCCGAAGCCTTTGAACGTCTCCTCCGACGGTAGCCCCAGCCAGCGCGCCTGGGCGCCGGTGGCGAGGATGACGGTTTCGGCGAGATAGACGTCGCCGCTGTCGCAAGTCAGGCGAAACGGCCGCTGGGCGAGTTCAAGTTTCATGACGAGGTCGGTTACGATCTTGGTACCGACATGCGCGGCCTGCTTTTCCATCTGTTCCATCAGCCACGGGCCCTGGATCACGTCGGCAAAGCCCGGATAGTTTTCCACGTCAGTGGTGATGGTGAGTTGCCCACCGGGCTGGATGCCCTGGATCAGCACCGGTTCAAGCATGGCCCGCGCCGCATAGATCGCCGCGGTGTAACCGGCCGGGCCGGAACCGACGATGACGACCTTGGCGTGGATAGGTGCAGACATAGACAGATCCCTTTCGAAGGGAATTCGATGAGCCTTTAAGCGGAATTCGCCCGGGGAGAAGCGCCGCCATGCGGCGAAAGTACCAGCGCCAAATCTACGGCATCTGGCGAGCTATGCAAGAATTGCAGTCCAAATGAGCAAAACTTCCCGTGAGTAGGAAAATTGGCGCAGCGCACGCGCAATAAAATTGCGCATGGTGGGCGAGCTGGGCTAAGACTGTTGCGATCGAAAGCCGAAAGCTTGGGCCGCCGGCCAAGAAACCACCCCCAACCCCTGGAATCCGGACCGCGTGTCGAAGAATCTTGACGAAATTGACCTCAAAATCCTGGGCGAGATCCAGGCCGATGGCCGAATCACCAATGTGGAGTTGGCCAAACGTGTGGGCATTTCCCCACCGCCGTGTTTGCGGCGGGTTCGGGTGCTGGAGGAGGAAGGTTTTATCCAGGGCTATCGCGGCTTGCTCGATCCGCGAAAGCTCGGCTTCGACGTCACCGTGTTTGCCTCCGTGCACCTGTCGAGCCAGGCCGACGCCGACCTGCGCGCTTTCGAGGATTTCGTTCGCGCCGAGCCGCTGGTGCGGGAATGCTGGATGCTGTCAGGCGAAGTCGACTTCGTTCTCAAATGCGTGGCGCCCGACATGGCGACGTTCCAGGATTTCGTCACGCACCTGACGGCGGCGCCGCACGTACGTAACGTCAGAACATCGCTGGTGCTGCACAATTCGAAATATGAAGCTGCCGTACCGCTGGAAGTGAAGACGAAGGGGTAGGGTTCGCGTTTACCTCCCCTTGAAAAGGGGAGGTCGGTTGATGCGTCAGCATCAACCGGGAGGGGATCACTGCCGCGCTCTCTTTTTGATTATCGACCCCCTCCCCAACCCTCCCCCTTTCAGGGGGAGGGAGAAGACGGAGTTGCTTCGCGTCAGCTCTTCTTTCCCCGCATCGCGTCAACGCTGTAGGGACCGCCGCCCTCCGTTGCCAAATACAGACACGCGAAGCAGAACAGGATCGCGGCGGTGCCGTTGTTGATCAACGGAAAGAAGCCGCGCGGAAAATGTCCGATGAAATAGGCAACGGCCATTTCACCCGACAGGATGAACGCGGTGACGCGCGTGAACAGGCCGATCATCAGCAGTGCGCCGAGCACAAGCTCGATACCCCCAGCGGTCATGATCAGCGGCGGCGGATTGGCGAATTGGGGGATTACCGGGAATTTGAAGATTTTTGCGACGCCGTATTGAAACAGCAGCAGGCCGGTAATGAAGCGAAACAAACTCAGTGCCACCGGCTGAAACTTCGAAAGCGTTTGGTCCATGTCATAACCCCCCGTTTGACAATACTTGAGATTTGCAATCTGGCAGGACACGCGGGCTCTTGCGAGTCCCATCCGCTCGGCAATATTCCGCACAGCAAAAAGCCGCGCTGTCGCGCGGCTCTCTGACCAAAATTTGCGCAACGAAAATCAGCGCCACTCGACCTTGGTGATTTCATAGGCCTTGGCGCCGCCGGGGGCCACGACCTCGACGGAGGCGCCTTTCTTCTTGCCGATCAGCGCGCGCGCCAATGGCGAGGTGATGGAAATCTTGCCCTTCTTGGCATCGGCCTCGGGCTCGCCGACGATCTGCCACACCGCCTTCTTTTCGGTGTCCTCGTCGACCAGCGTGACTGTGGCGCCGAATTTGATGGTGTCGCCGGAAAGCTTCGAGATGTCGATGATGTCGGCGCGCGCGAGCTTGTCTTCGAGCTCGGCGATGCGGCCTTCATTGTGCGACTGTTCTTCTTTCGCGGCGTGATATTCCGCGTTCTCGGAAAGATCGCCATGCGAGCGCGCCTCCGCGATATGCTCGATAATGCGCGGACGCTCCACCGACTGGCGCTTCTTCAATTCTTCCTCGAGCGCGGCATAGCCGCCGGCTGTCATCGGAACCTTTTCAATCATCTTCTTCGTCCTTCAATCGCGCAGGCCGCCACTTGATCATGCACGGCACGCGCGAAACGTCTTCCAGATCAGGCTTCCGGGCTCAAACAGTCCGAAAAGCTCGTTAAATTTCGGCCCCGAAAGGGCCAATTCAAACATCGATACAGGCGGAGAGTTCCCAGCAGTTTGCTGGCCGTTTGTGGCCCGCTAATGATCAGTTCTCGGAAAAGTAACTCTGCAAGGTGCGGACCTCAAGGTCTCCGCCCAGATAGGCGCGGACGCCCTGGGCGGCCGCCACGGCACCCGAAAGAGTGGTGTAATACGGCACTTTATGCAAGAGGGCAGCGCGGCGTAACGAACGACTATCGGCTAATGCCTGCGGCCCCTCGGTCGTATTAAAGACGAGCTGGATGTCGCCATTGGTAATGGCGTCCACGATATGCGGCCGGCCTTCCAGTACCTTGTTAACCTTCTCTGTCGGCACGCCGTGGTCGGTGAGGAAGCGCTGCGTTCCCGACGTCGCCATCACCTTGAAGCCGAGTGAGGACAACAGCCGCACCGCATCGACGATGCGCGTCTTGTCGCTCTCGCGCACGGAGACAAAGACGGTGCCCTTGCGCGGGACGCGTGTCCCGCCGCCGAGCTGGCTCTTGGCAAATGCAATCTCGAAGCTGCGGTCGATGCCCATCACTTCGCCGGTCGAGCGCATTTCCGGACCGAGCACGGTGTCGACGCCGGGGAAGCGGGCAAACGGAAAGACCAATTCCTTGACGCCGACATGGCCGAGCTTGGGCTTCGTCAATTTGAAGTCGGCGAGTTTCTCGCCGGCCATCAGCCGCGCGGCGATCTTGGCCACCGGCATGCCGATCACCTTTGCGACGAACGGCACCGTGCGCGAGGCGCGCGGGTTGACCTCGAGCACGTAGATATCGCCGTCCTTGATGGCGTATTGCACGTTCATCAAGCCGACCACGTCGAGCCCGAGCGCTAGTTCGCGGGTTTGCCGTTCGAGTTCGGCGATCACGGCGGGTTCGAGCGAATGCGGCGGCAGCGAGCAGGCACTGTCGCCGGAGTGAATGCCGGCTTCCTCGATATGCTCCATGATGCCGACGATGAAGGTGTCTTTGCCGTCGGAGAGGCAATCGACATCGACCTCGATCGCGTCGGACAAATAGCGGTCGAACAACAGGGGGTTGGTGCCGAGCACGGTGTTGATCTGGCCGGTCTTGTCGTTCGGATAGCGCGCCTTGACGTCGCCGGGCACGAGCTCGGGCAGGGTGCCGAGCAGATAGTCGCTGAGCTGATTGTCCTCGCGGATGATCTGCATCGCGCGGCCGCCGAGCACGTAAGAGGGTCGCACCACCAGCGGCAGGCCGAGATCGGCGGCAACCAGCCGCGCCTGCTCGACCGAATAGGCAATGCCGTTCTTCGGTTGCTTGAGCCGCAGTTTGTCCAGCACTCGCTTGAAGCGGTCGCGGTCTTCGGCGAGATCGATGGCGTCGGGCGAGGTGCCAAGGATCGGCACATCGGCTGCTTCCAGCGCGTGCGCGAGCTTCAGCGGGGTCTGGCCGCCGAACTGCACGATCACGCCGTGCAGGCGCCCGTTTTGTTTTTCCGTCTCGATGATTTCGAGGACGTCTTCGGCGGTCAACGGCTCGAAATACAGCCGGTCCGCGGTGTCGTAGTCGGTCGATACCGTCTCCGGATTGCAGTTGATCATGATCAATTCATAGCCGGCGTCATGCAGCGCGAAGCAGGCATGGCAGCAGCAATAGTCGAACTCGATGCCTTGGCCGATCCGGTTGGGGCCGCCGCCGAGAATGATGACCTTGTCCTTGGCCGACGGCGCACTCTCGTCGGCTACCTCGCCGGCGAAGGGCGCTTCATAGGTCGAATACATGTAGGCCGTTGGCGAGGCGAACTCGGCCGCACAAGTATCGATGCGCTTGAACACTGGGCGGACGCCAAGCGCCTGACGCTGCACCTTCACCTCGGCCTCGGTCGTATTGGTAAGCACGGCAAGGCGCGCGTCGGAAAAGCCCATGGCTTTCAACGTGCGCAGGCCAAAGGCGTTTGGCGGCAGGCCGTCGCGCTTGATCTTGGCCTCCATCTCGACGATGGCACGCATCTCGGCCAGGAACCACGGATCGATCTTGCACGAGTTGAAGATATCTTCATCACTCCAGCCGAGCCGCATCGCCTGCGCCACCTGCAACAGGCGGTCCGGTGTCGGCGTGCCCAGCGCTGCGCGGATCGCGTTCTTGTCGTCGTCGCGGCCGAGGCCCTCGATCTCGATCTCGTCGAGCCCGGTGAGGCCGGTTTCGAGTCCACGTAACGCCTTTTGCAGGCTCTCCTGAAAGGTGCGGCCGATCGCCATCACTTCGCCGACCGACTTCATCGAGGTGGTCAGGGTGGTCGAGGCGCCGGGAAATTTTTCGAACGCAAAGCGCGGAATCTTGGTGACGACGTAATCGATGGTCGGCTCGAACGAAGCCGGCGTGGCGCCGCCGGTGATGTCGTTGGCAATTTCATCGAGGGTGTAGCCGACCGCGAGTTTCGCCGCGACCTTGGCGATCGGAAAGCCGGTGGCTTTCGATGCGAGCGCGGAGGAGCGCGACACCCGCGGGTTCATTTCAATGACGACCATGCGCCCGTCGGCCGGATTGACGCCGAACTGCACGTTGGAGCCGCCGGTCTCTACCCCGATCTCGCGTAACACCGCGAGCGAGGCGTCGCGCATGATCTGGTATTCCTTGTCGGTGAGCGTCAGCGCCGGCGCGACCGTGATCGAATCGCCGGTGTGAACGCCCATCGGGTCGAGGTTTTCGATCGAGCAGACGATGATGCAATTGTCTTTCTTGTCGCGCACCACCTCCATCTCGAACTCTTTCCACCCCAGGACGGATTCCTCGATCAACACCTCATTGGTAGGCGAGGCATCCAGGCCCCGCTCGATAATGTCGATGAACTCTTCCTTGTTGTAGGCGATGCCACCGCCGGTGCCGCCCATGGTGAAGGAGGGGCGGATGATCGCCGGCAGGCCGATCTCCGACAGCGCCATCAGCGCTTCGGCCAGCGCCTGCTGCTGGTAGCGCTTGCGCCGCTCGTTCTCGCCAAGCGTCCATTGCCGCTCGAACTCATCGAGCTCAGCCCCGATTAGCTTTCCGTGATCGGCGAGGTATCTGTCGCGGTCGGATTTTTTCAGCGCGGAGGCATTGGCCAGCCGTGACTTCGGGGTCTGTAGCCCGATTTTCTCCATGGCGTTGCGAAAGAGCTGGCGATCTTCGGCCTTGTCGATCGCGTCCGCCGTTGCGCCGATCATCTCGACGTCGAATTTGGCCAACGTGCCCAGCCGCCGCAGCGACAGCGCGCAGTTCAGCGCAGTCTGCCCGCCCATGGTGGGCAACAGCGCGAAGCCGCCGGGAATGACGTGGCGTTCCTTCTCGATGATCTTGGCGACAATCTCGGGCGTGATCGGCTCGATATAGGTAGCATCCGCCAGCTCCGGATCGGTCATGATCGTCGCCGGATTGGAATTGACCAGGACGATGCGGTAGCCCTCTTCCTTCAGCGTCTTCACCGCTTGGGTGCCCGAATAGTCGAATTCGCAGGCCTGACCGATCACGATAGGTCCGGCGCCGATGATCAGGATGGTGGAGATGTCAGTTCTTTTGGGCATCTAGTGGTCCAATTTTAACATTCGCATATCTTCTCAGCAGACACTCTTGCGAATGTTAGAATCAAAGGACCACTAGCAAATATATGTTGCTAGTGGAGTTTTGGATTTGACATTCGCTTTCCGAACTCGCGGCTTGGTGTGTAGCAAATGTCAAATCCACTCCACTAGTCTCGCGGGCTAGGAAAATAGGCACAAAAAAAGGGCGCGCATTCCGCGCGTCCCTTAAAGCCCAGCGTGAGGAAGGCCCTCGCGCGCAGGCGGTCTTTAGACCAGATTCCGTAGCCGCGATACCCCCAAAAAAGGGCCGTCAACCGGCATTTATCGATCTTTGGCGAGTGGGATGGGTAGCTGCCCGGAAGTGCCAGTCCGTCTGCGCTTTCGCTTTGCTCAAGCTACGCCGGACACGCTTTGCCCGCCGGTCTGGCGTGGCTGCGCCACGCGTAGCCCGTCAGGGCGAAGCGTGGAGGCCCGGCCTGGACTTGAACCAGGATAAAGAGCAATGCAATGCTCTCGCGTCGACGCATTTCCGCCACCGGGCCGCGTCCATCTTCCCCCAACAGTGGCCGCTCAGCCACTCTTTGCCGCGGTTAACCCTACCTTGCGGTTAGGGCTCTTCCGGTGTGCCGCCAACGGCTGTAACGAACGTCAAATTGGCTCGGCTGGTACCGCCGATCTGAAGTCCCTGCGTCACAAGCGGCTGGTTCGAACCAGGGACTTCAGATCGAAAGCGGTACCAGAATCACAGATTTGCTAGTGCCCTTGGCTTTCCGAAGTTCGCGCAAGAGGGTGCGGGGGCGTATCACGAACTTCGGAAAGCGGGCACTAGCGCCGGCCGCGCGACAAAGGTCATTCGCCAAGGATTGTGGCCGATGTTGACGGCGACGCGCGAGGCGGTAAGTCCGTTTTTCCCGAGTTTGGCGATCATGTCGGCCTCGCTGTAACGCTGCAAGCCGACGCGGCTGCGCAATTGGCGGTAGTCCGACAGAGCGGTCGAGACCAGTCCGATCAGCGCGTCGCGCAGAAAACCGTGGCGCGCCGCAAAACGTAGCAGCGCGATCACGTCGCGGGGCATGCCGACTTCCGGGCGCAGCACATCGCCGAGCACCAGCCGTCCGCCGTGTTTCAAGAGCCGCCGGATGGCCGCAAAGGCGGAATCCAGCTCTTCCGGCGTCATGTATTGGGCGACCGAATTCATCACCACCAGATCAAGGGAGTGCTCGGCCATTTTCCGCACGTCTTCCAGCGAGCGGACCCGGATCTTGGTATTGGGGGCAAAACGCGCGATCAGCCGGCCGCGTACGCCAGGCGCCGGCTCGGCCAGATAAAGCTGGCCGCAGGCCTCGGCTACCTTGGTGGCCGACAACGCCTCGCCGCAGGCGTAATCCAGCACCACCGCGTCAGGTTGGCCGATATAGCCAATAATGTCCCGCGCGATCAGCTGAAAATGCAGGTCGCGGTGCAGCTTGCTCGCATAGATCGTATGCGTGGAATCGTAATAGTCGATCCAGTCGTCCATGACTTCTAGTGTCCCGGTTCTGACATTCGTATCCTATCGCGGCGCCACTTTTACGAATGTCAGAACCAAAGGGACACTAGCAACCATATGATTCTAGTGTGGCTTTGACTCTGACGTTCCTTCGAAGAATTGGCGGCGACACTGAAAGGAACGTCAGAGTTGCCACACTAGCGTCCGAAAATGCTGGGGTTCCGGCTGAGGAACTGCCTCGCCTGAGAGGCGTTAAATGGTCCGGTGAATGATGTCCATCACCGATCCCGCGCCCGGTTCGTAACAGGAAGGTCCATCGTGAGCAAAGCCAGCAAAACCTCCCCCGATCTCGATACCCCGACCGATATGCCGCCAGCCGCTGTCGAGAAGATCTCGGCCGCCATCAACGTGCTGTTGGCTGACGCCTTTGCGCTTTACCTGAAGACCAAGAACTTCCACTGGCATGTCAGCGGGCGGCATTTCCACGACTACCATCTGATGCTCGACGACCAGTCGGATGCGATCTTCGCTACTACCGATCAATTGGCGGAGCGGGTGCGCAAGCTCGGCGGCACCACGGTGCGCTCGATCGGACAGGTCTCGAAATTACAGACCATCAAGGACAACAACGAGAGCTTTGTGCCGCCGCGCGAAATGCTGCGCGAGCTGATGGAAGACAACAAGCACGTCGCCGCCGCCATGCGAAAAGCGCACAAGCTGTGCGACGATCACGAGGATTCCGGCACCGCCGGCCTGCTCGAGACCTTCATCGACGAGACCGAGCGGCGCACTTGGTTCCTGTTCGAGGCCTCGCGCAAGGAAGGTAGCAACGCGGAATAGGTCTTCACCCTCTCCCCTTGCGGGAGAGGGTGGTTTCGAAACGAAGTGAGAAACCGGGTGAGGGGTCTCGCTTGGTCCTTGGCCTGAACCCCTCACCCGGCTCGAATTTCGCTTCGCTCATCCTCGCCACCCTCTCCCGCAAGGGGAGAGGGTGCGTCAGCGCGATCAACGAGTGACGCCGTTACCGTTGCCCCACAACTTCACGAGCGGTCCGTCCTTACCCGACAACGGATCGCTGTCGGGCAGCCCGACTTCCGGAATTGTCCGGAGCGCATGCGCATGATTTTCCGGCGTCGGCTGCGTGATCTGCATCCTTGCGCCGGGCGGATAGGCGCCGACTACCGAAAAATCCGTCGTCGATTTGAGGCATTGGTGGCCAGTACCTGCGGGGAGGATCGCGACATCGCCCGCGCTCAACTCGAATTCCTTGCCGCTGTCGCCGCCGAACCTCACCCGCGCATGGCCGCGGGCAATGCCGAGGGCCTCGTGAACCGTCGCGTGATAATGCAGATAGTCGTAAATGCCGTTGCGCCACATATCGCCCCAGCCGTTGGCGCCCAACAGGTCTTCGATGGTTTTCTCAGGGGCATTGTGGTCGAGGTCGATCGCGCCCTTGTAGATCAGGAGCGGCAGGGGGCTATTGGGAACGAGGCCGTCGTCGGCAAAGACGAAGGTGGCTGGATTGACGCTGGCGGCTGGCAAATCGGGCTCCGCGGCTACGGGCAGGATTAACCCGTGCCGCCGCGCCACGTTCCCGTCAAGTTGCCTTGGCCGTCTCAGTCACATTCCCTTGGCGCTGGGCCCTGGAATTTCAAACACCAGGCAAGTTGTCGTGGCATGTGCCAGCAGCCGACCTTTGGAATCGGTGATACGGGCCTCTGCCGTGGCGGCGCGGCGGCCGGCATTGAGCACCCGGCCCTCGGTCCGCACCACGCCGGTGTCTTTGGTCATGCCGCGGATGAAGCTGACCTTGAATTCGAGCGTGGTGTAGCCCGAGCCTGCCGGCAACGTGGAGTGCACGCAAAGGCCCATCGCCGAATCGAGCAGCGTTGCGGCGTAACCGCCATGCACCGAACCGATCGGATTGTAGTGGCGGAATCCGGGAATGCTGGAAAAAGCCACCACGCCGGGCTCGACAGAATAATCGAACGGCTCAATGTTCTGCATGATCGGGGGCGCCGGCAGTTTGCCGTCGAACATGGCGCGCAGGAAATCGATCCCCGTCATCGAAGCCATCACCTCGATTGGGGTCACACCATATTCGACCTTGCGGGCGGGGTTGTCGGTCATGAGGGGCTCCGGCAGATAATGCGATGATGTACGTCATACCAAATGCGTCGAACGGATGCCAGCCACCAGGCTCATAGAGCCAAGGAGGCAGTCTCATCGAGGTCGGCGCGTAGCGCCGGGGTGGGGGTATCCAACTTATCTTGAAAGACGCAAAGACGCGTGTTGCGCACAAGCTGCCCCCACCCGACCCGCTTCGCGCTGGCCACCCTCCCCACGCTCCGTGGGGGAGGGATAAGAGGTAGCAGACCTACGCCCGCTTCTTCTCGCGCATCAGATCTGCAAAGCGCTGGAACAGATAGTGCGAGTCGCGCGGGCCGGGCGAGGCTTCCGGGTGGTACTGCACGGAGAATACCGGCCTGCCCTCGAGCGCAATCCCGCAATTGGAGCCGTCGAACAGCGAGATATGGGTTTGTGTCGCGCCCTTCGGCAGCGTGGCCTGATCCACCGCGAAACCGTGGTTCATCGAGGTGATCTCCACCTTGCCGGTGGTCTCATCCTTGACCGGGTGGTTGGCGCCGTGGTGGCCCTGATGCATCTTTTTGGTTTTGGCGCCGACGGCCAGGCCCAGCATCTGGTGGCCGAGGCAGATACCGAAGGTTGGTGTTCCGGAATTGATCACCTTCTGAATCACCGGCACGGCGTATTTGCCGGTCTCGGCCGGATCGCCGGGCCCGTTCGACAGGAACACGCCGTCCGGCTTCATCGCCATGATGTCTTCCGCCGAAGTGGTCGCCGGTACCACAGTGACCTTGCAGCCGGTGCCGGCGAGCAGGCGCAGGATGTTGCGCTTGATGCCGTAATCGATGGCAACCACGTTGAATTCCGGCTCGGTCAGTCGGCCGAACCCTTTTTCCCAAGCCCAGGGCGTCTCGTCCCAGGTGAAGCGCTGGGCAGATGTGACCATCGGCACGAGGTCCATGCCTTCGAGGCCGGGCCATTCCCGCGCCTCTTCCTTCAACCCGTGAAGGTCGAATACGCCGTCCCTCGCATGCGAGATCACGGCATTGGGCATGCCTTTGCTGCGGATCAGCGCGGTCAGCGCGCGGGTATCGATGCCGGACAGGCCGATGATGCCGCGCGCCTTCAGCCACAGGTCGAGATGGCGGGTAGCGCGGTAGTTCGAGGGATCTGATATGGCGGTGCGCAGGATCACCCCGCGTGCGCCCGGCGTCGCCGCCATGTTCACCGTCTCGATATCCTCGTCGTTGGTACCGACATTGCCGATATGCGGGAAGGTGAAGGTGATGAGTTGCCCGGCATAGGAGGGGTCGGTGAGGATCTCCTCATAGCCGGTCATCGCGGTGTTGAAGCAGACTTCGCCGACCGCGTGGCCCTCGGCGCCAAGACCAAAGCCCTCGAGCACGGTTCCGTCGGCCAACACGAGAAGCGCCGTCGGCTTGTGGTCCGGCCAGGCTGATGCGTTTTCTGATGTCGTCATGAGGCCTCTAGATAGAGCTGTGGGCGGCTTACGTCAAAGCCGGAAACGGCCGATTCACATGCGTTTTCCGCATATTGTTAGGTCGTCAGCCGTCCTTTGGGGCGGAGCACCGGTTGTCTCGGTCGGGGGAACCGCCTAGATCAGGCACTAGAGCTGGAAGGAGAGCGATTCCCATGCTTCGCGACGACATCAACAACGCGGTCAAGGAAGCGATGAAGGCCAAGGCGGAGCGCAAGCTCTCCACGCTGCGGATGGTCAATTCGACGATCAAGAACGCCGACATTGCCGCGCGCGGGGAGGGCAAGCCGCCGTTGTCCGATGCCGACCTGCTCAGCGTGTTGCAGAAAATGATCAAGCAGCGCCAGGAATCGGTCGAACTCTACGAAAAGGGCGGCCGCGCGGAACTCGCAGCCCAGGAGCGCGAGGAGATCGCAGTGATCTCGGCGTACCTGCCGAAGCAGATGTCGGACGACGATGTGAAGGCGGCGATCGCGGCCGCCATCAAGGAGACCGGCGCAGCCGGCATGAAGGACATGGGCAAGGTCGTAGGCGCCTTGAAAGCGAAATATGCCGGGCAGATGGATTTCGGCAAGGCCAGCGGGCTCGTGAAGGCCGCGCTGACTTCTTAACCTCGCCCCGCTTGTTCCGTCGCACCCTCTCCCCTTGTGGGAGAGGGTGGCGAGCATCGCTTAGATGCGAGCCGGGTGAGGGGTCGTTTCGTGAGTATAACCCCTCACCCGGTTTCTCGCCAATGCTCGAAACCACCCTCTCCCACAAGGGGAGAGGGTTGAGCGGCAGCGGTGTTGGTTTAAGCTGTGGCCATGCTCACCGAAACCAACGACTACGACAAACTCTGCCGCGATTTCCGTTGGGAGATTCCAGCGCGCTTCAACATGGCGACCGCGTGCTGCGATCGCCACGCCGATGGCAGCGGTCGCCTGGCGCTGATCTATGTCGACGAGGACGGCACGTCGCACCGCACGTCCTTCGATGAACTGGCCTCGATGTCGCGCCGCTTCGCCAATGTGCTTGTCGCCGACGGTCTGGTGCGTGGCGACCGCGTCGCACTGTTCCTGTCGCAGTCGCTGGAATTGCCGCTCGCGCATCTTTCGGCATTTCGGGCCGGCATGGTGTCGATCCCGCTGTTTGCGCTGTTCGGCGAGGATGCGCTGGAATTTCGCCTCGCCAATTCCGGCGCCAAGGCCATCGTCACCGACGCGGCCGGCTGGGAGAAGCTGAAGAAAATCCGCGATCGGCTTCCCGAGCTCAGGAAGGTCTATCTCGTCGGCGACGATGCGCCCGCGGGCACCAAGAAGTTCTGGCCGACGCTTGAGGCCGCCTCGTCCGACTTTGCCACCGTCGATACCGCAGCCGACGATCCCGCGATGATCATCTACACCTCGGGCACCACAGGCAATCCGAAGGGCGCGCTGCACGCCCATCGCGTGCTGCTCGGTCATCTGCCCAATGTCGAAATGATTCACGACTTCTTTCCCAAAGCGGGCGATGTCATGTGGACGCCGGCCGACTGGGCCTGGATCGGCGCCTTGTTCGATGTGCTGTTTCCGGCGCTCTATCACGGCGTGCCGGTGGTCGGACATCGCGCCAGGAAATTCGATGCGCACGCAGCGATGCAGTTGATGGCCGATCACGCCGTGCGCAACGTGTTTCTGCCGCCGACCGCGCTGAAGCTGATGCGGCAGGCCGAGGTGAAACATCCGGGCGTGAAGCTGCGCAGCATCTTTTCGGGGGGAGAGGCGCTCGGCGCTGAGTTGCTGGATTGGGTTCGCGCCACCTTCGGCATCGAAGTGCATGAAGGGTATGGCCAGACCGAGTGCAATCTGGCCGTCGGCAACAACGCAAAACTGTTTCCGATCCGCCCCGGTTCGATGGGCAAGGCGACGCCGGGGTTTGACGTTCGCATCATCGACGACAAGGGAAACGAATTGCCGCGGGGAGAGCGTGGCATCATCGCAGTTCGCCAGCCCAATCCCGTGACCATGATCGAGTACTGGAAAAATCCGGAAGCGACGCAAAAGAAGTTCGCCGGCGAGTTTCTTCTGACCGGCGATCTCGGATGCCAGGATGAAGATGGCTACTTCTGGTATCTCAGCCGCGAGGACGACGTGATCACCACGGCCGGCTATCGCGTTGGCCCGTCCGAGATCGAGGATTGCCTCTTGAAACATCCGGCGGTGGCGATGTCGGCGGTGGTCGGCATTCCCGATCCGGTCCGCACCGAATCGATCAAGGCGTGGATTGTGCTGCGACCGGGATTTGCTCCGGGTGAGCAGTTGGCGCGCGAGATCCAGGATTTCGTCAAGGTCAAACTCGCCGCGCACGAATATCCGCGCTTCGTGCAATTCACGGACGCCTTGCCGATGACGGCAACGGGTAAGGTGCTGCGGCGGGAGTTGAGGACGATGGGCTAGCGGCTTTCGGCCGGCTGCGCCAAGCAGCAAATCCTGCGCTAGCCAACCATGGATTGGGAGAATCCGGCAACCAACTTCACGAGGTCGGCCTGGTGTTTCACGCCGGTCTTCTGGAAGAGGTTGCGCAAGTGGGTTTTCACGGTCCCGGTGCCGATGCCAAGCGCCTCCGCGATTTGGGGGCCCCCGCCCAGTTCCATCAGCGCCAACAAAACCCGCAGCTCGGTCTTCGTCAGTTGGTAGGCGTCCGCGATGACCTCGGGCGGGTTGGGGAGTTCAAGCGCCGCCTTGTGCACAAAGACGGCTGCCGTGGCGGTTTCGTCGATTCCGGCAATACGCCGCCGCGTCAGCGGCAGGAGATTGGCGACACGGCGTGTGCCGTCGGCCGCCATCAACGGGATTGCGATGCTTTTGTTGCTGATCGCTGCATCTCCGTCTCCCGTGGCTCGAAAGGCATCCTGCAAAAGTTGATCCGTCTCGGATCGCCGCGCGGAGAGCTTGCCGGCGGCGGCCCGCAGGTAGTCGCCGTCGAGAAGGATGTTCTTCCCCGCTTTGTTCGAATAGATGAGGTTGCCACGGGCATCGACGACGAAAACACCTGCTGTGATGGAATCCAGCAAATCGGAGAAACCTTGCGCTTCGGCGGATTTGTGCTCGACGATATTGCCGATCAACACAGCTCTACGCAGATGAGGCACGAGAACGGCAAGGAGCCCGAATGCTTCAGCGTCCGCCATTCCGTCTCGTTCATGGCGGAATACAACAAGTCCCGCCGCGCTCGTCGCAGATCTTTCGAGGATGCAGAAAACGTTGTCGATCAATCCCTGCGGCTTGGCCCACTCCTTGTAGAACCGCGTCTCGAAGAACTCGGTGGGAACGAGCTGCTCCGAGTTGCTGCTGACCTGACCCACACCGACGGTCATCATCGCCGGGAGCAGCGGATTGTGATGAATGTATTTCTTGAAATAGAGCTGCTCGTAATCCCGGTCCATGCCCCATGTGTAATAGGCGTTTCCGACCTTTCGGATGGCGTCCTGCCGGAAAATCGACGCTCCCATGCCGCCGACGAATTCGGCTGTCTTTTCGAGCACGGTGTTCCAGAGCCCGGGCTCTAGAACGGCATCATAAATCAAGCCGATGAGATTCAATAGCCGGGCTGTTTCGGTAATCATTGAGCACTCTGGCATTTTTCCGAAAGCAGAAATGTAAAAGCCAATTGGTTCCGAACTGTGTGAGAAACCCCACACTTGACTGAATTATTCCGACAACCTCTCCCGATCGGCAGATGCGGCGTCGCCTCGTTCAAGGTCAAAAGAACGAACAGAGACGGAGTTTTTCATGCCGACATACATCCGACTTGCGTATCAAGAGCCCCGCAGCATCAGCGGTCCGAAGGAGCTATCGGCCGTTTCCATTTTTCTGATGATCGGATTGATTCAGCTCGCTGTTGCTATTCTGGCCGGCGCCCAGTTGGGAGCAGCGTTTGCCGAGCAATCGATTTGGTAACGGCGATGGTCTGACGGAAAGCCCGCGGCGGAGCGGCGAAAGTTCAACCTGAACTGGTCGCGGCTTTAGAACTGCCAGTGCGCGCGGGCGGCGAAGACATTCGCCGGGCCGCGGTCGGCGTTGTAGCCGGGATTGGCGACGAACTGGTAATCGAAGGTGAGCTTGGTCGAGGAATTCAGCGCCAAGCTGTAATAGGCCTCGAAAATCTTCTCCAGGCCATAATTCGTCAATTGTCCGTCGCCGACGAGAATGCCGAGCCCTCCCGCATTGAGGAAGGCGACGTGGGCGCTGGAGATGCCGTTGACGACCCCGGCAACGCCGATGGTGTCGTCCGGCCTTCCCCAGGACTTTCCGCCGATCGAAACGCCGCCGGACACCGTGCGGTCGATGTCGGTGAAGTCCCAGGGTTCGATGTTGCCATCAGCCCAGCCGGCGCGGAGAAACACGCCGAGGTTCTCCATCACCTGCTGTTCGACGTTGAGGCTGACGCCGGGACGGCTGGTATAGGCGCGCACCGCAGTGATGTCGGCCGGCATTCCCGTTGCCTGCGCGAGCGCTACCGCGTCGTTGAAATTGCCGGCGCTGCCGCGGTTCAAAAAGCCGGTGATCTTGATCTTGCCCGGCTGGCCCCACAAGTCGTAACGCCGTTCGATTTCGCCGAGCAGCGAGAATTGCTGGAAGGTTGGGTCGAGCGCCGAGCCCAATGGGCTGACGCCGCCGGTAGGCGTCACGGAGAGATCGAATACGCCGGCGCGCAACGTCCATTGTCCAGTGTACCATTCGGCCGCCGCGCCGTAGTTGTAGCCCCAGCCATCGGCGGCGTAGTCGAAGGTACCAGCATTGACCAATGACCAGTTCAGGAAATCGGACTTCGGATTGTTGGCGTAGCGGTTGGTATCGAAGATATCGTTGACGCCGAAACGCCCGACCGTCAGCACGAGGCGATCTGCCGAACGGGTCCCTTTGAACTGCGTAAAATCGTCGTCGACATTTTCAGTCTCGCCGCCGAGGTTGATGGTCTGCCGGAGGAAGGCGCGTTGCAGGCGCGCATAGGGCGTGGACGAGCCCAGCTTGTAGGATTCGGCGCTCGGAAAGCCGGCGACGCCGTGGGTACCGTCAAAGCCAAAGCCCTGATCGATTTCCGGATTGGCCCAGAACTCCGCACCCTGCCACAGCTTGACGCCGGTAGAGAGCGTGAGATCGAAGGTTTGCTTGGATTGCGCACCGCCGGTGAGGCTGTTGGTCCCTTGATAGGGCGAGGGAAACGCCGGATAGCTTTGCTGGACATAGGTCGCCTGTCCATGCACCGCAAAGGTATCGCCCGCGCCCACGAAGCGCGATGGCGCGAAAGCCACCGGCCGCGACGGATCGTCGAAGCGATAGTCGAGGCCGAGGCGAAACTGCTGTTCCGAAAGTCCGGAGTTAACGCGCTGGCCCGACAGCGGAAAACTCACGGCGACCGATGGAAAATCGGTCCAGAGGTACTCGCCGCGGACCGTCCAGTGCGACGCGATCGCCGTCTCGACGCCGATGCCGGCGGCCCAGCCGAAGCGGTAGAGAAAGCGGTCTTCGGTATTGCCGGTTGCGCTTTGCGTTAGCGTCTGCTGATCGTAGGTCCAGGCGAGACCGCCGGTGGCGTAGAACAGCCAGTGCCCGGGCGCATAACCGATGCGACCGCGTACCGTCCCCGACGCCAGCACATTCTCGCTGAAAGTCCCGGCGCCGAAGCTCGGCGAGGTAAAATTGGAGAGGCCGCCGATCGTCATACCGGTGACGGGGTCGGGAAAAGTAGGAAACGAGCCGTCGGCCTCGATGCCCAACACCACGCGATTGCGCAGCATCCAGTTGTAGCCGCCTTGCACGCCCTCAAACCAGCTGCCGCTTTCCTTGAAGGCGTTGGGCGATTGATAAAGCCCGAAGGAGCCCGCAACCGGCGCGCCGCCACCGAGCGGCGCGAGCGTCCAGCCGGAATTGCCGGTTGCGAGGCCGACATGGCCGCCGACGTAGAAGCCTGCCCAGTCATAGTCGGTTGCGGCAGGCTGTGCTTTCACCGGTAGATCGGTGGCGTCAGCCTCCGCCGAAAACAAAAAGAGGCCCAAGGTAAAGGACGCCGCACTTCCGCAGCTCCTGCGCAGGCGCTTGAAATTTTCAGTGCACGAAATCAAAGGCAGCCCGCCATCCCCATGACAAGTTCATTCCTTGTCATCGCAGAAGAGTAGATGTCAATGCGGCCCGGCGCCGTCGAAGGGCCGCCAGTTGATTCTGTCATATTTTCGTAACACGCCTATTCGTTGCTGACGGGAATAAATCGATGGCCGCTTGTGTCGGGTACGTTCCTTTCCACGCTGAAGAGATGAAGCGTCTCAAGGCGTCTTGATGCCGAGCTTCTTCAGCGCCGCCAGCATTCGCTCCGGCGGCGCCATCTTCACGATCAGCGGCTCGCCGGTCTCTAACAGGCTCTTGAGGCTTGAGAGAATCGCAGGCCACCCCTGCCGCCCGCCGGAAAGGATGTCGTCGTCGAGCGGCCGGTCGTGTGATTCGGTCATGGTAAGCCGCACGGCGTCACCGGTCGGCTCGATCTCGTAGGTGACGAGCGTTGTACCCAGCTTTTCGATCAGCTCGGGCCAGTTGACGTTGAAGGTGACGGTGAGTTTTCGGTGGCGATCACATTCGACCACTTCGCCACTGATATGCACAGCGCCATCAGGCGTCCGCACGATGTACGCGCCGCCGATCTTCAAATCGATCTCGACCGCATTGCCGAAAAAATACTTCCGGCTGAATTCGGCCGAGGTCAGCGCCTCCCACACCTTTTCGGGCGTCGAGGCGATGTAGATCGTGTAGACGGTCAGCGGCTTGAAGTGATCGATATTCATGGCGCGGCTCCAGTGCCCACGTTTCGAAGTTCGTGCGTCACGGCGCTAGTGGTCCGATTCTAAATCCACTCCACTAGCCTTCCATCTTGAGGGCTTCAAAGGGTATCTCGAGCGGCTTGCCGGTTTCGAGAATGCTCTTGAGGCTGGACAGGATGGCAGGCCATCCCTTCGATATGCCTGAGTAGAACTTGCTGCCTTCGGCGAAGCCTTGATGCGTCAGCGTCAGTTTGACCAGCTTGCCATAGGGCTCGAGGTCGAAGGTCGCGAGCGCGGGAAACTCGTTCTTGTATTTGTCGGACTGGTTGATGAACGTATAGGCGAGCCGCCGTGGCGGGTCGAATTCGACGACCTTGCCGGCGTCGGAAACGGCACCGTCGCTTCGTACCATTTCAAAGGAAGAGCCCACCTTCCAGTCGGACCTGAGACGCGCGCCGAACCAGTAGCGTTGGGTGAAATCGCCGTCGGTCAAGGCGTGCCACAATTTCTCCGGCGTGGTTTCGATATAGGTCACGTAGACGAATTCGGGTTTGGACATCACGGCTACTCCTCGTCCTTCAGCTGGTGCGCTTCCAGGGCTGACGCGTCATCGGCATCGACGCGCCCGTCTCGAGCAGGGTCTTCAGGCTGGACAGGATCGGCGGCCAGCCGCCGCTGACGGCGCGCAGCATCTCGTCATCGAGGTCGCTATGGATCACCGTGAGCTTGCTCGACCCGAATTGCTGTTCGATCGTGAATGTCACCTTCGATACCTGGTCGGGGTCGTCGAGGTGCTCCGGCCGCGCCCATGACAGCACGAGCCGGTGTGGGCGGTTGCTTTCGATCACCGTGCCGGCAATCCTGACCTGCGTTCGGTCGTCATAATCCGCGTGCTGCCAGCGCGAGCCGACTTTCCAGTCCGAGACGTTGCAATGTCGGCCCCAGTACTCCTTGTTCATTTCGGGATCGATCAATGCGTCCCACACTTTCTCGCAAGGCGCCTGGATGTAGACGACGTAGATGTAGTCGGGCTTACTCATCGCGCTTCTCCAGCTGTCGTTTCAACTCGCTGAGTGCGGCGAGCTTGCCGCGTTCGAATTTCCTGATCCACCGCTCGCCGATCTGATGAATCGGCATCGGGTTGAGGTAGTGCAGCTTCTCGCGGCCCTGCTTGTACGTCGTGACAAGATTGGCTTCCTCGAGAATGACAAGGTGCTTGGTGACGGCCTGCCGCGTCATGGCAAGGCCATCGCAGAGTTCGTTCAGCGTCTGTCCATTCTTGGCGTGAAGCCTGTCGAGCAGCGACCGTCGCGATGCATCGGCAAGGGCCTTGAACACGTCGTCCATGGGGAAGGAGAATAGGCAACCAAATGGTTGCATGTCAAGGGGGTGTTTTGGCGACGCTGTTTGGCTGTGCTAGGGGAGGGACGAGCCAGCGAGAGATTGGCTTTAAAAGCCTGGGTGGAAAAACATGAACCGTTACGTCAAACCGGCAATCTGCTTCACAACCTTGTTCGTTCTCTGCGGCGCCGCACAGGCTCAGAGCCAAGCCGTTCAGCCAGAACAAAAGATCGATGCCCAAAAGATCGGGGCGCCGCCCGAAGCATCCAATATGAGGCTTGTGGGCTATAACGATCTGCAAGGCCGAAGCGCCTATCAGCCAACCGTTCATCATCAGGGCAACCGCTGGATCGCCTATATCGGTCATCACGGCGGCACCGACGAAATTCCCGATCCCGTCAATCCATTGACCGGCAAGGCCGAACCGAACGGCACATCGATCGTCGACGTCACCGATCCCGCGCACCCGAAATACCTGCATCACATTCCAGGCCAGGAAGGAAAATATGAAAGCGGCGGCGCGCAGATGGCGCGGGTGTGCGACGGCAAGCAATTGCCGAAGGGCGATCCGAACGCGGTCTACCTGCTGCGCACCGTCGGCAGTCAGGGGCATGAGATATGGAACGTCGCCGATCCCTCCAATCCCGTTCTCGTCTCCCATATCGGCGAGGGCCTGAAGGACACGCATAAGAACTGGTGGGAATGCAACACCGGCGTCGCCTATCTCGTCTCCGGCAAGCCCGACTGGCGCACCCGCCGCATGACCATGATCTACGATCTCTCCGATCCCGCCCACCCCGTGAAGATCAGGGATTTCGGGCTTCCCGGCCAGGAGCCGGGCTCGACCGGCGCGGTGCCGACCGAACTGCATGGACCGATCTCGGCTGGTCCCGAAGGCAACCGCGTCTATTTCGGCTACGGCACCGACAAGGGCGGCTTCCTGCAAATCGTCGATCGCGACAAGCTGTTGAACGGGCCGAAGGAGCCGACGCCGGACAACCTGCGCTATCCCGAGATCTCGCGGATGTCGATGTCGGCCTTCAACGGCGCGCACACGACCTTTCCGATGCTGAAAATGCCGATTGCCGAATTCGCGCATGACAAGGATCCGACGCGCGACATCGTCATGATCGTCGACGAGGAGATCGTCAACGAATGCGCCGAGCCGCGGCAGATGGTGTGGTTCGTCGACGTCACGATCGAAGCGACCCCGATGGTGATTTCGAGCTACACGGCCAACGAAGCGAGCGGCAATTTCTGCGAACGGGGAGGGCGGTTCGGTTCGCATTCCTCCAACGAGAGCATGGCGCCGGTCTACTACAAGAAGATGGCGTTCATCTCCTTCTTCAACGCCGGCGTCCGCGCGCTCGACATCCGCGATCCCTATCACCCGACCGAAGTCGGCTACTTCATCCCGTCGATCACGGCGGCGACCGACAAACGCTGCGTGAAGATCGACGGCAAGGACCGCTGCAAGGTCGCGATCCAGACCAACAATGTCGAGACCGACGATCGCGGCTACGTCTATATCGTCGATCGCGCCAATACCGGCCTTCACATTCTGGAATTGACCGGCGATGCGCGGAAGATCGCAGGGCTGCAGTAAGGAGGACTTCGATGGCGCGGGCTGGTAAGTTTGCGTCATTGCGAGGAGCGTTAGCGACGAAGCAATCCAGTTCCTAACTTTGGCTGGATTGCTTCGACTTCGCATCGCAATGACGATTGGCAGGAACCCATGTCCCTTCAGCTCTATCTCGCCTACATCGCCGCCTGCGTCGGGCTAGCGCTGCTGCCCGGGCCGATTGTGACGCTCGTGATCGCCAACGGCCTGCGCCACGGCACCCGCGCCGCGCTGACCAATATCGCGGGCGTGCAGGCGGCGTTGACGATCGTGATCGGTGTCGTTGCGATCGGATTGACTTCGCTGATGGCGACGATGGGCTACTGGTTCGACTGGGTGCGGTTTGCCGGTGCAGCCTATCTGGTCTGGCTCGGCATCAAGCTGATACGCAACCCCGTCGAGGGCGTTGAGGCCGAGGCGCCGCCGCCGCCGCGCGGCGGGTTTTTCCTGCAAGGCTTTCTGGTCGCGCTCAGTAATCCCAAGCTTCTGGTATTTTTCGGCGCCTTCATTCCGCAGTTCGTGGATATGAACCGGGATCATTTCTCGCAGGTGGCGCTGCTCGGCGTCACCTTCATGTTTTTCGCAGGGTTGACGGATGCGACTTACGCCTTGCTCGCCGGCCGCGTGCGGTCGTTCTTCTCGGCGCGGCGGACGCGGCTTCTGTCGCGCGTTTCCGGGGGCGCCATGATCGGCGGCGGCATCTGGCTCGCGCTGACGCGCGCAAGATAGCAGACAAGAGATAGCCGCGTGCGGCATACACAATGCGGCTCTCTCCCCCCTTGTGGGGGAGAGGTGGAGAGGGGGGTATTGCGAACTCCGGCGGCTATGTTCACCCCCCTCCCTGACCCTCCCCCACAAGGGGGGAGGGAACGGATACAGCGCGTGGACGGTGAGATTGTTTGCGTCTTCCGCTAGGCTGGCAGCAATCTCTGGGCGCGCAAGGTCGCTTCGATCTCGCCAAAAGCATCCGCTAGCCGCTGCGCCCATTGCGCTTGGCCTGATTGATCCGAGATCAGATCCTGGCGGATTTCGATCCCGGTATTCATCAGCCCGCGTGCCTCGCCATGCACCGGAATCGTGTAATCGGTCTCGTTACTCACGGCATAAGGCTCGTTGTCGCCGACCACGAGATCGCCTTGCGCGCGCAGGCCTTTCAATAATAGCGGCGGAAGACGGGTATCGCTCTGATAGAGCGTGCCGACATGCCAGGGCCGCTTGATGCCGGCATAGACCGGCGTGAAGCTGTGCAGCGACACCAGCACGGTCGGAATCCCATCGCGCAAGCGGCGCTCGATGGTCTCGCTGATCCGCCGATGATAGGGATCGAATATCTCGCACCGCCGCGCCTCCGTCACCTCGCGCGTAAGACCTTCATTGCCGGGAATGACGGTGGCTTCGCTGATGCGCGGAATTGAGCTTGGCGCATCCGGCGGACGATTGCAGTCGATGACGAGCCGCGAGTAGGCTTGCGCGATCAGGTGCGCGTCAAGATGCACAGCAATCGCGCGCGCCACGCCGGCAATGCCGATGTCCCAAGCGATATGCCGCGTCAGTTCACTTTCAGCCAGACCGAGATCGCCGAGTGCGCGTGGAATGGCGCGGCCAAAATGATCTGACGTCAGCAGGAACGGCGAGCGGCCCTGCGGGTTCACCTCCACGATCGGCGCCGGATCGCCTTCGCCGAGGAGTAACGATGTGCTGCCAGCGCCGCCCAAGACCATCTTTTCTTGCCTGTTTTGCCTATTCAAGCGGCATCGCCGATCTCGAAATGTGCAACGACCGGCGATCGATCGGTATAGATTACATCTTACAAAGTCATAATAATTGCAATCAACGATGCCGCGGCTGACCATTCATCACAAGACCGAATACCGCTATGCGCGCCCCGTCGCATTCGGCGAGCACCGGATCATGCTGCGTCCGCGCGATGGGCACGATTTGCGCGTGCTGTCGGGCGATCTCAGGATCGAGCCTGAGCCGATGTCATTGCGCTGGATCAGCGACGTGTTCGGCAACAGCGTGGCGATCGCAACCTTCGACGAGCGCTCCGATCTCCTGACCTTCACCTTCACCGCGACCGTCGAGCACAAGCCGGCGGAAGAATTCGCGCTGACGCCGGACGATCCCGCCTATTTCTATCCCTTCCTCTACGATGAGGAGGAGTTTCCGGACCTGCTGCAATTCATCACGCCTCAGTACAGCGATCCGAACGGCGCGTTGTCGGCCTGGGCGCGGAAATTCCTCGACGCCGAAGCGCCGACGCCGACCTTCAACGTGCTGAGCCAGATGACCCGTCGCATCTGCGAGACCTTCGCCTACCGCAAGCGGTATGAGCAGGGTACCCAGCACCCGCTCGATACGCTGCAAACGGGCTCGGGCACCTGCCGCGACTATGCGCTTTTGATGATCGAGGCGTTGCGGCGGCTCGGCATCGCCGCGCGTTTCGTGTCGGGCTATTTGTTCGTGCCTTCGGAAGAGGGCCCAGGCCATCGCGGCGGCGGCTCGACGCATGCCTGGGTCCAGGTCTATCTGCCGAGCGCGGGGTGGATCGAGTTCGATCCGACCAACGGCATCGTCGGCTCCCGCGATCTCATTCGTGTGGCGGTCGCCCGCGATCCGCGCCAGGCCATCCCCTTGCACGGCACTTATGTCGGGCCGGCCGACGCCTTCATCGGCATGGAGGTCGGCATCCGCGTCGTCTCCGCGGAACAGGCGGTGGAGGCGTGAGCGTGGAAATCAAGGTCGGTTTCGAGATCGCCTACACCGCGCCGCAGCCGACGCCGATGGTGATCATGCTGGCGATCCATCCCTCGCGCCGCCGCGATATCATCGGCGCCGAGACCATCGTCGCCGATCCCGATGTCCCCATCCACTATTATCGCGACTCTTTCGGCAATATTTGCGGCCGGCTGGTCGCGCCTGCCGGCGGCGTCACGCTGCGCGGCCATGCGCTGGTGCGCGATTCCGGCTTGCCCGATGTGGTCACGGAAAATGCCGGGCAACTGCCGATCGAACGATTGCCCGACGACGTGCTGATCTACCTGATGCCGAGCCGTTACTGCGAAACCGATAAGCTCGCCGACCTCGCCTGGTCGCTGTTCGGCAATACCAAGCCTGGCTGGGCGCGGGTGATGGCGATCTGCCAATATGTGCACGACCGCATCACCTTCGGCTATGCGCATGCCCACCACATGAAGTCCGCCTTCGACGCCCACGAGCAGCGCGCCGGCGTGTGCCGCGATTTCGCACATCTGGCGCTGACGCTCTGCCGCTGCATGGGCATCCCGGCGCGCTATTGCACAGGCTATTTGGGCGACATCGGCATTCCGCCCGAGCCGATGCCGATGGATTTCTCCGGCTGGTTCGAGGCGTATCTCTCAGGCGAATGGTACACCTTCGACGCCCGTCATGTCGCGCCGCGGATCGGCCGCATCCTGATGGCGACCGGGCGCGATGCGGCCGACGTCGCGCTGTCCACGAGTTTCGGGCGGATGAACCTCGCCAAATTTTTCGTCGTCAGCGATGAAGTGAAGGCGGCTTGAATTTTTCCGCAGGCTCGGTCATTCCGGGATGGTGCGTGTTCTCTCTTTGTCATGGCCGGGCATAGCCGTTCGAAAGAACGGCGTCGCTTCCGCTCGCCTGTGCCCGGCCATCCACGTCTTTCTTCGGAGATGACAAGCGGTCAGGACTGGATTGCTTCCGCCTACGCGTAGAGTGCTCCGGCGGACTTCAAGCGCGCCATAGCTTGCGGAGCAAGCGACGGCGGGTCGTCGCTTACGCTCCTCGCAATGACGGTGTAAGAGACGTCGATGACCTCCGACCTTCTCTTCGTCTACGGCACCTTGATGCGCGGCTATGCGCATCCGATGGCCCGGCTGTTGTCGGCGAACGCCGATTTCCTTGGGGAAGTAAGTTGCCGCGGAAGGCTTTACCGGGTGAAGCATTATCCGGGCCTCGTGCTGTCGGACGCCGCCGCCGATGTTGTCTTTGGCGAGCTCTATCGCCTGCGCGCGGTGGACGACCTGCTGCGCGAGTTCGACATGTATGAGGCCTGCGGCGAAGGCTTTGCCGAGCCGACCCAATATGTGCGGCGGACGCTTCCCGTCACGCTTGCCGACGGCAGCATCAGCGAGGCCTGGACCTACATCTATAACTGGCCGGTGACGGATCTCGCCCGCATTGAATCGGGGCGATTTTTGTAGGGATGACCGCCGTGTCCCGGGCGCATGCGGCGTTAGGCGCCGCCGTGCAGAACCGGGACCACGCTTCAGCTTGCTTTCGACAGGCCCCGGATCAGCAGCGCACCACACCGTGAGCCGTAGAGCGTCGAAAGACGCGCGTGAACGCGCTTATGGCGCTGCGCAGCATCCCGGGCACGCAGGAGACATCACGCTCATTTTTTCGGCTTGGCCTTTTGCTGCATGTAGGATCGCAGCACTGCATTCATCCGGCGCTGATAGCCGTCGCCCTGACTCTTGAAATAATCGAGCACGTCTTCATCGACGCGAATGGAGATCGCCTTCTTCCTTGTGGGGATGACCAGAACGGCGTCGGACCAGTCGATATCGATGGGCGCGGCATCGGGATCGTTAGCAACGGCCTCGGCGATGTCCTCGTCGCTGAGTTTGTCAACGCGAGCCCAATCAGTCTTGCCCTTCCTCGGCGAGTCCCTTGAAACGATCGTAGTATTTTTTTCGCTCGTCGCGCCGCGCCCGCCGTGCCGAGATGATCCAGCAGAGCGAGCTGCGGATCGCACAGGCGACCGCGATTTCCCGCCCTTCGACGAACCCAAAGATTTGATACCTGACTTCGCCATGACGATCCGATCGGCGGATGAAGGTTGGGCCGTCGAGAATTCCGCGTGCGTCCTCGAAGTCGATCTCGTGGTTGCGCAGGTTGCTTTCCCGTTTCTTCGGATCCCATCCGAATTCACGAACGCCTGCGAACAGCCGTTGTACGTCTTCCGCCATAGCGAATTTTCCCCAAAGAGGGCTTCGACCGGGTTTTTACCGTTCGAGGTTCGCTATGACGGATTTGAAGCTGCTATTCTCCCTGATCTTATTCGCCGTTTTCGCCTCGGCGAGTTCTACGAACAAGATCAGACACTTCGACCGCACCTCGCCGTCTGTATATACAATTGTAGTTCATTTTGTAAACCCACTGTCATTCCGAGGCGCGAGTGCAACGAGCGAGCCCGGAATTCATAACCACAATCGGGAGTATGGATTCCGGGCTCGCGCCAAGAGGCGCGCCCCGGAATGACAGGGGAGGGCCTGTGAATAGGCCGGACAACCCTGATATTCTTCGTATTTCCGTCGCCCGCTCCCTATATCGGTCTTCGGTTCGCTCCGACTCAAACCCTATCGCTAAAATCAGGCCATGCGCTTTACGCCCGAATTTCTTGAAGAGCTGCGCGCCCGGCTTCCGGTCTCGGAAGTCGTGGGACGGCGCGTGAAGCTGAAGAAAGCGGGGCGCGAGTGGAAGGGGCTGTCGCCGTTTCAGCAAGAGAAGACGCCGTCCTTCACGGTCAACGACCAGAAGCAGTTTTATCACGACTTCTCGACCGGCAAGCACGGCAACATCTTCGACTTCCTGATGGAGACCGAAGGCGTCGTGTTCCCGGAAGCCGTCGAGCGGCTCGCCGCCATGGCGGGCCTGCCGTTGCCGGCGGCGACGCCCGATGCCGCTCGCCACGAAGCGCGGCGCAGGACGTTGCACGACGTGATGGAACTCGCCGCCAAATTCTTTGCCGATACGCTCGCCTCACGCTTTGGCGCGAAAGCGCGCGGCTATCTCGCCGATCGCGCGATCTCGCCGGCGACGCAGTTGCAATTCCGTCTCGGCTATGCGAGCGGCGAACGTTTTGCGCTGAAGGAGCACTTGGGATCACAAGGTATCTCGGTCGAGGACATGGTCGAGACCGGTCTTCTGATCGGCGGCGACGATATTCCCGGTGCCCTATGATCGCTTCCGCGACCGCGTGATGTTTCCGATCACCGACGGCCGTGGGCGCGTGATCGCGTTCGGCGGCCGCGCGCTCGAAAAAGACGTGCCGGCGAAATACCTGAACTCGCCGGAGACGCCGCTGTTTCACAAGGGCGACAATCTCTACAACCTCAGCCCCGCGCGTCAGGCTGCGCATAACGGCAGTCCGATTGTGGTGGTCGAAGGCTATGTCGATGTGATCGCCATGGTCGGCGCCGGCTTTCCCGCAAGCGTCGCCCCGCTCGGCACTGCGCTCACCGAAAACCAGCTCACCCTACTCTGGAAGATGGCGGATGAGCCGATCCTGTGTTTTGACGGCGACCGCGCCGGACAGAAGGCAGCGTGGCGCGCCGCCGACCTGGCGTTGCCGCATCTTGTGGCCGGCAAGAGCCTGCGCTTTGCGCTTCTCCCCGAAGGACAAGACCCCGACGACCTTGCCCGCGCCGGTGGCCGCGCCGCGATCGAGGACGTGATTTCCGCCTCGCGCGGCCTCGTCGACATGATCTGGTCGCGCGAGATCGAGGGCGGCAACTTTGCAACGCCGGAGCGGCGCGCGGCGCTGGAGAAGCGCGTCGGTGAAATCGCCAACGCCATTCGCGACGAGGTGGTGCGGCGCTATTATCGCCAGGATCTCAGCCAGCGTTTGCAGCGGATGTTCGCGCCCGAGGTCGCGCGCGGTTCTTCAGGTGGTTATCGCCATGGCGGCAGCAGGGTCGTACGGGGCCGAATCACCCCGGCGCTTTGCTCCCCGAAACGCCCCCGGCGGCGGCCGATTCGATGGGCGGGGGGGCCGTCCCGCCGGTCCCGGCGCCTCCTTGCCTAGCGGCCCCTACCAGGCGGTGAGTTCGCAACTGGCGGCAAGCCCGCTGGTGCGCGGCCAGCGCAGCGCGATGTCGCGCCGGGAGGCCCTGATCCTGCAATGCCTGCTCAACCACCCCTGGCTGCTGCATGATCATCTGGAGGAGGTGGCCGCGCTCGACCTGCCGCATGGCGAGGCGCACAAGCTCCGCGCCGCCATCATCGCAGCCTTCGCGGCCGACCATCACCAATCGCCCGAGCCTATCGAGCAGAGCGAAAAGCTGCGGGCGGATCTTGAAAGAGGTGGATTTTCACAAGTACTTCAAAGGGTTGATGGCGCGATCACGACCGCGGCGGTGTGGGGCGCAAAAGCCGGCGCGGCGCGGGAGGATGTTCTTTCCACCTGGCATCAACTGGTCTCCTTGCATCGTCAAGTGCACTCCTTACTTAGGGAATTGAAGGATGCCGAGCTTGCCCTTGGCGAGGATGCGAGCGAGGCCAACATGGCATGGCTGCGCGACATCAAGGCGAGGTTGTCCGAAGTGGACGGCACCGAGGCCATCATCGAGGGATTTGGCGAATTATCCGGCCGGTTTCGTAGCGGCATGTGAGAGCAAAATTTGTGCGGACGACACCCTCGGGAACCGCAAAAAGACTCGCCAACCCCGGGGTTTGGCGGCAAAAACAGGGTTAAGCAAAGCTTAATGGCTTTGAGGCATTTTCTGATCTAGCGGGCCGCCGGTTCTTTATCGAAAAAAGAGGCGTTCGGAATAAACGGCAACGGATTCTGTTCGAGGTTACGGCACCCGCCATTTCCGCAATATGCTCTCAAAGCCATTTGTGAGAAATCCAGCGAGAGAGATGGGGGTGGCGAACTTTTTACGCCGCCCTTTCGCGTCATGAGTGAGTTGAAGCGTTTCGAAATGGGCGAAGCCCCGCAATCGAAGCGCGGTTGGGAGCTAATGAATGGCCAGCAAGGCGAAGACGGTTCAGGTCAAGGAAAAGGAAAAGGACGAGAAGGTCGCGGACACCCCTGAAAAGGATTTGCCCGACGCGCCTTCGCCGTTGCTCGACCTGTCGGACGCCGCCGTCAAGAAGATGATCAAGCAGGCCAAGAAGCGCGGCTTCGTGACCTTCGATCAGCTTAACGAAGTGCTGCCTTCCGACACCACCTCGCCCGAGCAGATCGAGGACATCATGTCGATGCTCTCGGACATGGGCATCAACGTCACCGAGGCCGAGGAAGACGCCGAGGAAGACAAGCAGGAAGAAGCCGAGGACGATACCGACAACGAACTCGTCGAGGTCACGCAGAAGGCCGTCACCGAAGTCAAGAAGTCCGAGCCGGGCGAGCGCACCGACGATCCCGTGCGCATGTACCTGCGCGAAATGGGCACGGTGGAATTGCTGTCGCGCGAGGGCGAAATCGCGATCGCCAAGCGCATCGAGGCCGGCCGCGAGGCGATGATCGCAGGCCTCTGCGAAAGCCCGCTGACCTTCCAGGCCATCATCATCTGGCGCGACGAACTCAACGAAGGAAAGATCTTCCTTCGCGACATCATCGACCTCGAGGCCACCTATGCCGGCCCCGACGCCAAGAACAACATGAACCCCGCGATGCTAGGTGCTGCCGTCGGTCCCGACGGCCAGCCGGTTGCACCCGTAGCCGCCGCCAATGCTAACGGTCATGGCAATGGTGGCGCCATGCCGGCTGCTGTGGCGCCTCCCGCAGCGCCGCCGTCGCCGACCCCGTTCCGTCCCGCGCCCGCCACGGGCGATACCGACGGCGAGGAGAAGGACCCTGCGGAGGCCGCCGCCGAGTCCGACATGGACGACGACGAGTTCGAAAACCAGATGTCGCTCGCCGCGATCGAGGCCGAGCTGAAGCCGAAGGTGGTGGAGACCTTCGACAAGATCGCCGACAACTACAAGAAGCTGCGGCGCCTGCAGGAGCAGGACATCTCCAACCAGCTCCAGAACGAGTCGCTGTCGCCGGCGCAGGAGCGCAAATACAAGAAGCTGAAGGACGAGATCATCGTCGAGGTGAAGTCGCTGCGGCTCAACCAGGCCCGCATCGATTCGCTGGTCGAGCAGCTCTACGACATCAACAAGAAGCTCGTCTCCTCCGAAGGGCGCCTGCTTCGCCTCGGCGACAGCCATGGCGTCGCGCGCGAGGATTTCCTGCGCAACTATCAGGGCTCGGAGCTCGATCCGCGCTGGCTCAACCGTGTCTCGAAACTCTCCGCCAAGGGCTGGAAGAACTTCGTTCATCACGAGAAGGACCGCATCAAGGAACTGCGCGGCGAAATCCAGCAGCTCGCGGCGCTTACGGGCCTTGAGATCGGCGAATTCCGCAAGATCGTGCACGGCGTGCAGAAGGGCGAGCGCGAGGCGCGTCAGGCCAAGAAGGAAATGGTGGAAGCCAACCTTCGCCTCGTGATCTCGATTGCCAAGAAATACACCAACCGCGGTTTGCAGTTCCTCGACCTGATCCAGGAAGGCAACATCGGTCTGATGAAGGCGGTCGATAAATTCGAATACCGCAGGGGTTACAAGTTCTCGACCTATGCGACGTGGTGGATCCGGCAGGCGATCACGCGCTCGATCGCCGACCAGGCCCGCACCATCCGCATTCCCGTGCACATGATCGAGACCATCAACAAGATCGTGCGCACCTCGCGCCAGATGCTCAACGAAATCGGCCGCGAGCCGACTCCGGAGGAGCTCGCCGAAAAGCTCGGCATGCCGCTTGAAAAGGTGCGCAAGGTTCTCAAGATCGCCAAGGAGCCGTTGTCTCTCGAAACGCCGGTCGGCGACGAAGAGGATTCGCACCTCGGCGATTTCATCGAGGACAAGAACGCGATCCTGCCCATCGATGCAGCGATCCAGTCCAACCTGCGCGAGACCACGACGCGGGTATTGGCCTCGCTCACGCCGCGCGAGGAGCGCGTGCTGCGCATGCGCTTCGGCATCGGCATGAACACCGACCACACGCTGGAAGAAGTCGGCCAGCAGTTCTCGGTGACGCGAGAACGTATCCGCCAGATCGAGGCGAAGGCGCTGCGCAAGCTGAAGCATCCGTCGAGGTCGCGTAAACTTCGTTCGTTCCTGGACAACTGATCTCCTCATCCTGAGGGGCCGCGCCAAGCGCGGCGTCTCGAAGGATGAGGGCCAGATGCTTCGAGGCGCGTTCCGCGCTCCTCAGCATGAGGGAGAGGTCGTTATGCTCGCCAGAGCTTCAGTCAGCCGGGCTTGCTCGCCGTGGCCCGGGTGGAGGCGTCAGGCACTATCGGGAGTGCCGCGGCCAAAACCCGCCGCTTTGTGGGGGTCGTCAGGGGTGAATACCTCAGCCAATTCATACCTATTGTCTCGAATATGCCTTACTTTTGAGCCTGATTAGCGTATTCTCGATGCTCGACTGATCCGTGGGGGATTCTGGTTGCCGCCTCGTCGAGGTAAAATTGGGGACTCGATGGCTGCTCACGCTGCGACGGCTCGAAGGCCGTCGGTAGCGCGCAAGCCAATGCATGCTCATCAGCAGGCTGCTCACAAGCCCTTGCCTCCTCATAAGCCCGCGGCTCCTCATAAGGCGACGCCTGCTCATAAGCCGGCGGCTGCTGCTCAAAAGCCGTTGCCTCCCCATAAGCCGACACCTGCCCGCAAGCCGGCGCGGCGGCGTTCGGGGCTCAGTACCGTCCTGTTGGCGCTGGCCGCGGTCGGCCTGTCCCTGATGATTGCCGCCTGGATCACCAATGCCGAGTTTCCGACGCTGGCTTCCGCAGCGCTGCCGCCAAACGCCGATCGCGCCTCTTTCGAGGATCGTTTCGTTCGTGGGCTGGCTGACCGCGCCTCCTTGCAGCCGTTGAAGCGTTCCATCCTGGCCAAGGCGGCGTCGGAGTTTTCAACCGCCCGGGAGGCGCTGGCGTCGCGCTGGCCGCAGGTGGACCTTCGCCCGGCCATTGTTGCCGACAACGAGCCGGAGGCGCCGGCCGTCGACCCGACCCCGCCGACGCCGGCTTCACCCGCAATTCCGCTGCCGCGATCCCGCCCCGTTGCGGCGGACCAGCCGGCGCTCACGAGCCAGGCCCTGGCCTTGGCAACAACAATGCCCGTGACAACACCCACCGAGAGCCTGCCAGCCCGGCCGCCCGAGCGCTCGCTGATGCAGAAGTTTTCGGACATGGTGGAGACTCGCGTGACGCTGACCTCGCTGGCGGTTGGCAAGGCGCCGGATCTCGTTGCGCTCGGCTATGACAACGAGACCGCCGTCTATGACATCACGGCGCATGCCGTTTACCTGCCGAACGGGACCGTGTTTGAGGCGCATTCGGGCATGGGCAGCCTGCGCGACGATCCGGACCATGTTTCAGTGCCCAACACCGGCGCAACGCCGCCCGCGACCTATTCGCTGAAGCCGCGCGAAAGCATATTTCACGGGGTTGCCGCGCTGCGCATGACCCCTGCCGAGGGCAGCGATATCTCCGGCCGTTCGGGGCTGCTCGTGCACAGCTACATGCTCGGCCCTAACGGCGATTCCAACGGCTGCATCTCGGTCCGGGACTTTGATCGCTTCCGCAAGGCCTACGACGACGGCCAGTTCAGCCACATTGCGGTCGTTCCCAGCGTGAAGGCCATCATACTGGCGCAGCAGAACGCCGAGTGATCTCACACCTCTCCCAGTGTGGGGAGAGCAAGCGGCCACTTCCTTCCAAATCTCAATTCGGCTGAGCTGACGGCGCCGGCGGGCGCTTGCTGGTCTTCTGTTTGGCCTGTTTGGCCGATCGCGATCGGGCCGGTGGTGCATCCACCGACGCCAGATAGGAAGCGAGCGTCCAAGCCTCGCCCACACCGGTCGTGTAATGGTCCTGGAGGAACGCGAACAGGGTGGGGCGGAAACGGCCCTTGGCAAGAACCCGCGGATTGCTGTGGCAGGTCGCGCAGCTATTCGCAAACAACTGCTGCGCCGATTTTCCTTCATCGATGTTCTGGGCAAAAGCCGCCGGGCCGCTCCACGACGTGAGGGCTCCGAGGACGAGCAGGCCGCGGCCCAGTGCCGGCCAAGCCAAAAGCTTCGATGATGGCTTCATGTCGCAGTCGTCCCCCGCCGTCAAAAAAAGCGCCTCGCTCTGTTGGACCGAAGCGCGCCTTCCCTTGAGCCCTTGCCTCAACCGCTTATGGTGGAAGAACGTCAAAAACGCGGCAACAGCTCTCCATCGCACAGCGCTACTTCTTCTTCGCCCCGACCCGGCTGATGCTCTTGATCTCGAGGACCGCCCGCCCGGACTTCTCGGCGATTTCGCGATCCTGCTCGCGAATGAAGGCGCGCGCCGGTTCGTCGCCGTCCAGCCCGCCGAGAAGCTCGGAAGGCACGCGGCGGTTGGAGCGCTGGGTGTCGTCTTCATAGACGACGTTGAAAAAGGCGAATTCGCCTTTGGGATTGGTCCCGGGCTTCTTGGGCATGGGCGGCTTGTTATCGATACCGGCGTAACTGTCAAACGAAAATGGCGGGAATTCGCCGCATTTGGTCTGCGTTGCCGGCACGTCGGACAAGGTCGGCAAGCCGGGCGATGACTGCGGAGAAGATTCGCGGTCAACCCGCCTTGTGCCGCGCGATCAGTTGATTGGCGACGTCGTCGAGGCTGTTGCCGACAATGTTCGGCTGCGGGCCGACGCCAAGCACGTCGTTGCCGACGCGCTTGATCAGGGCGGCTTCCCATCCCGCCGCGACCGCGCCCAGCGTGTCCCAGGTGTGGCAGGCGATCAGGCACATGTCGGACGGTTTGGTGCCGAGTTCCTTCTCGACATGACCGTAAGCCTCGCGCGACGGCTTGTGGTGTTTGACGCCGTCGGCGCTGAAGCGCCGCTCGAACAGGTCGACGATGTCGCCATGCGTCAGCTGGCGCGTCTGCACCTCCAGCAGGTTGTCGGTCAGCGTGAACAGGCGGAAGCCGGCACTGCGCAATTTGCGAAGCGCTGCCGGCACTTCCTTGTGCGGCGGCATGGTCGAGAACTTGTCGGTCAATTCCTTCTTGTCCGCGTCGGTGATCTTGATGCCACTGACATCCGCCATCATCTTCATCACGGCGCCGCCGATATCGGTGAACGGCACGTAGCTGCCGGCGACGGTGAGCGCCGCGGAATACAGGATGAGGTTGGCAAACCACAGCCGCATCGCGCCTCTGTCGCCGAAGATGCGCTGAAAGATCGGGTCCATCGTTTCCAGATCGAGCAGGGTTTCATTCACGTCGAAAACGATCAGGGGTAGTTTGGCCATGGGGATAGACTCCTTCTTGTTGGGGGGGACGTTCTGTCCTCAGCCCTTGTTTCTCAGCCTTTCGCGGTGAGCCGCCTGCTTGGCGCGATTGCCGCAGATCGCCATGCTGCACCAGCGGCGCGCGCGCCTTCGCGTGTGGTCGGCGAACATCAGCGTGCAGCTACTTCCTTCGCATGCTTTCACATCGGAAAAATTTTCCTCGCAGATGAATTTTGCGAGAGCTTCGCCGATCGGCAGCAATAGCGTTCCCGCCGATCGCCAGTGGCGCGTCGTATACAATTTCAGGTGATCGCCGCCGTCATCATGATGACAATGGATCTGGCTAAACACCTCGTCGCGTGCGAGCAGCTTGTTCAAGGGATCGAGTTCGGCGAGCGCCTCCGGTTTCAGGGATTTTCCCATGTGCTTGCGAACGAAACCGCGGCACCACTCCCGCAACTCCCTGGCCTCGCCGGCCACACGGTCGAGCTCACCCGGCTTCGTCCGCGCCTTGATTTCGTTCAACTCCTTTACGGGGACGAACTTCGCCTGCGCCAGCCAGTCCACCAGCCCTTCGCCATCCGAAATCCAGTCGACCTCTGCATCCACCGGCGTCGCCACGGAGTTGAGAAAATCGAGGCCGCGGGAGTCCGCGATGAAAATGGCGGGCGGGTGATGACTCATTGTTGAAACGCTTTCCTCAAGGTCGGCGGTTCCGGAACCGTAACCTGGAAAAGCTATTTGACCAGTTATTATTCGTTCGATAGTAACCTGTCAAATAGTATTTTATAGGTTATTATCCGCGAGCGAGGGAGCACGAAAATGGCAGCTAACAATGTGAACGTGGTGCTGGCGCATGGAGCCTGGGCGGATGGATCGAGCTGGGCGCGGGTGATCACGGCGCTCAAATCGGAAGGCGTGAATGTCGTGGCGGCGCCATTGCCGCTCACGTCGCTGGCAGACGATGTCGCCGCCCTCGATCGCTCGCTCGCGCGCGTCGAAGGGCCGACTGTCCTGGTTGGACATGCCTATGCCGGCGCAGTGATTGCCGAAACGAGGTCAAAGCAGGTGAAGGCGCTGGTCTATGTCACCGCGCTCGCGCCCGACGAAGGCGAGAAGGTCGCTGATGTGTTCTACCGCGTCGCGCCGCATCCCAACGCGCCGAAACTCGCGCCCGACAATCACGGCCTGATCTGGCTGCCCGATGACGCTTTCAAAAACGCGTTCGCGCCGCACGCCAGCGCGGAAGATCTCGCGGTGCTGTCAGCCGTGCAGCGGCCGATCTCGCCGGCCTGCATCACGGTCCCGGTGAAGCGCCCGCTCTGGAAGGACGTGCCGAGCTGGTTCCTGGTCGCCGAAGACGACCGGATGATCCTGCCGGAGACGCAGCGCTTCATGGCGGAGCGGATGAAGGCGAAGGTGAGGGCGCATGCGGTTGATCACACGCCGCATCGTCACCGCGCCCGCTGTCGTCGTCGACATCATCCGTGAAGCGATCCGCAGCGTCGCCGGCTAAGTGCCTCGTCCATCAACCCAAAAACCATCAACTGAAAAACAAGGAGAACTCCGATGTCAGCCGTGCAATACAAATCCGCCGAAGTCGACGGCTTCAAGGTGTTTTATCGGGAAGCGGGGCGCAACGGCGCGCCGAAATTGCTGCTCCTGCACGGCTTTCCGAGCGCCGGCCACATGTTCCGCGATTTGATTCCGACTTCTCGCCGATGATTTCCACATCGTCGCGCCGGATCTTCCGGGCTTCGGCCAGTCCGACATGCCGTCGCGCGAAACATTCAAATATACCTTCGATCACATCGCCGATGTCATCGAGCGCTTCACCGAGGTGATCGGCTTCGATCGTTTCGCCGTCTATGTGTTCGACTATGGCGCGCCGACCGGTTTCCGGCTCGCGATGCGGCAACCGACGCGGATCACCGCGATCATTTCGCAGAACGGCAATGCTTACGAGGAAGGCCTGAGCGAAGGCTGGAATCCGATCCGTGCCTATTGGCAGGACCCGTCTGCCGAAAATCGCAAGGCGTTGCGCGCTTTCCTCGCGCCGGAAACGACGCGCTGGCAATATACCCATGGCGTCACCGACGAGACGGCGGTATCGCCCGACGGCTACAGCCTCGACAACTTCTATCTCGCGCGCCCGGGTGCCGATGAAATCCAGCTTGATCTGTTTGGCGACTACAAGAGCAACATCGCGCTTTACCCGGCCTTCCAGGACTATTTCCGCAAACACAAGCCGCCGTTCCTGGCGGTATGGGGCAAGAACGATCCGTTCTTCCTGCCGCCGGGCGCGGAAGCGTTCAAGCGCGATATCCCGAACGCGATCGTGCGCTTCTTCGACACCGGCCATTTCGCGCTGGAAACCCATGCGCGCGAGATCGGAGACGCCATCCGTGAGTTTCTGAAGCGCTGAGTTCAAACAATGGGCTGGGAAGTTGACCCCCACCCCAGCGCTTCGCGCTGACCCCCGCAAGGGGGAGGGATAAGAACACGGCGAGAAAATGTGATCGGCTCTCGCGAACAAGGTCTTTCTTATCCCTCCCCCGCGAAGCGTGGGGAGGGTGGCCGGCCGAAGGCCGGTCGGGTGGGGGCCTAATTCTGTTCGAATTCATACCTCAATGACGTATGGTGCACCGCGTCCATGTGAGGAACTTTCTGATGAAGAAGAACAGGGTATTTTCATCCGCCGCGTTTGCGATTGTCACACTCCTCTTCGGTTTGAACTCGCAAGCCAATGCCGCGCAATGCGGCAACGGGCCCGGCGGTTTCGAAACCTGGAAACAGCAATTCGCAGGCGAGGCGCGGGCCAAGGGCGTTGGCGGCGCCGGCATCGCGGCCCTGCAGCAGACGAATTATGCGAGCGCGACGATCAACGCCGATCGCAGCCTGCACAGTTTCAAGCTCTCGCTCGATCAGTTTCTCGCCAAGCGCGGGGCGCCGGCCATCGTATCGCGCGGCCGCTCCATGAAGCAGCGGAATGCGGCGCTGTTCGCCTCGATCCAGCAGCGCTACGGCGTGCCGCCAGGGCCGCTGATTGCGATCTGGGGCATGGAGACCGGATTCGGCAGCCAGCGTGGCAACCAGAACATGCTGTCGTCGATCGCAACGCTCGCCTACGACTGCCGGCGGCCGGAATATTTCACCGACCAGCTCTATGCTGCACTGAAGCTGATCGATCGCGGCACGCTGTCGGGAAGCCAGCGCGGCTCCATGCATGGCGAGATCGGCCAGACGCAGTTTTTGCCCAAGACGATGCTGGAATACGGCGTCGGCAATCTCGAAAGCGCCTCCGGCGCGCTGACCTCGACCGCGAATTTCCTCAAAGCCCATGGCTGGCGCGCGGGCGCAGGTTATCAGCCGGGCGAGCCGAATTTCGCGGCGATCGAGGAATGGAACGCGGCTCAAGTCTATCAGAAGGCGATCGCGCTGATGGGTCGGCAGATCGACGGCGGGGAGTGAGTCCTCAATACCGTATCCTCATGGCGAGGAGGCGCGAAGCGCCGTCTCGAACCATGAGGTCGTCTCGACTATCCTTCGAGACGCCGCTATCGCGGCTCCTCAGGATGAGGCCGTGCTCCTTCTCCACCGTCATTGCGAGGAGCGCAAGCGACGAAGCAATCCACCTCTGTGTGCGGAGATATGGATTGCTTGGCTTCGCTCGCAATGACGCTGTGCAAACCATTCGTGTTGATGACATGATTGCACCGACTAAAGGATTCCCATGCACCGACTTCGCTTGGCCGTTTGCTTGAGCGCCTTCATCGCTCGCCACCCCCGCTTTTGCCGCCCGCTGCGGCGGCGATTTCAACACCTTCGTGCAGAACATGTCGGCGGAAGCAGCAAACGCCGGCATCTCGCAGGCCACGATCGCGCAGGCGCTCAGCGGCGTGCAGCAGGATTTTGGCGTGCTCGCCTTCGATCGCCGCCAGCGTGGGACTTTCACGAAAACCTTCGAGCAATATGTCGCTACCCGCGTCGGTCCCGGCCGCATCAATGGCGGACGTGCGATGCTGCGGCGCTATGCACCTCTCTTTTCAAGCATCGAAGCCAAATACGGCGTGCCGCGGCAGATCCTGGTCGCGATCTGGGGGCTGGAGAGCGATTTCGGCAAGGGCGACATGGGGAAATTGCCGGTGTTTCGCGTGCTCGCGACCATGTCGCATGATTGCCGCCGTACCGAACTGTTCCAGGGCGAGTTGCTGGCGGCGCTGCAAATCCTGCAGCGCGGCGATCTGCCTTTACACGAAATGATCGGCGCCTATGCCGGCGAAATCGGGCAGACGCAATTCCTGCCGTCGTCCTACATCAAATATGGCGTCGATTTCGACGGCGACGGCCGCGTCGATCTGCGCCACAGCGTCGCCGACGTGCTCGCCTCGACCGCCAATCTCCTGCACACCAACGGCTTCAAGATGGGCGCGCCTTACGGCGAGGGCTCGGCGAATTTCGAGGCGATGCGCGAGTGGAATCACGCCGTGATCTATCGCAAGACCATCGCCTATTTCGCCGACCAATTAACGAGATAACGATGTCCTTTGCATTCCTGTTGACCTCGCTGATCGTGGTCGCTTCACCCGGCACCGGCGTGCTCTATACGCTGGCGACCGCGCTGACGGGTGGCGCGCGTGCCGCGGTCGCAGCCAGCGTCGGCTGCACGCTCGGGATCGTGCCGGCGATGCTGGCCGCGATGGTCGGGCTCGCTGCCGTGCTCCACACCAGCGCGCTGGCATTTGCGGCGCTGAAGTGGCTCGGTGTCGGCTATCTCCTGTACATGGCCTGGCAGTCGCTTCGGGAGCAGGGCGCGTTGTCGGTCGAACCGCGCAAGGATGGCGCTGCGGAAGCGCGGGTGATCGTGAAGGGCTTTCTGATCAACATCCTCAATCCGAAACTTTCGATCTTCTTCCTCGCCTTCCTGCCGCAGTTCATCGCGGGCGACGAACGCCCATCCGCTGGCGCGTATGCTGGAGCTCTCCGCAACATTCATGCTGATGACCTTCGTCGTGTTCGTGCTGTATGGCCTGTTTGCGGCCAGGGTTCGCGACCATGTCGTGAGCCGGCCCAAGGTAATGGCGTGGCTTCGCCGCGCCTTTGCGGGCGGCTTTGCGCTGCTCGGTGCGAAGCTGGCGTTCGCGGAAAGGTGACGCGCGAAGCGTGTCATTCCGGGGAGTACCCAATTGCTGTCATTCCGGGGCGGCCCGCAGGGCTGAGCCCGGAATCCATTTCTCCTGGTGTTCCCGGCGGCAAGATGGATTCCGGGTTCTCGCTTCGCGAGCCCCGGAATGACGGACGGATAGAAGCTACTTATTCCCCGCGTTGATCAACTTCTCGATCCGCTTCGCCATCACCTTCCAGTAGGTGGCGGGGCGGAAGCGTTGCAGGAGATCCATGAAGCGGGCATCGCCGCCGATCAGGATGCGGGGTTCGTTCTTCTCGATGCCCTTGATGATCCGCAGCGCCGCGTCCTTCGGCGAGGTCGGGGCTATCGCATCGAACCGCTCGATCGACTGCACGCGGCGCTCGTTGTCGGTGACGCCGCTTCCCGAGCGCATATTGCGCACGATGTTGGTCTTGATGCCGCCGGGATGCACCACGGAAAGGCGGATCGGGCTGTTGGCGGCCTGCAATTCGTGGCGGAGCGATTCCGAGAAGCCGCGGACCGCGAATTTCGCCGATGAATAAGCCGTCTGGCCGGGCGGGGCGATGATGCCGTAAATCGAGGAGACGTTGACGATATGGGCGGCCGGTTGCTTCGCCAGTTGGGGCAGGAAGGCGCGGGTCGAATGCACCACGCCCCAGAAATTGATGTTGAACAGCCACTCGATCTGCGACTGGTCGATCTCGTGAAACTGGCCGAGCAGCGCGACGCCGGCATTGTTGATGACGATGTTCAGCGACGGGTGGGCGGCGATCGCCTCGCGCGCGAAGCTGGCGATCTCTTCGGGACTGGCGACATCGACGCGGTGAAGGCTGACCTTGCGCGGGTTCGCCTTGGCGATTTCGGCCGCGACCGCCTGAAGGCCGGCCTCGTCGCGATCGGCGAGCGCGAGATCCGCCCCGCGGGCCGCGAGTTCAATCGCCAGCGCTCGGCCGATGCCGCTTGCCGCGCCCGTGACGGCCACGGCGGCTCCAGGGATCGCGGTCATCTAGTGGTCCGATTCTAACATTTGCATCCCGTCGCGGCAGGCACATTTTGCAAATGTTAGAATCAAAGGACCACCAGCAAATGTTAGTTTGTAGTGGAGTTTTGGATTTGACATTCGCATTTCGAATGCTCGGCTGCGGGGTAGCGAATGTCAAATCCACTCCACTACGGGATCACTCCGGCATTCGAGGAAGGGTCTTGCCACAGAATGCGGATCGCCAAGGGAGGATCAAGGGGTAATCAACTCGAGGAGGAGATCGAAATGCAGAAATAAGAATCAGCAAGGCGAGAATAAAAAAAGCGAGCCTTGGGCCCGCCGCTTTCGTATCCGTTCGTCCGAATTGGGTGCCCGGGCAGAGCGAGGCTCCACCCGGGCGATCGAAACTACTTCTTCTTCGACTTCTTGGCCTTTTTCGCCTTCTTTGCCTTCTTCGCTTTCTTAGCCATAGCATCCTCATTTGAGTTAATGGATTGAAACGCGACACGAGGCATGCTCGGCGGAGGGCCAGCCTCGCAATATCCTCAAATGTAATCCAACAGATTCGCGGGCCGATGCCCCACACTGTCACGCCTGTGTCATTACGTTATCCACAGAAGTTACGCATTTTGGCGTGTTTTTGGCGCAAGCATCGGTGATACGCGCACTCTGTTCGCTTCGAGCGACCGATTGAACGATCGCGAGCCGCGCCCTTGAACCGTGACGGTCAGGGTTAATGCCGTGCCAATTCGGCAAGTCGCGATCAAGAACCGCGCCTGCGTCATCTTCAGCATTTCACAACCAAGACGCCGATTTGGTTTCCCAGGTGAGACTCCGTTAATCCACGCGGTCGCATGGTGGTCGGCAAGACTACGGGGTAGTGCCGCCTATTTGAAGTTCCTGCACCACAAGCGGCAAATTCGTACCAGGAACTTCAAATAGAAAGCGGCACTAGAATCCTTGGTTTGCTGGTGACCATAACTTTCCGAAGTTCGTGAATGGTGGGTGCTGCGGGAAAGCACGAACTTCGGAAAGTGGTCACTCAGTCAGGGCTGGACGGCTTGAAAAACGGGGAGACAGGGCGATGATCGCTCTGGGTCGGCAATGCTGAACGTACCGACGCTGTGGACGGCGTTCGTTATCAATTTCCTCGCGCTCGGTCTGATCTGGGCCTACATCCTGCACAGCTATCCGAGCCTTGGGGCGGCCCGGTACTGGACTGCCTCGGCGTTGGCATTGGCCGCCGGCGCCTTGATCGCGACGTTGACGATATTCACTCAGTCGCTGATCCCGCTGCTGTTCGGTGGCACGATGGTCGTCTTCGCGACCTGCCTCGCCGTGATGGGCATCAGGCGGTTTTACGGCAAGCCGGTTCTCTGGCGGCACACCGCGGCACTGACGGCGCTGACATTCACAGGCCTTTCGATCTTCATATTCGGTTACGACAGCGCGACGGCGCGGATCGTGTTCTTTTCCGTGGCGCAAGCGCTGCCGCTGGCTTTTCCGCTGAAGTTACTGCTCTCGAAGCCGGATGGCCGGGCCAATGCCGGCGCCCGGCTCGCCGCCGGCGTCGGGATGATCATCATCGGTCTCTGTGCGTTCCGCGCGCTGGGCAAGCTGTTTCAGATCGGTACGGACTTCTCGTTCACCCACTTCAACACGCCGCAATCGATCGCGATCCTGGCGCAGCTGTTCCTGTCGATGGTCTGCAACTTCGGCTTCCTGCTGATGGCGGTGGACCGGCTGCGCAACGAGGTCGCCGATCTCGCGATGATGGACGACCTCACCGGTGTCGGTAACCGGCGGCAATTGCTGCAACGCCTGTCCGAGGAATGCGCAAGGTCGGACCGCAGCAACCAGCCGTTTGCGTTGCTGGTGGTCGACCTCGACAATTTCAAGATGATCAACGACACCCATGGGCATGCCGCGGGCGACGCCTGTTTGCAGCATTTCACGCTGATGGCGCAGACGCGGCTGCGGGCCGGCGATCTGCTGGCGCGCACCGGTGGCGACGAATTCTGCATCATGCTGCCGGCTTCCACGCTGCGCGAGGGCGTGATGATTGCGCGCCGGATCGTCGAGGTGTGCCGCGACGATGCCGCCGGCTGCGCCGGCACTGAAGTGCCGCTTTCCGTTTCGATCGGGGTGGCGCAATGGAGCCGGGACATCGGGATCCTGCCGGACCGGCTGATTGCCGCTGCCGACCACGCGCTCTATGTGGCCAAGAAAGAGGGCAGGAACCGCTATGCGGTTTACGATCTTTCGCCGTCGCTTGCGCCCGAGATCGAGCCCGCGCCAACGCAGCCCGTGCGCCGCCACGCCTGACATAGCCCAGTGTGGCGACTCTGACGTTCCTTCCAGTGTCGCCGCGAGTTCTTCGAAGGAACCTCAGAGTTGAAGCCACACTAGAATTATATGGTTGCTAGTGTCCCTTTGGTTCTGACATTCGTAAAAGTGCCCGCCGCGATAGGGTACGAATGTCAGAACCGGGACGCTAGAAGCGAGCTTGTGGGCTTGATCCGCAAAAGGCCAAGCGCATAGTGCGGTGCATGCCTTTTCGTTTTCTCCTGATCGCAATCTGCGCGGCTGTCCTGTCGGCTCAAGCTCTTGCCCAGGGTCCCTCGATCGAGGCGATCGCGCGCTCCTCCGGCACGCCGGACATTCCGGGCCTGAAGATGGTCTGGCTCGCGCCATGGGGCGATGTCGAAAAGGCGCATCCCTGGCGCAACATCATCGTGCACCAGACCGAGGGGCCGGCCGGCTCCGCACGCGGCGGCGCGCAAGCGCAATCGAAAAACCCGACGCGTCGCGGCGTCATGGTGTGGGTCGAGACCGACGGCACGGTGTACTGGGCCGTCGCCGACAATCTCGTCCCCACCCATACCGACGGCGCCGACCGCAACGACAACAAGTACATCGACAATGCCAAGACCTATCACCAGGTCAACAAGGATACTTCGATCGGGGTGGAGTTCGCTGGCAACTATCCCGACGTCACGCGGCCTGCGACGGAGGCGCAAATCGCGGCCTGGCGCATCCTCGTGAAGGTGTTGCGCGCGCGCTATCGCATCCCGCTCGATCACGTCTATGCGCACAACTGGATCGACTACAAGGATGCGCGCTATTGCGAGGGCTGCGCGCTGGCGACGCTGGCAAGGGAGTGGGGTGAATAGGTAGTCCCCGTGGCTCAACACAATGTTGGCCCACTGTTCGTGGCGTAATGGCGGAAGCACCGGCGAGGCTTTTTAGGCAGAGGAATTGCTATGTCAGCATCGAATATCCGGCTGGTCGCATCGGACCATCGACATCCATTTTGGCTCCGCGGCATCAGGGCCTTGCGATTGTTACCGGCCGTGGCGCTGTTGCTCTCCGCTGCGGTTTCGTCCGCCGTGGAGGGGCCAAGCAAGCCGTTCCTGGAAAAGAACAGCTTTTATTTGTCGTCCGCCGGTTTTCGTATCCAGCTCGCCAACGATCCCGCTGGGCAAAAAGCGCTGCGCGCGCTGCCAGCGCACCGCTTTGTCACAAATGGGGTCGGCGACGCCGTCCGTTATCTCTATGCCGAGCCGCAGCATTGCGTCTGCATCTTCGTCGGCACCCGACAGGCCTATGAGCGCTACCGCGATCTCCTCAACCAGCCGCTGAAGCCGACCGACAATGTGCCTGCCGACTACAAGACCCAGTCCGGCATATTGTTGAGTAACCAGCCCCTGCGGCAGAGCACGCGTGGCGATCCCACCACGCTGTCGGATTACCTCAGCACCCTTCGTTGAGGGAGGCCTCGATTCATTGAGAGGGGCTGCGTCAACAAAAAAGCCGGCGTCGCCGCCGGCTTTCGTGTTTGCGTGCGATCTGCCTTTAAATTCCGGGCTTGATGCTTTGCTTCGTTTTATCACACGGGTTTCGCCATCCAGCGCAGGAAGCGGCGGAAGAGGCCGGGACGCCCGCGGCGCAGTTTCAAAAGCGGTCGCACGCCGCCCTCGGCGGTACAGAGCTTGAGGAAGTACTCCAGGAATACCATGTCGTTCGGCTCGGTCAGGGTGAAATGCTGCCCGCCGACGAACACGGTATAGTCAAAGAAGAAAGTGCCGCCGACGAACCGCGTCGATGGGGTGGCGGAATCCTTCGAGATCACGAATTTCGACGGCTCGAGCCCGTGCTCGATCATTGCCTTTTCGAGCGTGGGAAGTTCGCGCATGAACTCGGGCGAGAAGCTGACGGTGGATTGCAGGGTGATCGACACGGCAGGACGGCCCGGCTGGTTGTTCGCGACATGACGTGGCCCAAGTGATCACCCGGGTGCTCACTCAAGAACGGGAGGCCGCCCTCCTTGGTCGGCCGCCGATATCAGACGGTTCAAACCGCAACCTTGACGTTTCAGCCCAACAAAAAAGCCGGCGTTGCCGCCGGCTTTCGTGTTTGTTGCGATCCGCCTAAACGGTTGCGCGCTCTAAATTAGAGCGCGGCTTCGAGTGCGGCCGCTTCCTGTCTGGCGATCGTGCCTTTGACGGCCGACTGCACCTTCTCGAAAGCGCGGACCTCGATCTGCCGCACGCGTTCGCGCGACACGCCGAATTCGGCCGCGAGATCTTCCAGCGTCATCGGATCTTCCGCCAGGCGCCGCGCCTCGAAGATGCGGCGTTCGCGCGGATTGAGCACGCCGATCGCGCCGGTGAGCGCCGAGCGGCGATGATCGAACTCTTCGTGTTCGGCCATCAGGGCCTCCTGGTTGGGCGAGTTATCGACCAGCCAGTCCTGCCATTCGCCGGCTTCGCCGTCGTCCCGGATCGGCGCGTTGAGCGAGGCATCGCCGCCGAGACGGCGGTTCATGTCGACAACGTCCTGATTGGTCACGCCGAGACGCTTGGCAATCAGCTTCACCTGATCGGGATGAAGATCACCCTCTTCAAGCGCGGAGATCTTGCTCTTCGCCTTGCGCAGGTTGAAGAACAGCTTCTTCTGGTTCGCGGTGGTGCCCATTTTCACGAGCGACCAGGAACGCAGGATGTACTCTTGAATGGACGCCTTGATCCACCACATAGCGTAGGTAGCGAGCCGGAACCCCTTTTCGGGTTCGAACCGCTTCACCGCCTGCATCAGGCCGACGTTGCCTTCCGAGACGACCTCGGAGATCGGCAATCCGTAGCCGCGATAGCCCATGGCGATCTTGGCCACGAGCCTGAGATGGCTGGTGACGAGTTGATGTGCCGCGTTACGATCGTCGTGTTCGCGCAGACGCTTGGCGAGCATGTATTCCTGCTCGGGTTCCAGCATCGGAAACTTGCGGATTTCGGCGAGGTAACGGGAAAGGCCGGATTCTCCATTGAGAATCGGCAGGGTAGCTGTGCGGGCCATTGAGCGCCCTCCACTTGGTTCAGGCCCCCGATAGCGGCGGGCCAGGCAGGCAACTGCTTTGTTAAAGCCAGTCGCTCCACGATGTTCCACGTTGGATATTCAACGCAGGTGCAACATACACCAAACGGGGACGCTTTTGAAAGTTAAACCCCCGTCACGTTACGGTGTGGCTGCCATAACCAATTGGCATATCAAGACTTTCCTAACCACCCTGCGTCATAGCGCCGCCTGCAGCGTCTTTCGCAAAAGGGCCAGATCTTCCGGCAAATTCGAGTTCCACTCCAGAATCACCCCGGTTTTGGGGTGCTCCAGGGCCAAGAGGTATGCATGTAGCGCTTGGCGATCGAGGGCCGTCAAGGCGGCCTGGCTTTGCGGACCGAGCCGGACAGCCTTGGTCTTGAAATGAGGACCATAGGTCGGGTCCCCCATCAGGGGGTGGCCGATATGGGCGAAATGCACCCGGATCTGGTGGGTGCGGCCGGTCTCGAGTTCGCAGGAAAGAAGGGCGGCCACCGGCTTGCCGTCGGCGCCGTTAAAGCTCTCGACGATTTCCCAATGGGTGACCGCGTGGCGGCCGCTTTCGCGCACCGCCATCTTGTCCCGCGCATGGGGATGGCGGTCGATCGGCGCATCAACGCTGCCGCGCAGCCGGTTCGGCACCCCCCAGACAAAGGCGAGGTAGCCGCGCCGCATCTCGCCGGTCTTGCCGTGGTCAGCGAATTGCGCCGACAGAGATTGATGCGCCGCGTCGTTCTTGGCGACCACCAGGAGTCCGGACGTGTCCTTGTCCAGCCGGTGCACGATGCCCGGCCGTTTTACCCCGCCAATGCCGGAAAGGCTCTCGCCGCAATGGGCGATCAGCGCATTGACGAGGGTGCCCGTCTCATGCCCTGCGCCCGGATGCACCACGAGGCCTGAGGGCTTGTCGATGACGACGAGGTCGTCGTCCTCATAGACAATATTGAGCGCGATCTCTTCGCCCCGGGGTTCCGCCGCCACCGCCTCCGGCACGTCGATTGTGATCGTATCGCCGCGAGCGACATGATAAGCGGGATCGCGAACGGGCGCGTTCTTCACCGCGACCTGACCGGCGAGGATCAGCGCCTTAAGGCGGGATCGCGAGAGATCGCTCAGGCGAGCCGCCAGCACGCGGTCGAGCCGGGGCGACCCTTCGCTGCCTTCGACGATGACTTCCAGCCGCTGATTGTTACTCAAAGTGACCGTTACTCAATAAAGAAGATCTTGATGACCGACACCGTTGCGAGCCAACCGACCCCCGAACAGGCCGCGCTGGTTGCGCGGGTACGGCGGCTGATGCTGATTGCGGGCCTGACCACGGGGTTAGCGATTGCCGCCGTTCTGGTCGCCATCGGCTACCGTCTTTTCAAGTCCGAGGGAAGCGTCAACACGTCTGAGATCACGGCCGTCTTGCCGAAAGGCGCGAAGATCGTCTCCACGGGCGTAGCTGGCGACCGGCTGGTGGTGACACTCGATTTGGGCGGGACCACCGAAATCCGCACCTTCGATGCACGTACGTTCAAGCCCCTATCCGCCTCGCCATCACGTTCCAGTAGGTGGCGGGGCGGAAGCGTTGCAGGAGATCCATGAAGCGGGCGTCGCCGCCGATCAGGATGCGGGGCTCGTTCTTCTCGATCCCCTTGATGATCCGAAGTGCGGCATCCTTCGGCGAAGTCTGGGCGATCGCGTCGAACCGTTCGATCGATTGCACGCGGCGTTCATTATCGGTGACGCCGGAGCCCGCGCGCGAATTGCGCACGATGTTGGTCTTGATGCCGCCGGGATGCACCACGGAAAGCCGCACCGGGCTTTTCGCCATCTGCAATTCGTGGCGCAGCGATTCCGAGAAGCCGCGGACGGCGAATTTCGCCGCTGCATAGGCGGTTTGTCCCGGCGGGGCGACAATGCCGAAAATCGAGGAGACGTTGACGATATGGGAGGCCTTTTGGCTCGCCAGTTGGGCCAGGAAGGCGCGGGTCGAATGCACCACGCCCCAGAAGTTGATGTTGAACAGCCACTCGATCTGCGGCTGGTCGATCTCGTGAAACTGGCCGAGCAGCGCGACGCCGGCATTGTTGATGACGATGTTCAGCGACGGGTGGGCGGCGATCGCCTCGCGCGCGAAGCCGGCAATCTCTTCGGGATTGGCGACATCGACCCGGTGCAGGCTGACCTTGCGCGGCTTCGCCTTGGCGATTTCGGCCGCGACGGCCTGAAGGCCGGCCTCGTCGCGATCGGCGAGCGCGAGATCCGCCCCGCGGGCCGCGAGTTCAATCGCCAGCGCTCGGCCGATGCCGCTTGCCGCGCCCGTGACGGCCACGGCGGCTCCAGGGATCGCGGTCATCTAGTGGTCCGATTCTAACATTTGCATCCCGTCGCGGCAGGCACATTTTGCAAATGTTAGAATCAAAGGACCACTAGCAAATGTTAGTTTGTAGTGGAGTTTTGGATTTGACATTCGCATTTCGAATGCTTGGCTGCGGGATAGCGAATGTCAAATCCACTCCACTACGGGATCACTCCGGCATTCGAGGAAGGGTCTTGCCACAGAATGCGGATCGCCAAGGGAGGATCAAGGGGTAATCAACTCGAGGAGGAGATCGAAATGCAGAAATAAGAATCAGCAAGGCGAGAATAAAAAAAGCGAGCCTTGGGCCCGCCGCTTTCGTATCCGTTCGTCCGAATTGGGTGCCCGGGCAGAGCGAGGCTCCACCCGGGCGATCGAAACTACTTCTTCTTCGACTTCTTGGCCTTTTTCGCCTTCTTTGCCTTCTTCGCTTTCTTAGCCATAGCATCCTCATTTGAGTTAATGGATTGAAACGCGACACGAGGCATGCTCGGCGGAGGGCCAGCCTCGCAATATCCTCAAATGTAATCCAACAGATTCGCGGGCCGATGCCCCACACTGTCACGCCTGTGTCATTACGTTATCCACAGAAGTTACGCATTTTGGCGTGTTTTTGGCGCAAGCATCGGTGATACGCGCACTCTGTTCGCTTCGAGCGACCGATTGAACGATCGCGAGCCGCGCCCTTGAACCGTGACGGTCAGGGTTAATGCCGTGCCAATTCGGCAAGTCGCGATCAAGAACCGCGCCTGCGTCATCTTCAGCATTTCACAACCAAGACGCCGATTTGGTTTCCCAGGTGAGACTCCGTTAATCCACGCGGTCGCATGGTGGTCGGCAAGACTACGGGGTAGTGCCGCCTATTTGAAGTTCCTGCACCACAAGCGGCAAATTCGTACCAGGAACTTCAAATAGAAAGCGGCACTAGAATCCTTGGTTTACTGGTGACCATAACTTTCCGAAGTTCGTGAATGGTGGGTGCTGCGGGAAAGCACGAACTTCGGAAAGTGGTCACTCAGTCAGGGCTGGACGGCTTGAAAAACGGGGAGACAGGGCGATGATCGCTCTGGGTCGGCAATGCTGAACGTACCGACGCTGTGGACGGCGTTCGTTATCAATTTCCTCGCGCTCGGTCTGATCTGGGCCTACATCCTGCACAGCTATCCGAGCCTTGGGGCGGCACGGTACTGGACTGCCTCGGCTTTGGCATTGGCCGCCGGCGCCTTGATCGCGACGTTGACGATATTCACTCAGTCGCTGATCCCGCTGCTGTTCGGTGGCACGATGGTCGTCTTCGCGACCTGCCTCGCCGTGATGGGCATCAGGCGGTTTTACGGCAAGCCGGTTCTCTGGCGGTACACCGCGGCGCTGACGGCGCTGACATTCGCCGGTCTTTCGATCTTCATATTCGGTTACGACAGCGCGACGGCGCGGATCGTGATCTTTTCCGTGGCGCAAGCGCTGCCACTGGCTTTTCCGCTGAAGTTACTGCTCTCGAAGCCGGATGGCCGGGCCAATGCCGGCGCCCGGCTCGCCGCCGGCGTCGGGATGATCATCATCGGCCTCTGCGCGTTCCGCGCGCTGGGCAAGCTGTTTCAGATCGGTACGGACTTCTCGTTCACCCACTTCAACGCGCCGCAATCGATCGCGATCCTGGCGCAGCTGTTCCTGTCGATGGTCTGTAACTTCGGCTTCCTGCTGATGGCGGTGGACCGGCTGCGCAACGAGGTCGCCGATCTCGCGATGATGGACGATCTCACCGGTGTCGGTAACCGGCGGCAATTGCTGCAGCGCCTGTCCGAGGAATGCGCAAGATCGGACCGCAGCAACCAGCCGTTTGCGTTGCTGGTGGTCGACCTCGACAATTTCAAGATGATCAACGACACCCATGGGCATGCCGCGGGCGACGCCTGCTTGCAGCATTTCACGCTGATGGCGCAGACGCGGCTGCGGGCCGGCGATCTGCTGGCGCGCACCGGTGGCGACGAATTCTGCATCATGCTGCCGGCTTCCACGCTGCGCGAGGGCGCGATGATCGCGCGCCGGATCGTCGAGGTGTGCCGCGACGATGCCGCCGGCTGCGCCGGCACTGAAGTGCCGCTTTCCGTTTCGATCGGGGTGGCGCAATGGAGCCGGGACATCGGGATCCTGCCGGACCGGCTGATTGCCGCTGCCGACCACGCGCTCTATGTGGCCAAGAAAGAGGGCAGGAACCGCTATGCGGTTTACGATCTTTCGCCGTCGCTTGCGCCCGAGATCGAGCCCGCGCCAACGCACCCCATGCGTCGCCACGCCTGACATAGCCCAGTGTGGCGACTCTGACGTTCCTTCCAGTGTCGCCGCGAGTTCTTCAAAGGAACGTCAGAGTTGAAGCCACACTAGAATTATATAGTTGCTAGTGTCCCTTTGGTTCTGACATTCGTAAAAGTGCCCGCCGCGATAGGGTACGAATGTCAGAACCGGGACGCTAGAAGCGAGCTTGTGGGCTTGATCCGCAAAAGGTCAGGCGCATAGTGCGGTGCATGCCTTTTCGTTTTCTCCTGATCGCAATCTGCGCGGCTGTCCTGTCGGCTCAAGCTCTGGCCCAGGGTCCCTCGATCGAGGCGATCGCGCGCTCCTCCGGTACGCCGGACATTCCGGGCCTGAAGATGGTCTGGCTCGCGCCCTGGGGCGATGTCGAAAAGGCGCATCCCTGGCGCAACATCATCGTGCACCAGACCGAGGGGCCGGCCGGCTCCGCACGTGGCGGCGCGCAAGCGCAATCGAAAAACCCGACCCGTCGCGGCGTCATGGTGTGGGTCGAGACCGACGGCACGGTGTACTGGGCTGTCGCCGACAATCTCGTCCCCACCCATACCGACGGCGCCGACCGCAACGACAACAAGTACATCGACAACGCCAAGACCTATCACCAGGTCAACAAGGATACTTCGATCGGGGTGGAGTTCGCCGGCAATTATCCCGATGTCACACGGCCTGCGACGGAGGCGCAAATCGCGGCCTGGCGCATCCTGGTGAAGGTGTTGCGCGCGCGCTATCGCATCCCGCTCGATCACGTCTATGCGCACAACTGGATCGACTACAAGGATGCGCGCTATTGCGAGGGCTGCGCACTGGCGACGCTGGCGAGCGAGTGGGGTGAATAGGTAGTCCCCCGTGGCTCAACACAATGTTGGCCCACTGTTCGTGGCGTAATGGCGGAAGCACCGGCGAGGCTTTTTAGGCAGAGGAATTGCAATGTCCGCATCGAATATCCGGCTGGTCGCATCGGACCATCGACATCCATTTTGGCTCCGCGGCATCAGGGCCTTGCGATTGTTACCGGCCGTGGCGCTGTTGCTCTCCGCTGCGGTTTCGTCCGCCGTGGAGGGGCCAAGCAAGCCGTTCCTGGAAAAGAACAGCTTTTATTTGTCGTCCGCCGGTTTTCGTATCCAGCTCGCCAACGATCCCGCTGGGCAAAAAGCGCTGCGCGCGCTGCCAGCGCACCGCTTTGTCACAAATGGGGTCGGCGACGCCGTCCGTTATCTCTATGCCGAGCCGCAGCATTGCGTCTGCATCTTCGTCGGCACCCAACAGGCCTATGAGCGCTACCGCGATCTCCTCAACCAGCCGCTGAAGCCGACCGACAATGTGCCTGCCGACTACAAGACCCAGTCCGGCATATTGTTGAGTAACCAGCCCCTGCGGCAGAGCACGCGTGGCGATCCCACCACGCTGTCGGATTACCTCAGCACCCTTCGTTGAGGGAGCCCGCGATTCATTGAGAGTGGGGCTGCGTCAACAAAAAAGCCGGCGTCGCCGCCGGCTTTCGTGTTTGCGTGCGATCCGCCTTTAAATTCCGGGCTTGATGCTTTGCTTCGTTTTATCACACCGGTTTCGCCATCCAGCGCAGGAAGCGGCGGAAGAGGCCGGGACGTCCGCGGCGCAGTTTCAAAAGCGGTCGCACGCCGTCCTCGGCGGTACAGAGCTTGAGGAAGTACTCCAGGAATACCATGTCGTTCGGCTCGGTCAGGGTGAAATGCTGCCCGCCGACGAACACGGTATAGTCAAAGAAGAAAGTGCCGCCGACGAACCGCGTCGATGGGGTGGCGGAATCCTTCGAGATCACGAATTTCGACGGCTCGAGCCCGTGCTCGATCATTGCCTTTTCGAGCATGGGAAGTTCGCGCATGAACTCGGGCGAGAAGCTGACGGTGGATTGCAGGGTGATCGACACGGCAGGAGGGCCCGGCTGGTTGTTCGCGACATGACGTGGCCCCAAGTGATCACCCGAGTGCTCACTCAAGAACGGGAGGCCGCCCTCCTTGGTCGGCCGCCGATATCAGACGGTTCAAACCGCAACCTTGCCGTTTCAGCCCAACAAAAAAGCCGGCGTTGCCGCCGGCTTTCGTGTTTGTTGCGATCCGCCTAAACGGTTGCGCGCTCTAAATTAGAGCGCGGCTTCGAGTGCGGCCGCTTCCTGTCTGGCGATCGTGCCTTTGACGGCCGACTGCACCTTCTCGAAAGCGCGGACCTCGATCTGCCGCACGCGTTCGCGCGACACGCCGAATTCGGCCGCGAGATCTTCCAGCGTCATCGGATCTTCCGCCAGGCGCCGCGCCTCGAAGATGCGGCGTTCGCGCGGATTGAGCACGCCGATCGCGCCGGTGAGCGCCGAGCGGCGATGATCGAACTCTTCGTGTTCGGCCATCAGGGCTTCCTGGTTGGGCGAGTTATCGACCAGCCAGTCCTGCCATTCGCCGGCTTCGCCGTCGTCCCGGATCGGCGCGTTGAGCGAGGCATCGCCGCCGAGACGGCGGTTCATGTCGACAACGTCCTGATTGGTCACGCCGAGACGCTTGGCAATCAGCTTCACCTGATCGGGATGAAGATCACCCTCTTCAAGCGCGGAGATCTTGCTCTTCGCCTTGCGCAGGTTGAAGAACAGCTTCTTCTGGTTCGCGGTGGTGCCCATTTTCACGAGCGACCAGGAACGCAGGATGTACTCTTGAATGGACGCCTTGATCCACCACATAGCGTAGGTAGCGAGCCGGAACCCCTTTTCGGGTTCGAACCGCTTCACCGCCTGCATCAGGCCGACGTTGCCTTCCGAGACGACCTCGGAGATCGGCAATCCGTAGCCGCGATAGCCCATGGCGATCTTGGCCACGAGCCGGAGATGGCTGGTGACGAGTTGATGTGCCGCGTTACGATCGTCGTGTTCGCGCAGACGCTTGGCGAGCATGTATTCCTGCTCGGGTTCCAGCATCGGAAACTTGCGGATTTCGGCGAGGTAACGGGAAAGGCCGGATTCTCCATTGAGAATCGGCAGGGTAGCTGTGCGGGCCATTGAGCGCCCTCCACTTGGTTCAGGCCCCCGATAGCGGCGGGCCAGGCAGGTAACTGCTTTGTTAAAGCCAGTCGCTCCGCGATGTTCCACGTTGGATATTCAACGCAGGTGCAACATACACCAAACGGGGACGCTTTTGAAAGTTAAACCCCCGTCACGTTACGGTGTGGCTGCCATAACCAATTGGCATATCAAGACTTTCCTAACCACCCTGCGTCATAGCGCCGCCTGCAGCGTCTTTCGCAAAAGGGCCAGATCTTCCGGCAAATTCGAGTTCCACTCCAGAATCGCCCCGGTTTTGGGGTGCTCCAGGGCCAAGAGGTATGCATGTAGCGCTTGGCGATCGAGGGCCGTCAAGGCGGCCTGGCTTTGCGGACCGAGCCGGACAGCCTTGGTCTTGAAATGGGGCCCATAGGTCGGGTCCCCCATCAGGGGGTGGCCGATATGGGCGAGATGCACCCGGATCTGATGGGTGCGGCCGGTCTCGAGTTCGCAGGAAAGAAGGGCCGCCACCGGCTTGCCGTCGGCGCCGTTAAAGCTCTCGACGATTTCCCAATGGGTGACCGCGTGGCGGCCGCTTTCGCGCACCGCCATCTTGTCCCGCGCATGGGGATGGCGGTCGATCGGCGCATCAACGCTGCCGCGCTGCCGGTTCGGCACCCCCCAGACAAAGGCGAGGTAGCCGCGCCGCATCTCGCCGGTCTTGCCGTGGTCGGCGAATTGCGCCGACAGCGATTGATGCGCCGCGTCGTTCTTGGCGACCACCAGAAGTCCGGACGTGTCCTTGTCCAGCCGGTGCACGATGCCCGGCCGTTTCACCCCGCCAATGCCGGAAAGGCTCTCGCCGCAATGGGCGATCAGCGCATTGACGAGGGTGCCCGTCTCATGCCCTGCGCCCGGATGCACCACGAGGCCAGAGGGCTTGTCGATGACGATGAGGTCGTCGTCCTCATAGACAATATTGAGCGCGATCTCTTCGCCCCGGGGTTCCGCCGCCACCGCCTCCGGCACCTCGATTGTGATCGTATCGCCGCGAGCGACATGATAAGCGGGATCGCGGACGGGCGCGTTCTTCACCGCGACCTGACCGGCGAGGATCAGCGCCTTGAGGCGGGATCGCGAGAGATCGCTAAGGCGAGCCGCCAGCACGCGGTCGAGCCGGGGCGACCCTTCGCTGCCTTCGACGATGACTTCCAGCTGCTGATCGTTACTCAAAGTGACCGTTACTCAATATCTGTTCCAAAGAAGATCTAGTACCGCCGATCTGAAGTCCCTGTACCACGAGCCGCGATTTCTTTCAGGGACTTCAGATCGATAAAGCGGTACTAGATTCTAATAAGTTTGCTAGTGCCCATGACCTTCCGAAGTTCGTGAAGGTGGCCGCCGCGATGGAGCACGAACTTCGGAAGGTGGGCACTAGAATGACCGACACCGCTGCGAGCCAACCGACCCCCGAACAGGCCGCGCTGGTTGCGCGGGTGCGGCGGCTGATGCTGATTGCGGGCCTGACCACGGGGTTAGCGATTGCCGCCGTTCTGGTCGCCATCGGCTACCGTCTTTTCAAGTCCGAGGGAAGCGTCAACACGTCCGAGATCACGGCCGTCTTGCCGAAGGGAGCCAAGATCGTCTCCACGGGCGTAGCCGGCGACCGGCTGGTGGTGACACTCGATTTGGGCGGGACCACCGAAATCCGCACCTTCGATGCGCGTACGTTCAAGCCCCTCGGCCGCCTGCGGTTTGTGAACGAGCCTTAGGGTACTGGCGCAGCTTTTATCCCTCCCCCGCGAGCGAAGCGAGCAGCGGGGAGGGTGGCCGGCGCGAAGCGACGGTCGGGTGGGGGCTAACGTCATTCGATAATGATTTTGAAGACGCCACCCCGGCCCGCTTTCGTTCGCCGACCTCGAGAGCGAGCTTTGCTCGCCTCGGACCCCGCCAAGGGGGAGGGATAAGAGAGAACAACCCCGCCTTGCCCGGCAGCCGTTTCAAGGGTATTCCCTTGGACCCTAAGCTCCCATCGTCTAGCGGTTAGGACGCGGCCCTCTCAAGGCTGAAACAGGGGTTCAATTCCCCTTGGGAGCGCCATTTCTACAATCTTGTACGATATCGCCGTCGGACACCGTCGATCCTGCATCCTCGCGGAGCGCGAAGACAATAGCGCTCCAGATTGACGTTCTCGATGCCGTAGTCCGGGGCTGGCTGTGTAAGTCAACGCTTGACACTTGTAAGTCGCTGACTTACAATACTGTGTGATCCGGTCGTTCACAGACAAGGCACTGGAACGCTTTTTCGCGACCGGAGACGGGCGCCGGCTTAGCGTGCAGAACACAAGGCGCATCGCAAATATTTTGCGCGCGCTCGACGATGCATCGCGGCCTGAGGACATGAACCTGCCTGGCTTCCGTTTTCATTCGCTCGTCGGCCGCGACAGAGGTCGTTATGCAGTCAACGCAAGCGGAAACTGGCGAATCACGTTCGGCTGGTTGGAAGGTGATGCAATCGACGTCGATCTGGAAGATTATCACTAAGGAAGATTCGATGACCAAGAAGCTCCCGAAGCGCGGCTTGCCGCCCATGCACCCCGGCGAACTTCTGCGTGAAGAGATTTTGCCGGCGCTCAATCGACCCAAGACGGTGATCGCCAAGCTGCTTGGTGTGTCACGTCAGACGCTCTATGACCTCCTTGAGGAAAAGCAGCCAGTAACACCAATGATGGCGTTGCGGCTTGGGAAGCTGTGCGGAAACGGTCCGGACCTGTGGCTCAATCTGCAGAAGCGCTACGATCTGCAGCGGGCCGAGCAGGAGCTTGGAGAGAAGATCAACGCTATTCCCACGTTGGCAGTGGCATGAAAGCTGCGTCAGGCACCTTTCGACATACTGCTTCCAAGAAGGATCGGCCACGTTGGAACGGTTTTCCGCCAATCCGCATGCTGGATCGTAGCGCCACGACGAAGCAATAGTGGCGCATCTTCATCGGCCGTGGCGCACAAAATCAGCCAATAGTTTCGATCGAATGTAGCGCGCACCAGTCGCGCAACGCCTGCTCTGTGGCTTTCGCTTCGAACGCGTGCCAGAGATCGATTGCACCTCGTTTGGCGAGCAGGGCCTTGAATTTCGGGTAGGCACCCCGCCTGCTGAAGAAATAGCGAACGTCGTCGAAATCGTCCGGCAGGGACTGGCGCGCGAAATCGAGCACCAGCGGCTTGCCTAGGCCGAGTTCGCGCTTGTCCGGAAGTGCGACGTATTTTTCTTCGTCGTTAATGTCGTCCGGCAGTTCGTCATTCATCTCTGCTACGTCTGGAAAATCCGTTTGATAGTAGATTTTCCCGGTCCGTTTGCAGACGAAGGCGAGAAATTCGCCCATGTTGCCGCCGGTGTTGGCGAAGTCGAAGGCCTCGGTAATCTCCTCGATACTCATTGGCATGGCAGCTGTGCGACCATTTTGGCGAATTTGAAGTTCTATTAGTTTTCGCTTGCCACTTCGATCATTGTCTCAGTTCGCTGATGCCCAATTCCGTCCATAGCCAGCCGAAGCTGTAATTTGCCATCGGGCTATTTGGGGCAGCGGACTTCGCCGTCTCGTTTTCCATCATCTTGAGCCAGTCGACGATTTTGATCCGTCCGCTGTCGGTTTTAACCGCGTCGCGCGGCGTGGCGCCTCCAAGCATGGGAACTGGTTCATCGAGCACACTGCGGTAGTGTCGGTCCAGGTGGTCATGGATGACAGCGCAACGCTCCTCCTCGGGGAGGTCGAGCTCGTTTGGCATGGCGGCATCGCGCGATGCCACGATTTGATCCATCAATTCCGTCCTGATCGAAGGTTGGCCGACGCGTCGGCCGAATATTTCGGACAGCAGCGCGCAGCCGCGATCGCAACGCTGCCGGGAATTGACGCTGAGCGCCAGGGTCTTGTCCTCCAAGCGTAGATCGCCGAGCACGAGCGCGTCGTCGAGCGTCGTTTCGAATGTCAGAGATTTCTGCGATGGCTCGCCGTGATACGATCGTACCGCAGCTGGCTTTCCCAAGCTAACCCAGCTCCATGATGTCGTGCTCGTTGGACGAAACTCCGGACGCGCCTGCAGAGCGGCTTGGATGTCGTCGCCCGTCGTGTCGGCGGCGAGCGGATGGCACGCTTCGCACAGGATCAGCTCGTCCCCTTCGGCATTGCGCAAATCGGGAATCTTCGGTGCCCGGGCTCGGTCAATCACATCGACGAGCCAAAACGTCGTGAACATGGGGGTTATTGCGCGCTGCCTCTCCGTCGGAGAAAGCTCCGAGAATACCGCGTCGTCGAAGTCCTGTCCGTTCGCCTCGGCAAACTCCCGCTTTTCCTCGATGCCGAGCGAGTCGAATTTCCGGAGGGTTTCGATGAAGGCTTCCGATGTCTCGTGTTCGAATACCAGTACGCCACCACAGATCTGCATTTGCGATCCCACCTGGACGACACGAGCGGCAATGCGGTCCCACGGCTTGAGGCTTTGGGTGGCGCTTCGCTCGCTGATCAGCACCGGTTCGCCGCCGCGGATAAAGTCGCGCGCCCGAAACGAGGTGCCGCGGACAATGTCGCTGACTTCGTAGAGGCTTATCGTCGAATTTCGCAGCGCGGCCACGTAGGCGCGAACCGAAGCAGATTTTTTCCAGCCGCGCCGCTTTAGATAGTCGTCGATTGCGTTGTCCCCGTCGTCGAATTCACGGGTCAGGAAGTCTTCGAAAGCACAGGCCCACACCGTGCTCATGAACAGATCTTCGCCGATCGTCGAGACGATATCGTCGATCTCAAGGCCGGTTTCCTCGCAGGTGGGTATGAGATGATCTTCGAGAATCTGCTCGAACCGATCGGCCCATCGGTCGCGCATCGACCATTTTATCAACCCTTCGAGCGCGTGTTTGCTGGCCATGTTACTGCTCGCGTCATGGGATTATGGGTCGCAGCCTGAAGTGCGACCCTTGGCGCAGTGTATCAAGCGTGCGCCGTCGATTCAATTCAGGACTGATATCGCCCCGACCCAATTAACGGCTTTCTTCGGGCGCCTGCAGTTCCCGATGGATCGCCCTGACATGGTCGGGTATCGTACACTGTGGCCGATTATACCGAGATTTCAATAATGTAAGAGTTCGCAGTTTTATCCTGAGTGGCGCGCCAGCTTCGAGCGCCATTGTTTCAAGCGCCCATTGATCTGTTGCCGACATTTAACCGGGGGATTCCCATGCTTCGGATTTCAGCGCTCATTGTCGTACTTTCGCTCGTGGGATCGGCCGCTATTTCATCCGCACAGGCCCAGCAGCTCCCCGGAAGAAATTCATGTTCCGTTGAGGCACGCATCGCGACATGCAACAAGCGCGGCACGGTCAGAAACTGCGACCGGTACCGCGAGAGGGACATGGCGCGCAGAGGCTGCCGCTGATTTTTTGCGCTGCCAGCACCCCTCCGCCAGTTGTTTGTCCGCCAGGCTGAGTGTAATTTTGACCTGATGTTCATGGTCTCACGCAGATTGGGTTGCGCATCGGCCGTCGTCGTGGCCGTGCTTTGCCTCGGCTCCGAGGCGGCACACGCCCAATCCGTGCCCTATTGGACCACTTCGGCCTGGCCCAGCGGTTTCGGTAACAGCCTCACGTCAGCCACGAACGCGAACGCTTTCGGCAACTTTTCCTCACGGTACAATTTCGACAACGGCTGGTTTGTCGGCAGCGAACGCGGCAACCTCGGCTTTGGCCTGAGCAGCTTCAGCCAGGCCGGCGCCTTCGGCAACCCGTCATTCACCTACGAAGGCATGCAGACCGGCTACAACTTCACGAGCGCGCCGGTTTCGATCTATGCCGGGTTCGACACCGTGAAGTATAACGCGCCGCCCATCATCGGCAGCCCGTTCGCGGCCATGGACTCCATATCTTCCGGCACCGCGCCGGGCTATGGCGTGCATGCGGGCGTCGAAATCCGCCCCACCTCGAATCTCAGCGTCTCATTCGGAGCGAGCTTCTCGCAACAGCCCTCCGACCTCAATTCCGCGCTGCTGCCCGGCGCTTCGCCGTTGGCGTTCGGCCGCCGCTAAAAGCGGGTTTCGCGCGGCCGAAACGACGGTTCGGTTCACGGAACTGAACTCGCCACTCCCTGCCAATCGTGATAACCTTTGAGTGCGCCCGGCAACCCTCACCACCGGAGGATTTCCCATGCTTCTTCGTTCAACGTTGATTGCCGCGCTGATACTCGTTGCATCGGCCACGGTTGCCGCTTCGCCCGCTCAGGCCGTGGTGTGTTCCTACGATCTCTGCGTTTCACGTTGCTTCACGGGCGGCGGCAAATTCTGTCTTCGCGGCTGCGATCGAAGGATCGCAAGACGCATGACGTTTGGTGTTTGCCCCTGGTACGGAAATAGCTGGTAGCGATCGGCAGATCGGCGCTCTGAAACATCTGATCGCGTGGTTCGGCGCCGCATACGGCTTGCATGTGCGCGTCGACTGCGACGCCTGGGGGCGAGGGGAATTCCGTCCAGCCGTCAATTCGCCGGGCGGGACTTCCCCGCCGAATGATAGCGCCGGGAATAACCGATCATTAACCATATAAGCCCATGATTTCAGTCTATTTGGGTGGCTCTTGCATGTAGAGTCGTCGCTGGATCGCCCAGGTTTGGATCGCATAAGTCTGGATAGTCCGAGTAACGGCTCCTTCTTGTTTGCTGATCGGCGGCGAGGAAAAATCTTGCGAGGTTGACGGTTAAGGGACGCAGGTGGCTGAAACACTGGACCATGCAGGTAACCCGCCTGAGGCGGCACTACCGGGGCCTTCGAACCGGGCGCCGGCGATAGCAGTGTCCCTGGCCGCTTTGGCCGTTATCGGCGCGGCCACCGCCAATTCCTTGCCGGATCTCAATCGCTTCTCCCTGGCGAATTTTAGTCGCATCTCCTTGCCGAGTTTCGACCGCATCGTCTTTGCCGAATCTCTCTCTGTCGAATTTCCCTCTGCCGAATTTCTCCTGGCCGAATTTCGATCGCTTCGTTGCACGGTCTCGCCATGAGACGGCTACAGCCCCGATACCGGATCCGCGTCAGCGCGACACTGAAGGATATTCAGGTGTCGCAGCAGCAAAATGCGGTTGTGCTGGCTTCGCTGACGCAGAGCTCCGCAACGCAACACGAGGACTTGAGGAGAATATCCCGTCAACTCTCCTCGCTGGCGGCGCAGACCGACGCGCTGCAGAATGCGGTGTCGCCAGTCGACGACTTCCAGCATCCCACATTCAAATTTTCGCGCTCGGGTCCGGACGCCTCGAAAAACAATTGCGGCGCTGCCTAAACCGTTCGGCCCGGTTTCGGTCGGAGGCGCCCCGCTGAGCCCTGCGCCGGCGTCGAACCCGGGCCCGGGATAGCCTTCGGTCCCGTAGCTCAAATCTGTAAACACCGATCCGAAGATCGGGCTAACGCACAAGCGTTGCCGTTCTCGGCACGTTTTGCCCGGACGGGCAAATCACTCCGGCTCCTCGCTTGCTCCCGTCTACCCCTCATCCAAAAAATATTTCCCTTGCGCCGACGGGCAAATCATCTTTACAAGCCCGCCCGTCTCGCGCCCGAAAAGAGGGGCGTATCGCGATCGTCACGGACGTTGGGCGCGGGATGCGATGGACGAGGCTTGCGCGGCAGACGAGCGCGCAGATCTCGGACGGCGAAGTCGTGTGGTCCTGACATCTCGACGCCGATGTCAAGCTTTGCGGAAGTATCCGCAAGGTGACAGTGACAAGACAGCCCGATCACTGGGGAGAGCGCGAAGGAAACCGTTAAAACCAATCGTGCAGGGAATGCCGGATCGCTTCCGGTGAACCTGTGGCGACTACACTCGTATGCTTTTTTTATTCGCATACGAGGCTGCGGGTGCGGCCAGGCGCCCGGCATTCCCCGCGCCCTCTCATTGGAGGGACGTGAATTCATATCGCTCGGGCGCCTCTCGCGCCGCGAGAGGGCGGAGGTGTGTCTGGAATCGGGACGTCGATACAAACGCACTCGTCATGCCCGGACCTCCCGCCTTCGCTAGAGCTTCGGCGGCCGAGTGAACGAGTGGCCCGGCGTAGCTTTGGCGGAGACGGGATCCGGGCATCCATCGAACTTCACAAGGACATTTTTGAAGAGAGATGGATAGCCGGGCCTTCGCCACGCCGAAGAGGCTTCGGCCCCGCAGGCGGGTCAAGCCCGGCCACGACGGAAGACGAGGCGCAAACATATTCTGCAGTCTTGGAACCATTGTTTCCCGCCGCCTCTTGTTAGGGCAGCACCGAAACGCCC
>CAVZJE010000026.1:0-86687 GCA_963775545.1 uncultured Alphaproteobacteria bacterium
CCTGCATCTCGGCGCGCAAGGTGGTCTCGAGCTTCTCGAGCTCAAGCCCCTTCAACAGTTCGCGGATCGCCTCTGCACCGATCATGGCGGTGAAGGAATCCTGGCCGTATTCGTCCTGCGCCTTCAGATACTCGTCTTCCGACAGCAACTGACGGTCCTTGAGCGCGGTCAGGCCAGGCTCGAGTACGACGTAATATTCAAAGTAGAGAATCCGCTCGAGATCCTTCAGCGTCATGTCGAGCAGAAGGCCGATGCGCGACGGCAGCGACTTCAGGAACCAGATGTGGGCAACGGGCGCCGCCAGTTCGATGTGGCCCATGCGCTCGCGCCGGACGCGCGACAGCGTCACTTCGACCGAGCACTTTTCGCAGATGATGCCCTTGTACTTCATCCGCTTGTACTTGCCGCACAGACACTCGTAGTCCTTGATCGGCCCGAAGATGCGCGCGCAGAACAGGCCGTCGCGCTCCGGCTTGAAGGTGCGGTAGTTGATGGTCTCCGGCTTCTTGATTTCGCCATAAGACCACGACAGAATCTTTTCCGGCGACGCGATCGAAATCCGGATCTGGTCAAAGACCTGAGCCGGCGTCGTCGGATTGAACAGATTCATAATTTCTTGGTTCATCGTCTTCTCCTCGCGTGCCGGCCGTCACCGGCAGCAAATTCGACAATTCTCTTTCAGCGGCACGCCGCGCGCCCATGGGCGAAGCGTGCGAATGCCCGCCGCCAAACGCGGCGGGCATGACACTTATTTTTACTCGGCGGCCTCCGAGGTCGGTGTGCTGCCGACCTTCGAGTTGTGCAGGTCGACGTTGAGGCCGAGCGAACGCATTTCCTTGACCAGCACGTTGAAGGATTCGGGAATACCCGCCTCGAACGTGTCGTCGCCGCGAACGATTGCCTCGTACACCTTGGTGCGGCCGGCGACGTCGTCCGACTTCACCGTCAGCATTTCCTGCAAAGTGTAGGCGGCGCCGTAGGCTTCGAGCGCCCAGACCTCCATTTCGCCGAAGCGCTGGCCACCGAACTGCGCCTTGCCGCCCAGCGGTTGCTGGGTGACGAGCGAGTACGGACCGATCGAGCGCGCATGGATCTTGTCGTCGACCAGATGGTGCAGCTTGAGCATATAGATGTAGCCAACCGTCACCTTGCGGTCGAAGGCGTCGCCCGTCCGCCCGTCATAGACGGTCGACTGGCCGGAGGCATCAAGACCCGCCAACTTCAACATCTCCTCGATGTCGGCTTCCTTGGCGCCATCGAACACCGGCGTTGCGATCGGCACGCCGTGGCTCAGGTTACGGCCAAGCTCGATCAACTCGCCGTCATTGAGCGACTTGATCGTCTCTTCATCGCCGTAGATCTTCTTCAAGGTCTCCTTCAGCGGCTTGACGTCCTGCTTGGCGTAATAGGCGTCGATGGTCTGGCCAATGCGCTTGCCGAGACCAGCACAGGCCCAGCCGAGATGGGTTTCGAGAATCTGCCCGACGTTCATGCGTGAAGGCACGCCGAGCGGATTGAGCACGATATCGGCATGGGTGCCGTCCTCGAGGAACGGCATGTCCTCGATCGGAACGATCTTGGACACCACGCCCTTGTTGCCGTGACGGCCGGCCATCTTGTCGCCCGGCTGAATCTTGCGCTTCACCGCGACGAAGACCTTGACCATCTTCATCACGCCGGGCGGCAATTCATCGCCACGCTGCAACTTCTCGACCTTGTCGAGGAAGCGCTGTTCAAGCCCCTTCTTCAACTCGTCGTACTGCTTCCGCATGGCCTCGATTTCGGCCATCAGCTTGTCATTGGGGGATGCAAACATCCACCACTGCGAACGCGGATGCTCTTCGAGCACGGCGCGCGTGATCTTGGTGTCCTTCTTGAATCCCTTCGGACCGGCGATGCCCTGGCGGTTTTCCAAAAGCTCAGCCAAACGGCTATAGACGTTCCGATCGAGGATCGCCTGTTCGTCGTCGCGGTCCTTGGCCAGACGCTCGATCTCTTCCCGTTCGATCGCCAGCGCACGCTCGTCCTTGTCGACGCCGTGCCGGTTGAAGACACGGACTTCGACGATCGTGCCCTGCACGCCCGGAGGCACGCGCAGCGAGGTATCGCGGACGTCAGACGCCTTTTCGCCGAAGATGGCGCGAAGCAGCTTTTCTTCCGGCGTCATCGGGCTCTCGCCCTTCGGCGTGATCTTGCCAACCAGGATGTCGCCGGCACGCACTTCGGCGCCGATATAGACGATGCCGGCTTCGTCGAGGTTCTTCAGCGCTTCTTCCGAAACGTTCGGAATGTCGCGGGTGATTTCTTCAGGGCCGAGTTTGGTGTCGCGGGCCATCACCTCGAATTCCTCGATATGGATCGAGGTGAAGACGTCGTCCTTCACGATCCGCTCGGAGAGCAGGATCGAGTCTTCGAAGTTGTAGCCGTTCCACGGCATGAACGCGACCAGCACGTTGCGGCCGAGCGCGAGCTCGCCGAGATCGGTCGAAGGACCGTCGGCAATGATGTCGCCCTTCTTGACGACGTCGCCGACCTTCACCAGCGGACGCTGGTTGATGCAGGTCGACTGGTTGGAACGCTGATATTTCATCAGCCGGTAGATATCGACGCCCGACTTGGTGGGGTCGAGATCCTCGGTGGCGCGGATCACGATACGGGTGGCGTCGATCTGGTCGATCACGCCGGTACGGCGTGCGGCGATCGCCGCACCGGAATCGCGTGCGACCACGCCTTCCATGCCGGTGCCGACGAACGGCGCTTCGGCGCGCACCAAAGGCACGGCCTGACGCTGCATGTTCGAGCCCATCAGCGCGCGGTTGGCGTCGTCGTTTTCCAGGAACGGGATCAGCGCCGCGGCAACCGAGACGAGCTGCTTCGGCGACACGTCCATGTAGTCGACCTTGTCCGGCGAGATCATGACCACGTCGCCGGCATGGCGGCAGACCACGAGATCGTCGGTGAAGCGGCCGCGGTTATCCAGCGCCACATTGGCCTGCGCCACGTGATGACGGCCCTCCTCCATCGCGGAGAGATAGACCACCTCGTCGGTGACGCGGCCGTCCTTCACCTTGCGATAAGGCGTTTCGACGAAGCCGTATTTGTTGACGCGCGCAAAGGTCGCGAGCGAATTGATCAGGCCGATGTTCGGGCCTTCCGGCGTTTCGATCGGACAGATACGGCCGTAATGCGTCGGATGCACGTCGCGCACCTCGAAGCCGGCGCGCTCGCGGGTCAGACCGCCCGGGCCCAACGCCGACAGGCGGCGCTTGTGGGTGATTTCCGACAGCGGGTTGGTCTGGTCCATGAACTGCGAGAGCTGCGAGGAGCCGAAGAACTCGCGCACGGCAGCAGCCGCAGGCTTGGCGTTGATCAGGTCCTGCGGCATCACGGTGTCGATATCGACACTCGACATGCGCTCCTTGATCGCACGCTCCATGCGGAGCAGGCCGATGCGGTACTGGTTCTCCATCAATTCGCCGACCGAGCGCACCCGGCGGTTGCCGAGATGGTCGATGTCGTCGATTTCGCCCTTGCCGTCACGCAGGTCGACCAGCGTCTTGATGACGGCCAGGATGTCTTCCTTGCGCAGCGTGCGGTGGGTGTCGGGCGCATCGAGTTCGAGGCGCATGTTCATCTTGACGCGGCCGACCGCGGAAAGGTCGTAGCGCTCGGAGTCGAAGAACAGCGACTGGAACATGGCCTGAGCCGAATCCAGCGTCGGCGGCTCGCCCGGACGCATCACGCGGTAGATGTCGAACAGCGCGTCTTCACGCGTCATGTTCTTGTCGGCATGCAGCGTGTTGCGGATATAGGCGCCGACATTGACGTGGTCGATGTCGAGCAGCGGCAGTTCCTTGTAGCCATGCTCGTTCAGGGCCTTCAGGAGCTTGTCGGTGATTTCCTCGCCGGCTTCGGAATGGATTTCACCGGTCTTCGGATTGACGAGGTCTTCGGCAACGTAGTTGCCGACCAGTTCTTCATCCGACAAGCGAAGCGCCTTCAGTCCCTTTTCCTGGAGCTGGCGTGCGGAACGCACGGTGAGTTTCTTGCCGGCTTCCAGCACCACCTTGCCGGTATCGGCATCGATGAGGTCATTGATGGTGGAATAGCCGCGGAAACGGTTGGCGTCGAACGGCACGCGCCAGCCGTCCTTGGCGCGCTTGTAACTGATCTTCTTGTAGAAGGTCGAAAGGATCTGTTCGCCGTCGAGCCCAAGAGCGAACATCAGCGACGTCACCGGAATCTTGCGGCGACGGTCGATACGCGCAAACACGATGTCCTTGGCGTCGAACTCGATGTCGAGCCAGGAACCGCGATAGGGAATCACGCGCGCGGCAAACAGCAGCTTGCCGGAGGAATGCGTCTTGCCCTTGTCGTGGTCGAAGAACACGCCCGGCGAACGATGCATCTGGGAGACGATGACGCGCTCGGTGCCGTTGACGATGAAGGTGCCGTTCATCGTCATGAGCGGGATATCGCCCATGTAGACGTCCTGCTCCTTGATGTCCTTTACCGACTTCGCGCCGGTTTCCTCATCGATATCGAAAACGATCAGGCGCAGCGTCACCTTCAGCGGCGCGGCGTAGGTCATGCCACGCTGACGGCACTCGTCGACGTCATACTTCGGCGGTTCGAACTCGTAACGGACGAATTCCAGCATCGAGGTGCCGGAGAAATCCGAGATCGGAAACACCGAGCGGAAAACCGCCTGCAAGCCCTCGTCGAGCCGGCCGCCCGGCGGTTCGTGCACCATCAGGAACTGATCATAGGACGCCTTCTGAACCTCGATGAGGTTCGGCATCTCTGCGACTTCCTTGATGTGTCCGAAGAACTTGCGAACGCGTTTGCGACCGGTGAACGTCTGTTGCGCCATCGTGGCCTCTCATTTCGCCGCTCCCTGGGGAGAGCGGACCTTTCCGGAGCGCGAGCAATCTCGGCCCGGACTTGAATTTCGTTTCGTCCTTCGACTCAGTTCGTCCTCAATCAGGGCTTAAAATCCTGAATCGAACTATCCGGTCTAATGAACGCAAAGCGACGCACGGGGCGCTCTAACGCACCCGCACGTCTCAAACCGTCTCGTTACGGACTGCAAAGCCCGAAATTGCCTATCTCCCAACGGCTTGCGGCGGAACCTTGCGGTCCCTCGCGCCGGCCGTGCTTTCGTGCTGCCGTCCCGATATGGGATAGCAATCGTGGAAAATCGAGGGGTATCCCCATCAATCCCCACACATTCTCGTGTCCGACCCCCGCCGAGTGGAACCCGGCGGGGTCTTAACAACGGCCGATCCGGCCGCGGTTGTTCCGGCTGGATCCCGGGTCTTGCGGTGCTCGCCCGGGATCTCGCTCAAGTAACCTGCCGTTACTTGAGTTCGACCTTGGCGCCAGCCTTTTCGAGCTGGGCCTTGATCTTGTCGGCCTCGTCCTTGTTGACCCCTTCCTTGACGGGCTTGGGGGCGCCTTCGACGAGGTCCTTGGCTTCCTTGAGGCCAAGGCCGGTGATGGCACGCACTTCCTTGATGACCTCGATCTTCTTGTCGCCAGTGGCGGCCAGAACGACCGTGAATTCGGTCTTTTCCTCTGCCGGTGCAGCGGCAGCACCACCGCCCGCCGGGCCGGCAACCGCCACAGCCGCAGCCGCGGAGACGCCCCACTTCTCTTCGAGAAGCTTGGCGAGTTCGGCAGCTTCGAGCACCGTCAGGCCCGAAAGGTCGTCAACAATCTTCTGTAAATCAGCCATTGATCTGTTTCCTTAAGCGTATCGGTTCGAACCAGGTTTTACGATTTGCGAGAGCCGTCAGGCCGCTTCGCTCTTTGAGGCATAAGCCTGAACGACGCGCGCGAGCTTGGCCGCGGGCGCATTCGAGAGCTGAGCGAGCTTGGTCGCCGGCGCCACCAGGAGGCCGACAATCTTTCCGCGCAGTTCATCGAGCGACGGCAAGGCGGCAAGCGCCTTCACGCCATCGACATTCAGGACGGTTTTACCCATCGATCCGCCGAGGATGACGAACTGCTCGTTCGTCTTGGCGAACTCGATGGCAACCTTTGGCGCCGCTACCGGATCGTTGGAAGTTGCGATCACGGTCGGTCCCTTCAACAGGGGGCCGATGGCAACGACGTCAGTGCCTTCAAGAGCAATTTTGGCGAGACGGTTCTTCGCGACCTTCACCGAGGCGCCAGCCTGCTTCATCTGCATGCGCAGCTTCTGCATCTGGGCAACGGTCAGGCCGGAATAGTGAGCAACGATCGCCACGCTGGTGGTCTTGAACAGACCATTCAGCTCCTCGACCGCGCCCTTTTTTGCCGCTCTTTCCACAGCAAGCTCTTTCCGGTTGGCGGTCTTTGAGCCCAAAGGCAGGACCGCCGGGTTGCACCCATCGTTCCGCCCTGAATCAGACCTCAAAAGACGCGAGCCTTAGGGATCGTCGGGCAGAACGACATTGAAACGCCTGCCCTCCCGAGCCTTTAGGGGGCCACGGGATGTCGAGGTTCGAACCAAACAACCCCAAGTCACGGTCAGCCGTAACCTGAAGGCTTAAAATCTGGTCTTCACCCGTCTGTACAGGCCGTAAAATTAAGCCATTGAAAAACTTACGTTTATCTCAGGCGCCTGTAGTCTTGGACAGGATCGAGGCACGCCGGCAAGCCGGTCTGCCCCTGCCCGCTTTCCTGTGAACGAAAAGCTTCCCTTCCTTTCGAGCCATCCATACGGAATGTCCTGAAAGGAAAAGTCTCCTATTCGTTCTCTTTCGGAATGCGAGCACAGACGTGCCAGCGAGGGCCAGCACATCCGGAAGCGCGGTGTTTAACGGGTCTTTTCCGTCTTGCCAAGGGCTAATTTCGGGCAACCCGGGGGCACAGAAAGCACGAAAAAATCGCTTCCCGGCTGTCACATCCGGCCTCCCTCGATCGTCTGGGCAGGAGGAGGCTCCATGCGAAGAACTCTTGCCGCGATCCTTGCCGTCTCGAATGTCATCAATGGTCTGACGATGCTGTTAAGCGGCCCTTTTTGGTACGTCACCGTGCCTGGAGCTGCCGAGACCGGCCCTTTCAATGCGCACTTTGTCCAGGACGTCGGTGCGGCGTTTCTGGTCGCTGGCCTCGCGCTGGCGGCGCGCGCATGGCGCGTGAACTATTGGCCGGCCGCCGTCGCGGGGGCGGGTTTCCTCGCCGCTCACGGCCTGATTCATCTCGCGGCCATCGTCGCCGGTCACGACCATCACGCGATGTTCGATTTCTTCGCCGTGGTTCTTCCATCCGCCCTCGCTCTCTATTCCGCCTTCCCCAGCAAAGGAGAACATCATGCGTAGCTTTTTCGCACGCCGCATCCTTCATCGCTTCAGTCAACGCTATGGTTACAACACAGGCTATCTTGAAATGCTGCTCAAGGAATCTCCTGCCGCCTTTTTCAAATTCGCGCCTTTGATGAAGGCCTCCCGTCATCGCGAAGTCATTCCCATTGAAGCGAGTTTTGCCGCTGGGATCACCGGCGCAAAGGCGGAAGATTGCGGACCTTGCGCGCAGCTCGTCGTCGACATGGCGCTTGAGGCTGGTGTGCCGAAAGACCAGATTGAAGCAGTCGTCCGCCGCGATGTGCGCGCCATGAACGATGATGTCGTGCTCGCCTTCCGCTTTGCCGATGCGGTCGTGCGGCGGTCCGCCGATGAAGACGAGCATCGCGAGGCGATCCGCGCCCGTTGGGGCCAGAAGGGCGTGGTCGACCTCTCTTTCGCGCTTCAGATGGGCCGAATGTTTCCTATGATGAAGGCTGCGCTTGGTTATGCCAAGGAATGCCGCCGGATTTCGGTTGGTGGAAAAGAGATCGATGTCATCAAGCAAGCGGCGTGAAAGCGATCCGATTGCGCCTTACCGGCGACGGCTGCTTGGGCTCGCTTATCGCATGCTCGGCAGCCGGACCGACGCGGACGACGTTGTGCAGGACGCCTATCTCCGCTTTGCCGACGCGCGAGACGTCCGCAATCCGGAGGCCTTTCTCGTCACCGTCGTGACACGCCTGTGTCTCGACCGGCTGAAGAGCGCAAAGGCGCAGCGGGAAATCTATGTCGGCCCGTGGCTTCCGGAGCCGATCTTCGACACGGATGGCCTTTCGGCCGAGGCCGCGACGGAGCTTGCCGACGACCTTTCCTTTGCGTTGCTATTGGCGCTCGACCGGCTGTCACCACTTGAACGCGCGGCCTTCCTGCTCCACGACGTCTTTGAAATATCGTTTGCAGAGATCGCCGCGATGATCGGCCGGAGCGAACCCGCCTGCCGGCAATTGGCGACGCGGGCTCGCCATGCGGTGCGCGACCAGCGACCAGCGCCGGCGGCAACGCCAGACCGTCATGCGCATTTGATGAAGGCTTTCATGGAGGCCGTGGCCAGCGGCGATCTTTCGCAACTCACCGGGTTACTGCGCGAAGACGCCGTCGCCGTGACGGATGGCGGCGGGCGCAAATCCGCGGCCCTCAATCCGATCATGGGCGCCGACAAGGTGGCGCGTTTCTTCATCGGTCTCGCCGGCAAGAATGCGCGTCGCGACATCCGCGCCGAACCCGCCATGATCAACGGGGCCGTCGGCGCCCTGCTCTACATGGATGGCGAACTCGATCACAGTTTGAGCATGGCAATCGACGGCGACCGGATCGCGGCGATCTACATCGTGCGAAATCCCGACAAGCTGCGTCACGCCCCTGCCCCGGCGGCCCACTAGGCCACTGGCACTAAGCCACTGGCTCAGCGCACCGGATAGGCCAGCGGCTGACCCGCAAAAAATGCCTGGAGATTGGCGAGCACACAGTCCTGCATCGCGGCATGCGAGTCGATCGTGTGGCCGCCGATATGCGGGGTCAGCACGACGTTCGGCAAGCCAGTCAGCTCACCGGGCGGATGCGGTTCCTTCTCGAACACGTCGAGGCCGGCGCCGGCGATGATATTGTCCTTCAGAGCGGCAGCGAGGGCCGCCTCGTCGATCACCGAGCCGCGCGCGATATTGATGACATAACCGTCGCTGCCGAGTTTTTTGAGGATACCGGCATTGATCACATGATGGGTGTCGGCGCTGGCGCGCACTGCGATCATCAGCACACTGCACCATTCGGCCAGCGTCTCCAGGCTTTCGAAGTACCGATACGGCACCTCGCGCTGGCTGCGGCTGAAATAACCGATCTCCATTTCGAAAGCCGACAGGCGCGCGGCGATCTTGCGGCCGATTTCGCCCATGCCGTAGATGCCGACCCGCCGGCCCGGATTGCCGGGCACTGCGCGCAACAGCGGTGAGGGTTTTGAGGCGGCCCAACTGCCGTCGCGCACAAATCCGTCGGCCGGAACGATGCGCCGCGTCGCCGTCAGCATCAGCGTCACAGCGAGGTCGGCGACGCTGGCAGCATTCGCTCCGGGACTATTCCCGACCGCGATATGGCGTTCGCGCGCTGCCGCCAGATCGACCCCGTCATAGCCGGTGCCGTAGCAAATAATCGCCGCGAGCTTTGGCAGCATGTCCATGACGCGGCCCGGAAGCTGCGTGCCGCCGGCCGTAATCATGGCGCGAATGCCGGAAAGCTGCTCTGCCGAGAAAACTTCTGCCGGCGGCTTACCGGCAGCATCCAGCAACTCAAACTGCTCGCCGATCCGCAGCATCAGCGCCTTGGGAAAGCGCGAATAGATCAACACTCTGTCGGGCATGCCTTGCCTCTCACATCACGGCATCCATCATAAACAAAGAGCGGAACCGGTTGCCCGATCCCGCTCGTTTATTTTCGATCCGCCTTTTAGAACCTTAGCCGAGCAGGCTTCCCGGCTCGACCTTCACGCCCGGGCCCATGGTGGAGGAGACCGCAACACGCTGAATGTAGGTGCCCTTGGAGCCCGAAGGCTTTGCCTTGGCAACTGCGTCCGCGAGTGCCTTGACGTTCTGCACCAGCTTTTCCTCGGAGAATGAGGCCTTGCCGATGCCGGCCTGGACGATGCCGGCCTTCTCGACACGGAACTCGACCGAACCGCCCTTGGCGCCGCGGACGGCGGTGGCGACATCCATTGTCACGGTGCCGATCTTGGGGTTCGGCATCATGCCGCGCGGGCCGAGCACCTTACCGAGCCGGCCGACCAGCGGCATCATGTCGGGGGTGGCGATACAGCGGTCGAAATCGATCGCGCCGCCCTGCACCTTCTCGACGAGGTCTTCGGCGCCGACAACGTCGGCCCCGGCAGCCTTGGCTTCTTCCGCCTTGGCGCCGCGCGCGAACACGCCGACGCGCAAGGTGCGGCCGGTGCCGTTCGGCAGCGTCACCACGCCGCGAACCATCTGGTCGGCGTGACGCGGATCGACGCCGAGGTTGATCGCGATCTCGATGGTTTCGTCGAACTTCGCTTTCGACCGTTCCTTCACCATCTTGATGGCGTCGGCGAGCGGATAGAGTTTCTCGCGGTCGACACCCTCGCGGGCCTTCTGGGTACGTTTTCCGATTGCCATGACCGATTACCCCGCCACTTCCAGACCCATCGAGCGGGCTGAGCCCTCGACCATCTTCATGGCCAACTCGATGGTGTCGCAATTGAGATCCTTCATCTTCTTCTGGGCGATCTCGCGCACCTGCGCCTTGGTCACCTTGCCGGCCTTGTCGCGGCCCGGAGCTTTCGATCCGGACTGGATTTTAGCAGCCTGCTTGAGGAAGAAGGACATCGGCGGCGTCTTCATCTCAAAGGTGAAGGAACGGTCCGCAAAAATGGTGATGACCACCGGAATCGGGGTGTTCTTTTCTTCCTTCTGCGTCTGCGCGTTGAACGCCTTGCAGAATTCCATGATGTTGAGACCGCGCTGACCAAGCGCGGGACCGATCGGGGGCGACGGATTGGCCGCTCCCGCCGGCACCTGCAATTTCAGGTATCCGGTCACTTTCTTTGCCATATATCACTCCTGTTGTGCCGACCCCTTAAAGATCCGCGGTTTCAGGTTCCGTGGTTCGGTTCAAGACGGCAGGCAGACCGCCTTTACCTCCCACGTCCTCTTTGTATAGAGGCGTTGCCGCCTCCACCTCCGATCAGGTCACCTTTTCGACCTGAGCGAATTCCAGTTCGACCGGCGTGGCGCGGCCGAAGATCGACACCGCGACCTTCACGCGCGAACGCGCCTCGTCGATTTCCTCGATGACGCCGGAGAACGACGCGAACGGCCCATCGGCCACGCGCACATTCTCGCCGATCTCGAACGACACCGACGCCTTCGGGCGTTCCACGCCTTCCTGCACCTGATGCAGGATACGCATGGCCTCGGTTTCCGAGATCGGCATCGGCTTGTTTTCCGCGCCGAGGAAGCCGGTTACCTTCGGGGTATTCTTGATCAGATGAAAGGCTTCGTCGGTCAGCTTCATCTTGACCAGCACGTAGCCCGGGAAAAACTTCCGTTCCGCGTCGATCTTGCGACCACGGCGCACTTCCGTGACCTTTTCGATCGGCACCAGCACCTGCTCGAACAGTTCCTCGAGCCCGCGCTGCTTGGCCTGCTCGCGGATCGACTCCGCGACCTTCTTTTCAAAATTGGAATAGGCGTGGACGATGTACCAGCGCTTATCCATCGTTTGCGTTGCGGTGCTTGCCATCAGTGGATGCCCAGGACCAAGGTGACCAAATAGCGGATGATCTGATCGGATGCGAAGAAGAAGATCGAGGCCAGCGCGACCATCACAAACACCATCGCCGTGGTGATCATGGTTTCGCGGCGGGTCGGCCAGGTGACCTTGGCGGTCTCCGAGCGCACTTCCTGCAAGAATTTAAACGGGCTGAACGCCATCGTTAGAGATCCGCATCCGTCGTCAGACGAAATAGACTTGTTAAGGGAATCCGAACAGCCCGTATCGCCCAGCCCTCTTTAGAAGGTTGAGCCGGCATGCGGGCTCGATTGTTCGGGGATTTCAAAGCCGCGCCGGATATCCGCGATTAGCGGGCCGGCAGCAGGTGGCGGCTATGTACTGCGGACCGGCCTAAAGGTCAAGGCAGGCCGGAAACCATCGGGAGTTCAGGCAGCCTCTGTTATGCCAGCCAAATCGTTGATCTTGCCATTGATCCTGCTGGCAGGAGTGGCAGGGCTCGAACCTGCGACCCCCGGTTTTGGAGACCGGTGCTCTACCAATTGAGCTACACTCCTGTGCGGCGCCGTTTCAAGCATAGGCCACCGCCCGATGGCAAGGGCGAAGCGGTCGGTGGCATCCTCGACCCTTGTTCTTCCGATCCGGCCGCGCCAAGGTTGACCAACGCGATAACGACAAGAAGTTAAAGGGAGACCGTCATGACCGCGCAAACGGCCGCAAGGCAAGCGCCCGCCCCGCAGACCCCGCCTCTGCCGGAGGCAAAGCCGGAATCGTTGGGGTTGTCGCCTTCGCGCCTTCAGCGGATGTCGGATGTTTTCCGGCGGGAGATCGACAAGGGAACCATGCCAGGCGCGACCATCATGGTCGCCAGAGGCGGCCAGATCGGCTGGTTCGATACGATGGGCAAGCAAGACCCTGCTGCAAGCGCGCCGATGGCGCGGGATTCGATCTTTCGCATCTTTTCCATGACCAAGCCGATCGTCTCTGTCGGCATCATGACGCTGCTGGAGGAAGGCCACTTCCTGCTCGACGACCCAATCGCCAAATTCATCCCGGAGTTTGCCGATCAGAAGGTCGGCGTCGAAAACAACGGCCAACTCGACCTCGTGCCGTTGAAGCGGCCGATCACCATCCAGGATCTGCTTCGCCACACCTCCGGTATCACCTACGAACACACCGGCAACGGCCTGGTGCAAAAGCTCTATCAGCAATCGCGGGTGCGCAGCCGCAAGATCAACAACGCCGAGCATGCCGCATTGGTCGCGAGCATGCCCCTGATCTGCCAGCCCGGCTCGGAGTGGAACTACAGCCGCTCGACGGACATTCTCGGCCGGCTGATCGAAATCGTCAGCGGAAAGTCACTCGGCGCGTTCCTTAACCAGCGCATCCTCGCGCCGCTGCAAATGACGGAAACCGCATTTCATGCCGGCGACGAAAACGCACACCGGCTGGCGGAGCCATTCGCCGCCGATCCATGGAACGGCGACAAGGTGCAGCTCTTCAGCATGCTGGAGAAGCCGGTGATGGAATCCGGCGGCGGCGGTCTTGTTTCCACCACCATGGACTATGCCCGCTTCGCACAGATGCTGCTCAATGGCGGCACACTCGATGGCGAAAAGATCGTCGGCCGCAAGACGCTGGAATGGATGGCGTCCGATCATCTCGACGCAAGTGTAAAGATCCAGGGCACGCTGACCCAGCCCGCCCACAGCTTCGGCCTCGGCTTTGGTATCCGCACCGAAGAAGGCATCGCGCCGTTTTCTGGTTCGGTCGGTCAGTTTTTCTGGAGCGGCATGGGCGGCACCTTCTTCTGGATCGATCCGAAAGAAGACCTGTTCGCCATCTTCATGTCGCAGGCGCCCGGCCAGCGGGTCTATACCCGCACGCTGGTGCGCAATCTGGTGTATGCGGCGCTCGAGTAACGGCGAACGTCTCAACTAATCGTCGCGCCACCATCGATCACGATGGTCTGGCCGGTGGTAAAGGTACCAGCTCGCGAGGCGAGAAACACCGCGGCGCCCGCAATTTCGTCGGGCTCACCGATCCGCAGCAGCGGCGAACGCGCGGTGGAGGCCTTCAGCGTTTCCGGATTTTCCCATAGAGCGCGCGCAAAATCGGTCTTGATCAAACCGGGCGCGATGCAATTCACGCGAATATTGTATTGGCCGTATTCGCAAGCCAAATTGCGCGCGAGCTGCATGTCGGCGGCTTTCGAAATCGCATAGGCGCCGAGCACCGTCGATCCTTTTAATCCGCCGATCGAGGAGATGATGGTGATCGAGCCGTCCTTGCGTTCGATCATCTGCGGCACGACCAGCGATATCAGCCAGTGATTAGCAACGATGTTGTTGTCGAGAATTTTTCGGAACTGATCGTCGGAAATCCCGGCTTGCGGCCCGTAATAAGGATTGGAAGCGGCGTTGCACACCAGCGTGTCGATAGTGCCGAACACCCGGTTGGTCTCTTCGACCAAATGCTTCAGGTCGTCCTTGGTCGAGATGTTGGCAGCGACCGAGAGCGCAACCTGCTTGCCGGCCTTGTCGTTGATCGCTTTGGCCACCTCGTCGCAGACGGCTTGCTTGCGCGAGGAAATCACGACCCTGGCGCCGTGAGCGGCCATGTGCTCGGCGATGGCACGGCCGATGCCGCGTGAAGAACCGGTGATGACAGCGACTTTTCCCGACATATCGAACAAGGTCATGTTTCACTCCCATTTTTGGCGGCTTCAGGCGAGTTTGGTCTCGCGCACGACTTCAGGCCCGGCCGGCTGATGCATGGCCTCATGTGCGGCGTCGGTGATCCAGGGCTGCTGGTTCACCATGGGCAACCGCCAGTTGCTGAAGGTTGGGGTTGCGTAGTGATCGAGCCGGGTCACCGAACAATTGTCGACGTCGAAGGCAAGACCCATTTCCGGCTGGCCTCCAAGCGCAAGGCTAATCGCCGCCTTGATCGTGCCGCCATGCCCGACCGCGATCACGTCATGGCCTGCGTGCTCAATGTTGACGCGATCGATCGCGCCACAGACGCGATTGTACAAATCCATAAAACTTTCCCCGCCCGGAGCGGGTTCGCCGATATCCGCAAACCAGCGACTACCTGCCGGCCGGCTGGCGAGAAAAGCGGCGCGGTTCATGCCCTGCCATTGTCCGAGATGCTGCTCGGCGAAGGCCGCCTCCTTCGCCATCGTTGCGGGCTTCGGAAAACCTGTATTCCAGATCGCTTCCGCGGTCTGATGCGTGCGTTGGAGGCTGCTCGCAACCCAGACCGCAGCGCGTGGCAGGATTTTGGCTACCGCCTCGAACACCTCACGGTCGCTGGTGTCGCACGCGATGTCCGACTGGCCGTAGATATTGCCACCATCGCTGCGCACGGGCGCGTGGCGCACCCACCACCACCGCGTGACGACGACTTCTGGCTTGTCTGGGTTGGACATCGCAAAAACCCTTCAATAATGTTGTGTCCTACGTCAGAGGCCTTACAGCCTCAAGTCACTTCGACGTTTGAAACTTTGTTTGCCAGAAATTCCGCACGGCGAAACCGCCTGGTGGATAAAGTTTGAGCAGGGAGAAAATCGATGGGCCGCCTTGAAGGTAAATCCGTCATCGTCACCGGCGCCGGTAGCGGCATTGGACGTGCGGCATCGCTTCTGTTCACGAAGGAAGGCGCGAAGCTGATCGCGGTCGATCGCACCGAGGGCGTGAAGGACACGGTCGATCAGGTCCGTAAAGCCGGTGGCAAAGCCGAGGCGGTCCTCGCCGACGCAGGTTCGGAGAAGGACGTCATCGCCTTCATCGACAAGGCGGTTTCCACCCATGGCAGGCTGGATGCGATCTGGGCCAATGCCGGCGTCAGCGGCGGACTCATTCCGATTTCCGAACAGACGGTGGAGCATTGGCAGGAAATCCTGCGCATCAACCTGCTCGGCCCGTTTCTCGCCATCAAATACGCGATGCCCTACATGATCAAACAAGGATCGGGTGCGATCCTCTGCACCGCATCGGTCGCTGGCCTGAAATCAGGCGCCAGTGGCCATCCCTATGCGGCGAGCAAGGCCGGCGTCATCAGCCTCGTGCAAACCACGGCCTATTCGCTGACGGGAACCGGCGTGCGGATCAACGCCGTCTGCCCCGGCCTGATCGAGACCGGCATGACCAAGCCGGTGTTCGATCGCGCGAGGGAACGCGGCACGCAAGACAAGATCGGTCAGCTCAATCCGCTCAAGCGCGCCGGTCAGCCGCATGAACTGGCCGCGATGGGCCTGTTCCTGCTCAGCGACGAGGCGTCTTACGTCAACGGTCAGGCGTTTCCGGTCGATGGCGGCCTCACCGCCTCGATGCCGTATGCGGGCAAGCCGATCTAGAGTACGTTCGTCTCCGGCCGTGATCCGGAGGCTAGGCTCGATCGAATGTCTTCAAATCCGAATTCCTCCGCGCGGGTGCGAATTGCCTTCCTGTTTCTGTTTGTCCTGCTTGGAGTGGCCACCTATTTCGCGATCGACCTGAGCAAGTTTCAGGAACGCCTTTCGACCCAGGAAGACCATGAGATATTGCAGGGGATCACCAACCCGAGCCAGTTGGAGGACGCCCTCAAGCAGCACCCTTCGAACAATATTCTGCGGCTGATGGCGAAGGCGGCGAAGGCAGCCGACGACGCGAGAAGTGCAATCGACCGGCTGTCGGCCCAGATCGAGCCGGCGACACTTTCAAAGGAGATCGACTTCAATTCGACCAACCGCAATAATCTCGATGCTTTCCGCAGTGATCTAAGGAAGGCGGAAGCAAACGCGGCGTCCTTCCTTCCGCGCTACGTTGCTATCTTCAAGGCCGAGCACGACCAGGTCGAAAGCGCGGCCCGTTCGCTTCATGCGCCGAAGGATATCGCCAGCCCGGTTCTGGATGGGCTCGCGCAGCGGCAGGCAAAAGCCCTCAATGCCATTTCGGCCGTATTGTCGGCACGCGCCGACTATTATCGCGCCTACGAGAAATACCTGGCGCTGCTGTCGAGCGAACTTGCCTCCTTCAAGGTGGTCAACGGACAATTCATCTTTCCCCTTCAACGCACGGTCGAGCGCTACAATGTCGCGTCCGGCGCCATGACGGCAGCCGCAAGGCGCGTTACCGACCTCGAAACAGACGTGAAAAAGAAAAATCAGCCGCTACCGGAAGAATGGATGCAATTGACCGGCGCGAAGTAGCTAGTGCGGCGAATTTGAAGTTCCTATCAGTTTCGCGGCGAGTTCATTATAGGAACTTCAAATTCAAATGCCGCACTAGAATAAATAAAGTTGCTAGAGCTCCCTTGATTCCGAAGTTCGCATAAGAGGTTGCCGCGGCTGCTTGCGAACCTTCGGAATCGGAGCTCCAGTGACGGTAGCCGCACAAAAAGGCCGGCGGAGTTAGGGTGCACCATGCAAAGAAGTCACGAGCGTATTCTCACCACCCACACCGGCAGCCTGCCACGCCCGCCCGCGCTGACGAAGCTTTACGCGATGCGCTCGCGCGGAGAGGCCGTCGATTCCACGGAAATCGATCGGGCCGGCCACGCGGCACTGCAGGAAATCGTTCCAAGGCAGGTCGAAGCCGGAATCGACATCGGCAATAACGGCGAACAGCAGCGCGAGGGATTTTTTCTCCATGTCCGTCACCGGATGACGGGTTTTGGCGGATCGTGGAAGCGCTGGCCGCGCGCCGACGTCGAGAACTATCCGATCTTCAAGCGATCCATGGAGTTGCAGAACGCCAGCAAGGACATGGTCAGCAACTTCGCGCCGCCAAAAGTGATTGGCGACATCAGTTACGTCGGCGCCGCCGAGGCCACGCGTGAATGCACCGATTTCCGTGAGGTGCTCGAGAGCCGCAGGCGCGCCGGCAAACGCAGCTTTGTCGAAGCGTTTTTGACCGCGCCCTCCCCCGGTATCGTGGTCACGGCGATCCGCAACGAACACTACGATACCGAGGATGCCTATCTTGCAGCGGTCGGCCGCGCGCTTCAGGTCGAGTATGAGGCAATTGCGACACAGGGCTTTCTGCTTCAGCTCGATTGCCCTGATCTCGCACTCGAACACCACATCTCTTTTCAGGACCGGCCGCTTAGGGATTTTCTCGGCTTCGTCGAGCGCGTGGTGGCAACGATCAACGACGCGCTGCGCAATATTCCGCGCGAGAAAGTGCGGATGCATGTCTGCTGGGGAAATTACGAGGGCCCGCACGACCGGGACGTGGCGCTGGAGGAGATTTTACCGCTGATTGCCCGGATGAATGTCGGCGCGCTGGTACTGCCGTTTGCCAATCCCCGCCACGCCCACGAAGTGCGCTGCCTCCAGGGAAGAACGATTGCCGACGACCAGGTCGTGGTCGCCGGCGTCATCAATTCGACGACAAACTTTGTCGAACACCCCGAAGTCGTGGCCGAACGGCTCGAGCGCGTTGCCCGAACGCTGGACGATCCCGCCCGAGTTATGGCCGGAACCGATTGCGGGTTTGATACCTCCGCCGGCGCTGGCCGCGTTGCGGAAGACGTGGTGTGGGCCAAGCTGGCCGCCCTCAGTGAAGGCGCCCGCATTGCCTCGACGCGGCTGTTCTGAACAGCCGCGCCGGCGAAGCTCTGATCGATCAGTCGATTTTCTGGACCGCTAACTGTCCGCGACATTACGGAGCACGATCTCCGATAGCCTGACCACAAGCTTTCTCAGTCTCGCATTTTCTTCAAGCAGCGAGACGATGTCTTCGTCGGAGCAGCCGTCGTCGGCAAAATCGTCGCGTTCAAATGCCGGTCCATCAAGTTCTTCAAGTGCATTATGTAGCGGTTGTGCGGGTACCATGGCCAAATCCCCAATAACTAATAGCCGAACATTTCCCCAAATCTCCACCCGCAGCCAAGGTGATGCGAGTCGAGGGCGGATTTGAGACGGAAATGGGAATCTGTTGCGACGCACCGCGCGGGCACCGCTGCAACGCACACGACGAGACGCGACCGGGCCGGATTGCACCGCAATTGCGCCGCGTCGCGGACAGATTGTTTTATAAATGATGAAGAAATCCGGCCTTTTATCCGGCGATGTGACCTTCGATCGCGTAGAACACGCACAAAGCAAGGCTCGCCCAGACGGCCAAGCTGAAATAAAGCGACATCCAGGCAATTTCCTCTTTCCATTCGGAAAGATCATGCGTGACGATCCAACGCGTGCTCACGTCGCGAAGCCCCTCCAGCGGCTGCAAGCTCCTGTTGCCGCCGGCAAGGTCGGCCCGCCAGCGCTTCAGATACATCGGCACGTCCACCGTCATCAGGAAGGCCAGATAAACCGCAATTCCGACCGCCGCGACGGCCAGCGCCACGCGAACCGCGCCACCGAACTCCGGCAACAACCGGCAAAGTCCGATGCCTGCAATAAAGAAGGCGACCGCCCAGATCGAGTTCTCGATGGCATTGAAGAAATAATTGGTGGTGACGACCGCATACCAGGAGAAGCATTCGGCGATCACGATCAGTGGCACGATCACCCAAGCGGCGTTCACCGCGGTTGTCGCGCCCGACATCGTTCCCAGTTGCAGCAGAATCATCGTCCACTGTGCGGCGAAACAGACCTCTGCGACCGTGGCCACCGAGCGGCCGACCGCGACGCTCGATAGCCAGGTATCGAACAGACAAATCCGTTGCACGTCGGCGCGCGGCAACAATGAGCGGAACGCGCAGCCGAATACATAGGCCGCACTGAGCAGCAGCATGATGTCCATGCCCGGCGCACGACCGGAGGTCCCGGCGTCGTGAAGCTGTCGATACATCAGAATCCACGCGGCGATATTGACGCCGCTGACCAGCGTTAGCGTGGCCCACCACCAGGACACCGGATTGGTCCAGGCCAGAGAGTTTGACCGCGCTTGAAATTCCGACCGCATCGACATCTCCGCGTAACCGAACGGACATCCATTCTTATTAATTCTGTCACAAAATATGGCAAATCACGACAGGAGATTTGTGACAGTGGCCCTCCTCCTGTGCCGCGATCGCAAGGCACCAATGCCGGCTCGCCGCCGCAAACGCCGGTCGCGACGGCCGGCAATTGGTGTAAGAAAGTTGAAGCGGACCCGCTCGGTCATAAAATGAAGTCCGCAAATGGCGGTCGGCCTGGCGCCGATCCTTTTGGGAGGGGCTATGTGTGAAATTTGCAAGCGTGATTTTATCTGCGGTGCGGCCGCGCTCGGTATGACAGGGCTGTTTTCATCATCTTCGAGGGCGCAGACGCCGCGCAGTGACGCGAGTACGTCGAGGCTGCCTGCGCGCGGCGAGTTCACCATCGCCAATGCCTATGTGATGACGATGGAGCGCGACTTCGGCGACTTCGCCGGCGGCTCCGTGCATGTGAGAGACGGCGAGATTGTTGCCGTCGGCCACGGTGCGAGTGGCGGGGAGACGATTGACGGCAGCGGCATGATCGTAATGCCGGGGCTCGTCGAGACCCACTGGCACATGTGGAATACGATTTTCCGCAGCTTTGCCGGCGACAGGCCGGAGGACGGTTACTTCCCGACTGTTGCTCGCTTCGGCCAACAGATGACCCCGGACGATATTTTCCAGAGCACGCGGCTGTCAGCGGCTGAAGCGATCAACTCGGGCATGACCTTCGTCCACTCATGGTGTCACAATGTACGCAGTACAGCGCATGCGGAGGCCGATATCCGCGCCCTCGCTGGCGCCGGCATCCGCGCCCGCCACTCCTGCGGCTGGCCGCAAGGCCTGCCCGACACGCAATCAGCCGATCAGACTCCGATCGAGACTCTTGCCAAAAACTGGAGCAGCTATTCCAACGAAGGGCTGTTGACGCTCGGCATGGGTTGGCGCGGGCAGTTCCGCGCCGGTCCGATCAAGCCGGAGGTTTACCAGCCCGAGTTCGACAATGCCCGCAGACTTGGCTTGCCGATCACCGTGCATGTCGCGGCGGCCGCGCATCGCGCGGTGAACCAGGTCGAACTGCTCTACAAGTCGAAACTCATGGGCAAGGACGTTCAACTTATCCATGCGCTGGCGATTACGCCCGCAGAACTCGCAATGATCGAGGAATCGGGCGCCGCGATTTCGACCTCGCCTGGCTCTGAGCTGCGGATCGGCTTTGGCTTTCCGCCGATCTCCGAAATCTTGGCGACGCGCATTCCGATCGGAATCTCGATCGACACCTCAGTCCTGACCGGGAGTTCCAACATGTTCGGCGTCTTGAAGCTGGCGCGCGACTGCGAAAATGCACGAGCGGAAAGCGAATTCAAGCTGACGGCGCGAAGAGCGCTCGAACTCGGGACCATCGAGGGCGCGCGCTCGATGGGGATCGACGACAAGGTCGGCTCGCTCAAGCCCGGCAAGCGCGCCGATCTGATCATGATAAATCCCAGCGCACTCAACATGGCGGTCGTGACCGATCCGGCGCATCTGGTGCTGGAAGCCACGACGCCGGAGAATGTCGACACCGTCGTGATCGACGGCCGCATCCTCAAACGCAACGGCAAACTCACCGCGATCGATACGTCCGAAGTCATCGACGGCGCACGGACGGCGTTGGCAGGGATCCGCGAGCGCACCAAATGGCGCTAAACGCGGCAGACACTTACGCCGCGCCCGCTTTTTGCGCGTAATCCCATGAGGCCTTGGACAGCGGCACGGTGCGCGCCGCCGACTCCATCGCCTTGGCGCTGGCCGCGGTGCCATCGCGAATGCGCCCGGCGATACCTTGTGTAATGCAGGCGAGCCGAAACAGGTTGTATGAAAAATACCAGTTCAGGTCGGGCACGGCGCTGCCGGTGACGTCGCAATAAACTTTCGCGGCTTCATCGAGCGTCGGAATGTTCAGCGCCTTGAGGTCGGCGTTGGCGAGACCCGGCATGGTCCATTGCATCAGGAGATAGGTGAAATCCGCCATGGGATCGCCGAGCGTGGAGAGCTCCCAGTCCAGAACCGCGATCACCCGCGGCTCGCTCGGGTGGAAGATCATGTTGTCGAGGCGGTAGTCGCCATGCACGATCGAGATGCGGTCCTGCTGCGGCACGGTGCGCGGCAGCCATTCGATCAGCTTTTCGACTTCTTCGATGTGCTTGGTCTCGGACGCGCGGTATTGCTTGGTCCAGCGATCGACCTGGCGGGCGAAATAGTTGCCCGGCTTGCCGAACTCGCCAAGGCCGATCGCTTGCGGATCGTAGGTGTGGAGTTTTGCCAGCGTCTCGATCTTGCTGGTGAAGATCGCACGCCGCGCCTCCGGCGACTGGCTCGGCAGCGTCGGATCCCAGAATACCCGCCCCTCTTCCATCGACATGATGTAAAAGGCCGCACCAATCACGGCGTCGTCGGTGCAGAGCGCATAAGCTTTGGCGACTGGAAAACCCTGTTTGCCGAGCGCCGAGATGACGCGGTATTCGCGATCGACCGCATGCGCCGACGGCAACAGTTTCCCAAACGGCTTGCGGCGCATCACATAGGAACGCGTGGGCGTATCGAGCCGGTAGGTCGGGTTCGATTGGCCGCCCTTGAATTGCAGGACGGTTAGCGGTCCCTGATAACCCTCGACATGCAGACGCATCCAGGCGTCAAGGCTGATCTCGTCGATCCGGTGCCGCTCCTCGACCGGTTTGGTCCCGGAAAATTCCTCGTCGCTTCTGACGCCTTCGGCCACGGCAGTTCCCCCCGGGGAGAGCGCCCCGGGGGACGCTCATTATGAGCTCGGAGCGTTGGCATACTTCCGAAGCTCGAGCCTGGCAATGGCGCGGTTGTGGACTTCGTCCGGACCGTCGGCAAGCCGCATGGTGCGCATCGAAGCATAATCCCGCGCCAGGCCTGCGTCGTCGGAAACGCCGGCCGCGCCGTAGGCCTGAATGGCCTGATCGATAATCCTCAGCGCCATATTGGGCGCCGCGACCTTGATCATGGCGATTTCAAGCTGGGCGGTCTTGTTGCCGACCTTGTCCATCATGTCGGCGGCCTTCAGGCACAACAGCCGGTTCAACTCGATGTCAGTGCGGGCTTCCGCGATCCGCTGTTCCCAGATCGAGTACTCGATGATTTTCTTGCCGAAGGCGGTGCGTGACGACAACCGCTTCACCATCTTCTCGAGCGCCTCCTCGGCCTTGCCGATGGTGCGCATGCAGTGATGAATACGGCCGGGGCCAAGACGGCCTTGCGCGATCTCAAATCCCCTGCCCTCGCCGAGCAGGATATTACTTGCGGGAACGCGCACGTTCTCGAGCAGCACCTGGGCGTGGCCGTGCGGTGCGTCATCGAAGCCAAACACCGGCAGCAGTTTTTCGACGGTGATGCCGGGCGTGTCGAGCGGCACCAGAATTTGCGACTGCTGCTGGTGGCGCGGCGCCTTCGGATCGGTCTTGCCCATCAGGATCGCGATCTTGCAGCGCGGATCGCCCACGCCAGACGACCACCATTTGCGGCCGTTGATGACGTAGTGATCGCCGTCGCGCTCGATGCGGGTCTCGATATTGGTCGCGTCCGACGAAGCCACCGCCGGCTCCGTCATCAGGAAGGCCGAGCGGATTTCGCCGTCCATCAGCGGCCGCAGCCACTTCCGCTTCTGCTCCTTGGTGCCGTAGCGGATGAAAACTTCCATGTTGCCGGTATCCGGCGCCGAACAATTGAAGACTTCCGATGCCCAGCCGATATGGCCCATTTCCTCGGCGAGTGGTGCGTATTCCAGATTGGTCAATTTCGCGCCGTGGAATTCTTCGTCCTCATGCGAAGACGGCGGCATGAACATGTTCCAAAGCCCTTCGGCCTTCGCCTTCTTCTTCAACTCCTCCACGATCGGGATCACTTTCCAGCGCGTACCCTCCTCGTCCTGCTTCCGATAGATCGGCACGGCCGGGCGGACGTGATTCTTGATGAATGACTGCACACGGTTGAGCCATTCCTTCTGCCGGTCTGACATCGTGAAATCCATGGGACGCTCCTCGCTCAAGGGTTTTGCGAAATTGTTTGGCTGCACTGTCTCCCCGCCACCGACCCGCCGCAAGATCATTCGTCGCGCCGAAGCGGCAAGTGTCATACGCATTGACATTTCAGCCTTCAAACTATAGTTTCATACAACTGTTTGAATTGCAACACCTTCCTTCAGGCCATGAAATGCCGTCAGACCGGACCCGTACCCTGATCCTCGACGCCGCCGAACGGCTTTACGCCGAGCGTGGTTTCGCCGACGTCACGCTGCGCGACATTGTGGCTGCGGCCGGCGTCAATCTTGCGGCGGTGAACTATCATTTCGGTTCCAAGGACGAGTTGATCGCCGAACTGTTCGCGACCCGCGGCATTGCCACCAACCGCGAACGGCTTGCCGAATTGAAGGCAGCGGAAACGGCCGGTGGCGGCCGTGCGGATGTCAGGGCGATTTTGCGCGCCTTGGTTGGACCGACGTTGCGCGGCTGCCTGGGGCCGGAGGATGAGCGATCGACGGCGGCGCGCTTCATGATCCGCGCCTCGATCGAAACCGTGCCGCCGATACGCCGCATCAAGAACCGCGAGGTCGATCACTTGCGGAAATTTGCCGCGGCCATGCGGCGATCGCTGCCCGACTGCAACGAGGCCGATCTTTACTGGGGCCTGCATTTCGCGCTCGCCATGGCGCACCAGACCACCCGCGACACCGAGCGCCTGACAAAACTTTCCGAAGGCCAATGCGACGTCAACGACGTCGAGGCCGCGATCGACCGCATCGTCGAAGCGGCGGCGATGACGCTGACGGCGCGCCCGATTGCAAGCCGGGCGCCAGCGCGGAATTCGGAGGCTGCCGGGTTGAAGCGCGCAGCGGTGAGGTTAAAAGGCTGAGCTTTTGCCTCGCGCCGGCAGCCTGGTACGGGCCGCCATCGGTCGTTTCTAGGCGAAGCCGAGCATCGCCCGCGCTTCGCTCGTCGTTGCGATCGCAGCGCCGAGGCTCTTGAGAATCTCGGCGGCATGCGCCACGAGTTGAGCGTTGCTTTTGGCGAGCACGCCCTTGGATAGATAGAGGTTGTCCTCCATCCCGACGCGGACATGGCCGCCGAGCAGCCAGGATTGCGCCACCATCGGAAATTCGGAACGGCCAATGCCGAAGCCGGCCCAGATCGCGCCCTCCGGCAACAGGTTGCGCGCATAGAGCATGGTTTCCGGCGACGGGTCGAAGCCGTATTTAACGCCGAGCACGAGGGTACACAGCGCCGGTCCTTTCAAGGTCCCGTCCGCGATCAGGTCGCGCGCCAGGTGGATGTCGCCGGAGTCGAACAATTCCAACTCCGGCAACGCGCCGGCCGCCCGCATCCGCGCCGCCATCTTGCGCACATTCGGCGGCGTGTTGATCACGACCTGCCCGCCCGAATTCATGGTGTTGAGATCGAGCGTACAGATCTCGGGCTTGAGGATTTCGACATGCTCGACGCGCTTTTCCGGCGCCATCAGCGTGGTGCCGGGACCGGCGACCTTCGGGTCTTCCTCGGAAGGTACGAACCGTCCGCCCGGCCCTGTCGTCAGGTTGATGATTAGCTTGGGATTTTTCGCGCGAATACGATCCATCACATCGCGATAGAGGTCGATCGACATCGACGGACGGCCGGTTTCGGGATCGCGCACATGAATGTGGGCGATCGAAGCCCCCGCCTCGGCGGCCTCCAGCGCACTATCGGCGATCTGCTGCGGCGTGATCGGCAGATGGGGCGACTGATCCGGCCGGGTAATATTGCCCGTGATGGCGCAGGTGATGATGACTTTGGAATGGGGCTGATACGCCATAGCGCGGTGCCTTTGTCGGCTTGATTGAGGTCAGTGACTGCATAGCGCAAGGAAGATGCGGGCGCGAGCCACTCCACTAGCATGGCCTCATGCTTTCTTCTTGGACGCATGCACAATGGGATCATTGGATCGGGTTCGGATGCCTGAGAGAACAGGGAAGAAAATGCACAGGTCGCGACAATTCGACTGGGCAAAAATTTCCCCTGCATCGACAAATCGCGGTCGATCCGCAGGCCAACATCTTGGAATATCGGGCGCTTGACGGCCGGCACACCGCTTGCTTGCGCTATCGCGCAACCCACAACGGACGAAGCATCCGATGCCAATCTCTTCCGTGACAGCCTTCGGCCCGATCACAAGCGCCATGTTTCAGCCGAACGCCGGCTCATCCGCGTCCGCCGGCGCCAGCGGAGCCACGTCGCAGGGCAACAACGCGGTGCAGGATTTTCTCGACTACGCCAAGATGTCCCCGACGGAACGGATGCGAGAGGAAATCCTGAAGAGCCTCGGGATGACCGAGCAGCAGTTCGAAAAGCTCTCGCCGGCGCAACAGCAGGCCATGAATCAGAAAATCCAGCAGATCATGCTGCAACAGCTTCAACAAAACTCGGGCAAGACCGGCCAGCTTGTGAACGTCTCCGCCTGATGCGCGGCCACCGCCGAAGGCGCGTAAGCGAGCCGCGTAGTTTGCGGGTCAAGCTTTCTTTTTGGCCGCCTTCTTGGCGGCCGCTTCGCTTTTCGCCGCTGCCACTTTGGCTTCAGCCGCCTTTATTTCCTCAAGCGCATTCCGCATCGCCCGCGCGTAGCTATCGGCCGCATTCTCGGCCGTAATCTGCAACCGCCGCGCCGCCGCATTGGCGAGCAGCATCATGTCCTTGGCGGTTTGCTTGAGGCGCGCTTTGCTCTCTTTGGTCTTCGCCTTGGCGGCCAAACCCGTCAGCCGGGCATGCCGCTTCCGCGCTTCCGCCATCAGCGCCTTGTGTTGCTGCCTTGCCATGGAGCGAATGACGACGTCGAGGTCCGCTTCGGCCATTCCTGAAATTCCTGAAAATGTGAGGTGTTCGCTTCGCGGGCGGGCGCCCGCGTCCGGTTCAACCATATCGCACGGATATGCGCTAGTGCCGCCTATTTGAAGTTCCTGCACCACAAGCGGCGAATTCAATCCAGGAACTTCAAATAGAAAAGCGGCACTAGAATCATGGATTTTCTAGTGCCCATAACTTTCCGAAGTTCGTGAAAGGTGTGTGCTGAGGTGTAACACGAACTTCGGAAAGTGGGCACTAGTGTCCCGGTTCTGACATTCGTACCCTATCGCGGCGGGCACTTTTACGAATGTCAGAACCAAAGGGACACTAGCAACTATATGATTCTAGTGTGGCTTTGACTCTGACGTTCCTTCGAAGAACTCACGGCAACACTGAAAGGAACGTCAGAGTCGCCACACTAGTGGAGTGGATTTGACACTTGCTACCCGCTTGGCTGCGAATTCCGAAAGCGAGTGAATTGCCCGACCAGATAGAAAAACCCCACTCCATCACCTCGATGAAGCGGGGCTTTGTCTTCTAGAATGCGGTGTTAGCTGATCTAGAACGAGGCGTAAGCGTTACGGAAGGCAATGGCGCCGGCCAGCGATCGCGGCCGGGTTCGAACGGCATGGCCGTCATTGCCGCTTTCGATGATCCATTGGCCATTCTCGTGACCGACGATCTTCCCGACGTGGTGACTCCAGACCACAATCGTACCTACGGAGGGGCCGCCGGCGTTGCTGCCGTAGTGCGCCCAGGATCGCGCGAGATTGTACTGCGGACCCGGATCAGCCCCGACCTGACTGCGCATATACCATCCGCACCACGCTGCGGGCCGTCCCCCCGAACGCGAGCGCCCGTAACTTGAATGCTGGTAGTTTGAGTGCTGGTAGTTCGAGTTTTCGTAACGTGAGTGCTCGTAGCTCGAGTTCCCAAATCCGAAAGAATCGTTCGAGTACGCGTACCTCTGCGCGTAATGCCGGTAATGATGGCCGGCATAGTGCCGATAATGGTGATGATGAGTTCGCGCCTCCGCGCTCGTTGCAAATGCAAATAACAATGCACTCGCGACAACCACTCTACGCATACTGTCTTCCTTCGTGCTGTTTAGGGGATGAGGATCGCGACGCGATCAAAGGCCACGTGATCGGGGTGATGATCACTTTGCCGCGGCCTCAATAATGGGACCCCGCGGCGCATCTGAGCCAACTGCCTTAGAAGGATGGGACGTGGCCAGAATGTGGCAGAGGAATGCAGCAATAACGATGAGCTATGCTCTGACGCATGGAACATCTCCGCGCGTCGAAAAACCCCTAAAAACGGCTATAAATCAGCCATTTCACGATGGGATTTCGCTCGTAATATTAACGCTGTTCCCTCAATCTAAACACTGAAGCAAACTGAGTGGGGTGAAGGGAATCAAACCTCTTGCTCAGCTTGGGCCGGTGATCCAGCGAACCGAACGGCGGCAATGCCGTCACTATGGATCGACAGGCGCCAGAATCGGTGGCCGTCCTGAGACGATCGCCTCCTCGACCTGATCAAGGCGGTCCTGACCCCAGAATGGTTCGTCACGGTAGAAGTAGAATGGCGCGCCAAACAATCGGCGATCAATCGCCTCGCGCGTCAACGCGGATTCGCGCGCATTGAGCACCGGATCTGACTCTTGCGCGAGCAACCGCGCGCCGTCGAGCCCGCTTTGGTTGGCCAGCCTGACCAACGTGTCGGCGTCTTCGATATCCAATTCATCGGCCCATACGGCTTTGAGGCCGGCGTGAACAAAGGCGGAGACCTCGCTGCCTTCCCTGATCGCCGCCAGCAGCACGCGATGGCCGAGCGATGGATCGGCCGGGTAGTATTTCGGCCAAGTCACCAGCGGAATATCGCGGATCGCCTTCCACCGTTGCATTTCCACCAGCCGGTAGGCTTGCCGGGGTAGCGGCCGCTCCCGGACCGGCTTGCCGCCGCCCGCCGCGAAGACGGCAAGCAGATCGATCGGCTTGTATTCGACTTCCACATCGTGCCGCTTGACGATGCCCTGAAACACAAGGCTGCCGACGTAGGACCAGAGCGAGATGAAGCTGAAATAGTATTCGATTTTCGGACGCTTCGCGGACATCGAGCCTGCTCGTTCTCGGAGGTGGGTGGTTAGATCCCAAGATAGGCTGTGCGAACAGCCGGGTCACGCGAGATTTCCGCCGAGGGCCCACCGGCAACCGTACGGCCCTGATCGATCACATAGGCGTGGTCGGCGAACTCAAGCGCCGTTGCCACATCCTGTTCGACCACCAAGAGGCTGGTGCCTTCCGCATTCACCTTCCGCAGCGCTTCGATCAGTTCGTCCACGACCTTGGGGGCCAGCCCCAGGGATAGTTCGTCAATCAGCAGCAGGCGGGGCGCCGCCATCAAGCCGCGGCCGATGGCGCACATCTGCTGCTCGCCGCCAGACAACGTGACCGCATCCTGCCTGCGCCGCTCGCGCAGGCGCGGAAACAGCGCAAACACACGCTCGATATCGCTGGCGATGGCGCCTCGGTCTTTTCGCTGATACGCGCCGAGCATCAGATTGTCCAAGACCGACAGGCCGGCAAATAGCCGGCGTCCTTCCGGCACATGGACAATACCGCGCCTGACAAGGTCGAGGGGCTCCGATGCCTTCATTGTCTCGCCCGCCAGCACGATACGTCCCCGGATCGGCTGCAACAAACCCGACAAGGCGCGCAGGATCGTGGTCTTGCCTGCGCCATTGGAGCCGATCAAGGCGACAACAGATCCTTGCGCAACGGACAGATCAACCTTCCAGACCACCTGCACATCGCCATAACCGACGGCGAGGTCGTTTACCTGCAGGAGGGGCGATGTCATATGCCCGCCCCCATCTGGTTTGCGGCATAGCGACGACCGAGATAGGCCTCGATCACAAGCTCGTCCTTCAGAACATCCGCGGTTGGGCCGTCGGCAATCAACCGTCCCTGGTGCAGCACCATGATCCGGCTGCATGACCGCGAGACGACCTTCATCAGATGTTCGATCAGAAGCACCGTGATGCCCTTGGCTGCTATCTCCGCGATCAGCCGCAATGCATCATCGACCTCGGCGGCATTCAGTCCCGCATTGACCTCGTCGAGCAACAGCAACTTCGGTCGTGATGCGAGGCTCTTTGCCAATTCGAGCCGCTTTCGCCCGGCGAGCGTCAGCGATCCCGCCAATTTATCGGCCTCCCGCGTCAATCCGCAAAACGCAAGATGAATATCGGCCATGCGGCCCGCTTCCGCGCGAGTCGGGCTGCCGCCTGCGAACAGAGCGGCCGCCGCGATATTTTCCCGGACGGTGAGGTGCGGAAAGGGTTGCACGATTTGAAATGTCCGGGCAATGCCGGCGCGCGCAACGCGGTCGGGCCGCAGCCCGTCGATGCGCCGGCCGGCAAACACGATGGATCCGGACGATGGTTTCAGAACACCCGTAACGACATTTACGAACGTCGTCTTGCCTGCGCCGTTCGGCCCGATCAGCCCGATGACTTCCCCTTGCTGGAGAGCGACCGAGACATTGTCCAGCGCCAACAGACCGCCAAACATCTTCGACACCTTGTCAAGGACGAGAAGCGACGTCATGGCGTCTTCCTCCCGCGAACAGCCAGCTTGACCCACAGCCAGACGCTGCGTCCATGAAAGGTGCGCAAACCACCGGGCAGAAAAAGCACGAGTGCGACAACGAGCAATCCCAGAATCCCGGCATGGAAATTGAGGCTGTTGCGCCAGATCAACTCTTCGAGCGCCAGGAATGCGAACGCGCCGATCACCGGCCCGGCAATCGTACCGACACCACCCAGCAGCGCCATGATGATCGGTTTGATCGAGAGCGAGACATCATAGACGTCGGTCGGATCGATATAGGTCACCCAGGACGCATAGATTGCGCCGGCAATCCCGATGAACAGGCTTGAAAGCGCGAAAGCTGCAATCTTGGCGCGGCGAGTGTCGATGCCGATGACCTGCGCCGCGTCTTCGTTTTGCTCGATACATCGCAAGGCGACGCCAAGCCGCGCTCGGTCGATCCATATCGAGGCGACGAATGCTGCGACCGCCACGGCGGTCATCGAAACAAGGATAAACCGAGCCTGTGCGTCGGGGGTTCCCACGATCAGGGGCACGTTAAGCCCCATGCCGCCGCCGGTTAGCGACGTCGATGTGTTCGTCACCTCGCGCAACACATCTGCGACGACCAGGCTTCCGATTGCAAAATAGTGTCCACGCAAATGAAGGATGGCGAGGCCCAGAGCGGCTGCAAACGCCGCAGTCACGATGCCGGCACCGATCCACGCCGGCACCAATGGCACACCGTGGACCAGCGCAACACCGCCGGCATAAGCACCGAGACCAAAGAACGCCGCGGTCGCAAACGACGGATATCCGGTAAAGCCGCCGACAATATTCCAGGCAACGGCAAGCGCTGGCGTACATCGCAACCGTCGTCGCAAGCCGCAGCACGTAGTTGTCGCCAAGCGCAAGCAATCCACCGAGCATGGCCAGCGGCAAAATAATGGTGAGAGCTCGCCTCAATTGAACCCCTTGCGCCCAAACAGCCCCGTCGGTCTTGCGACCAAAAGCACAAGCAACAGCAGGAACGAGATCGTCAACGCGTTCTCCGGCCCGAACGCAAGCGCGCCGAAACTCTCGACGACGCCAAGCATGAAGCCACCTGCCACCACGCCGGGAATGCTGCCGAGCCCACCGAGCACACAGATCACGAAGGCCTTGCCCAGATAGCCACTTGAAGACACCGGCGAGATCGGAAAGATCGCAGCAAGCAGCGACCCCGCGGAACCCGCCATGAAGGTGCCGAGCCCAAAGGCAATCGCATAGGTCCATTTGACGTCGATGCCCATGAGGGCAGCGGCATCCCGGTCCATGCGCACCGCGACGATGGCGCGGCCAAGCTGTGTAAAGCGCAGCAGCAGCCACAATCCGCCAACCAGCGCCAGCCCGACGGCGGTGGCATAGATGCGATCGACGGGAACGATGATGTTTCCCAATTCGATAATACCGAGCGGCGGCTGGAGATTGACCTTGCGGTAGTCGGCGCTAAAGGCCGCGAGCATCGCGTTGTCGAGAAACAGATTCAGGCCGAATGTCAGCACCAGCGTAATCAGCACCGGACGTCCCATCACCGGATTGATCATGGTGCGCTGGAGAACATAGCCGAACACGAATGTGATGGCGCCGGCGATTGGCGCAAACAGGAACGGATTGATGCCGAAATACTGGTGGGCGAAGAATGCCAGATAGCCGCCCAGCACGATCAGGGAGCCATGCAGGATATTGATGATGTTCAGTACGCCCCAGATCAGCGAAAAGCCGGCAGCGATGCACGCATAGAGCCCGCCCAATGCCAGCCCGTTTACCAGCACCTGAACCCAGAGCATCATGGAGCCTTCGATAGACCAAGCCGCAGCGGCCGGTCACGATTGCCACGGCTCCCCTCGGAGAGCAATTCAGTTGACCGGTGCGGCGCGGAATTCGCCGGTGGCGATGTCGGCGGGAAACACGACTTTGACCTGGCCCTGCTGAATCTGAAAGACGGGCGGAACGTAGGAATTGGCCATGCCCGTCGGGCCAAATGAAATCGGCGCGAAAAAGGTCTTGAATCCACCCTTCAGCAATTGCTCCCGCACGGCGTTGCGGTCCCTGGAGCCCGCGCGCTCGATGGCGAGTTGCAGAATGACCCCAACCGCGGCGCCGGAGGCTTGCGTGAAATCCGGCTCAACACCGTATTTTTCCTTGAACTGAGACACAAAGGCCTGCGTCGATCCGAAGACATCTTCGCTCTTGTAGTTCAGCACTGGATGAAACCAGCTGGCAGTGGTGACATTCTCTGCGAGCGGTCCAACCGCATCTATCCACTCCTTGTAGGCCGGCCCGTTGATCATCGTATAGACCTGACCTCCGACCTTCAGCTCTCCGGCCTGCTTGCGGACGAGAATGAGATCGTTGATGTAGCCGGTCACGATAACCCAGTCGGGTTTCGCGGCGCGCAGTTGCGTCAGCGCCGAGGAATGATCGAGAGTCCCGATCGGATACTTCTCGAAATAGACGACCTCAAAGCCCCGCTTCTTCACGCTCTTTTCGAACTCGTTTGCCAATGAGAGCGGATAAAGGTCGTTGCGTGCCAGAATGGCGACGCGCTTCACATTCGGCAGCTTGCCCTTGATCAACTCGGCGATCGGCTCGCTCAGGGTGCTGTTGTCAGTGTAAAGGCCGAACAGATTCTTGTAACCTTGGTCGAAGACTTCGGCCGAGGAAGCGCTGGAGGCCAGCAACGGCACGCCGTATTTCTCTGCCACCGCGCTGACCGCCTTGGTTGCACCAGACCCAAACGGTGAGAAGAGAAAATCGACCTTGTCGTCGCTGATCAGCTTTTCGGCGAGTTGAACCGCTTTCGGCGTCGTCGACTGATAGTCGTAGTAAAGCAGCTCGACCTTTAATTTCTTGTCGCCCGCCTTGACGCCCCCACCCGCGTTGACTTTCTCCTGCCAAAGCTCATAGCCCTGCTTCAGTTTGGCGCCCTCGGGAGCAAGCGCTCCGGTCAGCGGCAATGGCGCGCCGATACGCAGTGAGTCCTGAGCAATGGCGGGCGAGACAACCAGTGATCCCGCCGCAAGAAGAACAGCAACAACGGAACGATACGACTTCATGGTGCCTCCTGACGACCTTTGACGCTCGTGTCCGCGAGCAAAGCCTTGATATCAATATGAAGCAGGAAGAAAGCCGATTTCATGCTCCCGGCGCATCAAAACATAGATTCAAGCGTCCGGCATCACCCCGGCTTATAGGTCATTAGTCTTTGAAAAGGATTGGAGCGGGTGAAGGGAATCGAACCCTCGTATTCAGCTTGGAAGGCTGCTGCTCTACCATTGAGCTACACCCGCGTGCCGACCGATCCCCTATCACGCCGCATCAGCCGCCTCAACCTCCCCCCTCAGGTTTCCTGGCCTTAACAGGACGGCCTTTGCGGCTTATATTGATGTCTTCATCAACAGTGAAAGGAGGTGATCCAGTGTCTTATACCAAGCGCTGTCACCTCGTTGGGATCGCCCGCTAAGTCTCTTGAGACTTCGTTTCTTGAGATTTGGCTTTAGGGCGCTCCTAGCGCCTGGACCAGCGAGTGAAAAAAACGACGGCGCGGCGGGAGCAATCCCGCCGCGCTTTTTTGTTTGCTGCCGAGCCCACGCCCCGATCCGGCGGGTTTATCCGGCTAGCAGGCAACGATCCCGCATCGGGGATAGCCTTGGCCCACTCCGCTCGTCTGGACGCAGCAGGCAAATTCTGCTTCATCGACGGTCATGGCAGGCGACGGACTTCGCCGGAACAACACGACGATCCCATGCTTTTTTACGAGCCGCTGTTCCTGACGGTCTTTCCCGCCTTCTACGCGCTCTATTTGCTGGCGCGGGGAACCTCAGCAAGGAAGTGGGTGCTGCTCGTCGCGAGCACGCTGTTTTATCTCTGGGGCGAGCCGGTATTCGTTCTCATCCTGGTGGCATCCACCGCGCTCGACTACGCGCTGTCATTTCACCTGAGCGATCCGAGCCCATGCTCCGTCCGACGGCTCGCGCTTGCGGCCGGCATCGTCAACAACCTCGGCATTCTCTTCGTCTACAAATACGCCGACTTCCTCGCCAATAATTTCAATTGGGCGCTCAGCCCGTTCGGCGCGCATCGATTGCCGCTTCTGCATCTGGCGCTCCCGATCGGCATCTCCTTCGTGGTGTTCGAAAAGATCACCTATCTCGTCGACACCTATCGCGGCATCTCCAAGCCTGCGGCGACCTTCTGGGATTATTGCCTGTTCGTCCTGTTCTTTCCGAAACTTCTCGCAGGGCCCATCCTCAAATATCACGAAATGCGAGACCAGATCGCGAAGCCACGCACCGTGGAATGGAGTGATTTCGGCTTCGGCTTCCTGCGGTTTTCGCGCGGCATCGGCCGCAAGCTCCTGATCGCCGATCCGCTCGGCACCTTCGTCAATTCGGTCTTCGCCGCCGATCCGGCAAGCCTAGATGCCGGCCGCGCGTGGCTCGCGCTTGCAAGCTTCACCTTGCAAATCTATTTCGATTTTGCCGGCTATTCCGACATGGCGATCGGGCTGGCGCGAATGCTCGGCTTTGGCTTGAAAGAGAATTTCGACAAGCCTTATATCTCAAGATCGATCACGGAGTTCTGGCGCCGCTGGCACATCTCGTTGACGACCTGGATCCGCGACTATCTCTACAAGCCGCTCGGGGGAAATCGCGAAGGCGAGGCGCGCACTTATCTCAATCTCTGGATCTGTTTCCTGTTGTCCGGGCTCTGGCACGGCGCAAGCTGGAACTTCGTGCTGTGGGGCGCCTATAACGGATTATTCCTCACGCTCGACCGCCTGTTCCTGCGCGACGCGCTAGAGCGCTGCGGCCCGGTCATAGCGACGATTGCGACGTTGCTCATTGTGATGATCGGCTGGGCGATCTTCCGTTCCGATTCGCCGGCGCATCTGATGACATTCCTGTCGGCGCTATCGGGCCTGACGCACGCCACCAACGCTTCCGAAATTCCTGCCGAGGTGCCCTTCACCCTGGTGCTTGGCGCCTTCATTTCGCTGTTGCCGGCAACCGCCTTCTATCCCGCGCTGATCCGCGCTTATGACACGAACGCGTGGCTGCGGACGCTGACGGTGGCCGCCCTGGTCGTCATCTATGTGCTGGCGATTGCGCGGGCGGTCACGGTGCCGTTCCAGCCCTTCATCTATTTCAGGTTCTGACGATGATGATGGGTAACCTCAGTCTCTCCAGACCGATCATCCGCGCGGCCTTTTGCGCGTTCCTGGCGCTATTGCCGCTCGGCGCTGCCTGGAACTTGGTCGCCGCGCAATACTTCCCTGCGAAGGCCCTCAAGATCGGCCCGAAGCTCGGCGGCGTCACTTACAACTCGTCGGTTGTTCTCTCATGGCCGGAGATTCGCACGGCAAGTTCCAGAAGGCGGTCGCGAGCCGGGTCACCGACGCCATGCCGGTCCGGCCGCTTCTGATCCGCATCAACAACGAAATTCGGTTTCACCTGTTCGGCGAACTCACGGCGCCGAATGTCGTCAGAGGCGCCAAAGGTCATCTGATCGAACAAACCTATCTCGACGATTATTGCTCTCGTACCGAAGGCATGGGCGCCAAACTGGCAGCCGTTGCGCTGCCGAAGCTGAAGGACATCCAGAATTTCTATCAAAAGCATGGCGCGGTTTTCGTTTACGTGGTGACGCCGTCGAAGGCCGCGCACCTGCCGGAATATTTTGTCGATCGGGTTCCCTGCCCGAGCACGCCGGCTGCGCGAACGCAGCTGGTTCCCGACTATATCAACGCCTTGAGGCGCGAAGGCATCCATGTCGTCGATACCGCCAGCCTGATTCACTCGCTCAAGGGCACCTACCCCTTCGATCTGTTTCCGCAAGGCGGCGTTCACTGGAACGACGTCGGCGGCGCGCGCGCCGTGTCAGCCGTTGTCGAGGCGATCAACCGTCTGGCCGGGCACGAGATCATTCCGCCCTTCAAGTTCACCTATACGATGTCGCAGCCGGCGAAAGGCGCCGATCGCGAGCTGGTCGATCTGTTGAATGTTTTCTTCCCGCCGCTCGGCTATCAAACGCCGAAAGTCAGCTTTCAGCCATCCGTGCCTTGCGCGGTGAGTCCGGCGCGGCAGCTCAATGTGGCCGTGGTCGGCTCCAGCTTCGGCGATCTGCCATCGCGCATCCTGATCGAGGCCAACTGCCTCGAGCGGCTTCAATTCTATTATTACGCCACGCTCGGGCGCTTCGGCGGTGCACCCTATCGCGAATTGCAACGAAACCTTTCCGAGCACGACCTCAACGCCTGGCGAAACGCGGAGGTGATGATCCTGGAGGAAAACGAATCGTTCATGGCCTCGGCCAAGGTGGCCTATGTCGATCAACTGAGGGCCGTCGTGAACCGGCCGTGAGGTCCGCCTTCGCCCAGACGGGCTTCGGCGCGACAGCCTTCGCTACATGAGAGCTTGCCAGGCTGTGCTTGCGAAGCAGGCGAAGGCTGGTGGGGAAGGAAGGACTCGAACCTTCGAAGCCATGAGGCGGCTGATTTACAGTCAGCTCCCTTTGCCACTCGGGACACTTCCCCATCTAAACCCCATCGCAAAGCTTGGCCGCCGCTGTGGCGGAAATCAGCCTGTCGATGACGCTGAAAACCGGAAACCTTCATAAAGGCTCCGGTCGGGCGCGTTTATGGGCGATGCGCCATGCCAAAGTCAACCAAGGCTATCTGCGAAAATGCCCATATTTTCAGAGCTTCAGTAAATTGCCTTGTAAATTGCGTTGGGCCGGAACCCGTGAGACAAGCCTTCCATGCGCGATCGCGACCGAAAGTCAAAATTCCAGCGTTCTGGCGGCAAAGACCCAAACAGAGACCGTGAAACCGGCCGCCGGCCGCCCTGGCGCGGACGCGAGGGCGCGGACGACGACACGATCATCCTGTACGGCTGGCACACGGTCGCGGCGGCGCTCGCCAACCCGAACCGGCGGATCCGCAGGCTGCTTCTGACCGAAAACGCCGCGCGGCGCCTGGCCGAGGACAAGATCGATACCCGCGTGACGCCGGAGATCGTGCGGCCGAACCTGATCGACCAGCGGCTCGGTCCCGATGCCGTGCATCAGGGCCTGCTGGCGGAAGCCGATCCCCTCGACTCGCCGGGCATCGATGAGCTGGCTGAGGCCGGCATTGTGCTCGTGCTCGACCAGATCACCGACCCGCACAATGTCGGCGCGATCATGCGCTCAGCCGCGGCCTTTGCCGTGAAGGCGATCGTCACCACTGCGCGCCACAGCCCGGAGGCCACCGGCGTGCTGGCGAAATCCGCCTCCGGCGCGCTGGAACTGGTGCCGCTGGTGACGGTGCAGAATCTTGCCCGGGCGCTCAACGAAATGAACGAGCGCGGCTTCATGACCGTCGGGCTCGACAGCGAGGGCGAAGAAAATCTCGGCGCGGTCGCGCTACGCGAGCCGCTCGCGCTCGTACTCGGGGCGGAGGGTAAAGGTTTGCGGCAATTGACGCGCGAAACCTGCAGCGCGGTGGCCCGGCTCGACATGCCCGGCGAGATCAAGAGCCTCAACGTCTCGAATGCGGCGGTGCTCGCGCTCTATATCGGCTCAAGCCGGCTCGGCTTGATGGGCTGAAGCACGTCAAAAACGAACAGCGCCCGCTTGCAGGTCACGCAAGCAGGCGCCGACGTCGTTAGCTCGAGCCGGCCGTGGATTCGGCCGTCTCAGGCGATCTCAGTAATAGCTGTGCAGCACGTGCGGGCGGTAGTGGTAGCCGTAATGATGCGGCATCCAGCGATGGTGCCAATAGTGATGGTGCCAACGGTGATGATAGCCCCAGCCGTAGATGCCCTCTTCCCGATAGACTCGGCGCGGTGCGAACTCGCCGGCACCGGTATAGGTCGGGCCCTGCTCGACATAGTAGTACTGCGGCGGGGCGACCGGGTGATGATATTGCACTTCCGGATTGGGCAGCCGCTCATAGCCGGCGTAGGGTTGAACGTAGGTGGTGCCGCAGGTGCTGACATAGCCGCACGGCGCGCAACCCATGTCGCACGCCCTGGCGGGCGCAGCGCCCGCAGCGATCACGGCCAACGCCGCTACCAATCCTGAAATCGTCTGACGCATTACTCTCTCCTGTTGGGTGGTCTTTGTTATTGAACTTGAATATTTGAATTCACGGACGATGCTCCGGCCCTCCCTGCTCCCTGACCACCGGCTGAGTGGCCGGATAGCTCTGCTGAGGCGGGATAGCGTTCTGTTGAGGGATCGCAGAGCGTTGCTGGAAGCCGTGTTCGCGGCCACGCTCGTTAAATTGCGGGGCCATGATCACCGGCGGCGGGTTCTGCGGCACTTGGTTGAGCAGGACCGGCGGATCCGCCTGCTTGGATCCCGCGGACCAGGATTGATGGAAAGCCGGCGCGGGCTTCGGCTTGTCGGCGCCTTCGATTTCCAGACGGCCATAGCCCGGCAGGTGGCCCGCGCTCGGATAGTAATGCCCAACCGGCGGTCCCGGATCGATGGGGTGACCGCCAAACACCGTCGGCTGGACATGGGTGCCCTTGCCCAGGCCCCAATCGCCTTCGACCACTGCATAGGAGGCATCAACGCCGTTGATGATGACGGGTACGCCGGGCCGACCCGGAATCGCTATCACCGGACCGGTTTGGGCCCATGCCGCGCCGATCGATCCAACGAAGACTGCCAGTGCTAGTACCGCACGCATTGCATACCATCCCGATAGGCCCGTAACCCTAATCCAAGCCCAGGATGCGAGGGTTAAAGCGAGCCGCCAAACTAGCGGTAAGCCTAACGCGCAGGCCTTCATGCTTCGTCAATTTGCGGGCATTGGCGAGGCGAAAAAGCCAACCGGACGGCGGTCCACCGTACGTGCAGAAAGAGGCGGCCGAAGCTTCCCCTTCTGTCGCCAGAATCGAGGAAGATCGGCAAATCCGCACCGGCCTCATCGACTGGAACAACCTCTCAGATAACGGGTCCGGGCGTCCGTTTCGCCCTCGGTGGCAGCAACAGATGTGCCAAGGCACCATTCGTAGTGGACCGCAAAGTCCGAAGACCAACGAGTGCCCTGCAATCCGGCCGCGCAGGCCGGATTTGAGAGTCCACCGCGCACCTGATTGAGGGCGGCCCGAACGTATTGCCGGCAAAAGGTGGGATCGGCCGCCTGCGCTTCCGTGAACAAACTCAACGTCAGCAACGCCGCCAAAAAGACCTTGGATGGCAGCCTGTTTGCCATGCGCATTCTCCCCAACCCTGCTTCGCGTGACCAAGGTTAATCCCTGATTAATTTAATTCTGCGACTGGTGTTCTCATCGCCCCTGATCCGGGCCGCGGAGAACACCGATGTCAACGACGTCATCGATCAACATCTTCAGCATTCTGCAATCGGCCTATACGCCCGCAACGCAAACGTCGATCCCGCCCGGTTCAAAGTTCGCCAAGGTCAATCCGGCACAATGGCAGGGCACCTGGACCACAAAGGACTCCAACGGCAAGCCGGTTACGCTCACCATTTCGAACGTCAGTGGCTATCGCGCCAACGTTCGCTTTCAGACTGCCGAGGGCGGCCTTCAGACCGGACGCGTCTTGATCAACACCAATAACGTCTTCCGCATCGGCAATTCCCAGATGCAGCTGGCCGGCACCGGCAAGATGACGATCAGCACCGTCATCACCGATCCGACGACCGGCAATGAGTCGATGGAGACGGATCACGCCACGCTCCAAACCTGAATTCTGCTGAAGCCCGGTTCTGGCTAAATCAGAGCCCGCCCTGAAACGGGAACGCCGGGATGCGGTTCCGCGGCGGTTTTATCGACGCGGCCGAGCCGCGCGTTTCGTCGAACGTGGTGCCGGTTGAGAGGATTGAACTCCCGACCTTCGGTTTACAAAACCGCTGCTCTACCGCTGAGCTAAACCGGCAAATTGGGGACAAAAATTCTACTTTGTCGTCGCTGCGGCCGGCAACCGGTGGCCGGCGCGGGCCGCGCGGGTCAAATAGCAGAGTTGCCAGGCAAGGGCTATCCGTTGTCAGCGAGGTTTGGCGTCAGGCCTGGCCGTCCTCCAGCCCATATTCGCGGTAGATCGCCTCCCGGTCCGCGCACGGAAACAGGCGGCATTTGGCCTGCGCCAAATGGAGGTTGACGGTCCCTGACTGGCAGCCGGCGGTGAGCAGCTTTCTGACGTCGTCCATATGCGCGGCCGGCTGATGCTTGGGCGGCAATTGCTCAAGCGCGATCAGCGCTGTCGCCAGCGCTTCCGTCACTACCCATTCGTCGTGGCCCGTGATTCCCTTTCGCGGCATGCGACCATCCTTTGGTCTTTGACCTTTCGATATCAGAGACGCTTAAGCCGGCCCGGGTTGGGGCGCGATCGCGATAGAATATCAGGGGAAATAAGGCGGTCTTCAAGGCCGCGCACGGGACCGCCGGCGGAATCCGCTCATAAGAAAGCACATAATAGCGCCAGATTGGCCGCGCAGGCCACCAGCAACGCGATCGAGAGCGTCGCGTGAATTTTCCCGCTAGAGATCTGGCTAACGATGCTCATGGCGGTCGCAAGCATCCGGCAATTCTACCCGGAGAGTCCCCCATCATATTTTTTCCGGGATTCAGGTCTCGTTTACGACTCAGGCCCGGTGCGGACGCCGAGCCCTGTTCCCGGCTGCAACCCGACCGGACCTTCTGCGTTAAGGAGGTTGTTTTCTATCGGAGTTCTGGATGCCCTACGCGCTATTTTGCAACGAGGCGAAGCTGAGTAACGCCTACCCGACAGAGGCGGACGTCTGGAAGCTGGCTCGCGAAAGCGGCCTCGTGGTGGAGGTGGTATCCGGGGATAACCGGCTGGGGCCGCGGTCCATATTGGAGAATGATTACGAGATCAGGCCTTGCCGGGCGGATCCGCAGGAGGATCCGATGCGGAATCAAGCCGATGCCGAACGGCAAGCCGCGCGTAGCCTGCAATGGGATAACCTGACCTCGGACCGGACGTCTGAGACGGATCACCAACGGGACGACGGCGGCCGACCCAGAAAAACAGCTTAGGGGATCGCTTCCGCCGGCTTAGGGGGTCGCTTCCGCCAGCGAAGCCTGCTCGGCGGCCAAAGCGACACAGATCTTGCGGCGATGAAGGCCTCGAATGGCGCCGGTGACCTTCATCACCTGCCCAGGCGGACATTGGACGCTCTCAACGAGGACGATCTCATAGGGGGACAGCATCAGGGGTTCGGACTTCAGCACGGTTTGGGCCGCGCACGGCAAAGCGACCGTGCAGAAGACAAACGCTAATGTGAAAACACGCATGGGTGCTGTCCAGCCGAACTGGCAGCGCCATAATAGCCAATCCCCGGCGAAAGTTTCACGACAGCGAAAATAAATTTTCCTGGTGGAGTGGATTTGACATTCGCTACCTGGCCCGGCCGCGAGTTCGTATTGCGGATGTTAGAATCGGACCACTAGCCGACAAAAAAAGGCCGGCGCTAGGCCGGCCTTTTCCCGTTAGCGGCTCGTGGCCGCTTGGTCCTAGTACTTGGCTCCTAATACTTGGCGACGACCGGGCCACCCCATCCGAAGCGGTAGTTTATCCCGAGCTTGACGGTGTGCTCGTCATCCCTGAATCGCGATCCGACGATGGGCGCCGGGCCGGTCAGGAAGGTCGAGTTGCCGAAGTTGTAGTACTGGTACTCGCCTTTGATCGACCAGTTCGGTGTGAGCATGTATTCGAGGCCCGCGCCGAGGGTGTAACCGTCGCGATGATCGCCACCGACGGTAAAGGCAACCGGGACGCCGCCAGTGGTAACCCCAAGATTGTCGTTGTTGCGCCAGGCGTAGCCGCCCTTGGCATAAAGTAGCGTCGGTCCGAAAGCATAACCGAGCCGGCCGGTCACCGAACCGAGCTGGTCGGCGTTCGCGGTTGCTACGGTGCCGCCCGGGAATGCGACGCCATTACCGCTGTTGCCCGTCAGCCAGCTGTACTGGGCTTCGGCGCCGATAACCCAGTTATTCGAAAACTGGTAGTCAGCGCCGCCCTGCACACCGCCTAGAAAGCGGACATCGTTCGAGCTAAGGCTGTTGCCTCCTGGGAAGGCCCCGCCGATGTGGCCGCCAAGATAGAAGCCGGTCCAGTTGTAGATGACCTCAGGCGCCTTATACACCGGAGCCTTGGTGTAGGTTCGCGCCGGCAGATCGGCTGCAAAGGCCGGAGCCGCGAACGCCACGAAGGCGGCAGTGCCTAGCAGAATCTTTTTCATGATGGTTCCCCGTTACTGTCGTGATCGACAACATCCAAACAACGTGGCGTCAATTTGGTTGCTTCGTGGCAGCGTCAAACACGTTTCCTTGCAAGGTGTAGCAGCCACGCCACAACGCCATTTTGTTCCACGCCGAACGGCTTTTCGGCCACAGTTATTCAAGTTAGTCGCGATCGGGCGGCCAAAGGTTTCCCGTTCCGATGGAACTCGCTGAAAAGTGATGACCGTGAGTTCCGCCTCGGGCGGGACCCCACTCGCGCCGCGACAGGCCGCTCACCGCGTCATTTTTTCCAGATCAGGAAAGGGCGTTAACGCCGCGCCCGCGCACAGATCGCCGCTCTTCTCGATCATGCGGTCCAGCCGGCTGTTGACGAACAACACCGCGCGCTCGCGCGGCTCACGGTAGCTGCCGTCGGACTCGCGCGCGGAGTAACGCAGGCAACTGATATAGCGCATCTTGCCGTTGACGTCGCGCATCACGGGCTCCGCCATCGCCGCATCGCGCACGCCAACCGGGTTGTTCAGATAGGTCTTCATGAAGGCCAGCAATTCCGCGCGATAGTTGCCCGGGAAGGATTGAGGGGTGTCGGGCTTGTCGCCGAGCAGGCTGAAACTTCGGCCCTCGTCGCCGCCCGCGCATGCCGCAAGCGCGATCGGCAGCATCATAACGACGACACGCGTTGCCAAGACCCCCAACCGCGGCGACCTGTGTTTTTGCAAATTCATCCGAAAGGTTTCTAGCCCTTCCGAAAATGAAAGGGAATTCGCATTTTGATTTTCAAAAACAGGCGCCGGCCCAACGCCGTTGGGGCGGCGTGGGCCGGACCTGAAATCCGAAACGGCGTTGTCGGATCGAACCGCGTCCGCCCTCCGGACCGTTCTCAGCCGCGCTTGGCGGGGTGCGTAACAGGCTTGGCTGAGACCTTCAGAGACTTGTGAAACTTCGCCGCCATCTTTTTGTGGGAGCGATGATGCTTGTAATGACCGTGATGCCGCACATGATGGTGGCCCATCTTGGCATTGGCGTTCAGGGGGTCCTTCACGGTGACAGATTTGGTGACGGGGGCTTGCACCGTCTTGGCCGCGTTCGCAGCAAGCGCCGGGGCGGCGAGAACGATAACGGCAAGCAGCGCTGCGGAAATGGTTTTCAACATGGATAGCTCCTCTCGAAAGGGATCACGGAGGGTGCCGGTCGGATGGCCGGGCTCGTCGATCATGGCGCGACCTTAAAAGGCAGCCGCTGAACCCGCCGTGAAGCGGGACGGCGGCCTTCGTTCATCTCGATGAACTCCTGGTCATGTTCGGCGAATTACGCGCAAAACGGTTTGATCGGCATTTGCCGCCGAGCGACCTCGCCGCAGGACTTTCTCGATCTCCCCGCAAAAAATTCCCGAAAACTACAAAAAAATGTCGCTGGAATGATCGCTAGCTGCGGGTGTTCAAATTGACGGGCTCCGGTGTAGGGTTGCCCTTGCTGAAATCAGGAGAGACGCATGACCAGAATTGCGATCCGACTTTTGACCCTTGCGATGTTTGCCGCCGCGACGGTGGCCGGCCCCATGGTCAATGTTGCCAAGGCGGCCGGTGGCGATACGCCCTCACCCCCGACCAACTCGTCCAAGGACAAGAAAAAGAAGCACGACAGGAGTTCGAGCATCGACGATCAGAAGTTTCTGGAAGGTTATCGCGCCGCTTACGCCACGATCTACGATCGCCATGATTACACCTCCGCGATCGCACAGTTGAAGGCTCTCGACCGGGACGAAGTCGCCGACGTTGCCAATCTCATTGGCTACTCCTACCGCAAGCTCGGCGACTACAAGGTCTCGCAGGTCTGGTACGAGCGAGCGCTCCAGGCTGACCCGAACCATGTCCGCACCTGGCAGTATTACGGACTGTGGCAGCTCGAACAGGGCAATCGCGAATCCGCTCAATACCACCTGGGCCGCATCAAGCAGATTTGCGGCACCGACTGCGCCGAGTACAAATCGCTGGCGATGGCTCTTCAGCAGCCCGCGGGTACCGGCCTCGTCTACTGATTGCGGCAAACGAATCAGAATTGACCGGCGCAGCCGACTGCGCCGGTTTTTCTTTGGTCTCACTTCATCAGCGCTTCCGCCTCGCTGCGGAATGCCTGGCGCGAAGCCTCGCGCGAATAGAACATGTGGCCGCCAGGATAGACCGCAAGCTTCACCCGATCGGGAGACGCATAAGCAGGCAATTGATCGAGCCAGATCTTTGATCCGAAATAAGGCGTGGCGAGATCGAACAATCCGTGGCCGACCAACAGCTTCAGCTTGGGATCGAGCGCGAGGATCTGCCGGAGTTGGGTGATCGACTGGGGCGGATTTAATCCGCGCCCGAAATCCCAGGCGTGCTCAACCGAGCGGTTGAGCAGATGGTAAGGACCGTCAGGACGCCAATGAAGCGTGCGCGTGGTGAGATCGACGGCCGCACTGGTCAAAGGTGCGATCAGCGGATCGCCCGACGGATCGCTAAAATGGCCTTCGCTTGAATCCGGGTCGGGGTCGAAGCCCAGCACCGAGCCGTCATAGCGTCCGGTCACCTTGCCATCGCGGCGATCGAACTCGCGGCGAAACTCGGAAGCATCGAGACGCCCCGCAAGCCGGCGGGTGACGGCCTGATCTATTCCGGTCAGCGCCGAGACTCGGTCGGCCAGCCGCGTCGTGGCCTCCTTGTCCGCTTCGCCCTTGATGAGGTCGGCGAAGAAATCGCCCCGCGCGTAAACCTCGACGTCGGCCAGATCGGCGCGCGTGACCGGACGTTTGGCTTCGCGCGCAATCGCCGTCATCGAAGGCAGGCTGATGACGTATTGCAAAAGGCTCGAGCCGCCGAACTCGCGGAAATCGAGCACCGGAGACACCAATATCAATCCCTTGATGCCGACGCCCTGCCCGGTCTGCAATTCGCGAACGATCTTCGGCCCGCGAATGCCGCCATAGCTTTCGCCGACGAGGTATTTGGGTGACAGCAAGCGGTCGTACTTTTCCAGATAACGGCGAATGGCAACAGCCAGCGCGTTGACATCGCCATCGACGGAGAAGAAGTGCTTGCGCACCTCCTCGTCGGTCGAAACGAAGCGGCTATAGCCGGTATCGACGGGGTCGATGAAAACGAGGTCGGTAAAATCGAGCCATGTCTCGGCGTTGGGCTTCAACTCGGGAGACGCCGAGGAAATCGCGGCGTCGCCTTCGATGGACAGCCGCCAGGGTCCGGCGCAGCCGAGCTGCAAATAGGCGGAGGATGCCCCCGGCCCGCCATTGAAGAAAAACGTCACCGGCCGGGTGTGCGGGTCGGCGCCTTCGAGCTGGTAGGCCGTGTAGGCAATATCGGCCTGTGGTTCACCCTTGCCGTTGAACAGCCGAAGCGAGCCCGCCGTCGCGGTGAACGCGAGTGTCCTGCCCTGAACGGAGATGGTTTGCTTGGTGGTGGAATCCTCCGGCAGCCGCCGCGCCTCGCTCGATGTCGCGGCGTTGCTGCGCGACGACGCCGGCCCCGATTTCTGGCCGGTGGGCGCGGGCGAGGTTTGCGTCGCAGGCGCTGGTTGGGATGAAGGCTGTGGCTTTGCGTCTTGACCGCTTGCCACACCAGCCAGCGCAAAAATGGAAAGAGCCACGAGGCCAACGGTCGCAGGCCGGGTCGTCGTTAATCTTGTCAAGTTTTTCTCCTGCTTGCCCCGGCCAATGCGATGATTTTGACGCATCGAAGGATATATTTAGCGTCGGCGGCGAATTTTAGCCCTGCTTTCTGCGATTGTCTCGACAAGCACCGCCTGGGTCGTATAGACGACCATCCACTCCCAGTGACCTGCATCTTGGCCGCGCACAGAACATCCCGGTGATTTAATGACGACGCCAAAGCCATTTGACCGGATCGCCTTTGTCGCGAGCGCGAGCGCGGAAGCCCAGGAGGCGCTCGCGCACCTGGTCGTGCTTTACGGCAATCATGATCCGTCGAATGCGGATGTCGTGGTGGCGCTCGGCGGCGACGGGCTGATGCTGCAAACGCTGCATCAGCAGATGCATTCGGGCAAGCCTATCTACGGCATGCATCGCGGCACGGTCGGCTTTCTGATGAACGAGTTCTCGACCCATGATCTGCACGAGCGTCTGGCGGCGGCGCGCGAAACGCTGATCAATCCCCTGCTGATGCGCGCTACCGACATTCATGGCGCCGTTCACCTGCACCATGCCATCAACGAGGTCGCGCTGTTTCGCCAGACCCATCAGGCCGCGCGCCTGCGGATCCTGATCGACGAGCATGAACGCATGCCCGAACTGGCTGCCGACGGCATCCTGGTGGCAACGCCCGCCGGCTCCACGGCCTATAACCTGTCGGCGCAGGGACCGATCCTGCCGATCAATGCGGCGCTGCTCGCACTGACGCCGATCAGCCCGTTCCGGCCAAGGCGCTGGCGCGGTGCGCTCTTGCCCAACACCGCCTTCGTGGTCATTGAAGTGCTCGAAGGCGACAAGCGCCCGGTCGCGGCGGTGGCCGATCACGACGAGGCCCGCGACGTCCGCCGTGTCGAAGTTCTGTCCGACAAGACCATTTCGATGCGGATGTTGTTCGATCCCGGACACAGCCTCGATGAACGCATCGTGCGCGAGCAGTTCGGCTACTAGTGCCCACTTTCCGAAGGTTCGTGTTACACCTCGGCACGCACCTTTCACGAACTTCGGAAAGTTATGGGCACTAGCAAATCTATGATTCTAGTGCCGCTTTTCTATTTGAAGTTCCTGGATCGAATTCGCCGCTTGTGGTGCAGGAACTTCAAATAGGCGGCACGAGGGCCGTCAAATCGCCCCCAGCGAACCCGCCGTCGCAACCATTCATTAACGCGGTCCGGATATGGTTAACGACGGGTATACCGCTTGTCGGCTGTCCCGAAGGACGCGACCATGTTCCGTATTGATTTCAACAAGCTCCGATTCCTCATCTGCGACGACAACCCGCATATGCGCCGCATCCTGCGGACGTTGCTGCATTCGTTCGGCGCGCGCGAAGCCTACGAAGCCGAAGACGGCGCAACCGCGCTCGAAATGTACACTCATTACGTCCCCGACATCGTCATCACCGACTGGGCGATGCCGATCTTCGACGGACTTGAGTTGGCGCAAATGATCCGGCAGCCGGAATCCAAGGGCAATCCCTACGCCCCGATCATCATGCTGACGGGTCATTCCGAGAAGCGCCGCGTCACGGTGGCGCGCGATGCCGGCGTGACCGAATTCCTGGCGAAGCCGATCTCCGCCAAGGGGCTGTATCAACGCATCCTGAACGTCGTCGCCAACCCGCGCCCGTTCATCAAGACCAAGACCTATTTCGGCCCGGATCGCAGGCGCAACACCAACGGCGCCTATATCGGACCCGAGCGACGTGTCGGCGGCGAAATGGAAATCCTTCAGCAGCCCTCGCTGCTCGACAAGGCCAGATCCGGCGTCTAGCAGAGAAGAGCGAAGCGCATGCCGAACAGCAAATCCGACATCGATATCCAGAAATTCTCCGATCACCATGTGATCACCCAGCCTAACCCGCTGCGCAAGGTGCTGCGGCGGATGGCTGAGGACGATATCGACGATCCCGTCGCGCGTGCCGAGAAGGCGCTGGCCGACATGTCCGGCGAATTCAAGCAATGGATGGATATCGAAGTCGGACGGCTTGCAGCTGCTCACGCCGCTGCTCTCAAAGAGGGCTTTACCAAGCCTGCGCGCGACGAACTCTTTCGCGCCGCTCATGACATCAAGGGCGATTCCGCGACCTTCGGCTTTCCCTCAGCCGGCGCCGTTGCCGAGAGCCTTTGCCGGATCATCGAACACGCCCCCGATCTCGCGCGGGTTCCGACAGACCTGATCGTTCACCATATCAACGCCATTCAGGCGATCGTGCATCAACACACCAAGCTTGACACAATCAGCATGTCGAACGAACTGAGCCGCCGCCTGCGCGGCGTGGCCGACGAATATCTCGCGCGTGTCAACCGCGACCGGCCCGAGCATCTCGAGGCCATCATGGCGCCGAGCATCGCGCCGGCTGATTAACGAGAAAAGCGGCGCGGCCAAAAAAGGCCGGCACCGGCTTTCAAAACTCCAGCATGATTGTTGAAATCGAAGGCAGCGCTCTCCTACCCTGTAAGGCTAGTTGCGTTTTACGCCGCGATCAGGCCATGCGGCTCCAGCGCAACGGCCTCCTCCGCCGCGAGTTCCTCGCAGAACAGGCGCGCTTCTTCCCGCGCCAATTCGGTTGCGAAACGCCGCAGCAGGATCAATAGCGGTCCGGCCGCGTCATGGTCGGATTCGCAATGGGTCAGCACGCGCTCGACCATGCGCCGGCGCAGGCGCGCAGCCCCGCTGAGCGTATCGGCAAATCCGACCTCGTGGATGACATCAAGCGCGGCGCGGAACGCAGAGAATGTCGATTCCGGCAGCCCGGCCCGTCGCAACAGTGCGACAAGACTGGCCGCGCCGCGATCGAGCAGCAGGGAGGAGACGCGGCTGCGCGGCAAACCGGACAATTCGGAGAGCGCGGCCTCGAACAATTCGAGATTGCCGGAGAGAAGCGCGCGCAGGATCAGGCCCGCGGTAAGCTGGGAAGTTGCGCGCAGATGCGCGATCAGTCCGCGCATGTCGTCGCCGCGTGAGGAGGCCGCGATACTCACCGTCGAACGATCGCGCGCCTCACCCGAGATCCGCTCAGCGCGGTCGGCACTCAACCAATTTTTGGCGACGACAAACTGCGCCAGCGTGTCCGACAGCTTGGCGACGAGCGCAACCCGCGTCGCGGCGGGCAGATCTTCGAGCACCAACATCAATTCCCGGATCGCCGCGAGGTGGCCGTGGCGCTCGACGATGCGATCCCAGGAAAATGGCGCGAGTTCGGCGTAGGCGTTTTCGATCAACTCCAGCGCCGCGGCCGCCGTGCCGACTTCGGCAATTGCGGCGCAGACGGAGGAAGGCAGATTGATGCGGCGTGCGATCGCGCATTGCGTCTCGCCGCCGCCGGTCGCGACGATGTCGACGAGATCGGCATCGATCAAGAGCTGCGAATGTTCGAGGATAGGTAAAGCGACCGACGGCTGATCCAGCGCCAAGGCCTGCACGATGGCCGCGGGTGCCTCCATGCTGCGAGCGAACACATCCGACATCGCCCGGCGCACCAGCGGCGAGGCGTCATCCAGCAGCATCAACAGCGCGCCTTCAGCGGCCGCCCGGTCGTCTTCGGAAAGGTCGGAGAGCAGCCACGCCCGCGCCAGGGCCCGCGTCGCTTCGGCGCGTTCGCCTGCGGGGGCCGTCTTTATCCAACTGATGAACTGCCGAACGATCATTGCCCTGCCGGCTTACGCAAAACCTCAGGCGCCTTCATTTTGCGCCAGTGCAAGACAAAATAAACCACGACGCTTAACAAAGCGTTCACTATAACAGGCTGGTTTCATTGACCTTTTGTTAAGGCCTGCGGCGCGCCTGGATTTCGCGCCGAAGCTAGCCGCTGAAGGTGCCATTGCGATCGCTGAAGAGATCGAGCCCGCCGCCGGTGGCTGCCGCCGGCAGCGCTGCGACCGAAGTCGAAGGCGTTGTCGTGCCGGACGATGCCGGTGGATCCGACGTCAGCGAACCGGAGTTGCCCCACAATTCACGCACCGCCTGTGAAACCGGCTGAATACGATCGCCATCCTGAAACAGCGAACGGAAGACCGGACTCGAGGGAGCCGCATCTGCCACCGTCGTAGCCGCGGCCGTTGTCGCCGGCGCGGCGGATCGGGTGTCCGGGAAGCTCGAAAGAAAGGTCGCCGTGTCTGCCACCGATGGATTTGGAGCAGCGCTCGCGACAGTCACGCTCGGCTTGATATCGCCGCCGACCGAGGCCATCGCGCTTTGAGTAGCCGATGAGGAGGCCGCGCTCGCGTAGCGCTGCTGCAGCACCGAATAGACTTCGGACACGCTGCGCGCGCGCCCGGTGGTGCGATCATAGAAGATCGATCGGTTGGCGGCCGCGGCATTCGGAAATAGCCGCGCAGCGGAAGCTTGTCCATTATCCTCGGCATTGCCGATCAGCTTGGCGGCGCCGCCGACACCCATGAAATGGGCCATGTATAATTCGCTGTCGGTCGGACGCCGGCCGATCATGCCGGTCAGCAGGAAACTGTTGGACTGGGTGAACGCGGCGGCCATTGCGGAGGCTACGCCCGGATCGTCGCGCAGCTTCAGGATCGCCTTCCGCGCGTCTGGATCGGCCACCGAATAGCTACCGTCGGAAGACTTGGTGATCATGTCGGCATAGGTGCCATAGCCGAACTGGGCGCCCGCATCCTTGACGGTCGCAAGCCAGGTCTGATCGATGAACTGAAAGAGCCCGTGGGCCGACGAGGTCGAAGCTCCCGCGGTCGGATTGAAGTCCAATTCCATCTTGGCGGTTGCCAGAAGATACTGAAAGCTCGTGCCGCTTGAACTCGCGGCCTGCTTGATTGCGCCGGCAACGCGCGCGCGTGCAGGATCGCCACCTGCCGTTGGCGTGGCGCCCGATGTGTCGACCGACATTTTGGTCTCCGCTCCCCGCGAAACGACCCCTCTTTAACTCGCGCGAAGGCTCCCACCAGCGCTCAAGCCGGATTCACAGTGTGGGGATTATGGTTAAGGCCGGGTTAAGGGACGCCGTTGGCTCCATCGGGGCCGAACCGCCGGGGATACCATCTCATCTTTGGCTGGCGTCGAAGGCGACTGTCTGTGCGGCCAAACAGACATTCAATTGTAATTGGCGCTCCGCCCAATGCTGCTATATTCCTTCGAATTGATCGGCGGGGTGGCCATGGAGCGGCGCGAGTTCATCACTGTGCTTGCAGGCGTTGCGGCGACTTCCCCGTTTGCCGCACTTGCGCAGCAGCCAGGCCCGACTCGTCGGATCGGCGTACTAATGTCGTACCCCGAGAACGATCCGCAGGGACAGCTTCGCGCCACTACATTCCGGCGCGAGCTCGAGAAGGCCGGTTGGACGATCGGTGGAAATCTTCAGATCAATTATCGCTGGGGCACCGGCGACGCCGATTGGTTACGATCTGCCGCCGCGCAGGTGTTGCGTCTGGCGCCGGATGTGATGCTGGCCAACGGCGATGCGGCGGTGAAAGCTGCACTGCAGTCGACCCGAACGGTTCCCATCATCTTCATCGCTAGTGGCGATCCAGTCCGAGATGGCTTGGTACAGAGCCTATCCCATCCAGGCGGCAACTTGACCGGCTTCGCCGTTATGGAGCCGAGCTTGGGAGCGAAATTGCTCGCGATGCTCAAGGAGGTCGCACCGCGCGTCACCCGCGTCGCCGTCCTGGTGAATCCCGACAGCGCCACACACAAGGTAATTTCCGCATTGCTGGTGGCCGCCGCTCCAGGAATGGCTGTTGAGGTCGTGACAGTGCCCGTGCGTGAACCCGCCGAGATCGAAGCGGCGATGACGCAGTGGGGACAAGAGCCGGACCATGGTTTGATCGTACCGTCGGATCCTTCGATCAACTCCCATCGCAGCCTCATCACTGACCTGGCGGCGCGTTACCGGCTGCCGGCAATTTATGCCTTGCGTGCCGCAACCGCCGATGGCGGCCTGATGTCCTATGGTGTCGATATTCCCGAACTGTTTCGACGGTCGGCGGTCTATGCCGATCGCATCCTCAAGGGCGAGAAGCCAGCCGATCTCCCGGTACAATTGCCGACCAAGTTCGAACTGGTGATCAACCTCAAGACCGCCAAGGCTATGGGCTTCGAAATACCATCGACGCTGCTCATGACCGCCGACGAGGTGATCGAATAGAGACGCTGTTTGCTCCGCGGCAGGGCAAAATCACTACCGATAAATCGTCTTCGGGTCGAACTTCCGCCCGGCGTCCACGAAAGACAACCGCGCACCGCCGTCGGCAGCTTCGACCTTTCGGTAGAAGCAGGAGTGGCGGCCGGTGTGACAGGCCGCACCCGCCTGCTCGACGCGGATCCAGACCGCATCCTGATCGCAATCCATCCGCATCTCGACCACGCGCTGGACGTGGCCGGAAATTTCGCCCTTTCGCCACAGCGCTTGCCGCGACCGGCTGTAGTACCAAGCCTCCCCGCTCGCAATCGTTCTGCGGAGCGCCTCCTCGTTCATATGCGCAACCATCAGCACCTCCGACGTTGAAGCGTCGGTGGCGACACAGGTGACGAGGCCGCTGGCATCGAATTTGGGCTGGAATGAGAGCCCTTCCTCGATGGCGTTGCTATCGGATGAAGTGGACACGGGCTTCTTGAGAAATCTAGCGTTGTGGCGTTCGAACTAGGGACATGAAGCGGGCCTGCTCGGCCGGATTATCTCGGAACATGCCGGTGAAGCGGCTGGTGAAAGTCATCGCACCGTGCTTGGCAACACCGCGCACGGACATGCAGGTATGCTCGGCCTCGATCAGGACGGCGACGCCGCGGGGTTTGAGAATCTCGTCGATGGCAGCAGCAATCTGCGCCGTCAGGTGCTCCTGGGTCTGCAAGCGGCGGGCGAAGATATCGGTGAGGCGCGCAAGCTTCGACAGACCCACGACGCGCTCGACCGGCGTATAGGCGATGTGCGCGCGGCCGTAGAACGGCATCATGTGATGCTCGCACTGCGAGGTGAATTCGATGTCACGGACCAGCACGAAATCGTCATAGCCCGCGGTTTCGCCAAAGGTGCGATCGAGCACTTCGGCCGGGCACTGGTGGTAGCCCTGATATAGTTCGTCGAAGGCCTCGACCACGCGGCGCGGCGTGTCCAGCAACCCCTCGCGTCCGGGATTTTCGCCGATATAGCACAGCAAGGTCTGCACCGCCGCTTCTGCCTCGCCGCGGGAGGGCCGCGGCTGATCTGCGCGGACCGCGGCTGCCAAAAATTCGGAAGGATCGAGCTCGGCAGGCCGGACATCGGCCGGCTTGGCCTCGGAGGACCTAACATCGGAAGGCTTCACATCGGAAGGCTTGGAATCAGAGGTCTTTGGGCGGAGGGATTTAATCAATGCGTCCATGTCAGCTCCGTTCGACCGGTCAGCTATAAGACCGGAGTGTCACCGGCAGACGGGGCGGTGTATCGCCGGACGCCTGAGTTCCCCCTTTAGATATCGCGTTACGGTGGGCCAACGGGTACCGGTTTCGAACCACCTCAGGGAAATGGCGGGGTGTATTTCCACCATTCCCAGCCATATATAGGGCCATGCACGGTGGCCGCCAAGGGCGGGGAGCGCGAGTTCAGGCTATGCTAAACGACATCTACAACAAGCGGATTATCGAACTCGCCGGTAATATACCCCGGCTCGGCCGCCTCCCCTCGCCCGATGCGACCGCCACCGCTCATTCCAAGTTATGTGGATCGACCGTGAAGGTCGACCTCAAGATGGACGGCCCCGTCGTCACCGACTTTGCCCACGACGTGAAAGCCTGTGCCCTCGGCCAGGCCTCGTCCTCCATCATGGCGTCCCATGTCGTGGGCTCGACCGCCAGCGAGTTGCGCGAACTGCGCGAGACCGTCCGCAAAATGCTGAAGGAAAACGGCAAGCCGCCTGAGGGCAAATGGGCCGAAATCGCGGTGCTCGAACCGGTCCGCGACTACAAGGCGCGGCACGCCTCAACGATGCTCACCTTCGATGCCGTGGTGGACGCGATCGGCCAGATCGAGGTCAACGAAAAGGCCGCCGGGCAATCCGCGTCGCAGCCAGCCTCGGCTTGAGAGATATCAGTCATTCGCGAACGGCCGATACTCGGCGTTACTGCGCGGGTCCGGCCGCGACGACACTAGCCGTCGGGGCGAGAACCTCGGCGGTCCGGGTGGATTTGGCCACCGGGGCGGTCGATGCGTCGTGCACGACTGAACTCGCAAGACGGTCCTGCACCGGCTTTGCAGCCAACGCCACGCCTCGCACGACCGAGGACGGCAACACTTCAGCGACCGCATCTGTGGTCACGAGATTGGTCAGCCGCAATTCTTCGCGCGACAATTCGTGCAGCTCTTCCCAGGGCGGAACGTTGAGCGAGAGCGCCAGCAGATCGCCGGCGCCGCCCATCTCGAAGGTATATTTCGCAAGCCGGCCGATATCGCGTTCAACGATCATTAAATCGTCGGCGGAATAGCTCGCAGCCCTTGCATCGTCGGCTCGATCACCCATCCAGATCTGATGCACCCGCACATGCGCGGTTTCCGGCACATAGCGCGTCTTGCCGGACAGGAGCAGGAACACACACATCGACTCGCAATAGGCTTCGGGCTCGATGACGCCGCGATCGCCTTGTGGGCTGTGGGTGAGAACGCTGGTGCCGACCGTCGTCATCAGACCGAGACTGCGGAAACGGCGTCCGAGCGTGATGGAGTCGTTGACCGAGCCACCGCTGGAATCGAACACGATGGTGGCGCCGCGCAGATCGCGCCCTTGCGCGAAATCATCAAAATCCTTCGGGCTGTCCGCGGTCACGATGCCCACGGCGCTGATCCAGCCTCGGCAATGCGGTTGGCAGGCCACCCAGCTGAACTGCATCGGAAGCTTGCGCTCCTCGAGCGCCCCTTCGGCATGCGCCAAATCGCCAAGCGCGGCCAGGATGCCCGGTACGGCCACACACATGGCAACAGCGGCCAAGACCGCCCAGCCGCGGAAGCGAAGTCTGACAAGTTTCAATTTGGTTCCTTCCCCGCGATCGCCGATATGCGGCTGCATCGGTTCAAGACGAAAACGATTCTGTCATCCCCACGTTATGAAACGTAAACGGAGTTGACCAAATCGTCCATAGAACCATTGCTGCGCCGCCGCGTACCCGTTGATATTTCCAGAACTGTGGCACAATTATTGGCATGGGAAAGTTCCATGCTTTGGAACCAGGCAATCCGCTCGTACAACGCAGCATCACGTCTATGAAGCATTCGTCATCCAAATGGCCGTCATTTTCCGTGCATTGCGCGGATTGTTCGCGCAACCCCGGGCAACTACCGAGACAGGCAGGTCGCGCGATGATCTGGCTGTATCGGCACACGCTATCGCCGCTGGTCGGATACAATTGCCGGCATCTGCCCACCTGCTCGGTCTATGCGGATGAAGCGATCGGTCGTTATGGATTATGGGCCGGCGGTTGGATGACACTGGCGCGGCTGTTGCGCTGTCAACCCTTCGGCACTTCGGGGATCGACAACGTTCCAACGGTCAAGCCCGCCGGCGCACGCTGGTATCTGCCATGGCGCTTCGCCCGCTGGCGCGGCGTCAACGCACCCTGACGCAAGTCTACGCTGCAACGCATCATCCGAAATACGTTGTCATGGCGCCGGAACCGGCGCTTTATTACTGGATTGGTTCGATGTCTCCTCTCACGGAGAACGTCAACGATGCGCTGGAAAATTCGGCCCAGTGGTCACGATCCACGGCAGATCGATTTGTTGGCGGTGCTCGCGATCCTCGTCATCATCGTCGCAATCGGCCATTACCTGGACGAGCCTGCGACGACCCATCTCACAAGCAGTTTCATCGTACCGAGCCAGACCGTGCGCTGGTAGCACCCGGCCTCTTGCGTTCTCATTTACTGGAACCAGAGAAATCCGTGCGACGGCGCAGGCTGCGGCGGTGGTGGTGGCGCGGGACGAGGTTTGCGCGGGCGCGGCCTGTGGGGTGGCGGCGGCGCCGTCTCGGTCGATGAAGTCGCGTCCGCCGTTGCCGAGCCGTCATCCGGCAACCGGACGGACAGCAGCAAGTTCAATTCATGCGAACGCCACCGGTAACCGATGCCGAAATCCATCGGCTGGGCGCGGCGAAACAGTTCGGCATAAGCTTGCTGATATCGTCCGGGAAACTTGTCTATCGGACCAGCATAATATCCGAACGGAAAGAAGCGCCACTTCTTCGCGCTGTAATCGCCGAGCGGGATTCCGGAATCGTCCTGAATGATCGTTGAGCTGTTGGCGAGAATGAAATCGCGCACCGTCGTGAAGTTGCCGGCATGCAAAAGATACGATGCACTCTTGATCAGGCTGTTGCCGGGCCCAAGGGTCGCACAGAACTTAAGAAAGCCGCTTGCCCTGACGCCGGAGTTCGACAGGTCGGTCGAGAAATAATACAGCGTCTTTTCGACGCCATCGCTTCCCGCAAATACGATCCTTAACCCCCGCGTCGCGTTCGCACCGAGATTGTCGTTGGCAAAATACGCCGTTCCCTTGCCATCGAGGGCGACAGTCGAGACGTTCTTGATGGTCTTTCCGGAGCGCGCCAGGAATACGTAAAGCAGTGGCATCGCGCCGTTGACCTGCCCTTCATGCAGATCGACCTTCATCTTCTTGGTGATGAAGAATGAAAAGCTCAGGATCGAGCCGAGCGAATGCTCGACACTGGCAAGCGCCGCGCCGACGGCGCCGCGCGGCACTTTCGTCAGATCAGGCACCGACCCCGGAGGTTCGAGCGCGCTCAGGACGTAGGTGGTTGCCTTGGGATAAAACGCGTCGGCGTAAAGGAAGTCCGGGCCGGAGAACATGTAGAACATGGTCGGCTTCGGCGCGGAGAGATTCCCGTCGGACCAGGCGCGGACTTTCGATACCTGCCGCTGATAGAGTTGGCCGAAAGCAGAATCGAAAAACTTCGCGTGGCGTTGCCAAACCGGATCCTTGGTGAGCGCCATTAGCGGCGAGTCGGCCGATGGCATCATGCCGGCGAGGAAACGCGCGGTATCGTCAGCCGTGAAGGTGTCGGCCGCGCGTGCGGTCCCGATCGCGGTCGCGAGCATGAGGACGACTGCGACCGCCGCAGTTTTGAGAGGCTGAAACATGTCTATTTGCGACCTGCGGGGTGAGTGGGTGATGCGATCGCTGGGCCGGAAGCGCTCTTTTTTCGGAAAACGGCGTAGATCAGAAGGCCTGACACCATAATCAGAGCACCGAAAAAGGACTGCAACGGCCGGTCAACGACAAGATAATACATCATGAAAAGCGTCACGAGCAGGAAAATTACGGGAGTGACCGGGTATCCCCATGCACGATAAGGCCGCGGCAGCTCGGGCTGCGTGATGCGCAATTTGATCACGCCGAGCACGGTGAAGAACGAACAGAACAGCAGCGCAAACTGGATGAAATCGAGCACCGCCTCGAAACTGCGGGTAAACAGCATGAGCGTCGCCACCGTCAGCTGAAACAGGATGGCATAGGCCGGCGCGCCTTGAGTCGATTTGCGGGAAAATACCCGCAGCGCCGGGATGTCCTCGCCCATCGTCATCATCACGCGAGGACCGATCCACATCATCGCGCTGATCGAGGACACGAGCCCGATGCAAATCATTCCGCTGACGATGCGGCCGCCGACCTCGCCGAAGATATAGGTGCCGGCAATGCGGGCGACGTCGATCTGACCGGCCAGTTTGTCCATCGGCGCGGTGTGGAGGAAGACCGCGTTCAGCGCCACGTAGAGCACGAGAACGATCAGCGTGCCCGAAAACAGCGCGCGCGGAAGGTTCTGGCCGGCGTCGCGCATCTCCCCGACGATGTAGGTGGCCGCATTCCAGCCGGAGAAGGAATACATCACGAACACAAGCCCGATCGCGAACGGCGCGCTGGCGACATAACCGATATCCTGCGCCTGCGGCGCAAATGTCAACGCTTGCGGAGTGCCGATGACAAAGCCCGCAATCAGGAAGGCCGTGATCAGCACGACCTTGAGCACGGTCGAGATCAGTTGAAAGGTCGAGGAGTGCCTGACGCCGGTGAGTTGCACCACCGACACCGCCCAGACCGTTCCGACCGCAAGCAACAATGGCGGCGCGCTCGGAAATATCGAACGGCCATATTGCTCAAGCGCGATAGCCGCCAGCGCTACGGGCGCCGCGAACCCGACGGTTGCCGACACGAAGCCCGCCACAAAACCGAAAGCGGGATGATAGGCGCGGCTCAGGAAATTGTATTCCCCGCTCGAGCGCGGAAACATCGCACCAAGCTCGCTGTAGGAAAACACGCCACACAGCGCCACGATGCCGCCCACGATCCAGAGCGCGAGGATCGCAAAGCCCGACGGGATGTCCTTGACCTGAAAGCCGAGGCTGGTGAAGACGCCGACGCCCACCATGTCGGCGACCACGATCGCAGTCGCAACGGCGACCGAAACCGTCGACCCACCGGAGCGCCGGCCTCCCAATGACGCAGTTCCGGTATCCATGTTCGCCCGCATGTCGGGCGCCATGCCCTGCCGCAATCATCGTGCAGGCAGGCTTTGGCCAATTCAAGAAGGCGCGGGAATCCACTTAAATTCGGTATTTAGATACTCTCAAACGGCCACAGGGTGACGTTCTGCGCCAGAAAACGAGCCGACCCCCACAATCGCGACACGATTTCGTGTTCTCTAAAGCCTTCTGGAAATGGGGAGAATTTCCGGAAGGATTAACGTCACCGCAACACAAGCGCGCTGACATCAGCCGGTTACTCGGCGGTTGGGGCAAAGGGGTGGATGGTCGGGGCCAATCCGAAATCTGAAGTTTTTGGTCGCGTGAACCTGGCAGGAAGGCCGGGATCGCTGCGTCATTCGCTTTTGCGCGCGTATCGGACGCCGAGCCTGCGCTGGCTGCCCCTGCTCTCTCTGCTGATCCCGCTGTCCTTTACGTTGGTTCAATACGGCAAGGCCCCGAGCCCCGGCTCGCTCGCTGCCAACGCGCGAGGAACTTCGGGCGACACTTTCGACGACCGTTTCCCCCGACCACAATTCAAGGATCGCTTTCCGACGGCTGCTGAAAGCTTCCAGCAGCGGCCAGCGAACGTGGCGGACGCCCAGATCCGGCGGGTCGTGCAGACCCAACCCTATCGCGTCGCCTCGCTGTCGCCGATCCTGCCTTATCAGCGCCCGCAGCACGATGATGAAACCGCTCTGATCGGATTGAAATCGTCTGCCTTCCCCTATTACGGCAACAATCCGCGCACCGAGGCGCCCTTCCTGAACGTCTCCAACGGCGAGCGCCGTGGTCACCGCGGCTATTCGGGACGAGTTTACTGGCAGGACGAGACCTTCAACGACAACCGCGTGCTGATGCACGTTCCCGAGCGTTTCGACATCAAGAAGCCCGGCGTCATCGTCGTGTTCTTCCACGGCAACGGCGCAACCCTCGAACGCGACGTGCGCGACCGCCAGCTCGTGCCGCAGCAGATTTCGGATTCAGGCGCCAACGCCGTGCTGCTCGCGCCGCAGCTCGCGGTCGACGCCCATGATTCCAGCGCCGGCAAATTCTGGCAACCCGGCGGGCTGAAGCGCTTCATCGATGAATCGGCCAGTCACCTTGCCAAACTCTACGGCGATCCGAGTGCGGCGAAAACCTTCGCCAACATGCCGATCGTTATCGTCGGCTATAGCGGTGGTTTCGTTCCGACCGCTTACAGCCTCGACGTCGGCGGGTGTCGGTAATCGCATCCGCGGCGTGATGCTGCTGGATGCGGTCTATGGCGAACTCGACAAGTTTGCCTCCTGGATCGCCAACAACCGCTCCAGCTTTTTCGTCAGCGCCTATACCCACTACACCCAGCGGCACGATCAGGAGCTGATGCAGATGATCCGCGACAAGGGCATCGCCATCTCCGACGATATGGACGGTCCGTTGCGTCCCGGCAGCGTCGTCTTCGTCAAGACGCCCGACGGCGTGACGCATCGCGACTACGTCACGCACGCATGGACCGACAAGCCGGTGCGCGAAGTGCTCGCCAAGATGTCGTTGACGCCGTCGCTGACGCGCTTTGCATCCAGCGGCACCGATACGTCGATCAGCCGCTAAGGGTTTTCGCCACCGCGAGCTGCCGCGTCAAAATGATTGTAATCAATCCCAGCGCCACGAAGGCGGCTCCGGCATAGCCGATGCCGTACAGAAATTCGTGCGCGTACAATAATCCGCCAATTGCCGAACCGATCGCCTGTCCCACATACAGAAACGATGTATTGAGCGATACCGAGGCCGAGGCGAGCGTCGGTGCGGCGGCGACCAGGCGCACCTGTTGCATCGAATTGCTGGAGGCAAAACCCAGCCCCCAGATCGCAGCCGAGCACGCCATCAGCGGATAGAATCCCGTGCTCAGCGCCCATCCGGCGACCCCGGCGAGTACCATGGAAACGGAAAGCACCGAGGCCTTCAGGGGGCCCCAGGAATCGACGATGTTAGTAACGACGGCGATCCCGATAAAGCCGCAGACGCCGTAGAGTGCAAAGACGAGCCCCACCGCATCGGAGCCGACGTGCGTCAGCTTCGACAATAACGGCCCCATATAGGTGAACACGGCGAACTGACCCGACATCAAAAGCGTGGTGATCGCGAGCAGAACGACAATCACCGGGTTACGTCCGAGATCGGCCCATGTCTTCAGATCGACTGGCGCGCCCCTGAGACCTGCGGGCAGCCGCCAGAGCAACAGCAGGAAGCTTAACGCACCGATGACACTGATGCCGTCATAGGCGCTGCGCCAGCCATAGCGGCTGGTCATGAAGGTGATCAGCGGCAGTCCGACGGCAGCCGCCAGCGACCAGCCGAGAAATACATAGGCAATGGTGCCACCACGTTTTTCCGGCGGTACGATCAGCGCAGCCGTGCCTGCGGCCTGTGGCGTGTAAAGCGCCCCGATCGCGAGCATGATCAAACGAATGACAAGAAGCGTCTTATAGCCGGGGGCAAATGCCGAAGCGGCGTTGCCAATCACGAGGACGGCCAACGTCGCCGTCAGCAAGGTGCGGCGCTCGATCCGGCTGGTCAGCCACGCCGTCAGCGGTGAGCCGATACAAAGCATTATCGCGCCGAAGGTGACCAGAAGGCCGGCGGTATGAACGGTGACGCCGAGATCGGACGACAGCTCAATCAGCATGCCCGCCGGCGCGAGGATCGAACAGCCGGTGACGAGATTTCCAAACATCAGCGCGGTCGGCGCAAAACGGCGATGGACCGGACTGTCGGACGGCGGTTTTTGCATGCAACCGCATCTAGACTGTGAGCATGCCGATGGGAAGGGCAGCGAGGGAATTAATTGGCGCAGGACGCCGTCCATGAAAGAAAGTCGCGCACCGCATGAAAGAAAGTCGTCTGTTATAATATCTCGAGCGCTGCTTGCGTTACTTCGCAACCGCCTCGCTTGGCTTGCTTGCCTGACTGCTCATCTGGATGGTCAGCGCTTCCTTCGACAGCGGACAGCTAGCCACCAAAGTCTCTATGGCGGCGGCCCAACCCTCGTTGGACAATTTGGTGGTCTGGGGAACCAAATGCCCGTCTGCGGCAACCGACGACTCGATGATTTCGATTTCGGGATGATCTACCAGCGCGTCTAACCGCGACCGTATCAGCCGCATGCTCCATTGTTCGAAGCTGGGTCCCTTTGCCGGTCCGTTGAAATAGACAGGGCTCTCACCGCTGTGCGCGATAGCCACCGAGGCAATGCCCGCAGCCGCTATCGGCCGCTGAAAATCCAGCACAAAGCGGTCGGTATCGAAACACGCGACGCGCCATTGTAGTAGCCGGAAGGATTTTTCACCCGGCTTCTGCACAACCGCGATCTTGTGCATGAAGCTGAGTTTGTCGCTCTCGAACTTCCAGGGCGTCTCGACGAGTTCGCGCCGGTCAAGGCCGAAGCGCGCGATCTCGTCGCGCGTCAGGATGTGGATGTCCTCGAATTTGATCGTCTTCGTGAGGCCAAGCAGTCCGGCGTCGATCCCCACCTTCGCAAGGTAAGCCGCGACCATCCGGTCGGCACGCTGGTGACCGCGCTCGTCGGCGGCAGCGACCACGGCTGGATCCACCGGGCCGCCGTGCAAGGTGAAAAAGATCTTGGGCGAGTGAATAGCCAGCACCGCATCCGGGGCGATCTCATGGATGGCGGCGCCGGCAAAAACATAGGGACAGGCCGAAGCGCAGACCGCCCCGCGCGTGAAGAGGTCGCCATGGAGCTCGCGCCCTGATTGTTTGAACTTGACGCAGACGTCGCCGTCCTGCGCCTCAAAGCCGCATTCCCGCACCAGGGTCCGTCCCACCCTGGCAATGGTCGGCTTGGCATGAAGCATGCCGCCCATCGCGACCGCCTGGTCGAGATTGCCACCCGGCGAGGCGAAGTAGATCGGCAAGCTGCGATCGCGCTGTCGATCCAGAAAGACCTTCAGCCGCGCGGCCGTCCCGGATTCGATCTTGCCTTCGGCCTCGATCCAGCTGTCGCAACCGGGCCCGCAGGAATCAGGCGCGCCCTTGACGACGTAGAATATCATGGGCTCTTGCCGCGGCGGGGGAACAGGCAACCGCCGGGCGGACGAAGCCGCCGATGCCGCTTCGCAAGCCAAACCAAAGGCCACGGCAAGCGCAGCAACCAGACGAGCACGCGCAGTCATACGAATGGGAGAAAACCTGTGAGAGGAAAGCTGGCGGGATATAGCACCGGATTCTAACAAGCCTGTGGCGATGAGTTTATCCGCCGGCAACCAAAGGCTGTGAAGACCGGGCGGCTACTCCTGTCCGCCCGATGCGATATTGCATCGCCCGATTCGCCTGCTATACCGCTTCCCATTCCCGCTTACCTGCGCTCGTTCGCAGGAGTGAGCCTTGAGGAGACGACCATGTCAGACAAGAATACGCCCGCGTCGGGATTCCAATACAGCATCACGAATTTGAAGCCGGCCGAACCCGTGCACAAGGTCACCCTCACCTTCCCCGACGGCGCCCGGCGCGAATATCCCAAAAGCATCACGGGACTGGAAATTGCCAAGGGCATCTCGCCTTCGCTGGCCAAGCGCACCGTGGCGATGGCGCTTGACGGGGTGCTCGCCGATCTCAACGACGGAATCGAGAGCGATGCAAAGATCGAACTGGTCAACCGCGACGATCCGCGCGCGCTTGAACTGATACGCCACGACGCCGCCCACGTGCTTGCCGAAGCGGTGCAGTCGCTGTGGCCGGGCACGCAGGTCACGATCGGGCCGGTGATCGAAAACGGCTTCTACTACGATTTCTTCCGCAACGAACCGTTCACGCCGGAAGATTTCGCCGCGATCGAAAAGAAGATGCGCGAGATCATCGCGCGGGACAAGCCTTTCACGAAAGACGTCTGGGATCGCGAAAAGACCAAGCAGGTCTTCCGCGACAAGGGCGAGAACTTCAAGGTCGAACTGGTCGACGCCATTCCCGGCAACGAGCCGATCAAGATCTACTACCAGGGCGACTGGTTCGATCTGTGCCGCGGCCCGCATATGACCTCGACTGGGAAGATCGGAGGCGCCTTCAAACTGATGAAGGTGGCGGGCGCCTATTGGCGCGGCGATTCCAACAATCCGATGCTGACGCGCATCTACGGCACCGCCTTTGCCAAGCAGGAAGAGTTAGATGCCTACCTGAAGCAGATCGAGGAGGCCGAGAAGCGCGACCACCGTAAACTGGGCCGCGAACTCAACCTGTTCCACTTCCAGGAGGAAGGCCCGGGCGTCGTGTTCTGGCACCCGAAAGGCTGGACCATCTTCCAGGCGCTGATCGCCTATATGCGCCGACGGTTGACCGGAGACTACAGCGAAGTCAACGCGCCGCAAATCCTCGACAAGGTGCTGTGGGAGACCTCCGGTCACTGGGATTGGTACCGCGAAAACATGTTCGCCGCGCAATCCGCTGGCGATGAGGCCGAAGACAAGCGCTGGTTTGCGCTGAAGCCAATGAACTGCCCGGGCCATGTGCAGATCTTCAAGCATGGCCTGAAGAGCTACCGCGACCTGCCTTTGCGACTTGCGGAATTCGGCGTCGTGCATCGCTACGAGCCGTCCGGCGCGATGCACGGGCTGATGCGGGTACGCGGCTTTACCCAGGACGATGCGCACGTGTTCTGCACCGAAGCTCAGCTCGCAGAAGAATGCCTCAAGATCAACGAATTGATCCTGACCACTTACGCCGATTTCGGCTTCGAAGGCGAACTCACGGTCAAACTCTCGACCCGTCCTGAAAAGCGCGTCGGCCCCGACGAGATGTGGGATCACGCCGAACGCGTGATGGCGACCGTGCTGCAGGAGATCAAGGCCCAAAGCAATCACATCAGAACCGAGATCAATCCCGGCGAGGGCGCGTTCTACGGGCCAAAGTTCGAATACGTGCTGCGCGATGCCATCGGCCGCGATTGGCAATGCGGCACCACGCAGGTCGACTTCAATCTGCCCGAACGGTTTGGCGCGTTCTACATCGATGCCGACGGCTCGAAGAAGGCGCCGGTCATGGTCCACCGAGCGATCTGCGGCTCGATGGAGCGTTTCATCGGCATTCTGATCGAGCACTATGCCGGCAACTTCCCGCTCTGGCTCGCGCCGATCCAGGCGGTCGTCACCACGATCACCTCGGAAGGCGACGAGTACGCCAAGGTAGTCGCGGCGGCTGCGCGACGCGCGGGCCTGCGGGTCGAGATCGATCTGCGCAACGAGAAGATCAACTACAAGGTCCGTGAGCATTCGCTGGCGAAAATTCCGGCGCTGCTCGTGGTCGGCAAGAAGGAAGCCGAGACGCATTCGGTTTCGGTTCGCCGGCTCGGCAGCGACGGACAAAAGGTGATGGCCACCGACGAGGCGATCGCCGCACTCGTTGATGAGGCGACACCGCCGGACGTGAAGCGGATGCGGTCGGTCACCTGATCTTCATAATCGCTCTAAAGGCGCTTTCGCCGGCATGGCGGCGCGCCTATCTCTTTCGGTACGACCACCACCATTTGAGGACCTTCGTGCCCGACGCCATTGAGCTTTTGAAAACCCGCCGTTCCGTCAAGCCCCGCGAGATGACCTCGCCCGGCCCCTCGCCCACCGAGCTCGAAACCATTCTGACGATCGGCGCGCGGGTGCCCGATCACGGCAAGCTCGCGCCGTGGCGTTTCATCATCTTCGAAGGCGATGCCCGCGTGCGCGCCGGCGACGTCATTGCCGGTGTGTTTGCGCGGAAAAATCCGAATGCTTCGCCGGCCGAGATCGACGTCGAGAAGCGGCGCCTGACCGACGCGCCGCTCGTGATCGCCATCGTCAGCCTGACCAAGCCGCATCCCAAGGTGCCGCCGTGGGAGCAGGAATTGTCCGCAGGCGCGAGCGCGATGAATATCGTCACCGCCGCGACCGCGCTTGGCTATGGCGCCTGCTGGCTGACGGGTTGGTTTTCCTTCGACCGCGACGTGCTCGATGGCCTGGGATTGAAAGTCGACGAAAAGCTCGCCGGCCTGGTCCATATCGGCTCGGTGTCAAAGCCGAGCGAGGACCGGCCGCGACCGGCGTTGTCGGACCTCGTCACGCGGTTTTAGGTTTTTGCGCCGCCGGCAGCTTATCGCCCGGCCGCACCGCGGCATGCCACTTGCGCAGTAGTGCGCGTTGGAAACCATGCCGGCGAGGTCAGCGCGCGACGACTTCAACTTCGCCGTCGACGCCGTTGACGACGTTGAACGAGCGCTCATAGACCTTGCCTTCGTTCTTGGCGATGGCGCGATACTCGCCCTCGGACAATATGACCTTGGGAAATGCGCCGATCAATTCCTTGATGACGTCGCCGCCCGGCGTGATCACCGACCAGGCGGTATTGGCCAGCGCTTCCCCGCCGCGGTCACTGACAAGCTTGAGCGTGATGACGGCGGCGCGGTGGGTGATGATGACATCCGTCAGCTTGCTGGCCTGCACGCGAATGTCGGACCGCACCACCGAATTGGCGTCGCCGTAGTTGGAAATGATGTAGTAGGTGCCCTCTGGCACCAGCACGACGTCGCCGGCGGCGACGCTGGGCAAGAGCGGGGCGCGCTCGCTGACTTCGAACTGGCTGCCCTTGTAGATTGCAAACGAAATCTGGTTCTGCGGAATCTTCGAGGTACCGACGCGGCCCTCGATGCGCAGGCCTCCCGCGGGAAGAACGAACGATTCGCGCGCGGTCTCCGCCTTCAGCGTGACCGGTCGCACGGCGCTGACAAGGCCGAGCGCAACGTCAATGACGTAGTTGCCGGGCGGCAGCACGATGTTCGGTGTTGCGCTACGGTCCTCGCGAACCATTTTCATGTTTCCGGTCTCATCCGGCCGGTCAGAAAAGACGCGCCAGACCAATCCGCCGGTGATGGTCGGCAGGTCTTTTCCGAAACGCGCTGTCAGCGCCAGCACCCCCTGATTCGGTGCGGCGGCGCCCTGCGGCGCGACGACCGGTGGCGCGGCGGTAACGGCAGGCGGCGCGGTCAATGGCGGCGGCAGGCTGGGGATGGATGCCGGACCGGAGGCCGGCGCCAGGTTCATCGCAGGTCCGGCCGGAGCCTCTGGAACCGAAGCCGGCGGTATCGGCGGCGGCCGGTCGGTGAACATTTGCGCCGAAGCGGGGGCGGAGACCACCGCCCCCAAAAGCAAGGCAAATACAGGCACGAGGCGCGAGCGTCCGCCCCGCCGTAATCCGCCGGTACCCTGCCTTCCCCAAATCATAAGGCATGCTTTTCACTGAAAACGCGGCAAATTCAAGCCTGCGTTGGCCGACCCCGGGTTGAACCGGGGCCAAGGAACTGGCGCCTGCCGCGCCCGTTACCCTTCGAGTTCGCCGCGGTCTCGTCACAATCTGACCCTCAACCCCGGCATAAACCATGCTCGTCAGCCATTCTGGTGGGAGCGGCCGTCCCGCGGTAGCGTTGTCGCGCGCTAGTGGAGTGGATTTGACATTCGCTACCGCTGCGAAGGGACCAATAGAAGGAGATCGTTTGTCGGTGTTGGATAACTGGATCGGACGAGGTCAAAACAACGGAGAAGTCCGGGACGGGACGGCTGGCCGGCGGCCGGTCATCGGGCTCGCGCTCGGCGGCGGGGCGGCACGCGGCTTTGCCCATATTGGCATCGTCCGGACCCTGATTGATTACGGCATCGTCCCCAACGTCGTGGTCGGCACCTCGATGGGGGCCGTGGTCGGCGGGGCCTTTGCGGCGGGGCATCTCGACAGGTTGGAAGAATGGGCGCGCGGGCTGCAACCGCGTAGCGTTCTTTCCTATCTCGACCTCAAGCTCAACGGCTCCGGCCTGATCGGAGGCGACAAGCTGGCCGCGGAGCTCGAGGCTTCGCTCGGCCAGATCCTGATCGAGGATCTGCCGCTGAAATTCGCCTCCGTCGCGACCGAAGTCCGCACCGGCCACGAAACCTGGCTGACCCACGGCCGCATCGTGGATGCGCTGCGCGCTTCGTATGCCTTGCCCGGCATTTTTGCGCCGGTGCTCGCCGGCGACCGCTGGCTCGTCGATGGCGCGCTGGTCAACCCGGTGCCGGTATCGGTGGCCCGCGCGCTTGGCGCGGAAATCGTCATCGCCGCCAACCTCTCAAGCGACATTTTTGCCCATTCCACCACGATCTATTCGCACGGCGCGTCCGCCGTCGCGCAGGAAGTGCCGGCCGAGCCGGTTGCGCCGAAGCGCGGGATCGGCAAGTTCTTCTCCGCCGAGCGCGCGGTCAAACGCGAATTTTTCGGCAGCGGCGGACGGCCGGGTATTTCCTCGGTCATGGTCGATGCCTTCAACATCATGCAGGATCGCATCACCCGCGCGCGGCTTGCCGGCGATCCGCCGGATCTGTTGATCACGCCCCGGATCGGTCAGGTGGGCTGGTTCGACTTTCACCGCGCCGACGAGTTGATCGCGCACGGCGCACGCGCTGCCGAACGGGCGCTCGCCTCCATCCAGGAAGTGATCGATGTGCTGGCACCTACGCCGGTCACGGCGAAGGCCGTGATCGACGAGACGCCTTGATCGCGGCCGTCTCCTGAATCCGCTCAAGCCGTCTTGATGTATTCGCGCAGCGCTTCCTGCTCCTGTTCGTATTCCCTCACGCGCCATTTGACGACGTCGCCGATCGAAATCAGGCCAACCACCCGATCGCCATCGAGCACCGGCAAGTGGCGGAATTTCCCGAGCGTCATCATTTCCATGATCGCGCCGACGGTGTCGGATTGCTTGCAGCTGACGACCTTGCGCGTCATCACCGCGCTGACGGATTCATCGAGCACCGAGGCACCTCGCTCGCTCAGCACGCGCACGATGTCGCGCTCCGACAGGATACCCTCGATCCGCCCTGCGCTCATCACCAGCACAGCGCCGATCTTGCGCTCGCCCAGGATTTTGACGGCGGCGGAAAGCTTCGCCTCCGGTTCAAGGCTCATGATTTGGTGGCCTTTGGTATCGAGAATTGCACGTACCGTCATTGTCGCCTCCTTGAAGCCGATCGCACCCCTTAACGAGCGCTTTCTCGTTTCATTTTAGAGTCTGCAAACAACAATGCTGCGCCGATTTGGTTGCGAGCGCCGCGGTTAATGCCTTAAGGCACCTCACGGTCTTATGCCGTGCCGTTTGGTCCGAATGATGGATGAAATCACTTGGCCTCGCAAGCGAGGATAGCGGGGGTCACACCTGATCCGTCGACGACGCATCTGCAACATGGGTTGAGGCGCGAGGAACCGGATCGAACAGCGAAAACAGCAAAAGTCCGGCGAGAAAGCCGCCAATATGCGCCTGCCAGGCGACTTTGACGTCTTCCATGCCTGTCCCAATCGACCCAATGCCGAAGATGATGTTGACGCCAAACCAGACGGCGAGAAAGGCAAGCACACGACGGTCGTGCAGGGCTCGCCACAGGGACTGCGCCGGCACTTTTGCAGCGGCGTCGGCATCGCTGCGGCTGAAGGAAAGAAAGCTGCCTTGCACGAAAGCAAAGCGGATGGCCGCCGCCATGGCGCCCGACACCGAGGCCGACGCACCGATCATCGGCGCCAGATCATGTTCATCCGCGATCAGATACGCCAGGGCGCCAGCGGCCGCCGTGACCGCCATGAAGACAAAGAAGCGAACTGCGCCGAAACGCCGCGCCAGCGCGCTGCCAAATGGCAATAGCCACAGCACGTTGAAGCCGATGTGGGTCAGATTGGCGTGCAACAAGGAATAGGTGACGAAGGTCCAGAACTTGGCGCCCTCGCCACCTGCAAAAGCGTCCGTGAGCAGCGTCGCATCGTAGCGCTTGGGAATGAAGCCGAAGACCTCGACCGTCCAGTTCGCCAGATCGGGCGGCAACAGTACCCGCAAGTGAATGATCGCCAGCAGCAGGATATAGCCGATCAATGCGCCCGGTAGCGTCAGGAGCGGCTCGCGCGGGGGCTGTGGCGGCAATTCCGGCAGGACTTCCGGGACCGATTCTTCAGGTATGGATTCCAAGGGGCTGCAATCTCTATGGAAGCGAACGATGCGCCCCATTAGATGGTTTTGCGGTGAAGTGGAAGCCGGTTGGCGTATAGCGCACCAACCCGCTATCCTTATCCTGGAGGACGGTAACGCCCACGAAATAGGCCGCACGGGAGAGAAGCACCATGAATTTCCACCGCAGAACCATCCTCGGCGGTCTCGCGTCGCTGGCGGTTCCGCTTCCCGCTCTCGTCAGGCCGGCTCTCGCCGCCGACAAGGTCAAGATCGGCTTTTTGCTGAAAACCATGCAGGAGGAGCGCTACCAGCGCGACAAGGCTGCATTCCTCGCCAAGGCCAAGGCGCTCGGCGCCGAAGTCGTCTTCGACTCCGCCAACAATGACGAACAGGCGCAGCTTGCGGCATTCGAAAACATGCTGTCGCGTGGCGCGAGAGCGATCGTGCTGCAGCCGGTCAATACCGGCACTGCCAGCAGCATGGTCACCTTGGCCCACAAGAGCGGCGTCAAGGTGATCGGTTACGATGCGATGCTGGTCAACGGCCCGCTCGACGCCATGGTGATGCAGGACAGCTGGGCGGTCGGCAAGCTTCAGGCGGAAGCCATGGTGGCATGGCTCAAGGCAAAATATGGCTCGGTCAAAGGCAATGTCGTACTCATCCGCGGACAGCCTGGTGACTCCAATGCCAATACGATGAGCAGCGGCGTCCTCGACGTACTGAAGGCAAACCCCGGGCTCAAGCTCGTCGCCGACCAGTCGCACGAGGGCTGGTCGCCGGACAAGGCGATGGCCACCACCGAGAATCTTCTGACGAAATCCGGCAACAAGATCGATGCCGTGATCTGCAACAACTCCGGCATGGCCCGCGGCGTCATTGCCGCCCTCGATGCGCAGGGGCTCGCCAGTGCGGAGAAGGTTTTCGTCGCCGGCTCCGACGCCGATCTCATCAACGTCCAGTATGTCGCCCAGGGCAAGCAGGCCGTGGACATCTGGAAGAAGATCGATCCGTTGGCCGAAAGTGCTGCTGAAATCGCGGTGACGCTAGCGGCGCATCCCGACAAGGAGGCGAAGTCTCTCATCAAGGCCGACCGCATGATCAACAACGGCGCGGTCGACGTGCCGACGCTGGTGACCCCGGTCGTGCTGATCGACAAGAACAATCTCGACCAGACGATCATCGCCGAAGGGTTTTACACCCATAAGCAGGTCTACGGAAAGTAGCCGGGTTCACCAGACAAGGAATGACCGGAACCATCCGGGCCGCTGCACATGTCCGAAATCGTTTTGAAGATGGAGCACATCGTCAAGGAATTCCCGGGCGTCAGGGCTCTCGATGACGTCAACTTCGAGGCGCGCTCCGGCGAAGTGCTGGCGCTGATGGGCGAAAACGGCGCCGGGAAATCGACCTTGATGAAAGTGCTCGGCGGCGTCTGGCCCTATCCCACCTATCACGGCGATATTTTCATCAGGGGGGAGCGGCAGAGGTTTCAGAGCCCACGCCAGGCCATGGATGCAGGCATCGCCATCATCCATCAGGAGCTTAACCTCATTGCCGAATTGACCGTTGCCGAAAACATTTTTCTCGATCGCCACCCGACCAATGCAATCGGTGCCATCGATTGGCGCCAATTGAACCGCGACGCCGGAGTTCTTCTCGACGACTTGGGAATCGCCGGCATCAAGCCGACCGACCAGGTGAAATACATTGCGGTCGGCAAGCAGCAGATGGTCGAAATCGCCAAGGCGTTGTCGAAGCGGGCGAACATCCTCATCCTCGACGAGCCGACATCCGCATTAACCGACAAGGAGGTCGCCGAACTGTTCCGGGTGATCCGCAAGCTGCGGGAGAGCGGCGTTTGCATGTGCTACATCTCGCACAAGATGGAAGAGATCGCAGCGATTGCCGATCGCGTCGTAGTGCTGCGCGACGGCCGCACGATCGGCGAGACAACCGCGATCTCCGACATCACGCTCGATCAGATCATCGCGCGGATGGTTGGCCGCGAGTTGAAGGAGATGTATCCGGAAAGCGCGCGCCAGCGCGGCGAAAGAATTCTGGAGGTCAGGAATTTTAGCGTGGACCATCCCGCACTGCCCGGCGAATACAAGGTCAGAGACGCCTCGTTCTCGGCCTATCGCGGCGAAATCCTCGGGCTCTGCGGCTTGATGGGCGCGGGCCGCACCACACTCGTCTCCGCCATCTTCGGTGCCTACCCGCAGGCGACCCATGGCGAAGTTCTGATCGAGGGCAAGAAAGCCGACATCCGCTCGCCTGCCAATGCCATCGAACGCGGCATCGCGCTTTTAACCGAGGACCGCAAGGCGCTCGGTCTGTTCCTGAACCAGCCGATCACCTTCAACACCACGATTTCGTCGTTGCAGGCGATCAGCTCGCCGCCGATCGGGATCATCGATACGGCTCGGGAGCGTTCGGTCACCGAGAATTACATCGCGCAGCTCCACGTCAAGGCGTCGGGTGCGGATGCCATCGTCGAAACGCTCAGCGGCGGCAACCAGCAAAAGATCCTCCTTGCGCGATGGCTCAATGCGAACCCGAATATCTTCATCCTGGACGAGCCAACCCGCGGCATCGATATCGGCGCCAAGGTTGAAATCCACAAGCTCCTGAACCGATTGGCCAGCCAAGGCGTGGCGATCATCGTGATCTCCTCCGAACTCGAAGAGGTTCTGGGGCTAAGCGACCGCATCCTGGTGATGCATGAGGGCCGCATCGTTTCGGAATTCACGCAGGCGAATGCGAGCCGGGAGGCGATCATGGAATGGGCGACCGGCGCGCGTGGTGCGGAGAAGTAAAATATCATGCACGGCAATCAGGCGCTTCAATTCATCCGGACCAATGCGACGCTGATCGCGCTGGTGGCGCTGACGGTGGCGCTCGCGCTCACCGACCCCACCTTTGCGACCGCGCGCAATCTCAGCAACGTGACGCGACAGGTCACGATCGTCGGCATCATCGCCGTCGGGATGACGATGGTGATCCTGATCGCCGGTATCGATTTGTCCGTGGGGTCCGTCGTCGGCGTTGCGGCAGTCGTCGTAACGCTGTTGATGCAGTACGGCCTCGCCGCATGGATCGCCGTTCCGATCACGCTTGCGATCGTCGGCGGCCTGATAGGACTATGGAACGGCTTCTGGATCGCGCATTACCGCATCCCGCCGTTCATCATCACGCTCGGCATGCTGACGATCGGGCGCGGCGTCGCTTTGTCGCTGTCGAGCGGCAGCTCAATTCCGGTCGCCGATCCGTCCTTTGCTTTCCTCGGCAGTGCCTACATTCCGCCCGCCCCGACACTGGTCCTCCTCGCGCTCGCGGCACTGGCGGGCCTTTACGCGCTCAGCAAAACCTTGCGCGAAAACAGGAAGGCCGGCCTTGCGCATCTTGAAAGAGATTTGCCCGGCATCATTGCGACAGCAGTCGGTCTGTTGCTCGCGGCCTATGTGTTCGGCACCGGCGACGGACTTCCGGTACCGGTCGCGATCTTTGTCGTCATCGCCGCACTTGCGATTTTCGTTCTCGGCCATACCCGCTTCGGCCGAAGGCTTTACGCGCTCGGCGGCAACGAGGAAGCCGCCCGCCTCTCCGGCATCGACGTCTACGGCACCAAAATAATCGTGTACCTGACAGTGTCGGTGCTGTCGGCGCTGTCGGGAATCCTGCTCGCGTCCCGGTTAAACGGCGCTTCCCCCAACCTCGGCAACATGTTTGAGCTCGACGCCATCGCCGCCGTCGTGATCGGCGGCACCAGCCTCGCGGGCGGCTCGGGCACGATCGGCGGCACAATCATTGGTGCACTGATCATCGGCGTCCTGAACAACGGCATGAGCCTGCTCGGCATCTCCTCGTTCTATCAGCTGATCATCAAGGGATTGATCATCAGTCTCGCCGTCTGGTTCGACGTTCTGCAAAAGAAGAACTGGGCACGTTGAGCGGAAATCGCCATCGATCCGTAAAGCGAAGCATCTGGAGTTGCTTCGTCCCGGCGCTGGCGCGGCATAGACAATGCCCCTATGGGTGCGCCCCAAACAAGACCTGGCCCTGTGCATTGAAGCTGCATTCTCCCGGCACGAAGCCCGGGTTATGAAAGCAGGCATTGTCGAGCGTGCTGTCCCAACCGCCTCGCTGCCGCCACTTGGACCATCCGATGTAATCGCAATATTTGCTGTGGGGGTTTCCCGGTTCCCTGGTTGCGCAGAAGATGCTCTGGCCGGGACGGCCTGGACCGGAGATCATAGTCCGAGCCAGCGCTGGACTTGCCAGCATGGAAAAAAGGACTGTGGCAACCCCGATCAATCTGAATTTTGTCATGGCGTTCCTCCCTTTGGGTTGTAGCGCACGACAACGACTACGGGCGGGAATTCCGCCCTCGATTTCTAAAAGATAATTGAATCAGCCGACCGCCGGAGCAGCGGGCGATCCTTCCCGCATCAGGCTCTCGATGAACGTGGCGCCGCCCGGCGAAAGACAGCGTCGAGATCGGGGCCGGGAAATCAGCCAACGCGGCCTACGGTCTTTCCTGCCTGCCGTTTGGCCACGCAGCCATGGCCGCTGCGGCTATGCCCTTAAGCTCCGCCGCCGTGGCGCCGTCCCGCGCCTGGATCGCCATCCCCTGGAAGATACTCAGATAGAACCGGCTCAGGTGCTCGATGTCCGTCGAGGCGGGTAGTTCCCCCTCAGTCACTGCAGTTTCAAGCCGCGACCGCAACATGCCGAGCATGTCGAGCCGGACGTTCTTGACGACGTCGGCGATCGCGGCCGGCCATTCGTCGCTGACGGCCGCCAGCACCGCCATGCAGCCTCCCGGTATCGCCCCGGATTCAGGCAGGCTCTCCGTCCCCGCAAGTAGCAGATTCTCGACACCGGCGTGAGCGGTCGCTCCCACCGCAAGCTTGTCCCAGACCGTGGGGCCGATGGTTTGCACGTAATGTTCGAACGCTTCGAGATAAAGCGCCTCCTTGCTACCGAACGCCGCGTAAAGGCTTGGCGAGCGGATGCCCATGGCATCGCAAAGGTCGTTCATCGAAGCCGCCGCAAAACCCTTGCGCCAAAACAGCAGCATCGCGGCCTGAAGCGCCGCGTCCCGATCAAACTCCCTGGGTCGTCCGATAACCGCCATCGCTGCCATTTCTGTATCAAGTAACACATAAGTCATTTGACCTCACCAATCAACTGCTTAAATGCCTTTTGTGTTGATCAATACATAAATGGAGCAAGGTCATGATGTTAACGGGAAAACGGGCCCTGGTGACGGGCGCGAGCCGGGGAATTGGCGCGGCGACCGCGAAAACGCTGGCCGCCGATGGCGCGGATGTCGCGATCACCTACGAGAAGTCGGCCGAGCGCGCCGCCGAGGTCGTCAACGCCATCAAGGCGCAGGGACGCAAGGCGGTGGCGATCCAGGCCGACAGTGCGGACGTCGCTGCCGTTCAGGCGTCGGTCGAGAAGACGGTCGCTGCGCTGGGCGGGCTGGACATCCTCGTCAACAATGCAGGGATTCTCCGGGTCGGCGAACTGAAGCACAATTCGCTCGAAGACATCGACGCGCTCCTGAACGTCAACGTGCGTTCGCCGATCGTCGCAAGCAAGGCTGCACTGGCACATCTGACCAAGGGCGGTCGCATCATCACGATCGGAAGCTACTTCGCCGACCGCGTCCCCGCACCCGTCCTCACCGTGTATTCGGCATCGAAGTCGGCGATGGTTGCGTTCACGAAGGGATTGGCGCGGGAGCTCGGTCCGAAGGAGATCACCGTTAATCTCGTGCAGCCGGGCTCGATCGACACCGACATGAATCCGTCGCACGGCCCGTTCGGAGACGCGCTGCGGCAGTTCATGGCATTAGGTCATTATGGCGCACCGGAAGACATCGCCAACGCGGTCGCATTCCTGGCGAGCGCCAAGGCCCAGTACATCACCGGTTCGACTTTGACCGTTGACGGCGGCGCCAACGCCTAAGACGGCAGCGTTAGCCAGCGAGGAACGGTACTAAGGCAGCATTACTCGGCTGCCTGAGACGTGTCGGTCCGCTTCGCGATGACCTGCCGGAATTTCGTCGCAAGGTCTTCGGTGTAGCGGGCCAGCCCCTGATAAAACGCGCGGTCCCCCTCGCTGGTGGATTCCTGGGCTGATTTCTCGTACTGCGCAGCCTTGCGCTCATACTTCTCGAGTTTCGCTTGAAGATCACTCACCACGGCCGTTACTCCACTCGACACGCTACCCACGCCGCGAATGGTTGCCTGCGCTCCGATCGAAACGATGACTGACATGAGGCAATTTTGCAGCCGCCTTGCGGCTCGCTTTTGGCAGCGACTTGCGGCCCGCTCGGATGAAGCGCCGCCGACTATCACAACTCACGAAGCCGACGACGAATTAGCTGCGTTAAGCAAGGCGACGAATGGGGGTTTAATTTCCCCTCCGGCATCCCCACATATCTCCAATGGCACAATGGCAACCTCCCAAGCGGGAACCGAAGAGAACCAAGGCTGAGCTGTACGAGATGCTGGCTGAGGCTGTACGCAATACGCAGGCTGAGAATGAGCGTGTGCAACGGCCCAAGAAAGTGAAGGCAGCCTAGCTTTTGTCTGCAGCGCCAGACTTTGGCCGGTGCGGTTTGTCCCCGCTAGCCAATCTGGCGAGAGCCTGACGCGTTCGGCCTCTACGCCGTCGCAGCCGGGGGCGCATCTGTGCGAGCGCAAATGCCGTAAGGGTTTCACCCCGGCGACCGGCGCTACTCCAAGAACACTTTTCAAAACGAAAAGGGAGGGCTCTGAGAAAGCCCTCCCTCTTTGGACGTTGGCCTTAGCTGGCGCGGGAAGCCGGGGGTATCCCCACCCCTCCCCGCGTAGACGACCAATCTGTTCGACGCCGCGTGTGCCTTGCCGGGCCTGGAGAAACCCAGCGAAGTAATCTGATCGATCAGACCCTAGCAGGCTGGCCGCCCATGCCAAGTCCATCGTTAATTTAACGTTAACGACGCAAACCCCGCCCCGGACGCCGCTTCGGCATGGACGCTGCACAGCTGTTTCTGCACAACGAAACCTAGCAATGCGCGTGGGCAAAAACGGGACAGAGATGTCCCATTTGCGGTGGGCGCGGGGGCGATAGTCACAGCATGAAGCATCCTTCAACTCAGGAATTCTTCGCGTATTGGGACGAAAAGCGGGGAGATGCCCGTGCACCGGACCGCAGCGCTATTGAGCCCGACGCGGTACGAGAACTGTTGGGCGACATCTTCGTGTTGGCCTGCGATGAGGCCGACCGTTTTCCGTTTCGTGTGGCCGGCACGCGGCTCACCGCCTTGCTCGGCCGCGACCTCAAGGGTCAAAGCTTCCCTCAATTGTTCGAAGCCGATGGCCGGCGCAACATCGAGGACATCATCACGGCCGTGACGGAAGACCTGCTGGCTGTCGTTGCCGGCATCACCGCAACCTCCGCCGAGGGCCTGGCACATCTGGAATTGCTGCTGCTGCCCTTCAACCACCGCGCCCACGTGCCGCTGAGCCTGACCGGATTGCTCGCGCCGTTTGAGAGCGGTCACAGCGCTTTGCGGGATTTCAAGCTGACCTCATGGCGCTACCTCGGCCACCGCCCGCCCGAACGTCTCGTTCCCCGCGCCTTGCGCAAATTGAAACTCGCGCGCGGGCTGATGGTCTACGAAGGCCTGCGTTAAGCGAACCTCAGGCCTTGCCCGGTTCGAGGGCGGCCTTGCCCTCGATCTCCGCGGCATCGACGAATAGATCTGGGACCTTGTCGGCGCGATCCAGCACCCACGCAATCCCGATCATGATGAGGATTCCGGCTGCGCTGATCACCAGCTGCTCCCACACGCCTCTCGTGTACTGCATCAGCACCCAGTGCGCCGCAAAGGACAGGAACACCCCGAAGCAGAAGATCGGCAACGAATGTTGGCCGCACATGACCATCGGGCGCAGCCATTTCGAGGTGAGCGCGGCCCAGTTGTGCGGCACGAAGCGCACCACGACAAGCGCCAGCGCGAGGAAGTGCGTGAAGCGCAGCATGTCGAGATCGGTCTTGTCGATCGGGTACATCATCTTGTTGAGCCAGGCCGGCACCCACCATCCGAGGATCGCGAAATGCCAGCTCATGACGATCAGGAAGCCGAACAATATCCACAGCAGCGCCACGGCGAGCGCCAGGCGCGACTGAATGATCGGCCAAATCTTGTTTGCGCCGCCCGTGCCGCACCAGGCGGCGAAAATGAACATCAACTGCCAGGCAAAGGGATTGAAATACCAGGTCGTACCGGGCGGGTAGGATGCGAGATTCCAGTCGAATTTGCGCGCGCAAATAAAAAGCACGATCGAACCTAGCAGCGTCAGATTGGGCCGGCGCACCATCGCCCACAGCATGAAGGGCGCAGTCGCAATCAGCGCGATATAAAGCGGCAAGACGTCGAGATTGACGGGCTTGTAGCGCAGCGAGAGCGCCTGCCCGATCAGGACGTCCGGATGCAGCAGGAAATTGTGGACGTTGAATTCGTCTTCATACAGCGGATTGTCGAATTTGCGCACCGTGCGGGCGATTTGTGCGGTGAAGATCAGAAACAGCATGATGTGGGCGACATACATCTCCATCGCCCGTTTCCACAGCCGCTTCAGCGCCGCCAGGAAATGACCGGCCTTGATGATCGGGCCGTAGATGAAGCCTGCCAGATAACCGGAAATGAAAACGAAGAACTCGGCCGCATCGCTGAAGCCGTAGTTGCGCAGCGTCAGCCAGGAAACGACGTCGTGCGGGATATGATCGAGAAAGATCATCCACAATCCAACGCCACGGAACAGGTCGAGTCTCAGATCGCGCTCGACGGATACTTTATCTTGCTCAGCCATGATGCCCCATCCGATTGTTCTAGTGTCCCGGTTCTGACATTCGTACCATATCCCGGCGGGCACTTTTACGAATGTCAGAACCAAAGGGACACTAGCAACCACATGATTCTAGTGTGGCTTTGATCTGACGTTCCTTCGAAGAACTCGCGGCGGCACTGAAAGGAACGTCAGAGTCGCCACACTGGCGGTGACGCAAGTTACAGGCGACAAATCAAGCTTTGGTCCAGGGTTCCTCTCGCATTGATACCTACCGGCCTGTTGGCGTCAATCTAGGAGGCTGGCCGGGGCCAGCGATCCCGATCGCCCTACTCTACCAGTTCCGGCCACGGCACGATGGTGGATTTGACGGTTTTCATCGCCATGGCGTCGGCGACGGCCCGGCCAATGCCGTCTTCAGTAAACGGATAGATCGTCTGCATCTCCGTCCAGGGATATTTGTCGCGGGTGCGGTAGAGCATATCGACACCGAGCGGCAAATCATTGCCGGTGAAGCCCCACGATCCCAGCACGTTGATATCCTTGGTGCAGATGCGGTGCCATGAGGTTTCGATCGAACCGGCATCGGTGAACTGTCCCATCTCGACATAGGTGCCGCCATCGCGCAGCATTTCGATGCCTTCGGGGCCGGCGCTCGGGTGACCCGAACAATCCATGACGAGATCGGCGCCAAAGCCGCCGACGATGTCGCGAACGTGCTTGATACGTTCTTGCGGCGTCTTGACCACTTCAATATCGACGGTCGCTTCCGCGCCGAACTTTCGCGCCAGCTTAAGCCGCGGCTCTTCCGGCGCGCCAACGCAGATCACGCGTCCTGCCCCCATCTCGCGCGCGGCAGCAACCGCGAGAATCCCGATCGGGCCCGAGCCCTGGATCACGACCGTATCGCCCCAGGCGAAGCCGCCGGCGCGGGCGGCACGGTTGAAGGCGCGGATGCAGGACGTGAGCGGCTCCGACAGCGCCCCCAGCCGCAACGGCATATCGTCAGGCAACTTGTAGATCTTGGTGCCCGGCAGCATCTCAAGATCGACATAGACATATTCGGCCCAGCCGCCCCACAGATGCGGCGCCTTCTCAAAGCCGAGATAGCGGCCGTAATAGACCGGCGTCAGGCATTTATTGGCGCTCTGGGGATAGTGAACGCAGTAGTAGCAATGGCCGCACGGCATCAAGGGCGGGATCATGACTTTCGATCCCGCTTTCAGCGGCTTGCTCATGAAATCTTCAGTGAATTCCGAACCGACCTCGACCAGCACGCCGCCGATCTCATGGCCGAGCGTAAACGGCCACGGCAACGGTTTTGGCCAGTGGCCCTTGAGGATGTGCAGGTCGGTGCCGCAAACGCCGCAGGCGCCGACCTTGATCAGCGCCGCCTTCTTTCCAATTTTCGGCCACGGCACGGTGCGGATGACCGGCTGCGCGCCGGGGCCATCATAGGTGCATACGCGGATCTGTTGCATTGGTTGTTCTCCCGGCCCTCCAGTGTCCAGCGGAATTTGCCGCTTGTGCTGCAGGAGCCTCAAACGGGCGGCACTGGCGAATTGCTTGATGGCGTCGTGCGGGCGTCAGGAAAGGTACGTGAAGCGGACGGAGATGCCAACGTCCGGCTCCAGCCGTTGGAATTCCCGGCACAATTGACAGGCGCGTCGCACATCTTCAGGCTGTGCCGAAATTCAGATTGGGGAATGAGGCGTTGCAGAACCGTTGGACCATCCTCACCGTGCTGTTCACGGTTCGCCTCACCATGGCATTTCAGTTCCAGAGCGTCGCGGCGGTCGCGCCGCTGCTGGGCCCTGCATTCGGCGTCGGACTTGCCGATGTCGGAACGTTGATCGGTCTCTATTTTGCGCCTGGCGTCGTGCTCGCGTTGCCGGGCGGCGCGATCGGAAGGATGTTCGGCGACAAACGAACGGTGCTTGCGGCGTTGCTGCTGATGTTGATCGGCGGCCTTGGGATGGCGCTCTCGCATTCCTGGTCGGTACAGATCGCCGGAAGGCTCGTCAGCGGCGCTGGCGGCGTCATGCTCAACGTGCAGATGACGAAGATCGTGGCCGACTGGTTTGCCGGCAAGGAAATCGCGACCGCGATGGCGATCTTCGTCAATTCATGGCCGGCCGGTATCGCGCTTTCGCTGCTGGCGCTTCCCGTCATCGGATCCGACCGCGGCATCGAGGCAGTTTATCTTGCGGTCGCAGCCGTGATCGCCGCCGCGCTCGTGCTTTTTGCGCTGACCTATCAACCGCCGGCGAACGTCGCATCCGTCGCTGCGATGCCTTCCGCGCGGCTTGACCGCCGGGCGGCGACCGCGGTGGTTACGGCGGGGTTGATCTGGGGACTCTTTAACATCGGCTTCGCCATGATCTTCAGTTTTGGGCCTACCATGCTGGTCGAGCACGGCTGGTCGATCACGGCCGCGGGTTCGGTCATCAGCTCTGCGCTGTGGCTTGGGGTGGCCTCGGTGCCTCTCGGTGGCTTGCTTGCCGATCGCAGCCGGCGGCCCTCCCTTGTGCTGACGGTCGGCTGCATCCTGTCCGCGATGTTGATGGTTGCCCTGCCTCGCAGCGACGCGGTGATCCCCATCATCGTCGCACTTGGCATGGTCTTTGGTCTGCCCGCGGGGCCGATGATGAGCCTCCCGGCGCGCGTCCTGCGCCCCGAGACACGCGCGATCGGCATGGGCATTTTCTACACGCTCTATTATGGCACGATGATGCTGGGCCCTGCCGTCGGCGGGGCGCTTGCGAAATGGACCGGGAGTGCGGCGATAACGCTCGATTTTGGGGCCGTATTACTGCTGGTTTGCCCGGTGCTGTTATTGGGATTTGACCGGATTTCGAGGGTCGCTCCGGCCGCAACGTGAATACCCGCTATCGATAACGGCTCATTAACCTTGCTGGCCGTAGGGTCGAACGGCACCGAAGGCCGGCGAAGATGGCGTTAGCAAACAAGAAATCTGTTCTTCCTTCCGCCGAAGAGCGGCGGCGTTTCCAGCGGGTCAAGGTTCACCTGCTGGGACGCTACATGCTGCCGGATCGCCGCGAATTTCCGTGCCAGATCATCAATATGTCGCCGGGTGGACTGGCGCTGCTCGCGCCCGGCATCGGCAATGTCGGCGACCGGGTGATCGCCTATCTCGACCATATCGGACGGGTCGAAGGCAGGATCACCCGCATCATCGACAACGGCTTTGCGATGACGGTCGGCGCGACCGCGCGCAAGCGCGACAAATTGGCCGCGCAACTGACCTGGCTTGCCAACCGCGACATCCTCAACCTGCCCGAGGATCGTCGTCACGATCGTATCGTTCCGCGCAATCCGATTTCGTTGCTCACGCTCGAAGACGGAACCAAGATGACCTGCCGCATCATCGACATGTCGCGTTCGGGCGCGGCGATTGCGGCCGAAAACCGCCCGCCGCTGAAATCGCTGGTGATGCTCGGCAAGGTCCAGTCGCGCGTCGTGCGCAATCTCGAGGAAGGTTTTGCGCTCGAATTCGTTCACGAACAGGTGGCCGAGACGATCGAGGACGCCGTCACCGCCCGCTAGCGCTGTGGATTGAAACCCAACCACACCACAAACTCATTCGATTTTGACAGGCATCGCTCATTGCCGGCATTCTGCGTTCGGCCGCCTCGATCGGGGCAAATTTCGTGTAGAATAGACACCGATCCGGGACTTTAAGGCGATCGGGAGAAAACATGCCGCTCAACAAAGGATTCCTTCTCGCGTCACGTCCACAGGGCGTGGCAACCGAAAGCAACTTCCGGTTTTTTGAAAGGGATATTGGTGAGCCAGGGCCCGGCAAAGTGCTGGTGCGAAATCATTGGCTGTCGCTCGATCCGTATATGCGCGGGCGTATGGACGAGAGCAGGTCCTACGCCGCGAGCCAAGCGCTTGACGAGCCGATGATCGGCGGCACGGCCGGCGAGGTTGTCGCTTCCAACAGCCCGGATTTCAAGGCCGGCGACAAGGTCGTCTCCAATAACGGCGGCTGGCAGCTCTACGCGATTCAAAATCCGGCCATGCTGCGCAAGGTCGATGATTCCAAGGTGCCGCTGCAGGCCTTTGTCGGGCCGCTCGGGATGCCCGGCGTGACGGCCTGGGTCGGAGTCAACCGTTTCATCCAGCCGAAGGCCGGCGAGACAGTCGTCTGTTCGGCGGCGACTGGCGCGGTCGGCACGGTGGTTGGGCAGATCGCCAAAGCCAAGGGCGCCCGCACCGTCGGCATCGCCGGCGGCCCGGAAAAATGCAGGTTCGCGGTCGAGGAACTGGGCTACAACCTGTGCGTCGATCACAAGGCGGCCGACTTCGCGCAACAACTCGCGGCAGCGACGCCCAACGGCGTCGACGGCCTGTTCGAGAACGTCGGCGGCCAACCGTTCGCGCTGACCATCGCGCGCATGAACGATTTCGGCCGCATCGCGATCTGCGGCCTGATCGCGTCCTACGAAGGCGCAGAGACGACGTCGCTCAGCGACATGCGCCTGGTGCTCACGCGCCGCCTGATGATGCGCGGCTTCATCGTGAGCGACTTCCTGCCGGACTGGCCGGCCGCGCTCGGCGAACTGATTGGGCTCGCCTCCACCGGCAAGCTCAAATGGCGCGAGACGATCGCGCAAGGAATCGAGAGCGCGCCGTCCGCCTTCCTTGGCATGCTCAAGGGCAAGAATTTCGGCAAGCAGCTCGTCAAGCTCACTTGAGGCTTCACTCGCCGCGCGTGGCTGGCTTTGATAGATACTCTATCGACTGCGCCTCGCCCTTGAGCGGGGTGACCTTGTCGGGATCGATCCGCAACATGAGATAGTCGATGTGGTCCTCGATCTTCGTGAACCAGTGGCCGGTGCCGGCCGGAATGACCACGACATCGCCGGCCTTGATCTCATAAGCGACGCCGTCTTTCACGTCCGATCCGTTATTGCCGGGACCATTGAACTCGACCACCGTGCGCATGGTCGAAGGCCGCCGCTGGCGGTTGACGATATCCGGGCCGAGCACCAGCGTCGCTGCGCCCGAAATCACATGGTAGATCTCGCTGATCTGGTCGTGCTCGGCGACTGAATTGGGCGCCGGCTTTTCCAGACGGCCGCGATGGACCATGCCTACTCCGATCCGCGCCTTGCCGATGTCGATGTCGCGCACCTGCTGGTCGATCAGCTTTTCCGTGATCGCCTTCTGCGTATAGCGCTCGAGCTCGGCCGCCGGAATATAGGTGCCCGGACACATGACGCAGGTCGGCTGCGGATCGGTCGGATTGATGCGGACTGCTTCCCCGGCGATAGCCATTGGGCCGATCGCAAGACAGAGGACCGCAGCAAGGCCCAAAAGCATTCTCTTCATTATTGGCTCCCTTTTCCTTTTCTTGCCCGGCATGGACGCTTGGACGGCGGATTTTCGACCCGTCGCAGACAGCGTTAGCACGCGGTAAAGCTGCGAAGCGCCGGTTTTCGGCCTTTTGCCGGGGTTGCGGCGCCTTCGCCGCGCTTTCCGTAGCCGCTGCGCCTCGCGCGATCTCGGTTAATGCGGATGGCTTTTGCGGTGATATCGGCCCTGTTTTCCAGCATTCGGCCGTTAACAGCTAAAATTTGAATCAATTGCAGTTGTCTAAAATTGTACTCGAGTTTTCTTCAAATACAGATCGCATTCTCCGCAGTATTTATCAGTATTCGCTTCAATTGCACTCGGCGCACTTAGCGGCGCCGCAAAACCTCTATGCGAAACGTGGTCCCAACAAAAAAAGACGGGGGCCACAATGTTTGGTTTCAGGGAGCAAAAAGGACTGGCGGTCGTAGCCATCCTGTTGGGATTGAGCGCATCGGCCAAGGCTGCCGATGAGCGGGCACTTTATGCAAGCCTTGGCGATACCACGCGTGCACCGATCGGCTGGGTGGAGTTCTGCACCGAGACACCGGCCGAGTGCAAAGGCGGTCAGTCAGAGCCGCGCGACATCGTAATGACGCAGGCGGCCTGGCGCGATCTGGCCAAGGTCAATCGCTGGGTCAACGAGACCGTCAAGCCGATGACCGACATGGACCATTGGGGTGTCGTCGAGAAATGGTCGATCCCGACCGACGGTTACGGCGACTGCGAAGATTATGTGCTGCTGAAGCGCAAGATGCTGATCGATGCGGGATGGCCCCGCGAGGCGCTTCTGATCACCGTTGTCCGCGACAAGATGGGCGAAGGCCATGCGGTCCTGACCGTCAAGTCCGACAAGGGCGAGTTCATTCTGGACAACCAGAACGAAAACGTCGTGGCCTGGACTGAGACCGGGTACCGCTTCGTGAAACGCCAATCTCAGAGCGACCCGAATGTGTGGGTCTCCCTGGGCGACCCGCGGCCTGCGGCTTTGACCGCCAGCGCCCGCGACCACTAACGACAAGGATACGAGCTACGCGAGCCGGTCACATCCCCACCCCTCCCCGTCCCAGACCGGTCCGCGCGCGGCCAGGCTTCCCCCAAAGCCTGGCCGCACCTTTTTTATCTACTTTGTGAACTAGCTCACATCGGCCGCCGGCCAGCCGGGGCATTATGTTCCCTGCCGGATGGCGTAAGCCAATTTAATATCCGGGGCTGGCAAGGCCGTGGGCGATCATACTCCGCCGACGGCCTTGTTTTTTTGCGGTGCCGGATAGCCTCGGTCTGCCGGCTCCTCGCAGGTCGGCGATTTGTGCTGGCAGGGGAATATCGGCTGGATAGGGGTGTCTAGGCCTCTGTCCCACCCCGTGAGGAATCCGCATGAACATTCAAACTCAGCTGACGTCCGATGTCATCGGACTGACCAAGGTCGCGCCGTTTTCCCGCCGTGGTTATGACTGCATCTGCCGCCGTCGCCGCGGGCTATACGCTTGCCGCCGGTCCGGTGCGCGCCGACGTAATCACGACCAGCACCGACGGGCTCGATGCGGACGAGGCCAAGATCAAGGTTGCCGACGGCGAGATGCCCGGCTATTTCGCACGTCCCAAAGGTGTCGCCAATCCGCCGGTCGTTCTGGTCGCGATGGAGATCTTCGGCCTGCACGAGCATATCAAGGACGTCACGCGGCGTCTCGCCAAGCTCGGCGCCTTCGCCGTCGCCCCCGATTACTATTTCCGCAAGGGCGTCGATCTCACCAAGATCACCGACATTCCGCAGCTCCTGCCCATCGTCAACGCCAAGCCGGACGCCGAGCTTCTGTCCGATCTCGATAGCACGGTGGCCTGGGCCAAGGCGCAGGGCGGCAACACCGATCGGCTCGGCATTATCGGCTTTTGCCGCGGTGGGCGCACGGTGTGGGAATATGCCGCCCATAGCACAGCGTTGAAGGCGGGCGTTTCCTTCTACGGACCTCTGGTCGACCCGCCAAATCCGCTCTGGCCGAAGAGCCCGACCCAGCTGGCCCCTGAAATGAAGGCGCCGGTGCTCGGACTTTATGGCGAGGCCGATGCCGGCATTCCCGTCGCCACCGTCGAGGCGCTGAAGGAGGCGCTCGCCAAGGCGAACAAGCCTGCCGCGTTCAAGATTTACCCCGGCGCCCCGCACGGCTTCCATGCCGACTATCGCGCCAGCTACCGCAAGGAAGCGGCCGAAGATGCCTGGAACCAGATGCAGGCCTGGTTCAAGAAGTACAACGTGCTGGGCTGAGCTCCATGACATTAAAAGGCGCGCGGTTTTTTTCCGCGCGCCTTTTTACATGGGTGGTATCGTCTTAGGCAGCGTTAGCCGCAGACTTGCACCGGCCGCACGCGCCATCCGTACCGCGTATGAATGCGCCGCTGAACGACGTAGCAGCCGCCATTGTCATAGTAGAAATCGTCGTAGGCGTAGTCCGGATAATCCCAGTAGTCATCATAGCCGGGACCCCAGAAGCCACCACCGGCAAAGAAGTGCCGGCCGTGATGGAAGCCGTGGCCAAACCGGCCATGGCCGAAACCTCCGCGTCCACGGCCGAAATTGCCTCCGGCAAAGTGGTTACCCTGAGCAGCACCAACGCCCGCAGCTGCGCCGGCTGGCGCTCCACGTGCGAAACTGTTGCCGAAGTTGCCGCCGCCGCTAAAACCTCGCGCGCTCATTCCGCCGCCGCCAAAGCCACCGGCGTGGCCGCCGAAACTGCCGCCGCCAAAACCACCGGCGTGCCCACCACCCATGCCGCCGCCACCGTGGCCGCCGCCTCCACCGCCGCCGCCACCATGTCCTCCGCCTCCGCCCCCGCCGCCACGGGCCAAGGCAAGGTTAGGCGCCAGCATGCCGACTGACGCCACCGCGCACAGCGCGATCATTGTTTTACGCAACATTCTCCCATCCTCCTTACGGTGATTAGTCACCTAGCAAAAAGAAACTCCTTCGTTCCGCTTCCTGTTCCTGCCAATCACGTCGACCGCGATAAAATGCCTCACGTGCCGGCTCACTTCTACGCGACTGGCACGCGAGCGCCGTGGTGCACAATGGAAGCTTTGAATGTTGCGGGCGGGAAAATAAAATGCGCTTTAATGAA
>CAVZJE010000027.1:0-21045 GCA_963775545.1 uncultured Alphaproteobacteria bacterium
TGACACCGTGGCCGCCGGCGCCGAGGTCGAAGTGCGCGCTCGGTCCGTTGATGGTCATCGCGACCGCCGTGTACCAGGTCAGGTTCGATCCGAACTTGTGCTTGTAGTTGGCGGTGAGCATGTCGGCCTCGTTGTCGTTGTCCATCGCGAACAAGCCGCAACCGTTGCCGCAATCAGTCCCTGTCGATCCAGGAATTGGAGTGGTGCCGAACGGCGTATTGTGCTGTCCGGGATCGCCCTGCGCCTTGAACGCGTGAGCCCAACCGCCGCTGAAGCTGTCAACCGGGCTCAACTCCTGGGTAAAGAACAGCCAGGTGCCGTTTCGTGTCCGCTCGTTCTGGAATGCGATGAGCGGGCTCACGTAGCGGTGCATCATTTCAAAGATGCCGCCGACCGTGGTCTTGGTCGAGAACGTATAGAGAGCCGCGACCTTGAAGGCGTCTTCGTCGGCCACGTCGGCGTTATAGACGGCGAGCTGCGCGGCGTTGGGGAAGCATCCGGCGCCGCCGACAGGGCAATTGACCAGCGCAAAGTTGGTCTGGTTTTGGGCTCCGACGCCATAGATGCCGGAGACGTCGCTTTGCCGGTTGACCTTGAAGTGCCGCTCGTAAGCGACCGTGGCGTAGAACGGACCCCTGGTGTAGCTCAGGTCGGCACTGACCGCGTTGGAGAACGCGCCGTCCTCGCAGCCATTCGGGAAAAGCCCGCCGCTGGTCGGATCGTTACCGCCGGTACAATCGGATTCGCCTGCGGCGATATTGTCGCTGATATCGGAGCGGTTCTGGCCCGGCGAGAACAGGGCGTTGAACTGGAAGCCGCCAATCGTCGGCAATTCGTACCAGATCGAGTGATCGAGACGGCCACCGAATTCGACGCGGTTGTCGCCGCCGGTGTTGCCCATGATGACGTTCATGCTGCCGATCTCGCCCGAGAACGGGTTGAAGCCGCCTGTGGAATTTGCATATGGGGTGTTCGTCTTGCCGATCTTGATCGCGCCCCATTCGGGATTCGCAAAACCGATATAGGTATTACGGTTGAACAACGCGCCGTTGACGCTGTTGCTGAGGGCGGCGTTGCTCTGTTTCGCGCCGGGTGTGTTCGATACATCGAAGCCGACTTCGAGCTGATAGACGAAGTTGGCCGGGAAATTCGGCATGCGCTGGAAGCCGCGCACGCCTAGGAAGGAAGCGTTACTTGAAATCGCCGGCAACCAGCCGAAATTGCCGGACGGGAAGGGCTCGCTCTGGCCGGTGAAAACTGGGTTGTTGTTGATGTTTCCACTGAGCGCCTTGGTCGTATCATCAACCGAGACGTCGATATTGCCGTAACCGGTGATCTCGCCGCCCGGCGTGTAGAACGTGAGCGGATTGCCCTTCTTGTGCTCGAAGAAGCCGTGTCCGTTGGCATCGATCTCAGGCGCGACGAGGGCCGGCGGCGGCGTCGGCGTACGCGTTGCGAGCACAGCCGCCGCAGCTGGCGACATGCCAGGCTTGGCGGGCGTGGCGTTCCTGACGGCGGCAGCATCATGCTTGTTGATCTGCGACCTCAACGCCGCATTTTCGCCTGCGAGCTTGGCGTTGTTTTTTTCGATCTTATCGAGCCGCGCCAGCACGTCGTCGAGCTTGTCGGCCGAAGCCGGTAGTGCGTGGAACGTGATGCCCGCTGCGACAAATGCAGCGCCTAATGCCAACTTTCTCATCGTCTTGCCCCCTAGAATGATTCCGAGGTCCAGCCTGTCGTGGCAGGTTAATACCGTCAAATGGGCGGTGCACCGGAAAACCTCCCGCAAGCGCGAGATAGAAGGTTCCAATAATTAAACTAAATTTATTCTATTTCAGTAGGATAGCACCGCTATCGGAGCTTTGTTGCAGCGCGAGAAACAATGTGTCCTCACGGCAACAGTTAGGAATAATGTATACCAAGACAGGGAATAGTCGGCATAATGGTCGGGACCGGCCGACCAAGCCATACGGGAATCCTTAACCAAACCGTTCGGGAATAACCGGCAGCGCCGTGTCGTTCGTCCGCCGTTTCGCTGCCCACGTCGGCGCGTTTCCGCATTCCGCGCGCGCAGCATCGCATGTCATTGCGCGCCAGGTTTGAGGCGGAAGGAACATTGAGACGGAAGGAACATGCGGGAACTCCGAGCCTTGTTGGCTCTTGAGCTGCTCTTGAGCTGTTGGGCCAATGCGTCGGATGGCAGCGACAGACGCGCAGCCGCTCCCGCCCTATCAACCCAGGTTCATCTCCACCGCGATGCGGATCAGGTCGGAATGATTTTTCGCGTTCAGCTTTTGCTTGAGCAGCGAAGTCGTGTTGGCGACCGTCTTGTAGGAGATGCCGAGCGCATCGGCTATTTCAGCGATCTTGTCGCCTCGTCTCAGCAGCGTCAGAATTTCCAACTCGCGCGTCGTCATCTTGGTTGTCGGGTTGGCCCTGACAGCGGCGGACGAAAAGGTGACGGCTTCCGCCAGGTGCGGCGAAATGTAGTTTTCTCCAGCGGCCACCTTGTGGACGGCCTGAATGAAAAGCCGCGGGTCGTCCGATTTGGAGAGATAGCCTTGCGCACCCATCTCAATCGCCCGCACCACGAAGGCCGGATCGTCGTTCATGCTGAACATGATGATCTTGGCGTCGGGGTCTTCCTTACGGACTTGCCGCATCAACTCGAAGCCGGAAACGTCCGGAAGCTTGATATCGATAACGGTAATGTCCGGCTTGTTTTGCACAAAGGCCTGATAGCCGGCTTTGGCGTCTCCGGCACCTTCGATTTCCACGGTCGAATCCGAAGCAAACAATGACCTGCATCCCGATACGACCACCGGATGGTCATCGACGATCAATACCTTTGTTGCCAACTTCAGACTTTCCGACATCGAAACCGCACCCATTTCGCTGATATAAACGCGGATCGAAGTCCAACAGAGTAGAATTTCTCTAGATAATTCGGATTGTGTCCGCACCGAGCGAGGTAATTGTCCGAACGACGGATAAGGCATTACTCAGGTAGTCATGTCGTTATCATATGAGCGATTGAGCGATCGATTTTGACTTTGTCGAATGGGCGGCGGCTGAAGTAATTCAGACTGGAACATCGGTGGCCTGCTTGCCCGCGTGCACACCGTCGCGTTGCGGCAGCAGCGCCACGCAGGCGATGATGACGATCACAAGAATCGCAGATGCGGAGAACCTGCTGAAGGCGAGACCGCCGTGGTCGAGCGGCTTGTCGAGAAGATCTCCGAGCGTGGCCCCCAGCGGGCGGGTCAGGATAAAAGCAGCCCAGAACAGCAGCGTTCTCGAGATGGAGGTGAAAAAGTAAGCTCCGGCTATCAATACCAGGCCTACGGCAAACACCATTGCACCACCTTCGTAGCCAAGACGATTGGTGTCGGCCATCCAGTCACCGAGGGCCGTGCCGAGCGTCTGGGAGAACAGGATCGCCACCCAGTAAAACCTCTCGATCTTCGGCGTCGAGACTGTGTCGACCGAGATCGATCCCGCCGACCAGTACCATACAGCGAGCGAGGCCATCAGCAGCGCGAACAACAGCAAGGCGCCCCCGGGATAACCGACCCCCAGCGAGCGGTCGGCAAAATCCGCTATGGTGGTGCCTGCGGTCGTGGTCGCGATCACGACCAGCCAATAAAGGAACGGATGGAATTTCTTCACAGCGATCTGCGCAACCATCGCCACAACGAAGATCCCGATGAAAATGAGGCTGCTGACGGCATAGCCGAGATTCATGGACATCGAAACGGCGTCGCCGCCGGTCTCCCCGAGCGTCGTCGCGAGTACCTTGATGAACCAGAAGACAGCGGTGACTTCAGGGACCTTGCTGCGTTCGATTTCTTGATCCATCCAGGTACCCTTAACTCCGAAGCGTCCGAACTTTATTTCCAAGCCGCGCTTGACCCAACGATAACTACCATCTTCCCGACTATGTCAGTCGCGAAATCCAGAATATCAACGAGACCCGCCGGGTTTCCTGGCACGCTGTTTACATTTTAAATTGATGAGTTCGCGCGTGGGTCATGGTGGGAGGAGGCTGCATGTAGAGTATTGGCAGGTACGGGGTGGCCTGGTTTGCAGCAGTCACCGCGATCCGGGCTAAAATCGGCATCGAAACGCGGATCGAAGTTCAATAGAATGGAACTTCTCTAGTGTGGCGGTTCAGAAGTCCGCATCATTGCTGCCGCGGGCTCGTCATGCGGACTTCCGAACCAAAGCCACACTAGATCAATAGGTTTGCTAGTGTCCCTTCAATTCCGAAGTTCGAAACGTGGCTCCGTAAAATGCTACGAACTTCGGAATCGGGACACTAGATAATCGGGATCGTGTTCATGTGGAAAAGGCTTCCTCTGCGGGCTCGGCTTTTTCTGCCGACGGTGGCGTTGATCGCAGCCTCTCTGCTGTTCGGCATTTTTGCCTTGCAAATGTTTTCGCCTGAACAATTTGAGAACGAAAACCAGCAGGATATGGCTCAGGCGAGCGCCGTGACCAAAGCGCTCAACGCAGCCCTTGCAGTGACCGCTAACCCCCAGGCGACGCTCGATGCCTTTGCTGAAAGCATCGAGAGCGGAGATGCCATTCGGTTCCGCAAGGCTGCAGCTTCCGCGGACAGCCCCAGGATAAGGCTGACCACCGACGGGGTTCCTCAATGGTTTATCAGCCTGCTGCGAATACCCAACGTCGCTTCGGCTTACCCGGTTCTCATCGGGCAACGGCGCGTCGGCGATATCCTTTTTGTCCCCGATCTTTCAGCCGATCTGCTCGAGAAGTGGCTTGGTTTCCTGGCTATCGTGTTGTCGGGGTCGGTATTGCTGGTGCTGGCGGCCCTCAGCGCTTATCTGACGACGACGCTGGCGTTGCGGCCGCTGGAGCAACTCGGCGCAGGTCTGGCGCGGATGCAACAGGGTGATTACGACAGCGCCATTCCGCTGCTCGGCCCGCCCGAAGTCCGTAAAAGCTGTGAAAAGGCCAACCAGCTTGCGCTGCGGCTCAAGCAACTGGCCCACGACAACAGAAGCATGTTGCGCAAGATCGTATCGCTGCAGGACGATGAGCGCCGCGAACTCGCAAACGAGCTGCACGATGAATTGGGCCCGTTGCTGTTTGCCATCAGGGCCAACGCGATTGCGCTATCAGGATATGTGACGGACGCCGCGGCAAGCGGTGCGGAGGCGCCATCCAACCAGCTCCTTGAAGCCGCCGAGGCCGTCCAGCACGCCAGTCGCCGCATTCTCGAAGGGTTAAGTCCGCTTTATCTCGAAGAACTCGGACTTGAGAAAAGCATTCAAACGTTGCTTCAGAACGCGCATTCCACGTTGCCGACCGTCGCGACAGCTTCTCAGCTTGATCCGCGGCTGGATTCCCTCGACGGCCTGCTGTCGCAAACCATCTACCGCGTCATTCAGGAAGCGGTGACGAATGTCGTCAGGCACGCGCAGGCAACCACGTTAAACGTTGCCGCTGCGATACGCAATTCTGCGGTGACGATCGAAGTTTCCGACGATGGCGTTGGAATTCCCGACGACGCCTCGCTTGGCAGAGGGTTGGCCGGAATGTCCGATCGCAGCCGCGCGCTGGATGGAAAACTGGATTTGTTGCGAGAGGGAGGCAGAACCATCGTGCGCTGCTGGTTGCCCTTGCAGTCACAGTCTCGCCAAGTCTGATGCGCGCATCAAGCCTGACGCGCACAGGCATTCTACGGCTCAATTTTCCGCAGCACCCGAGCGGATCTGTTCCGCCGTTAGCCGCGGAGACCCCTCGCCAGCGGCCTCGGCATCCCTGATCAATGCGGCGATGCGGTGCGATAGTGGCGCCTTCAAGCCGCGCCGCTCGGCAATCCCGGTGATCACGCCTTGAAGATAATCGATCTCGGTGCGGCGGCGACGCTCCAGGTCTTCCCACATCGAGGAGCGCGCTTGCGGATCGATCTTCATGGCCGGCGCCAGCGCGATCGCAAAAAGAGCATCAGGCAGCCGCAACAGATGCGGCGTCCAGCTCAGCGGCAGCGGCGTCGGCGATACCGGCCAATCCCTTCCGCCCGCACCGCCGTCAGCCCTTCGGCGATCTGGTCGGCGAACAGCGCCCGCCAATCGCGCTGGGCAAGCTGCTCGCGCAACGGCAGGCCGGAAAGCGCATTGATCGCATTGTTCAGATTGACGAGCAGCTTGCCCCATTGCACGCCGGCGATGTTATCCGTGGCGTGGATCGCAAGCCCCGGCACCGAAAGCTGCGCGGCGATGTCGGTGGGATCGCGCTCGATCACGATATCGCCGGAGGTGGCGCGATGAAATCGCCCTTGCCCCGCCGCGATCACGTTGAACGGGACCATCGCCGCGAGCACCCTTCGCCCGGGTAGCCGGCCGCGCAACACCGGCACATTGGCGATGCCGTTTTGCAGGCTGACAACGGCCGCATCGGGCGGCGCGTACCGTCCAATGGCGTCCGCAATCTCGGCCGTGTCCGCACTCTTGACGGCGACCAATATCACGCTCGCATCGGCTAAAATTTTAGGATCCTCGGACAGCGTCAGCTGCCGAGATGCCACATGCCAGGACGAGCCTTCGAGGCTCGACAAGGTCAGTCCGAATTGCTCGATCTCCGCCATCACACGCGGACGCGCCAACAGCGATACGCGGCGGCCCGCGCTGGCCGAGACGCCGCCGACGAAGCAGCCGATGCTGCCGGCGCCCGCCACGACAATCGGTCGGTCCTGCACCATCCCTACCCGCAGATTTCAAGCAGATAGCCTCTGGTAGCCGACATCGGACGGCTTGTCGCCTTGTAACCGTCATACCGCGTGATTATGGTTTCGAACTAGCGGGGCGGACAATCGGCAGGAGATGACGATGGGCTTACTCGATGTATTGAACGGAATGCAAAACGGTCCGCGCGGCCCCTCGACGCCGAGCGCGCAATCCGGTGGCGGGATGTCGCCGATGACCATGGCGATCCTGGCGTTGCTTGCCTACAAAGCCGTCAAGCACATCGGCGGCGGTTCTTCGACCACCAGTCCGGCACCCACCCCGGCAGCGCCCGGCGGCGGCGGATTGGCCGGAAGCCTCGGTGGCGGTCTAGGTGGACTTGGCGACGTGCTGAAGGGCGGACTGGGCGGCATACTTGCGGGTGGTGCGGCCGGCAGCGCCATCAGCGGCGGACTGGGCGACCTGCTCAAGCAACTGCAGCAGAACGGCCACGGCGAGACCGCCAATTCATGGGTGAGCCCCGGGCCGAACAAGCAGATAGCAGCGGGCGATCTCGCCAACGCGCTCGGCGCCGATCAGATCAACAGTCTGATGTCGCAAAGCGGCCTGTCACGCGAGGATCTGCTGAACGGGTTGAGCCAGCATCTGCCCGAAGTCGTCAACCATCTGACGCCGGACGGACGGCTGCCGACGGAAGACGAAGTGGCGGGGCGGCTCTGAGCGAGCCGCTATACGAAAAATTTTCATACGTGCTTTTTAGGGGAGAAAGACACTCATGATCAGGATCATCGTTATCGGCTTTATCGCCGGCATTATCGCGCGGTTGCTTTCGCCGGGCCCCAACAATCCGAGCGGCTTCATCCTCACCACCGTGCTCGGCATTATCGGCGCGTTCCTCGCCACCTGGATCGGCCAGGCCATCGGTCACTATGAGCTGGGGCAAGGCGCAGGCATCATCACGTCGACGATCGGCGCGCTGGTGATCCTGTTCATCTGGAACCGGCTGGTGGCAAGCGGCGTGCTCAGCGACTTCAACAAGTAGACCGCATCATTCAGGGGCGCCGATATCAACGGCGCCCCTGAATGTTTACCTTACGTGATGAGATGCGCGCCAGCGTCGATGCGGACGATCTCGCCGGTCATGTTGCCTGACTGCGGCAAAGCGAGGAAGCAGACCACGTTTGCAACGTCCTCGGCGGTGGAAGCGCGCTTGAGCGGCACCTTGGCGACGACGAAATCGCGGACCTTCGCCGCCCCTTCGACGCCGCGGCCCTTGGTAAACCACGGCGTGTCGATATAGCCGGGGCATACCGTGTTGACGCGGATCAGCGGCGCCAGCGCGCGCGCAAGCGACAACGTGATGGTGTTCAGCGCGCCCTTGCTTGCGGCATAGGCGACCGAAGAGCCGATCCCGCTGATGCCCGCAACCGACGACACGTTGACGACCGAAGATGCGCGGCTAGACGCCTTCGCACCGGCTTCCAGCAGCGACCGCGCGGCTCGCACCATCTGGAACGGCCCGATCGTGTTGACGCCGAACAGGCGCTGAAAATCCTCCGACGACAGCCCGTCCAGATTTTCATGCGGGACGTGCTTGGTGGTGCCGGCATTGTTGACCAGCACGTCGAGCCGTCCCCACGGAGCGGCGGCAGCGGCGATTTTCCGGCAATCCTCATCGCGCGAGACGTCGCCCTGAACCACGACGACGTCTGCGCCGGCGCTGCGGCAGAGATCGGCGGTCTCTTCGGCTTCCTTTTGGCTCGAGGAATAATTGATGAGGATGCGCGCGCCGCCCTTTGCCAGAATGGCCGCGGTCGCGGCGCCAAGTCCCGAGGCAGAGCCGGTTATAACGGCGCACAGACCATCCTTCGACATCGCATTTTCCTCGCGTCATTGACCATTTTCGAAAAGCCGCGGTGGTCTACCACACGGTTGCACCTCAAGAAACTCCATTGCGCGGAATAACCCTCGCTCCGCCACGCATCGCTACATTCCGCGTTTGCAGGCCACTAGCGCTTGTCAGCAAGACCCCTTTTCCCCATCATGGCCGGCAACAAGAGACTGTTGAGAAGCTAGCTGCAAATCCTCGCGTTTTCGCGAGATTTGGCGCCGGTTGCGACGAGGAACGCCGTGGAAGAAGCCGAGAACATCGTCGCGCAAACCGCCGAGCGGATATTTGCCGATCTGGCCGATGCGCAAACCATCAATCGCGACAAGAACGGCGGCTGGAAAGCGCCGCTGTGGCGGGCGCTGAGCGAAGCCGGCCTACCTTTGTCCTGGGTTGCGGAAGAATATGGCGGTTCGGGCGTCACCTTGGCTGAGGGTTTTGGCGTGCTGAGCGCGGCAGGCCGTTTTGCGCTTCCCGTGCCGCTGGCGGAAACCATGCTCGCGGGCTGGTTGCTGTCGCAAGCCAAGCTCGCCTGCCCTGAAGGCGAAATGACGGTGGCGCCCGCGGGCCCGAAAGATCGCATCACGATCAACACCGACGGAACTTTGTCAGGCCGTGCGCGCGGCATTCCCTTTGGCCGCGAAGCCAAACACATCGCGGTGTTCGCGCAGGACGGCAAAGCAAAGCCGTCGATCGCGCTGGTCGCAGCTAGCCATTGCCGGATCGAATCCAGTCTCAATCTCGGCGGCGACAGCAACGACACCGTGACGTTCGATCGCGTGGCCGCCATTGCCGTCAAGCCCGCGCCGGACGGCTTCGACGTTACCTCGCTGCTTCTGATGGGCGCGGTCATGCGCAGCCTGCAGATCGCCGGCAGCCTTAAATCGATGCTCGAGATCAGCGTGCGCTATTCCAACGAACGCGTCGCGTTCGAAAAGAAGATTTCGAAGTTTCAGGCAGTCCAGCACAATCTGGCGAAGCTTGCCGGCAAATCGGCGGCGGCGCTTGCGGCCGCAACTTCGGCAGCCGATGCCTTTGCCAGCGGCACGGCGTCCCGAGACGCCATGTTTCTGGAAGCCGCCTCGGCAAAAATCCGTTGCTCGGAAGCCGCCGAGAAGGCCGCCGCCATCGCCCACCAGGTTCATGGTGCGATCGGCTTTACCATCGAACACATTTTGCATCGCTATACGCTGCGGGCGCTGGCATGGCGCGACGATTTCGGCTCCGAGAGCTACTGGGCGGTCGAACTCGGCAAACGCGTGGCTGCGAATGGCGCTGACGAATTGTGGCCGCTGGTGGCTTCGCGCTGAATCCTGACATCTTAAATTCCGGACGCATAGCAATGACCGCAGCTCTTCGTTTTGACCCGATCCGCCTCCCGAGCGAATGCGTCGCGCTCCGCAAGGAAGTGCGGGCCTTCCTGGCGGAAGAGATCGCTGCCGGCACTTTCAATCCACACCATCCCAACCGAGAAGACAGTGACGCGCCGGAATTTTCCCGCCGCGTCGGCGCACGCGGCTGGCTCGGCATGACCTGGCCGAAGAAATATGGCGGCCACGAGCGTACGTTTCTCGAGCGCTATGTGGTGACCGAGGAAATGCGCGTCGCCAATGCGCCGACGCGGCGTTTCTTTGTCGCCGACCGCCAGAGCGGGCCGGTGCTGCTGAAATACGCCAACGAACGCATCAAGATGGACATCCTGCCGCGGATCTGCCGCGGCGAGGTCTGCTTTGCGATCGGCATGAGCGAACCGAATTCCGGCTCGGACCTGTTCGCGGCGAAGACCAGGGCGACCAGGACCGACGGCGGGTTTCTGATCAACGGCACCAAGATCTGGACGTCGTCGGCGCATATTGCCGACTACATGATCGCGATCTTCCGCACCTCACCGCCGACCAAGGAAAACCGCCGGCACGGCCTGACGCAATTCCTGGTCGACATGAAGACGCCGGGCATCCAGGTCAACCCGATCGGCCAGATCACCGGGCAATTCGAATTCAACGAAGTCGTGTTCACCGACGCCTTCATTCCCGACGATCACATGTTGGGCGAAATTGACGGCGCCTGGAAACAGGCGACATCCGAACTCGCCTATGAGCGTTCGGGCCCCGAACGTTTTCTGGAAACCTATTATGTGCTGACCGAGCTCGTCCGCGCGGTCGGGCCTTCGCCCGATACACGCGCCGCTGAGGGCATCGGGCGTCTGGTCGCGCAGCTTCACACCATGCGGCGAATGTCGGTCTCGGTAGCGGGCATGTTGCAGGCCGGCAAGGAGCCGGTCGTCGAAGCCTCGATCGTCAAGGACATCGGCACCATCTGGGAACAGCAATTGCCGCACCGGGTCCGCGACCTCGCCGCCTTTGTCGATGCGGATGCTTCCAACCGCGAGACGCTGGAAAATCAGCTAGCATTCGCGATCAAGGCGGCGCCGAAACTCACCATTCAGGGCGGTACGACTGAAGTACTGCGCGGCATCATCGCGCGCGGGCTTGGCTTGCGGTAACGCGTGGCTGTAAACAGCTACGGCGGCGCTCTCGCATTACCCTCTCCCCTTGCGGGAGAGGGTGCCCGAGCATAGCGAGGGCGGGTGAGGGGTAAACGTTGAAGAACCCCCTCACCCGGCTCGAATTCGCTGCGCTCATTCTCGCCACCCTCTCCCACAAGGGGAGAGGGAAGAAAGCACCGTTGCGGGATAATTGTAAGTTACGGAGAGTCTAGATGAGCACCACCAAGGATATCGGCGTCGAGAAGATCGGACATGTCGGCCTGATCGAAATCGGCAAGCCCCCGCTGAACTTCTTCGACATCTCGCTGATCAACCAGATTGCGGACGCGCTGGAAGAATTCGACCGCGACATCGAAATCCGCTCGTCGGTGCTTGCCGCCCAGGGCCGGGCGTTCTGCGCCGGCGCCAATTTCAACGATCCGGCGCGGCAGGAGCAGGAGGCGCGTGCGAAGGCCGATCCGGCATCCAGTCTCGGCCCGATCGCCCATCTTTATGTCCAGGCCGTGCGCATCTTCCGCAACCAGAAGCCCATCGTCGCTGCCGTGCACGGCGCGGCGATCGGCGGCGGGCTGGGGCTTGCGGTGTCGGCGGATTTCCGCGTCACCTGCCCGGAGGCGCGCTTTGCCGCCAACTTCACCAAGCTCGGATTCCATCCCGGCTTCGGGCTGACGGTGACGCTTCCCGAACTGGTCGGCAAGAACAATGCCGAACTGATTTTCTACACGTCCCGCCGGGTGACCGGCGAGGAGGCCTGCCGGATGGGCCTTGCCAACGAATGCGTGCCGCAGGATCAGGTCCGCGAGCGCGCGATGAGGTTGGCGCAGGAAATCGCCGAGTGCTCGCCGCTCGGCCTGGTCTCGACCCGCGCCACCATGCGCGCCGGGCTTGCCGACCGCGTGCTCGCCGCCACCAATCACGAACTCGCCGAACAGACGCGGCTTCGCGCCACCGAAGACTTCAAGGAAGGCGTCAAGGCGACCGAGGAGCGGCGGATCGCCAACTTTAGGGGGCGGTGAGATATTTCCCTTCTCCCCTTGCGGGAGAAGTATAGCGTTGAAATTACTTGCGTTTTTCGCCCGGTGTCAAGCCGGTGTCAAAAGCAGAAATTCTGTTGAAAACACAGCGAGCCACCGGGCGCGGCCAGATTTAGTCTTACCCTGCGCGGTAAGACTTTTCGACGGACGGGCATCGCGTCCGCGCGGCCTGAAAAAGATTTACCCTGCGCGGTAATTCTTTTGCCGCGACCGGGTCCGCCAGCCTTCGGCACCTTGGCGATCAGCTTCGTCAACGCTGTCCTTTTTCCAGAAGGCGTGAGAAAATATGCCGGAGCTGACAAACAGCTCACTGAATGGAGGAGGCACATATGTATCCGCGATACAAAATCGGTCTCGTCATGCTCGGTTGCGTCGCCCTCGGCGCGCTCGGCAACCAAGCCCTGCACGGACAAACCAGGCCGCCGGCATATTTGATTGGTCAAATCGACGTCAGCGATCCCGCTGGCTACGCCAAGGAATATCTCCCGAAAGCCAGAGAGATCATCAAAGCGCATGGCGGGCGTCTGATTGCGGCGGGCGGCTCAGCGGCAACCGGCGCGCAGGTGGTCGCCATCGACGGCGAGGCTCCCAAGCGCGCGGTCATCTACATGTATCCGAACATGGAGGCGCTGATGGCCTGGCGGAATGACCCGGCCTACGTGCAAGTGCGCCACGTCGGTGAACAATACGCCAAATACCACACCTTTGCCGTCGAAGCCCCTGCCAGCAACTAGCCTTGATCCTTGCTGGAGTGGAGACCCACGGCGTAGCGGGTTAGCGAGTAACCCGCCATCGCGGGCACGACGAGGCGAGATGACAGGGTGGATTACGCCTCCGGCTGATCCACCTTGTGAGCGCCTTTCGTCCCTTCAATGAGCCCGCGGCGGCTTTGACATCACGTCACAGGCCGCGTGATTTGGACTTCATCTTTCAGTTTTCAAACAGCCGAACAAACACGCGCAACCGATCCCGCGGCGCGAGCGCGCGCCCAAGTGATGCACGGACCTTGTCCCTCCAAAGAGAGGGCGCAGGGAAGACCGGGCGTCTGATGCGCCCGCGGCCTCGTATGTAAAAATAAAAAACATACGAGTAAGTCACCACAGGTCCACCGGATCAATCCGGCCTTCCCTGCGCAAGGGAGATCATTGGTGCAAAAAACATCGATAGATCAACGCCGTGCGGCTGATGTGTCCACCGTGGTGTCACTGCGAGATTTGACGGCGCGATAAAGCCCCATAAAGTAATGTGCGGGAGACATCGACCGGAGGTCAGCACATGGCGAACGAGGGGCCGTCGCTCACGAAAGCCACCTACGACAAGAAGCGCACGCGGAAGCCTGCGCCGTCGCCAATTCAGCGACAGGCCGCGCTAGAGGAAAAGATGCGAGATTCGGCAACATCGAAGAGGGCTCTCCAACAGGCAACCAAAGTTGAACTCGCCGCAGCACTCTTTCCGGGAAAGGTTCGGCCGAAGGAACCGATCAAGCCGATCAAGCGACGTATCTAAGATTTCCCGATACGACCTACTGTCATAGACCTGATGCCGTGGTCCAAGCGATTTTTTGAGCCGATCATCTTGCCAGACGGCCGCAAGCTCGCGACGCTGCGCGATGCAGCAACCTACATCACGACATTGCCGAAGAAGGACCACGACGCTGCCGAATGGCGGACCGCGACGGCGATCCTGTTGCTGGTCGCCGAGCGCGACGGTCCGGAGCTGTTCGCGCAAATCGCCATGATGCAGGCGTTGCACCGGAACGACGCGAAGGTAGGGCCGGCACCGCGACAGAAGCGGGCGAAGGCGTATCGGGTGGTTCGCTAGCAGTCCTTAAGCCAGTCAACAACATTGATCGTCATGTTCTTCTCAGTGTGCCGACTTCCGTAAATTTTCCGATGGTCAGCCATTACATCATTCGAACCCGGATAGTCGATTTCGAAATGCATATGGTCTTTGACCGTAATTACGAGAGTCATGCCGTCAGCTCGCGTGACGGTCAGGGTATCTTCCCTGCGAACTAACGATGCTGCTGTCGCGTTCTTTGAAAGATATTTTGTCAGTTGGGATTCAAGAGCTGTGGCGTCATCGACACAGGTGTTGTCGATTTCTGCCCAAGCGCGCATTCGGTCGTAGTTGGCCTCGGCCTTTTCGCTCGCGTTTTTCTCAAACAGGTTCATGATCCCGCTCACGTCGAGGAAGGGAAAAGCCCGGCGTGATGGCCGGGCTTTTTTAGCTCAGTCTTGCTTCGTTGGCGGTTGTCGAACCTGTCGCGCAAGATCAGTGAGATACTTTTCGGCGATCTTTTTAGTCATTTCCGATGGACCGGGCCGGTTCATCGTTGCTTTGATCAATTCGATCATCTGGCTCATAGCTGCTCCGCAGCGAAGATGCTCATAAGGGGATCACCTTAAACCCGAAGCCACCCTTGACTTCGCTCCAAGACTTAATTCCAAAACTGAAAGTTATCAAACCCTTTTCGGGTTTGGCCGATGAGACGCCGATCACACCGCCAGCGCCACCATGACGACGAAGGAGAGCGGCCTCTACGCGGCGCGTCTCAATGCAACAACAACGCGGCCACGACCAGCGCCACCGTTAACGCACCGACGCCTCTGATATTTCCGGCACGGTTAGACGCAATCGTAGATAGCCCTAGACCCCTGCATTTGTTTGAACCGGGCCGCTTTCCCAAAGGAACGACAATGCTTTTCCGCTAGTGGAAGCGCGTCCATTTCATTCCAGACATTGCTGACAGTCACATAGGCTTCATTGCCTACAACGTTTTGACCGAACAAGCCGAGGGGATAAATCCGAGCGTCGGGCGTTGCGCAACCGTTGAGTAATCCGAGCAACAGTATCCACGCCAAGCGGCGAGCCATTTGCATCCCCCCAAAATTAACGACTGCATTTAGCCTTTCGACATGACAGTCGGCAAGCTAATCGGACAAAGTGCTGTGGGCGATTGCGCTGATCACTGCCATTTGCCGCCGCAGCCTCTGCGGTCGGGCGGGTTTGCATAGTTTTTACGATAGGCGTCCGACTGTGCCGGGTGTAAAAGTTCCGAACGACAGGAGCGGGATCATGAAACAAAAGCGCGGCGGCCCCAATGCCCAAGAAGTCCGGAAAGTCAGACGCACGCCGCGAGGTCTAAAGGGACCGCCGAAAACGAAGCCGCTGCCGCCGTGGCGCGACATCAAAGACCAACTCAAGTGACCTTCGGCCCCAGCAAGGGCCGCCTCCCTTGTGCCCGGGACGCCATCCACAGCAATCCGTAGCGGCTTGCCTGTCGCGGCCGGCCCAGCGATCCTGATCGCATGAGCACCAAATCGCGCCAGTCAATCTACGGCAGCTCGATCCGGGCGTCGGCGGAACGCGCCAAGGAAGCGCGCAAGGTCGCCGACCAGCTCGCCGTCAAGGCTTGGAATGACCGGATGCTCGGCTACCAAGGTCCGGCGCAGCCGTCGCCGACCATCGGCGATGCTCTGAACGCCGGGTGCGGATATCTTGAGGTCCGCTGCCTCGGCTGCGACACCCATCAGACCGTCGCGCTCGACATCGTGCGGCGTCCGAAGGCAACGCCGGTCCATGAGTTGGAGCGCTACATGCGCTGCAATGACTGTTCGGTAGTCCGGGGCTACCCGTACAAGCGCAGCCATCTGGTCGCGCTGCGACCGACGAAAATTTCGGCGAGCGATCCGCCGTCAACGTGGTGGCCGGGGGAAAGATGATCGAGACGATCGCTTCGTGGGGCGCTGTGCTGTTCGCCGTCGCCGCAGCGGGGCTTTGGTTCTGGGCGTCGAGGGTGACTGTGAAAATTCGACCTTTCGATCGGCCTTTCGATCCGAAGCATCCCAACGACATGGTGCAGGTGGGCGACGAAGGATTGCTGATCACGAAACAAATCGGCGACGAAGTCATCGACGTGCTTGAAACCTCTCGCAGCCAGTCTCAATGGAACAGCTATGCGGCCATCGCGGCGGCACTTTCCGCGTTGTTGCAGGCCATCGCTTTATCGGTCGCACGCTGATGACCAGCGACATCATCCCGCAAAAACTCGCCATCCTTCACAATGGTGAGGAGCTATTGCGCCAGAAGGCGCACAGCATGATTGCCGCCGACGATCGACTGCAATTGCATCTCGCGGTCACCGAAGCCGCGATGGACTTGGCCGACACGCTGCGGCAATTCAATTCGAGCGACGAAGACCTGAAGGTTGCCGTGGTGCTTGGGATGCGGACGTTCAATGCGTTCGCCGCCAGCGTCAAGCTGACGCTTTCCGGCTACCACCAAAACAGCGCGCTCATCCTGCGCGACGTGATGGAAACGGTCCTCCTGCTGGACTTGTTCGCTGGTGATCGATCGTTGATCGAACGCTGGCGGCTTGCCGACAAGAAGGTGCAGAGAAGCGAATTCTCTCCGGTGAAGGTGCGCATGGCGCTTGACGCCCGCGATGGGTTCACATCGAAAAAGCGCGCCGAGATATACGAGCAGTTCTCCGAACTCGCAGGCCATCCCAACATGAAATCGGCGTGGATGATGCGACCGCAAAAGGACGGCGATGCCGTGATCGGCCCGTTCATGGAAGCAACGTCGCTTGAAGCCGTCATCTCCGAAATGGGACGGCTTGCGGTGCAGGTCGGTGAACAACTCGACCGTTTTTTTCCCACAGATTGGGGCATCCCGTCGCGTGTCGCCTTCGCTCGGAAAAAGCGCGATTGGTTAAACCGCTTCTATCCGACCGCAGCGAGGCCCGATGCCGCTACCTGAAAGCCCGTTCCAGATCGACATCGGCGCGACACTATCCCTGACCTTGCATGAGGCCGCGAGCCGTCAAGTTGACGCGGCCATCGATGCCTTGCAGGCCGGAGACTTCGACGTGGCACTGACGCTTGCCGGAGCCGCAGAGGGAATGATCGAGCGCATCGGGCACCACATGATGGGATGGTTGATCCAACACCCCGAAGCGTTGGAGCGGTTCAAGAAAAAGGAGTGGATTTCGATACTGAACAGCGAGCGCGATTGGCTGAAGCACGGCGGTCAGCCAGCGATGCAGATTGAGTGCGCTGGGGCCGCGTTCATGATCGCGCGCGCGGCGTCGAAGCTGGAGGAGTGGACACCCAAGATGGTGGCTTTCAAAATCTGGTTGCTCGCCAACATCGACAACATTTAGCCTCTGCCGTTGACCGCCACTTGATAAGGACGGCCATACAAGCCAAGCTTCAAGTTGATGCGAGGGGGCACGCATGTGGTTGAGAATGATACCTACCGGGCTTGGTATGTCTACCCGAACCACGTTCGGTGACGACCAGACTGAGACGGCGCATACGGTGACTTTCACACTTCGGCTTGCGGGGCAGGATAGCCTCAAATTGGAGACGGGCGAAGTCTTCGAAAATCCCAGATACGCCTCCATCCGTGGAAATCAGCAGAAGGAAATTTCTGCCCATCTGAACGTCCGTCCTGCATCCGACGAGCGCGATCCCTCACACGCGAACAACATGAGATACTTTGCGGGGTCGAAAGGCGAGGACTATTCGCCGCCTTTCATCCATTTTGAGGTGTCGGCACCTGCAAGCGACTATAGCTTGCTCCTCAACAACATTCGTGGAGGCATAACGCCTTCGTCGATCACAGTGGGGTTGCGGCATGACCTTAACGACAAAGGGTCGCCTCTCGAATATGGTTTTGCCCCAGACGGCAGCATGATGATCTGGCGCAATGCCGTGCAGCAAAACAAGCGTGTGGATGTAGAAAGTATCGAGTTTCACTATCGATTGCTCGGCGCAGATGACCACGATGACGAGGATGCCAAACCGCCAACGACCAAGGCATCAATCGATGCCGCCTCAGTTGCTATCTTGGCCAAGCTCGCTGATCTGGAAAAGGCTTTTGTGAAGGGCAACGGCATGATCGTGACGGCGATCATTATCGCCTGCGCGGTGCTGTACTTCGGACGGCATTAACGAATTCACGTTTGGTCCCATTCTAGAAATGAGCGTCGCCCCGCCATGAGTGCAACTCCGACCCGCACATATAACCCGCTCCCATTTACTGACCTCGAACCGAAGCGGTTCGAGGATTTGGTGCGGCAGCTTGTCTACGATTTTCGCCCGTGGCGGAGGCTGGAGGCGACCGGGCGATCTGGCTCAGATGATGGCTTCGATGCGCGCGCTCTTGAGATTGTCGAGGCAGTGGACGCGACTGCTGCGGTGGATCAGGATGAACCGGAGGATGAGACGGCGGTCGATGGCGCGGCAAATCGGCTATGGCTGATCCAGTGCAAGCGGGAGCGGACTATCAGCCCCGCCAAGCTCAAAGCCCACCTTGCCCAAATAAGTCTCGCGCCGGAAGACAAGCTGCACGGGATCATCTTTGCTGCCGCTTGCGACTTCTCCAAGGCATCTCGCGATGCCTTTTATGCTTGGTGCCGGGATAAAGGTATCAGTGAGGCGGTGATCTGGGGCAAAGGCGAATTAGAGGACCAGCTATACCAGCCCAAAAACGACAATCTGCTGTTTGCTTACTTCGGCATTTCCCTGACGATCCGCCGCCGTAGCCAAGCCACGCAGATACGGTCTGAGATAGCCACGAAGCGAAAGCTAAAAAAGACGATACTGCTAAGCTCCGCCGATGTGCTGCTGCGCGATCCGTCGACCGAAGAATATCCACGCGTCAAGGAGGGGGAACGGCCAACCAAATGGGGCGTCTACGCTCCGGAAGCACTAAGCCACAATGGCCTCGAAATGAGTATTTCGTGGTTTTTTGCATTCCTCGACCCCGACACAGGCGAGTGGGATGCGGCTGACGCAGTGCCTGCCATGCGTCGTCATCATCATTGGCGCGTTGAAGATGAGCGTCTGGATAAATTAGAGCAAACGGCGCGCGAAGTGTGGGATCAGTTGCCAGAGAGCAACCGAGCGTGGCTCAAAATTTTCGGCGCTATCAGGTTGCGAGACATTGTTGCGATTGATGAGGTTGGCGACGATCTTTTCGAAGGTGTGCATGTCTACGTTCCCTTTTCACCAGCGAACGGACCATTTTATGGCTTCATGCGCCGTCTGGAGATACCCCGACATCTTCACCAATACGGTTCCTTCGACCCCGACCCCGCAAAGCGGATTGACCGCTATCCGGTTCAAACAAAGAAGGCCAAGTAGGCTTAGGCGCGGATTGAACCTGTCGCGCGCTGCTCTATCCTCCGGCCATGGTCCAACAGCGGCGGCGTCCCTCCGGCTTCATCGAACCGTGCCTGCCGTCGAAGGTCGCGCGCGCCACCGTAGCCTTCGGCGGCGCAAAACGCCTCGCTCATCCCGGCGTCATTCCCTTCGCCTTGATGATCGCGATCACGTCAGGCGACTTGAGATAGGCAATCAGTGCCTTGGCGGCATCGCCTTCCTTCGTTTCGGAAGCAGTCGCAGCCGTGAACACCACGTCCTGCTGCACTTCGGACGGGAACGGGCCGACCACGTCGAGACCGGGCGCAATCAGCACGTTCATCAGGAACAGCGCGAGTTCCGCGTCGCCCTTGGCGACGACCGCGACCACCTCCGCCGGTGTCGGCTGTGCCTTCATCTTGGCCTTCATCGGTTCGGTGATGCCAAGGCGATCAAATACCTTCGCGATTGAATAGCCTGTCGCGCTGGCCGGGATCGAGGCGACCGATTGAGCCTTGAGCAGCGTCGCCTTGAGCGCGTCCGATGTGGAGATATCAGGCTTCGCCGCGCCCGTGCGCACTGCGACGCCGAGACCGACCCGCGCGACATCGAGCGTTGGACCGGTCGCGAACTTGGCGCGTGCCGCCGCATCCTGTGTCACCTCGACCGGCACAATGCCAACATCGAACGGCTTCCCGGATGTTGCTTCCTTAATCAGGTTTGGCGTCGTGCCGAAAAAGATGTCGAGCTTGTGGCCGGAGGCTAGTTCAAACTTCGGCTTCACTTCGGCCCACACCGCAGTCATCGCGCCACCCGCGAGTACGCGCAGTTCAGCCGCCTGCGCGCCGTGCGCGCCGTGCGCGAGCGCCATCGCAGCACCGATCAGCACAACGGAAAGTTTGTTCATCAGTCCCCCCAAGTTTGATCGGGTAGCCAATCACATCGGCTCAGTTTGGCAAAGGGCACGCTTCCACCATCAAAGCGAGCGCGACGGTGCAGCGGGAGCGCGAGGAGCAGTGGAAATCGCCCCTCGAAATGCTGTTTATCGCAGCGGCGTCAATGATTTGCAGAAGCGAGCTATAATGCGCTGTCCTCGGTCATCGGCGCATCAGCGTGTCCCCGAGGTTCGAGATTGATCAATGGAAAAACAGGATATAGCCAACCATGCCGAAGCTGAGGACTATCGTCGCGAACCTGACCGCTTCGATGAAGCCTGATCGTCTTGGGTCAAATGCCATGCCGCTAGCTCGATGGAAAAAGGCCCCAGCCTCGGGGGGGTGAGGCTGGGGCCTTTGTGGGGTTCGATGTACCTTGGGGGCGACCTCAGTACGAAGTCATCCAAGCCCAAGAACGTATTCAGGGATAGTGTGCCGAGGTACATTGTCCCGAGGTGCCATGACCTACTGATCGTAGGCTTTCTCCCACATCGACCCGGAGGCTCGTCGTGCTTCGCCTGATAGCCGATCAAGACCATCCTCCGTCAACAATCATCCTCGCTTTTCTCGACTCCTGCGGCATCGAACGACCGCTCTATTCGGTTGCAATCACCGCCAAGGGCTGCGTCTTCGTCAATCACTGGCCCGCTGTCGGCGACGTTCAAGAGTTGTGCATGCACATCCCCGAGCACGGCCCTGATGTTGAGCTGGTGATGCTGCCGATGGTGCTGACCGTCATCTCGCTGGATGGCCGGAGCACGTCCGCGCGCATCGAGGTCGGCGACGGTGACGCGCCGCGATTCGTGCGCTCATGAAAATCA
>CAVZJE010000028.1:0-34678 GCA_963775545.1 uncultured Alphaproteobacteria bacterium
TCAATAGGACTTCGGCAAGCCCAGCACCTTTTCGGCGATGAAGCTGAGGATGAGCTGCGGGCTGATCGGGGCGATGCGCGGGATCAGCGATTCCCGCAGGTAGCGCTCGACATGAAACTCCTTGGCATAGCCGAAGCCGCCATGGGTCATCACTGCCTGTTCGCAGGCGTGGAAGCCGGCCTCGCCCGCGAGATACTTTGCAGCATTGGCCGCTGGGCCACACGGCTGGCCCTGATCGTATTGCCAGGCGGCGTTTATCGTCATCCAGGCGGCTTCCAGCTCCATCCAGTTCTCCGCGAGCGGATGCTGGATCGCCTGATTCTTGCCGATCGGGCGGTTGAAGACGTTGCGCACCTTGGCGTAGGCGGCGGCGCGCGACAGCGCGACCTGCCCGAGCCCCACCGCCTCTGCGGCAATCAGGATGCGCTCCGGATTCATGCCGTGCAGGATATATTCGAAGCCACGACCTTCTTCGCCAAGGCGATCTTGCAGTGGAATTTCAAAATCCTCGATGAAGAGCTCGTTGGAGTCGACCGCCTTGCGGCCCATCTTCTCGATCTCGCGCGCGGTAATGCGGCGACGATCGAAATCGGTATAGAACAGGCTGAGGCCGTGGGTCGGGCTCTTCACCTCATCCAGCGGCGTGGTGCGCGCGAGCAGGAGGATTTTCTCGGCCACCTGGGCCGTCGAAATCCAGACCTTCTGGCCGTTGACGATGTATTTGTCGCCCTTGCGTACCGCGCGCGTTTTCAATTGCGTGGTGTTGAGGCCGGTGTTGGGTTCGGTCACCGCAAAGCATGATCGCTGCGTCCCCGCCACGATCGGCGGCAACATCCGCTGGCATTGCTCTTTCGTGCCGAACACGACCACGGGATTGAGCCCGAACACGTTCATGTGCACGGCGGAAGCACCCGACATGCCAGCGCCGGACTTCGATATCGCGCGCATCATGATCGCGGCTTCGAGGATGCCGAGCCCGGAGCCGCCATATTCCTCCGGGATACAAATGCCCAGCCATCCGGCATCCGCCAGTGCCCGATGAAAGTCAGCGGGGTAGCCGCCTTCCTTGTCCTTCTTCAGCCAATAGGCATCGTCGAAGCGCGCGCAGATCCTTGCAACCGCGTCGCGGATCGATTCCTGGTTGGGGCTGAGCGCGAAATCCATGGCGTTATTCCGTGGTGGAATTTGATGCGGCTAATGTTGCGCCCTCGCGCACCAGGCCCGCGATCTCTTCGGCCGAAAAGCCGGCCTCTTTAAGGATATCGCTGCCGTGCTCGTTCAGGCGCGGCGCCAGCCGTTTCGTCTCGACCGGCGTTTCCGACCATCGGGCGGACGCTTTCATGCTGCGAATCCTGCCTTCGCTCGGATGATCGACCACCGGAAAGAATCCGGTCGAGACCAGATGCGGGTCTTGCAGGATGCTTTCGAGGTCGTGCATCGGCATGACCGGTATATCGGCCTTGGTGAGCAGATCGATCCATTCGGCCGTGGTTCGCGTCTCGAAGATGCGCGCGAGTTCGGCATAGACGGTATCGATATTGGTGGCGCGGCCCGCAAAGGTTGCAAACACCGGATTGCCACGCAGGTCGTCGCGGCCGGTGGCCTCAAAGAAACTTGTCCACTGCTTGTCGTTATAGACGATCACGCAGATATAGCCGTCCGCGGTCTTGTAAGGCCGGCGGTCGCGCGACAAATGCCGCGCATAGCCGCCCTTGTCGAGCGGCGGCTCGTAGGTCAGACCGCCCATATGGTCGCCCATGACAAAGCCGGCCATGGTCTCGAACATCGGAATATCGAGGCGCTGGCCGCAGCCAGTGCGGTCGCGGTGCACGAGGCTCGCGCAAATCGCGCCGACCGCCGTCAGGCCGACAATGCGGTCGACCAGCGCGTTTGGAACATAGCGCGGCACGCCGTCGCCGGTTTGCGCCATCAGCGCGGGCAGTGCGGTTGCGCCCTGGATCAGGTCGTCATAGGCGGGCTTCGTGGCATAGGGACCATCCTGGCCGAAGCCGAACACGCCGGCATAGATCAGCCGCGGATTGATCTTTGCGACGACGTCGTAGCCGAGTTGCAGGCGCACCATCGCCTGCGGCCGCACATTGTAGATCAGCACGTCGGCGGATTGGATCAGCCGCAGCACCGCGTCGCGGCCGATCGCTTTTTTCAGGTCAAGCGCGATGCTGCGTTTATTGCGGTTGGTGTTGAGGAACACGGGTCCCATGCCGGGATGACGCGTCGGACCAATCAGCCGCGTCACATCGCCCTCGAGGTTTTCGACCTTGATGACATCGGCGCCGTAGTCACCCAGCATCTGGGTCGCATAGGGGCCCATCAGCACGGTCGTCATGTCGATGACTTTGACGCCCTCCAACGGACCCATAACTGGCATTCTCCCGGCGATTTCCGATTAGGCGTGACTGCCCGGCGTAGTAACGCCGGGCTACCGGCAAGATCAAGGCTTCCCGGCGTATGGCCGTATGCGTGGAAGCAAGATGCTGGCATCCCAGGCCGGCAAAGCTACGTCTGCATCATCTGCCGCAATTCGGTCTTCAGCACCTTGCCGTAGTTATTTTTCGGCAATGCCTCGAGATAGACATAGCGCTTGGGCCGCTTGAAGCGCGCGATCGACGCCAGACAATGCGCGTCCAGCTTGGCATCGTCCGGCGCAGCCCCCTGTTCCAGCACGACGCATGCGACGACGATTTCGCCCCAGTCGGGGTGGGGCACGCCGATCGCGGAGACCTCGCGCACGTCGGCGTGGGTCAACAACGCCTCTTCCACCTCGCGCGGATAGATGTTGGTGCCGCCCGAGATGATCACGTCCTTGGAACGATCCGAGAGCGTGAGAAAACCGTCTTCATCCAGACGTCCGACGTCGCCGGTGCGCAGCCAGCCATCTTTCAGCGTTTCGGCATTGGCCTTCGGGTTGTTCCAGTAGCCGAGCATCACGGCCGTGCCCTTGGCTTCGACCTCGCCGGTTTCGCCCGCCGGCAACGGCTGACCGTCCTTGTCCGTAATACGGACCGACATCACGCTCTGCGCGGTGCCAACTGAAGCGAGGCGCTCAAGATAGCGGGGATGGCCGGTCTTCATGTGCCATTCGCGGCTGAGCGCCGTGATCGTCATCGGCGATTTACCCTGGCCGTAAATTTGCACAAAGCGCTGCCCCATGACCGCGATGGCGTCGCGGATATCGGCCAGATACATCGGCCCGCCGCCATAGATGATGGTGCGAATGCCTTCGCCGTTTTCGCCGCGGCGCCTGGCAGTATCGACCAGGCGGCGGACCATGGTCGGCGCGCCGAACATCACGACATTTTCGAGATTGCGAGCAAGGTTAAGCACCTCGTCGGGATCGAAGCCGCCGGATTCCGGGATGACGTGCCGTCCGCCCATACGGACATGTGGGAAGTTATAGAGACCCGCGCCGTGCGAAATCGGCGCGGCATAGAGCGAGGCATCATTCGGCGTCGCCGGGTCGACATCGGCGAGATAGCACATCGACATCGCAACCAGATTTCCGTGGCTGAGCATCACGCCCTTCGGCCGTCCCGTCGTGCCGGAGGTGTAGAACAACCAGGCGAGATCATCGACCTCGCGTTGCAGCGGCACGGGTGCCCCCTCGCCTTCGCGCATCGCGCGATAGGTGGCGCTATCGAGCGACAACAATTTCATCGACGGCGGCAGATCGCCCCTCGCCTCCGTGAGCGCGTCGATTGTGTCGTCGGAGACGAAGGCGAGCTTCGCGCCAGCGTCGCGGCAAATCCAGGCAGCTTCGCGGCCGTGTAATTTGGCATTGATCGGGATCGCGACGGCGCCCATCCACCAGATGCCGTAGAGACATTCGAGATATGGGGTGCAGTTCGAGGCAAACAGCGCTACGCGATCGCCGGGCGAAATGCCGTGGTCGCGCGACAGGCCCGCGCCGATCGCGGCCGCCCGGCGCGCAAAAGTCCCGTAGTCCGCGTCGAGATCAAAGCCGGTCAGAAGCGCCGGCGCCTCGGGGCGAAGCTTTGCAGTTGCGGCGAGCCATTCGGCGATGTTCATCGCTCAACGCCTCGCTTATTTCGCCGGCTCCAGGATCGAGACGTAATTGGCGACCGCCGCACCGCCCATGTTGAAGATGCCGCCGAGCTTGGTGTTGGCGAGCTGCATGCCCTCCGGCGCCTGGCCTGTGAGCTGCATCGCGGTCATCACATGCATAGAAACGCCGGTCGCGCCGATCGGATGGCCCTTGGCCTTCAATCCGCCGGAGGGATTGACCGGCAGTTTGCCGTCCTTTTGCGTCCAACCCTCTTTGATGGCGCGAGCGCCCTGCCCGCGCGGCGTCAGCCCCATCGCCTCATATTCGATCAATTCGGCGACCGTGAAGCAGTCGTGGGTCTCGACAAACGAAAGATCGGAAAGCCCGATGCCCGCCTTCTCGAGCGCACGCTGCCAGGCGACCGAGCAGCCTTCGAATTGCAGGATGTCGCGCTTGGACATCGGCAGGAAATCCTGCGCATGCGCGGTGGCACGAATGTTCACGGCCTTGCCCATCGATTTTGCGGTTTCGGAATCCACAAGCACGAGCGCAGCGGCGCCATCCGACACCAGCGAGCAATCGGTGCGCTTGAGGGGGCCTGCGACATACGGATTCTTCTCGCTTTCGGAACGGCAGAATTCGTAACCGAAATCCTTGCGCAACTGCGCATAGGGATTGGCGACGCCGTTCTTGTGGTTCTTCGCCGCGATCATCGCCAGCGCATCGGACTGGTCGCCGTATTTCTGGAAATATCCTTGCGCGATCTTGCCGAACACACCGGCAAAGCCGCCGGGTGTGTCGCCATCCTCCGGCAAATAGGAGGCGCGCAACAGGTTGCGGCCAATCTCTGGGCCCGGCGTCCGCGTCATCTGCTCGACACCGACCACCAGCACGATTTTGGCAGCACCGGATGCGATCGCCCGGACCCCCTGATGCACGGCGGCAGACCCGGTGGCGCAGGCGTTCTCAACGCGCGTCGCCGGCTTGAAGCGCAAATTCGGATCGGCCTGCAGAACGAGCGCAGCCGTGAAATCCTGGGGCGAGAAGCCGGCGTTAAAATGCCCAAGCACGATCTCGTCGACATCGGCCGCAGCAATGCCTGCATCCGCCAGCGCCTCGTTGGCGACCTTGACTACCAGGCTCTCGACGGTTTCGGCGTCAAACTTGCCGAAAGGCGTATGCGCCCATCCCACGATACTGGCTGTCATGGCGATCTCCTTCAGGAATAGAAAAAATCAGGCGGCGAACTTACCACCCAATTCGTCGTCGATGTGAATCCGGATGATGTCGTCGAATGATTTTTCGGCGGTCGTAAATCCCAATTCAAGCGCGCGTCTTGGATCGAAGTTGCGCGGCCATCCGGCGACGATCCCGACAATAAAGGGATCCGGCTCGCGCTTGATGCGCGAAGCGACCTTGTCTCCCGCCACCCGCTTCAACGCCGCGATCTGCTCGCCGACGGTTGCGGAAATGCCGGGCATAGTGAGGTTGCGGCGCGGGCCGACCTTTGCGGCATCCAGGGTCGCAGCGTGAACCAGGAAACCGACAGCCGACCGCGGCGAAGCATGCCAGTGCCGGACATCCTCAGATACCGGCAGCACCGCTTCCTTGCCCGCGAGCGGCTCTCGGAGAATGCCGGAGAAGAAACCAGATGCTGCCTTGTTTGGAAGACCCGGCCGGATGCAGATGGTCGGCAGGCGAATGCCAAGGCCATCCATGAAACCGCGGCGCGAATAGTCCGCGAGCAGAAGTTCCCCGATGGCCTTCTGGGTCCCGTAGCTAAGAAGCGGCGTGTTGAAGAACTCGTCACTGATGGCGTCGGGGAACGGCGCGCCGAACACAGCGATCGATGAGGTGAAGACGACGCGCGGCTTGTAGCCGCCACCGACCAAACGAATGGCATCGAACAGCATCCGCGTACCATCGAGGTTGATGCGATAACCCTTGTCGAAATCGAGCTCGGCCTCGCCGGAGACGATCGCCGCCAGATGAAAGATCACGTCCGGGCGACCAGCGATCAGATTTTCGGCGACGCCCGCGACTGCAAAGTCACCCGCCAGGACCTCGACCGGAAAGCCGGCCCTCTCCGGCCGTTTCGGCGCCACCACGTCATGCAGTGTCATTCGGGTGATGTCGTTCTTTCCGAGACGACCATCGCGCAGCAAGCGATCGACCAATTTGCGGCCGACCATGCCGGCCGCGCCCAACACCAGAATATGCAAAAGGCAACTCCCGTTATTTTTCCAAAGCGTTTTAGAGCGAGGAAGACAGTCGGTCTGTCACTCTTTGACGGCGCCGGTCATCGCCGACACGTAGTGCTCGACGAAGAACGCGTAGAGGATCACGAGCGGCAGCGAGCCGACCAGCGCGCCCGCCATCAGCGAACCCCATTTGTAGATATCTCCGTCGACGAATTCATTCACGATCGCCACCGGGACGGTCTTGTTCGGCGTCGATTGCAGGAACGTCAGCGCGTAGATGAACTCGTTCCAGCACAGCGTGAAGGAGAATATGAAGGCCGAGATCAGACCGGGTACCGCAAGCGGCAGTACGATCCGGGTGAGAATCTGCCAGCGCGAGGCGCCGTCGATCAGCGCGCATTCCTCGAGCTCGAAAGGAATGGTCTTGAAATACCCCATCAACAGCCAGGTCGAGAACGGAATGAGCAGCGTCGGATAGACCAGGATCAGCGACAGCGGCGAATCGAACAGGCCGTAAGCCTGGATCACCGAGGCCAGCGGAATGAACAGGATCGACGGCGGCACCAGATAGGCAAAGAAGATCAGGACGCCAACTGTATCGGCACCCTTGAAGCGAAGGCGCACGATGGCGTAGGCGGCGAGCACGCTCGCGATGATCGAGAGCACGGTGGCGCCGACGGCGACATACATCGTGTTCCAGAGCCAGCGTGGATATTGCGTCTCGAACAACAGCTTGCTGATGTGCTCGAAGGTCGGATGAACCACCCAGAACGGGTTGTAGGTGTTCATATCGATCAGTTGCTCGTTCGGTTTGATCGAGGTCAGCACCATCCAGTAGAACGGAAACAGCAGCACGATCAGGATCAGCCCGAGCGGGATATAGAGCGTCACGACGCGGCGCGGCAACAACTCCAGATAGCTCATGCCTTCGCTGTCGTCGCTCGCGATGACGCTTGGGGTTTTGTTCGGAAGCACGGAATCAGTCATTGCTTGATCCTTGCTGCCACTTTCGGCGTTGCATGCCGAACCAGGAAATCCCGATCGCCGCAAGCAGGAACGGGATCATGGCAGTTGCAATCGCAGCACCCTCGCCCAGACGCCCGGAGAGGATGCCGCGCTGATAGCTCAAGGTTGCCATCAGATGCGTGGCGTTCACAGGCCCGCCGCGGGTCAGAGCCCAGATCAGCTGGAAGTCGGTAAAGGTGAATAGCACCGAGAAGGTCATGACGACCGCGATGATCGGGGTCAGCAGCGGATAGGTGATATAGCGGAAACGCTGCCAGCTGGTGGCACCGTCCAGCGTCGCGGCCTCATAGAGCGACGGCGAGACGGTCTGAAGTCCGGCGAGCAGCGTGATCGCGACAAAGGGCACGCCGCGCCAGATATTGGCGAAAATCACGCTGCCGCGCGCCATGTTCGTATCGCCAAGGAAGTCGATGTAGTGATCGATCAGGCCGAGCTTGATCAGCGACCAGGAGATGATCGAGAACTGGGAATCGTAAATCCACCAGAACGCGATCGCCGACAGCACCGTCGGCACGATAAAGGGAATGAGAACGATGGAGCGGATAAACGCCTTGAAAGGCATGTTCCGGTTCAACAGCAGAGCGAGATAAAGTCCGATCGCAAATTTGATCGTGCTCGCCACGACCGTATAGAGGATCGTGTTGAAAACCGACAGCCAGAAGATGGCGTCGTCCCACAGCCATTCGTAGTTCTCAAGTCCGACGAAAACGCCAGCGCGGCCGATGCGCTCGTCGGTAAAGCTCATCCAGATGCCCAAGCCCAGCGGATAGGCCAGAAACAGGATCAGGAACGCACCCGCCGGCAACATGAACCAAACCGCCATGAAGTTGCGGTTGAATTTAAGCCGCGACCACAGCGACGGGGTTTCGATCCGGGCTGCCCGTACCGGGGCAGATGTCTGAAGCGTCGTCATCTCGTTCCAATTCTATCCGTAATGCGATGTCCGGTTGCTGGCGTGGCAGGCCGCACTTCGCTCGGATCGGTATAATTAGTGCGGCGAATTTGAAGTTCCTATCAGTGTTGCGGCGGGTTCGTCATAGGAACTTCAAATTCAAGGCCGCACTAGAAACAGTAGGTTGCTAGAGCTCCTTTGATTCCTAAGTTCGCATCAGAGGTTGCCGCGATATCATGCGAACTTCGGAATCGGAGCTCTAGCCGGCGCGGCTCGTGTCCCAGCCGCGCCGACCGCTCACTCCTACCGGAAGATGCGCTTGGCGGAACGTTCCGCCGAAGCCATCGCGGTCTTCACATCTTCTCGACCGGTGCAGTAGTTCGCGAACATGTCGACCACGACAAAGTCGGCAATCGCGGCAGCCGCGTTCTCGCCCATCTGGCCGAGGCCCGCCGGCGTCAGCGTGTTCTCCGCGACATTGCGATAGGGCGTGTTCTTGGGATCGGCGGTCCAGATCGGGTTCTTGGTGAAGCCGAGCAGGAACGGCGAAAGATAGCCCTGCGCAGCCTCGACCCAGGGATTGAACTGGTCCGGATCCATCATGAAGGCGGTGAACGCCTTGCAGGCCTGCGGAAACTTGGTGAAGTTGAACACCAGGATCGGGAAGCCAAGGTTCATTTCTCTGGTCTTGCCATCGACGCCCGCGACGAGATGGGCGTGATTCATGTCCGCGGCTATCTGCGGATTTTCTTTCTTCGCCGTGATGTAGATCGAGATGCCATTGACCGTCAGGTGAAGCTGGCCGGCCAGGAAGGCCTTGTTGTTGGAACTGTCGTTCCAGGACGCGGTGCCCGGAATGAAGTTGTCATAGAGGCCTTTGACATATTCGAGCGCTTTCGCCGTCTCCGGTGAGTTGATGACAACCTTGTTGTTGGCATCGGTCAGGTTGCCGCCATGCGCCCACAGTGCCCAATACAGCCAGGTGTTGGCGTCGCCGGAGGCGTGTCCGACCGCCATGCCGGCGGGCGTACCGTTCTTGTTGAGACCCTTGACGAGGTCGGCAAAGCCGGCGAGGTCTTTCGGAAATTCCTTGTGGCCGGCCTTTTCCGCCGCGGCGACGCGGTAAGCCACCAGCGCGCCGGTGGCGGCAACGGGAACGCCGATCCACTTGCCGTCCAGCTTGCCATAGGCCTCGCCCGACTTGGACCAGCCACCGCCCTTCTTGCCGAGATAATCGGCGACGTCGCTCATGTCGGTGCATTTATTGGGGAACAAAAACGGCAGTGAATAAAGGCCCCACACCATGTCGAGGCCCTGGCCCGTCTGAGCCGCGACCGAGGCCTTGGGCTGAAGGTCGTCATAGGACTCGTTGGAAACGGTGATGGTAACACCCGTCGCCTTCTGGAAGGCGTCGACGATCTTCATGAACGCGACATCTTCGGATTCGACGAAACGCTTCCAGCGCAACAGGTTGATCTTGGCGCCGGCTTCCGGCTTCCACTGCGACGTCTGCGCCCAGGCTTTCGCATAACCCAGCAGTTGGTCGGCCGACATGGTAGCGGCGGCCGCAAACAGCGTGCCGCCCGCCTTTAGCGCAGACCGCCGGTCCAGTGTAAAATTGCTCATTGTCTATTCTCTCCCTTTTTGATTGGCATTTTGTCGGCCATTTCCGTGTGCCGACTTTCGACTTTCAGAGTCGCTTGCCGGTGGCCTCGTCGAACAAATGGACCACCGATGGATCGGGCTTCAGCCGAACCTTGTCGCCGGGTTTGAACTGGTGGCGCTCGCGGAAAACGGCAACAACCTGCTCGCCGCCGAGCTTGGCAAAAACTTGCGTTTCAGATCCCGTAGGTTCCACCACCACGATCTCGGCCTCCGCGCCGTCATCGGCAATCGTGAAATGCTCCGGCCGCACGCCATAGACGGCCGGCCGGCCGTCGGAATTGGCAGGCGCTGTCGCAAGCGGCAGTTTGACGCCGTTCGGCGCTTCGAAGCTGGCGCTGCCGTTGACCTTGACCTTGCCTTTAAGGAAATTCATCGCCGGCGAACCGATGAAGCTCGCGACGAACTGGTTTTCCGGCCGGTCGTAGAGTTCGAGCGGCGAGCCAATCTGTTCCACGATGCCATCGTGCATCACGACGATCTTGTCGGCCATGGTCATGGCCTCGATCTGGTCGTGCGTCACATAGACGGTCGTGGTCTTCAGCCGCTGATGCAGTTCCTTGATCTCGGTGCGCATCGCGACGCGGAGCTTGGCATCCAGGTTCGACAACGGCTCGTCGAACAGGAACACCTGTGGGTCACGGACGATGGCCCGCCCCATCGCGACGCGCTGGCGCTGGCCGCCCGACAGTTGCCGGGGATAGCGGTCGAGCAGCGGGGTCAGATCCAGAATTTCGGCAGCGCGCGCGACGCCCTTCTTGATCTCACCCGAATTGGCGCCGCGGAGTTTTAGCGAGAAACCCATATTGTCGGCGACCGTCATATGCGGATAGAGCGCATAGTTCTGGAACACCATCGCGATATCGCGCTCTTTCGGCTGGACATTGTTGACGACGCGATCGCCGATCGAAATCGTGCCAGAGGTGATGTTTTCGAGGCCAGCGAGCATCCGCAGCAAGGTCGACTTGCCGCAGCCGGAGGGGCCAACCAGCACGACAAAGGCGCCGTCCTCGATCGGTATTGTGACGCCGTGCAAGATCTCAAATCCGCCAAAGGACTTCCGCACATCGCGGATCTGCACAGACGACATAAAATTCCTCCCGAATGGATTTCCGGCCGCGGTAAACAGGTAACCGCGCATAGTTTACCGGGTCATACCAGACTTTTTTGATGGTGTCCTTGGATCAAAGTCGTAGGCGAACGGCCTCCGCCGCCGGCCGTTGCGAAGCGCACCTCGACATGCGAAATTGGCCGCTCGGACCAAGATCACGCACAAAATAAGGCGTGTGCGCTGCGGGAGAAATCATGAACAAGCCGCTAACCGGCGTCACGAGGCGCAAACTTCGTTCCAGCGAGTGGTTTAACAACCCCCATAACCCTGGAATGACCGCGCTCTACCTTGAGCGTTACCTCAACTACGGCCTGACACGGGAAGAATTACAGTCGGGCAAGCCGATTATCGGCATCGCCCAGACCGGAAGCGACCTCTCGCCCTGCAACCGCCACCATCTCGAACTGGCACACCGGGTTCGCGAGGGCATTCGCGCCGCCGGCGGTATCGCGATGGAATTCCCGATGCATCCGATCCAGGAAACCGGCAAGCGTCCGACTGCGGCATTGGACCGCAACCTCGCCTATCTCGGCCTGGTCGAAATCCTGTTCGGCTACCCCCTCGACGGCGTGGTGCTGACCACCGGCTGCGACAAAACCACGCCGGCCTGCCTGATGGCGGCGGCCACCGTCAACCTGCCAGCCATCGTACTTTCAGGCGGCCCGATGCTGAACGGCTGGTTCAAGGGCCAGCGTACGGGATCTGGAACCGTGGTCTGGAAAGCCCGCGAGGAGCTGGCGGCCGGCGAGATCGACTACGAACAGTTCATGACCATCGTCGCCTCTTCCGCGCCGTCGGTCGGCCATTGCAACACCATGGGTACGGCGTCGACGATGAATTCGCTCGCCGAAGCGCTCGGCATGTCGCTGCCCGGCTGCGCCGCCATCCCGGCGCCTTATCGCGAGCGCGGCCAGATTGCGTATGAGACCGGCAAGCGCATCGTCGGCATGGTCTGGGAGGATCTCAAACCTTCCGACATCCTAACGCGAGAGGCATTCGAGAACTGCATCGTCGTCAACTCGGCGATCGGCGGCTCGACCAACGCACCGATCCATATCAACGCACTCGCCCGCCATATCGGCGTCGAGCTCTCGATCGACGACTGGCAGAAGGTCGGTCACGATGTTCCGCTGCTCGTTAACATGCAGCCGGCGGGCTTCTATCTCGGCGAAGAATTCCACCGCGCCGGCGGCGTGCCCTCGGTCGTGCGCGAATTGATGAACGCCAAGCGCATTCATGAAGACGCTCTCACCGTCAACGGCCATTCCATGGGCGATAATTGCCGCGACGCGCCGAAACCCGATGGCGACGTGATCTGGAGTTACGAGAAGCCGCTGGTGAAGGATGCAGGTTTTCTCGTGCTGCGCGGCAATCTCTTCGATTCCGCGATCATGAAGACGAGCGTGATTTCGAAGGAATTCCGCGACCGCTATCTGGTGAACCCGAAAGACCCGAACGCGTTCGAAGGGCGCGCGATCGTATTCGAGGGGCCGGAAGATTATCACGCGCGGATCGACGACCCTGCGCTCGACATCGACGAGCGTTGCGTCCTGTTCGTGCGCGGTACCGGGCCGATCGGTTATCCCGGCGGCGCCGAGGTCGTGAACATGCAGCCGCCCGCAGCCCTCATCAAACGCGGCATCCTGTCGTTACCCTGCATCGGCGATGGCCGGCAGTCCGGCACATCGGGCTCGCCGTCGATCCTCAACGCCAGCCCGGAAGCTGCCGCCGACGGTGGCCTTGCGATCCTCAAGACCGGCGACAGGGTTCGCGTCGACCTCAACAAAGGCAGCGCCAACATCCTGATTTCCGATGATGAGTTGAAAAAGCGCCGCGCGGAGTTGAAAGCCAGAGGCGGGTTTCCCCATCCGGCGAACCAGACGCCGTGGCAGGAACTCTATCGCTCGACGGTCGGCCAGCACGCGACCGGCGCGTGTATGGAACTCGCCACGCGCTACCACGACATCGCCGGCAAGGTCGGCGTGGCCAGGGATAATCATTAGATCGATCCGTTCGTCATTGCGAGCGGAGCGAAGCAATCCAGCATCGAGAAAAAGGTCTGGATTGCTTCGTCGCTTTGCTCCTCGCAATGACAAAAATAAAGGGAGAAAAACATGTCAGACCGCCTGAAAGGCAAACGCGCTTTCGTTACCGCAGCCGCAGCCGGCATCGGGCGTGCCTCGGCGATTGCCTTTGTGCGCGAAGGCGCCAGCGTCTTTGCGACCGACATCGACGAAAAGGGATTGGCGAGTCTCGCGGCCGAAGGCGTCAAGGAAGTGGCGCGGCTCGATGCGCGCGACACCTCGGCGGTCGCGGCCCTCGCCAAGCGCGTCGGTGGAATCGATATTCTGTTGAACGCCGCCGGCTTCGTGCATCACGGCACGGTGCTCGATTGCTCCGATGAAGACTGGGATTTTTCCTTCGACCTCAACGTCAAGTCGATGCACCGGACGATCCGCAGCTTCCTGCCCGGCATGCTGGAACGGGGCCGCGGCTCGATCGTGAACATCTCTTCGGCCGCCGGCGTCTTCAAGGCCGCGCCCAACCGCTACGTCTATGGCGCGACCAAGGCCGCCGTCGCAGCACTGACCCGCGCGGTCGCGGCCGATTTCATCACCAAGGGCATTCGCTGCAATTGCATCTGCCCCGGCACCATCGAAACACCCTCGATGCTTAACCGCGCCGCCGCCGCAGGCCCCGCCGGACGCGAAATGTTCGTTTCCCGGCAACCGATGGGACGGCTCGGCACGGCGGAGGAAATTGCTTTGCTCGCGGTCTATCTCGCCAGCGACGAAAGCGCGTTTACCACCGGCGTGGCCCACATCATCGATGGCGGCTGGACGCTGTAATCTTTACCTCGCCCCGCTTGCGGGGAGAGGTCGGATCGCCCTGGCGATCCGGGTGAGGGGGAAGTACCGCGTACGCGACCTAATCGAGAGCGCGGAAATGGCCCCTCACCCCAGCCCTCTCCCCGCAAAAGCGGGGCGAGGGAGCAGACCTCCGACGCCGAAGAAGCGGGCGCATTTGAATTGAAAGGACTCTCCATGAACAAGATCGATCTGAACGGGCGTTGCGCCGTCGTTACCGGCGGCGCGCAGGGCTTTGGCCGCGCGATCACCGAGCGCTTCGTCGCTTCCGGCGCCAAGGTCGCGATCTGGGATCACGATCAGCCGCTGGCCGAGAAAACGGCGAAGGAGATCGGCGCTGGCGTCAGCGCGTTCAAGGTTGACGTGACCGATCTCGCAGCCGTCGAGAAAACGCGCGACGAGACGCTGAAAGCCTTCGGCAAGATCGACATCTTCGTCAACAATGCCGGCATCGCCGGAGTCAACAAAACAGTATGGGAAACCGATCTCGACGAATGGCGCAAGGTGTTGCGCATCAATCTCGACGGCCCGTTTATCTGCTGCAAGGCGATCGTGCCTTCGATGGTGAAACAGAAATACGGCCGCATCATCAACATCGCCTCCATCGCCGGCAAGGAAGGCAATCCCAATGCCGCGCACTATTCGGCCTCGAAGGCCGGGCTGATTGCGCTGACGAAATCGCTCGGCAAGGAGCTCGCCGCCTACAACATCGTGGTCAATGCGGTGACGCCGGCCGCGGCCAAGACCGCAATCTTCGATCAGATGACGCAGCAGCACATCGACTTCATGCTGTCGAAGATTCCGAAGAACCGCTTCGTCCTGGTCGAAGAACTCGCCGCGCTCGCGGCCTGGCTTGCCTCGGAAGACTGCTCGTTCTCCACCGGCGCGGTGTTCGACATTTCCGGTGGCCGGGCAACCTACTAGGAGAGACCATGACCCGAGAAGGCGGATGTCTCTGTGGCGCGGTTCGCTATAAGTGCGAAGGCGAACCGATCAACGTGCGTATCTGCCACTGCCGCAAGTGCCAGAAGGCAATGGGCTCGCCTTTTTTCGCCCGGGCACTCTACGACCAGCGCGCTATCACTGTGTCGGGCGATACCGGCCGCTATGCTTCCTCAGACTTCCTGGAGCGGGTCTTCTGCAAACAATGCGGGGCACCCGGCTGTTTTCCTGGCGCTTCAACGGCACGGCGGCTGGCGTCGCCCTTGCGACCTTTGACGACCGCAACGTCTTCGCGCCGACCGAGCATATCTGGGTTTCGGAAAAGATCGCCTGGGTCAGGCTCGATGATGGTCTGCCGCAATATCCGGAAGGCCCCACTTAAACACCTTCGGGACGTGGTAGCGTCGGCCGGAATCAAACCGGAGCCGCTCCCCCGTGAACATCACCCTCTACGATCTTTCGGTCTGGGTCTTGCCGCTCGTCATCGCGATTACGTTCCACGAGGCGGCGCACGGCTTTGTCGCGCATCGCCTCGGCGACGATACCGCCTACAAACTCGGCCGCGTCAGTTTCAATCCGATCCGGCACATCGATCCCTTCGGCACGCTGATCTTGCCTGCGATCCTTCTGATATCGCACTCGCCGTTTCTGTTCGGCTACGCCAAGCCGGTGCCGGTGAATTTTCGCGCGCTTCGAAATCCGCGGATCGGCATGGTGCTGGTGGCGATCGCGGGCCCGGTGACGAACATTGTGCTGGCACTGATTGCCGCAGCCGCGTTCCATGGCGTCGGTTTGCTGCCCGCCAATGCCGCGCAATGGCTGTTCGACAACCTGAAAAATGCGCTTGTGATCAATGTCATCCTCGCGATTTTTAACATGATGCCGATCCCGCCTCTGGACGGTGGGCGCGTCGCGGTCGGGCTGTTGCCGAGGGCGCTGGCCTTGCCGCTGGCGCGGCTGGAACCGTTCGGAATGCTGATCCTGATCGGCGTTCTGATCCTGCTTCCGCTCGTCGGTTCGCAGTTCGGTCTAAATCTTGATGTTATTTCGGCGATATTGCGAACCACGACCGGCTATGTGATCCGCCTGATTCTGATCGTCACCGGCAACACCTAGTGTCCTGATTCCGAAGTTCGTACCATCTTGCGGCCCCACGTTTGCGAACTTCGGAATCGAAAGGACGCCAGCAAACTTATTGTTCTAGTGTGGCCTTTGGTTCAGAAGTCCGCATGATGAACTCGCGGGCTACAATGATGCGGACTTCTGAACCGCCACACTAACCGATCCAGTTCCAGACTCCGACAGCCGCAAGACCCGAGCAAAGAAGCAGAGGCCATTTTGATCAAAGCAGCCGACATGATGATCGCGCGACGCGCCGATACCAGGGCAAGGGCCGATTTCGCAACCTGGACCATGATGGCAAAGCTGAATGGTGCCTCCTCCCTGCCCCCGGCGGCCCAGGTCTTCCTTGATAAGTACAAGATGCTGCTGAAGGAAGAAGGCCAAGCGGAGGCCTCCGAGGCCGTTATCCAGCTCATCTATCAGAGCTATTACGAGGAGATGGGCGGCGCGGGCCAAGCCCCCGAAGTCAAACCCCGTCCGGCCGAAACAGCTAAAGCCAGCGGCAACATCACGGCTTTCAAGCGCCCGCCCCCGCAACGGCCGAAGCCGGCCAGTGGGCCGCAAGCCAAGCCAAAACTTCCCGTCGCACTGATCTTCGTCTGTCTGGCCGTCGTCTATACGGCTTTCCGGTACTACTTCCGCTGACGCCTGGCATTTTGCCGCCGTCGAGAAGCCTGAATCAAAACCGGGCTCCTTTCCCTTGTTTTGACGGGTTTTCTTGACTCGGACCGGCCTCCACTTCGCACTAGGCGACGCGGCAACGGCCGGACATAATACCTCCGGGGCAATCAAATCGGGGGAACCGGAAATGCAGCGATCGATGGCAGCCCTGGCGCTGAGCGCAGGTCTTGTCTTTACATGTCTTGCCTTCACGCCCGCCGCACTCGCGCAGGAAAAACTCGACAAGGTTGTCAAGATCGGAGCCCTCGGTGACCAGTCCGGACTGTACCAGGATATCGGCGGTCCCGGTTCCACCGTTGCCGCACAAATGGCGATCGAGGATTCCGGACTTCTGGCGAAAGGCTGGAAGATTGACCTGATTTCGGGCGATCACCAGAACAAACCGGACGTCGGCACCAACATCGCCAAGCAATGGATCGACGTCGAGAAGGTCGATGTGTTCGTCGATCTCGCAAGCTCCGGTGTCGGCCTTGCCGTTGCCAACCTCGCGAAGGAGAAGAACGTCGTCAATCTGAATTCGGGCTCGGCCTCTTCCGATCTCACGGGCTCGCAATGTTCGCCCAACACCGTGCACTGGGTCTACGACACCTACATGCTTGCCAACGGCACCGGCAAGGCGTTGGTGAAATCCGGCGGCGATACCTGGTTCTTCCTGACCGCCGACTACGCGTTCGGACATGCCCTCGAGCGCGACACCAGCGCGGTGATCGTGGCCAATGGCGGCAAGATATTGGGCAGCGTCAAGCATCCGCTGAACAATGCCGACTTCTCATCGTTCCTGCTGCAAGCGCAAAACTCGAAGGCAAAAATCGTCGGCCTTGCCAATGCCGGCGGCGACACTACCAACGCCATCAAGCAGGCGGCCGAATTCGGCATCGTCGCAGGCGGGCAGAAGCTGGCGGGCATGCTGATGTTCATCACCGACGTCAACTCGCTTGGACTGAACGTCGCTCAGGGCCTCAATTTCACCGAGACCTTCTATTGGGATATGAACGACCAGACACGCGCCTTCACCAAACGCTTCAACGAGCGTTTCAAGAAGAATCCGCCGACCATGGTACAGGCCGGCGTCTATTCATCGCTGATCCATTATTTCAAGGCGCTCGAGGCGCTCGGCGGCAACCCGCATGACGGCCGTGCGGTGGTCGCCAAAATGAAGGAGATGCCGACCGACGATCCCCTGTTCGGCAAGGGGTACATTCGGGCCGACGGCCGCAAGATCCATCCGGCCTATCTGTTCGAGGTGAAAAAGCCGTCGGAATCGAAATATCCGTGGGACTATTACAAGCTGATCGCAACCATCCCGGCGGACGAAGCCTTCCTGCCGCTCGAGAAGAGCGTTTGCCCGTTGGTGAAGAAGAAGAGCTGAGCGAAGGTTCCGTCGAGATAAAAATGCCGGCGGGTCATCGCCGGAAATTTTTACTTCTTGTCCTTGAAATCCACGTTCAAGCTGAAGCTGAAGGTGTCGTCGGTCAGAGCAGCCTCCGGGCGCGGCACCGGGTCCGAGCGGCGGATCATGTCCAGTGCGGCCTCGTCGAACCGCGGGTCGCCCGATGATTCCACAATGGCTAGCGACACCACATGACCGAGACGGTTGAGCACGAGGTTCACCTTGACCAATGCGGACTTGGACTTCTCGACCTTCGGATAGCGCTTGTGCAATTCGAAATAGGCGCTGATCCGCTTCGCCCACTTGGCGGTGAGCATCTGATTGTCCTTGCCAATCCCGATACTCGGCGCCCCCGCGACTTCGCCCTCACGAGCATCTGCCAGCCGCTGCCGGGCAGTTGCTTCCTGTGCGACCGACTCCTGGGAGGCCGCAGTCTGCACCGTCTCGACCTTCGGTTCGTCATCCGTCGGCTTTTTTTGCTCGTTCTGCGTCACCACGCGATCGGGATTTTCGGTTTCCGTCGGCGTGTCCTTTGGCACATCGGTCGGTTTGACTTCGGCCTTCTGCTCGGCGAGCGCGGGTGACGCTACGGAGGCATCGGCGTCCGGGCCGGGAGGAAGATCGGTTTCTTCAGCGGCCGGCGACGTTAGTTCGACGGCGATATCGACGGCGTTGGCGCCGAGGCCACCATCCTCGCCGGAGCGAAGATGCGTCAAGGCCAGCGCTGCGCCGCCAACGTGCAACGAGACCGCAACCGCGGCGGCGATGGTCCAGAGCCGCCAGGACGGCTTTTGCTCGTTCGCAAGTTCTGTCATCGCATCAAGGTTTTGCCGCAACGGGCGCGGCGGGTTCGGTTGCGGGTTCAGCAACGCCTTCCAGCGCCACCAGTTTCATCCGGTAATTTCCCCGGCGCAGCAGTTCCAGCACATCCATCAAGTCGCCATAGGGCACCGCGCGATCGGCGCGCAGGAGAACCAGACGTTCTGGATTGGCATCTGCGGCCGCATTCAGCGTCGAGATCAGGTCGGTGCGTTTGACCGGCTTCTCCCCGATGGCGAGCGTCAGGTCCGGCTTGATGCTGACATAGACCGGCTTGTCCGGCTTCTTCTGCGGCGTTGCCGTCGAGGACGGCAGATCGATCGGAAGGTCGACCGTCGAAAGCGGCGCCGCCACCATGAAGATGATCAGGAGCACCAGGATGACGTCGATGAACGGCGTGACGTTGATGTCATGCGTTTCCGCGAAATCGGCGTCGTCGTCGAGATCCGTATCGGCGATCGAGACGGCCATGCCCTACTCCGCGGCGCGTGAATTCGCCGGCCGGGGCGAACTGACATGGGTGCGATCGAGATCGCGCGACAATAGCCTGCCCGCGGCGCCGGACGAGCGGCCGACCAGTTCGAGATAGCCTTTCGTCACGCGCGAGAAATGATTGTAGATGATGACGGCGGGAATGGCAGCCACGAGACCGATCGCGGTCGCCAGCAGCGCTTCGGCGATACCGGGGGCGACGACGGCGAGATTTGTCGTCTGCGATTTCGAGATGCCGATGAAGCTGTTCATGATGCCCCACACGGTGCCGAACAGTCCGACAAAGGGCGAGGTCGCGCCGATGGTTGCAAGCAGGCCCATGCCAAGCCGGATCCGGCGCGCTTCCGCCCGCACGATTTCGGAAAAACTCGACGCCGCCCGCTCCTTGACGCCGGCGTCGCTGGAAATTCCGGCCGACAGCCGCGCTTCGCGCATCGCTGCCGCCAACAACGAAGACAAGATGGTGCCGCTTGAACCCAACGCAAATTGCGCCTCTGCCAGCGACCTTGAATCCGCGATCACACCCAGCGCTGAGCGCAGCCGGCGCCGAATGAGCGACAGCTCGATCATCTTTGCAATGAAGATGGTCCACGTCACCAGCGAGGCAAAAGCCAGCCCGATCATGACGGCCTTTACGATGATGTCGGCCGAAAGAAACATGGACCAGGGCGACAACTCGTGCAGCATGACCGGCATCGTCTTCGACGGCCTGACCGTGTCGGCCGCTGTCGCATTCTCGGCGGAAGCCGCAGGAGCGACGGTCGCTCCGCCTGGAGCTACCGTACCAGTCGAGATTTTCTGGTCTGTTCCCGCTGCATTCTGCTGGGCGAACGAAACCGTTCCCATCGAGACAAATATCAGTACAGCGACGGTTTTAAGAACGGTTCTAAACATTCACGCGACATCCCGTATTTCAAGTCTACACTTCTTCAAAAGGATTTCCCTTGCGACGTCGAGTAGCTAACGCGTGAGTTAGACGAATTCCATTTGCGGTCTAAAGCCGGCGATCTCTGCCGTCTTTTTTCCTTATTGCGCGCAGCGAAGACGTCAGCCGGATGTTCGCACACGATGCGCGATGCAGGTCTATCGCGCAAAAGCCGACGCGATCACTCGGCAGCGACGTTGCTGGCGGGATCGCCCAAGGCTTTGATCCGGTCCTTGACGTCGCGCAACGTCTTGAGGCTGCTTTCAAGTGCTGCCGCAGACACACCCTGCAACACGTCCGTTGCAATGGCATCGCGCAGGCTATCGAGGTCGTCGGCAAGCTGGCGCCCGGACGGCGTCAGGAACAAGCGGTTGGCCCTCCGATCCCTGGGATCGCTGCGGCGTTCGACCAAGCCATGTTCGACCAGCCGGTCGAGCAAACGCACCAGCGAGATCGGTTGCAATTCGAGCACATCGGCCAAATCCACCTGAGACAGACCCTCCTGGTCGCGCAGGCGGAACAGCACAATCCACTGCGCGCGGGTGGTGCCGCGGGTCTTGGCGCGGTGATCGATATAATTTCGTAAAAGCCGTGACGTTTCGACGAGTTGCGAGACGATCTGCTTCTTTAGGTCGAGCGACATTGGCCCTGGGACCCCTAGATTGAAAATTGTTTAGGATTCTCAAGCCATAGTGTGTTTACACATTAAGTGCACGCGTATTATATCTGAAGCGTCTAGGCACTATAGGCAAGACTCGCTAGTTATATTTTTTTGAATCTGAAGGCCGACATGAACAAATCGCGGACAACGCGTGGGATTTTGCTGGCCTTGGTAGTCGCTGGGCTGGGATATTTCGGCTGGCAGCACTTCCATGGCCAAAGCCAGGAAACAGCGGCCAATCGAGCGCAAAAGGCAGCCCGCAGTGCGGTCCGGGTCGGCGTCGCAACCGTCGAAAAACAGGACTTTCCGGTTTACCTGACGGGCCTTGGAACCGTTCAAGCCTTCAACACGGTCCTGGTCCGCTCGCGCGTCGACGGACAGATCGACAAGATTGCGTTCACCGAAGGCCATCTGGTCAAGCAAGGCGACCTCCTGGCCGAAATCGACCCCCGGCCCTATCGGGCGGTGCTCGACCAGGCGAAAGCCAAGAAGGATCAGGACGAGGCCAATCTCGCCAATACCAATCTCGATTTGCAGCGCTTCATCAAATTGGGCGAGTTCGCCACCCGCCAGCAGCTTGATACGCAACGCTCCAGCGTGTCGCAATTGACGGCACAGATCGCAGCCGACGTCGCCGCCATCTCCAATGCACAGACCCAGCTCGACTATACCCAGATCAGCGCCCCGATCTCCGGTGTCGTGGGCCTGCGTCTGGTCGACATCGGCAATATCGTCAACGCCTCGCAGCAGACCGGTATCGTCACGATCACGCAGATCGAGCCAATCGCGGTCATTTTCACCGCGCCTGAAAACGAGTTGCCGAACATCAAGGATGCCCAGGGCGCCACACCGCTTAAAACCATCGCGCTGACGACCGACGGCAAGAAGTCGCTGGCGGAAGGAAAGCTGGCGGTGGTCAACAATCAGGTCGACTCGACCAGCGGCACTATCCGCCTCAAGGCCGTTTTCGATAACAAGGACCATGCTCTGTGGCCCGGCCAGTCGGTCTCCACGCGGCTTCTTGTCAGCACGCTGAAGGATGCAACCGTGGTTCCGGACGAGGCAGTCCAGCATGGCACGCAAGGCCTTTATGCCTTTGTCGTTGACCAGGATAGCAAGGCCGAGCTGCGGACGGTGAAGATCAGCCAGTCGATCGACGGTCGCTCGGTGATCGAGCAAGGCCTGTCGCCCGGGGAAAAAGTCATTACCACGGGCCAGTTCAAGGTGGCACCCGGCACGCTCGTCAGCACCGCGGTGGCAAGTTCCGATCCGAAGGTCCGGGAAGAATGAACGGCGAGGGAATTTCCGCACCCTTTATTCGTTATCCCATCGGCACCTCGCTGATGATGGCCGGCATTCTTTTTGTCGGTCTCGTTGCCTATCCCCTGCTTCCCGTCGCGCCGCTGCCGCAGGTCGACTTCCCGACGATCCAGATCACCGCGCAGCTGCCCGGTGCAAGTCCCGAAACCATGGCCTCGTCGGTGGCGCAGCCGCTGGAGCGGCAATTCGCGCAGATTCCGGGCATCGCCCAGATGACTTCAACGAGTTATCTCGGCACCGCCACGATCACCATTCAGTTTGACCTCAACCGCAACATCGACGGCGCCGCCAATGACGTGCTGGCGGGCATCAATGGCGCCGGCGGCCAGTTGCCGAAAAACCTTCCGACCCCTCCGACCTATCGAAAGGTCAATCCGGCGGATTCGCCGATCCTGCTGTTGTCGGCGACATCCGATTCCTTGCCGTTGACCACAGTCAGCGATGCCGTGGACGCCCAGCTCGCCCAGCAGATCAGTCAGATTTCCGGCGTGGCGCAGGTCACGATTGGCGGCCAGCAAAAGCCTTCGATCCGCGTTCAGGTCGACCCGGCCAAACTGGTAGCCAAGGGCCTCTCGCTCGAGGATGTCCGCAACCAGATCGCGATCGCCACGGTCGATAGTCCCAAGGGCAACATCGACGGCGCGAAACGCGCCTACACGATCTACGCCAACGACCAGATGCTGGACTCCAAGGACTGGAATGACGTCATCGTTGCCTACCGCAACGGCGGCCCGTTGCGGATCCGCGACATCGGCGAAGCCGTAACGGGACCGGAAGACGCCAAGCAGGCAGCCTGGGCCAACGGTCAACGCGGCGTGTTCCTCGTGGTTTACAAGCAGCCCGGCGCCAACGTCATCGATACCGTCGACAAGATCAAGGCGCTGTTGCCGCGGCTGGTGGCCGGCATTCCGGCGGCGATCAAGATCGGTGTGATCAGCGATCGAACCCAGACCATTCGTGCCGCGGTCGAGGACGTTCAATTTACGCTGCTTCTGACCATCTTGCTCGTCATCATGGTCATCTTTGTTTTCCTGCGCAGTTTCTGGGCCACGGTGATTCCGGCCGTGACGGTTCCACTCGGCCTGCTTGGCGCCTGCGCGCTGATGTGGGTGTTCGGTTACACGCTCGACAACCTGTCCTTGATGGCGTTGACGATCGCCGTCGGGTTCGTGGTCGACGACGCCATCGTGGTTCTGGAAAACATCACGCGTTACATCGAGGCAGGCGAGAAGCCGCTCACCGCCGCTTTCAAGGGCTCCAGCGAAATCGGCTTCACGATTCTGTCGATCAGTATCTCGCTGGTCGCTGTGCTGATCCCTTTGTTGTTGATGGGCGGCATCATCGGACGCCTGTTCCGCGAATTCGCGGTGACGCTGGCGATGACGATTTTCGTGTCGATGGTCGTGGCGCTGACGCTGACGCCGATGATGTGTTCGCGCTTCTTGCGCCCGCACAGCGACCATCAGGAACATGGGAGGTTCTATCAGTGGAGCGAACGCGGCTTCGACGCCATGCTGCGCTCCTATGAGCGCGGGCTCGACCTCGCCATCAGCTGGCGACGCACGACATTGATCATTTTCTTCGCGACACTGACACTGTCGATCTACCTGTTCGTGATCATCCCGAAGGGCTTTTTCCCGCAGCAGGACATCGGCCTGATCACCGCAACGTCCGAAGCCTCTCAGGATATTTCCTTTGCCTCCATGGTAAAGCAGCAGGAAGCGCTTGGCGCCATCGTCCAGGCCGACCCCGCGGTCGCATCGGTGGCAATGGCAATGGGCGGAAACGGTCGCGCCGGCAACAACGGCAGCGTATACATCACCTTGAAGCCGCTCGCCGAACGCGACGCCTCCGCGATGCAGATCATCGCCCGCCTGCGACCCAAGCTTGAGAAGGTCCAGGGCGCGCGGCTCTATATGCAAGCGGCGCAGGACGTGCGGATGGGAGGGCGGGCGACCCGGACACAGTTCGAGTTTACGCTGCAGGACGCCAACCTCGACGAATTGAACGAGTGGGCGCCCCAGGTGCTCGCCAAGATGAAGACCTTGCCCCAGCTACGTGACGTCGCAACCGACCAGCAGTCGGAAGGCACGACGCTCCAGCTCAAGATCAACCGCGACACCGCCTCACGCTATGGCATCCAGCCGCAATTGATCGACGACACGCTTTACGACGCCTTCGGACAGCGTCAGGTCACCCAGTATTTCACCCAGCTCAACAGCTATCACGTGATCCTGGAAATCCTGCCGGAGTTGCAGGGCTCTTTGGACACGCTGGACAAGCTCTATGTCAAATCGCCGACGACCGGCGACCAGGTGCCGTTGTCGGCATTTGCGAGCTGGAGCAGCGTCCCGGTTCGCCCGCTCTCGATCAGTCACCAGGGCCAGTTCCCGGCCATCACCATCAGCTTCAACCTTGGGCCGGACGCGGCGCTCGGACAGGCCACCGACGCCGTGCAACGGGCGATGGCCGAAATCGGCGTGCCGTCGACGGTGAACTCAAGCTTCCAGGGCACCGCACAGGCCTTCCAGCAATCGCTCGGCACGGTACCGCTCCTGATCATGGCCGCGCTGGTCGTGGTGTACCTGATCCTCGGCATTCTCTATGAAAGTTACATCCACCCGCTGACGATCTTGTCGACGCTTCCTTCGGCCGGCGTCGGCGCGCTCGCGATCCTGATGGCGTTCGGATACGACTTCAGCCTGATCGCCTTGATCGGCATCATCCTGCTGATCGGCATCGTCAAGAAGAACGGCATCATGATGGTCGACTTCGCGATCGCGGCCGAGCGCGACGAGCATCTGACGCCGGAGCAGTCGATCCGCAAAGCGGCGCTGTTGCGCTTCCGCCCGATCATGATGACAACAATGGCGGCCATGCTCGGCGGCGTTCCCTTGATGCTTGGCACCGGAACAGGATCGGAAATCCGTCAACCGCTCGGCTACGCGATGGTCGGCGGTCTCATCGTCAGCCAGGCGCTGACGCTGTTTACAACGCCGGTCATTTATCTCTATCTTGACAAGCTTTCGGTGGCCTTCTCCAATTGGGGGCGCTCGAAAGATGACGAGCGCGACCTCCCCGAGCACGGCGCCGTCAAGGAAGCCGCTGAGTGATCCCTTTCAATTAGCTCGTCGATCAGCGCGCAAACCCCTCCTCGGAGACCGATCGGTGAAGCACGCAAGACTGATGCCCCATTTCCGAAAGTCGAATGTCGTACTGGCGACGGTCATTGCCGTCGCCGCTTTCGCAGGCGGCGGCGTTTCATCTGCCCAGCCCAAGGCCAAAAGCCAGGCTCCGGTGCAGGCGGCCCCGACACCCTCCCCATCCGGCACGTCCGCTCCGGCACAACCCGGCTGGGCCGCGCGTTGCAGCAGCGGCAGTCGCGACGCGCCGCTCGAGTGTGCGATAGAGCAGAACGCGGTCCTTACCAAAACCGGACAGCTGGTGGTGTTGGTCAATATCCGGGTGGCCGGCGACACCAGGGCGCCGATCGCGCTCGTGCAATTGCCGCTCGGACTCAATCTGCAAGCCGGGGCAAAACTCCAGGTCGATGACGGCAAGAGCGTCGAGCTTCCGATCCAGACCTGTGAAAACAGAGGCTGCTACGCGAGCATCCCGGTTTCTCCGGAAATGCTGAACGCGCTTCGATCCGGCAAGCAGTTGAAGGTTCTGTTCCAGGATCTCGCCAAGGAAACCATTGCGATCCCGATGACGCTCACCGACTTTACGGCGGCCTACGACAAGATCAAATAAGCCGGTCTAGCTGTATTGCGCCTGACGCGGCTTTTTGGTTTTTTGCGCGTTTTGCTTCGCCCGAAAACGCTTTGCTAGCCCATCCCGAGATAAGCCTTCTGCACCTGCGGATTGTTGGCGAGATCAGAGGCTTTGCCCGACAAGACGCTTTTGCCGACCTGAAGGACGGTTGCAAAATCGGATACTTCAAGGGCAAGCTCGACCGATTGCTCCGCGAGCAGAATCGTCAGCCCTTCTCGGTGCAGCCGGCCGAACGTATCGTACATGGTTTCGACCACGGCCGGCGCGAGGCCGAGCGACGGCTCATCCAGCATCAGAAGCTTCGGATCGCTCATCAGCGCGCGGCCGACCGCCAGCATCTGGCGTTCGCCGCCCGACATGGTGCCGGCGCGCTGATTGCGCCGCTCGGAAAGTTTCGGAAAGATGTCATAGACCCGTTCCAGCAGCGTCGCTGCGCGCTTCTTGTCGTGCAGCGGCGTTGCGCCGAGCTTCAGGTTGTTCTCGACGCTTTGCTGCACGAACAATCGCCAACCTTCCGGCGACAGCGCAAGTCCCTCACGCACGATCGAAAACGCGCTCCGTCCGCCGATCGGCTGACCGCGAAATTCAATTCCGCCCGAATGGACCGGAATCAGGCCGGCAATGGCATTGAGCACGGTGGTTTTTCCGCCACCATTAGAGCCGAGAAGCGCCACTACGCTGCCCTCGGGCACGTCGAACGAGACGTCAGATACGCCGATCAGGTCGCCATAACGAACCTCGAGATGCTCGATTCTGAGCAAGGGAGAGTTCATAACGCCGGTCCCGTGAGCTCGATCGGGGTATGGGAAGCGGCCGCCTTGGCGGCGCGTTTGCCGAGATAGGCCTCGATGACGGCCGGGTTGCCGGTGACCTCGCGCGGGCTGCCACGGGCGATTTCGCGGCCCTGGTGAAACACCAGAACGCTGGTCGCCAGCGACATGATCACTTCCATGATGTGCTCGACAATGACGAGCGTGATGCCGGAGCGATGGATCTCGCGCACGAGATCGATCGCCAATTGGACCTCGCGCTGTGTCAGCCCCGCCATTGCTTCATCGAGCAGTAGCACCTTAGGTTCGGTCGCGAGCGCACGTGCGATTTCGAGCCGCTTGCGGCCTGGCGTTCCCAGCGATCGCGCCGGCGTTTCCGCCAATCGGCCCATGCCGACACGCTCCAGCACCGCCCGCGCGCGAGCCTCCGCTTCCGATTTGCGAGGGGTCCGAAGAAACGCGCCGATCATCACGTTTTCCAGCACCGACATGCTCTCGAAGGTCTGCGGCACCTGAAAGGTGCGCGCGAGTCCCAGTCGGGCGCGCGCTTCCGGCGCGAGGTTCGTTATGTCGTGGCCGTCGAACAGCACCCTCCCCGAGGTCGAGGCGATGTCGCCTGTCAGGCAATTGAAGAAAGTGGACTTGCCCGCACCGTTCGGCCCGATCAGGCCGAGGATATCGCCCTTCGCCACCGAGACTGAGGCGCCGTCGACCGCCCTGAAGCTGCCAAATGCCTTGGTAATCTCACGAGCCTCAAGGAGCATGGGTAACTCCCGTCGCCGCCGGCAATTTTCTTCCCCATTGCTTCGACCATAGCCGCTGGGCCAGGGACAGAATGCCACCGGGTTGAAAGCGCGCGATCAGCACGATGATGGCGCCATACACGACAAAGGTCAGCCCTGCCCCCTTGCCGCCCAAAAGGTTGTTGGAAATCTCCTCGAGCGGTACCAGGATCGCGGCGCCGACCAGCGGCCCGAACAAAAGACCGGCGCCGCCAAGGGCTGCCATGATCAGGATCTTCACCGAGATCAGAAGGCCGAGCCCTGACTCCGGATCGACGAAACCGAACATCATCGCGTAAAGCGCGCCGGCGACGCTTGTCATCCCCGCGCTCAGCATGAATGCCGAGAGCTTGGTGCGGCTTGCGCGGGCGCCAAGCGAACGCGCGGCGCGTTCGGAATCGCGGATCGCGCGCAGGTAAAATCCCATCCGGCTATTGGTCATCCACCAGGTGATGAGAAGCGTCACCGCCAGGATAGCCAGGAACAGATAGTAATACGGCAGTGCGGAGATGAAGGAGAGATCGAACACGTTCCGCGGCACCGTCGGCCCGCTCAAACCGATGGCAGAGCCGAGATATGGGGTATTGGTGACGATCAGCCTGACGAGTTCAGCGACCGCGATCGTGGCCATGCTGAAATAATGGCCGGAAAGCCGCAGCGTCGGCACACCGATGACCGCCGCTATTCCAGCGCTAACGAGGATGCCGATCGGAATTCCCAACAACGGCGACCACCCGAAATGCGTGTAAGCGCCCATGGCGGCATAGGCGCCGCAGCCAAAGAACACGACGTGGCCGACCGAGACCTGACCCGCATAGCCGCCGACGATGTTCCAGGCCGATGCCGCGATCGCATATAGCAGCACCAGCGCGCCGAGCCGCTGCTGAAACGGCGTCGAGAACAGCAGCGGATAGGCGACGATCACGGCGACCAAAACCGAAAGCCAAACGAGCGCCGCCCATTTGAAGTTCCTCACCACGAGCGGCAAACTCCGTCGGGGAAATTCAAATGGAGAAGCGGCACCAGAATGATAGATTTGCTAGTGCCCAGAGCTTTCCGAAGTTCGTGAATGGTGCATGGCGAGGCGGTGCACGAACTTCGGAAAGTGGGCACTAGCCGCCGCATCACGTCCTGCCCAACAGGCCCTGCGGCCGGAACCAGAGAAAACCAAGGAACAGCGCGTAGACGACCATGTCCTTGTAGATCGGTCCGAGCAGATAGGCCGACAAGGATTCGATGACGCCGATCAAAAGCCCCGCGATCAGCGCTCCCGGGATGCTGCCGAAGCCGCCCAGCGACACCGTCACGAAGGCGACAATGCCCAAGGTCTCGCCAACGGTGGGCACGATATAGAAGAAGGTCGCGATCAGCGCGCCGGCCAATCCGGTTGCACCTGCGGCGATCGCCCAGGCAACCGCCTGCATGGTGTCTGGCCTGATCCCCATCAATTGCGCGGCCGTGGAATCTTCGGCCACCGCCAGCATTTTCGACCCCAGAGAGGTTCGCGTCAGGAGAAGATGCAGACCATAGGTCACCAGCAGCGCGACCACGCCGGCCAGAAGCCGCGACGCCTGGATTCTAAGACCCATGATGTCGAAGGTGCCACCGACGAGGTTTCCAGGCAGCGAGAGGAAGTTGGCGCCGAACCACCAGAACACCGAATAGCGAAGCAACAGCGCGAGCCCGAACGTGCCGAGAATCTGGGCCAGCATCGGCCCTTTCATGATTTCGCGGATCAATCCGAAATAGACCACGATGCCGAGCGTGGCGAGCACCAGAACGGCGGCCGGCGCGCCGACCCAAGGCCCCGCGCCGAACACGGTCCAGACCACAAACGCCACATACATGCCGAGCATGACGAAATCGCCATGCGCGAAGTTGATGATGTTCATCATGCCCCACACCAGCGTGAGGCCTGAGGAAAACAATGCATAGACAGCGCCCAGCAAAAGGCCGCCTGCGATCACCTGGATTAGCGTGGAGGACATGCCGTCGTTCGGGTCTTGCGGATGAATTTTCGGCGGCGGCGAGGAAAAACCTCACCAGCCCTTGTAGGGAAGTTCCGGCGCCTTTTGCGAACTGCCCTTTGGCCAGACCGCGACGTAATTCTCGCCGTCCTGCAACTGAATGATGAGGCTCGAGGCCAGTATGTTCTGGCCCTTTTCATCGAACTTGACGCCTTTGTAGCCCATCATCAGTTGATTGGGCTTGAGATCTGTCGCCTTCAGCGCCGCCTGGATCTTGGCAGGCTCGGTCGAACCGGCGCGATCGATCGCGCCGCAGAGGACGAAGAACGCCTGCATTGCGCGGCCCGTGGTGTCGTCCATGTCGTCGCCGGTCTTCTTCTTGTACATGTCCGCAATCAGTGCCGTCGGCGAACCCGCGGGACCGACGCTCCACGACGAGCGATTGAGGATGCCTTTGGAGATCTTGCCGACCGCCTTGATCATGGAGGGATCGGAATAGCCGGAATCGTCCGCAATGATCATCGGCGGTTTGTAATCGAGTGCCTGCATCGTCTTCTGATAGAGAATGGCGTCGGACGTGTAGGCAATCATGATCACGACGTCCGGTTTCTTCTCCTTCAATTGCAGCACCTGTCCCTGCACGTCCGTCGCATTGATCGTATAGGGAATATCGAGCGCGATGGCCTTACCCTTTTCCTTGAACGCGCTGGTGATGACGTTGGCGACAGAGACGCCGTATTCGGTGGTGTCGTGAACGATTGCAATGCTGTCGCTCTTGACGCCCGACGCTTTCATGTCGGTGAGAAAATCATAGTAGATTTTCGCAATGTCCGAGGCGATCGGAGTGGTGCGAAAGAACCATTTGAAACCGCGCTCGGTCAGGTTGGCGGCAACCAACTCGCCATTGACGAAGGGAATGCCGTATTTTTCGGCGATCGCACTCGCCGTCAGCGTCACGCCGGACTGATAGGCGCCGGTGACGGCCACTACCTTCTCTTCCGTGATCAGACGCAGCGTCTGGTTTTGACCCGTGGCCGGGCTGCCCTGATTGTCGGCAAACACCACTTCGACCTTGGCGCCGCCGAGACCGGCGAGGCCAGCGTTCTTTGCCAGCGGGAAGTCGCCGAACTCGGGATGGGCGTTGTTGATGATGTCGACGGCGAGTTCGATCGCAGCCTTGGTATGGACGCCCGCGGTGGCCGCCCCGCCGCTCAATGGCACCACGGCGCCGATCTTGACGGTTTTCTCCTGGGAAAAAGCACGGTTCGCCGGCAAAACAGAAATCGAGGCCGCGCACAGCAACCCCACGATACGCATCAATTTCATGTCTGAACGCCTCCGAGAGGTTCCGCCGCTTGGTGGAGCGGATTTGCGGACCGCTGGGCTCTTGCGAGCCCGGTCGCTTGCGGCAATTCCCTCTACATCCCCTGTTTTATTGAGGTTTAAGCATTGCATGCCGACCTGAGAGGGGCAATGCGCCCTTCGGTCACCACCTGCCGTCTGCTGCTTGCCAAAAGCAGCACGGAGCGAGTAGAAGGGCCTCGATGCCGAGGGGACATGGCCAATGTTCAACCTCGGCAATCAGTTTTTCATATATGCTGTTGATATTTCAAGATAATTTTGGGGAATGGTGTAACGGTAGCACAACAGACTCTGACTCTGTTTGTCTAGGTTCGAATCCTAGTTCCCCAGCCAGCAACTAATCGCCGAGGTTGGAAAATCGCACGCTGTCGTGGCGGCCCCGACGCGCGGGGCGCGGACCCGGTCAATTCATTACAGCGAAAGCCACGGTGAACAAACCAAACACCTAAGCAAAGACTACCGGCGCTTTCGCAATGTCGCCGAGGGGCTTTCGCCGAATTTGGCATGGTAGGCGCGGGCCATTCGGCCTAGGTGTGCAAATCCGAGATCAAAGCGGCAGACCGGACCATAGCCTTCTGAAAACATGGCCCCTCAGCAGCGACCGCGACCGCCCCGTCTCGCCAGTCTCATTTCGCTAGATGGACAGTGAGATTCGTCCAGCGGCTAGACGAAGAGCACCGGCCGTAACAAACTGCGTATCGTCTGAGGCAACGCCAGAGGGATCACCGCCATGACAACGCTCGAAAAAGGCATCACCCGGAATGGAGAAGGCTTTGCAGGCAAGTCCTGGAATATTCTGGGCCAGCACTATTTCCCGAAAGCCGTTTCCGAATCGACTTTCGCCTTCGAGACCAACACGGAACCGGGACTATTCGTCCCCGTCCATATCCACCCCACCCAGGATGAATTCATTCTTGTCCAGGACGGCACGCTCGACCTGAAACTGGATGGGGTCTGGAGCCAGGCCAAGGCTGGCGACCTTGTGCGGATGCCGCGCGGTATTCCCCACGGCTATTTCAACAAATCCGACAAGCCGGTGCGCGCGCTGTTCTGGGTCTCGCCCTCGCGCAAGCTGGAAGCGCTCTTCAATCATCTGCATAACCTCACCGATGTGGCAGAAGTCATCCGCCTCTCGGCCGAGCACGAGGTGAACTTTCTGCCGGAAGACGCCAACGCCTAACGCGGGATTCTTGCTCCCTTTAGCGCGGCTTGAGCGTTTCGCGCGCAACGATCAATTTTTGGACTTCGGTCGCGCCCTCGTAGATGCGAAGTGCGCGAATCTCACGATAAAGACTTTCGACGACCTCACCCTTTTGCACACCTCGGCCGCCGAACATCTGTACGGCGCGATCGATTACCTTTTGTGCGGTTTCGGTGGCTGCAAGCTTCGCCATCGCAGCCTCGCGGGTCGTCGGCAGCTTTTGAACATCGCGCCGCCACGCAGCGCGATAGGTCAGAAGCGCAGCAGCATCTGTTTCGGTAGCCATCTCGCCAAGCGCAGCCTGCGTCAGTTGCAGGTCCGCCAGTGTGCTTCCGAAAATACGCCGCTCGCGCGCATGGCCGACCGCTTCATCAATTGCACGTCGCGCGAACCCGAGCGCTGCGGCGGCAACCGAGGCCCGAAAGATATCGAGGGTCTGCATCGCGATCTTGAAGCCGCCACCCGGCGCTCCAAGCAGCCGACCGGCCGGAATCCGACAAGCGTCAAACCGCAGTGTCGCCAACGGGTGCGGAGCGATAACGTCGATCCGACCGGCGATACTAAATCCTGGGTCATCCGGAAAGACAACGAACGCCGAGATTCCTCGCGCTCCGGGTGCTTCTCCCGTGCGCGCGAAGAGCGTGTAAACGTCGGCGATGCCGCCGTTGGAAATCCAGGTCTTCTCGCCATCGAGGATGTAGTCATCGCCGTCTGCTCGCGCCGCACAGCTCATGGCTGCCACGTCCGAGCCTGCCTGCTTCTCCGAAAGCGCGAACGCCGCGAGCCATTCCCCCGCGCGCACCTTCGGCAACACCTTGTTCCGGAGCTCAGGCGAGCCACCGAGCGCAATCGCGCCCGACCCCAACCCTTGCATGGCAAAGGCGAAATCGGCCAGACCGTCCGCATAGGCCAGCGACTCCCGGGACAGGCAGATGGAACGTGAATCGATCGTCGCCACGTCACCGTCTGGCGGCGCGACCGCACAATTCAGCAATCCTGCCTCGCCCATCGCACGCACAAGCTTGCGACAGGCGCCGTCGACGTCGTTGTGATCGATTGCATCGATCGCGCCTGAGGCCACGAAATTGTCGAGCGCCTGGCCGATCGTCCGATGGCGGGGCTCGAAGAATGGCCAGTCCAACCATTCGCGGGAGATGACTTTCGAAGCGGAACTCATTAGTCACCCTCGAAGATAGGTTTGCGCTTCGCGGCGAGCGCCTCGAAGGTCTGAGGGAAATCACCGGTCACCAAGCAGCATTATTCCATATTTAAACTATTTAAGCATGAAACATTGTCAAGCGGCTCTGCGCGTGGAAACCGGCTGCGGCGGCTTAAGGCAACGTTCCGCGTGCTCACGGATACTCATATCGTTCGACCGCGGAGCACTTCGCCGGCTGATAAGCCAACGCTCTCCCAAAACCTATCCAGCTCACAACTGACCGGGTTTTGTTGGTCTCCCGTTGGTCGGCCATTTCGCTTGGCCACGCGAGCTTTGTGGCCGGCCAGGTCTGCGGGTCCGCCAGTCGGGATCCGGCGGTCAGCGGTGGGCATGGAAGAAGGTGGCCTCCTCCGGCAATTGGGACATCGCAGGTGCTGCGGATGGAACTACAGAGAAAACACTGCGGCGACCAATGGGTTGCGCAGCGCCGCGTTTCGCGAGTTTGGTCACTTGTGAACATTGCGGCCGTCGAAATCGTGCGAATTTCCAAACTACCACTGGCTCATTCGCCACGGCAGAAATCTTCAATTCGCGGCCGACTGGCGATTGATTCGCCGGAAAAATAGGGATTTAAATAAGTCGGGGGGCGAGTTTGCTTTTAGGAGGAGGCGAACGTGAATCCCAGGGGTGCAGTATTTCCACCTGAGTTGATAGAACTGATGAAGTCGGTTCTTGATGATGCGACTGCTACGCTTCCGGAATCGGAACGTACCTCGGCTGTGAAAGCCGAAATGGCAGCGACCATACTTGCATGTGCCGCAAAAGGGGAAAGAAACCCGGCGGCCCTTAAAAGCTGTGCGCTGACAGCCGCGCACGTTCCTCACTACTCACATGACATACTGCCGGAGCGTCGTGCGGTCTAAGACCTCGAATTCGCCGGGAAGAACCAACAGCCTTTGGCGCTACGCTAACTTCGGCGCTAGGTTAATGTTGCGCGGCCCTGCGAAGTCTTGAAAAATGCAGGGCCGCACGGCCCTCCCTCTCTCTCGAACCTTGAGATGGACGGCTAGCAGCTAAAATTCACAGCAATGAAAGTGGTTCCCACCAAGACCCGAAACTGACAAGCTTCGGTATGATCAGAGGTCGAACCGGCTGCGCTTTCGCTCACTCTGTGAGTCTCAGACCCCCCGGCGCTGAAGATCGCGTCGAATCACCTTGTCAAGAATTGACGCAACCGTTCAGCAGTGCATGCTCCGCGTAATGACGAGTGTCGCACATGGTAAAATCGTCCGCATGAGCAGCGGGCGGTACTGTTTGATCCGGGACCTGGGGCTAGTGAAAGGCGGCAAGGGCCTGAGGCACCATGAGCTGCTTTTGGAGCTGTCATGGCGTGGCATCCTGCAGTTCGCCGTAGCAAAAGTCCGCGATAAAACGGCAAGAAGCCTACGACCGCAGGCGCGCAAACCAATCCATGCAGTCCCTCAATTGGACGGCGCCAGCAACTATCGTCCCAAGTGATGGCAAGCCG
>CAVZJE010000029.1:0-75083 GCA_963775545.1 uncultured Alphaproteobacteria bacterium
AGGATTTTGGCAGTGTCGGACGCGCCTCATCCCGAGAGCAAAGGCCATCTCGGCTACTATATTGAGCATGGCATTTCCCCGGTCACCTATCGCACGGATGATATCGGAGCGCATTTTGACCGTCGGGATTCGCTTTATCGTTCGCTTGGGCTGCCGCCCATCGCATTCAAGGGCGCCGATGTCCTCGAAGTCGCGCCCGGCTCTGGGCAGAACAGCCTTTATGTTGCCGCCTGCGCGCCGGCGTCGCTGACCCTTGTTGAACCAAACCCGACCGGCCGACGCGATATCGCTGCCGCCTATGCGAACCTCCAGGTCGCTCACACAGCGCCTGTCCTGATCGCCGAAACCTTGCAGCGCTTCGAATCGGAACGCCGGTTTGACATCGTCATCTGCGAAAACTGGCTCGGAGGAAGGCCGAACGAGCTCAATCTCCTCGCCAAATTGGCCGGTTTCGTTGCCCCGGGCGGCGCTCTGGTCATCACGACAGTTCCGCTTGCGGGGTTCTTTCCCAATATCATGCGCAAGCTGCTGGCATTGCGCCTGGTACCCGCGGATATGAGCTTTGAGCGCAAGACCTCTGTCCTGATCGAGGCCTTTGGTCCACATCTTTCGACCATCAAAGAGATGACGCGGAGCCATCGCGACTGGGTTCATGACTGCCTGATCAATCCCCATTACCTCAATGTCAGCCTGCCTCTCGAACTGGTGCTACGTACGATCGGCACCGAGCTTGAGTCGATGGCGACGTTTCCACGCTTTGCCACCGATTGGCGGTGGTTCAAGGCATTGTCGGGCCAAAATCGCCGCTTTAACGAGACCCTGCTCGACGCCGCCGGTCGCAACACATTGAGTTTTATTGATTACCGGCGCACATTTCCGGAGCGTCCATCGGCTGAAAATGCCCCTCTCGAAGCCGCCTTCGCAGCGATCCATCAGCTTGCGCTCGATTGGCAAGCCGCTGTTGAGGGCGGTGATCAGTTGCGACGCGATCAGTTGACGAACCGAATCGGCCGGCAGATCGGTGAAATCGCGCGGCTTCTGGCGACCGCCGACCACGAACTCGCAGCCGCCATTCATGAACTTGGCGCGATCTGGGCCTTGCCGGCGCCGGCGATAGCCGATGTCAACGGTATGAAGTTGTTTAACGGTGTGTTTGGTCGCGAGTCGGTTTATGTCTCCTTCACGCGGCCGCGATCCGAAGACGGCAAAGCTCCGAGCGGGGACAGCAACGGTTAGCGGCTGAGCCGGTCGCGGGCTCGCCGGAACCGCAATTGACATCAACAGTTGCGATGCTAGGAGAGCGCGACCCGGCGCAAGGCGAGCAAATGGTTTCCCAGGGAGACGTATCGGGTGGCGAAGAATAGCGATTTGCTGGATATCGTAACGGGCGGAGCCGGATTTATCGGCAGCCATATCGTTGATCGTCTGCTTGAGACTCCCGATCGCCGGGTTCGGGTTATCGACAATTTCTCGAATGGGGCCGAGCGGAACCTCGCCCATCACGCCGGCAACGGCCGGTTCGAATTGCGCCGGGCGGACATCGCCGATCCGGCAGCGATCGAAGGACATTTCGATGGGGCAGAGCGCGTGTTTCACATGGCAGCGCTCGCCGATATTGTCCCGTCGATTAATGCGCCCGAGGCCTATTTCAGGTCAAACGTCGACGGCACATTCAACGTGCTCCAGCAGAGCGTCAAGGCGGGTGTGAAGCGCTTCGTCTATGCGGCGTCGTCAAGCTGCTACGGTTTGCCGGATCAAGTCCCAACGAATGAGCGGGCCGAAATCAGGCCGCAATACCCCTACGCTCTGACGAAATATCTCGGCGAGCAACTCGTGCTGCATTGGTGCCAAGTCTATAAATTGCCAGCTCTGTCGCTCCGGCTCTTCAACGTCTATGGGCCACGCGCGCGGACTTCTGGTACATACGGCGCGGTGTTTGGCGTATTCCTCGCTCAGCTAGCGGCGTCCAAGCCGATAACGGTGGTGGGAGACGGCGCGCAAACCCGCGATTTCACCTTCGTCTCGGACATTGTTTCGGCATTCCTTGCGGCGGCCAACTCGAACCACTCGGGACGGATCTACAATGTCGGCAGCAGCGGCACCTACAGCATCAACCGCCTCGTCGAACTTCTCGGTGCCAAAGAGGTGGTCCATATTCCCAAGCGTCCCGGCGAACCTGATTGCACCTTCGCCGATGTTTCGCGCATCCGCCAAGACTTGAATTGGCAAGCCACCATCGGGTTCGAGGAGGGTGTACGAATCATGCTGGAACATGCCAAACATTGGAAAGACGCGCCGGTCTGGACGGCCGACAAAATCGCTGAGGCGACGAAGGACTGGTTTAAGTACCTCGGTGGGACACCGTCCTCAAGTTGACAAAACGCGCTCGCCGCGGAGTGTCGAACAGGAATTATTGACCAACCGATCGTAGGCACTAGCGTACCCGCTCTGCTACCTTTGCGTGCGGCATCAATTTGTAGCTTCCGGGAACCGAAGTGTGAATGGGATTTCGAAATATCTCGAAACCTGGTGCCAACTTTTTGTTCCGATTGATTTCCCGAAGGCAGACTGGCAATTGTGAGTTGGTGTGTGTGGTTGACGTTACACAATACGAGCATCGATGAACGAAAATCCATCAAGCTCCCGCCGCATGGATAGCATCCGCACGACTAACGCCACAAGCGCTAGCGCTTCGGCAGCGCCAAGCCGCATTCTGGATCTTGAAAATCTATCGCGCCACTGCGAGGCACTGCAATCCAAGGGGAAGAAGATCGTCCTTTGCCATGGCGTCTTCGATCTCCTCCACGTCGGCCACATCCGGCATTTGCGTGCCGCCAAAGCATTCGGCGATATTCTGGTCGTGACCATCACGGACGACCCTTATGTCAATAAGGGACCAGATCGCCCAGCCTTCCCTTCAGAGCTTCGGGCCGAGTTCCTCGCGAGCCTCGAATTCGTCGACTATGTCGGCGTCGTCGACGATGGAAGTGCGCTTCCTGCGATCCGTTCTGTGAAGCCGGCCTTCTATGTCAAGGGCGACGAATACGCCGACGCCGAGAGCGACATCACAGGCAAGATCCAGATCGAGCAAGATCTGGTCAATAGCCTCGGCGGCGAACTCGTGTTCACTCATGATATCAAGTTTTCGTCGTCGAATTTGCTCAACAAGCACTTTGCCGCGCGCGATGTCGCCGCCAAAGCCTATCTTGAGGCCAAGCGCAATTCGGGGCTCGAAAAGCGTATTGCGGGCTACCTCGAGCAAATCGCGAAACTGAAGATCGTCATCATCGGTGAAACGATTATCGACCGCTACATTTATGTCGCGCCGATGGGCAAGGCCGCGAAGGAAAACATCATCGCGACACTTTATCGCGAGGAGGAAAAATTCGCCGGCGGCGCGGTCGCGGCAGCGAACCATCTTTGCTCGATCTGTCCGAATATCGAATTGGTGACGATGCTCGGCGACGGCCTTTCGACCGATAATTTCGAGAGCTTCGTACGGGAGCGGCTCAACTCCTCCGTCAAGATGACGGTCATTCACCGCCCCGACGGGCCGACCGTGCAAAAAACCCGTTTCGTTGAGCCGACCTATGTCCGCAAACTATTTGAAGTCTATCACATGGATGATCATCCGCTGCCGCGCGACGCGCAGGATGCCTTCCATTTGCGCCTCATGGCCAAGCTCAAGGACGCAGATCTCATCATCGTCAATGATTTCGGCCACGGATTTATTTCGCCCGAAACGGTTGAGATTTTGCAGAGTCAGTCGAAGTTTCTCGCCGTGAACGCGCAATCGAACGCGGGCAACGTCGGTTACAATTTGATCAACAAGTATAAAAAGACGAACTTCATCTGCATCGACGCGATGGAGGCGCAGCTTGCAGTACACGACAAGCACGCGAACCTTTCCGATGTCGTGGCAAAGCAGCTACCGGCGATCATCGACTGCCCTAACATCGTGGTGACTCACGGCCGCGCCGGCTGCTTTGCCAGCGGCGAGGACGGCAACGTGGTACATATCCCGGCGTTCAATTCCACAGTAGTTGATACCGTCGGAGCGGGGGACGCATTTTTTGTCATAGCGGCGCCGATGCTGGCCGTCGGCGCGGACTGCGAAACGGCGGGATTCATGGGGAACGTGGCCGGTGCGATCTCGGTCGGCATCGTTGGCCATCGCCGTTACCTCAACAAGCTGGAAATCCGGCGCTATGTCACGACTCTTTTGAAATAAGCGGTTCGATTCATCCTCCGGAAGCATAACTCATGTCTATCGAGACCCAGGTCGATCTTTATGCTCACTACATGTCGACTTTCATTGATGGGCTGCGCACCGCTTCGGCAACCGATGCTGGCGGCGCGACCGTCGCACTTGACACGGCGGTGCGAGGTATCGGCGCCAAGATGCGCGCGTGCCATGATGGCGGTCGGCGCATCATGCTGATCGGCAACGGCGGCAGCGCGGGCATTTGTAGCCATTTGGCGACCGATTTCAGCAAGAACGGCGGAATGCGCGCAACCGCCTTCAACGACAGCTCGGTTCTCACCTGCCTCGGCAATGATTACGGCTATGAGCATGTATTCGCCAAGCAGGTCGAATGGCATGGGGTTGGAGGCGACATGTTGATCGCGATCTCGTCCTCGGGACGCTCTTTGAACATCCTGAATGCGGTATCGGCGGCGCGCCAACTCAATTGTATCATCGTAACGCTGAGTGGATTCAAACCTGACAATCCTTTGCGCTCGCTGGGGGACATCAACATATATTTTCCGAGCTCCGAATATGGCTTTGTGGAGGTCGGACACTTGGCGATCTTGCACGCAGCGTTGGACATCCAGATGGGTTGGCAAGGCAAGGTCTGACTTTTGTTGCTCTCGCGAGGCCTCGTCGTCACGACGGCGCTGAGAGAAAGCACAACGGATGATAAAGAGATAACGATGACTGCGCTTCGCAATGTATTGGTGACCGGCGGCGCCGGATATGTCGGCAGCGCTCTGGTTCCGCGTCTGATCGAGCAAGGTCACACAGTGACCGTTCTCGATCTTTTTCTTTACGGCCACGAAGCGCTTGGCAGCGTGCACAACCACCCGCGCCTGGTGCAGGTGGTCGGCGATTTGCGCTATCCTGCGGCTGTTGAAAAGGCAGTTGCCGGCTGCGATACGGTGCTGCACCTCGCCTGCATCTCCAACGATCCCTCCTACGAGCTAGATCCAGAACTTGGCAAATCGATCAATTATGACGCCTTCCGTCCGCTGGTGCGAGCGGCCAAGAGAGCGGGTGTGACACGCTTTATCTACGCCTCTTCATCGAGCGTCTACGGTATCAAGAGCGAAACGGACGTCACCGAGGATTTGATCCCCGAACCGCTCACTGACTATTCGAAATACAAGGCACTCTGCGAAGACACCCTGAACGAAGAGCGCGAACCCGGCTTCACGACGCTCACGATCCGGCCGGCAACCGTGTGCGGCTGGTCGCCGCGGCAACGTCTTGACGTCATCGTCAACATTCTGACCAACCATGCGGTGGTGAATCGCAAGATCAAGGTGCTTGGCGGCGCCCAGCTTCGTCCCAACATCCACATCGACGATATGTGCCGGGTCTACGAACTTGCCCTGTCGCTTCCTGACGAAAAGATCGACGGACGTGTCTACAATGCCGGCGGCGACAATGAATCCGTTATGGACATCGCGCAGATCGTGAAGCGCGTGGTCGAAGCGGATAATGTCTTTGGCGGAGCCGGGAAAATCGAACTCGTGGTCGAGCCGACCAACGATAACCGCTCCTACAAGGTATCCTCGAAGAAAATCAGGGAAGAGCTTGGCTGGGAGCCGACCAAGACCATCGAGGACGCAGTCCGTGATCTGCTCGCCGCCTTCAAGGACGGCAGGCTGAGGGACACCATGGCCGACGAGCGATATATCAACATCAAGACCATGCAGGCGGTAAAGCTCAAGTGATGGACCTCACGGGCATGGTCCGCGCGCAGCAGGTCCAGAAATACCAGCGATTGGCGGAGGCATGGCGGCGCTGATCAAGATTGGTTTTGTCGGCGGTGGCATGATGGCCCAAATCGGGCATTTGCCATTTTACCTCGCCGATCCGCGTGTGGAAGTGGTGGCAGTGGCCGAGGAACGCCCCTCACTCCGCGCAGCGCTGAGCGACAAGCTGGGCGCTGGCCGTCTCTTGTCGGACCGTGAGACGTTGCTGGCGAGATCTGACATTGATGCAATCGTTATCAGCTCGCCGCGTCCTGCGACGGGACCGTTGACACTTGAGGCGCTGTCGGCCGGCAAGCACGTGCTGGCCGAAAAACCGATGGCGCATAGTGTGGCGCAAGCCCGCCGCCTGGTTGGGGCCGCGCAGGAGCGCAAGCTCGTCTATGCCGTCGGCCATATGAAACTGTTCGACCCTGGAGTGGTCGCCGCGAAGGCCGCCCTCGACGAAATCAGGACGAGCGGCCGGCTTGGACGGCTGCTTTCGGCGCGCGTTTACGACTTTTCCAAATCCTACGCGTTCCCCATCCCCCCACATATCCGCCCCAACGAGAGCCGCGCCGAGCGTTTTCCAGTTTGGCCCACCCACCCGGATTGGCTTGAGGAACGGTACCGTGCGGCCTATGCGTGGTTTCTCAACTCAGCAAGCCATGACGTCAGTCTTCTGCGCCACCTCCTCCCGGGGCCTATAATCGTTACAGGCGCAGCCGCGCCGAACGACGCCGCGGTCAGCGCCCTGCTCCGGGTTGGTGATGTTCCAGTCCATTTTGAAATAGCCAGGATCGAAGCGGGGCGTTGGCTTGAGGGTGCCGAATTTCTGTTTGAAACCGGCCGGCTTGCCCTTTCCATTCCCTCGCCAATGGCGATGGACGAGGTCGCGCGCGTAACTATCGATGATCTGCGCCTGGGTCTTGTTGGCGAAGCAGTCAAGACGGGCGCAGGCTGGAGCTTTGCGCGTCAAGCCAAAGGCTTTGTCGATTCCCTGGTGGCGGGAGAGGCGACCGTCGCCTCCGGCGAGGCCGCGCTCGAAGACATGGAATTGATCGAGGCCATATGGCGCAATATCCATGGATAATCAGATGGCCGATTTGATCCATGTGCGCCGGACTTGCCGGCTGTGCGACTCTCCCGATCTCGTGTGCAGTGTGAAACTGGCCGAGGTGCCGATCGTGTCACCAAATGTCGGCACCGAAAAAGATCCGTCAGGGCAGCGTCTGACGCGTATTGTCGCGCCACTCGACAACTATCTCTGCCAGAAGTGCGGGCTTAACCAGCTGCTGCATGTTGTCGACCCGTCGCTGATCTACCGCGATTACCTCTATCGCACCTCCGTTTCGCTCGGCCTGCCGGAGCATTTCCGTATCCTCGCCGAAGCGGTTATCGAGCGCGCGCGGCTCGGTGATGGCGAATTGGTCTGCGAGTTCGGCAGCAATGACGGAACGCTGCTTGGCGCGTTCAAGGCGCGTGGCATATCGGTGCAAGGGATCGACCCCGCGAGACAAATCGCTGCCGAGGCGAGTTCACGCGGCATCCCGACGCTGCCGGAGTTCTTCACGAAGGCCCTCGCGGAACGTATCCGCGCCGATCGCGGCGCCGCTCGCGCGATCCTCGCCAACAATGCCATGGCCAATATTGACGATCTCACCGAGATTCTGGCCGGCGTGAAGGCCCTGCTCGCTCCCAACGGGATGTTTGTCTTCGAGACGCAATATGCACTGGACGTGTTCGAAAAGGCGTTACTGGACGTCATTTATCATGAACATCTCTCGACCTTCTCCGTGAGGCCGGTGGCCGAGGCCTTTAGTCGCCATGGCCTTACGGTCTTCGATGCTGAACGCATCGCGACAAAGGGGGGATCGATCCGCTTCTGGTGTCAACTCGCCGGCGGACCAAATCCGGTCACGCCGCGCGTTGCCGAACTCATCACGCTTGAACAGCGCACTGGCCTTTACGACCTTGCCTATCATCAGCGTTTTGGCGACAAGGTCGCGCGTATCACCGCCGAACTCCATGCCCGGATTGCAACGGTCCGTGCGGGTGGCGGGCGCGTCGGCGCCTATGGAACGTCGGTAGGATGCGCTGCGCTGATTCACCAGTTCCGCCTTGAAGACAAGCTCGACGTGCTGTTCGACGACACACCCTTTAAGGATCTGCTGGAAGGACCGGGTTATAGCCTGCCGGTGATGCGCAGCGACGGCGTCTACGAGGTGAAGCCACAAATGATCATTGTACTCGCCTGGCGCTACGCCGACTTGATCATTCGCAAGCACGCTGAATATTCGAAAGCAGGAGGATCGTTTGTGATTCCCCTGCCCGATCTCGTGGTTCGTTGACCTATGCCGTCATGAGATTACCCCAGCAAGGTAACGCGTCATGCAGCGATTGAAGTATTTTCTTATCCGCCGAGCACGCGCCGCGTATTATTCGCCGCAAGGCCGCCGGGTGATAACGTTCGCGCTTGGGACCGGCCTTGGACGTGCGCTGGCGTTGCGCTTGCTGGAGCAAATCAACGATCCCGCCAACCGGCGGCTGATGATCGAGGGCATCCAGGTAGCGAACGCAACACCGGACCGACACAAGGCCTTCATTGAAGCAGCACGCCGGCATTTCGCCGCCGATCCGAACAATCCAATACGTTTTGACGTTCTAGCGATTGCGATGCTGAATTCGTCGCTACAGAACGAAACCTGGTCGCTGCTGAATTCGGTCGAAACCGAAAAATTTCTAGCCAGCGATGCCGCGAAAACCAGCCTGTTTGGCGCGCGAATCTCAGTGGGTCATGAGATCGAATTGTACCACGAGGTTGTCGCCGACGCGAGGCGGGCCATCGACGTGACACCAGGAGCGTTACGCGCCCGTATCGACTTTCTTAAGAGCGCGTACGCGGCTGGAAAGCTGCGACGGGAGCGTGATGCGATTGAGTTCGTCGGGCGCCAATTCAAGTTGATGCCCGATCATCCCGGTCCAGCCACCGACACTGAAATCGAGAAAATTCTGGATATCTGCGCGGAAACGACGATTGGCACGCTTCAGCGACACGTTGACTTTCAAAAACTCAAGACCGGAAAAGACAGCCGTATCGGTGTGTTTTTTCTGTCTTCGACAGAAGCTCTTGGCCATGCGGTGCTTGATCCTTACTATTTTGTCGCGCTCAATCGCGACAAATTTGACAAATTTTACTTCGTCGGTCCACCGCGCGCATCCTATCGGCCCGCCTCCCGCGGCTGCCTGCAGATCGTCGAACAGTATGGCGACTACATCGAGACGGATTCCGATCTGTTGATGAATTTGTCCTGGATGAGCCTAGGTCACCATACTGTGGGAAATTACACCCTCGTGATCGACCATTATTGGACGTTGCTGCGTGCCGCGGTCCATCGGACCCATGACGTACGTGACGATTTCCGGCACAATCGATGGCATTTCGCTTTACCGCCATATTACCATGTGGTCGGCGAGGCGTTTTGTGCCGAGCGAGGGATCGATCTGCGACGGCCATTGATCGTCATGCATGTACGCGACAAGGGCTATCATGGCATTGCCCGGCAATCTTTCCGTGATTGCTCCGTGGAGAGCTATCGTGCCGCCGTCGAGTATCTGCTCGCGCGTGGCTATCAAGTGAGTCCGCATCGGTGATGTCGACCATGCCGAAGCTCGGCGTGACAGCGCCGGATTATTTCGAGCTTCCCTTCCTTGAGAGCTACAGACACGAGTTAGACCCGTTCCTGATAGCCCGGTCACGTTTCATGATCGGCTGCCAGTCTGGGCCCTGTGCATTCGCCCGCGCGTTAGGGACGCCACTCCTGACTATCAACGCGGTCTTGCACTATACCCTGTTGCCCTCAACGCTGGAGATCGCTTGCTTTAAGCGTTATTTCAAAACGAAAGCGGGTGTGCGCGCGGAGATGTCCATTCATGAGGCGCTCGACGCCCGCGCCGATCAGCTCGACAACAGCTATCATTTCGAGCGTGAGGGCATCACCGTGGAGAACGCGACAGCCGAGGAAATCCTCGCCGCAACGCGCGACATGGATGCGTGGATCGAAAATCCAACGCTGGAGGAAACGCCCGAACAAGTGGCGTTCCGCAGGCGCGTCATGCAACAAAATAACGCGCTCGGGCGCGAGGGTCTGGACCTGGCGCTGCCAATCGCCGACTACATTGGCATCAGTCTCGACGGCTATCGGATTTCACCCAGTGTCGCCCGCATGCGCGCTGAACCGGCGGCAATCGACCACGTAGCCGTAGTTGCATCGCGCTAGGCGATGCGCTCCGTGGCGACCATATGGAGCATGATGTGAACACCGATCCGGGCGAACATGCGCTGGATGGCTATTTGGCTCTGCTGCGAGACCGACCTGACTGGTTTATCAATCACCCGGCCGGCGGTATCGAGATATTGACCAATCCCGGCGAGATCGCTCTGGCCCGCGCCGCAGCGCTGAGCCACCGCGCGGCTGCCGGCCTCGACGTGTCCGACACCCGGGCCGGGTTGCTCGCGAAAGACCCCTATATGACGGTCGTCCGTGACGCCGTTCGTTTTCCGGATGGTTCGCTTGGACTTTACAATCGAATCGTCGAGACGTCTCCGGTCGCTGTTCTGCCATTACTCGATGATCTGCCGGTCCTCATACGGGTGTTCCGCCATGGCTTGCGCGACTGGTCGCTCGAGTTTCCGCGTGGCGGAGCTGACCGCGGCGAAACACCCGAGGCGGCGGCCCGGCGCGAGGTGATCGAGGAAACCGGCGCGACAAAAGCTGAACTTCAGCCGCTTGGCGAATTCACCCCGGGTGGGTCTTCCCTCTCAATTCGCGCTCATCTTTTTGTGGCCCGGATTGACCAGATCGGCGTGAGTGACCCGCTGGAAGGTATCGAGGAGGCGCAAGCCTATCCTGTTGCGGATGTCGAGCGGCTAATTGGCGATGGCGTTATCATCGACGGCTTCACCATGGCTCTGTTCTTGCGCGCGCGCCTGCGCCAACTGATCTAGGTCCGGTCTTGACGATGCGCCCTTTGGACGAAGCTAATCAAAATCTGGTCGAGGCCGCGTCGCTGCTCGCCGGCGAGGCCGTCGTGACCATGGTGCCGGCAGGCGTCGGCGCGAACAGCCATGTGCTGCGTGTTAGAACACCGACCCGAACCCTCGGGCTCAAATGCTATCCGCATCGTCCCGGCGATCCGCGCGACCGGCTCGACGTCGAGTGGCGCGCGCTGCGCTTCCTGCGGGGCATAGGGCTTGAGGCCGTCCCCGAGGCACTGGGACGCGACGATGCAAACCGGTTGATGCTGATGGAGTGGATCGAGGGCCAGCTCATGGGCGCTCACAGCCCGGCGGACATCGATGCCGCGGTCCGCTTTATAGCCGATGTTTTCCAAGCGACTACAACGGCTCACGCCGCCGGTTTCACGCTCGCCTCGGAAGCCTGCCTATCGGTGGCACAGATCAATCGGCAGATCGAGACAAGGCTCGCAGCGTTTGCTCCGCACCCGATGCTTCAGGCCTTCCTCGACAACACATTTTTACCCGCCTTGGCAACTGCACGATCGCGGATCGCGCCGGAGCTCGGCCGCGGTCGGGATCTGCCAGTTTCGTTGCGTCGGCTGATCCCGGCGGATTTTGGCTTTCATAATGCCCTGCGCCAGCCCGATGGTCGGCTGCGCTTCGTCGATTTCGACTACTTCGGCTGGGACGATCCGGTGAAGATGACAGCCGATTTCGTACTGCATCCAGCGATGTCGCTTGGCGCTGCCGACAAGCGCTCCATCGTGACCCAACTCGCGGCCGCCGTGCCCGAGGACACAGCTTTTCTCGATCGGCTCGCAGTCCACAAACCGCTCTACGCGTTGCGTTGGGCGCTGATCCTGCTCAATCCGTTCCGCTTTGATCGCATGGACGTCGCCGAGCAGTGCGAGCCTGGAGATGAGCAGCGCTTGCGCAGACAAATCGAGATGGCCGAGCGCATGTGCGCACATTCTTTGAAGGACGATATGGGTTAAGCGTACGAGATGATTGGCATAGCCAAAGCCGCAATCGGAACAGCCAATCGGACAAAATCAAGGATTTTTCAATGATTTATTCTGAGACCTTGCGCCCGATTAGCGGGGGTCAATCGCGGCTTACGCCGCCTGCTGGCACATCATGAATTATCCCTGTGCAGCGCAATAGCTGCGCCAGAACTGCCGATAACCATCCTCGACCCGCCGCGTGTAGCGTTCGTTATTGCCGGCGTCCGAACCGGCGACCCTCGCGGGCAGTCCGGCGCGCAGAGCGCGCAGTTCAGCAGGCAGGCCGGCGTATTTGCGCGCGATCGCGATATAGCCGTTATCGTCCTCTGCGACCCAATCATCGAGACCGACCGCCTTCACGATCGCGCCGCCGGCGCGCGAACAAGCGCTATGGCCAAGCTGGCTAACGACCGGAACTCCCATCTGCAGCGATTCCCACGTGCTCACCCCGCCGTTTTGCGGGAACGGATCGAGCGAGATATCGATATTGGCGAACTCGGCAAGATGCTCGGCATGCGGCGTCGATCCGAGGCAGGTGACGCGCTCGGCCTCAATCCCATGAGCCACGAAACGGCCAAGCAGGATATTACGCAGAAACAAATCGCCGAGCGATCCGTTTTTGACGACGATCCTGGAGTGCGGGATCTGCTGAAGGATCGTTGACCACACGCTAAGTGCACCGTCGGAAATCTTCTCGGTGCGATTGAAAATGCCGAAGGTAACGAAGCCGTTGCGCAACATCGGGAGCTCGGTCGGTTGCACGCTGGGCACGGCATCGATTGTAATTGCACACGGCAGGTCGTGAATTTGCTCAGCAAACAGGTGGCGAACCGTTTCGGGAACAAAAACCGGATCGGCCAGCAGATAATCCATGGTCGGAAGGCCGGTACCGGTAACACTTCCGCAGGCCGATACCTGTATGGGCGCCGGTTTGTGCGCGAAGACGGCAAGGCGGTTGCCGGCGGAGTGGCCGGACAGATCGACCAGTACGTCCACATGGTCACGCTGAATGCGGTCGGCGAGTTCATCGTCGGACAATCCGGAGGCGTCAACCCAGACATCGACCAAAGCCTGGCATTGATCCGTCGTGCTGTCGCGGAGATGGGAGGATGAATAGGCGATAATTTCGAATTTCTGGTGATCGTGGTGGCGCAGAATCGGAATGAAGGCCAGCGCAGCCGAGTGCGCCCTGAAATCCGAGGAGACGTAACCCACGACGATACGCTTCTCGGGATCAAGACCCGATGGTCGCAATTCCCTGCGCGGCAACTTCGAGCCGATCCTGTCCCACCACTCGCGCCGCACGGCCTGATGCGCGGCGAAATCGGCATCCTCCAGATAATCCATCACGAAGATCTTCTTGAGCATCACGTCATCAAAGTCGGGCCTGAGAACCAGTGCTCGATCAAAAAGTTGAAGCGCGGTCGCCATGTCGCCCTGCGCGGCATGACACGATCCAAGAAAACCGATTGCGACTTCCGAGTCCGGATTGCTCTCAAGGACCTTGTGACAGGCATGAATCGCCTGAGCAATTTTGGTCGTCAGAAGTCCGTGGTGGGCCTTGCTCTCCCAGGCGCTTTCCAGGGCTGGATCGATAGCGAGCGCCGCGTCGAATTCGGCCTCCGCCTCATCGAACTTCCCTAGCACCATCTTGAGCCGACCGCGATGCACGAGGGCCTCTGGAACATGCGGGTTGATGGCGGACGCCGCATCCAATGCGCGCTGCGCCGCGTCAAGATGGCGAAGACACATGCTTACCATCGCCTTGCCCACAAGGGCCGCTAAATGACGCGGCTGCAACGAAAGCGCACGATCGAAGCTCGCATCGGCTGTCGCGTGTCGCCCAAGCAGCAACAGCGCCATGCCGCGGTTGTTATAGGCGTCTGCGTAATCGGGCTTGAGCCGAATCGCCCGCTCATGAGCTTCAACGGCCAGCTCGTAGCGCCGCAAGCGCATCAATACATTGCCAAGATTTGTCAAGGCAGTTGGAGAATTCGGATTGAGCGCGATCGCCGTTTCCTGACATTTTCGCGCCTCCTCAAATCGCTTCAACTTGGCCCACGCCAATCCCAAATTGGAATGCGCTTCTGCCGAGCGCGGTTGCACCTTGACGGCCCTCTGAAGAAACTTCTCGGCGTCGTCGACCCGAGGGCCATCGAGCTCCAAAACGCCGAGCAAGTGCAACGCGTCGAAATGGTCGGGCCGGTCGCGCAGGATCCGCCGACAGAGCATCTTGGCTTCGCCGTACTCGCCGCGCTGATAGGCGGCGATGGCCCCCGGAAGCAACGCCTCAGCCTGCTTCTTCTTTTTCTGGAGCTTTGCGTTGTGAAACGCTCGAGAACCGAAGTTTTCCGACAAGCAGACCCCTAAAGTGGAAAATTGCTCGTAACCTGTAGCACAATCGTCCTGATTCGACGCACGCCATCTATATCCACGGGATCCGCACCTTTCGCTCGTCCCATCGCAGAAAATCTCGGCCTCTGCCCTCTCGAGTCTTCGACGCGTTCCAGAAGGTTAACGCTTCGTTAAATCGATTCTGTTGATCCTTGCCGACACATACATCGAGGAATTCCGATCCATGGCTCCGAACAGTTCTGTCGCCGCGCCCTCGGGGTCGAGAGCCCAGAGGCGGCAAGACATCGTCGGTACGTTCGCGCACGCACTCGACTGCCACAGGCACGGCCTTCTGGCTGAGGCACAAAAGGGCTATCGGCTGGTTCTGAAAAAGCGCCCCGATCATTTTGATACTCTGCATATGCTCGGCGTATCCGAAAAGCAGCTCGGTAACCACGATGCCGCAATGCGATGGATCAAACGAGCATTGCTTGTCGATCCAAAATCGGCAGCGGCGCATTCAAATCTTGGTTCTCTGTTGATGGATATGCGCCGGTTCGAGGAAGCCACCGCATCCTGTGACATGGCCATACGACTAGATCCCGGCTTCGTCGATGCTCATTACAATCGCGGCAATGCATTATCTTCGTTGGGGCATTTTATCGATGCCATCACAAGTTTCAGAAATGCAGTCGCAATAAATCCGCAGCACGTCAACGCCCACAATAATTGCGGCAACGCGCTGCATAAAACAAGGCAATTTGCCGAAGCAATAGCGTGCTATGACCAGGCGATCGCTCTGGATCCAAGCTACGCCGCGGCTTATTCCAACCGGGGCGCGGCATTGATAGAGCTTCACAGGACCGACGAGGCCATCCTGGATTTGGATCGAGCGCTCGCGCTCGTGCCGGGAAACGCCGAAGCCTGGGCCAATCGTGGCGAGGCCCTTTTGCGGTGCCATCGTCACCACGAGGCCCTTGCAAGTTGTGATCGCGCGCTGGAAATAAACCCGAAATCAGAGCTGGCTTGGCTGGGCCGGGCCAGGGCCCTGATCGCGTCAAGGCGCATGCCTGAGGCAAAGAACGCCTGCCACGAAGTCCTTGCGATCGAGCCGATGTCGGTCAAAGGACTCAGCCTGCTCGGACAGTGTCACGCCTTCCAGGCAGATACCGATTATGCGATCGCTTGCCTCGACAAAGCCCTTTCCATTGATCCCGAGTGTGAAGATGTGCTCGCCAATCGCATTTTCTGGCTCGATTTCAGCGCCAAGGCTGATGTTGCTTGTCACCAGGCCGCCCGGGCCGATTGGTGGCGAGCAATAGGATCGAAGGAGGCTCAACGAGCTTCGCTTCTTCACGCAAATGATCGTGATCCTGATCGCAGGCTCGTCGTCGGATATGTATCTGCTGAATTCAAACGCCGATCGGCGGCCTACTCATACAGACCGGTTTTTGAAAACTGTGATAAAGCACAATTCGAAGTCGTATGTTATTCCAACTCGCCGACAAGCGATGCCGTCACAGAGACATTCAGGCAGTTCGCCGACCGGTGGCGTGATGTCTCGCAATGGTCCGATGACCAGCTGGTCGACTGTATCCAACGTGACCGTATCGACATACTGATAGATTTGTCTGGACACGCTGAGGGCAATAGATTGCGGGTGTTCGCTCGCAAGCCGGCTCCAATCCAGGTAACGGCGTGGGGGCACGCAGCCGGCACGGGGCTACCCACGATCGATTATCTCTTCTCTGACCCTGTCGCCATTCCCAGCGAAGTTCGTCATCACTACGCCGAAAAGATATATGACCTGCCTTGCATGATCGGGATCGAGTCACCCCCGAAGAACTCAAGATCGGGCTTTCCGCCAATCTCGCAAAATGGCTTTTTGACTTATGGCGTCTTCAACCGTGTAAGCAAGTTCTCCGATGAGGCTATCGCCGTCTGGTCCAACGTCTTATCGGCGGATCCTGCTTCCAAGCTGATCGTCAAGGACCAGATGCTTGATGATGACGAGACACGAAGCCTTCTGCTCGGGCGCTTCCAAGCCAACGGAGTTGACCCCGATCGCATTTCATTGCGCGGAACGACGGTTCGCGAAGCACATCTCGCTGCATTTAGCGAGGTTGATATTTGCCTCGATCCCTTTCCTCACGGGGGAGGCGTTTCGACTTGGGAAGCGCTGCAAATGGGTGTTCCTGTGGTGGCGAAGCTGGGTAATAGCCTGACAAGCAGAGTTTCTAGCGCCATCTTGTCCGCGATTGGCTTGACTGATTGGGTAGTAACCGAAGACAGCAAGTATTTTGAGATCGCCAGGCATCCCACAAGAACGCAGTTGGAAGCCCTTCGTCGCGATTTGCCTTCGTTGATTGATCGGCGATGTGGCCCGCTTTCCTACACCAGGGCGGTCGAAGACGCTTACAGGGAAATGTGGCGCCGGTACTGCAGCGCCTAGCGCCACGAGATATCTCAGTCTGCCGCCACTTGGAGAGTTACCCGGAGTTGCTGGAGGACGGGTAAGAGCCTCTTCGGGCTGGCAGCGGAGGAGCGCTACCAACCCACACCGGCCGAGGCTTCAACATCTACTCTAATCTTTGGCATGACGTTAGGTGCGCGCTCCGACCGATCAGGGTCGCAGCTGTAACACCGCACGGCGCCGCTGGCGACGATCAACGGAACCACGCCAAGCACCATCGCCGCTGTTGTCATCAGAATCGGACGCAGTCGGATTCCGGCCGCTCGATCGCTTCGCGCTTGCCGACGCCGCTGCGCTGCAGGTCATTTGCAAATTCGACAATCAGAATGCCGTGCTTGCTGATCAGGCCCATCAGTGTCACCGGGCCGACGTCGGTATGATGTTCAACGAAGCGCCTCCAACCCCGAGACTGACGAAGATCAGCGCGCCGGCAATCGACATCGGTACCGAGACCAGGATGATGCATGGATCCCGGAAGCTTTCGAACAAGGCCGCGAGACAAAGGAAGACGATGACGATGGCAAATCCGAATGTCTCGACGAATCCGCTGGATACCTGGATGGATTGTCGCGACAAGCCGCTGCAATCGACCGTGTAGGCCGCCTTTGACTTTGACGTTCCTTCAAAGGACTCGCGGCGACACTGAAAGGAACGACAGAGTTGCTACACTAGGCCGCGCGGATGTTGGCGAGGAAACGATCGACGTCGCCACGCAAGGTTGCTGCCTGCCTGCTCAACTGTTCGGCCGAGGCGAGCACGCCGTTCGAAGCAGATCCGGTCTTTTCCGCCGCGTGGTTGACGGATGCGATGTTGCTCGAGACCTGGCCGGTTCCGAGTGCCGCTTCCTGCACGTTGCGGGCGATCTCCTGGGTTGCCGTCCCCTGCTGGTCGACCGCAATCGAGATCGCCGACGTGATCTCGTTGATGGCGCCGATCGTGCGGCCGATGCCCTCGATGGCCTGCACCGCTTCCGTGGTCGCACCCTGCATAGCGCCAACCTGCGCCGATATTTCGTCGGTCGCTTTCGCGGTCTGGCTTGCCAGCGATTTGACTTCGTTGGCGACGACCGCAAAGCCCCTGCCCGCCTCGCCGGCGCGCGCCGCCTCGATCGTGGCGTTCAGCGCCAGAAGATTGGTCTGGCTTGCGATATCGCTGATGAGCTTGACGACATCGCCGATTTTCTGCGCCGCAGCCGAAAGGCCTTGCACCGTTACGTTGGTGCGGTTGGCTTCGGACACCGCCTGACCTGCGATTTCCGTAGACTGGGTGACCTGCCGACCGATTTCCGACACCGAGGACGACAGTTCTTCGGTCGCAGCGGCCACGGTCTGCACGTTGACCGAGGCCTGCTCGGCCACGGCTGCCACCGAAGTTGCCTGCTGGCTGGCCTCGATCGCGGTCGACGACATGCTTTTCGACGTGGCCTGCATCTCCGACGCGGAGCCCGCAAGACTGTCGAGCGAAGCGAGAACGCCGCGTTCGAATTCATCGGCCATCCGCACCAGAAGAAGTTTGCGCTCGGAATCCGCCTGCGTCTTCAATACATCCTGCTCGCCGCGAAGCCGCCCGGCCTCGATCATGTTGTCTTTGAAGACCTGGACCGACTGCGCCATGGCCCCGACTTCGTCGCCACGCTCAAGCGCCGGGATGGCGGTCAACGTATCGCCTTCGGCGATTTTTCGCATCGCCATCGTCATCGCCGTGATCGGGTTCACGATGCTGCGTCCGAGCAGGAAAAACAGCCCGCCTGCCACGAGCAGCGCGACGACAACCAGGATGGCCCTGTTGCGAGCCTGTTCCCAGAAGATGGTGGAGACGTCGTCGAGATAGATGCCGGCGCCGACCACCCAGCCGTAAGGTTTGAATTCGACGGAATAAACGAGTTTCGGAATCGGATTGCCACCGGCCGCGCGCGGGAAGCGGAAGGTCATGAACCCTCCACCATTGGGGGCGAGTTCAAGCTGACGCCGTACATAGGGGAAACCGTCGGGGTCGACCGCGTCCAGCAGGTTCTTGCCTTCGACCTTGGGATTTGGGTTCGACACCGCAACACCTTGGCGGTCGATCGCATAGACGTAGTCTCCCTTGCCGAAGCGCATGTTACGCAGCAGCGTCTTGGCCCGCTCCATCGTATCGGCCTCGGAAAGCCCGGTCTGGCGCGAAGTCTGGTAGTTGTAGTCGAGCGCCTCGTGAGCCAGCGTGACGATGTCCTGAAGTTTGGCGCGGCGATCCTCCATCATGTTGCCCCACAGCGCCGACAGGCCCACAGCGGCCATCGCAGCGATGCCGACAACGGAAAGGCCAATCATCATCAAAAGCTTATAGGAAATTCGGAGGTTGCCGAGCATTGAACACCTGATTGCAGGGAAAGGCTGTCGAGGCGGGACTGGACCGGAATGCGAAGGTCGATGCAAATCAGGGTTAGCGTAAATTAATGAAACAGCTCCTAATGAGGTATGGATTCCGAATCGAACCGTTCTCCGTATTTCTACCGAGATTGTTCGCCTCGCCTTGTGGAAGGCTTGAGGCTCAAAATCGCGCAGCCACCAGCAAACAGCACGAAAGCAACCAGGCACGCGCCGAAAGTAAGATTTCCGGTGCGGTCGGACACATAACCGAACAGAACGGGCGCGATCAGACTGCCGATCTGACCTGCACTGCTGATGAAAGCAATGCAGCCCGCGGACTCGGCCTCGGACAGAAAGCTGGTCGGAATGGTCCAGAACAAGGCGACCGCGGAGAGATAACCGATCGCCAGCACTGAGAGACATGCGATCGAAAGCGCCGGATCTCCCGAGGCATAGCCGATGGCGATGGCCGCGCAGCCTGCCGAAAAGACCGAGGCAAAGAAATGCCAGTGCCGCTCAAGCCGTCGGTCGGAAGAATAGCACAGCGCAAGCATGCCGACCGCGCCGACCGTGTAAGGGACCGCCGACAACAGCCCGATGTGCAGAAGATTCGTCACGCCTGCGCGCCGGATAATCGTCGGCGCCCAGAAATTGAGAATCATTCCCGCCCACGTCACGGAGAAGTAGCTGAACGTGGCGATCCACAGCATCGGCTTGCGCAGCGCCAACCAAAAAGCCTGAACGCCGGAGCGGCCGTCGATCCGTCGCTCGACCGACAGATTGGCGATCAGCCAATCCTTCTGGTGCGCCGATAGCCAGTTGGCATCACGCGGGCGATCGTTGAGTACAAAGAAGGCTGCAATCCCCATCGCCACCGGCAACATTCCCTCGATCAAAAACAGCCATTGCCAATTCCTGAAACCGAGAAATCCATCCAGGTGCTGCATGATCACTCCGGACGTCGGGCCGCCAACCATCCCTGACACCGCGATGGCGAGAACGAAGAACGACATGATCCGTCCGCGCATGCGATCCGGGAACCAGAGCGTGAGATAAAGAATGACGCCGGGAAAGAAACCGGCTTCCGCCGCGCCGAGCAGGACGCGGGCGAGATAGAACTGCTGCGGGCTTGAAACGAAAGCCATCGCCATCGAGGTCAGGCCCCACAGGCACATGATCCTCGTGATGGTCTTGCGCGCGCCGATTTTCTGCAAAACCAGATTGCTCGGCACCTCGAACAGGATATAGCCGACATAGAACAGGCCGACGCCGAGCCCGTAGCTGGCGTCGCTGAGTTGTAAATCGCTCTGGAATTGTAGTTTGGCAAAGCTGACGTTGACGCGATCAATATAGTTCAGGACGTAGCAGACGAAGATAAAGGGGATGATCCGATAGACCACCTTCCGGTAGAGACGATGCTCGTCGTCCCCTGCAATCGCTGGACCTTCCGGCTGTTTCGGCAAAAGCTTCTCCACGCCCATTTCACTAGTGGTCCGATTCTAACATTCGCATCTCTTCGCAGCGGCCATTTTTGCGAATGTTAGAATCAAAGGACCACTAGCAAATATAGGTTTCTAGTGGAGTTTTGAATTTGACATTCGCTTATGAACTCGCGGGCAGGCGGGGAGCGAATGTCAAATCTACTCCGCTAGAGGTGAGCGGCTTCGGCAATCGCCGCATAGATCTCGTCGAGATCGGCTTGCGTAACACAATAAGGCGGCATCACGTAGATGGTGTTGCCGAGCGGACGCAACAGCAAGCCCCTGTTGCCGAAGAAAGCGAGAAGCTTGGGCCCAATGCCGGCGAGATAGCCGCCGTCGCGCACCTCCAGTTCAAGCGCTGTGATCGTGCCAGTGCGGCGGACATTCTTAAATCGATCGTCGGCCCGCAACATCGAGACCGCGTTCTCCTGCATCGCCGCGACCGCGGCCACGCCCGCCGCAACGGCCGGATCATTCCATAAATCAAGGTTGGCCTTGGCAGCGGCGCAGGCGATCGGGTTAGCCGTATAGGAACTCGAATGAAAGAAGGTGCGGCTGCGGTCTTGCGAGAAGTGAGCCTCGAAAATCTCGTCCCGGCAGAGCGTCACGGCGAGCGGAAGCGCGCCGCCTGTGAGGCCCTTCGAGTAACAGGCGATATCGGGCGCCACATCCGCCTGTTCGCAAGCAAACAATGTCCCGGTGCGGCCCCAACCGGTCATGACTTCATCGGCAATGAACCAGACCCCGGCGGCTTCGCAAATCCGCTTCATTTCCTTCAGCACCCATGCCGGATACATCAGCATCCCGCCGGCGCCGAGGATTAATGGCTCAACAATGAAGGCGGCCGGCTTGTCGCGACAGGCAGCCTCTAGAGCGTCCAGCGTCTCCTGCTCCTGTCCTTTGAGCGGAAACGGCACCGTTACAACATCGAACAACAGCGGACCGTAAGCGGCGTTGAAAACGCCGCGCGCGCCGACCGACATCGCCCCGATCGTATCGCCATGATAGGCGTGCTGCATCACGACGATGCGCGAGCGGGGCTCGCCGATATTATGCCAGTAGCCGAGCGCCATCTTCAGCGCCACTTCGACGCTGGTCGAGCCGCTGTCGGAAAAGAACACGCAGTCGAGGCCGCGCGGCGCCAGCTTCAGCATCGCGGACGCGACCTGCTCCGCTGGCTCATGCGTGTGGCCGGCAAAGATGATCTGGTTGAGTTGTTCCGCCTGTTTTTGAATGGCGCGGACGATCGGCGGATGGCAATGGCCGTGCGTCACCACCCACCAGGACGAGATCGCATCGATGATGCGGCGCCCATCGGCGGCAAACAGGTAAGCGCCCTCGCCGCGCTCGATCTTGACCATGTCAGGCTGCAGCGCGTGCTGCGTGAAGGGATGCCAGATCGGGGATGTCTTCCTGCGCATCACACCCCGAAATCGCCCGGCTTGAAGCAGGCGGCAAACGCCTCGCGCAGCGTGCCTGGCGTCAGCGGCGAAAGCCGGGGCAGCCGTCCGAGCCGTGGCACGCGGCCGATCCCGCAAATGGCGCGCTCGCTTTCCGGATTGCCCTCACCGATGAAGGCGATCCCGAGCAATTCGATCCCACGATGGCGCAAGGCTTCGATCGAAAGCAGCGAATGGTTGATGGTGCCGAGCGCCGTTCGCGCGCACAGCACGACCGGAAGACGCCATCGCGCAAACACGTCAATATAAAGAGTGGAAGGATTGAGCGGCACCATCAGGCCGCCGGCCCCTTCGATCACCAGCGGGCGGCTGCCGGTGTCGGGCACGTCGAGCGTCGCTATATCGATGCTGATGCCATCGATCGCAGCCGATTGGTGCGGTGAAACCGGCGTCTTCAGGCGATATCGCTCAGGCAGAATACGATCGTCGGATAAGCCGCCTAGCCGCGCGACAATTTGGGAGTCGGTCTCGCCCTCAAGACCGGACTGGATCGGCTTCCAGTAGCAAGCATGAAGCTGATCGGCGAGACCGGCGGAAAACACGGTCTTGCCGATCTCGGTGTCGGTGCCGGTGACGACGATTCGCCGGCTCATCGCCTCTCACCCGTCTCTTCGGCAAGCGCTTCCAGCATGGCGCGCACGTTGCTCTCATCGACATTGTTGGTCAGGGAAATGCGCAGGCGCGCGGTGCCGGCGGGTACCGTCGGCGGACGGATTCCCCTGATGTCGAAGCCGCGCGCCTGCAGTGCGGCTGCCAAGGCCATGGCACGCGCGTTGTCGCCGACGATAAAGGGCAGGATCTGCGAGCCGGACAACCGCCAGCCTTCACTCGCGGCGATCTCTCGGTGCGCAAAGCCGATCAATCCCGCGAGGCGTTGCTGACGCTCCGGCTCGTCTCGCAGGATCGACAGCGCTTCTTGTACGGCAACCGCCATCAGTGGTGACGGCGCCGTGGAGAAGATGAACGGACGGCAGCGATTGACGATGAAGTCCCGCATCACCTTCGTCGTCGTGACCAGCGCGCCAGCCGCGCCTAGCGCCTTGCCGCAGGTGTGAATGGCGATAAGGTTCTCTTGCCCCTCATACGCTGCAGTCAGCCCGCGCCCGCCTGGGCCGAACACGCCGGTGGCATGGGCCTCGTCCACCATCAGGAACGCATCGTGACGATCGGCGATTAGATTGAGAGCATCGAGCGGCGCGAAATCGCCGTCCATGCTGTAGAGGCTCTCGACCACGATCCAGATCCGCCCGGTGCCGCCTTGCGAACGCCAGCTGCGGATCACATCCTCAATCTGAGTTGGCATCGTTGTGCCCGCTGAAGCGAAACTCGGCGCGTCCGGCGCGCGCGCCTTCATGGATACTGGCATGGACGAGTTGATCGAGCACCAGCAGATCGCCCCGCTGCGGCAACGTCGTGAGCACGGCGAAATTGGCGATATAGCCACTGGCGAAAAAGATCGCCGCTTCCGCGCCGAAAAATCGCGCGGCCTCGGCTTCAAGGCTTTCGTGCTCGGCGCAATTGCCGCGCAGCAACCGCGATCCTCCGGCGCCGATGGGAGTACCGGCTTCAACCGCAGCCGAAACGGCCTTCTGCATCCGCGGACAGCTAGCCAGCGCAAGATAGTCGTTGGAGGAGAAATCTATGCCGGCGCGCGGCCTCAGGCTGCGCAACCGATCGTCGTTCTTCAGCGCATCAAGAGCCGTAACGTAGCTTGCGGCCTTGTTCACGCCTGCGCCTGATTGAGACGCGAGGTCATGCCGAGCCGATCGAGCAAGTTGGCATCGCGCGTGGCTTGCGGATTTCTCGTCGTCAACAGCACGTCGCCGATGAAAATCGAATTGGCGCCCGCCAGGAAACAAAGCGCCTGAAGTTCATCAGTCATGTATTGCCGGCCTGCCGAGAGCCGCACGACGCTGTGCGGCATCAGCACGCGGGCGACCGCAACCAGCCGTGCCATGGCGATGGCGTCGGGACGCTCCGCGGTTTCATTCACCGGCACGCCCTTCACTTCATTCCACAGATTGATCGGCACGCTCTCGGGATGAACAGGCAAGTTGGCGAGCAGCACCAGCATGCCGAGCCGGTCGTCGACTTCCTCCCCCATGCCGACGATGCCGCCGCAGCAGACCTTGATGCCGGCTTCGCGCACATGCGCTAGTGTATCGATGCGATCCTGCAGGGTGCGCGTGGTGATGATGTTCTCGTAGAACTCCGGCGAGGTATCGACATTGTGGTTGTAGAAGTCGAGCCCGGCTTCGCGCAAACGCGCGGCTTGCGGTGCAGTCAGCATGCCCAGCGTCGCGCAGGTCTCCATGCCGAGTTCCCTAACCGCGCTCACCATGCCGCAGACCTCGTCGAGATCGCGGTCTTTTGGATTGCGCCAGGCCGCGGCCATGCAGAAGCGGCTCGCACCCGCATCCCGCGCGCGCCGGGCGGTGGCGACCACATCGGCCTGCGCCATCAGCTTGGTGGCCTTCAGTCCGGTGTCGTAATGCGCGCTCTGCGAACAGTAACCGCAGTCCTCCGGGCAACCGCCGGTCTTGATGCTGAGCAGGCTCGCGGTCTCGACGTGGTTGGGATCGAAATGGCTGCGATGGATGCATTGCGCGCGGAACATCAGGTCCGCGAAGGGAAGATCGTAGAGCGCTTGCGCTTCCGCCCGCATCCAGTTGTGCCGGATGGTCGCGCTGTCACTATCAGTGCCTTGGCGCTCATTCCGCGTTTCAACCAACCCGTCCGCCATGGCCTGATCTCCTTTTTTATAGATAAAAATGATTTTTATCTATAATATTGCCGACAGGCCTACGTTAGCCGAGGCTGATGGCAACCGCACCCGATTTTGTGATAGATAATCTATGAAAGACGCAGACGAGAGTTCGACCATCGCCATGCGGATCGCCGAGGCGATCGCGGCGCGGATCATCGATGGCACGTTGAAACCAGACACACCGCTCCGGCAGGACCACGTCGCGCACGAATTCAACTCAAGCCATGTCCCGGTCCGGGAAGCCTTTCGGCAGCTGGAGGCCCAGCATCTCGTGGTCGCGCTTCCCCGCCGCGGCGTGCGGGTCGCGCCGCTCGATGCCACCTCGATCCGGGAAATCTCCGAGATGCGCGCCGCGCTCGAGGTGGTCGCGCTGCGCCACGCCGCATCCCGGCTGACGCCGTCCCATTTTGCGAAGATCGAATTGGCTCTGATCGAAGGCGACAACGCCGAGACGCTGCAAGACTTTGAAGCCGCCAACCGCGCATTTCATCAGGCGCTGGTGACGCCATGCGGCATGCCGCGGCTGCTCGCCAGTCTCGACGGATTGCAGCGGGCGAATTCCCGGCTGGTGTTTGCGATGGCGCACAGTTCGGGCTGGCGGCCGCGGTCCAATCAGGACCATCGGCTCATTCTCGGGGCGTTGCGGGCACACAATATCGAACAGGCTTGCAGCCTGCTCGCCCGCCACATTCAGACGATCGAACGCCTGAGCGTTCCCGTGACATAAGTGAGATTAGCGGCGCGAAGGATGCGCCACGGCGGCCCGTCAGGCGCCGGCCGTCGGCAGGCTCGCCGCCGCGATGTCAACGATTTGCGCCAGGCGGCGTCCGATCCGGGATCGGGCAGAACGCAGCAACGCATTCAAATGGGCCATAACTTCATTCCCGGCGCCTTTACCCAAGCGTTGGCATGGAAATCAAAGGCGCTTGTCGGAACGTATGGGTTCCCCTCGCCGTGGAGTCGAGATCACAGCAAAAATAGCAATATCGCGACCGTCGAGAGCCGACGCGGCAGCATATTCGTTGCCTTGCCGCAGCCAGTCGGAGACAAAATCTTCTACGGTCTGTAGGAGCTGATCTAGCTCCGGCGACCCTTACCCCGGCGCAAATCCGAACGTCCGCTCGAAGCGCTTGACGTAAGCCGGCCAGACCTCCGGATTAACGAGGCGCGGCGGCCGCCTGCCATCCAGCGCATCGAGCATCTGTTCGGCGGCAATCCTGGCCATGTTCTCGCGCGCCTCCGTGGTCACGCCTGCCGTATGCGGGCTCGCGATCACATTGTCGAACTGCAACAGCGGATGATCGGGCGGCGGTGGTTCCTTGGCCCAGACATCGAGACCCGCGCCGGCAATGCGTTTGTCGCGCAGCGCCTGCTCCAGCGCCACCTCGTCATGGATGAAGCCGCGCGCCGTGGTGATGAAATACGCATGCGGCTGCATCAGCGCGAATTCGCGTGCCCCGATCATGCTCCTGTTGTCCTTGGTCAGCGGACACGAAATCGAAACGAAATCCGAGCGGCGCAACAACTCGTCCAGCGTGACCTTCTCGCCGCCCCGCTCGGCCATTTCCGTCGTCGAGAGATAAGGGTCATAGGCCAGCACGTTCATGCCGAGCAGGCCCTTGCACAGCGCAGCGATGCGGCGGCCGACATTGCCAAGACCGACAATGCCGATCGTCTTGCCCCCCACTTCCGCGCCCATCAGCGCGTTGCGGTTGACATTGGCCTCGCGCCGAAGCGCGCGGTCGGCCTGAATGATCCGCTTCGACAGCGTTATCAGCATGGCGAGCGCATGTTCGGCGACCGAATGCGCATTGCCGCCGGACTGATTGACCACGATCACGCCGGCTACCGTGCAAGCATCGACATCGACGGGATCGTAGCCCGCGCCGTTGCTGGAGACGATCAGCAGGTTAGGCGCCCGGCGCAGCAAATCGGCATCGACGTGGAAGTGCCTTGCCAATTCATCGCGCGCGGCGCCGATCTGATAGGCATGCGCAGCGGAAAGAATCGGCGCCGAGACGTCTTCCGGACTTTCATTCTCGAGCCGGTCGAGCCGGACGTCCGGGCGCGCTTTCAGGATATCGGCATAAATTGGGTTGGCGAGATATTTGACGTAGAACACACGTTTATTGTTGACGGACATCTCTACACTTTCGGTTTGGATCTGACTGGTGGAGTGGATTTGACATTCGCTATCCACCTAGCCGCGAATTCGCAATGCGAATGTCAAATCCTAAACTCCACTAGAAACATAAATTGCTAGTGGCCCTTTGATTCTAACATTCGCAAAAGTGGCACCCGAAAAGGGATGCGAATGTTAGAATCGGACCACTAGTCAGCCGTGATGCCGGCGGCCTTGATGATCGGCCCCCATTTTTCGTAGTCGGCGTGAATTTTGGCGTCGAGTTGCTGCGACGTGCTGCCGACCGGCGAATCGCCGATCTTGGCGAGGCGTTCCTTCACCGCGTCGGAATTCAAGGCGGCGACGAAATCCGCCGAGAGTTTCGCAACAAGCTCGGGAGACATTCCGCGAGGCCCAAGCACGGCCCACCAGACTTCGGTGGCGTATCCCGGCAACGTTTCCGATATCGCGGGCACATCGGGCAGAAGAGGCGATCGCGAAGCCGTCGTTACAGCAAGCGCGCGCAGCGTTCCAGCTTGCAACTGTCCCAATGCTTCCGGTGCATTGTTGAAGGACAGCGGAATTTGGCCGCCGAGGAGATCGTTGATCGCCGGCGCGCCACCCTTGTAGGGAATGGCCTTGATATCGACCTTGGCAAGACTCTTGAGCAATTCGCCGGCCAGATGTGTCGACGTGCCGGTGCCCGCATCACCGAAAGAAAGGCTCCCGGGCTTGGTCCGTGCTTCTGCCAGCACGTCGGCCAGCGACTTGAACGGTGAATCCGCGCGCACCAGCAGAATATTGGGTGACGTCGCCAGTAGCGAAATCGGCGTGAAGTCCTTGAAGGTATCGTACGGAATATTCGGATACATAAACGGATTGGTGGCGTGACCGCTCGCCACAAGAATGAGCGTGTAGCCGTCTGGCGCCGACGTCGCCAGTGCCTGCGAGGCGACCACGCCGCCAGCCCCCGGGCGGTTTTCGACAATGACCGGCTGGCCCCATTTCTGGGAAACCGCGTCTCCTAAGGTGCGTGCGAGAATGTCGACGCCGCCGCCGGCGGCGTAAGGCACGAAGATATGGACGGCTCTGGAGGGAAATGGCGTCTCGGCCCATGCCGCGCCGGATGCAACAATCGCGGCCGCGCAGACAGCCCTCCGCGACCACCGGCTCAAGAACAAAATGCTCCAGAATGAGCAGTCCAAAAGCCTCACCTCCTGTTTTTTTCACCTTATGGCACGCCTGTATTGCGGCCGCCTCGTCGCCGTATGCAGATCACGGCAACGGTGAGCACATGTTGACAATCCCGCCGTTCGCGTCAAGTTTCGGCGCCTAAAGCAGGGCAGCCGCCACGCGAGGCGGCAAGAAGAACTCGCTAAAAAGGAGAGGCCAACAGTGGCTGCGGACGGACAGATTTCAGCGGCCGACCCCGGCCAGAAGACGTGGCACGAGATCGTCCTGCAAACGCTCAAGCGTAACGACATCCGGCTGGTGCCCTATGTGCCGGACCGCGTGCTGACCCGGTTGATCAAGGAAATCCACGCAGATCCGTTTTTCACGACGTTTCCGACCGCGCGCGAGGAAGAGGCGGTCGGAATCGTTTCGGGCGCCTGGATGGCCGGCATGCGCGGCGCCGTGCTGATGCAAACCTCCGGCTTTGCGACGCTGGCCAACGTGCTGGCCTCGCTCGCCATCCCCTATCAGATTCCGCTGATCATGTTTGTGTCCGAGCGCGGAACGCTCGGCGAATTCAACTACGGGCAGTCGCTAGTGTGCCGCACCATGCGGCCGGTGCTCGATTCGCTGGCGATGGAGCATCACACCGCGACAAGGCTCGACGAATTCGAGTTCATCGTCGATCGTTCGATCAAGCAGGCCATCACGACGCAAGCGCCAGTGGCGCTGATCCTGTCGCCGCTATTGACCGGCGGCAAGGTATTCGACAAGTGAGCGATGCCATGAATAAGCCAGCCAACACTCCCGCACGCAACACCAAGGTGATGAACCGGTTCGATCTCACCTCCCGCCTGGTCGCCAGGCTGAAGAAAGAAGAGGCCGTCGTCGGCGGCATCGGCAATACCAATTTCGACCTCTGGGCCGCCGGCCATCGCCCGCAGAATTTCTACATGCTGGGCAGCATGGGGCTGGCGTTTCCGATCGCGCTCGGCGTCGCGCTGGCTCAGCCGGAACGGCGCGTCTTTGCGCTCGAAGGCGACGGCTCACTCTTGATGCAGCTCGGCTGTCTGTCGACGATTGCGACGCTCAAGCCGAAAAACCTCAGCATGATCGTGATGGATAACGGCATCTACCAGATCACCGGCGCGCAGCCGACGCCGGCTGCGGCAGCGACCGACCTGATCGCGGTCGCGATCGGCTGCGGGCTGACCAACAGTAGCTGGGCTGCGGATGAAGAGGATTTCGAGCGCCTGATCGACGAGTCCTTGACCGCGTCAGAGCCGATGCTGATCGGCGTGCGCATCGACGACAAGCCGGGCACCGGAGCCACCCGCCGCGATCCCGTGCAGATCCGCGAGCGCTTCATGCTCGGGCTCGGCGTCCGCGAGGCGTTGTGACGTGCCAAATGCAGGTGAACGGAAAAAATATGAACGGCCGGAAACATTCCGGCGAGGCGTGATTTCTCCTACAACCCTCTTCGCCGCGCGCGCTCCGCGCGGAAACCCGCCGCGGCGAAACCGCCTCGATCGCTGAGGCCGCGCTTCAGCTCCGGCCAGTAGACGAGCTGGGTTAGGGCGAATACCACCACGAGCACGATCAGCGTGGCGATGATGGGCGCCGACGACGCGATCTCGATCAAACGCCTCAGCACGGACGCGGCCCAGGGCACGAGGTTCGCCGGCAACTCAATCCCGCCGTTCGTCCCCGGCAGCGTGAGGATCGTCACGGCGCCTGCCACCAGCGCATTGCCCGCCGCGAGCATCGCGACGGTCCAGGCGAGCCCGCGCCGCACCGACAGCGCGATGTCGATGCCTTTGACGGCGACGATCAACGCTACAAGTGCCGCAAGCATTGCGACGAGCGAAAAATCCGTCAGCCACGCGACCACGACAAACAGGACGCCCAGGTTCAGCTTGATGAATTCGGGAAATTTGCAGCGCATCAGCTTCGGTCCCGCGACCTCGAACGCATTGAGCGCCGCGCAGACCGCCATGCCGGCGACGATGCCGCCGAGATGCGCACCCCAGTCGAGCCTCGGCGCGAGAAAGGCGATGACGATGTTAAGACCGAGGTTGATGACGAAGAAGCTCGCCGGCAGATCGATCCGCTTGAGCAGTTTCAGGCACAGTAGCGCACCAAGAACGCCGGAGATGCCGGCGGACGCGCCGACACTGAAGTAGAAGCCCGCATGGGTAAAGATGCCGGTGAGCGCACCGGCAATCACCGAAACGAAGTAGATCAGCAGGAAATAGCTGGTGCCGATACGGCTCTCGAGCGGGCCGCCCCACCAGACCAGGCACGCCATGTTGGTGAGGATATGCAACATGCTGCCGTGCAGGAAGGCATAGGCGACAAGCCGCCAGTATTCGTGACGCGCCAGCGCGCCGCTATAGATGGCGCCGGAGCGCAACAGCACGTCTGGGCTCGGGGCCGGCATGCCCGAGCGCTGCAGGGTGAGCGCATAAACCACGATGTTGACGGCAAGCAGCAACGCCGTCGCGGTGTGCGGGAACTCGAACGCGCCGACGGAACGATTGAATCTCATGACAGATACGCGACCGCCAGATTGCAGACCGAGGCGGATTTCAGCCTTAGAGCGTCTTTAGCACAGACGCAAGCGGCGGCGAAGCGCACTGTCATGGCATCCTTTTCACCGATACCCTCTTACCGTAAAAATCTCCTCCGCTATACCGGAAGCAGCTGGTTGGCAGGCTTCGTTGTCGCGCTCGTTCGCTCATCGTCCAGCGGCAAGTCGATGACCTCTTCGAACTCGACGACATTGTCGATCTCGGTCCCCATCGCGATGTTGGTCACCCGCTCCAGAATGAATTCGACAACAACCGGCACCTGATATTCCTTCATCAGTTCGCGCGCGGTCGCAAAGGCTGCCTGAGCCTCAGCGGGATCGGTCACGCGGATCGCCTTGCAGCCGAGGCCCTTGGCAACCGCTACATGGTCGACACCGTAGGCTCCGAGCTCCGGTGCGTTGATATTCTCGAACGACAACTGCACATGGTAGTCCATATCGAACCCGCGTTGCGACTGGCGGATCAATCCGAGGTAGGAGTTGTTCACCACGACATGGATGTAGGGCAACTTGAATTGGGCGCCGACCGCGAGTTCCTCGATCAGGAATTGGAAATCATAGTCGCCTGAAAGCGCGACGATTTCGCGGGCAGGATCGGCGGCTCGCACGCCAAGCGCCGCAGGCAGCGTCCAACCCAACGGCCCCGCCTGCCCGGCGTTGATCCAGTTGTGCGGCCGGTAAACGCCGAGGAATTGCGCACCGGCGATCTGCGACAGGCCGATGACGCTGACATAACAGGTGTCGCGGCCGAACGCCTTGGTCATCTCCTCGTAGACGCGTTGCGGCTTGATCGGCACGTTATCGAAATGGCTCTTGCGCAGCATCGACCGCTTGCGGTCCTGGCACGCCGCCGGCCATGCCTGCCGTTCCTTCAGTTTGCCGGCCTTGCGCCATTCCCTCGCAACCGTCACGAACAGTTCGAGCGCGGCCTTGGCATCAGACACGATGCCGAGATCGGGATTGAAGACGCGTCCTATTTGGGTTGGCTCGATATCGACATGCACAAAGGTACGTCCCTTGGTGTAGGTCTCGATCGAGCCGGTGTGCCGGTTGGCCCAGCGGTTGCCGATGCCGAGCACAAAGTCGGATTCCAGCATCGTGGCATTGCCGTAACGGTGACTGGTTTGTAAGCCCACCATGCCGGCCATCAACACGTGGTCGTCGGGAATGGTGCCCCACCCCATCAGCGTCGGCACGACCGGAACATTGACGGTCTCGGCAAACTGCACCAGCAGATCGCTGGCGGCGGCGTTGATGATGCCGCCGCCTGCCACGATCAGCGGGCGATCCGCCGCATTGAGCATCTCCAGCGCCTTTTCGACCTGCTTGCGCGTCGCAGTCGGCTTGTAAACCGCAAGCGGCTCGTAGGTTTCAGCGTCGAATTCGATTTCGGCGACCTGGACGTCGAACGGCAGGTCGATCAGCACCGGACCCGGACGGCCCGATCGCATGATATGGAACGCCTGGCTGAAGATGCGCGGCACGAGCGCCGGCTCGCGCGCGGTCACCGCCCACTTCGTCACCGGCCGCGCAATCGATTCGATATCGACCGCCTGAAAATCTTCCTTGTAGAGCCGCGCGCGCGGCGCCTGGCCGGTGATGCAAAGAATGGGAATTGAATCCGCGATCGCCGAATAAAGGCCCGTGATCATGTCGGTCCCGGCCGGCCCCGACGTGCCGATGCAGACGCCGATATTGCCGGCCTTGGCGCGGGTGTAGCCCTCCGCCATGTGCGAAGCGCCCTCGACGTGACGCGCCAGAATGTGATTGATCGAGCCACGCTTCTTCAGCGCAGAGTACAGCGGATTGATCGCGGCGCCCGGAACCCCGAAAGCACAGACCACGCCTTCCTTTTCCAGGATCCGCACGGCCGCATCGATTGCCCGCATCTTCGCCATTTCACACTCTCCGGTCGATGATTTCCGATTGCGGGATCATCGGACGGAGAGGCGTGTCATCTCAACGGAATCGAATTTATTTCCCGCAAGATGACATGGTGCGGATTTTCTCACGTCCGCTCAAGTCATTAGCCACGATAAAAAATGGAAACGACGCTTTGCGAAAGCCGCGTTTTAACCAACGGCCTCGACAGCCTGCGGCATCACGCCGCCGAGCACGACCGTCAGTTCGGCTGCCACCGCGCGCACGATGCAACCGAGAACCGGCAACCTTTCGTCGGTGATCCGGCTGGTCATGCCGGAAACGGAAATCGCCGCTAGGGGCTCGCTACAGTCATTATAGACGACGGCGGCGATGCAACGCAGCCCGATGCGCGCTTCCTCGTCGTCGATCGCATAGCCGCGTCGCCGGACGGCCTGGAGTTCCCTGAACAATTCGCCTGGCCGCACGATCGACTTTTCCGTCAATCGCGGCATGCCCTGCCGGCAGATGATGGCATTGACGTCTTCATCGGAATAAGTCGCCAGCACCGCCTTGCCAACCCCCGACGCCACCATCGCGACCCGGCCGCCGACCTTGGTGAGAGAGCGCATGATCTCGCGGCTTTCAATACGTGTCAGCACGATGATCGCTTCATCGTCGACGACCGCGAGATTGGCCGTTTCGCGGGTCTGGTCGCGCAATTTCCGCAAATACGGCATGGCCTGCGCCGTAAAGTTGCGGCGGCGGGCGAAGGTGGCCCCGACGGAGAAGCTCTGCGCACCGACATGCCACTTCAATTCATGTCGGTCGAAATGGACGAAGCGGCGCTTTTCCAGCGTCGCCAGCAGGCGATGGACGGTCGATGTCGACAGGCCCGTGCGGACCGCAAGATCGGTGAGGCGGTATCCCTCGTCGTCTTCGGCCAGCGTTTCGATGATCGAAAGCGCGCGATCGACCGATTGAACGCCACCATCCCGGGGATCGGGCTCAATGTCCGCCCCGGACCTGAGTTCGAGCACTTTGCGCCGGATCACGTTTCTCTTCATCGCGACCTGCTTACGGAGACGTATTTACCACTCGACAAAACCGCCTTGTCAAAAAGTCTGAATGCCGCCCCGGTTTGCCGGAGCGGCATTCTTTATCGCTTAGAGAAGGCCCGCCCCGCGCGCCCACTTATACTTGGCGGCCAGCACCTCGACCGGGATTTCGGTCGAGTAGGCGTAAGCCGGAATGCCGTTCTGATAGAGATATTCGGCGGCTTCTTCGACCTCGATGTCGCCGGCGAGCGACGCGACGATCGGTTTCACGAAGCCCTTCGCCTCCATCTCCTTCTTCACTTCGACCATGTTGCGCGCAAACACCATCGGCGGCGTCACGATGGTGTGCCAGTAGCCGAGGATCAGCGCGTGGATTCGATCATCCGTGAGACCGAGCTTCACCGTATTGACGTAGGTGATCGGCGGCTCGCCGCCGGTGATGTCAACCGGGTTGCCGGAAGCGCCGAACGGCGGGATGAACTTGCGGAAGGCCGCATCCAGATCCGGCGGCATCGCCATCAGGGACAGGCCGTTATCGACCACTGAGTCCGACAGCAGCACGCCCGACCCGCCCGCACCGGTGATGATCAAGACGTTCTCGCCCTTCGGCGTCGGCAATACCGGAACGCCACGCGCGAAGTCGAGCAATTGTCTCAAGCTGCGAGCGCGGATCACGCCTGACTGCTTGAAGACGTCCTCGTAGATCTTGTCGTTGCCGGCGAGCGCGCCGGTATGCGAGGACGCCGCCTTGGCGCCCGCCGAGGTGCGGCCGGCTTTCAGCACCACGACCGGCTTCTTCTTCGACACCCGCTTGGCAGCTTCAGCGAAAGCGCGACCGTCCTTGAGGTCCTCGCAATGCTGAGCGATGAGATTGGTGTTCGGGTCCTGCTCGAAGAAGGCGAGCAGATCGTCCTCGTCGATATCAGCCTTGTTGCCGAGACCGACGATCGCCGAGACGCCCATTTTGGCCGAGCGCGAGAAGCCGATGATCGCCATGCCGATGCCGCCGGACTGCGACGACAGCGCCGCCTTACCCTTGACGTCGTAGGCGGTGCAGAAGGTCGCGCAGAGATTGGCGGGCGTGTAGTAGAAGCCGTAAATGTTCGGCCCCATCAGGCGGACATTGTATTTCTTGCCGACCTCGACGATCTCGGCCTGCAATTCCGGATGGCCCGCTTCGGCGAAACCCGACGGAATCAGCACGGCGCCGGGAATTTTCTTCTCGCCGCATTCGGCGAGCGCCGCGGCCACGAATTTGGCGGGGATCGCGAACACCGCAACGTCGATCACGCCGGCCACATCCTTGACGCTCTTGTAGGCCTTGTGGCCGAGAATATCGGCGGCCTTCGGATGGATCGGATAGATGTCGCCCTTGTAGCCGCCGTTGATGAGGTTCTTCATCACGGAGTTGCCGATCTTGCCGTCTTCGGCGGAGGCGCCGATCACGGCAACCGCCTTCGGCATCATGATACGGTTCATCGCCGTGACGATTTCCTCGGTCGAACGCGGCTTCTCGCGCGGCTTGTATTCGAAGTCGACGACGATGCGCACGTCGGCCGCGATCGCGTCCTTCTTGGTGGCGAATACCGGGTTGAGATCGAGTTCGCTGATTTCGGGGAAGTCGTTGACGAGCTGCGACACCTTGACGATCACGTCGGCCAGCGCCTCGCGGTTGACGGGATCGCCGCCGCGCACGCCCTTGAGCATTTCGTGGGCCTGGATGCCGTCGAGCATCGAGAGCGCGTCTGCCTTGGTGGCCGGCGCGAGACGGAAGGTGACGTCCTTGAGGACTTCGACCAGCACGCCGCCGAGGCCGAATGCCACGAGCTTGCCGAACGAGCCGTCGGTGATGGAGCCGACGATGACTTCGGTGCCACCGGCGAGCATCTGCTGGATCTGGATGCCTTCGATCTTGGCATCGGCTTTATACTTCTTGGCGTTCGCCAGAATGGTGTCGTAGGTCTTCTGGGCATCTTCGGCGGTCTTGACGCCGACCACCACGCCGCCGGCCTCGGTCTTGTGGAGAATGTCCGGCGAGACGATTTTCATCACCACCGGAAAGCCCATGCCGGACGCCATCTTGGCCGCCTCGGCCGCCGACTTGGCGACGCCCTCTTTGGGAACCGGGATTCCGTAGGCGTCGCAAACAAGCTTGCCTTCGGGTGCCGTCAGACTCGTGCGCTTATCCGCTTTGACTGCATCGAGGACTTTGCGGACCGCATCTTTGGAATTCGACATTCGTTTCCTCCTTGACTTCAATTCTTTGAGCGCAGGCAAGACAGGCTGGCATCGGCCTCACGTCCTGGCAGGCGCGGGATTGGTCGGTTCTTCATGGGATGGCAAGCCCCAGCACCCCTCTTTCCGAAGTTCGGGCTCCGTCTCAGCAGCACCGTCTAGCAAGCTTCGGAAGTTCATGGACGCCGGCAACTCAATGATTCCAGTACCGCTTATCGATTTGACCTCGCGCAGCTTGCACTGCAGCGACTTCGGATCGGGCGGAACCGCTGCGTCCGTGTGCTTGGACAAGCCGCAGAAAGGGTTCATATGGCATTTGGTATGCCAGAGACGAACTTGTCAAGTCGGCGAAATGCTGAAAACAGGGCCAACTTGACATTCTGGCATGTGGTATGCCAAAAATTATAGAGTTGTGGTTCCTCAATTACAAGATATGCCAAGGCCAAACCAATCAGGGCAACGTTGAGCATGGCAGATGCAGACATCGCCGTAGTCCGGATCGTGCCGGAGACGAGCTTCAAGAACAAGGCATACGAGGCGCTGAAGGAAGCCATCCTGAAGATGGACATCTACGCGACGCCCGAGCCGGTGATGCTCGACGAGCGCGCGCTGTCGGAACGCCTCGGCGTCAGCCGCACCCCTATCCGCGAAGCGATAGCGATGCTGGAGCAGGACGGCTTCGTGAAGACCGTGCCGCGCCGCGGTATCGTGGTCGTGCGCCGTACCAAGAGCGAGATCGTGGACATGATCCGCGCCTGGGCCGCGCTCGAGAGCATGGCCGCGCGCCTGATCACGACCACCGCGCGTAAAAAGGACATTTCGGCACTGCGTGACTTCTTCAACGATTTCGGCAAGGACCGCCTGCCCGAGCATCACATCGACGAATATTCGAAAGCCAACATCGCTTTCCACCAGGCGCTGATCGCATTGAGCGAGTCGCCCGTGCTCATCGATATGACCAACGATATCCTCTTGCATGTGCGCGGCTACCGCCAATTGACGATCGGGCGGGTCGATCGGATCGCAACGTCCCTGCCCGAGCACATGGCCATTATTGATGCCCTCGAACAGCGTGATACCGACTTGGCAGAAAGGCTGGCACGGGACCACACCCTCGGCCTTGCGGCCTATGTCGAAGCGCACGGCAAGGAACTGTTCTAGTGGTCCGATTCTAACCTATCGATCCTTCCTCTCGCGTTGTGCGAACAATCAGGGGGCGAACTCGTCCTCATTAAAAAACGATCAAGGAGAAGCGGAATGTCCGCAGTAGTACAGAGCATTGACGCCAAAGCCGCCGTGACCGAGCAGGAACTGACCGACGGCTTTCATCTCGTCATCGATGCGCTCAAGCTCAACGATATCAAGACGATTTACGGCGTGCCCGGCATTCCGATCACCGACTTCGGGCGGATGGCGCAGGCCGAAGGCATCCGCGTACTCTCGTTCCGCCACGAACAGAATGCCGGTTACGCGGCCGCGATCGCCGGCTACCTGACCAAGAAACCCGGTATCTGCCTGACCGTTTCGGCGCCCGGCTTCCTCAACGGCCTGACCGCGCTTGCGCACGCCACCACCAACTGTTTCCCGATGATCCTGATCTCGGGCTCGTCGGAACGCGAGATCGTCGACCTGCAACAGGGCGACTATGAAGAGATGGATCAGCTCGCGATCGCAAAGCCGCTCTGCAAGGCGGCTTTCCGCGTGCTGCACGCCGCCGATATCGGCATCGGGCTTGCGCGCGCGATCCGCGCCGCGGTCTCGGGCCGTCCCGGCGGCGTTTATCTCGATCTGCCCGCCAAGCTGTTCGGCCAGGTCATGGATGCCGAAGCCGGCCGCAAGTCGCTGGTAAAGGTGATCGATGCCGCACCGGCCCAGATCCCCGCCCCTTCCGCCGTCAAACGCGCGCTTGACGTGCTCAAGGGCGCGAAGCGTCCGCTCATTATCTTGGGCAAGGGCGCAGCCTATGCGCAGGCCGACGACGACATCCGCGCCTTCGTTGAAAAGAGCGGCGTGCCGTTCCTGCCAATGAGCATGGCCAAGGGCTTGCTGCCCGATCTTCATCCGTTGTGTGCGGGTGCTGCACGCTCCACCGTGCTGAAAGAAGCCGACGTGGTGATGCTGGTCGGCGCCCGTCTCAACTGGCTGCTGTCGCACGGCAAGGGCAAGAGCTGGGGCGAAGCGCCGAAGAAATTCATCCAGGTCGACATCGAGCCCAAGGAAATGGACTCCAACGTCGAGATTGTTGCGCCGCTCGTCGGCGATATCGGCTCCTGCGTCTCCGCGCTGCTCTCGGCCATGGGCAACAACTGGACCGCGGCTCCGGCCGACTGGGTCAAGACCGTCAGCACCAAGCGCGAGGACAACGTGGCCAAGATGGCGCCGCGGCTGATGAACAACAACTCGCCGATGGACTATCACGGCGCGCTCGGCGTCCTGCGCACCATCATCAAGGAGCGGCCGGATGCCATCCTCGTCAACGAGGGCGCCAACACGCTCGACCTCGCCCGCGGCGTGATCGACATGCACAAGCCGCGCAAGCGGCTCGACGTCGGCACCTGGGGCGTCATGGGCATCGGCATGGGTCAGGCGATCGGGGCCGCCATCGAAACCGGCCATCCCGTGCTCGCGGTCGAAGGCGACAGCGCCTTCGGTTTCAGCGGCATGGAGGTCGAGACGATTTGCCGGTACGATCTGCCGATCTGCGTCGTGATCTTCAACAATAACGGCATTTATCGCGGCACCGACGTCAACAAGAGCGGTAACGCCGATCCGGCGACGACGGTCTTCGTTGCCGGCGCGCGCTACGACAAGATGATGGAGGCGTTCGGTGGCATCGGCGTCAATGCGACGACACCGGACGAACTCAAACGCGCCGTCAACGAGGCGATGAATTCCGGCAAGCCGACGCTGATCAACGCGGTGATCGACCCGGCCGCCGGCTCCGAGAGCGGACGCATCGGCAACCTCAATCCGCAGAGCGTTCTCAAGAAGAAATAACCCTACAGATTCACAACCTCCCGCCCGTGCGGGAGCAGATATGAGACGGGAGTAAGACATGACAAAGGCGCTCAAAGGCGTTCGAATTCTCGATTTCACGCACGTTCAATCGGGGCCGACCTGTACACAATTGCTGGCATGGTTCGGTGCCGACGTGATCAAGGTCGAGCGCCCCGGCGTCGGCGACATCACGCGCGGGCAATTGCAGGACATCCCGAAGGTGGACAGCCTGTATTTCACCATGCTCAACCACAACAAGCGCTCGATCACGCTCGACACCAAGAATGCCAAGGGCAAGGAAGTCCTCACGGCGCTGATCAAGACCTGCGACGTGCTTGTGGAGAATTTCGGCCCCGGCGTGCTCGACCGCATGGGTTTCTCCTGGGAAAAGATCCAGAGCATCAATCCGAAGATGATCGTGGCGTCGATCAAGGGTTTCGGCCCCGGTCCCTTCGAGGATTGCAAGGTCTACGAGAACGTCGCGCAATGCACCGGCGGCTCGGCATCGACCACTGGTTTTCGCGACGGGCTGCCGCTCGTGACCGGCGCGCAGATCGGCGACAGCGGCACCGGCTTGCATCTGGCGCTCGGCATCGTCACCGCGCTTTATCATCGCACCCATAGCGGCAAGGGTCAGCGCGTCACCGCCGCGATGCAGGACGGCGTGCTCAATCTCTGCCGCGTCAAGCTGCGCGACCAGCAGCGTCTCGCCCACGGCCCGCTCAAGGAATATAGCCAGTTCGGCGAAGGCATGGCGTTTGGCGATGCCACGCCGCGCGCCGGCAACGATTCCGGCGGTGGCCAGCCCGGCCGCATCCTCAAGTGCAAGGGTTGGGAGACCGATCCCAACGCCTACATCTATTTCATCACCCAGGCTCCGGTCTGGGAGAAGATCTGCGACGTGATCGGCGAGCCCGGCTGGAAGACCCATCCCGACTACGCCAAGCCGCCCGCCCGGCTGCCGCGCCTGAACGAGATCTTCGCGCGCATCGAGCAATGGACAATGACCAAGACCAAGTTCGAGGCGATGGAGATTCTCAACAAGGACGACATTCCGTGCGGTCCGATCCTGTCGATGAAGGAACTCGCCGAGGATCCGTCGCTGCGTGCCACCGGCACCATCGTCGAGGTGGATCACCCCGAGCGCGGCAAGTACCTGTCGGTCGGGAACCCGATCAAGCTGTCGGACAGCCCGGCCGAAGTGAAGCGCTCTCCGCTGCTCGGCGAGCACACTGACGAAATCCTGCGCCAGGTGCTCGGCTTCTCCGATCATCAGGTGAAGGAAATCCACGATTCGGGGGCGCTGGACCCCCCGCAAAAGGTCGCTGCCGAATAGATCGGTCTTGCGATCATGGTTCAGGCCGCCGGGTTCCGGCGGCCTTTTTTTCTGTGCAGAAACAATTCTTTAAGAGTAAAATTGGTGCACTGCAAAAGACGTCATGCTGCTATGCAAACAAACTAATTGCGCGTGGTATCTGGTATACCTAGATTAGGTCAGTCCCACTGTCCAACATCAAGGAACGTCAGATGTCCACGACCGCCGCTATCGCTCTCACACCGTCTGCCCCCCTACTCAGCCGCCTGCTCGCGTCCGTCGACCGCTGGCTGTTGGCCTATGCCGAGATGACGATCCGAAACGGCGATATCCCCCGCTGCTTCGTTTGATATACCCTACTAAGAGATCACTCCCGACCTGAAAAACCTTTTTCCAGCCAATGGCTCCCAAGATGTGGGAGCCATTTTTTTGCGCATAGCGCGGTCAGGACGTTCTGCATCGAGTTTCGGCCGTAGTAGCGCTGGTTGCTCGGGACCAAAAATGCGCGCAGCAGGACCGGCTTGCCTCAGCAATCAATCAACAGAATGTCTTGCGAGATTCAGGCAAGATTGCAAAATCGACCTTGCACTCTGGAATATAATATACCAGAATTGTGTACCTGCAGCGCTTGACCTCCGATTTGAGTAGGCCAAAAAAGCGCGCATTAGGAGGACACACAATGACGGCAACCGCAGCTAGTGCGCCGAGCCAAGGGATATCCAACAGGTTTCGGTGGACGCAACTGATCATCGGCCTCATCTGCATGGCGATGATGGCTAATTATCAATACGGCTGGACCTTCTTCGTCGGCCCGATGGCGAAGGCGCATTCCTGGCAAATCGCGAGCATCCAGGTCGCATTCAGCTTGTTCATTGCGTTCGAGACCTGGTTGACGCCCATTCAGGGATTCATCGTCGACTGGGTCGGCCCGCGGGGTCCAAAAATAATGGTAGCGATCGGCGGCGTGCTCGCTGCTCTCGGCTGGCTGATCAACTCCAGGGCCAACTCGCTGGAGGTGCTGTATCTGGGCGCGATCCTTTCCGGCGCGGGCGCGGGCGCGGTCTACGCCACCTGCGTCGGCAACGCGGTGAGATGGTTTCCTGATCGCCGTGGCTTGGCCGTCGGCCTGACAGCCGCCGGTTTCGGTGCAGGCGCCGCCCTCACCGTCATTCCAATCCAGAAAATGATCGCGTCGATCGGCTACGCCGACACCTTCTTCTGGTTCGCGCTCGCTCAGGGCGGCATCGTCTTTGTGCTCGCCTGGTTCCTCCGCCCGCCGCGGGCCGGCGAAGTCCCGACCGCCTCGGCCGTGAAAGTCCTGCAATCGAAGACCAGCAGCAACCCGGGTCAAGTGCTTCGGTCTCCGCTGTTCTGGATCCTCTACCTGATGTTCATCGCGGTGTCCGCGAGCGGCCTCATGGTTACCGCCCAGCTCTCGGTCATCGCCAAGGACTACGGCGTGGCGCAAACGATTATTCTGTTTAGCCTGCCCACGCTGACGCTAGCCGGCATCATCGACAGTCTGTGCAATGGCGGCGCCCGGCCGTTCTTTGGCTGGGTGTCCGACCAGATCGGCCGCGAATACACCATGGCGATCGCGTTTAGCTTGGGCGCCATCGCCTACTGGCTGCTTGGGACGGCGGGCACGACGCCGTGGGCATTCGTGATCTGCGCCGCAATCGTCTTCTTCACGTGGGGCGAGATCTTCAGTCTGTTCCCCTCGACCACCACCGATATATTCGGGCCGCAATACGCCACGACCAACACCGCCCTTATGTACTCAGCGAAGGGAATGTCGGCCTTTGTGGTCCCGCTGGCGAACGTGCTGAAGACACACACGGGCAGCTGGCACGCCGTGTTTGTGGTCGCATCGATCCTGAATATTCTAGTGGTGGCGGCGGCCTTGTTTGTCGTACGGCCGATGCGGATGAACGCTGCGGAAAAGCAGAGCGCGGTGGCCCAACCGGCGGAATAAGCGCAAAGACACACCCTCAACAACGTCGAGGCGCACTTCGGTGCGCCTCTCTTTTTGCCGAAAATTATTGGCATACAAAATACAGAAAGTGCCTTTGGATCTAGCAATTGCACGACCCCTTCCGGTCGAAAACGTCAACGATGCTGTCATTTTTCTTGCAAAATCGGGCTCACAAACGAATTGACAACTGGCATAACGTATACCAATCTTGCTTTGTTAGTGGCCCTGATCCTGCGGCTGACCTTGAGGAGCTTGCGATGAAAGTCGGAGACATCCTGCGCAAAAAGACCGCGCGTATTTCAACCATTCGCATGAACGAAACGGTGGGTATTGCCGCGCAGTTGATGCGCGCCGGCAATGTCAGCGCCCTCGTCGTCAAGGACGTCGTGCGCACGGAAGGCAACACCGCCGTCGGCATGTTCACCGAACGCGACGTCGTGCGTGCCATTGCCGAGCACGGCGCAGCCGGGGTCAACATGAAAGTGTCCCAGTTGATTTCGGTTCAGCAACTTGTGTCGTGCAGCTCCCGCGACACGCTGGAAGATGTTCGGCATCTGATGAACAAGCATCATATCCGCCACTTGCCCGTGATCGACGATTACAGCCTGTGCGGTGTGGTCAGCATTCGCGATATCTCGACGGCTTTCGACGAAGAGGCCATGACCACGGTGTTCGCCGCTTAGGCCTGAGGTCCCTGCTCTCTTGATCCATTTTCGAACGCGGAAATTTCATTTCCGCGCAACGCGGCGACGTGTCCAAATTTCTCATCCGGTGTTCAGGTAGGTCTCATGAAAATCTGTATTTACGGCGCCGGCGCGATCGGCGGCTATCTTGGAGTTCAGTTCGCCCGTGCAGGCGCTGACGTGAGCCTGGTCGCGCGCGGAGCGCATCTTGCCGCGATGCGCACAAACGGATTGAAGCTCTTGATCGGCGAGGAAGAACGCGTGGTCCATCCACGATGCACCGACAATCCCGCCGAACTTGGCCCTCAGGATATCGTCATCATCTGCCTGAAGGCGCATTCCATCACCGGCACCATCGATGCGATGCAACCGCTGCTTTCGGAGAAAACCCGCATCGTCACCGCGGTGAATGGCATTCCCTACTGGTATTTCTATAAGCACGGCGGGGCTTACGAAGGCTCGACGCTGGAAAGCATCGATCCGGGCGGGCGGCAATGGCGCGAATTGCGCCCCGAGCGCGCGATCGGGTGCATCGTGTATCCCGCCACCGAGATCGTCGCGCCCGGCGTCATCCAGCACGTCTATGGTGACCGCTTTCCGATCGGCGAGCCTTCCGGGGAAATGACCGAGGACGTCCTGCGGCTGTCCGCTTTGTTCAGCGATGCCGGCATGCAGGCGCCCGTGCTCGATCGTATCCGCGATGAGATCTGGCTGAAACTCTGGGGCAATGTTTGCCTCAATCCCATCAGCGCGCTCACGCATGCGACGCTCGACGTGATCTGCTCCGATCCCGCAACCCGCGCGCTATCGAAAGCAATCATGCTCGAGGCCCAGACGATCGCCGAAAAATTCGGCATCAAATTCCGCGTCGATGTCGAACGACAAATCGAGGGCGCGCGCAAGGTCGGCGCGCACAAGACGTCGATGTTGCAGGATCTGGAGCGCGGCCGGCCGATGGAGATCCAGCCGCTGGTATCGGTGGTTCAGGAAATGGGACGGCTAACCGAAACACCGACGCCGGCGCTCGATGCCGTGCTGGCTCTCGTTGTCCAGCGCGCGAAGGTGGCGGGATTGGGCTGCACCGCAAGGCCGATCGAGGCACCCGCCCCGGCTTTTGCATGATGCTACTGTCCTGACAATGACACCGCTCCGGTAGACATTTGCCGGCCGGAGCGGCATCCTTTCCTCTGAAAAACAGAACGAGGTGCGCCAACACGCGCCTTGAGAGGAAGAGGGGCGAAAAGCCGGCAAATGATCAAAACCCAATTCACCGAACTTGTCGGCGTCGAGCATCCCATCGTTCAGGGCGGAATGCAGTGGGTCGGCCGGGCCGAACTGGTATCAGCCGTTGCCAACGCCGGCGCGCTCGGCTTCATCACCGCGCTGACGCAACCAACCCCTGAAGATCTGACCAAGGAAATCGCGCGCTGCCGCGACATGACCGACAAGCCGTTCGGCGTCAATCTGACCATTCTCCCTTCGATCAAGCCCCCGCCCTACGCCGAATACCGGCAGGCCATCATCGAAAGCGGGATCAAAATCGTCGAAACCGCCGGCAACAAGCCGCAGGATCACGTCACCGAATTCAAGAAGCATGGCGTCGTGGTCGTGCACAAATGCACCAGCGTCCGCCACGCCCTGTCGGCCGAGCGCATGGGGGTCGACGCGATTTCGATCGATGGCTTCGAATGTGCCGGTCATCCCGGTGAAGACGATACGCCGGGCCTGATTCTGATTCCGGTTGCCGCCAACAGGGTCAAGATACCGATGATCGCCTCCGGCGGTTTCGGCGACGGCCGCGGTCTGGTTGCGGCGCTCGCGCTCGGCGCGGAGGGCATCAACATGGGCACGCAATTCATGTGCACCAGGGAAAGCCCGATCCATCAGAAGATCAAGGAACGCATCGTCGCCAATGACGAGCGCGAGACCGAGCTGATCTTCCGCACCATGCGCAACACTTCGCGCGTCGCCAGGAATGCCGTCTCCAGCAAGGTGGTCGCGATGGAGAAGGAAGGCGCGGCCTTCGAGCAGGTTCGCGATCTCGTCGCCGGCGGGCGCGGCAAGATGGTCTATTCCACGGGCGAAGCGGATGAAGGCATCTGGTCCGCCGGTCAGGTCCAGGGCCTCATCCACGACATCCCGAGTTGCGCAGAACTCGTGTCGCGCATCGTCCGCGAGGCCGAAGCCATCATTCAAAGCCGGCTGGAAGGCATGCTATCACGCAGTGTGGCGGTTCAAAGGTCCGCATCATCGATGCCGCGAGTTCGTCATGCGGACTTTTGAACGAAAGCCACACTAGATCAAAATAAAATTGCTAGTGTCCTATCAATTCCGAAGTTCGTAAACGAGGGGCCGCACAATGATACGAACTTCGGAATCGGGGCACTAGCGCCGCCGCCAAGCCGCCGAATAAGCCAATTCACCTCGTCACTCGTCATCGATAGGAATGATCATGAAGGCCTATGTTTACGGCGCCAACGGCGCCGAAATCACCGACGTCGCCAAACCAGCCCCGAAGGGCACGCAGGTGCTCGTCCGTGTCCGCGCCTGCGGCCTCAACCGTGCCGATCTCGGCATGACCAAGGGGCACGCGCATGGCAGCGCCGGCGGCGCCGGCACGGTGTTGGGCATGGAATGGGCCGGTGAGATCGCCGAACTCGGCCCCGACGCCAAAGGCGTCAAGGTCGGCGACAAGGTGATGGGCTCCGGTGCTGCCGCCTTTGCGGAATATACGCTGGCCGATCACGGCCGCCTGTTCCGCGCGCCCTCGAACATGAATTTCGATGAAGCCTGCACCCTGCCCATTGCGATCAGCACCATGCATAATGCTGTCGTCACCGTCGGCGGCATGCAAGCCGGCCAAAGCGTGATGATTCAGGGCGCGAGCTCCGGCGTCGGTCTGATGGCGATGCAGATCGCGAAGTTCAAGGGCGCGAAGCTCGTGGTTGGCTCGTCCACCAATCCCGAACGCCGTGCGCGGCTGAAGGAATTCGGAGCTGATCTGGCAGTCGATTCCAGCGATCCCGCGTGGGTCGATCAGGTATTGAAGGCCACCTCGGGCGAAGGCGTCGACCTGATCGTCGATCAGATCTCAGGCCCGGTCGCGAGCCAGAATTTGAAGGCGACCAAGGTCAAGGGCCGCATCGTCAATGTCGGCCGGCTCGGCGGCACGCATGCCGATTTCAACTTCGATCTGCACGCCGCGCGTCGCATCAATTATATCGGCGTCACCTTCCGGACCCGCTCGATCGATGAAATCCGCGAGATTTTCGACCAGGTCCGAAAGGATATCTGGCCGGCGGTGGAGCAGCGCAAATTGCAGCTACCGATCGACAAGGTGTTTGCCTTTGACGATATCGGCAAGGCGTTCGAACACATGGAAGCCAACAAGCATCTCGGCAAGATTGTCGTGACGTTTTGAGATTTGCGTCCCGCGGAGTATCCCATGAAGACCTGTATCGTCGCGATCGCAGCTGCCATGCTGGTGGCCTCGGCATTCGGCGCCTTCGCGCAGGATGTGAAGGAGATATTGGCGCCGAAAGGAAAGCTTCGAGTCGGCGTTTACTACGGCAGTCCGACGTCAATGTTGCGCGATCCCAAAACCAACGAAGTCCATGGGCTGAGCTACGATCTGGGCCAGGAGCTGGCCAGACGGCTCAACGTCCCGTTCGAGCAGGTCAACTATCAGCGGATTTCAGAGGTTCTTGAAGGGATGAAAGCCGGCGACGTCGACCTCACGGTCAGCAATTCCACGCCAGCGCGCGCCGTTTCGGTGACGTTCAGCCAGCATCTGCTCACGATCGAGCTCGGATATCTCGTCACAACCGCTTCTCCGATTACGACCGTGGCCGACATCCAGAAACCCGGCCTTCGCATCGGCGTGACGCAGGGGTCTACGTCGCAAGGCACGATTCCCAAGTTGTTGCCGAACGCGATCGTGGTGCCCGCAGAGAGCTACAAGCGCGGTATCGAAATGCTCGAGCACGGCGAGATCGACACCTACGCCACCAACAAGCCGATCTTGTTCGAGATGTCCGACCAGATGCCGGGGTCGCGGGTGCTGGACGGTCGATGGGGTGAAGAACACCTCGCGGTTGCGATCCCGAAAGGCCGCGAGGCCGCGCTGGAATATATCCAGCATTTCATTCAGGACGTGCAGACCAACGGCCTTCTTGCTCAATCCGTCGAACGCTCCGGATTGAGGGGCGCTGTGAAGGCGCAGTAAATCGGTCGAACGTCAAAGGCGCAAACATCACGCGCCAGCGCACGTACCCGCTATCGGCTACGACGATATTCAGTTCGAGGGGTCGCGCTTCGACCGCCACTTGCGCCCTGCCATCGTCTTCAACATGGCAATTTGCCGAAAGAAGTCGTTCTTTGGCTGAGCCGGCGTGCCCAGGACCTTTGAGCCGGCAGCGAGGTCCGACATGACGCCGGCCTGCGCGCCAATCTCGGTGCCTTGGCCAATTCGAAGATGTCCGGCCATCGCCGCCTGCCCGCCGACGCGAACAAAATCCTCAAGCACAGTTGAACCTGAGATACCGACTTGAGCGACGACGACACAACAACGGCCGAGGACGACATTGTGGCCGATCTGCACGAGATTATCGAGACGAGATCCGGCGCCAATCACCGTGTCGCGCGACGATCCCCGATCAATGGTTGAATTGGCCCCAACTTCAACGTCGTCTTCAAGGATCACTCGCCCAAGCTGAGGCACGGACAGGAAGCCGTCTTGTGTAGATGCAAATCCGAAGCCTTCCTGGCCGATCCGTGCGCCGGGATAGACGTACACGCGCGCGCCCAACAACGCGTGACTCAAGCTTACATGTGCGCCAATCCGGCAATCCGGACCGACTACCACGCCATTTCCAATGACGGCGCAAGGTCCGATGCGACAGCCGCGGCCAATTTCCGCGCCGGACTCAATAACGACCAGCGGTCCAATCTCCGCCGATGGGTCGACGATGGCAGTGCCCGCCACAATGGCTGAGGGATGAATGCCCGGAGAAACCGGTAATGCGGGATGGAATAATGCGGCAACTCGCGCCCAGCCTGCATATGGTTCGACCGTGACGATCGTCGCGGTTGCCTTGGGTACTCTTGGAGCCACGTCGGGATGCACTATGACGGCACCGGCCAGCGTTTGATCGAGAGCCGGCAAATAACGCCGGTTGTCCAGAAAGCTCACTTCGTTGGGGCCGGCCGTTTGCAGGGGAGCTACACCCTCGAGCATCAGGTCTATGTCGCCGGAAATTCCGCCTGCCGCTCCGGCAACAACCGCCAGAGAATACGGCCCGCTTCGCTTGAAAAATCTTGGATTGCCGGCAACCACTTCGGGCATATCATTCATTCCCCACGCAACGTAAGGGTTTGCGTGACAATAATAAGAAGCCTACGCGTTGAAGCTGCCAAACGATTGCCAAGCGGCTTCGCGCATCAGGAGTTAGCTCAACAACGTGCGGGTCTTTGCATTGGCGTCATAGATTTCTATCTGAAGCATTGGATAGGCCGTCTTCAGTTTTCGACCCGACGCTTCAGCCGCGTCGACAGTGTCGAATTCCGACTTGAAATGACCGTCGACAATCGTCACGTATCCATCAACAGGCGGCCTGTCAGCTCGTAGTCTTTTCTTGGGCTCGGGCTCTTCAATTGAGAGAACAGGTTTTTTCATCATTAAATCCTTTGCTATCAGTTTGTACGTTTCCCGTCGCGAGGCGCCGCTTGCCAAACTCAGTCAGCCCAAGCGTACCAAGCCGTCGGAGCGCATAACCCAGGGCAACCAGGCGCTCCCAATGCATCTGGGGAATATCGCCTTGGGTATCGCCCTTGCCGACTTCACGCAACGAATCGAACTCTTCGGTGCTCAACAACACCGGTGGATCGCCGACCACCTTGCTATCTGTCATTTTCTGAAATCCAGACTACGCAGGACGATGCCGGGCGGCGTGCCCTCGAATTCCCGAGCGATGAACTTCTGATCGGCACGCTCTTCAATCTGATCGCGCAACCGCTTGAATTGCGCTTCGCGCTGGTCGGGTTTGATCCGCTCCGATTTTTCCAGGTCGTCCATGGCGGATGTGCTGACGGCGCAGGATATTTCCTTTTCACCGTCAACCATCGAAAACAGCACTACCATACGGTCGAATTCGTAACTGCCGAAGCTGCCGCGTGTCAGTGCCATTTGACGAGCCTCCTGGATGGTTACGCAGCGGGCGCTGCTTTTTTGACCTTCACCGGCGGCGGGTTGATCTCCAAGATCCTGCGAAGGCAATCGGCCTCGAAATCGTGCGGCCCGGAGACGAACGTTCCGCTCACTTTGGTGCTGTACCAGCCGGATACGACGCCAAGCCGAAGCGATTCCTCCGTCTTGACGTGACGCGGCGAGAGATTTTGCATGGACTATATCACTTTCCGGTTGGCGTTCGATCTTTGATCGAGCGTTTGGAAGTCTCCGACCATTCGAAGACCATGACGAGATCAACTCTTGTCGGCGAGCCGGGCAAAATCGGCAAGGATAGTTTCGACAAGATCGCGATGATGGGCATCGCCCGGCGCCAGCTCCGCAACATACAAATTCAGGACATAGCGTGCCTTGGCGGCAGCCTCCGGCCAGGACGTCGCCTGAACCGACAGGAGTTGGCTTTCGAGCGCATTTTGCCGCTCGCGCAACTGCCTTGCGTTGTTTTCGACCTCGGCAAGCGCCCGTCTGATGTCGGTGGCTTTTTGCGCGGCCATGCCGCGATGCTTGTCGAGATCGAGCGGCTGGTCACTCACGAGGCGCGCTCGCATCCAGACGCTGAGCGTCGGATAGATCGACCGAGCCGATCGAAACCATCTCCATCGCCGCCGAATTCTGCGCCGCTGCCGGCACCATGATCATGGTGGCAATCCGGCGGAACGCCGGGAACGACAATCCTTCGATCATCTCCTCATCGGTGATAACCTCATAGGCTCCCGAAGGCAGCAAGCGGTCAATGCCTCTGATCCGAAACGGATGCTGAAACGTAATGGTTTCACGCCGCGAGCGCATGGTCATGCCGCGACAGTCGTCGTCACCGGCTCTCTCCCGGCTCTGATGTTGTGCATGAATTCACCGTGCGCTCTTTTGGGCCGAATAGCTATCGCTTTCTAGTAGCGGTGTCGGCCAAATCGCCGCGATTTGCCTTGTATTCGACCGTCTTGGTAGCCACCTCTGTAATGTCTACGGACATTTTCGGGCAATCCGCGGGCAAAACCCTCAAAACGACCCGGGCAAGGCCCCCGCATCTACGTATTTCAGCCGCTCTTCAACGACCCCTTTGAAGTCGCACAGCACAGCCTCGAGACGGACGCGGCGTGCAATTCCCATGGGCGCAAGTAGCTGGATCGGGCGCTCCGCATGAAGATTCGTATCGGCTTCAAGATAATCTACGACTTTCCGCAGCCGACGCCCTTGATCGCGGTGGTGGGTACGCATTTTTCAAGAGCCTCCGACATCATCGAGCCCGACTACCTGACCATCAGCCCTTCCGTGCCGATCACGCCCTATCGCGGCGGCTTCGGCTGGACCGACGAGGTGGTCTAGTGTGGTGATTCAGAAGTTCTTTTCTATATCCGCGAGTCCTTTCGCGATAAGGTCGAGAGGCTATTTCCGCTCATACGCAAGCAGGTAGCATGGGCAGCGATTGCGGCCGCCGTGTCGGTCGTCGCAGGCGCGGAAAAACTGCCGGTCTGACGAGCGATACCTTCAACCAAGATCCTGGCCGACATGGGCCTGAGAGCAAATGGAGCCTCCATGAGCGAGAGCCTGGAAACGCTTAAGAAAGCCCGTGAACGCATGATCGAGGAACGGGACGCGCACGTGAAGGTGCTGGCGGCGCCATTCGACAGGGACAAGGCGGAGCGAGCACGCAACAAATTCCTCGAGACTCAGATGGTGATCGACGCGCTGGAGCGCGCCATCAACGCGGAGGAACCTACCCTGCCCGCGCCTTGAGCCTGCGCCGCCAATTTCGAGGCAGGCCGGGCCCGCACAACTAATACATGGCTATTCGCTGCCAAAGCGCGCACAGTTGCGCATGGCTGATCGGGCCGCAGCGTCAAAGACATCTGCATCCGGTCAGTGTCGAAGAACTCTGGGAGAGCGACATGGCCAAAGGCGAGCAAAAAGGCAATCGGGAAACCAAGAAACCCAAGAAAGAGAAGATCAAGACAATTGCCGCGGCGCCGAGCCAAAAGAGCGCCGCGTGGCAGCCGAGCTTTGGGAAGAAGAAGTAGCGACGCTTGGATAGCTTCGGTATCTGACACGCTATTGGCCTAACGCACTCGAACCTGTCTCGTTTGCGGAGTGCTGCGCCATTGGGCTGATTGAGATAGCCCTTCGCGCAAACCCGCCGGGCTATATTGCCCGCAAAGGAATTTGAATGAAAACGATTGTCATCCTGTTGGCGCTCTGCGCATGCGCGCAAGGCGCGCGCGCCGCTGGACCGGACTGTCGCGCGATCCAAGGGGCGGGCGAGCGGCTCGCTTGTTACGACGCGGCGTCGCCTCCGAAAAAGGACAAGCCAGCGTCGGTTGAAACCGACGCATCGCGAGCCGCTTACAAAGACCCACTCATTGAGGAAGACGCGCGAACCGCCGCGAAGCTGAAGAATATCTGTCGCGGCTGTTGACGCGCGGTCAAAACGGGGTGCGCCCTGCCCGTCTGCTTCAGCCTCCGAGGGGACGCTAGTTTCCAAAAGCAACGTCAAAGCCTTTCAATTGAACGCCATTCCGCCGCTCATCGCGATGGTTTGGCGGCATGCACAGAAAGACTGACTAGAGATTGAACTCGATCGTCCGGTCGAAGTCGCTCCGTGAAATCATCGATACTTCGCGTGATCGCAATGCGCGTAATGCCGAGACAACAATGGCTTGAGCACGAAGAATGCGGCCAGGGCTGCAACGAGGTCCATAGCAGCGACGATATAAAAAACAGTCGTCCATGTTCCAGTGGCAGACATGATCAAATTGGCAATGGGGACGAAGAACGAAGCAAAGCCTGCAGAGAGAAACAGAACACCGTAAATCTTCCCGATGTGCTGCGTGCCGAATGCATCGCCGATCGTCGCTCCAAACAGGCTATAAATCTCGCCCCAAGCGAGAAAAACCAGGCCGCTGAGCGCAATGAAAACCACGGGATGACTGCCGAAAGTAGCCAGCGCCAGAATTCCGGCAGCCTCCAACGAGAAAGCGATGAGCATCGTCGTCTCGCGTCCGATGTGATCGGAAATCCACCCGAACATCGGACGCGAGATCCCGTTTGTAATGCGATCAACGATAAGGGCGAAGGGCAAAGCGGCCATGCTGAACAGGCCAACATCGACTTGTATGTTCTTGATGCCGAAGTCCTGAGCAATCAAGCTGAGCTGCGCCACTGCCATCAGGCCGCCGGTGGCAACACAAGCAAACATGACCATCATGACCCAAAGAACCGGGCTACGTAGTGCTTCGACCAGTGTGAAGTCGCGGCGCGACTGCTGAACAAGGGTCGAGTATGTCACCTGACCGGGATCTGGCGACCGCATAAACCAGCCTGCCGCAATAATGATGATCCCCTGAATCAGGCCATAGACGAAAAAAGCGTGAGCAAATCCGCTTGTTTCGATCATGCTGGCGATGGGCAGGACGGTGAGTAAGGTGCCTGACCCATAGCCGGCAGCCATGATGCCAACCGCAAGTCCGCGCCGATCCGGAAACCACTTCAGGGCGCTGTTCACGGCACACGCATTGACGCAACCGGCTGCAATGCCTCCGATCAAGGCACCGAAATAGAAGCCCGGAAGCACAGTGGCAGCAGAGTTGATGATCCAGGAGAGGCCGGCCGCAAATCCACCGAGCATAATGACCGGGCGCAGTCCGTAACGGTCGATCAAGTATCCCACGACTGGGGTGGACAGTACCTGCGTGACGATGAAAACCGTGAATGAGGCCTGGACCGATGCGCGAGACCAGCCAAACGTCTTTACGATCTCAGGTACGAAGAGGGTCCAGGAGTATTGGATATTCGCAACGGCCGCCATACAGATCACACCAGTCACCAGCTGAACCCAGCGGTGCCGCGCAGCGATAAACTGAGTGCGCGTTTCCACTCCTGTTGTTACGGACATTGCGATCCTCCCCTTTGGATTAGCTACCTGTTAAACTCGCTCTTGATTGTTTATCGTCTGGTTATGCCCTCGTAGCTTTTCTGTTTGCGGCAGGGTCGCAGCAAAAATCCCGGCAAGAACGACCGCTCCCGCTCAAACCTCTTATGCTCGCGCCTTTGTCTTGGATTTTTTGCCGGAACGAATAGACCCCTGTCCTGATCCCGGTTGCTCGCGCAACCCAGCCACGATCCATTTCGTCGCTTCCGAAATATGATTTTCAAGAAGCTTCACAGCCTTGTCCGCGTTACGCGCGAGAGAAGCTTCAAGTATCTGTTTATGCATCAAGGCCCTCGGCCCGCTCTTCTGGGCCGTTTTGGCGGACAAGCGCCGGTATCGATCGAATTGATCGTTCAATATGCCATGGAGGTGCAGTAGACATGGCGAACGGCAGGCCGCGATAAGCGTGTAGTGAAACTCCCTGTGGCGGCGTTCCCATAGATCTTCGGCGACATCGCTGCCGGCTCGTTCAAGCAGCGCCAGTTTATGGCGCGCCGAAAGCAGTTCGCCCTCCCAGCTGTCGTCGCCGGATTGAATGGACAGGCGCAAGGCCAAGCCGTCTACGTGCCTTCTCACCATCGAAACGTCGGTAATATTTTCGACCGAAACCTCGGAGACGTGAAATCCGCGCTGACTGGTCGCGACAACCAATCGGTTCTCCGCCAGACGCGAGAGCGCCTCGCGGAGCGGACTCACCCCTACGCCGTAGGTATCTCGCAGGTCGTGGAAGCGTAGTTTCTTCCCGGGCGCCAGACGAGAACTGATGATATCGGCCCTTAATCGCTCGAAGATCTCATCGCCAAGGGTCCGCAAACGTGTCTCGTCCGATTGAGGCATGAAGGCCAAATCGCCCGGCTCTATTTTCATTTGGAAAATCCTCGAATTCAGCGAGCCTGATTATATCGGGAACGGCCGCCGTGCTCCGCCGGTCAGGCGGAGGCCTGGTGGAGCGTCTTTTGAAGGACCGCAGCCGTTGTCTGATCCACGTTGAGCGGCACAGGTTTCGGCATGTTCTGGATTGAATGGACCGATCGGCCCCACCCTCGCGTCCCGGCCTGAAGCGTTCGGTCTTTCACCACGAACCGGCCGCGCACGATCGTGTGAATAGGCAGCCCCTGCACTTTCCGTCCATCCCACGGCGATATTTTCGAAGTCGAGTGCAGCTCTGTGTCCTTGATGGTCCAGTTTCGCTTGAGATCGACGATCGCGATATCGGCATCGGCGCCAACCTGAAGGACGCCTTTCCGGGGATAGAGGCCCCAGATCTTTGCGGGACTGACGGCGCTCCACCGGACGTAATCGCAGATCGAGGCGCGTCCCCGTGCGATCTCCGTCAGCATCAGCGGCATCTGGATTTCGACGCCGAGGAATCCGGCATCCACGGTCCAGATGTCGTTGCGCGTCTTTTCTTCCTGGGAGTGCGGCGCATGGTCGGTCGCGATCACGTCGATGGTGCCGTCCAGGAGTGCCGCCCAGAGAGGCTCCTGATTCCGTGCTTCACGCACGGGAGGGTTGACGCGAATGACGCCGCTGCACCGCGCATAGTCTTCGGAAGACAGCATCAGATAATGCGGGCACGTCTCACCCGTGATGTCGACGCCTCGCGCCTTGGCTTCGCGCAGAGGCCGCAACTCTCCGGCCGAGGATATGTGAAGGATGTTGATCCGCGCACCAGTCCACTCGGCGAGGATGGCGGCCCGAGCGACAGCTTCGATCGCGACCACCTCGGGTCTCGCTGCCAGATGGTCGAGCGCCGCGGAATAGCCGGCTGCCCGCAGCTTTCCTTCCCGGCGCTCCATGATCGAGTTCGTCTCGGCGTGCAGCGAAATTCGCTTTCCCGTCGGAGCAACGGCCTCAAAACCTTCCAGCATCTCGCCCGTGGACGGAGACGGAATGCGGCCGAACGTGTTGCCCATGTACAGCTTGAAGCCGATCGCGCCGACGTCGACCAGTTCCGGCACCCGCTCGATCGAGGTCGCACCCAGCACAGCGTAAAGACCAAAGTCGACATGCGCCTTTTGCGCGGCCATTTCGAGTTTCGCCGCGAGGACTTCGCCGCTATCGACGGTCGGAAGGGTATTGGGCATGTCGAAGACTCGTCGTGACGCCGCCGAACGCAGCGGCAAGCGTTCCCGAAGCGAAGTCTTCCTTGTGCGGATAGCCGGGATCGCGGAAGTGAACATGGTCGTCGATCGCGCCGGGCAACAGGTGCAGCCCGTTCGCATCCAGCGTTTCCTTGGCGGAGGGCATCGTCTTTGCGTTGCCGATCGCTATGATAACGCCGTCCTTGATCGCAATGCTCGCGGCATACGTGGTATCCGCGGAGACAACCGTTCCATTGTGGATGACAAGATCTGCGATCGTTTCCATGATAGCCTCACTTCTCAAAGCATTGCCCAACCGCCGTCGACGGGGAGATCAACGCCGGTAATCTGTCGAGAGACGTCACTCGCCATGAAGAGACATGCGTTGGCGATGTCCTGATCGACCGTAATACGTTTCAACGCGTAATCCTGCGCGTGGCGTTCCGCGGCTTCTTCCGGAGTAATGTTCAGCCGCCGCGCCATATCGGCGCAAACCTTGTCGCGGAAGCGCGGTCCGTCCACCATTCCGGGCGCGACATAATTGACGTTGATGTTGTGCTGCCCGACTTCGAGGGCGAAGCTTTTCGTGACCCCGCGCAGGCCCCACTTGGACGCCGAATAGGACATTCGCCCGGCCCTTCCGCGCATTCCGAAGGTGCCGCCGACATTGACGATCTTGCCATACCGCTGCTTGATCATCGCCGGCAGGACCGCACGCATCGTATGAAAGCAGCCGTTCACATTCAGCCGGACGATTTCCTCGAATTCCTCGGGTGTCGTTTCAACGCCACTCTTCCCTACCGGCCCCGACCCGCCCGCTACATTGACGAGGATGTCGATCCGGCCGAACCGCGAAACGGCGGCCTTCGCTGCCTCGTCACATTGCGGCGCATCCGTCAGATCGCAGCGAACAACAATCGCCTCCCGCCCGGAAGCTTTCATTTCTTCGGCGATAGGCTTGATGGCGGCAACGTCGCGTCCAACGAGGACGAGGCGGCAACCCTCCTCTGCGAAGCTTCGGGTAATTGCGGCCCCCATGCCTTTGGCCGGCCCGGTAATGAACGCGACGCGCCCTGCAAGATTCAAATCCATGGGAGCTCCGACGATTGGCCTGGGTTGAGATCACCAAAGGGCGACTACAGCGAATAATTAGAAGACCCCTTGGACCCAAGTCAAGAATTTTCGAAATTTTATTAAATGTACGATATTTTTGATCCGTCACGACCCACCACCCTTGATGCGCCGCACAAGAAATACTCATCCTCTGCTCAATAATTCGATATTATCGTAATTTTCGAAATTATTGTTGCCATAGGAAAGTTTTGATCTATCCTTCTCATCGGTAACGGGACTGGCCGCCGGTGCGGCGAGCTTGGGGTTCGAGAACTTGGGGTTCGAGAAAATATCCAGAGAGCGCGGCACCTGATCTTCCAATCTGAAGCTTGAAACAGCGAGGGTGTTATGGTCCTCAGTGACTGGATTGGTCTTGTTTGGATCGTCGGGGCGATCTGCTTCTGCTTTGCTTCTGTCGGAATTGGCATCATCGTCGCCGAGATGTTTGGCCGTGAGCACGCCGTCTTGTGGATCGTCGGCCTTCAATGCGCCTTTCAGGTCCTGATCTCTTTTACGTCCGCACAGTTTGTCGGACTTACGATCGCGGGAGTAACGTTCATCACCATCGCGGGGTCGCTGATCTATCCGACGATCGAGCTTGGAGCGAATTACCTGAACGAGTTTTACGGCCTCAAGATCTCCCGCACCTCCGTCAATGCCCAACTCGTCTGCCGTGTCGTGACCTCTATCGTTCTGGGATTCCTGTTTCTTCTTCCGGGCGCCACCGGCTATGAGCAGAACCACTCGGAATTCCTGAATCTCAACAAGATCGTTCCTCGTATCGCCGCCGCGAGCATTTTCGCAACGTGGATTACCGGACTTGTCATGGTTTACGTCTACGATGCGGTGCGCGCTCGGACGGGAGACGGGATGCTGTGGCTGCGGGCGGTATGCGCGAACGTAGTTTCGATGTTCGTAAACTCGCTTCTGTTTGTGATTGCCGCATTCGCTTTCGTTCTGCCGATCCACATTCTGGTCAACATGGTCGCCGTTCAGATCCTGTTCAAGTTTATCGATTCATTCCTCGAACTCGGCTTCCTGTACGGATTGCGCGAAATGAAGGCCCGTGGGCTCCTCGTTCACAACGGGACGGAGTTGGCCGCTCCGGCGAGTGCAACATAGAGCGGAACAAATTGATGCGACCGCTCAAGTCGCAAAGCCGATTGGGCTATCGTCTTGCAGGACGGTAATCGAATCTCTTTGACTTGAAGCAAGACGTTGAGAGAAAAGAACACGCGTATGGACCTGAACCCCATCAATTGAAGAACGATCACCGTGCCGCGCTCTATCACCAGCATCGCCGTGTTCTGCGGCTCGAACTTCGGCAATTCCGACGCCTATGCCGAAGGCGCGCGCTGGCTCGGTCAGGCCTTGGCCGCGGCAGGAATTACATTGGTCTACGGCGGCACGACGAAGGGCCTGATGGGCGTGGTTGCCGATGCGCTGATTGCAGCCGGTGGCACGACACATGGCGTGATCACCGAGAAGCTGCACCAGCGCGGCCACACGCACCCCGATCTCCATCGTAGCGAGATCGTCCCCACCCTGCGCAACCGCAAGCAAAGGATGGCCGAACTGGCCGACGCCTTCATTGCGATGCCTGGTGGCATCGGGACGGTGGAAGAGATGATGGAAGTCTGGAGCATGAACCAGCTTTCGGAGATCGACAAACCGGTTGGTCTTCTGAACGTCGCCGGTTTCTACCAGCCGTTTCTGGCTTTCATCGACCACATGGTCGAGTGCAAGTTCCTGCCGCCCGAGCACCGGCATTCGATCTGCGTCGACCCAGATCCCGCTGCGCTGATCGAGCAACTGCGCCATTTCGTTCCAACCAGCATCCCGAAATGGCTGTGAGATCATCCCTTTTCTGAGTTCGGCATTAGGCAATTTTAGCTCGAAATGCCGCTGGCAGGGTTGCACGACAGCGCCAAATGATTGAACGAACGTACTCAAGTTCGGGAACCTCAGGCTCCTTTTTGCATTCTCATGGGATGCTCGAGGATTTCGGCCATGAAACAGGTTTTCGATCAGCTCTTGAAATTCCTGCATGACGGGATTTCAGCCATCTTCCGCTTCGTCGAACTCATCTGGACCTGGTCGGTCGATCAGATCAGCAGATTGGCAGCCGTGCCGTGGCAGCAGTGGCCGCTGTGGAAAGAGTTTCTTCTGCTTCTGATGCTCGCGGGAGTGGTCTGGGCGCTTTACCGGGTGGGCCGCGAACTGTTTTTCGCAGGCGCGGCGATCTTGGCCGCCTTCGCGGACCTGCTTGGCGTGCTGGTGCGAACTCTGCCGCATGTCATGTTGGCTGGCATCATCGCACTTGGAGGCGTGTGGGTCATCAATCACCTCGACAATTCGCTGGTGCGGATGCCGACCTGGCTCCAGGCCAGCGATCAAACCAGTTCCCCCGAGAATCGCCAGGGCAGCCCGCCTTCGAGCCAGCAAAGTAACCCGCCTCAAGATCAGAAGTGACGGGTTTCGATCCGACTCGAAAGCGCTGCTCGGCGCGCGCGAAGTCAGGCGCCGGCGGGAACCTTGTCCAGGAAGCCGATCACCGATTTCAGGCGTTCACCCTCAACGAGAGCGACGTCGGTGCCCTTGATCATGTCGGGTTCATTTTCCGGGCCGAGCGCCCATGAAAAGCGGATATTGTCTCCATACCCATCGACGCCGCCGCTGAGCGCGAAGCGAAAGCCTGGGAAGCGCTCCTGGACCGCCCCGATGAGCGCGCCGATCTGCTCGTGACCTTCGCCAGCCGCGAGCGGATCGACGTAGGTGGCGTTCTTGGTCCAGCCATCCGCCAGCAGCGTGCGGCGGCGAGCGGGATCCGTTTCATTCCAAACAGCGATATATCGATCGGCGATCTGGGCCGGGTCGGTCATTTCTTGCTCCATCTGTTGGTGGTCTGGTCGTTCCAGACCGGGCCATAGTGGCGGCAGCGCAGCGGCTTCTCCATTACGCCGCAGGTAACCGAGAGTACGATCTGCGTTGAGCGCAAAGGATTGCTGCATCGATCTGAATCGGCGCAAATCGCTTATTCATCGTCCTGCGATTGATTGGCAGTTGCGAAACTCGATTGCTTTAATGTTAAACATTGCCCTGCTAAACCCGCGCCCATGACCGATCCCGTTCATCCGACCAAATCGCGCGTCGCGGCGATTTCGATTTTCGTCAGCGCCGGAATGGCCGCGGCCAAATTCGTGGTCGGCATCGCCATCGGCAGTCTGGCACTGATCTCCGAAGCCCTGCACTCGTCCGTGGACGTGGTCGCAACCGTCGTCACTTGGCTGGTGGTGCGCTTTTCCGATCGCCCGGCCGACGAGGAACACCATTATGGCCACGGCAAGCTCGAGAGCGTATCGGCGCTCGGCATCATCGCCATGCTCTATGTGCTCGCCGGCGGTATTCTGGTCGAAGCCTTCAGCCGCCTGCGCGAGGGAGCCCCGCCTCCGGTGTTGTCGGCGATTCCTTTCGTCGTGCTCGTCCTCGATATCGCCGTCAATCTATGGCGGGCCAGGGCTTTGCACCGCGCAGCTCACGCGACCAAGAGCCAGGCGCTCGCCGCCGACGCGCTTCACTTTGCTTCCGACGTGCTCGGCTCGGTCGCCGTCATTACAGGCCTTGCGCTCTCGGGGTTCGGGTATGCCTGGGGCGATGCCGCCGCCGCCGCCACGGTTGCCGTCGTGATCGCGACGCTGGGCATGCGGCTCGCCCGCTCTACGGTCGAGACCCTGACCGACCGCGCCCCGGAAGGGGCCGCGGAGCAAGCTGCCGCTGCAATCCGCAGCGTTGCAGGAGTAGTCGGCATCGAGCGGCTGCGCCTGCGCATGGTCGGTGCAACGCATTTCATCGATGCCATCGTCCAGGTGCCGCGAACCTACCCCATCGATCGCATCGAGGAGATCAAACGAAAGGCGCAAGCGGCGGTTGCCACCGCGCTGGAAGACGCCGACCTGACTTTCACCGCGGTTCCAGTCGCGCGCGACAATGAGAGCGTCCGCGAGCGCATCATGGTCATCGCGCGCAATTCCGGCCTCGCCGTTCATCATGTCACCGTTCACGATCTCGGCGACAAGCTCACCGTCAGTATCGACCTGGAAGTCGATGGTGAGATGGCGCTGACGGCAGCCCACGACATCGCCCATGCGCTCGAGCGGAACATCCGCGACGAGTTCGGCGAAGATGTCGAAGTTGACACCCATATCGAACCGTTGGAACCGGAACTGCCGCACGGCACCGACGCCGCGCCGGACCGGGTGGAAGCGATCCATGCTGCGCTTTCGCAGTTCGCAGCGCCGGGCGTGATCCACGACATCCATAACGTCCGCGTGCGGGACACCGATGCCGGCGAAATCGTCAACTTCCATTGCCGCGCGGCGCCCTCGATGAGCGTAATCAGGGTTCACGAGAGTGTCGATGAAATCGAACGGGCCTTGCGCCGCGCTTTTCCGACCGTGAAGCGCGTCATCAGTCACGCCGAGCCGCCGAAGGCTTGAACAATACGCGTTCCTGTTTCGGACTCATTTCGCCGGGCTTTTTGCGGACTTTTTGGCGGCCCGATTCGTCGTGGACAAGAATAATTTGCCTTAACAAATCGTTGACTCTCGACAGCCCGGGAAAAGTGGATTCAAATGAATCTGATTCGGGGAGCAGCGATTTCTCCTCGAACGGGGTGGGTACGGAATTTTCCAAGGGGGCAAACGGTATGGCGCGCGCACACGCGGCGAGCGCGTGCGTCCAATCCGATTCTATAAAAGGATTGGCGCAATCGATCGCGAAACCGGCCTATCACAGGCTGTTGTTAGCGGAGCCTGCGCTCCGTCGTGCAGTACCGACACTGATCATCGCGTTCCTGATCACCATTTGCCTCGGCGCCTTCGTCCAGGTGATCGACCAGACCCGCCAGAAGCGCGCGGCGACCAAACGCGATCTGGCAGCAGTGGCCGACCTGCTTGCCGAACGTCTCGATCGCATCGCCTCGGCCCGGCAGGATCGCGCGGCCTCGTTCGAACGCCTCCAACTGCTTCTGCCGGGATTGATTCCGTCCTGGGCCATTGCCGCCGGACGGCACGTCATCGTCACCGGCATCGACCAGCGAATTCTTGCCCGCATCCCAATCGAATCCACGATCGGCGATTCCTCCAACATCCTTGATATCGTGAGCGCCGTCGTGCCGCCGCCTGCTTCGGGGCGACCCACCGGCGTCACCGACATCACGCTGCCGAACGGCGGCGGCGCGCTGGTGGTCCGGCACGCCGTCCAATCCCTGCCCGGCCAGGTGACCGTGATCCAGGAAAAACCCAACTCGATCTGGCGATCGGACGCCGCGCTGTCCGTGACGCTGTCTGCGACCACCGGCTTTGTCGTGCTGATCCTCGGCTTCGCGTTCCACTGGCAGTCGACCCGCGCCCGCGAGGGCGACCTGATCAATGACGCCGTGCGCGGCCGCATCGATACCGCGCTCAACCGCGGCCGCTGCGGACTGTGGGACTGGGACCTCTCGCGCGGCAAGATCTTCTGGTCGCAATCGATGTTCACGATGCTGGGGCTGGACAACCGCAGCGATCTTCTGACCTTCGGCGAGGTCAATGCGCTGGTGAAGTCAGACGACATCGATCTGTTCGAGATCGCCGACCAATTGATCTCCTCGAAAATCAACTTCATCGACCACACGTTCCGCATGCAGCACACCGGCGGTCACTGGATCTGGCTGCGGGTACGCTGCGAGCTCAGCCAGGGCGCAGCCGATGCCGGGCTTCATCTGATCGGTATCGCAGTCGATATCACCGAGCAGAAAAGCCTGGCGGAGAAAACCGTCGAGGCCGACCTGCGGCTGCGCGATGCGATCGAGACCATCCCGGAAGCCTTCGTGCTCTGGGACGCCAGCGACCGGCTCGTTCTCTGCAATTCGCATTTCCAGCGGCTGCACAAGCTGCCGGATTCGGCGGTCATCCCCGGTACATCCTACGAGACCGTGATCGAGGTCGGCCGGATGCCGGAGGTGCGAACCCGCCTGCACGAGATTGCCAACCAGGCGCCGGGCGCGCGGACCTTCGAGGCGCAACTCGACGACGGCAGCTGGCTGCACATCAGCGAGCGCCGGACCAAGGACGGCGGTTACGTTTCGGTCGGAACCGACATCACGCGCATCAAGGAGCACGAACAGAAACTGGTCGACAACGATCTTCGGCTGCGTGCCACGGTCATCGATCTGAAGCGCTCGCAGAGCGAGCTTGAACGGCAGGCGATCGAACTAGCGGATCTCGCCGAAAAATATTCCCGGGAAAAAAACCGCGCCGAGGAAGCCAACCAGACCAAGTCCAAATTCCTCGCCAATATGAGCCACGAACTGCGGACGCCGCTCAACGCCATCATCGGTTTCTCCGAAATCATGGAGAGCGGCATGTTCGGCTCGCTCGGTTCGGAAAAATACCAGGAATATTGCCACGACATTCTCACCAGCGGGCACTACCTGCTCGAGGTAATCAACGACATCCTGGATATGTCCAAGATCGAAGCCGGACGGATGAAACTCGACAAGGAAGAGCTCGACCTGTCGAAGACGCTGGCTGAATCCCTGCGCGTCGTGTCGGGCCGTGCCGACGACAAGAAACTCGATCTCGATGCGGAGATCGATGGTCCGATCTCGATCGTGGCGGATCGCCGGGCGACCAAGCAGATCATCGTCAACCTGCTCTCTAACGCTGTCAAATTCACGCCTGACGGCGGAAAGATCATCGTCCGCAGCCGGCAGGTCGAGGACTCCATTGTGCTGTTGATCGCCGATACCGGAATCGGAATCGCTCCGCACTCGCTGCGGCGGCTCGGCCGGCCGTTTGAACAGGTCGAAAGCCAGTTGACCAAGACCTATCACGGCTCGGGATTAGGGCTTGCGATTGCGCGCTCGCTGACCAACTTGCACGGCGGCTCGATGCGATTGCGCTCGAAGCTCGGCAGCGGCACCGTCGTTCGGGTATCGCTGCCGCGCAACGCTGTCGATGAGGCTAGCGCCGCCGCAGCCTAGTGGAGTGGATTTGACATTCGCTATAGTATTGACCGCGAACTCGCGAGGCGAATGTCAAATCCAAAACTCCACTAGAAACCGATATTTGCTAGTGGTCCTTTGATTCTAACATTTGAAAAAGCGCTGCCGGACCGGGATGCAAATGTTAGAATCAGACCACTAGTCATATCAGCGTGGGCGCAACCTCGCGCGCAATCTGAACCAGCGCAGCAATCAGCGGCGTCATCGGATCGCGTTGGGGAACCACCATCCCGATACTGTAGTCGACGACCGGATCGATAATCGGGATGCTGCGGACCTTGTCCGCAAGTCCGAGCGTTTCCGCCAGTTTCGCCGGCATCACGCTGGCCCAGCGGCCGGTCTTTACATGCGTGTAGAGAACCAGGAGGGAATTGGAGGTCAGCGTCGGCGTCGCCTCCGCCCCGACCGATCGAAGGGCGCGGTCGATAATGCGCCGGTTCTGCATGTCCGGCGTCAGCAGGCACAGGGGAACCTGTCCGACCTCCGTCCAGGTCACCTGCTCGCGATCACCAAACATTCCTTCGGGCGAGGTCAGCAGGCGATAACTTTCGTTGAAGAGCGGAATGGTGCGGACGTTGCCGATCGGCTCGTTCTCGATATAGGTCAGCCCGGCATCTACTTCGAGATTTTCCAGAAGCCCGAGCACCTGTACCGAGGTGCACGATACCACCCGAAAACGGACGTCCGGATGGCGAGCGCGAAACGGTGTCGTGAGCGAAGCGACCATGCCGAGCACGGTCGGGATTGCCGCGATCCGGATTTCGCCAGAAAGTTTGTCCTTCAGCGAGTTGATTTCCTGGCGCATCGCGCGGGCGTCGCCGACGATGCGCCGCGCCCAATCCAGCGTACGCTCGCCTTCGGGCGTAAAGCCCTGGAAACGCGAACCGCGCTGTACCAGCATTACGCCGAGAATTTCCTCAAGCTGTTTCAGGCTGGTCGACATCGTCGGCTGCGTCACGCCGCAGGCCTCCGCGGCGCGTCCAAAATGACGTTCCTTGGCCAGCGCGAGCAGAAGTTCAAGCTTGTCGATCAAGACGCCCCCCAACGGTTTCAAAGGGTAACGAATATCATGCTTGGCCGCTGCTGGTCTGGGCTAAAAGTCCAATGCCGAAAGAGCCCAAATTGGCAGCAATTTTGCGCTCGAAAACGATCAAGCAGAGCAACATTTATTGGAATTACAAATTAGCCGATATCACTTTTCTATCGATTGTATTTCGCTATCGCAGCATGAGACAGCTTTATTGATTCTTGGAATGATTCCGTCTCTGAGTAGCTGGCCATAAGCTACTGATTGAGAAGGTGGATCATGCCTGTGTACGAACCGTGGGGCGCCAAGCGCGGCGCCGAAATTATCGCAGAGCACACGCATCTGGAAGGTGCGACGCTGGTGATCCTGCACGCGCTTCAGGAAGCCTTCGGGTACGTGCCGGAACCTGCCATTCCCATGGTCGCGCAAGCGCTGAATTTGTCGCGCGCAGAAGTCCACGGCGTCTTCACATTCTATCATGATTTCCGACACAAGCCGGCGGGCAAGCACGTCCTCAAACTGTGCCGCGCCGAAGCCTGCCAGGCCGCGGGCGGCGACGCACTCGCCGCCCGCGCGGAGGCCAAACTCGGCGTTGCGATCGGCAATACAACCGCAGACGAGCGCGTCACGCTGGAGCCGATCTATTGCCTCGGTCTTTGCGCCACCGCGCCGTCTGCGATGCTGGATGGCCGCTTGGTCGGAAGGCTTGACGAGGCCCGCATCGATGCGCTGGTTGCGGAGGCGCAGCGATGAAAATGCGGATTTTCGTTCCTCGCGATGCGGCGGCCATCTCGGTCGGCGCCGACGAAATAGCGCTGGCGTTCGAGCAAGCGGCCGAAAAGCGTGACCTCCCGATCAAGATCATCCGGAACGGATCACGCGGCCTGATGTGGCTTGAGCCGATGGTTGAGGTGGCGACCGTGAAAGGCCGCGTGGCATATGGCCCGGTGAGTCTTACGGATGTGCCCTCCCTGCTCGACGCCATGACCTCCAATGGCCCGCATCCGCTGCGGCTCGGCCTCACCGAAGAAATTCCCTGGCTGAAGCGCCAAACTCGCCTGACCTTCGCACGATGTGGCGTCATCGATCCGCGTTCAGTCGAGGATTACCGCGCCCATGACGGCTACAAAGGCCTTGAGCGCGCACTGACGATGACGTCGGATGCGATCCTCGCCGACGTTACGGCGTCGGGATTGCGCGGCCGTGGCGGAGCCGGTTTTCCGACCGGCATCAAATGGAAGACCGTGGCGCAGACCGCATCGGACCAGAAATTCATCGTCTGTAATGCTGACGAGGGTGACAGCGGCACCTTCGCCGATCGCATGATCATGGAGGGCGACCCCTTTGTGGTGATCGAAGGCATGACGATTGCCGGCGTCACCGTGGGCGCCACCAAGGGCTACATCTACATCCGCTCGGAATATCCGCATGCCGTCGAGGCGATGAATGCCGCGATCGCTACAGCCCAGCGTGCCGGTTATCTGGGCCAACGCATCTGCGGTTCAAAGCACAGCTTCGATCTCGAAGTCCGGGTCGGCGCCGGCGCCTATGTCTGCGGCGAAGAAACCTCGCTGCTGGAGAGCCTCGAAGGCCGGCGCGGTCTCGTCCGCGCCAAACCGCCGTTGCCGGCGCATAAAGGCCTGTTCGGCAAGCCTTCCGTGATCAACAACGTGCTGTCGTTTGCCGCGATCCCCTTCATTCTCGCCGGCGGCGCGAAGGCTTACGCAGATTTCGGCATGGGCCGTTCCCGCGGCACAATGCCGATCCAGCTCGCAGGCAACATCAAAAATGGCGGCCTGTTCGAAATCGCATTCGGTATCACGCTCGGCGAATTGGTCGACGAGATCGGCGGCGGCACTTTTACCGGACGTCCTGTTCGCGCTGTGCAGGTTGGCGGTCCGTTGGGAGCGTATTTTCCCCGCGCACTGTTCGATACGCCGTTCGATTACGAAGCCTTTGCGGCGCGCGACGGCCTGATCGGCCATGGCGGCATCGTGGTGTTCGACGACACCGTCGACATGGCGAAACAGGCACGCTTTGCGATGGAATTCTGCGCCATCGAATCCTGCGGCAAGTGCACGCCTTGCCGGATCGGCTCGACCCGCGGGGTCGAAACCATCGACAAGATCCGCTCCGGCGAACGCGTCGAGCAAAACCTCGCCATCGTCGAAGACCTCTGCAACACCATGAAATTCGGCTCGCTCTGCGCACTCGGCGGTTTCACACCCTACCCCGTGATGAGCGCGCTTAAACACTTCAGGGAAGATTTCAGCCCGGCTCCCAAGAGCCTCCAGGCTGCGGAATAAAGGAAATCGCCATGTCGCTGATCCAGGAAACCGATTTCGGAACCCCCCGCTCCAAGTCCGAGACCATGGTCACGCTCACCATCGATGGCCAGAGCGTCACGGTGCCGGAAGGCACCTCGATCATGCGGGCGGCGATGGAAGGCGGGACGCAGATCCCGAAACTCTGCGCCACCGACATGGTGGACGCGTTCGGCTCATGCCGGATGTGCCTGATCGAGATCGAAGGCCGCGCCGGAACCCCGGCGTCCTGCACCACGCCGGTGATGCCGGGCCTGGTGGTCCATACCCAGACCGAACGGCTGAAGAAGCTGCGCAAGGGCGTGATGGAGCTTTACATCTCCGACCATCCGCTCGATTGCCTGACCTGCGCCGCCAATGGCGACTGCGAATTGGAGGACATGGCGGGCGCGGTCGGCCTGCGCGACGTGCGTTACGGCTATGAAGGCGAGAACCACGTTTTCGCCAAGAGCAATGGCGAAGTGAATGCGGCCTGGATGCCGAAGGACGAGTCCAATCCATATTTCACCTACGACCCCTCGAAGTGCATCGTCTGCTCGCGCTGCGTGCGCGCCTGCGAGGAAGTCCAGGGTACCTTTGCGCTGACAATCTCGGGCCGCGGTTTCGACAGCCGCGTTTCACCCGGCATGAGCGAAAGCTTCCTCGGTTCCGAATGCGTGTCCTGTGGCGCCTGCGTTCAGGCCTGCCCAACCGCAACCTTGACCGAGAAATCCGTGATCGAGATCGGCCAGCCCGAGCATTCGGTGGTCACGACTTGCGCCTATTGCGGCGTCGGCTGCTCCTTCAAGGCGGAGATGCGCGGCGAGGAAGTCGTGCGCATGGTGCCCTACAAGGACGGCAAAGCCAATCGCGGTCATTCCTGCGTCAAGGGCCGCTTTGCCTGGGGTTACGCCACCCACAAAGAACGCATCCTGAAGCCGATGATCCGCGAAAAGATCACCGATCCCTGGCGCGAAGTGTCGTGGGATGAAGCATTCAACTACGCGGCTTCGGAATTCAAGCGCATCCAGGCCAAATATGGCCGTGACTCCGTTGGTGGCATCACCTCGTCGCGCTGCACCGACGAAGAAACCTACCTGGTGCAGAAGCTGATCCGTGCCGGCTTCGGCAACAACAATGTCGATACCTGCGCCCGCGTCTGTCACTCGCCAACCGGATACGGCCTCTCGACCACTTTCGGCACTTCGGCCGGCACCCAGGACTTCGACTCGGTCGAGGAGACCGACGTCGTCATCATGATTGGCGCCAACCCGACTGATGCGCATCCGGTGTTTGGTTCTCGCCTGAAGAAGCGCTTGCGCCAGGGCGCCAAGCTGATCGTCATCGATCCTCGCCGCACCGAATTGGTGCGCTCGGCCCACATCAAGGCACAGCACCACCTTCCGCTGATGCCTGGCACCAACGTTGCGGTGCTGACCGCGATGGCCCACGTCATCGTCACCGAAGGTCTCGTCAATGAAGCCTTCGTTCGTGAGCGTTGCGACTGGAGCGAATTCGAGGACTGGGCAGCCTTCGTCTCGCTGCCGAAGAACAGTCCCGAAGCCATCGCGATCGCAAGCGGACTCGATCCAAAGGAGTTGCGGGCGGCCGCCCGGTTGTTCGCGACCGGCGGCAACGGCTCGATCTATTACGGACTTGGTGTCACCGAGCATAGCCAAGGGACGACCGCCGTCATTGCGATTGCCAACCTCGCGATGGTGACCGGCAATATCGGCCGCCCCGGTGTCGGTGTGAATCCGCTGCGCGGCCAGAACAACGTGCAGGGCTCATGCGACATGGGTTCGTTCCCGCACGAGCTGACGGGCTACCGGCACGTTGCCATCGATGCTGTGCGCGAACAATTCGAGGCGGCATGGAACGTCAAGCTCAACCCGGAGCCGGGCCTGCGCATTCCCAACATGTTCGACGCTGCGATCGACGGCAGCTTCATGGGCCTTTACGTGCAGGGCGAGGACATTCTGCAGTCCGACCCCAACACCACCCATACCGTCGCGGCACTTTCGGCGATGGAATGCGTGATCGTCCACGATCTCTTCCTCAATGAGACCGCGAACTACGCTCACGTGTTTCTGCCCGGTTCAACCTTCCTGGAAAAGGATGGCACGTTTATCAACGCCGAACGGCGCATCCAGCTCGTTCGCAAGGTGATGACGCCGCGTAACGGGCTAGCTGACTGGGAGGTCACCATCGGCCTAGCCAAAGCGATGGGCTTCGAGATGAACTACAACCACCCGTCGGAAATCATGGATGAGATTGCGGCGCTGACACCGACCTTCTCCGGCGTCTCCTTTGCCAGGCTCGAAGAACTCGGCTCGATCCAGTGGCCCTGTAACGAGAACGCGCCGGAGGGTACGCCGGTCATGCACATCGACCACTTCGTGCGTGGCAAAGGCAAGTTCGTCGTTACCGAATATGTCCCGACCGATGAACGGACCGGCCCGCGCTTCCCGCTTCTGCTCACCACGGGGCGTATCCTGAGCCAGTATAATGTCGGCGCGCAGACCCGTCGCACCGAAAACGTCGTGTGGCACGAGGAAGACCGGCTCGAAATTCATCCCCACGATGCCGAGGAGCGTGGCGTGCGCGATGGCGACTGGGTCAGGCTCAAGAGCCGCGCCGGCGAGACCACGTTGCGCGCGCTGATCACCGATCGCGTTGCGCCGGGCGTAGTCTACACCACGTTCCACCATCCGGACACCCAGGCCAACGTCATCACCACCGACTTCTCCGACTGGGCCACCAACTGCCCCGAATACAAGGTTACGGCAGTGCAGATCTCGCCCTCCAACGGTCCGTCGGAATGGCAGAAGACCTACGACGAACAGGCTCGCAATTCGCGGCGCATTGCGCCAGTGGTGGAGGCCGCGGAGTAATCGTGTACGATCCCGTTCGCACCGTCGACCGTCTGGCATGGCGCGATGGCCGTCTCAGCGAGGGCGTCCGCGCGATCCCGGAAGAGACCGCGCTGGCGCTGACCTATAACGGCGGCACTTACGCGGTCATGATGGGTACGCCGCAGAATCTCGATGATTTCGCCATCGGATTCAGCCTCAGCGAAGGCATCGTGCAAGCGCCCGAAGAGATTTCGTCACTGGAGATCGTCGACGTCGACGACGGCGTTGAACTGCGGATGTGGCTGGCGGAAGAAAAGGCTGCCCGTCTCAACGAGCGGCGACGGCATATCGCCGGGCCAACCGGCTGCGGGCTTTGCGGAATCGATTCGATCGCTGAGGCCGTGCGCCCGGCCGCCATCGTGGCGAGGGGGCGCTCGTTCTCGCCGCGCGAACTCATGACGGCGATGGCAAGCATTTCTCCGTTGCAGCCGATCAACGTCGAAACCCGCGCTGTCCACGCCGCGGCGTTCTGGACGCCCGCGGCCGGTATCGTTGCGCTGCGCGAGGACGTCGGCCGCCACAACGCGCTCGACAAGCTGGCCGGTGTGCTCGCGCAAGCCAAAGTGCCGACAAGCGAAGGCGCTGTGTTGCTGACCAGCCGCGTCTCAGTCGAAATGATCCAGAAGACAGCGGCAATCGGCGCGCCGGTCATGGTCGCGGTCTCGGCACCCACCGCGCTTGCGGTCAGGATGGCGGAAACCGCCGGTATCACCCTCGTCGCTATCGCCCGGGCCGACGGGTTCGAAATTTTCACGCATCAAGACCGCATCACACCCGGCACGCGTGTGCAAGGAACTGCCCATGTCGCATAGCAACCACAACAACCTGGTCTACATGGCCAATCAGATCGGGAAATTTTTCGAAAGCCAGGGGCACGATCAGGAGGTAGCCGGCGTATCCGACCACATCCGCAAGTTTTGGGACCCGCGGATGCGCAAAGGGATCTACGCGCATCTGGACGCGGGCGGCGCTGGCCTCGACCCGAACGTCCTTGAAGCCCTAACGACGCTTCGGAAGGCCGATACGTTGCTATCGAGCTAGGTCGTACTCTCCTCAAGCAGTGCTTTGAACACCCGCCGTACGTCCGCCTGGGTTTCCTTGACCCGGGCTTGAAGCGAAGAGAAGTCCGGCGCGTCGCCGGCCCGCGCCATGATCTGCAAGAGATCTTGCCCAGCGGTCTCCGGATTGAATCTCTCGTTGACGCAGAGCCGCAGGATTTGCGTCAGGTCATGATAAAGCAGCGCCGCCGATCGCAATATCTCCACCGACGCCGCCGGCAATATGCCGAGCCTTGCGGCGTTGTCGAGCACATGCAGCGTGTTGACGTCGAGAATCTCGGGCTTGTCGGCGGCATGCGCGAGTTGCAGGTACTGGGCGATGAAATCGATATCGACGAGCCCCCCCGCGACATACTTCAAGTCCCACACATCGTCCTCGCCCTTTTCGAGCGCAATGGCGCGGCGCATGTCGGCGACATCGATCGCAACGCCCTGCGCGTCGCGCGGCCGCGTTAACACCTGCCGAATGACGCTCTCTATTCGGTTGCCAAATTCCGGCGAGGCGGAAATCACCCGCGCCCGGGTGAGCGCCATGTGCTCCCAGGTCCAGGCCTCCTTGTCCTGATAGTCGGCGAACGCGTCGACATGCGAGGCCACGGGGCCGGCACGGCCGGACGGCCGCAACCGCATGTCGATGTCATAAAGCACGCCATAATTCGTTCGCGTCGTGAACGCGCTGATCAGCCGCTGGGTGAAGCGCGCAAAATATTGCGCGCCGTGCAGCGATTTGGCGCCGTCGGAATCCGGAAGCTCCGGATCGAAGTCATACAGCAGGATCAAATCCAGATCGGACGCTGCCGTCATCTCGCGGCTGCCCAGCCTTCCCATCGCCAGGATCGCGGTCTCCTGCCCCCTGATCCGGCCGTATTGGGTAGCGAACTGCTCCGTCACCAGGCCGTGCACGGTATGAACGATGCCTTCGGCGACGTCGGCGAATGCGGTGCCTGCCTGCTGGGCGGAGACAGTGCCCGACAGAATCCGCGCACCGATCAGGAACAGGCTCTCCTGACCGAACAACCGCAAGCGGTCCAGGAATTCCTCGTAAGAAGCAGCATCCTCCAGCGTTGACGCCAAACGCGCGGACAGTTCCCGCCGGTCCGGCATCGCGCCGAAAAAGCGCGGATCGATCAAGCCGTCCATGATCTGCGGCTGCCGCGCCAGCATATCGCCGAGCCGGGGGGCAGCCCCCAGCATCAATGCCACCAGCGCCACGAGGTCGCGGTTTTGGCTGAGCAGGACGAACAGCCGACCGCCGCGTTGGAGGGCCTGAAGAAAGCGGTCGAAGACCACGATCGCGTTGTCGGGATCCTCGGCGTTCGCGAGGCCGTTGATCAGCGAGGGAAGAAATTCGACAAACGAAGTGCGGGTCGCTTCCACCCTGAACACGCGATAGTCGCCGTCCAGCCATTGCCGCACCGTTGCGGCCACCGCAACCGGCTTCTTGAACCCAAGCGTAGTCAGGTGCGCGATCAGGCGCGGCTCGTCAGGGCCGGCCGTATAGTCCACCTCCGGCAACCTGGCGCTGCCTGCCGGATCGCCTTCGAACAGCTTGGCGTAATGCCCCTGCACGATGGTGAGATGCCGCAGCAGGTCCTCGGCAAACGCAGCGCGGCTCTCATAGCCGAAAAATCGCGCAAATTGCTCAATCGCTTGCGGATCTTCGGGCAGCACATGGGTTTGCTCGTCGGCCACCATCTGCAGACGGTGTTCGACCCGTCGCAGGAATTCATAAGCCGCGGCGAGCTGGTCGCGCGCCTGGAACGTGATCCAGTCGCTCGAAGCCAACCGATCTAGCGCTTCGAGCGTCGGCCGCACCCGCAATTCGGGATGCCGGCCGCCGGTAATCAGCTGCTGGGTCTGCGCGAAGAATTCGATTTCGCGGATACCTCCGCGCCCTATTTTGACATTATGCCCCTCGACCGCAATTTCGCTTTGCCCTCGGTAGGTCTGCATCTGCCGCTTCATGTCGTGCACGTCGGACAGCGCGGCAAAATCCAGATGCTTGCGCCAGACGAACGGCGAGAGCTCCGCGATCAGCGCTTCCCCAGCCCGCAGGTCGCCGGCGCAGGCCCTCGCCTTGATCATGGCGGCACGCTCCCACGTGCGGCCATCGCGTTCGTAATAGTGCAACGCTGATGCAGTCGAAATCGCCAGCGGCGTCGAGGCCGGATCGGGCCGCAGCCGCAAATCGACCCGGAACACGTAGCCTTCGCCGCTGCGCTGCTGCAGCATCCGCGATAGCCCCTGCGCGATACGGACGAAAAACGGTTGCGGTTCGATATCGGGCGCAAGCGAGGAGGCCTCGGCATCGTAAAAAACGATCAGATCGATATCGCTGGAGAAATTCAATTCGCCCGCGCCCATCTTGCCCATCGCCAGCACGATCAGGCCGCTGCCCTCCTCCGGCCGATCCGGGTTCGCCGGCAGCATCCTTCCACGCGTGGTTTCCTGCCGCAGCAGGAAGTGCAACGCCGACTGCACCGAGGTAACGGCAAGATCGGTCAGCGCGGCCGTCACCCGCATGACCGGCCAAACGCCGCCGATGTCGCTGAGCGCGATCAAGAGCGACGCCTCAGCTTTCGCGCGACGCAGAACCTGCATCGCCTGCGCTTCGTTCGACGCCCCCCATACGTCGTGGCGGGTTTGCTCGATCAGCTCCGTGAAATGCCGATCGGGTTCGCTCTGCAGGACCCTGAGCGTGCGCGCCGCATCGGACCGGATCAGTTCAAAGAGATAGGGCGAGGCCTCCGCGACGCCTGCGAAAATCTGCCTGGCAAAAGGAACCCGCGCGAACAGGCCTTCAAACTCGGTCGCCTGGCCGGTTGCAAGATCCGACAGCCAGTCCGAAAGCCGCTGCGTGGCCTTGTCGGGGTCCGACAGGTGCGGTCCCGCGATAAAACGCGCAGTGAGCGAAGCAGGATGGACATTCGCATCACGAGTTTCGCGAAGAGTCATGGAGAATGTCGATCCAGAAGAAGCACAAGCCCGCGCCAAATCGCAGCGGTGAAGCCACCACTCGCGTCGATTCACGCGGCTTTCTTTGGCACGTCCTGCATTTGAGCCGCAAGCCGGTCACTGCCGCCGGACAATACCGGAATCGCGAGCGTAGCAATAAGCCCCGGATGGGCGTCATCAAGCCGCAGATCGCCACCGTGAAGCGTCGCAACCGCCGATGCCAGACTTAGCCCCAGGCCAGAACCCGGCTGGGTGCGGCTTGCTTCCAGCCGAACGAACCTTTCCACCGCATGTTTGCGGTCTGCCACTGGAATTCCCGGCCCGCGGTCGGTGACGCTGAGCAATACCCGATCGCCCACGCGTCTCGCCTCGATCAGAATCTCCTTGGGATCTGCTTCGGCCGTGGCGCCTGCACCGGCCGGCAGTGTCGCGACGATGGGTTTGCCGTATTTGATGGCGTTCTCGACCAGGTTCGCCAGGGCTTGGCTGATCAATTCGCGATTGGCATGAACCGGCGCGGTTTCGACCTTCACGTGCAAAGTCATGCCGTCGTCTTCGGCGAGCGGCTCATAGAGCTCGTGAATGCCGCGGGCGACGTCAGCGGCATCAAAGTCGTCCATATTGCCGCGGGCTTGCCCGGATTCGGCGCGAGCGATCATCAGGAGCGCGTTGAAGGTCCGAATCAGGCCGTCGGATTCCTCGATGGTCCGCTCCAGTGCAGAACGATACTCGACCTCGGTTCTGGATTTCGCCAGCGCGTCCTCGGCGCGATTGCGCAGGCGCGTAAGTGGCGTTTTCAGGTCGTGGGCGATGTTATCGGAGACTTCCTTCAGCCCCATCATCAGCGCCTCGATGCGCTCCAGCATGGCATTGAGGTTTTCCGCCAGGCGATCGAGTTCGTCGCCGCTGCGGCCAACCGGAAGGCGCCCGGTCAAATCACCGGCCATGATGCGCTGGGTGGTGCCGGTCATGGCGTCGATCCGCCGCAGCACACGCCGCGCCACAAAGATGCCGCCGCCAAGGCCGAGCACCACCACGACCAGCAATGAAAATTGTCCGGCCTTGGCGACGATGCCGAACAGCCGCCGTCGTTCCTCGAGATCGCGTCCGATCAGCAACCTGAAACCGCTCGAGAGTTCCGTAACCCGCACCAGCGCAAAATGATTTGCGTTATCCTGATCGTCGAGCCGTCGATAGGCGGTTTCTGACCAGCCGGTACTTGCCATGACCCCCGGCGCCAGGGAGCCGACATTGCCGGCGATCGCCTGCCCTGTCGGCGTGGTGACGAGATAAAAATTCGCGCCAGGCCGAAGTGCGCGATTTTCGATGGTGTTGACCAGACTGCGCAATCCGCGCCGTCCGAAGATATCGCTGATCTCGCCGGTTTCCGCGTTCACCGTGGTCGTTATCTGTTCGGTGATCAGGCGGCGGGTGTTCCAGGCGAAAAAGCCCAGAAGAAACGCGGCGAAAAGCGCAAACAAGAACAGATAGACCAGCGTCAGCCGAAACGCCGTGGTTCGGATCAGTTTACCGAATGCCGTCACGG